>NZ_JOAI01000186.1 GCF_000717715.1 Streptomyces sp. NRRL B-24484 | reverse complement strand
CAGGTCGTAGCCGGGTGGCAGCTGGAGCAGGACCTGGTCCATGAGGTGGTCGCCGGCGGCGTCGGCCACCGTGGACAGGACGGCGCCGATGTCCCACAGCGCGGTGGCCTCGGTGGCGCCCTCGATCCAGGCCGCGGTCGCGCGCACGAACCGCTCGGCGCTGAGGGGCTCGGCGGCCTGCAGCGGGTTGAGCAGGATCAGG
>NZ_JOAI01000185.1 GCF_000717715.1 Streptomyces sp. NRRL B-24484 | reverse complement strand
CAGGTCGTAGCCGGGTGGCAGCTGGAGCAGGACCTGGTCCATGAGGTGGTCGCCGGCGGCGTCGGCCACCGTGGACAGGACGGCGCCGATGTCCCACAGGGCCGTGGCCTCGGTGGCGCCCTCGATCCAGGCCGCGGTCGCGCGCACGAACCGCTCGGCGCTGAGGGGCTCGGCGGCCTGCAGCGGGTTGAGCAGGATCAGG
>NZ_JOAI01000184.1 GCF_000717715.1 Streptomyces sp. NRRL B-24484 | reverse complement strand
CGGGATCTTCAGGGTCAGCACGCCGGCGTCGTAGTCGGCGGTGATCCCGGCGGGGTCGAGGGTGTCGGAGAGCATGACCTGGCGGGAGAAGACGCCGAGCGGGCGCTCGGACAGCTCCCACTTGACGCCCTCGCCTTCCTGGCGCGGGCGGCGTTCGGCCTTGACGGTCACCATGTTCCGCTCGACGTCGATGTCGATCGCC
>NZ_JOAI01000183.1 GCF_000717715.1 Streptomyces sp. NRRL B-24484 | reverse complement strand
GTCCAGTTCGCCTCGTTGGAGGCGCTGGCAACCGGCGCCACGATGCCGATGGCCACTGCCGACATGGCAGCGACGATTCCCGCCTTGCCGACCTTCCCGGCGAGAAAGCGCAGCGCCGGAGACTTGCGCGACCCCTCAGCCGCACCGTCCGCGGCCGACTCCCACCCGAATCGCGATGAAGCCATTTTCCCTCCCGAAAACAACA
>NZ_JOAI01000182.1 GCF_000717715.1 Streptomyces sp. NRRL B-24484 | reverse complement strand
CCTCAACACGACCGGCACCTGGTCGCGTCCGACGCCGATGCCGCTGGACGCCTACCGCGCGGGTGACGAGTACGTGATCTGCTTCGACCTGCCGGGCGTCGACCCGGAGGCGATCGACATCGACGTCGAGCGGAACATGGTGACCGTCAAGGCCGAACGCCGCCCGCGCCAGGAAGGCGAGGGCGTCAAGTGGGAGCTGTCCGAG
>NZ_JOAI01000181.1 GCF_000717715.1 Streptomyces sp. NRRL B-24484 | reverse complement strand
AGCACGTACACGATGCCGCGAAGCGCAGCACGGTCGTCCGCGGGAAGCCGTCCGGGGTGGCGGTGGCGTCGCGGCGGGCGTGGCGGCAGCAGCGGAGCCACCCGCTCCCACAAGTCATCAGGCACAAGATCGTCCGACACGTGCAGCACTCTGCCGCCCAGACTCCTCAACTGCCAAGCCCCTGAGCCGAACTCATTTTGAAACGATCAGT
>NZ_JOAI01000180.1 GCF_000717715.1 Streptomyces sp. NRRL B-24484 | reverse complement strand
CATGCGCTTGAGTACCGTGATCCTCCCCATCCACCGGTGGAGCGAGGGGCAGAAGATCTGGCGGCGGGCCGAGGACCTCGGCTTCCACGCCGCCTACACGTACGACCACCTGTCCTGGCGGTCGTTCCGGGACGAGCCGTGGTTCGGGTCGGTGCCGACGCTGACGGCCGCCGCGGCGGCGACCGAGCGGATGCGGCTCGGCACGCTGGTGACCTCG
>NZ_JOAI01000179.1 GCF_000717715.1 Streptomyces sp. NRRL B-24484 | reverse complement strand
TCGGCCGGTGCCTGGACGTCAACGGCAACGGGACGGCGAACGGCACGCAGGTCGAGCTGTGGGACTGCAACGGGGTCGGCGGCCAGAAGTGGGTGCAGCAGGCGGACGGTTCGCTGCGCAATCCGCAGTCCGGCCGGTGCCTGGACGCGCCGAACGGCGCCTCCGCCAACGGCACCCGGCTGCAGATCTGGGACTGCAACGGCGCCGCCGCGCAGAAGTTC
>NZ_JOAI01000178.1 GCF_000717715.1 Streptomyces sp. NRRL B-24484 | reverse complement strand
CAGTAATGGGTGGAGTTGACCGGTACTAATAGGCCGAGGGCTTGTCCTCAGTTGCTCGCGTCCACTGTGTTGGTTCTGAAACCACGAACAGGCCCATGTGTCGGTTGTTCGATGTGTTTCACAGTGTTTCGGTGGTCATAGCGCGAGGGAAACGCCCGGTTACATTCCGAACCCGGAAGCTAAGCCTCGTAGCGCCGATGGTACTGCAGGGGGGACCCTGT
>NZ_JOAI01000177.1 GCF_000717715.1 Streptomyces sp. NRRL B-24484 | reverse complement strand
CGCATTTTTGTTTCCCGGATCTCTCCGGGTGGGTGCTCCGCGGCGACCCGAGGCTCGCGCTGTGCGGGCTTCGAACAGCCCTTGTTTAGGAGATTTTTTTATGGCTAATGGCACTGTGAAGTGGTTCAACGCGGAAAAGGGCTTCGGCTTCATCGAGCAGGAGGGTGGCGGCCCGGACGTCTTCGCCCACTACTCGAACATCAACGCCAACGGCTTCCGTGAGCTGCTCG
>NZ_JOAI01000176.1 GCF_000717715.1 Streptomyces sp. NRRL B-24484 | reverse complement strand
ATCCACCCCGAAGGGCTTCACCGTTCGACTTGCATGTGTTAAGCACGCCGCCAGCGTTCGTCCTGAGCCAGGATCAAACTCTCCGTGAATGATTACCCGTAATCGGGTTCACACTCGCGTTGAGCGGCACGGAAACCACCGGAATAGGGCGGTCCCGCGCACTGCGTCCTCGCTGTGTTATTTCAAAAGGAATCTCCAACCGATCCGAACGGACCGGCCGGGGATGTCAACA
>NZ_JOAI01000175.1 GCF_000717715.1 Streptomyces sp. NRRL B-24484 | reverse complement strand
CATCCTGGAATGCGCGAGTGGCGCGTCGAACAAGGACGTTGCGGAGCGGCTGGGGTCCACGCCGCACGCGGTGGGCCGGTGGCGGGCCCGGTTCGTCGAGCACCGGATCGCCGGCCTGGGCGACATACCCAGGCCCGGGGGCCCGAGGACGGTGACCGACGAGCAGGTGGCCGAGTTGGTCGCCAAGACACTGGAGCGCACACCGCAGGACGCCACGCACTGGTCGACCCGGTCGAT
>NZ_JOAI01000174.1 GCF_000717715.1 Streptomyces sp. NRRL B-24484 | reverse complement strand
ATCGACCGGGTCGACCAGTGCGTGGCGTCCTGCGGTGTGCGCTCCAGTGTCTTGGCGACCAACTCGGCCACCTGCTCGTCGGTCACCGTCCTCGGGCCCTCGGGCCTGGGCATGTCGCCCAGGCCGGCGATCCGGTGTTCGACGAACCGGGCCCGCCACCGGCCCACCGCGTGCGGCGTGGACCCCAGCCGCTCCGCAACGTCCTTGTTCGACGCGCCACTCGCGCATTCCAGGATG
>NZ_JOAI01000173.1 GCF_000717715.1 Streptomyces sp. NRRL B-24484 | reverse complement strand
GCGTCCAGGAGGGGCAGGAGTTGGGTGACGTCGTGGCGGTTGCCGCTGGTCAGCGTGACGGCGAGCGGGGTGCCGTGCCGGTCGACGATCAGGTGGTGCTTGCTGCCCGGCCGGGCACGGTCGACCGGCGAAGGTCCGGTGTGAGCCCCCCTTTGAGGGCCCTGACGTGCGAGCCGTCGATCGCGGCGTCGTCCATCTCCAGCAGCCCTGCCGCCCGGAGTTCGGCGAGCAGGACCTCGTGCAGGCGGGGCCAC
>NZ_JOAI01000172.1 GCF_000717715.1 Streptomyces sp. NRRL B-24484 | reverse complement strand
GTCGAGGGTGTCGGAGAGCATGACCTGGCGGGAGAAGACGCCGAGGGGACGCTCGGACAGCTCCCACTTGACGCCCTCGCCTTCCTGGCGCGGGCGGCGCTCGGCCTTGACGGTCACCATGTTCCGCTCGACGTCGATGTCGATCGCCTCCGGGGCCACGCCCGGCAGGTCGAAGCAGATCACGTACTCGTCACCCGCGCGGTAGGCGTCCAGCGGCATCGGCGTCGGACGCGACCAGGTGCCGGTCGTGTTGAGG
>NZ_JOAI01000171.1 GCF_000717715.1 Streptomyces sp. NRRL B-24484 | reverse complement strand
CGGCGTGTGGCCCCGCCTGCACGAGGTCCTGCTCGCCGAACTCCGGGCGGCAGGGCTGCTGGAGATGGACGACGCCGCGATCGACGGCTCGCACGTCAGAGCCCTCAAAGGGGGGCTCACACCGGACCTTCGCCGGTCGACCGTGCCCGGCCGGCCAGCAGGCACCACCTGATCGTCGACCGGCACGGCACCCCGCTCGCCGTCACGCTGACCAGCGGCAACCGCCACGACGTCACCCAACTCCTGCCCCTCCTGGACGC
>NZ_JOAI01000170.1 GCF_000717715.1 Streptomyces sp. NRRL B-24484 | reverse complement strand
GGCCGGAGGCGGCCGTCCGCGACCTCCGGGACGCCCTCGACGTCTTCACCCGCCTCGGCGCCACCGCCGACGCCGCCCGCTGCGAACAGGCCCTGCGCGGCAGCGGCCGGATACGCCCCGGACCACGAGGCCGCCGCAGTTACGGAACCGACCTCTCCCCCCGCGAACACCAGGTCGCCCAACTCCTCACCACCGGCGCCACCAACAACGACATCGCCCGCACCCTCGCCCTCTCCCCCCGCACCGTCGAACACCACGTCGCCAACGCG
>NZ_JOAI01000169.1 GCF_000717715.1 Streptomyces sp. NRRL B-24484 | reverse complement strand
GGCGAAGCAGCCCATGGCCTCCTCCGCCGTGAACCCCGCGTCCGCGGCGTGCGGGCCCGACACGTCCTCGCCCACGCCGAGGGCGACCTCCCAGGAGACTACCGGCTCGTCGCGGACGCACAGCCGGGTCGCGGCGCACTCCCGGTGCTCGTAGTAGGAGCCGTCGAGGAGGCCGGGCGAGTCCGCCCAGGCGACGTCCACCCGGTACGCGCCGGGCGGAATGCGCAGCGCGAGCTCGCGCGGCGGCCCGGACGTCCAGGGCGAGTCCACGAC
>NZ_JOAI01000168.1 GCF_000717715.1 Streptomyces sp. NRRL B-24484 | reverse complement strand
GGCGAAGCAGCCCATGGCCTCCTCCGCCGTGAACCCCGCGTCCGCGGCGTGCGGGCCCGACACGTCCTCGCCCACGCCGAGGGCGACCTCCCAGGAGACCACCGGCTCGTCGCGGACGCACAGCCGGGTCGCGGCGCACTCCCGGTGCTCGTAGTAGGAGCCGTCGAGGAGGCTGGGCGAGTCCGCCCAGGCGACGTCCACCCGGTACGCGCCGGGCGGAATGCGCAGCGCGAGCTCGCGCGGCGGCCCGGACGTCCAGGGCGAGTCCACGAC
>NZ_JOAI01000167.1 GCF_000717715.1 Streptomyces sp. NRRL B-24484 | reverse complement strand
GCTCGGTCTCGACGACGAGGCCGGCGCTGGTCAGACGCTTGAGCTTGTTGCGCATGCCGGAGATGTGCGTGGGCTCGGTGCCGGTGGCCAGGGTGCGGCACAGGTCGCGGCAGCGTTGCGGGGCTGCGGCGTCGACGAGCGCGGTGAGGATCTGCTGGTAGATCGGGTTGTCGGGCAGGCCCGGCATCCGGTCGCCGGTGGGCTCGTCGTCGCCGAGGGACAGGATGACTTTGCGGGCGATTGCCAGGTCGGCGCGTTCCGCGTCGAGTTCGGC
>NZ_JOAI01000166.1 GCF_000717715.1 Streptomyces sp. NRRL B-24484 | reverse complement strand
GTCGCTCGGCAGGGAGCACCGGACACGCGTCTGCGCGGACGGTCCCGGAGCGGCCAATCCCTTGAAACACCACTTCCCGGCTCGGGCTGGGTCGCGTCTTGTCGCGGCCCTGTGCGAATTCGGCGTGCGCGTTTATAGGAATTGCGTTCGGGCTGGCGCCGGATTCGCTTTTCGGAGCGGGGATCGGCTAAGGTTTGAGACGTCGGACGGGCCGTCAGGCCGGTTCCGACAAGGCAGTGAAGAAAGCAAGTCGGTGAAGAGCACGGACTCGGATCTGATAGGCTGGGAA
>NZ_JOAI01000165.1 GCF_000717715.1 Streptomyces sp. NRRL B-24484 | reverse complement strand
GGCTCCGCTGCTGCCGCCACGCCCGCCGCGACGCCACCGCCACCCCGGACGGCTTCCCGCGGACGACCGTGCTGCGCTTCGCGGCATCGTGTACGTGCTGTGCAAGAGCGTGAGCTGGCGGGACGTGCCCGCGGAGCGGACCGGCTGCAGCGGGATCACGGCCTGGCGGCGGCTGCGGGACTGGACCGAGGCCGGCGTGTGGCCCCGCCTGCACGAGGTCCTGCTCGCCGAACTCCGGGCGGCAGGGCTGCTGGAGATGGACGACGCCGCGATCGACGGCTCGCACGTCAG
>NZ_JOAI01000164.1 GCF_000717715.1 Streptomyces sp. NRRL B-24484 | reverse complement strand
GTCTCCTGGGAGGTCGCCCTCGGCGTGGGCGAGGACGTGTCGGGCCCGCACGCCGCGGACGCGGGGTTCACGGCGGAGGAGGCCATGGGCTGCTTCGCCGACGCCACCGCCTGGGAACAGCTCACCGAGCCGTTCCGCCGCTACCTCGCGGACGTGACCGCCGCCGGCTTCGGCGGCCCACCGGTCGGGCGGGACACCGAGGACCTCTGCGACGACCACTTCGAGCGCACCCGCGACGAGGCCCGCGGGGCCGACCTGTTGACCGTCTGCGTCCCGGAGGGCTGGGCACAGGTC
>NZ_JOAI01000163.1 GCF_000717715.1 Streptomyces sp. NRRL B-24484 | reverse complement strand
GTCGTACGGCGACCGTCCGTCCGGTGGCGGTGGCTACCGCGGGCGCGACGACCGTCCCGCCGGTGGTGGCGGTGGCGGTGGCTACCGCGGCCGTGACGACCGCCCGTCCTACGGTGACCGTCCCCGTCGTGACGACCGTCCGTCGTACGGTGACCGTCCGCGTCGCGACGACCGTCCGTCGTACGGTGACCGTCCGCGTCGCGACGACCGTCCCTCGTACGGTGACCGTCCGTCCGGTGGTGGCGGTGGCGGTGGCTACCGTGGCCGTGACGACCGTCCGTCGTACGGTGACCGTCCGCGTCGTGACGACCGTCCG
>NZ_JOAI01000162.1 GCF_000717715.1 Streptomyces sp. NRRL B-24484 | reverse complement strand
CCGCAGTCCGGCCGGTGCCTGGACGCGCCGAACGGCGCCTCCGCCAACGGCACCCGGCTGCAGATCTGGGACTGCAACGGCGCCGCCGCGCAGAAGTTCTCCGTCAACGGCGGCGCCCCGGTCGCCGGGCCGGGCGGCAAGTGCGTCGACGTCGCGGCCGACGACAGCGGCGGCAACGCCGCAGCCGTCCAGCTGTGGGACTGCCAGTCCTGGGCCCTCGACCAGCACTGGTACCACAACGGCGACACCTCGCTGAGCACGCTCGGCCGGTGCCTGGACGTCAACGGCAACGGGACGGCGAACGGCACGCAGGTCGAGCTGTGGGACTGCAACGGGGTCGGCGGCCAGAAGTGGGTGCAGC
>NZ_JOAI01000161.1 GCF_000717715.1 Streptomyces sp. NRRL B-24484 | reverse complement strand
ACTGTGGCCCGGGGGAGTGGTGTGGTGCTCGTGGGTGCGCATCCCCGCTCCCGTGGAACCGCCGGAGCGGGGATGCGAGGGGTGCTGTGCCGTCCCTGTCCGGTTGGGTGCGGGCGGGGGCGGCCGGGCTCCTCGGCTGTCGTCCCGCGCCGCCCTGGGCTTGTCGGTGGGGTGGGGCCTGGCGTGCACCGGGACAAGCACCGCTCCCGCACCTTCTCGGGGGTCTTGCCGGGCGTCGCGCGCCGGCGGGTCTGCCGTGTCGGCGCGTTCACGGGTGGTCGATCGCGGAGTTTCCGGGCGGGGTGGGTTTCAGGTGTCTATTGGGGCCATCCGCTGGGTCCGGGGCTGGAGGGCAGTGCGGCAACGTGGTCAAGGC
>NZ_JOAI01000160.1 GCF_000717715.1 Streptomyces sp. NRRL B-24484 | reverse complement strand
CGCTCGGCCTCCTGTGGGGTGTCGTACTCACCGCGCTCCCGGACCTCCTCCAGGAACGCCTCCCATCGAAGCGTCATCGCGCTTACTCCCTCCGTCCCGAGGCCCGGCGCGCCCGCGCGATCTCCGGGCTCGACGGCCAGACGCCGGTGCAGACCGGTCAGCTTGAGCAGCCGCATCACCTCCGACAGATCCAGCACCACCTCCCGGTGCGACTCGAGCGCGGTGGCCGGAGCACGGCGCAGCGCGGGGGCGGTGTCGAGGTCGATCTCGCCGTGCGCCCGCACGATGAAGGGCTGGTTGCTCTGGCCGTTCATGGCGTTTGTGCGTCGCTGCGGGTAGGCCGGTCCGGCGGTCGGGGGTGTTCCGGCCGCCCCTTTCGATCGAGGGGGGAGAGATCTGGGGCGGCCGGAACGGCACTGGGGAGCGGGTCAGGCCTGGATCTGCTTGCGGCTTCCGCTGTGGCTGATCGCGACCTTGCGGGGCTTGGCCTTCTCGGCGACCGGGATCTTCAGGGTCAGCACGCCGGCGTCGTAGTCGGCGGTGATCCCGGCG
>NZ_JOAI01000159.1 GCF_000717715.1 Streptomyces sp. NRRL B-24484 | reverse complement strand
GCGTCGTGCGTGGCGGCGGGCCGTCCGCACGCTGCGCCGCCGTCTCACGCCCTCACCCCCGCCCTCCGGCCCCGAGGCCTTCGGCTCTCCCGGCACGTGTCAGTGCGGGGCGCAGCCGAGGCGGCATGTGCTGGACAGCGGCGCCGTCGTCGACGTCACGCCCCACACCCCGCGCTGCCCGGTCGCTCGGCTCTCCACGGTGTGTCAGCACCAGGGCTCATGGGCCATCTCGTCATGCTGGGCCCATGCCGGAACGATTCTCCGCCCGCCCCCTGCGGCGGCTGCGTCGTGCGTGGCGGCGGGCCGTCCGCACGCTGCGCCGCCGTCTCACGCCCTCACCCCCGCCCTCCGGCCCCGAGGCCTTCGGCTCTCCCGGCACGTG
>NZ_JOAI01000158.1 GCF_000717715.1 Streptomyces sp. NRRL B-24484 | reverse complement strand
CGCTCGGCCTCCTGTGGGGTGTCGTACTCACCGCGCTCCCGGACCTCCTCCAGGAACGCCTCCCATCGAAGCGTCATCGCGCTTACTCCCTCCGTCCCGGCCTGTTCGGTACGCCGCCCGCCGCCGGTCAGGCCTCGACGGCCAGGCGCCGGTGCAGGCCTGTGAGCTTGAGCAGCCGCACCACGCAGCGCCCGGCCCCGCGCAGGACCAGGAGCCTGCCGCGCGGTCGGTCACCTCCGACAGATCCAGCACCACCTCCCGGTGCGACTCGAGCGCGGTGGCCGGAGCACGGCGCAGCGCGGGGGCGGTGTCGAGGTCGATCTCGCCGTTCACCTGCATGATGAAGGGCTGGTTGCTCTGGCCGTTCATGGCGTTGTCCTGTCTCAGCGGGTAGGCCGGTCCCGGCGAGGGCGGTCGGGGGTGTTCCGGCCGCCCCTTTCGACCGAGGGGGGAGAGATCGGGGGCGGCACGGAACGGCACTGGGGAGCGGGTCAGGCCTGGATCTGCTTGCGGTCGCCGCTGTGGCTGATCGCGACCTTGCGGGGCTTGGCCTTCTCGGCGACCGGGATCTTCAGGGTCAGCACGCCGGCGTCGTAGTCGGCGGTGATCCCGGCG
>NZ_JOAI01000157.1 GCF_000717715.1 Streptomyces sp. NRRL B-24484 | reverse complement strand
GTGCAGGATCTCCTCGTGCAGCCGGCCCCAGACACCAGCCCTGGACCAGATCAAGAACCTGTGGTGGGCCGTCGACTTCGATATCCCGAAGCACGGCGGCAACGCCCGCCAAGCGCAACCGCTGACCAGCACGTAGATGATCGCAGCGAACAACGTCTCATCAGGCGTGTCCTGCGTCCCGCCGCCCTGAGGCCGCACCTTCGACGGCGGGATCAACGGCTCCGCGATCTCCCACAGCCCGTCCGGAACAATCCAACTCCACGTACCCCGCCCCATGACTGGCCCAACGGGCCGAACCCACATGGGACACGGTCTAAAGATTCTATTCTTTGGTTTCTAAGGGCTGTCCCGTTAACGGCGTCCTGTCCGACGTAAGGTCTGAAGAAC
>NZ_JOAI01000156.1 GCF_000717715.1 Streptomyces sp. NRRL B-24484 | reverse complement strand
CTCCAGGAAACCCTCATCGAAACGATGATGCTCGACTGAGGTTCGCCGGGTCCCCGGGTTCGCTCAACGGATGCTCAAATCCGAATAACGATCCCGTCACCTGAACGGCGTTCTTTGCAGCGCCTGGAAACGCTTGTCCGCTTTTTCCTGTGGCGTGCGCCACATAATGTCCGTCGGGTCGCCCTGGCGGCCGTGATAAATCTTCACGACCGCCCGGGGACGCCCCCCCTGTCCCCGGGGGCGCTACAAGCCGGCCGAACGCCGGCGGCACTCCATCCATATCCGGGGGGATCAGGACCTGATCCGCAGCCTTGTACGGCGCGGATCGGCGTGGAGAAAGGCGCACCACCATGACATCGGCGCAGGTCGACAACGGACAGGCGGACGGCCCGAAGG
>NZ_JOAI01000155.1 GCF_000717715.1 Streptomyces sp. NRRL B-24484 | reverse complement strand
GCACCACCTGATCGTCGACCGGCACGGCACCCCGCTCGCCGTCACGCTGACCAGCGGCAACCGCCACGACGTCACCCAACTCCTGCCCCTCCTGGACGCGATCCCACCGATCCGCGGCCTGCGCGGCAGACCCCGCCGCCGCCCCCGCAGGCTCTTCGCCGACCGCGGCTACGACTACGACAAGTACCGCCGCATCCTCCGACGCCGCGGCATCACCCCGAAGATCGCCCGCCGCGGCGTCGCCCACGGCTCCGGACTCGGCAAGACCCGCTGGGTGGTCGAGCGAACCTTCGCCTGGCTCCACCAGTTCAAGCGCCTGCGGATTCGCTACGAGATACGCGCCGACCTCCACCTGGGCCTGCTCCAACTCGCCTGCAGCATCATCTGCCTGCGGAAGCTTCGGACCTCATTCTGAAATGATCAGT
>NZ_JOAI01000154.1 GCF_000717715.1 Streptomyces sp. NRRL B-24484 | reverse complement strand
GTCGTCGCGCCCGCGGTAGCCACCGCCACCGGACGGACGGTCGCCGTACGACGGACGGTCGTCACGACGCGGACGGTCACCGTACGACGGACGGTCGTCCCGACGCGGACGGTCACCGTACGACGGACGGTCGTCACGGCCACGGTAGCCACCGCCACCGCCACCACCGGACGGACGGTCACCGTACGACGGACGGTCGTCACGACGCGGACGGTCACCATAGGACGGACGGTCATCGCGACGGAACTCGCCACGCGGACGGTCGTCGCGACGCTCACGGTCACCGAAGGAGGGACGGTCGTCGCGACGGGGACGGTCACCGTAGGACGGGCGATCGTCACGGCCGCGGTAGCCACCGCCACCGCCACCACCGGCGGGACGGTCGTCGCGCCCGCGGTAGCCACCGCCACCGGACGGACGGTCGCCGTACGAC
>NZ_JOAI01000153.1 GCF_000717715.1 Streptomyces sp. NRRL B-24484 | reverse complement strand
TCAGTGCAGCAGGCTGCCCTGCAGTTCTGCCCGGAGGGCGGGGGTGAGGACGGCGCCGGCGCGGTCGACGAGGAGTGCCATCTCGTAGCCGACGAGGCCGATGTCGGAGTCGGGGGCGGCGAGGACGGCGAGGGCGGAGCCGTCGCTGACCGCCATGAGGAAGAGGAAGCCGCGCTCCATCTCGACGACGGTCTGGTTGACGTCGCCGCCCTCGAAGATCCGGCTGGCGCCGGAGGTCAGCGAGGTGAGGCCGGAGGCGACGGCGGCGAGCTGGTCGGCGCGGTCCCGGGGGAAGCCTTCGGACATGCACAGCAGGAGACCGTCGGCGGAGACCACCACCGTGTGCGACACCCCGGGGGTGTTGTCCACGAAATTGGTGATCAGCCAGTTCAGGTTCTGTGCGGCCTGGCTCATCTGACTCAACTCAACGCTCCTGGTGGTTC
>NZ_JOAI01000152.1 GCF_000717715.1 Streptomyces sp. NRRL B-24484 | reverse complement strand
GCCGAGGCCACCCCCGAGGACAAGATGGCGCTGATCAAGAAGGAGCAGGCCGGCGGCAAGCTCGTCGCGATGACCGGCGACGGCACCAACGACGCCCCCGCGCTGGCCCGGGCGGACGTCGGCGTGGCGATGAACACCGGGACCATGGCGGCCAAGGAGGCCGGCAACATGGTCGACCTGGACTCCAACCCCACCAAGCTGATCGAGATCGTCGAGATCGGCAAGCAGCTCCTGATCACCCGCGGCGCCCTGACCACCTTCTCCATCGCCAACGACGTCGCGAAGTACTTCGCGATCATCCCGGCGATGTTCGCCGGCGTGTACCCGGGCCTGCGCCACCTCAACATCATGGGCCTGCACAGCCCCGAGTCCGCGATCACCTCCGCGATCGTCTTCAACGCCCTGGTCATCGTCGGCCTGATCCCGCTCGCCCTGCGCGGCGTCAAGTACCG
>NZ_JOAI01000151.1 GCF_000717715.1 Streptomyces sp. NRRL B-24484 | reverse complement strand
GGCTGGTTCGCCGGGGCTGACCCGGGCACCCCTCCCGAGCGTGTATCAAGTGCTGACCGTCAGACTATCCCGCCACAGCGCCCCTCCCCATCCGGCCAGAAAACCCACCGCCCGACCCCGTCCAAAACCGGGGCCGGGCGGTATCAGAAACCCACCGTCGGCACATCCCGCCACAGCCACTACCCCCATCCGGCTGCCCCACAAAACCTCGGAGAATCCAGGTGGGCAGGGATTGGTGCGCTTTTCTTGGCCGGGAAATCAGCGTGGGTTGAGCTGGCGGTAGACCGCGGTGGCGGCTTCGTCGAGCGAGCGGAAACGGGCGCTGTCGCCGGTGGCAGGGTCGAGGAGGTAGCGGCCGTGGAGGCTGGCGGCCCAGCCGTCGGGGTGCAACTCGGCGTGGCCGACCTCGTCGTCGCCGAGGAGCAGGGGGTGGATGGTCGGTTGTGGGGGGTTGGTGGAGCC
>NZ_JOAI01000150.1 GCF_000717715.1 Streptomyces sp. NRRL B-24484 | reverse complement strand
GCGGACCTTCAGCGCCTCGCGGTCGTGCATCGCGCGGTAGCCCTCCGGCACCCCGTCGAGGCCGACCGTGCGGTCGAAGACCAGGCCCGGGTCGATCGCCCCGGACAGCACGTCCGGCAGCAGCTCCGGAATGTACGCCCGGGCGGGGGCGACACCGCCGGCCAGCGTGACGTTCCGGCCGAACATCTGGGCTATGTCGACACCGGCACTGCCGCCGTGCGGCACCCCCACGTAGCCGACCGCGCCGCCGTCCCGGGCGATCGAGATCGCGGTCCGCATCGACTCCTCCGTCCCGACGGCCTCCAGCACCGCGTGCGCGCCCTGACCGCCGGTCAGCTCCCTGACCGCCTCGACCGCCGCCCCGCCGCGCTCGGCGACCACGTCGGTGGCGCCGAAGCTGCGGGCGATCGCGGTGCGCTGCTCGTGCCGGCCGAGCGCGATGATCCGCCCCGCACCGAGGCGGTGCGCGGCCAGCACCCCGCACAGGCCG
>NZ_JOAI01000149.1 GCF_000717715.1 Streptomyces sp. NRRL B-24484 | reverse complement strand
GCTCAGGATGGTGTGCCGGCCGTGGCGGAGGTCTGCCGCTGCCCGGAAGAGCCCGAGTTTTCATCCGAACGCCGGTGGCGTGGGAGCGGTGCAAATCTGCGGTTCGGTGTCACTGCATCTGCCGGTGCGTTATTGGGGAGATTCTTCGTTTTCACAGCCGTGATTTTTCGAAGGTACTCCTTCAACTCTTCCAGGCCATTTGGATGGGGGCCGTAGCTGTGGCGGGATGTGGTGACACCGGGTTTCTGATACCGCTCGGCCCTGGTTTTCACCGGGGGTCTGGCGGCTAGTTTTCGGAGGATAGGGAGGGGTGCTGCGGCGGGATCGCCTGACGGTCAACAATTGATACATGCCCGGGATGGCAGCCCGGCGGCGGACCGGCAAACCAGCGCACGGAAACGCCCCCGGCCAGTGATCGACCGGCCGGCGTTTCCCAGTCCAGCCCCCGACGGACGGTCAGCCCGACCACTCCGGTCCACCCCTCCCCCTAGCCAGCCCTACCCCAC
>NZ_JOAI01000148.1 GCF_000717715.1 Streptomyces sp. NRRL B-24484 | reverse complement strand
CGTCCGCCGCAACATCCAGATGGTGTTCCAGGACCCGTACACCTCGCTGAACCCGCGGATGACGGTGGGCGACATCATCGGGGAGCCCTTCGAGATCCACCCCGAGGTGGCGCCGAAGGGCGACCGGCGCAAGGCCGTGCAGGACCTGCTCGACGTCGTCGGCCTGAACCCGGAGTACATCAACCGGTACCCGCACCAGTTCTCCGGCGGCCAGCGCCAGCGCATCGGCATCGCCCGCGGCCTCGCGCTCAAGCCCGAGGTGATCATCTGCGACGAGCCGGTCTCCGCCCTCGACGTCTCCGTCCAGGCCCAGGTGATCAACCTGCTGGAGCAGCTCCAGAAGGACTTCGAGCTCTCCTACATGTTCATCGCGCACGACCTCTCGATCGTGCGGCACATCTCCGACCGCGTCGGCGTGATGTACCTCGGCCGGATGGTCGAGATCGGCTCCGACGAGGAGATCTACGAGCACGCCACCCACCCGTACACCCAGGCGCTGCTCTCGGCCGTCCCGGTGCCCGACCCG
>NZ_JOAI01000147.1 GCF_000717715.1 Streptomyces sp. NRRL B-24484 | reverse complement strand
CCCGCCGAGGTGCTGGGCGGTTCCCGATGAGAAGGGTGCAGCCCGCCGGCCGTTCTCCCGATCCAGCCGAGCCCGGTGATGCGCTGCACCCATGGGCGCGTTTCACCTGGTCGGACGGTCCTCGGTCGCAGTACCGGGCGTGTCCGGGTCAGGGTGGCCTTCATGGACATCACCAGCCAGATCGACGTCCCCGTCGTCATAGCCGCCGGCGCTGCTGGTCAGTGCGCAGCCGTGCGGGTGGAGTCCGCCGCGGCCGTGATGGCCAGCGTGGTGCTCGACCAGTGCGCAGTTTTGTCGGCGGGGCAGCCACGGGCGGAGGCGGCCGGAGTTGTGGCGGATGGCCTCCGTGCGGCCTTGATGGACGCGGGTATCCGCACTGCGGCAGGTGAGGCGGTGTCGGCCGGGGCGGGGGCTGGGGTGTTGGGCCGCCGTGGCCGGGACCGGCTCGCCGCCCGCATCGGCGACGCGGTCACGCCTGGAGGCCCGGTCACAGATCGGGTGCTGGTGGAGGCTGCGGTGTTGGCCG
>NZ_JOAI01000146.1 GCF_000717715.1 Streptomyces sp. NRRL B-24484 | reverse complement strand
CGGAGGCGGGCCAGGAGGGCGTGCTCGACGAGGGTGATGAGTGCGCTCTTGGCGCTGTCCCGGCGTCGGGCGTCGAGGGTGACGATGGGGGTGTCGGGGCCGAGTTGGAGTGCTTCGCGGACCTCGTCGGGGGTGTGGGCCTGGTGTCCGTCGAAGCCGTTGAGGGCGACGACGAAGGGGAGGCCCGAGTTCTCGAAGTAGTCGAGGGCGGGGAAGCAGTCGGCGAGGCGGCGGGTGTCGACGAGGACGACGGCGCCGATGGCGCCGCGGACGAGGTCGTCCCACATGAACCAGAAGCGGTCCTGTCCGGGGGTGCCGAACAGGTAGAGGATGAGGTCTTCGTCCAGGGTGATGCGGCCGAAGTCCATGGCGACGGTGGTCGTCGTCTTGCCCGCGGTGTGGGTGAGGTCGTCGATGCCGGCGCTGGCGCTGGTCATGACGGCTTCGGTGCGCAGGGGGTTGATCTCGGAGACGGCGCCGACGAGGGTGGTCTTGCCGACTCCGAAGCCGCCGGCGACGACGATCTTCGCGGAGGTGGTGGCGCGGCTGGGGGCGGCCGCGTTAGAGCTTGCGAAGTCCACTGAGGACCCTTTCGAGCAGCGTGACGTC
>NZ_JOAI01000145.1 GCF_000717715.1 Streptomyces sp. NRRL B-24484 | reverse complement strand
CGGGAAGGTCGGCAAGGCGGGAATCGTCGCTGCCATGTCGGCAGTGGCCATCGGCATCGTGGCGCCGGTTGCCAGCGCCTCCAACGAGGCGAACTGGACCCAGGGGTGCCGGGGCTACTGGTACGACACCTCGGGTCACGCGTACTGCCAGAAGGCGACCGGTTCCGGCACCTACCACACGCACTACGACTGCTCCTTCGAGACCGACGTCTACCAGACCGCAATTCCGGGGGTCGGCTTCTCGGGTACGTACAGCCGGTACGAGTGCGTCTTCAGCCTGGACCGCACGACGGTTACTTACGGCTGAATTCGGATCGGCCAATGCTGCAGCAGTGTGAAGTGAGCCCGCGGCGCCGCGAAGGCGGTCGGCCGGCATGAGGTCCGGCAGTAGGTGAATTTCTGTCGCGCTGCATTGTCGGCTCAGGGGGATTTCGGCATTGGCGTGATCGGTGGCTCCGGCTGCGTTCGGTATTGACCGCATCGGTAGGATCAAGCAAGCCTCAGGCATGAGGTTGTTGTTTTCGGGAGGGAAAATGGCTTCATCGCGATTCGGGTGGGAGTCGGCCGCGGACGGTGCGGCTGAGGGGTCGCGCAAGTCTCCGGCGCTGCGCT
>NZ_JOAI01000144.1 GCF_000717715.1 Streptomyces sp. NRRL B-24484 | reverse complement strand
GTTGGGGTGGGCGGGGCGGGCGCGCGTCGGTGGTTTGTCGGCGCTGCGCTGGCCTTTCCCTGTGGCGCGCCCGGCCGATGGCTGGTCGCGCGGTGGAGGCGCCCCGGAGGGCGCCTGAGACGGCCTCAGAACCCTTCCTTTGACCACCTTGGGACGGGCTCACCAGCGGATCGCGTCCGGCCAGCATGCCTCCGGCGGGAGGCTCGAAAGGCTGATCAGCCCGGATCAGCCAAGAACCGCACAGGGCATTCGGCGGGAGTTTCTGACTGCAAAGCTGGATTCTCCGAGGTCGTGCGGGGCAGCCGGATAGGGGTAGGGGCTACGGCGGGATATGCTGGCACCGGGTTTTTGATACCGCCCGGCCACGGGTTTCCCTCAGAGCCGGGCGGGCGGTTTTCCGGCCCGAATGGGGAGGGGTGCTGCGGCGGGATCGCCTGACACTCAAAACTTGATACACCCTCGGGAGGGCGGTCCACCATCCGGCGCGGACCGGTCCGCGCCGGATGGTGATAGCCGCTGACCGACTGGCATGGCGTCCCCTGGTCCGAACCCCGACAGGCGGTCAGCCCGACCGCCCCGGGCCACCCCTCCCCCTAGTCAGCCCTATCCCACATCAGCC
>NZ_JOAI01000143.1 GCF_000717715.1 Streptomyces sp. NRRL B-24484 | reverse complement strand
CCGAAGCTGCGGGCGATCGCGGTGCGCTGCTCGTGCCGGCCGAGCGCGATGATCCGCCCCGCACCGAGGCGGTGCGCGGCCAGCACCCCGCACAGGCCGACCGCACCGTCGCCGACCACCGCCACGGTCGCACCCGGCCGCACCCGCGCGGCGACCGCCGCGTGGTGGCCGGTGCTCATCACGTCCGACAGCGCCAGCAGACCGGGCAGCAGCTTCTCCTCACCGGCCGCCTCCTTCGGCAGCTTCACCAGCGTGCCGTCGGCGAACGGCACCCGGACCGCCTCGCCCTGACCGCCGTCGGAGCCGACCTCGCCCCAGAAGCCGCCCTCCGGGCAGGAGGTGTGCAGACCCTCCCGGCAGTAGTCGCAGGTGCCGTCGGACCACACGAACGGCGCCACCACGAAGTCGCCGCGCGTGAATCCCGTCACCCCGGAGCCGACCTCCTCCACGACGCCGAGGAACTCGTGACCGATCCGCTGACCGGCCACCCGGGACGCCACCCCCCGGTACGCCCACAGGTCACTCCCGCAGATACAGGCGTTCACCACCCGCACCACGGCATCGGTCGGCCGCTGCACGACCGGGTCCGGCACCTCCTCGATCCGGATGTCGTTGGGGCCGTGGATCACGGTGGCACGCA
>NZ_JOAI01000142.1 GCF_000717715.1 Streptomyces sp. NRRL B-24484 | reverse complement strand
GACCCGTGCAGCCGCTGAGCGGTGGACGCCGCTGATCCCGCAGAGGCAGGGGCGGGGGTTCAGGTTCGGTGCGGGCGGTTGGTCAGCCAGCGTGGGGCGGTGGCGGCCAAGGCGAGCGCGAGGACGCTGGCGGTGGCCAGCCAGGCGGCGCCGACGCCGGTGAGGCCGTAGCGGGGCATCAGCACCAGGGTGAGAACCAGCAGCAGGGCGGCGAAGGCGAGTTGCAGGCCGGTCAGGAAGGCCAGGGCTTGGCGGACGCGGGCGACGTGGACGGCGACGCCGAACAGCACGTTCGGCACCGCCGAGAGCGCCATCAGCCGCAGCACGGTCGTGCCGTGGGCGGCGTAGTCGCTGCCGAACAGGTCGAGGATCCAGGGTGCTGCGGCGATGGCGGCGGCGGTGGCGGGGGTGATCAGCAGTGCGGTGTGGCGGAGCATGTGGCGGGCGTGTTCGGCCAGACGCTCCGGTTCGGCGGCGCCCTCCACGGTCAGGGATTGCCCCATGGCGTAGGCGGCCTGGTAGAGGGTGTCGGTGACCAGGTACGCCAGCGAGTAGTCGGCGGTCTCCTCCGCACCCAGGCGGCCCAGGACGAGCAGCGGCAGGGACTTGGAGACGGCGGTCTGGCCGAGCTGGCCGATGTAGTCGGC
>NZ_JOAI01000141.1 GCF_000717715.1 Streptomyces sp. NRRL B-24484 | reverse complement strand
TGTGGTCCGGTTCACGGACGGTTTGCGGTGGTGCGGGTCACATCGGGGGGTGGGTGGTGGGGGTCGGGCCCGTGAAATGGGGGTCGGCTTTCGGTGGATACCGGTGGTAACCGGGGTCTGAGCTGGGGTTCTGTGGTGGAACCTTGTGTCGGGTGCGGGGGGTCCGTAACTTCGAATCCAGCGCGGCACACCGCCGGGGCCCCGGGGCCCGGCGGGTTCGGATGCCGGCTACCCCATGAACCGCAGGCCGATCGGGTCTGCCGACCCGTGCCCGGGTGTCGTCCCGGGACGCTTGAAGGGAACCGCATGCTTTTCCGTAACGGGACCACCGCTGCCACCGCCACCGCGACCAAGCGCTCCAAGCGTGTGCGGATGGCCGTCATGGGCGGCGCGCTGGCCGTCCTGCCGGTGGCCGGCCTCGTGACGGCGACGTCCGCCTCCGCCGCGCCGACCTCGACCTGGGACAAGGTCGCCCAGTGCGAGTCCTCGGGGAACTGGGCGGTCAACTCGGGCAACGGTTTCTACGGTGGTCTGCAGTTCACGTCGAGCACGTGGGCCGCGTTCGGTGGCCACGCGTACGCGGCCAACGCGCACCAGGCGAGCAAGGCGCAGCAGATCGCCGTCGCGGAGAAGGTCCTCGCGGCGCAGGGCCCGGG
>NZ_JOAI01000140.1 GCF_000717715.1 Streptomyces sp. NRRL B-24484 | reverse complement strand
CATCAGGCACAAGATCGTCCGACACGTGCAGCACTCTGCCGCCCAGACTCCTCAACTGCCAAGCCCCTGAGCCGAACTCATTTTGAAACGATCAGTAAGCAGCTACGTGACCACCAGCGGGCCGCCTGCCGGCCTACGTGTTCGGAGCCTCGACGCCCAGGCGGCGACCTGTCACTGGCAGTGAGCTGATGCCGGCCATCGACGCCATGCTCGCGCTGTTTGGGCTTGATCCGCTTTGACGGACACTCCTGATCAGGGGCTTCGGCCCCGGAAGGATGATGTCCATCATGGAGAGCATGGGGAAGAAGAAGCCGCGCCCTCGTCGCTCGTTCACGCCGGAGTTCAAGGCGGAGATCGTCGAGCTGTGCCGGCGCGGTGACCGGTCCGTCGGCCAGGTCGCGAAGGACTTCGACCTGACCGAGACCGCAGTGCGGGACTGGGTGCGCCAGACCCAGGTCGACACCGGCGAGCTGGACGGCCTGACCAGCGACGAGCGCGAGGAGCTGGCGAGGCTTCGGCGGGAGAACCGCCGGCTACGTGAGGACGTCGAGGTCCTGAAGCGGGCGACGGTGAACTCAACCCGTCAGCGCAACATCCCAGGTGACGGAGGATGTGGCGCATGGCGAGGTTGGGTCGTCCGGGCATGTCGGACACACAGAAGCGAGAA
>NZ_JOAI01000139.1 GCF_000717715.1 Streptomyces sp. NRRL B-24484 | reverse complement strand
GGCCTCGTCGGCTACGAGATGGCACTCCTCGTCGACCGCGCCGGCGCCGTCCTCACCCCCGCCCTCCGGGCAGAACTGCAGGGCAGCCTGCTGCACTGAGAATCCCGACCCCCCAATGCGCCCGGCCCGCCCGGCCGGGCGCACCGACCATCGGCCGCCCCCGGGGGGCCGACCGCCTCAGCCGGCACCGTCCGGCTGGAACCCCGCTGCGAACGGCGGCAGCACGAGGAGGACCTATGACCCCGCCCCCGACACCGGCCGGCTCGTACGGCAACGGGTACGGCAGTGGCTACGGCGGCCAGCAGGCCGGCGGCTACGGTGGGCAGCAGCAGTCCGGCGGCTACGAGCAGCAGCCGCTCGTCCGTCCGTACGCGATGACCGGCGGCCGCACCCGGCCGCGGTACCAGCTGGCGATCGAGGCGCTGATCTCGACCACCGGCTCGGCCGAGCGCTCCGGCGGTCTGCTGCCCGAGCACGCCCGGATCGTCGGACTCTGCCGCGAGGTCAAGTCCGTCGCGGAGATCTCGGCCCTGGCCGGTGTCCCGCTCGGTGTCGCCCGTATTCTCGTCGCCGACCTGGCCGAGGCCGGCCTGGTCACCATCCACCAGCCCGCTGCCGCGGGCGAGTCCGGCGGTGCGCCTGACGTCACGCTGCTCGAAAGGGTCCTCAGTGGACTTCGCAAGCTCTAACGCGGCCGCCCCCAGCCGCGCCACCACCTCCGCGAAGATCGTCGTCGCCGG
>NZ_JOAI01000138.1 GCF_000717715.1 Streptomyces sp. NRRL B-24484 | reverse complement strand
CTCTCCGACACCCTCGACCCCGCCGGGATCACCGCCGACTACGACGCCGGCGTGCTGACCCTGAAGATCCCGGTCGCCGAGAAGGCCAAGCCCCGCAAGATCGCGATCAGCCACAGCGGAAGCCGCAAGCAGATCCAGGCCTGACCCGCTGCCCGATGTCGTTCCGTGCCGCCCCCGATCTCTCCCCCCTCGGTCGAAAGGGGCGGCCGGAACACCCCCGACCGCCGAACACCCTCGCCGGGACCGGCCTACCCGCTGAGACAGGACAACGCCATGAACGGCCGGAGAGCGGCGAGCCCTTCGTGGTGCGGGTCCGCGGCGAGACCGACCTCGAAGCCGCCCCGCGTCTGCGCGGCGAGCCGGCAGCCGCGTACGAGTCGCACCGGGAGCTGGTGCTCGACCTGTCGGAGGTGACGTTCACGGACTGCGCGGGACTGGGCGCCCCCGGCCGGCCCCGCAACAAGCGGCCGCTGCGGCAGGCGCCCGGTCGTACGCGGAGCCGTGCACTGCGCGGTGCGGCTGCTCAGACTCACCGGTCTGCACCGGAGCCTGACGTTCGAGCCCTGGCGGGCCCCGGTCGCACCGGCCCTTGGGACGGAGGGAGTAAGCGCGATGACGCTTCGATGGGAGGCGTTCCTGGAAGAGGTCCGGGAGCGCGGTGAGTACGACACCCCACAGGAGGCCGAGCGGGCCGCCCGGGTCGTCCTGGCCCTGCTCGGCGCCCACCTGGTCGGCGACGTG
>NZ_JOAI01000137.1 GCF_000717715.1 Streptomyces sp. NRRL B-24484 | reverse complement strand
CGGAGGGTTACTTCGTCTTGTTCTTGCCGGTGATCTTGTCGAGGCGGGAGGTGATGCCCCAGGTGGTGACGCGCCAGAGGGCCTCGACGACGATGTTGCGGCTCATCTTGGAGGCGCCGTGCTCGCGCTCGACGAAGGTGATGGGGACCTCGGCGACCTTGAAGCCGGCCTTGACGGTGCGCCAGGCGAGGTCGACCTGGAAGCAGTAGCCGGCGGAGGCGACCTGGTCCATGCCGAGGCCGAGGAGGGTCTCCTTGCGGAAGGCGCGGTAGCCGCCGGTGACGTCGCGGATCGGGACGTCGAGCATGAGGCGGGAGTAGGTGGAGCCGCCGCGGGAGAGCAGCAGGCGGGACTTGGGCCAGTTGACGACCTTGCCGCCGGGGACCCAGCGGGAGCCGAGGACGAGGTCGGCGCCGCGCAGGGCGGTGAGCAGGCGGGGGAGTTCCTCGGGCTGGTGGGAGCCGTCGGCGTCCATCTCGACGAGGACGGCGTAGCCCTGGTCGATGCCCCAGCGGAAGCCGGCGAGGTAGGCGGCGCCGAGGCCTTCCTTGCCCTTGCGGTGCAGGACGCGGACGTGGTCGTCCTCGGCGGCGAGCTTGTCGGCGAGGTCGCCGGTGCCGTCCGGGCTGTTGTCGTCGGCGACCAGGACGTGGACCTCGGGGACCGCGGTGCGGACACGGGAGACGATCCGCTCGATGTTCTCGGCCTCGTTGTAGGTCGGGATGATCACCAGCACCCCGCCGAGATCGGCGAAGGTGGTCTCCTCAGGGGCAGTCACGGCACAGCCTTTC
>NZ_JOAI01000136.1 GCF_000717715.1 Streptomyces sp. NRRL B-24484 | reverse complement strand
CTAGTGTCCTGAGTCTGGAATTCGCTTCAGATATCCGGCGAGGCGTTCGAGGATGTCGTCGGCGGTCTTGGTCCACACATAGGGCTTCGGGTCGGTGTTCCAGGTGGCGATCCAGTCCCGGATGTCGGCTTCAAGGGCCTGGACGGACTTGTGGACGCCTCGCCGTATCTGCTTGTTCGTCAGCTCGGCGAACCAGCGCTCGACCAGGTTGAGCCAGGAGGAACCGGTCGGAGTGAAGTGCAGGTGGAACCGCGGGTGGGACACCAGCCAGGTCTTGATCGCCGGCGTCTTGTGGGTGGCGTAGTTGTCCAGGACCAGATGCACATCCAGGCCCTCGGGAACCTCCTTGTCGAGCCGCAGCAGGAACTTCTTGAACTCCTCGGCGCGGTGCCGGCGGTGCAGTGAGCCGATGACTTTGCCGGTGGCGACCTCGAGCGCGGCGAACAGCGTGGTGGTGCCGTGTCGGACGTAGTCGGCGGTCATCCGCTGCGGCACGCCCGGCATCATCGGCAGCACGGGCTGAGAGCGGTCGAGCGCCTGGATCTGGGACTTCTCGTCCACGCAGAAGACCAGGGCCCGCTCGGGCGGGTCGAGGTAGAGGCCGACCACGTCGTGGACCTTGTCGACGAAGTACGGGTCGGTGGACAGCTTGAACGTCTCGGCGCGGTGCGGCTGCAGGCCGAACGCCCGCCAGACCCGCGACACGGTCGACTGCGACAGGCCCGTCGACGAACCGGGCCCGCCACCGGCCCACCGCGTGCGGCGTGGACCCCAGCCGCTCCGCAACGTCCTTGTTCGACGCGCCACTCGCGCATTCCAGGATGATCCGGCACCGCAACGCCCAGGCCTGCGGCGTGGACCGGCGGCGCACCCACCCTTCCAGGGCAGCCCGCTCATCGTCCGACAACATCAACTCGGCCTTCGGCCGCCCCGTCCGCGCCACAAGCTCAGTCTACATTTATGAATGAAATTCCAGACTCAGGACACTAG
>NZ_JOAI01000135.1 GCF_000717715.1 Streptomyces sp. NRRL B-24484 | reverse complement strand
CGGACGGTCGTCACGACGCGGACGGTCACCGTACGACGGACGGTCGTCACGGCCACGGTAGCCACCGCCACCGCCACCACCGGACGGACGGTCACCGTAGGAGGGACGGTCGTCACGACGCGGACGGTCGCGGTCGTCGCGGCGGTAACCGCCCTCGCCGCGGTCGTCACGGCGCGGGCCGCGGTCGCGGTCGTTCGACCAGCCCCCGCGCGACCGGGGCTGGGAGCCGCGGCCGTCGTCCGATCGACGCTCGGGACGGTCCTGGGGCGGGTTCGACATTCCGGTGGCTCCTTCTGCTGCTTCAACTCGGCCGTTTCGACGTCCGTCGGCAGCGACACCAACGCCCTGTACGGCCCGGCGCCGGCCGTACGGCCACACGCCTCTTCCATTGTCCGGCATCGGGTGCCGAGCCGCGTCCGGGCTCGAACTCCCTTGCCGTGGTTGCTCGTTCGTGTTCGCGGAAAACACAAAAGGCCGCGGCCCCAGCGAATCGCTGGGGCCGCGGCCTTTGAAGAATTGTTCGGCGGCGTCCTACTCTCCCACAGGGTCCCCCCTGCAGTACCATCGGCGCTACGAGGCTTAGCTTCCGGGTTCGGAATGTGACCGGGCGTTTCCCTCGTGCTATGACCACCGAAACCCTATCGGGTATTCAGCGAAACACACTTTTCAATTGATAAGTGTTACTTCGTTCGCCGGCGATAGCTGTTCGCTACCCGGGAACCACACAGTGAACGCGAGCGTCTGAGGACAAGCCCTCGGCCTATTAGTACCGGTCAACTCCACCCATTACTGGGCTTCCATATCCGGCCTATCAACCCAGTCGTCTACTGGGAGCCTTAC
>NZ_JOAI01000134.1 GCF_000717715.1 Streptomyces sp. NRRL B-24484 | reverse complement strand
TCGTCAGTACTCGGAGCCGCTTCGCAGGTAGGTGCCCGCGACTTGGAGCCACGCTCCGGGGCTGAAGCAGGCCTCGATCCGGTGGGGCGTGTCCTCGAAGACCCGCAGGACGCGCAGCGCACCGCTCGGGTGCAGGTCGTACTCGAAGGTGACGCCGTCGTCCGTGCCGTCCTCGTACTGCAGGTCCAACGGCCCCTTCGACGGCTCCGCCGGCGCCCGGGTGTCGGCCGAGAGCTTCACGTAGACGGACATCTCTGCGTCCCGCCTTCCCGTCTGCCCCGGGGGGCTTGTGGGGCCGGTTCACTCAGGTCGCTTCGCCCGGTGGCTCGGAGCCGCTGCCGGTGGTGACGAGGATCTGCCGTGCCGAGTCGGTTCCGCCGGCCTCGACCGCGCGGGCCATCGCGGCCAGCGCCGCCTCCCGGCTCGTCTGCGGGGGGACGACGAGCAGGCTGAAGTGATCGCGGTCGCCCCGCGTGACGATCACCGTGTCGTCGCCGACCGGGTACCGGTCGATGTGCACCGACCGGCCGTCGACGAGCAGCCGGGCCGGCACGTCGTCCCAGGCTTCGGCGTCCAGCCCGATGCTCACCACGGAGCCGAGATGTTCGGTCAACGCCCTGACCAGACCGGGTAGTTCGGCGCCGACGTTCCGTGAACGCGGCCACCACGCGCCGTCCAGCGCACCCTCGCGCGACCGTGTGGTCTCCAGACGCAGCAGGACCGTCCCCGGCTTCGCGGCCTGCCGGAACCGGTCCGGCAGAAGTCCCGGGAGCGCAGCACCGGTTTCATCCGACATGGCTCGCCACCTGTCCGTGGACACACACACCGGCCCCACCGAACGAGGGCCGACCGTCGGGGA
>NZ_JOAI01000133.1 GCF_000717715.1 Streptomyces sp. NRRL B-24484 | reverse complement strand
CTCGGACAGCTCCCACTTGACGCCCTCGCCTTCCTGGCGCGGGCGGCGTTCGGCCTTGACGGTCACCATGTTCCGCTCGACGTCGATGTCGATCGCCTCGGGGTCGACGCCCGGCAGGTCGAAGCAGATCACGTACTCGTCACCCGCGCGGTAGGCGTCCAGCGGCATCGGCGTCGGCCGGGACCAGGTGCCGGTCGTGCTGAGGAACTGCTGGGTCAGCCGGTCCAGCTCGCGGAACGGGTCAGTGCGCAGCAGCATCGCGAAACACCTCCATGGATCGAATGGGTGCCAGTGCGCTTCACCTGACACCTTTGTAGCGCGTCATCCATTCGACGACAAGTTGGCATGTCGCCTATAGAGTGACTGCATGAGTGAGAAGTCCCGCAGACCCGCCGCTGGTCCTCCCCAGCCGGTCGAGCCCGCCTCGTTCCTCGCGGCCGCATCCGCGCTGGCCGCCATAGACGACGCCGTCCGCACCGCCCAGAACACCGCGCCCCGGACCTCCACCGCTCCCGAGGCTCAGGACGGCCCCGAGCAGGCCTTGGCCGCCCTGCTGCTGCTGCGCGAGCTGCGCACCCAGCTCGCCGGCTGGGAGGCCGGACTCGTGGAGGCCGCCCGGAAAGCCGGCGCCACCTGGGCGGAGCTCGCCCACCCCATGGGCGTCGCCAGCCGCCAGGCCGCCGAGAACCGCTACCTGCGCCTCAAACCCGCCCGTGGCTCCGCCGACGAGGAGACCGGCGCCGAGCGTGTCAAAGCCGTCCGCGACCGCCGGGCCGCCGACCGCACTGTCACGGCCTGGGCCCGCGACCACGCCGCCGACCTGCGCGTCCTCGCCGCCCGGATCGCCGCCCTCACCGACCTGACCCACCGGGCCCGGCCAGCCCAGGCCGCCCTCACCACCGCCCTCGGCACCCCCGACCCGGCCGACCTCGTCGCGCCCCTGA
>NZ_JOAI01000132.1 GCF_000717715.1 Streptomyces sp. NRRL B-24484 | reverse complement strand
CTAGGCCGTGTTTCGAAAGTGGGTTCGGGGCGTGGAATGATCGCGGTCCGTGGCACGTGGAGACATGACTGACGAGCAGTGGGCCCGGCTGGAGCCCTTATTACCCAAGGGCAAGAAGCAGGGCCGGCCGCCCAAGTGGAGCCGGCGGCAGCTGATCGACGGCATACGCTGGCGGACCAGGGCCGGGACGCCATGGCGTGACGTCCCCGAACGGTACGGCCCCTGGGGCCGGGTGTACGACCTGTTCCGCCGGTGGCAGCGCAACGGCACGTGGAAGCGGATCTTCACCGAGCTGCAGGCCCAGGCCGACGCGAAGGGCCTGATCACCTGGGACATCAACGTCGACTCCACCGTCGCCCGCGCCCACCAGCACGCCGCCGGGGCGCGGAAAAGGGGGATTTGCAGGTCGAACCACCCGGCGGGGTCGACACCGAGCCCGACGACCACGGACTCGGGCGCTCCCGCGGCGGACTGACCACCAAGCTGCACCTAGCGGTCGAGCAGGGCCAGAAGCCGATGTCGATCGTGATCACGGCCGGGCAGCGCGGGGACTCCCCGCAGTTCGAGCCCGTCCTGGAGAAGATCCGGGTGCCGCGCCTTGGCCCAGGCCGGCCGCACACCAGGCCGGACAGGGTCCGGGCCGACAAGGCGTACGGGTCCCGCAAGAACCGCGCCTACCTGCGCAGACGCAAGATCCGGTGCACGATCCCGGAGAAGAAGGACCAGATCCGCAACCGCAGGAAACTCGGCTCCCGAGGCGGCCGGCCGCCCAAGTTCGACCAGGCCGACTACCGCGAGCGCCACGCCGTGGAGTGCGGAATCAACCGGCTCAAGAGACACCGCGCGGTGGCCACGCGGTACGACAAGTTGGCCGTGCGCTACGAGGCGACCGTGCTGGTCGCGGCCATCAACGAATGGCTCTGACCAGCACTTTCGAAACACGCCCTA
>NZ_JOAI01000131.1 GCF_000717715.1 Streptomyces sp. NRRL B-24484 | reverse complement strand
CCGGCGACGACGATCTTCGCGGAGGTGGTGGCGCGGCTGGGGGCGGCCGCGTTAGAGCTTGCGAAGTCCACTGAGGACCCTTTCGAGCAGCGTGACGTCGGGCTGGTTGCCGGATTCGCCGCCGGCAGCGGGCTGGTGGATGGTGACCAGGCCGGCCTCGGCCAGGTCCGCCACGAGGATCCGGGCGACACCGAGCGGCAGGCCGAGCAGCGCGGAGACCTCGGCGACGGACTTCACGTCCGTGCAGAGCGTGCAGATCCGCTGGTGCTCGGGCAGCAGCGAGGCCAGGCGGGCCGGGTCGACGCTGGCCGAGACCAGCGCCTCGATGGCCAGCTCGTACCGCGGCCGGGTGCGGCCGCCGGTCATCGCGAACGGCCTGATCAGGGGCCCGGAGTCCGAGTCGTCCTCGAACTCCTCCACGTGGCCGGGCTCCTCGGGCGCGCGTTCAGGGAAGGGCTCGGGGCCCGGGTAGTCCTGGTACCCGGCCTCCGCCCCGTAGTGTCCCTGCTCCGGGGGCACGCCGTAGGGCTGCTGGTCCCCGTAGGGCTGGGTGAAGTACTGCTGGCCCGAGGGCGCGGCGTACTGCTGCTGGTACGGCTGTCCGTGGCCGACGCCGGGGGCTCCGAACGCGTCGTGGCCGGTACCGGGGTACGGGACGCCGTACTGACCGCTGCGGTCGTCTGGCGGTGTCACGGTTCCTCTCCTCACAGGGTGCGGCGGTGCGGTGCTGGCCCGGACACGGGGGTGTCCGGGCCGGTGGTGCGAAGGCCGTACAACGCCCGAACCCGAGTCCGCCGGCGGGTGCCGGAGGACTCGGGGACGGGCAATGAGGTCTTTCGAATACCAGGACGGTATCCGACGAACCGTCAGTGCAGCAGGCTGCCCTGCAGTTCTGCCCGGAGGGCGGGGGTGAGGACGGCGCCGGCGCGGTCGACGAGGAGTGCCATCTCGTAGCCGACGAGGCC
>NZ_JOAI01000130.1 GCF_000717715.1 Streptomyces sp. NRRL B-24484 | reverse complement strand
GTGGGCGGTGGGGGGTGGGGGCGGCGGAGCCGACCCATACAGGCCGGCAATTGGGGTTGGCGTGTTCGCCGGCCTCTGGAGGCCGGAAAGAGCCTTCTAGGGGCCCCGGGCTGTGCCCGGGGCGGTGACCCGGGCACAGCCCACCGAGTGGACTCAGAGTCAGAGGCGGGAAAGGAGAACTTCGCGCGGGTGGAGAACCCGGACGCTTCGGCCGCCGCCGACCATTACCTTGACGACAGGCCAGCCGTTGAAGGCGAAGGCAGCGACGATCAGATTCTTGACCGACTCGCGGAACTCCGTGGACCACTCGTCCTTCGGGTCGGCGGTGATGGTCACGCCGTCGAGCTGGTAGGAGTAGGTGATCAGACCCGGGCCGCAGGTTCCGGCGGGAAGCTTCGGCATGACGGAGGCAATGACCGGAGCGGAGTCCGTGATTACCTCCGTGAGCTGGGAGATCTGTTCCATGCCGTAGTCCGGGTAATTGTCGTCGCGGTAGTCAGACATTCTGAGCCTCTTTCTGATGGCGGTGTGTTCCGAGTGGCCGGGCGGAGCGCCAACCCCTTTCCGACATGAAGAAGAATACCACATCTGAAATTTGATCGGGAGGGTTAAGGCCCGGAGGGCGGACCGAATCCAATCCGAATGGTGTAGACCTATAGCGAGCGGACTGGACCATTCAAGGAAAATTGGTCTACACCATAATCAACTGACGCTAAGTCAGCAATCCACCGATTGGATGCCAGGGGATGGGTGACGGCGGTTCCGCTACACTGGATCCATGACCACCCGACCTCACCACCTAAGCGCGGAGCGCGACGGCTGCAAGGCCCTGAACTGCACATATGTGGACCTGAATACCAATCAATCCGGGCAAGTCTGCAGCGCTCCGGAGGAGCGCAGTCACTTGCGCCCATCCGCCACGGAGTGGCGGAGCAGCACACCGCCGCGTAGCGGCGGCGCGGCGCGGCTCCGGAGG
>NZ_JOAI01000129.1 GCF_000717715.1 Streptomyces sp. NRRL B-24484 | reverse complement strand
GCGATGGTGGGGTTGACGCGGCCGTAGACGATGACCAGTCCGTTGAGGACGCCGACGAGGATGCCGACGGCGACGGCGGCGGCCATGCCGACGAGGGGGTTGGAGCTGGCGGCGGTGAAGGCCATGGCGCTGACGACCGAGGCGACGCCGGCCTGGGAGCCGACGGAGATGTCGAGGCCGCCGCAGATGATGACGACGGTCTGGACGACGGCGAGCAGGCCGGTGATGGTGGCGGCCTCGGCGATGACCTGGATGTTGGAGATGCTGAGGTAGTTGGTGTTGAGGGTGCCGAAGAGGGCGAGGACGACGACCAGGGCGCCGATGAGGCTGAGGTTCTGTCCGCCGACGGAGGTGAGGAACGCGAGCGGGCTCGCGTTCCTGCGCGGCTTGGGGGTGCCGGCGGTGGCGGGCGGGGTGGTGGTCGTGGTGCTCATGCGGGGGCTCCAGGGGTGCGGGCAGGGGCGATGTCGTCGGCCATGGCGAGGTTGAGGATGGCTTCCTCGGTGGCCTGGGCGCGGTCGAGTTCGCCGGTGATGCGGCCGTTCTGCATGACGACGATGCGGTCGGCGAGGCCGAGGACCTCGGGGAGTTCGGAGGAGATGACGAGGATGGCGACGCCGTCGGCGGCGAGGTCGGCGATGATCTGGTAGATCTCGGCCTTGGCGCCGACGTCGATGCCGCGGGTGGGCTCGTCCAGGATGAGGACCTTGGGTTTGCGGGCGAGCCAGCGGGCGAGGACGACCTTCTGCTGGTTGCCGCCGGAGAGTTTGCGGACCTCGTGTTCGATGGACGGGGTGCGGACCCGGAGCCGGTCCGCGTACTGCTGGGCGAGGTCGCGTTCGGCGGCGCGCTTGACGAAGCGGAAGCGGCGCAGGCGTTCCAGGACGACGGTGGAGGTGTTGTCGCGGATCGAGCGGTGCAGGAACAGGGCCTGGGCCTTGCGTTCCTCGGGGGCGAGGCCGAGGCCCGCGCGGATCACGGCGCCGGG
>NZ_JOAI01000128.1 GCF_000717715.1 Streptomyces sp. NRRL B-24484 | reverse complement strand
CACTAGATGATTGATTCCAAGGGTCAGTGGTCGTAGGCGGTGAGTGATCGCAGCGTGGGCCGGCCGGTCTTGTGGTTGTGCCAGATTGCTGCGGTCAGGGCCAGGATCCGCTGCAGGACGCGGACGATCACGCCGGCCGGTGTTCGGCCGCCGTGGCGTTCGAGGTCCAGCTGGGCCTTGAGTGTCTGGTTGACCGACTCGATCAGTTGTCGCAGCGGCTTGAACAGCGCCGATCCGGGCCGCGGGGACTCGCCCTTGCGGGCCGGCCGCAGGAGACGCAGGCCGGTGGCGGCCAGCTCATGCTCGAACTCGCGCCCGTAGTAGTTCATGTCCGCGAGCAGGACCTGGCCCGGCCGACTGCCGACCAGGTCCCGCTCGGCGGCGAGGAGGTCGAGCAGGACCTCGCGCTCGACGGCCTTGGCGCCGGTCAGTGCGAAGGCCACCGGCAGGCCGTGGAGCGTGCAGACCAGGTGCAGGCGCAGGCCCCAGAAGAACCGGCTGTGGCTGGCGCAGTATCCGTACTCGGCCCATCCGGCAAGGTCGGAGCGCTTGACGGTCTCCCGGGAGCGGCCGCACTCGACGGGTGTGGAGTCCACCAGCCAGACGTCGTCGCTCCACAGCGCGGTGTCCCGGGCCAGTGCGCGGACGGTGTGCCGGATCAGCCCGGCCGTGCGGCGCAGCCGCTTGTTCCAGCCGCTCTGCTGGGGCAGGTAGGGGAACAGGTGCCGCAGGTGGGCGCGGGCGAACCGCAGCCAGCGGGCTTCGGAGGTGAAGCCGAGCAGGGCCTGCATCACCGCCAAGGTGACCAGCTCGGCGTCCGTGAGCTTGGGTGCGAGGCCCACCTTCGGGCGCCACGGCGCCAGTTGCGGCGAACTCTTCAGCAGGTCGTCGGTCTGCACGTAGAGTGCAGTCGCGAGGGTGTCCATCTCGGTCGTCACAAACTGAGCCTGGACACTCTCGCGCCATCTGCGCAGCTATCCCTTGGAATCAATCATCTAGG
>NZ_JOAI01000127.1 GCF_000717715.1 Streptomyces sp. NRRL B-24484 | reverse complement strand
GGTGCGTCAGCTGACGTTCACCGCGGCCCAGGCAGCGGCGACCTGGGCGTACTCGGTGGAACCGGCACCGTAGAGGTCCGTCGCCGCGTTCAGGGTCGCGGTGCGCGCGCCCTTGTAGTTGGTGGTGGACGTCATGTAGACGCTCAGCGCCCGGTACCAGACCTGGAGCGCCTTGGCCCGGCCGATGCCGGTGACGGTGGAGCCGTTGTAGGTGGGGCTGTTGTAGCTGACGCCGTTGATCGTCTTCGCGCCGCTGCCCTCGGCCAGCAGGTAGAAGAAGTGGTTGGCGACGCCGGACGAGTAGTGGACGTCGAGCGAGCCCACCGACGACGACCAGTAGTCCGCCGAGCCGCCGTCCTTGGACGGCTTGTCCATGTAGCGCAGCGGCGAGCCGTCGCCGTTGATGTTGATCAGCTCGCCGATCAGGTAGTCGCCCTTGTCGGCGGCCAGGTTGGCGTAGAACTCCACGCCGGTGCCGAAGATGTCGCTGGTGGCCTCGTTCAGGCCGCCGGACTCGCCCGAGTAGTTCAGGCCCGCGGTGTTGGCCGTGACGCCGTGGCTCATCTCGTGGCCGGCCACGTCCAGCTCGGTCAGCGGGTGGGTGTTGGACGCGCCGTCGCCGTACGTCATGCAGAAGCAGGAGTCGTCCCAGAACGCGTTGACGTAGTTCCGGCCGTAGTGCACCCGGCTGTAGGCGCCGACACCGTTGTTCTTGATGCCGTTGCGGCCGAAGGTGTTCTTGTAGAAGTCCCAGGTCACGGCCGCGCCGTACTGGGCGTCCACGGCGGCGGACTGGCTGCTGGAGACCAGGCCGGTGCCCCACGCGTTGTCGGTGTCCGTCAGCAGGGTGCCCGCGCCGGAGGTCTTGTTGTTCAGCGTGGTGGTGTACTGGCCGCCGCGGGTGGCGTCCTTCAGCTGGTACGTCGAGCCGGTGTAGTTGGTGGTCAGCGGGACCGAGCCGACGAAGACGCCCTTGCCGGTGCCGGTCGCGTTGGTGGTCTGCACCTGCTCGTGGGTGGAGAGGACCTCGCCGCTCGCGGCGTCGGTGACCA
>NZ_JOAI01000126.1 GCF_000717715.1 Streptomyces sp. NRRL B-24484 | reverse complement strand
GTCGCACACCGACCGCCCCCGACTCGACTACCGGGCGCGCTGCACCGCGCCCGCCGCCCGCCAGGCGGCCTGAGTGGCGGTCAACGCCTCCTCGACGTCGCCCAGAGCCACGCTCTCCATGGCACTGGTGAGCGACCGCACCGCCTCCCGTGCCCGGAACCGGCGGGCGTCGTACCCGCTCGCCCCCGGCCGCCCGAGCACGTCACCCGCGACCCGGTTGAACTCCGCGACCGCCGCCCGAATCTCCTCGGGCCGACCGGACGGCATTCCGCCCCCCACAATCTTGGCAACCTGCTCTCCCGCTCCACGCCGAACGCGCTCAAGAGCTCGGACGACGGAATTGGCGGTACCGGGGAAAAGGAATTCGAATTCGCGGGCAACGTCAGCCATTTGTCATTTCCTCTGGGATTCAGCGAATGGTGGTCGAGTGAGGGGCGGCGGCAGCGCCAACTACCGCCGCCCGGTGCGAACCTAGGCGGCCAGCGCGTGCGACTTCAGGTCCTGGAGGTCGAGGAGAGAGAGCTGGGTGAAGTCCTGCGGGGGAGCGAGCTTCACCACCGCCGCCTTGACCGTCCGGGTCTTGACCGTCGTCGGCAGCGTGGCGGCGACGGCGCGGGCGTCACCACCGGCGGCGCGCCACATCTCGTAGAGGTTCTGGTCCCGCTTGGTCTTGGCGGCCTGGGCGGCCTTCAGCGCGGCCTGGTACTCGGCTTCCGCGTTGCACGTCTCGATGAGCAGCTCCGAGCTGACCAACTGCTCGCCCGGGGTCGTTGCCTGCGCCATGAGGGGTCCTCCGTAGGTGACTTGATCGAGTGGCCGGGAGGGGCGCCAACCCCTTCCGGCATAAAGAAGCATACCACATTTAAAAGCTGTTTTGATGCTCGCTTGGCTGCTCCTTTGGGTGCGCGTCTGGGCGCTCCTATGGGTGCTCGCTTGGGTGCTCGCTTGAGGGGCGGCACCTTGGGCCGGGCTCGATCGTTGGTGCTGGTCGGGGAGTCGCATGCCGGTTCTCACCGGGCCGACTTACCTTCCTGAGCCCTGGCCTGCTGTGGTGTGAGTGGGTGTGGGGTGC
>NZ_JOAI01000125.1 GCF_000717715.1 Streptomyces sp. NRRL B-24484 | reverse complement strand
CTATTGATCAGAAACTCAATTGGTTCTCGTCGAGGGTGTAGCGGACCTGCGAACCGTGGAAGTAGCCGCGGACGATGTGGGGTTGGCGCTGGCGTCGGTGGAAGAAGCGTCGGGCTTCGGCTGCCAGCTCGGCCTGGTTCCGGGCCCGGTGCCTCATGGGCAGGCTGCGCTTGAGGTCAGCGTTGACGAGTTCGTCGGGATTGAGCTCAGGCGAGTACGACGGCAGGAAGTGCAGCTCGACCCGGTCGGCATGGTCGGCCAGCCAGGCGCGGACCTTCTTGCTGCGGTGGGCCGAGTGGCGGTCCACGACGAGGTGGATCTTGCGGTCGAAGTGGCCGGCAAGCCGGTCGAGGAACCGGCACATGACCTGCGCGTCGAAGGTCTCGGTGAAGACCATGAAGTGCATGCGGCCCTTGGTGCTGATCGCCGACATCGCGTTGACCGAGAAGCGGTTCCCGGTCCGGCGCACGATCGGGGTCCGCCCCTTCTCGCCCCAGGTCCGGCCGGTGACCTGGTCAGAGCGGATGCCGACCTGGTCGGCGAAGAGCACCTCGGCGTCCTCGGCCTTCGCCCGTGCTCGGATCGCCGGCCAGGCCTCCTCCAGCCAGCCGCGCACCGCCTCGGGATTCTGCTCGACGGCCCGTTTGTCCGGGCGCTGGAACGACAGCCCCCAGCGGCGCAGGTACTTGCCCACCCCCGGCTCCGTCAGGCGGACCCGGTACAGCTTCGCGATCAGCGCACCCACCTGGGAACGCGTCCACAGCTGACCGACAAGCCCCAGCTCACAGGGCTGGTGGTCGAGCACGGCCTGCCGCACCGCGGCCTGCTCGGCCTCGGACAGCACCTGATGCTCCCCGGCTCGCCGCCCGCGCGGACGCCCGATCAGCGCCTCACGCCCGCCGGCCAGCCACTTCGCCCACCAGCCGTCCACCGCCTTCAGCGAGACCTTGAACATCGCCGCGACGTCCTCGCGGTCCCGCCCCTCGACCAGCGCGGCCACCGCCCGCAGCCGCAACGCTTCCTGCGCCGACGGCGACAAGTGCCGCGCGTCCCCCACCAGTCCACTCACACGGTGTTCAACGACCCAGAACCCCTACCGTTTCGGATCAATA
>NZ_JOAI01000124.1 GCF_000717715.1 Streptomyces sp. NRRL B-24484 | reverse complement strand
GCTACGAGATACGCGCCGACCTCCACCTGGGCCTGCTCCAACTCGCCTGCAGCATCATCTGCCTGCGGAAGCTTCGGACCTCATTCTGAAATGATCAGTAACGAGCTGGTGCGTGATTGCGCTGGGGATGTGCCGGCCTGAGCTGGGGCCTTGTTCAGGCGGTGGCGGTGCGGTCGGAGACCAGTGCGGCGATGGCGAGGTAGGTGTCCGGGAGCGTGTCGCGGCGGTGGGTCCAGCGAGTCAGGCCTTTCCATCGCTTGTGGTCGGCGAGGGCGTGTTCCACCGGGATGCGCTGGGAGGAGTGCTGGTGGCGGGCCCGCTCCCGTGCCTCGTGGACTTCCGGCGGGCAGATCTTGTTCGCCTTCCGCGGCGGGGTGACTGCCTGGCCGGGGTGATCCCGCCGAAGCCCCAAGTACCCTTCATCGAGCAGGACTTGGACGCCGGGGAACTGGTGGAACAGGTCGTCGATGCCTTCGCCACGGATGGCGGTGGCGTCGTGCATGCGTCCCGGGCGGAGGTTGCCGGCCCACAGGGTGCGGCCCACCTCGTCGGCGACGACGGTGGCCTTCATGGTGTTCTGCTTCTTTTTGCCGGACACGAAGGCCCGCCGCCCGCCGCGGTGGCCGGCCGGGCGGCGGACCTGGACCTCGGTGGCATCCAGTCGTAGGACCACACCCTCGGCCTGGGCGTAGGCGAAGACGTCTGCGAGGGTCCGCAGCCGGATCCCGGGGCGGTCGGGCACCGCGAAGCCGCGCCGGGCGAGCAGGCCGCGTATCTCGGCGACAGCCCGGGTGATTGTGGAGCGGTCCACGCCGAACAGCAGGCCAAGGACCGCGTGCGGGAGATCGTGTCGCAGATGGATCAGCGTCGCGACCACTCGGTCGGTGAACACCAGCCGGTGCTTGGCGCCCGCACCGGCAGCCCGGCGCCGGACTCCACCCCGGACCGTGTGCCGCCGGCCCTCCACCACCGCCTGCCAGGGCGACGCCAGCTCGGCGATCAGCTCTGCCAAGTGTCGACGCGAGACGCCGGTCAGCATTCGATGCCCGAGGACCGCACGGTTCACCATGATCGACACGACGAAGATCATGCCGTCCGAGGCAGCCATGTCCAACTCGCCGCAATCACGCACCAGCTCGTAAGA
>NZ_JOAI01000123.1 GCF_000717715.1 Streptomyces sp. NRRL B-24484 | reverse complement strand
GCCGCACCCTGGCCACCGGCACCGAGCCCACGCACATCTCCGGCATGCGCAACAAGCTCAAGCGTCTGACCAGCGCCGGCCTCGTCGTCGAGACCGAGCTCGATACCCCAGTTGGTGGACGCCCACTATCGTGGAATCTGCGCAGGACAGGACGGGCTAGGGGGAACCTTGTATTACAGCGGCTTGGGGCTTGACCGGGTTGGCGGCCGGCGTACCGACTCGGAGTGGGTCGCCGGGCTGTTGACGAGCCCCAGTACCCAGGTGATTCCCTTGTGGCGGGACCACTGTCTGGTCCGCGACGACAGGCCCATCCGGCTGCCGCTGGCCGAGGCGCGGGGCATCCTCGACGCCGCCGACGACCAGGTGTTTCTCGGCCTGGACGGAGAGGCCGCGGTGTTCGCGGCCGACGTGTCCCGCGTCGACCGGTCCAGCGCCGTCGAACTGGCCATCGCGGACACGGTGCTGGAGGTGCGAGCCATGGTTCCCACCATCACGCCGGACGAGGCGGGCCTGCTCGCGTATGCCCGTGGAATCCTGCACTGGAACCGGAATCAGCGGTTCTGCGGCGCGTGCGGCGGTCCGGCCGTCGCCAGCAACGGTGGCCACCTGCGGACCTGTCAGGACTGCGGAAAGCTGCTCTTCCCGCGGATCGAACCGGCCGTGATTGTGCTGGTCGAACTACCCGGCACGCCTCGGCGCTGCCTGCTCGGCCGGCACGCGGGATCCGGTCCGGACCGCTTCAGCACGCTGGCTGGGTTCGTCGAGATCGGGGAGAGCCTCGAGGACGCGGTGCGCCGCGAGGTCGCCGAAGAGGCCGGTGTCGAGGTGGGGACGATCACCTATCAGGGATCCCAGTCGTGGCCGTTCCCATCCGGGATGATGATCGGGTTCCGCGCCGAGGCCGTTTCCGACCGGATCGACGTGGACAACGTGGAGGTGGTGGAGGCACGTTGGTTCACGGCGGCCGAACTTCGGTCGCGAATTACGGACTCCGCTGCCGGCGGGCCCTACCGGGTCGACTCGATCGGCAAGGTGCTCATCGACCAGTGGTTGGCCGACGTGGAGTGAGTCGGCTTGCCACACTGTTGGGGGAATGTGAGCCGAACTCGACGCGGAACGCGCCGACCTGGCAATCGCCCGCAAAGTCATCCTGTCCCTCGGCGACGACGAGCCCACCGGCGACCGGATGCCGGGCCTG
>NZ_JOAI01000122.1 GCF_000717715.1 Streptomyces sp. NRRL B-24484 | reverse complement strand
GGTGCACTCAACCCGTCAGCGCAACAGGGGCTCCAGCCTATCGGCCGGCGTGTCGAAGTCGAGGGTCTTCCGGGGCCGCGTGTTCAACTTCACGGCGATTTTGTCGAGGTCCTCCTGGGTCAGGTGTTCCATGCTCGTGCCCTTGGGCATGTACTGACGCAACAGGCGGTTGGTGTTCTCGTTCGTGCCGCGCTGCCAAGGGCTGCGCGGGTCAGCGAAGTACACGCTCAGGCCGGTCGCGGCGGCAACGTCCTTGTGTCCGGCCAGCTCCATGCCGCGGTCCCAGGTGAGAGATTTCCTGAGCTCGGCGGGCAGATCGAGCATCTTGGCGGACAATCTCGCGGTGACGGTGGCCATGTCCCGCCCGTCGAGCTGGACGAGGACCGTGAACCGGGTGGAGCGTTCGACGACTGTGGCGATCTGGGTCAGCCCGCGGCCGAGGAGAAGGTCGCCTTCCCAGTGGCCGGGGATCGCGCGATCGTCTGCCTCGGCAGGCCGCTCGCTGATCGAGACCGCCTCCTTGATCTGCGAACGCCACTGCCCCTTAACGGTGTTGTGAATGTTGCGGCGCGTCGGGCGGCCGGACCTCAGATGCTTCTGGAGCTCCTTGGCGAGCACGCCGCGAGCCTGGATGAACAAGGACTTGTAGATCGTCTCGTGGCTCACCCGCATCCCCGATCCGGCAGCATGGACCTTGGCCAGATGGCCGGAGATCTGCTCCGGTGACCAGTCTTCGGCAAGCTTCTCAGCCACGAAGTCCCGAAGCGACTGGCTGGAGGCGAGCAGGCACGGCTGCCGGCGCCGGGCGCGGTCCCAGGCGCGGTCCTCGGCATCCACGGCCCGGTAGCGTGCGGGTCCCTTGTTGCGGGCGATCTCCCGGCTGACGGTCGAGGCGGCACGTCCCAGGGTGCGGGCTATCTCGCGGATCGAGTCGCCCCGAGCGAGACCGCGCGAGATCGACTCCCGCTCATGAAAGGTCAGTTGGCCCGGCCTCCGTTGCCGGATCGGTGGAACGTATCCGCCGTTGGACTTGATGATCGTGAAGATCGATCCAGGCGGCCTGCCCAGCGCCCGTGAGATCTCGCTGATCGACTCACCGGCTTTCCAGCGATCCCACAATTCTCGCTTCTGTGTGTCCGACATGCCCGGACGACCCAACCTCGCCATGCGCCACATCCTCCGTCACCTGGGATGTTGCGCTGACGGGTTGAGTTCACC
>NZ_JOAI01000121.1 GCF_000717715.1 Streptomyces sp. NRRL B-24484 | reverse complement strand
GCGCTGCGGTTCAGCTGAGTCGTTCGATGACCATGGCCATGCCCTGGCCGCCGCCGACGCACATGGTCTCCAGGCCGAACTGCTTGTCGTGCCACTGGAGGGAGTTGATCAGGGTGGTGGTGATGCGGGCGCCGGTCATGCCGAAGGGGTGGCCGATGGCGATGGCGCCGCCGTTGACGTTCAGGCGGTCGAGGTCGATGCCGAGGTCGCGGTAGGAGGGGATGACCTGGGCGGCGAAGGCCTCGTTGATCTCGACGAGGTCGATGTCGCCGATGGTCATGCCGGCGCGGGCGAGGGCCTGCTTGGTGGCCTCGACCGGGCCGTAGCCCATGATCTCCGGGGAGAGGCCGGAGACGCCGGTGGAGACGACGCGGGCGAGCGGGGTGATGCCCAGCTCGCGGGCCTTGGTGTCGGACATGATCACGAGGGCGGCGGCGCCGTCGTTGAGCGGGCAGCAGTTGCCGGCGGTGACGGTGCCGTCGGGGCGGAAGACCGGCCGGAGGCCGGAGACGGCGTCCAGGGTGACGCCGGCGCGCGGGCCGTCGTCCTGGGAGACGACGGTGCCGTCGGGGGTGGTGATCGGGGTGATCTCGCGCTGCCAGAAGCCGGCCGCGATGGCCTTTTCGGCGAGGTTCTGCGAGCGGACGCCGAACTCGTCCTGCTCGGCGCGGGTGATGCCCTTGAGCGCGGCGAGGTTCTCGGCGGTCTGGCCCATCGCGATGTAGGCGTCGGGCAGGATGCCGTCCTCGCGCGGGTCGTGCCAGTGGCCGCCGCCCTCGGCGGCGCGCTTGGCGGTGCGGGCCTGCGCGTCGTCGAAGAGCGGGTTGGGGGTGTTCGGCATGCCGTCGGAGGTGCCGTTGATGCTCCGCGAGACGGCCTCGACACCGGCCGAGACGAAGATGTCGCCCTCGCCGGCCTTGATCGCGTGCAGCGCCATGCGGGTGGTCTGCAGCGAGGAGGCGCAGTAGCGGGTGATCGTGGTGCCGGGCAGGTAGTCCATGCCCATCTGCACCGCGACGATCCGGCCGAGGTTGTGGCCCTGCTCGCCGCCGGGCAGGCCGCAGCCGAGCATCAGGTCGTCGATCTGCCGCGGGTCGAGCCCGGGGACCTTGGCCAGGGCGGCGGCGATGATCTGGGACGTGAGGTCGTCCGGGCGGACGTCCTTCAGCGAGCCCTTGAAGGCCCGGCCGATCGGCGAACGGGCGGCGCTGACGATGACGGC
>NZ_JOAI01000120.1 GCF_000717715.1 Streptomyces sp. NRRL B-24484 | reverse complement strand
GTGGACGAGATCCTCGAACGGGGCGGTCCGGAGCCGTTGGTCGAGGCGGCGCGGGCTCGGGGCGACTGGTTCTGCGCGGAGGGTGCGGTGCGCGGGCTGTGCGCGGAGGGCGAGTTCGGGCGGGCCTGGGAGGTCGTCGAGCCGTTCGCGGCCACCGGCTGGCAGCCCGCCGTCCGGGTGGGCGCCGACGTCCTGGTGCGGTGGGGCCGGGTCGAGCAGGCCCTGGAGCTCGCGCACCCCGGGTCACGGGAGACGGAACCGCGCGGCGCGTGGCCCGACTACGCCGAGGTGCTGGCCGGAGCAGGCCGGGTGGACGAGGCGATCGACGTGCTGGTGCCGCGCCTGCGCGAGGACCGGGCGCTTCGGGCCCTGGTGCGGATCACCGAGGGCCGGGGGCGCGACGACCGCGTGCTGGAGCTGCTCACCCCGGTCGCCGAGGAGTTCGGGCGGGGCCCGGATTCCTGCGGTGTTCGTGACCTCTGGAACGCGCTGCCCATGCGGGCCCTGGTCCTGGAGCGCTCCGGGCGGGTGGACGAGGCGATCGCCCTGCTGGGCGCGGACGTGGCCGCACGCCGCTACGGCCCGCAGAACACCGTCGAGTTCTACGCCGACCTCCTGGCCCGCAACGGCCGGATCGACGAGCTGCGCGACCTCGCCACCGGCCCCCAACAGCCCACCGTATCGGCCGCCTACGTGACCGCCCTGCAGGATCTCGGGAGGTCCGGGGAGGCGGAGGCGTTCCTGCGCGGCCTCGTCGACACCGTCACCCACCCGACCCGGTACGAGAGCGCGTTGCTGGTGCTGCTGGCCCGCCAGGGCCGGTTCGACGAGGCCGTCGCCGTCGTGGCGCACACCTTCGACGACCTCCACGACACGAACCTCCTCCAGTCGACGATCATCGTGCTGGCCGAACACGGGCTCCCGGACCGGGCGCTGGAACTCACCGAAGGGCGCAGCGCCGCCTACATGGAGGAGAACGGGCAGTACTGGATCCCGTCCAACCGCTGGTGGCTGCTGGGCGACGCCGGCCGCTGCCGGGAGGCCCTCGCCGAGATCGAGGCCGTGGCGGACACCGAGGAGCCGTCGCCGGGCGAGATCGACGACCGGGAGGCCACCGTCGGGCGGCTGCTCGCGCAGGACGGCCGCGAGGAGGAGGCAGTTGCGCACCTGCGCCGGTGCCCCGGCCGCTCGGCAGCGGTCGAGCTGGCCCAGTTGCTCATCCGGCAGGGCCGCTGCGCCGAGGCGATCGCCGCCGTCCCCGACCTGGCGGCCCAGCGGGAGGAGGAGC
>NZ_JOAI01000119.1 GCF_000717715.1 Streptomyces sp. NRRL B-24484 | reverse complement strand
GAGGGCCTTCGCCCTGAGAGGTGGACACGCTGATACTGGATCTGCTTGATCCGGAGGAAGCGAGAACAGCGCCGATGGCGATGAAGGACTACTCGGACGAGTTCAAGGCCGATGCTGTGGCCCTGTACGAGTCCACGCCCGGGGCGACATACAAGGACATCGCCGCTGACCTGGGCATCAACAGGGCGACGCTGCGCGAGTGGGTGCTGCGGGACCGCGAACGCCGCGGCATCGTCCCCACCGGGCCGCGGGCCGCCGGCACGGCCACAGCCAGGGCAGGGCAGCCGACCGCGTCCGACGATCCGGAGATGCGGATCCGGCAGTTGGAGGCCCGAGTGGCCGAGCTTGAAGCGAGCGAGCGGAAGCTGGCCACCGAACGGGACATCCTGCGCAAGGCCGCCAAGTATTTCGCCGGCGAGACGAACTGGTGAGCCGCTTCCAGTTCGTCCACGACCACCGGGACACCTACGAGGTGAAGCGGCTCTGCCAGGTCCTGGACCTCAACCGGTCCAGCTACTACAAGTGGCTCGGCGGGGCCGACGCCAGGGTCGTCCGCCGACGCGAGGACCAGGTCCTGGTCGAACAGATTCGCAGGATCCACGCCGGCTCGGGCGGCGCCTACGGCTCGCCCAGGGTGACCGCGGAACTCCGCGAGGCCGGGACGCTGGTCAACCACAAACGGGTCGCCCGGGTCATGCGGACGTACTCCATCGCCGGTATCCGCCTGCGCAGAAGAGTCCGCACCACCGTCCCCGACCCGGCCGCCCAGGCGGTCCCGGACCTGTTCCGGCGGGACTTCACCGCCACCGAACCGGGACGCAAGTACATGGGCGACATCACCTATCTGCCCCTGGCAGGCGGGGAGTTCCTCTACCTCGCGACCGTGCTGGACTGCTTCAGCCGCAAGGTCGTGGGCTGGTCGATCGCCGACCACATGCGCGCCGGCCTGGTCGCCGACGCGCTGCGAATGGCGGCCGCGACCCGCGGCGGCCTGGAAGGGGCGGTGTTCCACTCCGACCACGGGGCGCAATACGGCTCCAGGGCCTTCGCCGACCTGTGTTCCGGTCTGGGCGTCATCCGTTCGATGGGCGCGGTCGGCAGCAGCGCGGACAACGCAGCCTGCGAGAGCTTCCACGCCTCCCTCAAACGCGAGACGCTCCAAGGCGCTCGCGACTACGGCGGCCCGGCCACCTGCAGGAGGACCGTCTTCGCTTGGCTGACCCGCTATAACACCCGCCGTCGCCACTCCGCCAACGGCCACCTCAGCCCCAACGAATACGAACGGCGACACCACACCGCTAAGCTCACCCTCGCCGCGTGACAACCAACCGCGTGTCCACCTTCACGGGCGAAGGCCC
>NZ_JOAI01000118.1 GCF_000717715.1 Streptomyces sp. NRRL B-24484 | reverse complement strand
GTCATGCCTCTGCGAGGTCGCGTCGGGGTGGCTCGGTGGTGAAGGTGCGCTGGTCGCGTATGAGGGCCCAGAGGACGTTGAGGCGGCGGCGGGCGAGGGCGAGGACGGCCTGCTTGTGGGTCTTGCCCTCGCTTCGCTTGCGTTCGTAGAACGTCCTTGAGCTGGGGCAGCAACGGGCCGCGACCTGGGCGGAGAGGTAGAACACGCGCAAGAGCCGACGGTGATAGCGGTGAGGCCGACGCATGTTGCCGCTGATGCGTCCGGAGTCCTTGGGAACGGGCGCGAGGCCGGCGACGCCGGCGAGCCGGTTCGGGCTGCCGAAGACATCCATGTCACCGCCGGTGCAGGCGATGAACTCGGCGCCGAGCAGGATTCCGATGCCGGGCATGCTCGTGAGCGCGTCGGCGTGCGGGTGCTGGCGGAACCGTGCCTCGATCGCCGCGTCGGTGCGGGCGATCTCCTCGTCCAGGGCCATCACGGCCCTGGCCAGGGTGTTCACCATGACCGCGGCAGTCTTCTCACCGGGGATGACGGTGTGCTGGGCGTGGGCTGCCTGGAGTGCCGCAGCGGCGACGGTCGGGGCGTTTCGCACCTTGCGGTTGGCGAGCCATGTGACCAGGCGGGCCTGGCCGATCCTGCGCAGGGCGGCCGGCGTCTGGTAGCCGGTCAGCAGCAGGAGGGCGGCCTTGGAGGTGCTGTAGTCGAAGGCGCGCTCGAGGGCCGGGAAGTACTCCAGGATCTGGGCGCGCAGGCGGTTGATCGCGCGGGTGCGGTCGGCGGTGAGGTCGTAGCGGCGGGCGGTGAGGATCCGCAGGTCGACGGCGATCTCGTCCCACTCCTGAAGGGGTTGCAGGTCACGGCGCATCCTGGCCTGGTCGGCGATGACGTATGCGTCCTTGGCGTCGGTCTTCCCATCGCCGCGGTAGGAGCCGGAGGCGTGGTGCACGGTCCGGCCCGGGATGTAGAGCAGCCGCTGGCCGTGGCCGACCAGCAGGGCGATCAGCAGGGCGGCCCCGCCGGCGTTCAGATCGACGGCCCACGTCACCGGCTCACCGCTGGCCAACTTCAGGACATCGCCGATGAGTTCCAGCAGTGCGGGCTCGTCGTTGGGAACGCGGCGCGACAGCACCTTTGTCCCATGACTGTCGATGACCGTGCAGTGGTGCTCGGCCTTGCCCGCGTCCGTCCCTGCCCACAGCTCTGGCACCCGAGCCTCCTTCGTCGGTCCGTCTCCTGGTCCCTGCAGACGACCACGCCGACGTGTCCTTACGAAGCGATCGAGTTCGCGCATCCCAATGAGCGGCCGTGTCGTCGCGGGACGCCGGGCGGCCAATCACTGAAAGCCACACGAACGGCATGAGCTTTTTGAGCCACACCCGGCGCCCCTGGGTCTCCCGATCGTACGAATGACCGGACCGAACCCACGCACGAAGGTAAGGA
>NZ_JOAI01000117.1 GCF_000717715.1 Streptomyces sp. NRRL B-24484 | reverse complement strand
ACCGAGGACCTCTGCGACGACCACTTCGAGCGCACCCGCGACGAGGCCCGCGGGGCCGACCTGTTGACCGTCTGCGTCCCGGAGGGCTGGGCACAGGTCTGGGTCGGACGTACCCGCGGGGGCGAGGTCGCGGTGGTCGTCGTGCCCGGTGCGATGCTCACCGGCCCCTGAACCCGACCCCGGCCCCGACACGCAGGGCCCGGCCGGTTCCCGGGCGATGTGGCGGACGGCGGGCTACTTCCAGCCGATGACCAGGTGGGCGGGGAGGACGACGGTGAGGAACCGGACGAGCACCGCCGCGACGACGACGATCAGGATCGCGCCCAGCGGCGAGGTCGGCTCGAACCACTTGCGCACCAGCGCCCTGAACGTGACCTCGGGTGCACCGGGCGGCCGGGTGGTGGGGGCGGTGCTCATGCGCTCTCCCGCTGTCCTCGCCGGGTCGTGAAGATCATGGACGGCATCCCGCGGAGCAGGCTGCCCGGCGAATCCGGAAGCGGCGCTGCTCGCCCGGCTCCCGCCCCTGAGCCGGCCGTAGGGAAGACCCGCACCCAGGAGTTCCGCCGCGCTTCGTCCTCCTCGATCCGGACGGCACCAGTGGCGGCGGCCGGTTGTCCGTGGTGGTCGAGGCACGGACGGGGATCGCCCACCAGCAGCAGTACGGCGGGACGGCCTGCCGGCGGGGGCAGGTCGAGGGGTTCCCGGTGCCGTTGTTCGACCGGACCGGGCCGGATGCCCTGCGCGAGCTGTTCGAACAGCCGTTCCGCGGCGCCGGCACCTGGAACCGCGCATGGTCGGAGGACGAGCGGGGCGGGCTCCGCGAGAGCGTCGGAGCCGTCCGCTACTGGGCCTGTGACGGGACGTCCGAGGAGCCGCACCGGCTGTGGCCGGACGAGTGCCGGATCCGCGAGGTCGACGAGGCCTGGGTGCCGGTGATCACGCCGGACGGCCCCGGCGTGCTGGTGTGGTCCAACTCGGACCGACCCGCACCTCCCCCTCGCGGGCTTGGCCGCGGCCGGACCCGGGCGCGGTGAGCGCGGCCGGGCGGAGGGTGCCGGTGCCCCACCGGTGGTCGGCCCGGTCGATGACGGGTTCGAGGGTGCGGCGGTCCTCGGTCTGCGGGTCGAAGGTGAGCTGGGTGTGGCCGGTGGCGGCCGGGGCGAGGTGGGCGACCCGGACGGTGACGGCGCGGATCCGGGCCCGCTGCAGGCCGAGCGAGGTGAACGCCGCGTAGAGCGTGTCGGTGAGGCGGGGGGTGTGGGCGGTGGGCTCGCGCAGGGTGCGGGTACGGGTGGTGCTGCTGCGGTCCGCGTAGGTGATCTGGAGTTCGACGGCGCGGCAGGTCTTACGAGCTGGTGCGTGATTGCGGCGAGTTGGACATGGCTGCCTCGGACGGCATGATCTTCGTCGTGTCGATCATGGTGAACCGTGCGGTCCTCGGG
>NZ_JOAI01000116.1 GCF_000717715.1 Streptomyces sp. NRRL B-24484 | reverse complement strand
TACATCGGTGGGTTGCCGTGCTTGCGGCTGGGCAGGTCGGCGTGCTTGGTGCGGAGCATGGCGAGCGAGGCGGCGAGCACCTGGCGGGTTTCGGCGGGGTCGATGACGTCGTCCACGAGGCCGCGTTCGGCCGCGTAGTACGGGTGCATCAGTTCGCTCTTGTATTCCTTGATCTTCTGTGCGCGCATCGCCTCGGGGTCCTCGGCCGCGGCGATGTCGCGGCGGAAGATGACGTTGGCGGCGCCCTCGGCGCCCATCACGGCGATCTCGTTGGTGGGCCAGGCGAAGGACAGGTCCGCGCCGATGGAGCGGGAGTCCATGACGATGTAGGCGCCGCCGTAGGCCTTGCGCAGGATCAGCGAGATCCGCGGCACGGTGGCGTTGCAGTACGCGTAGAGCAGCTTGGCGCCGTGCCGGATGATGCCGCCGTGCTCCTGGTCGACGCCGGGCAGGAAGCCGGGGACGTCGAGCAGGGTGACGATCGGGATGTTGAAGGCGTCGCACATCTGGACGAAGCGTGCGGCCTTCTCGCTGGCGTTGATGTCGAGGACGCCGGCCAGCGACTGCGGCTGGTTGGCGATCAGGCCGACGACGTGGCCGTCGATCCGGGCCAGGGCCACGATGACGTTGGTCGCCCAGCGCTCGTGGACCTCCAGGTACTCGCCGTGGTCGACGACCTCCTCGATGACCTTGCGCATGTCGTAGGGGCGGTTGCCGTCGGCGGGGACCAGGTCGAGCAGGCTCTCGTTGCGGCGTTCCACCGGGTCGTCGGTGGCGCTCGCGGGGGGCATCTCGCGGTTGTTCTGCGGCAGCAGCGACAGGAGGTAGCGGACCTCCTCGATGCAGGACTGCTCGTCGTCGTAGACGAAGTGCGAGACGCCGGAGACCGAGGAGTGGACGTCGGCGCCGCCGAGGCCGTTCTGGGTGATCTTCTCGCCGGTGACGGCCTGGACGACGTCCGGGCCGGTGATGAACATCTGCGAGGTCTCCCGGACCATGAACACGAAGTCCGTGAGTGCGGGGGAGTAGGCGGCGCCGCCGGCGCAGGGGCCGAGCATGACCGAGATCTGCGGGATCACGCCCGAGGCCTTGGTGTTGCGCTGGAAGATGCCGCCGTAGCCGGCGAGGGCGGTGACGCCCTCCTGGATGCGGGCGCCGGCGCCGTCGTTCAGCGAGACGAGCGGCGCACCGGCCGCGATGGCCATGTCCATGATCTTGTGGATCTTCTGGGCGTGGGCCTCGCCCAGCGCGCCGCCGAAGATCCGGAAGTCGTGCGCGTAGACGAAGACCGTCCGGCCGTGCACGGTGCCCCAGCCGACCACCACGCCGTCGGTGTGCGGCTTCTTGGCCTCCAGGCCGAAGCCCTGCGCGCGGTGCCGGCGCAGCGGCTCCACCTCGTGGAAGGAGCCCTCGTCCAGCAGCAGGTCGATCCGCTCGCGGGCGGTCAGCTTGCCCTTCGCGTGCTGGGCCTCGGTGGCCTTCTCGCTCGGACCACGCCGGACCTGCTCCCGGAG
>NZ_JOAI01000115.1 GCF_000717715.1 Streptomyces sp. NRRL B-24484 | reverse complement strand
GCCTCACGCTGACCATGTGCATGGTCGTGCTGACATTGTCCGGACTCTTGCTAACGCAGCGGAACTGACCTCTGCCACCCGTTCCCGGGCAAACCCGGCCCGTCGATGGCACTACTGGCGGACGAATGGGGCCGCCGGGCCGATCACCGCATGCATCGGCAACGCGATCATGCCTGGATGCCCGGTCACAGGCTGGGTGGCCGGCGCGGGCACTGGAGCGCGCCGGGCCGAGCTGCGCGGCCTGGTGCGGTGTGGCAACGCCGGGACCGCCGGTCGTCTCGGCAAGCTGGTCCCATGCCGGCCGCCTTCTCCCTTCCTGCCCGCCGCCCGCGCCTGCCGCGTTCGTGGCGCCGGGCCACCCGCACGCTGCAGCGCCGCCTGCGCGCCTCGTTCCCGCCCGTTGCAGGCTCCGCCACCTCCAGCGTCCCCGGCACGTGTTGCTGCCCGGCTGTGCCAGCCCGGAAGGTGCTGGGCAACGGAACCGTCCTCGAGTTCACCGTCCATGCCACCCACTGCGCCATGTGGCGCCTCACTCCACCCACCCGGAGAAGCGCGGAGTCGACGGAACAAGGTTCAGGGTTGGTGCGGGTGGGTGGTCAGCCAGCGCCGGGCCGTGGCAGCCAGAGCGAGTGCGAGGACACTGGCGGTGGCCAGCCACGCGATGCCGACGCCGGTGAGGCCGTAGCGGGGCATCAGCACCACGGTGAGGCCCAGCAGCAAGCCGGCGAAGACGAGCTGCAGGCCCGTCAGGAAGACCAGGGCCTGGCGGACCCGGGCGACGTGGACGGCGACGCCGAACAGCACGTTCGGCACCGCTGACAGCGCCATCAACCGCAGCACCGTGGTGCCGTGGGCGGCATAGTCGCTGCCGAACAGGCCGAGGATCCACGGCGCCGCCACCACCGCGACCACGGTCGCGGGTGTGATCAGCAGGGCGGTGTGGCGGAGCATGCGGCGCGCGTGCTCCGCCAGACGATGGGGTTCGGCGGCGCCCTCCACCGTGAGGGACTGCCCCATCGCGTAGGCGGCCTGGTAGAGGGTGTCGGTGACCAGGTACGCCAGGGAGTAGTAGGCGGTCTCCTCCGCGCCCAGGCGGCCCAGGACCAGCAGCGGCAGGGACTTGGACACAGCGGTCTGGCCGAGCTGGCCGACGTAGTCGGCGGCGGCGTAGCGGGCCATCCGCTCCGGCCGCGCGGTGCCGGTGGTACTGGCCCCGGCACTGGTGTCGATGCTGGTGCCGGTGTCGGTGCTGCTGGGGCTGTCGGGGCTGTCGCGCGTGTGGCGGCGGGTAGTGGGCAGGGCGCGGGCGAACAGCACGACGTTCGCGACCGTCACGGCGAGGACCAGGCCGGCGGCCCAGGACAGCAGGATCCCGGCGCTGACAGCCAGGGCCGCGCACAGGGCCAGGGCGAGTGCCTTCGCGACGGCGAAGACGAGGTTCTCCCCCAGCACCCAGCCCGGGCGGCGCAGCCCGGTGAGGGCTCCGTCCTGCAGGACGAAGACGGTGTAGGCGGAGGTGGCGGCGATGAACAGGATCGCCGACCAGGGTGCGCG
>NZ_JOAI01000114.1 GCF_000717715.1 Streptomyces sp. NRRL B-24484 | reverse complement strand
GACTCCGTTGGGAAATCCACAAACTGGGTTGGGTGATCAAGCTGCCAGGTCGAGAGCGGCGAGGTGCGAGGTTCTCGTCTTGCCGAGCGGTGTGCCGTTGAGCCAGGCATCGAGGCGGATCAGATTGATCGCGGTGGCGGCGAACACGTTGCCGAGATGGGTCTTGGCCAGGCCCGTGTAGCGGGTGCGGCGGATTCCGGCGCGGCGCACGGCCTGCGAGATCGTGCCCTCGACGCCTGCCCGGGTGTCGTACCGCTTCTTCCATTCCTCGGTCTGCTGCTCTTGGCGGCGCTGCCAGAGGACTTGCTGCTGCTCGCGGGGCAGGAGTGTCAGTGTTCGGCCCCACTTGCCGTTCGCGGCCTTGGTGCACTGCTGCCGAGCCGGGCACGGATCGCAGTCCTGGAGCGCGAAGTGCACGCGGGTGATCGGGGTTCCGCTGGGTTTGCGCTGGTCGGACCAGCTTGCACTGACCGCTCCGTGCGGGCAGATGACCTTCCGCGCGTCCCAGTCGACGGTGAAGGCGCTCTGGGGGATGTGCTCGCCCTCGTGGCGCTCGTGGACGGTGTCTGCTCCGACGGGCCCGAGCAGATCAATCCGATGTTCGTCGCGGGCGGTGACGATGTGGCCGGCGGTGACATAGCCGGCATCCACGGCGTGCTCGCCCGGGAGCAACTCCCTTGCTGCCAGGCCATCATGGACGGTCTCGGTGGCCTCGGTGTCGGCGACGGTGGCGTCCGTGGTGAGCACGTGGGTGATCACGTGCGGGGCGTGCGGCTCACAGGTCTCGCTCAGGTGGGTCTTGTAGCCGCACCAGCCAGAGCCCCGCTTCACGCTGTAACGGGCGTCGAGGTCGTAGGGCGAGGACAGCCGACGTCTGCCCGGCGGGAGGTCTTTCGCCTCCCGCCAGCGCACCCCCTCACCGTCGCGGTGGTACTGCTCGACCCAGGCCCGGCGCAGGACCTGGACGGCGGGAACCTCCCGCAGCCAGCCCGGCGCACCGGGCGCAAAGACGGCCTCCAGGAGGGTGAAGCCGTCTCGGCCGACCTGCTCGGCCCACTTCTGTCGGACGTTCTCGCCTTTGGGGAAGCGGTAGGAGTCGATCCGGGCTCCGTAGCGCTCGGCCCAGGCGGCGGTGACCACCGTCGAAAGCCACTGTGGGGCGGCCGCGGCCAGCGCCTCCAGGGCCGCCCGCAGCGTCTCGCCAACGAACTCCATCCGGTTCAACGTCCTCACCGCGGCCAGGACATGGGTGGAATCCGTCCGCTGACGGCCGCCGGCCCGTAGCAGCCCGAGCCCGGAGATCCGCTCCAGGACCAGGTCCAGGACCCGCTCCTCCAGGCCGTGCCCGATCAGCCGGGCACGGAAGTCGCCCAGGACCGTGAAGTCAAAGCCGGGATCGTCAAGTTCCAGCCCGAGCAGGAACTTCCAGTCCATCCGGGCCCGCACCTGGTCGGCGGCCTGCCGGTCGCTGAGCCCCTCCGCGAACTGCAGCACCGACACCAGCGCCAGCGCACCCGGCGAGATCGCCGGCCGACCCCGCGCGGGAAACGCCTCGGCGAAGGAGCCGTCCTCGAACAGCGGGCCGAGTGTTTCCCGGAGGCGGATCGCCAGCGTTCCCTTCGGGAACGAGGCCCGCACCACCCGCGCGGTCAACTCCGGCACCCCCACGCCACCCCGCGGCTCCAGCGACACCCGGCCCCCTCGATCGACGAACAGGCCGATCATGGCAGCCAGGACCATCCGCCATCACCGGTTTGCGGATTTCCCAACGGAGTC
>NZ_JOAI01000113.1 GCF_000717715.1 Streptomyces sp. NRRL B-24484 | reverse complement strand
GGCGGGGGCGGTGTCTGGGCGGTGCTCACGGTGGCCTCCTGGGTTCGTGGGGAGATTCGGGACGGTGGGCGGCCTGGGTGGCCGCCGAAGGTCTGGCGGCCACCCGGGAGCGGGTCAGTAGCTCTGCTCCTCGTGGCTGGCGAACACGCCTCCCTTCACCTCGCCCCACCGGATGGCGTGCTGGAGGGCTCGCACTCCCGCACGGCGGCCACGCACCCCGTACTCCTGCTGGAACATGCCGTCCCAGCCGCACGGAGCGGACCCCCACACCAGATAGCTGCCGCTACGCGCGGAGTGCAGTCGCCACTTCAGGCTCCCGTGGTCACCCCTGGCCACGAAGCCGGTCGTGCGGAGACCGCGCCACTCCCGCTCGGGCACGAACGCCCCGGCCTCGTGCTGCGCCCCGCGGATCGTCTCGATGCGGGACCGGACCGGGGCGAAGTCCTCCCCGGTGCGGCGTCCGCAGCGCATGATGCACGCGGACTTCCAACCGCCACCGGCGGCGCGGACCACGGCCGTGATGGTGGTGCGAGCGGGGCGCACCCGGCCCTTGGGGGTCCTGCGGCCGGCGTGGGAAGTGGTGCCGATAGTCAGGGCGGTCAGCACGGGATGCGCTCCTCGGGTTGGGGATTCGAATCGAGTGGGCGGGAGGGGCGCCAACCCCTTCCGACATAAAGAAGCATACCACATCTGAGTGTTGATGTGGTGTGGTCTGTGCCACACCACACCGATCGGGCTACCAGCCAGCGGCGGGGACCACCAACACCGGTTCGGCCGCCGCGTACGCCTCGCACTCGACCCAACGGCTCCCCTCGTCCCCCGCCGCGCTCAACACGACCGCCAGTGGCCCGTGCGGGCTTGGGAGCGCCCCGCAGCACTCGCACCCGCACCCGGGGGCGAACGGCCGGGGCCGGGCCGTGTAGGGCTCCTGGTACCCCATCCGCATCAGAGGCCGGCCGACGGCCCCCCGCCCGGCCGGGGCGTACCCGACCACCAGATCCCCGGCGGCCACCGACCGGGCGGCGACGACCCGCAACCGGACCGGATCGACCCCTGACCGCGCCCCCGTCCCCGCCACGATCACCGGGAAGAACTCGACGACTTCTCTGGGCATCCGCGCCCCTACCTCTCGTTGCACACGGTTCCTCCGGGCCGGGCCCGGATGCCCGGCCCCCGGGACTGCCCCGAGGCGCTCGGCCCCGGGGCAGGCTCGGCTCAGGCGGCCAGCATCAGCTCACGCGCCGCGCGGGTCGCGGCCGCACGCGGCTTGTACGCCTCCAGCAGCTCCACGACCTTCGCTCGGGAGTAGCGGCGGCTGGTGCGCACCGTGCGGCCCCAGCCCTCGTGAGTGCGGCGGGTGCGGGCCTTCTCGGTGGGCTTGATGTTCTTGCGCTCGGCCGCGCTGCGCAGCGCGCTGACGACGCTCTTGGCGGTCGCGGGGTCGACCCCGGCGGCCAGGGCGTGGGTCATGAGCGAGCGGGCGCGGGTCCGGCAGGACTTGGCGAGCTTCGCCGGGTTCTGCGGGCGGTGGGTGCGGGCCTCGGCGCGGGTGTCGCGGGCGCGGAGACGGAGTTCCTTGGCGGCGTTGCGGGCGCTGGGGTTCATGACTTGGGTTCCCTCTCGGTTGGTCCTGCTGGATCGAGTGGCCGGGAGGGGCGCCAACCCCTTCCGACATAGAGAAGCATACCACATCTGAGCGTTGTTTATGCGTGTGGGCTGGATCACACTGCGCGCGTCGGCGTCGCGCCCCGGTCGGGGCGGGGGCGGTCGCACACCGACCGCCCC
>NZ_JOAI01000112.1 GCF_000717715.1 Streptomyces sp. NRRL B-24484 | reverse complement strand
GTCGATCGCGGAGTTTCCGGGCGGGGTGGGTTTCAGGTGTCTATTGGGGCCATCCGCTGGGTCCGGGGCTGGAGGGCAGTGCGGCAACGTGGTCAAGGCAGGGTCCTGCTGCCTCGCGCTGTACTGTCGACTCGATGACGCTCGGATCCTCTTGCCGGGCCAGTGTCCGTGCGGTCGGCAGGAGGTTCTGCAGGATGCTGTATTCCCCGCTCGACAGTCCCATTTCCTGGTAGTCGAGGCCCCAGTCCGAGCCCGGCGTCACCAGGGTTCGGGCCCAGTAGCCGATCGACCGCGCGCATTCGGCCGCGGGGTCGTAACTACTGCCCGTACTCGGTGTCTTGCCCGGTTGGCCGGCAACTGCAGAAGACTGGGCCGGGCCGGTACTGCCAGGGGTGCCGCACGCGGTTAGCCCCACCGTCAGGGCTGCTGTGCCCGCGGTGCGGCCGATCCAACGGAACATCATCCGAGGAGTATGGGCTTGCGCGCGGGCTTGCGTCTACAGGCCGGGCGAGGAAGCTGCAGGGTGGCGGCTCTCCCTGGCATCCGGGAAAACCGCGGCGCGGCTCAACGCACCCACCCCTCCTCCACGGGGACCACGCCCCCACCGGCCCGCCGCGCCGAGCACCCCACCGACCGCCACCACCGGCCCGGCCCGCACCCCAGCGGGCCGGGCCGACCCGTTCGAGGAGACACCACAGATGACGATCACCCCCGCCACCCGCCGCGGCCTGTTCACCGCCGCCCCCGACAAGCGGCTGCGCCCCGGCACCCCGGACAAGGCCTGGGAGCTGTGGCTCACCGGCCCCGACACCCTGCTGCCGATGGTCGACCTCGCCAGCGCGCTGATGGCCGCCGCCGAGCACAACGCCCTCGCCGCCGACCTCGACGACGGCTCCCCGCTCCAGCCCGCCGGCCACGCCCTGGTCCTTCACCACGGCTACGCCTGGCTGCGCGAGGGCGCGGCCCGGCCGGGTGCCGGTGTGGCCGTTCCGTCGCTGTGCTGGACCGCGGCGTGTGCGGTGTGCGGCGAGGAGCCGGAAGGCGAGTTCGTCCCTTACCACGCCGGCCCCGAGGACGCCGTCGGCAACCGCGAGTGGCACCGGCTGCCGGACGGCGGCTGGTCTGCGACCGCGGCGGCACCGCCCGCAACGAGGCCCGCCCCGGGCGACCGTCCAGGACAACGGCCATGACCCGGACCAGCTCGCCCTCGCCTTCCCCGCCCGGCCCGTCGGCCGACCCCCGCGACGATCGACCCTGACCAGGGCACCGCCCGCAATTGGCGGTGCAACGGCGGTGCGGACTTCTTGTCCATGCAGGCCCGCCAGACCGCCCCCGAGTCCGGCCTTCGGGTAAGCCATGTCAGTTGGGCCGGGCGGCCGACCGGTGATCGCACGGGAGAGCGACCGGACGCCCCGTGCGGTGCAGTCCGGACCGCCGCACGAGGCCCGAGGCGCGACTCTGGATCGACAAGGGCTGGCTGCGGACCCCCGAGCGCGGCCAGCCCCTGGCCACCGGCCGGCACTCATGTCGAGGGCCCGCCGGGCAAAGGTGTGCGTCTCGGATCGGCGGGCCGAGAAGAAGGCTACTGAGTGGAACAGCCGGCCACCACGGTTGCCGGTCCCGGCCGGTACTCCAAGCCGAGCCGGCCACTCACCGCTGGACTCCAATCCCCTCGGACTCGAGTCAGGGACCGGTGGGCACCGCACCCGGGGCGAGGGCCACTGCCACCTCGCCCCCGCGGGTACGTCCGACCCGGACCTGTGCCCAGCCCTCCGGGACGCAGACGGTCAACAGGTCGGCCCCGCGGGCCTCGTCGCGGGTGCGCTCGAAGTGGTCGTCGCAGAGGTCCTCGGT
>NZ_JOAI01000111.1 GCF_000717715.1 Streptomyces sp. NRRL B-24484 | reverse complement strand
CGGTCGTTCCGGGACGAGCCGTGGTTCGGGTCGGTGCCGACGCTGACGGCCGCCGCGGCGGCGACCGAGCGGATGCGGCTCGGCACGCTGGTGACCTCGGTCAATCCTTTTCCACCTATCACGTCCTGACCCGGGCTCCTGGCCTGGAGCGGACCGTCACGGGGGCGAGAGGAATGCGTAAGCAGACTGGCCATCGGCTCTTGCGGCGGCGTCGCGCAGTTCGCGCCAACCAGGGTGCTGTGGGTTGTGCAATGCTGCGGCGAGAGCCAGTTTCTTCCGATCCGACCTTTCCAGTTGGTCCCGCAGCTCCATCGGGTTCATGGGCAGGGACAGAAGGAAAGCCAGGTCGCGATAGTGCCGGTCGGGAGGCACGGTCTTGATGCTCAGTGCTGCGGACTTGGCGACGATCGATCCCAGCAGGCTCGGACGGCGGATGGTGCCGGTGCGTTCGCCGAGTCTCACCCGGACAGCTTCAGTCCGTTGGGCCGCTTGGCGACCGCCGGGAACCTCCAAGGTCCGCCCTGGAGGGGTGGTCGTCAGGTCCGCCCGAGGTCCCAGATTGTCAGGGGCCAGCACATCCACCACCAGGAGCCCCTCCTCGGCACCCCTCTGGTAGCGGTGCAGCAGGTTGCCCTGCGGTGACATCCCCGCAGGAGCGAAGCCCAGACTGCCAAGGCGGTCACCAGACGGCTCAGGCTTCGTTGGTCGGACAGGACGTCCGCGAGTACGTCCAGGTCGGCGCTGGCTGCCGGTGGTGTTCGACCATGCTCCAAGCCATGCAGCAAGACCATTTGGCCGCCGATCAGGGACCATGCCTGCGGGACCCTCTCCGATAGGTCCAGGAGCACGTTCCACAGATCGACCAGCGGCTTGGTCATGAGGTCGGACTCGATCACGACCCCGGCCGTCGAATCTGTCATTCGGCTCCCTCCCGCTTCTGCAGGCAAGCGGCCAGGAGCTGCCGCAACAGTTCTGTGGCAGCGGTTGCGGCTCGGTCCTCCTGGGAGTCGAGCAAGTCGGCTACCACCACCGCGGCCGGCGCATCGCTGCCCTTGGTCGGGGCGTCGGCGTCGGCGCGAAGGAAGGGCCAGACTTCTGCCGGGGCTACATGCATGAGCAGGTTGCCGCTCGCGTTATCGCGGGCAAGCCCGAACCCGGCCTCCAGCTTGCCGATCTTGTCGGGATGAACATAGATCTCAGCTCTACCCGGTGCCAGGTAGCCGGCCCCTACGCGGGCTGCCGCGCTAATACCGCTACGGACCACGTCCGGGTCGTCCAGGAGCACTGGCAACAGCCCGCTGTGAACGCGGTACCGTCGGCACTCGGCTCGGGCCCGCATCAGTTCCCCCAGGCGCGCAACTGGCAACTCGTCGTGCGCGGCCATGTTCCTGAGGCGGCTCATGATCCTGGACCGCTCGGCATCTGACAGGTTTGGAGCCCGTTGCCCGCTGAGCGCGGCCAGGAGGCCCCACGCGTTGCGCACGGAGAGCGGGCGTCCTGCCGCGCTACCACGTTCCTTCCGCAGCCGAGCGCTGTGGCCGTCGACCAGCCAACGTCCTCCGACGTGCTGACCGTCCAGAGACCCGGCTCGGAGGAGCTGTCGAACGCGGGAGTCGTCGACGTCGAGAATGGCTGCGGCTTGTTTCACCGAAAGTAGTTCCATGAATCCTCCTGCGCCTTCTATCCCGAAACCGGGAGGGAAGACGCAACCAGCATCTTCCAGGAAGGGACTTGCGTCAAACCTCCCGGACAGGGGAGGGAAGGCGCAAGACGCCCAGTGCGCCGTAGGGTCACTGGCATGCGCTTGAGTACCGTGATCCTCCCCATCCACCGGTGGAGCGAGGGGCAGAAGATCTGGCGGCGGGCCGAGGACCTCGGCTTCCACGCCGCCTACAC
>NZ_JOAI01000110.1 GCF_000717715.1 Streptomyces sp. NRRL B-24484 | reverse complement strand
GGGTGAGGCGGGCGGGCAGGGCGCGGGCGGAAAGCACCACGTTCGCGACCGTCACGGCGAGGACGAGGCCGGCGGCCCAGGACAGCAGGATCCCGGCGCTGATGGCCAGGGCGGCGCACAGCGCGAGGGCGAGTGCTTTCGCGATGGCGAAGATGAGGTTCTCGCCGAGTACCCAGCCGGGTCGGCGCAGGCCGGTGAGGGCGCCGTCCTGCAGCACGAAGACGGTGTAGGCGGAGGTGGCGGCGATGAACAGGATCGCCGACCAGGGTGCGCGCAGCTCCGTCAGGCCGGGTGCCAGGTGCGGGGCGAGGAGGACGAAGCCGGTCGCCACCGCGGCGCCGGTCGCGGTGGAGATGGTGTAGCAGCGGGCCACCAGCCACCGGCTGCGCTGGCCTGCGGTGGGCAGGAAGCGCACCAGCACGTCGCCGAGGTTCAGGGAGCCGAGGGTCGCCAGCAGCATCGCCGCCGACAGCAGGGCGTAGCTGCGGCCGACGGTGGCGGTGGTGAACCAGCGGGCGGCGAGGAGCCAGAACAGCGCGCCGAGTCCGGCGGCGACGACGGCGCTGGCGGCCAGGATCCGCCCGTTGCGCACCAGCGGCGTACCCGCCGCCTGTCCGGTCCCGTTCTGCAGGCGCTCGCGCAGCTGGGTGAGCGGCGCACCGATCTTCTCTCTCACGCCTGGTGCGCCTTCCGTGGCTTCGGGCGGGCCGGGTGTGCCTTGCGTCTGGTCGATGCGGCCGGCCGCTCCGGGCGTGGGGTTGTGCGTTCGTTCTTGGGGCGCGGGCCTGGGTGTGGAACCGTCGCTGTCGGGTCGTCCGGCCCGTATAGCGGGCGGCCCATCGGGACCCGGCGCATTGTCTTGCACCGGGTGCAGCGCACCGTGCCGCCGGGCTTGGCTCTCGTGCCCTGGGTGTCGTACCCGCAGGTCGCGCACCTGGGTAGGACGAAGACCGGAAGGAGGAGAGCGAAGGGTTCAGGCATGGACAAACCGTGCCAGACCTGTTGTTGTCCGGATGGGACCACACGCAGGTGGTACACGGCCGGGCCGCTTGTCCGCGGTCGGCCGCCTGGGTGTCGCTCGGTGTCGCGGTGCGGGCCGTAGTGCTGTGGCCCGGGGCTGGCGGTGACCGGCCCGTTCTACGGGGTGTCAGCGTCGTCACGACGGTGACCGGTGCGTTCCACGGGGTGTCGGCGTCGTCACGCGCTCCCGGGGTCTGCTGCCGGGTGCGGCTTCCCTGCCTGGAGCCTGCGGCCGTTTCGTGCCGCGGCCTGTCAGTGCTTCATCGCCACAGGCACCAGCAGAGGACCGCGGCCAGGACCAGCCAACACAACACGCTGCACCCCATGGCCGGCAGCAGACGCCTCAACAGGCCCCGATCGTTCACGTATCAGTCCATACCCGCAGCCCGCTCCGCAGACCCGGCCCGGCCCGGCCGGGCGTCACACGGCGCGGGGACGGGCCGCCAGCCGCCTCGAACACCGCCCCCAGCCCTGTCCTCCCCCTCACGCTCGCCTCGTTCTTTCCGGATTGGGGCATGTCCATGGGTTCTGGGTGTCGTGCTTGACGGTCGCGTACCGGGGCAAGGCGAAGGTCCGCAGGGGTGGAACGAAGGGCGCAGGCATGGACAAGCCGTGGCAGAACCGGTTCGGCCCGGGCTGGAATCCACGCCCGGGTAAGTCGTCGGGCCCGCGAACCGGTGCCCGGTTGGTTGCTGGCGCCCCGGTCCTTTGTGGCGCAGCTGGCCGGGACGGCGGGCGCGTAGTGGCATCGTCGCCCCGGCCGGCCAGGAGGCGGCCGCGCTGTGCGGCCGCTCTGCGCAGTCGCACCTGCACGGGGGGATGAAAGGGGCGACCGTGCGGGGAATGCTAGACCGATCGGACGGCGCGTCTCAAACGGCGTCTCAGGGCTTTGACCAGGCGATTCATAGGCGTGTACGGAGCATGCCGACCCTGTGCTGGCGGCACGTGTACGGCCCGGCCAGCCCCGTGGAGAGGAGCGGCCTGGCCGGGGCGTGCGCGCGGTGC
>NZ_JOAI01000109.1 GCF_000717715.1 Streptomyces sp. NRRL B-24484 | reverse complement strand
ATCGCCGTGAAGTTGAACACGCGGCCCCGGAAGACCCTCGACTTCGACACGCCGGCCGATAGGCTGGAGCCCCTGTTGCGCTGACGGGTTGAGTGCACCCTGTGAGGTTTCACGTATTCGTCGTCAGATGCTGTAGCTTGCCCCGACCCTGCCAACAGCCTCCCCGCCGGTCCTCATGGCCGATGGCACGACCCGCGCCATCGACTCCGTGCACACCGGTGACGGGTCCTCGCGTCCGACCCCGTCACCGGCCTGGTGGAGGCCCACGAGGTCACCGGCGCCATCGTCACGCCCGACGACGGCGACCATCGCGGCGGAGACGACTTCCACAGCAGCGGGTACACGCTTGATGAGATCGTGCAATTCGTGGACGGTCGCACGGGAGGCGGGAATCCGGCCACGGGGCGGCCGACAATTGCGGAGATCGAGACGACTCTGCGCCAGGCCGGACCTGAACGTCTTGGCAATCAGAGCCCCGCACGGTCCGACTGCAAGGGCGTGAGGGTGATCGTGAATTATGATATGCCGTGGAAGAGAACGGCCTACTATCCCGGATCGCTTGGAAAGCCCTGAACATCATGACGAATCCTGAACCGTCCTGAATGTCCGGGCGCCTGTCGCCCGGCGACCTCCACGCCCTCCACGCGGACCTCACACTCCCCAGCTCAGGCAGGTCCCTGTGGGGAGTGCGCGACTTGATCGCCGCTCTGATCATCCGCGACTTCGTCCAGGATGGGACGGGAGCTCTCGATGCCGCATTGAGGTCGCGCTTCGAAGTCCTCCTCTCGGAATCGGACAACCTGTTCACCTCCTTCACGGAGCCGGACGAACTCCTTCGCGTCGAAGGGATTGATGCCTGCGGTGGACAGGAGCGCGGATGGTGGTGGCAACGCATCCCCGTATCAAGCCCGGCGCGCGAGGAAGAAATCCTCCACAGCGATCTTCCTTAGTTGCCCGTGAATGAGCCTCATCGACAGAAGCCCTCCCCGATCTACATTCGGAGAGGGCTTCTGGCTGTCTCCGAAACCGACCATTGGACCCGCACGGTGCCCACCAGGTCCTCGTGATCAGCGCCTGCCGACTGCGGCTTCCCGCTCACGATGGACGGCAGCGGCGTCGGAGACGGCCTTACGCGCCGAGACCGGGCGGTTCAGCACGCGCTGGCGTCCCATGGGCGCAGTGCGGGGCGGTGAGGCACGAGCATCCCCGGGGCACGACCGGGCTTCGGCATCTCGATCCCGCCCCGGACTACCCGGCCCCGCGGTATGCCGGTGCCGGCGACCGGAACTCATGACTCGCGAGGAGCGTGGCCGTGCCCCGGCGCGATCGTGACGGCCGGCCTCGTCCTGTCGTGTGCCGCTGGTGGCAGGCCGTCAGTTCGACGGGCGGGACGCGCAGGCGGTGATCCGCTGCGCCAGGTTCTCGTAGACGACGGGCTCACCGCACATTCTCCGTACGGCCGCCAGTCCGAGGCTGGCTTGTCCGGTGGCTTTCACGGCGGTGCAGGGGGCGACGTGAAAGTGCCACTGCCCGATGTCGAGGGGGTCGTAGTCGGCGTGGGTGCGCGCGGTGTGGAGGGCAAAGACGTACACGTCGGCGTTGTACGACTGATCGGGAGAGGTGCCGGCTTCAGGAGTCCAGGTGCGTCCGCGCAGCCGGGAGAAGCGGATGTCCGACAACCGGGCCTGTCCCCATACCTGGAGGTAGGCGCTCGTCTTGACTTCGATCCTGAGGCCGGAGGGCGCGAGGACGTCGAAGCTCTCCCATTCCGTGTTGCGGTCCACCGCGCCGACGGCGCGGTGGACCAGGAACTCGGCGAGCAGGCCCCGGGTCGTGTTGGTCCGCAGATCGGGCATGGCGTAGCGCCAGAAGTCGAGCACCGATCCGGCGTCCGTACCCCGGAAGGTCTCGTCGCCCTCGAGCGGGATCAGCGCGGACGGGGTGTGCCAGTCGGCGGGGACGGTGGAGTCGGAAGACATCCGGCCAGCGTGGCATACCGGGACGGTTCGGTCGGACTGCCGCTCGATGCCCGTACGTGGATGACGAGTTCTCTTCGAAGTCGGCCTGCCGGGCATCACCGACGACGACTCGCCATCCACTCGGACACCTGGAGCACAGGCAGTCCGCACAGAGGGAGGGGCCACCCAGATGGAACGCCCCGTCAGGACCCGTCCAACAGCCGCCGGCCGGACAAGCTTCCTTACCTTCGTGCGTGGGTTCGGTCCGGTCATTCGTACGATCGGGAGACCCAGGGGCGCCGGGTGTGGCTCAAAAAGCTCATGCCGTTCGTGTGGCT
>NZ_JOAI01000108.1 GCF_000717715.1 Streptomyces sp. NRRL B-24484 | reverse complement strand
TCTGCGGGGAGATCAGCTGTCCGTCACCGGGGAGATTTCATGTCCACCAGCGGGGAGGCCAACTGACCGCCAGCGGGGAGTCTGCCGTGTCCGCTGACAGGTGCCGGGCGCGTGGAACTCGGGGCAGCGGTCCGGACCTGTGGGCAGGTCCGGACCGGGTGGCAGCGCTCTGCCGCTTCGGGGTGGGGGCGGTCAGTACAGGGCCCGGCCCATGGGGGAGTGGTCGCCGGTGACGTAGGCGCGGATCGCCGCGAGGTATTCCTGGCGGTGGACGCGTCCGTCACGGTCGGTGTCGAGTGCGTCGGAGACGGCGTCGGCGTTGTGGGCCGGGTTGCCCAGGGCCTGGCGCAGCAGGGTGAACTTCGGCCGGTCGAGGACGCCGAGCCGGTCGGTGTCGGCGAGGTCGAACAGGGCGCCGAGGGCGTACTGGCAGACGGTGTCGAACTTCTCGGCGTCGACCCAGGCCGCGTACTCGTCATAGGTCATGATGCCGTCGCCGTTGGCGTCCATCGCGGCCCAGGCCCGTTCGCCGGTGGCGTGTGCGGCGAGGACCAGGGGGTCGTCGTCGGTGCGTCCGGTGGCGAGGCGGGCTCGTTCGATGCGGGCGAAGTAGTCGTGCCGGGAGGCGATGCCGTCGCCGTCGGTGTCGAGCATCGCGTAGATGCGGGCCTTGGGGACTGCGGGGTTGGCCAGGTTCGGCGTTGTCCGTGGGAGCGTCATGTCGCTCACATCCTTCCCGTGGGGCCCTGTCAGTGGGTGAGGCGGAGTACAAGGATCGAGTCGACCGCCGTCTCGCCGGCCGGGGTGCCGCAGCCGGTTCCGGAGCTGGTGCCGACCGCGTTGACGGTGTCGCCGGCGAAGCGCGCGCTGTCGTCGGTGACGGCGCCGGTGACGACCAGCGAGGCGGTGCCGTTCACCTTCACGACGTCGGTGTGGTCGAACCGGAAGGCGGAGGTGCTCAAGTCGGACCAGTGGACGGTCGTGGTCGAGGTGTCCCCGTGCTCGTCCCCGGTGCACTCGGTGGCCGGCATGGTGACGGTGCGTTCGAAGGTGCCGGTTGCCAGGGGCGCGCCGGCGGCGTCCACGCACGACAGGCTGCCGGTCATGGCCGGTGTGTCGGGCACGGGGAGATCCACACCCCCGGGGGGCGACGGCGGTGGCGAAGATGCCGTGTCCGTTCAGCACACAGGTGGCGTCGGTCGTGGGCTCGGCGGCGGTGGCGTGGGCCGAGGCCCCGGCGAACAGCGGGGCCGCGGTGGAAGGACGAACAGAAGGGCTGCGGCGTGGCGCCAGGGGCAGCGGGAAGTGGGCATGCCGTACACGCACCGCCCTGTGGGGCCGGTGGTGGCGACCGGCGCCCGTTCGTGGGCGCGTCGGTGGGCTACTGCGGCCACCTGCCCGGTCTCGGCGCGGCTGGCGCAGGACCGAGGCCGTCGTGCGGCCGGCCTCGCCGTCGGTCCGAACGACCCCGGCCGGCTGGACGTCGAGGAGCCGTAGCCCGTCCCGGCCGTGCTCCGTGTCGCCGAAGGATCTGGCCCGGCCGCGATGGCGTAGCGCCACGGTGATCAAGGTTGACCCGACACGCGTCAGGTACCGAGCAGTCTCTGGTCGTCCCGCGTGGGCAGCTCCGAGAGCGCAGTGTCTCGCACGATGCGGTCCACCGTGTCGTGCAGGGCGCTGTCAATGCCGATGACGGTCTCGATGCCGCCCGGTAGCAGGTCGTGTGCCCGGTACCAGTCGCGCAGTTCCCGCTCGGTGACGGCCGCCAGGTAGTCGGCATCGGCCTTCGAGGCGTGCCGGAGCAGCGTCTCGGCGATCGGGATGTCGAGGTAGTAGCAGCGGGTGACGCCGCGATGGTCGCCCACCAGCCGTGTGAGCATCTCGCCGTAGTGATCGGCGTACAGGATGCCTTCGACGACGACGTGGTAGCCGGCGTCCAGGGCGTACCGTGCGACGGTGTCGATCAGGCCGATGTTCGCGCCGCCGGGACGGTCCTGCTCGCGCAGGACGACGCGACGGAGGTTGTCCTGCGAGACCACGGCCAGACCCCGCCCGAACCGCTCCCGAACACCCGCCGCCACCGACGACTTCCCCGACGCCGAGTTTCCCCGAACGACCACGAGTCGCGTCTCCGCGCTTCCCGTGTGTGTGCCCTCCGGCGGCGTCCCGGGGTGGCTCGGGGCGCTCATGCAGGTCGTCCCGGGTGCACTTCCACAACCAACTTGTGCGGCAAGGGACTTCTCCTTCACGAAGAGCCGGGCGAGGGACGCTCCCGGCTTGTCCCACCGTAGGCGATGAGTCCCCGGCCGCACCGGGATGTCGCGGAGGCCCCCACACGATCCGGTGAACCGCCTCACCCGGCCAGACCTCACCCCGTACGGCCGCTCGGATCGCGTGGCCGTACGGGGTGCACTTGCGTCGGGGCTGTCCTGGGTGAACTCAACCCGTCAGCGCAACATCCCAGGTGACGGAGGATGTGGCGCATGGCGAGGTTGGGTCGTCCGGGCATGTCGGACACACAGAAGCGAGA
>NZ_JOAI01000107.1 GCF_000717715.1 Streptomyces sp. NRRL B-24484 | reverse complement strand
TCTGCGGGGAGATCAGCTGTCCGTCACCGGGGAGATTTCATGTCCACCAGCGGGGAGGCCAACTGACCGCCAGCGGGGAGTCTGCCGTGTCCGCTGACACCCTTGCGGTGCCCGTAGGTTCCGGTGGACCAAGTGGCGTGCCCGCTGGTGTCGTAGAACACGAAGTTGCCGTCGTCCTGGAGTTCGTCCCGCCCGCCCGGCGCGGGATTCAGGGCTCCCAGGGTGCAGACGATGCGGCCGGCAGAGTCCAACAGCTTCACGTACCCGGACTTCGACCAGTCCAGGTGCGTCACGCCCTTCCCGCTCGTGCCCGATGCCCACAGTGGATAGTCGGACTCCCCGTTGAAGCCGTAGAGCACCAGATTCCCATCGGCCAGGAAGTACAGTCCGGCCTGAAGATTGTTCGCGCTTGCCGACTGACCGACCTGCCAGTCGGGCTGGGCGAGGGTGAAAGTTGCAACGGAGGCATCGGCCATCGCGATGCCGCTGGTCACACCGATCGCCCCAGTGGCCACGGCGCACACCATGGCCACGTGCACTATGTGCCTGCGCCTCTCAGAACCGCTTGAGGTTCGGAAGGTCACGAGAAGTCCTTTCTTGAAGGAGTGGACAAGGGCCCCTGCCAGCACGCCCTGGCCGCGCGGCCGGGCTAAGGCTCTTCATCTGAGGTGAAGGGACTGCACTTCGCAGCTCCGCCACCACGAGGTTGAAGGGTGGGCGAAGCAGACCGCTACGCGGCAGGACGGAGCCCAACGGCTACGTGTAGCAGTAGTTGAGATTGCCCTGCCGGAGTCCGTAGGTGTCCGTCGCCCAGGTGGCGTTTCCGCGACTGTCGTAAAAGACCACGTTGCCGTCCTCCTGGATTCGCACGGTTCCTCCCGGCGCAGGGTTGAGCTTGCCGAGGGTGCACACGACGTTGTTGGAGGCGTCCAGCAGTTTGGCGTAGCCGGACCGCGACCAGTCCACATGGGTAACGCCGCGGCCAGCGGTGCCACTCGCCCAGAGCAGGTCGCTCACGGTGTCGCTGATGGTGTACAGCATCAGGTTTCCGTTCCCGTGCAGCACCAACCTGACGCTGGACGAGGATGCGATGTCGCCGGCGTAGGAGTCGGGCTGCGTGAGGGTGAACGTGGCAACCGTGGTGCCGGGGTCGAGGGCCATCGCTTCTGCGCCGGACGCGCTGGCTACTGCAAGCGCTGCGGTGCACACCACGGCGGCCCGCACGCCGGCCCCTCGCAGACACAAACCCCGAACGGGACGTGCCGTCATGAACTCTCCTCACTGTATGAGATTCGGCCCGAGGAACGTGCCTCGAACTCGCCAGTGCACTGATCGTTGCGCTGGGCACTCACAGTCGACTCACGTGCCGCTCACCGAGCACGCACCACAGGACAGGTTCAGGCCCGACAGCAGCTCACGTCGCAACATGGGATGCGGGCTTCGCCGCTCCGCAGAACACTGCGCACCCGTGTCTTCCCAGAGGTGAAGCCGGCGTGGCGGCCGCGAGCCGGGTGCCAGGCCAGCTGCGGTTCTTCCCGCTCGGTTCACTGCGAGGCGCGGGGAGCGATCCGGTATCGCTTCTGGGGGCGCCGATCGGCTCGCTGCTCGCTCACCTGCTTCCGGCTCGGCTTGCGTGCTGGCGAGGCCGATGCAGAAAGCGGGCCGATCGCCGGTCGCCGTGCCTTCGCGGAGCAGGATCGGGAGCGGCTGTCCTCGCCTCCCCTCCTCGCCCCAGGCCGGGCTTCGGCGAAGGCAAAGTCGACTACAGCGACCTTCACGACCTCGCCGACCTCCGCATGCCGGATCTTGACCCACGCTCCCGGCGCCGCCCCGCCGGACGTGCTGTACACGGTGTCCAACCCCTTCGCGCACACTCCTTATGCACATTCGGTCACTGACCGTATGCCTAGCGTCGTGATGGTGAACGCGTGGCGGGTGCGTGCCACGATGGAGGAGTTCGAGCTCCCCCAAACGGAGTCGGCTTCGACGCACAGCTGCTGACTGACGGTCGAGCCGACTGGCTGCGCGAGGCCGGGGTGGAGCCGGGGACGCCGTACCTGGTCCCACCGGTGTTCGAGTACGACGTCGTCCTCAACACCTTCTTCCAGCCGCCGGGTATGCGGATGCTCGCGGTGAACACCCAGTTCGGCTACGCCCGGGACCTCGCGGCCTTCCTGACGTTCCTGTGGTCGGCGCGCAGCCGTAGGAGCTGGCGGGACGCAGCCGAGGAAGACCACCTGGCCCGTGGGTCGGTATCCCACTCCCGCGGTGTCCGGGTCGCGCCTGGTGGGCTCCCGTTCCAGGCGGGTGTCAGCCTCGGCAGTCGGGGGCGGGCCGGTCGTCCGTCGAGCTGCCGGGGTGGTTGGTCGCCGTCGATCCGGCCGTGGGCTCGCATTTCGACGTCTGGTGGGGCGCCAGGTGCGCCACGGAGACCGCCCACATGAGGATCAGACAGACGATGCAGACCGCCTTGACCACGTTGCCGCACTGCCCTCCAGCCCCGGACCCAGCGGATGGCCCCAATAGACACCTGAAACCCACCCCGCCCGGAAACTCCGCGATCGAC
>NZ_JOAI01000106.1 GCF_000717715.1 Streptomyces sp. NRRL B-24484 | reverse complement strand
CCCCCTCGTCGGCATGGCCGCCGCCGTCGCCGTCGGCATCCTCGTCGGCGTCCTCAACGGACTGGTCATCGTCTACGGCCGCGTCAACCCCACCATCGCGACCCTGGCCGGCCTCGCCGCCTACAAGGGACTCGCCCAGCTCATCTCCGACGGCCGCGCCCAGGGCTACGTCCTCAACAACGACGTCTTCGTCTTCCTCGGCCGCGGCAAGATCGCCGGCCTGCCCGTCATGGTGTGGATCCTCATCCTCACCGCCCTCGCCGTCCACCTGCTGCTCAAATACACCGACATCGGCCGCAACATCTACGCCATCGGCGGCAACGACACCGCCGCCCGCCTCGCCGGCATCAACATCAACAAATACCTCGTCGCCGTCTACGCCCTCATCGGCACCGTCGCCGCCGTCGCCGGCATCCTGCTCACCGCCCGCACCGGCAGCGGCCAGCCCACCTCCGGCAGCGAAGGCCTCGAACTCAAGGCCATCACCGCCGCGGCGCTGGGCGGCTGCGCCCTCAAGGGCGGCAAGGGCGGCATCGGCGGCACCCTGCTCGCCGTCGCCCTGCTCGGCTGCCTGGAGAACGGACTGACCGTCGAAGGCATCAACTCCTTCTGGCAGAACGTCGCCCAGGGCGCCCTCCTCGTCATCGCCGTCGTCATCCAGCAGCGCCGCAGCGGCGAACGCGCCATCGGCCTGCCCGCCTGACGCCGCACCAGCAAACGCACCACATCACCGATCTCCGCCGAGCACCTGTCACCCACGGCCACTGCAAAGGGGCGCCGGCCAGACAGGACACAGCCCGGCGGACCGGCGACGACCGGGGGCGGAGTCGGCCGGTGTCGCGCAGGGCCTGTTCGCAGCGGGCGGCGTCGGCGGTGGCGCCGAGGCGGGTGTAGACGTCGAGGGCGTCCTGGAGCTCACGGGCGGCTGCCTCGGGCCTGTGCGCGAGCTTGAGGCGGCCGGTTGCTTCGGCAACCCTCGCCGCGGGGTGGACGCGGCCGATGGCCTCGTACCGGGAGCGGGCACGTTCCAGATGAGTGAGGGCGGTGTCGAGGTCGTGCCCCGCCGCGAGCATTCCGCGGCACCACTGAAGTCCGGCCGCGACGCCGGGGGCATTGAGGCCTTCGATGCCGTGCTCGGCCTCGCAGGTCAGCTGCCGTGCCTCATCGTGCAGCCCACAGGCCAGCGCGGCTTCGACTGCGATCGGGAGCAGGTCGACGGGCCATGTCCACAGGCCCTTGCGCCGCATGACCGTCACCGCCGCTTCTGTCCGCTGCCAGGCCGCCTCCGGGGCACCCTCCAGCAGATCGAGCCGGGCGACCAGGGTCAGCGCCTCCTTGGCCACGTTCTCGTTGAGCGCGGTGGTGGCCGCGACGAGGTCTTGGCGGGCCCTGGCCCACCGGCCGTGTGCCGTGTCCAGCGTGGCGCGGGCCATGAGGAGTTCGACATGCTCCGGGGCGCCCTCGGGCCTTTCCTGGAGCATCGCCCCGATGGTGTGGCCGAGGCCGGTCCAGCGTCCGCCGGCCAGATCGATCTGCAACTGCAGGATGCGCGAGCCGAACGACGCCGGTGCGCGGCTGGACCGCCGCCACAGCTCCTCGGCCGCGCCGATTATTCCGCGGGCCGTTTCGTCGCACCCGCGGAGCATCTCGTGGAAGGCCGCGTTGTGGAGGGCCCGGGCGCACTGGGCAAGGACGCCGCGGTCCGTGCTGTCGCGGGGCAGCTGGTCCAGGAGTTCGCGGCCCTGTGGATCGCCGACGAGTTCCAGCAGGGTGATCCGGCTGGCGAGTACGTCCGCCTGTGCGAGCGGGTCCTGACTGCGTGCTGCCAGGTCGCTCGCCCGTTCCACGAGGGCCATGTTCTCCGGGACGCTCCCTCCCCCCGGACTCAGGGCGGAGAGCCAGCCGAGGCAGGCCATGGCCGCGGCTGCGAGTGCGGGCCTGCTCTCCAGTTCGGCGACGGCCAGCTTCAACTCGCTCAGCCGGTCGTCGTGGACATTGGTCGAACGCAGGGCCCGGGCCAGGCCGAAGCGGATCTCGCCGCGGGTCTCGGTGGCGAGAGCGGGGTCTTCCAGGATGCGGCGCAGGGCTGCTTCGCCTTCCGCGGAGTCGGTCCGGTAGACGACGTACTTGCTGAGCGTGAGTGCGGCACGCGTGCGGTCGACGGTCGGAAGGGCGGGTTCGGCGAGGAGTTGCCGTAGCAGACCGGCGGCGACGCCGTCGTCACCGACGGCGGTGGCGTGGTCGGCGGCGGCCGTGGCCGCGGGCAGCCAAGCGGCGGTGTCGCCGAGCCTGCGGGTGTGGTGGGCGATCTGGACGAGCGCGGGCGCCTCCTGGGCGGCGAGGACCTCGATGGCACGGGTGTGCAGGCGGCGCCGACGCGGCTCCGGGATCTTGTCGTAGACCGCGCGGCGGGCCAGGATGTGCCGGTATCCGTACCGTCCAGGGGCCTTCTCCACGAGGACATCGGCCTCAAGTGCCGCGATCAGGGCGTCCTCGGCCTGGCTCTCTGCCAGCGAGGCCGTCGCGGCGAGGAGTTCCTCGCTTGCGGGGACGGCCAGGACGGCGGAGGCCTGCACGAGGGCCGTGGCGTCCGGGCCGAGCGCTTCGATCCGGCTGTTCACCGCTTCCTGCAGGGCGCGCGGCACCCCCGTGTCCTGGAGCGTCAGTGGTGCGTCGCCCCGCTCGGGCAGGGTGGTGCGGTGGGCCAGGACGAGGAGGTCCTCCTCCACGGCGAGCGGGAGGCCGCCGCTGCGTTCGTACAGTTCGCGGCAGAGGGAGGGGGTGGCGGCTCGGCCGAGGACGGAGACGGCCAGTTCCCGGACCTCGGGTTCGGTGAGGAGTTCCAAGGTGATCTCGGTGCCGCCGACGCCGACCGGGCGGCGGTAGGGGGAGCCGAGGACGTTCCTGCCGCCGGGCAGGTCCTGCCCCCGGTAGGTGAGGACGAGCCGCAGCTGCCGCGGTGGGTTGCGGGCGAGCAGGAGCAGCAGGTCACGGGTGGCGTCGTCCGCCCAGTGCACGTCCTCCACCATCAGCACGGCCGGCCCCAGGGCACTCAGCATGTCGTGCATGCCGCGCATCATCTGCTGAGTGCGGGTACTGTCCCCGGGGTCCGGGACAACGGCGGGAAGGCGGTCGGCGAGCTCGGGCAGATGCGGTGCGAGGACGGCGGTTGCCGGGCCGAACCTCGTGTCGGTCCGGAAGTACGACCGGCCGCCGCGCAGGGCGTCGGTCGCCGGACCGAACGGCAGCGGCTCGCGCAGTGGGTGGCACCAGCCACGCAGGACCGGCATCCCGTCGCCGGTCAGGCTGTGTGCGGCCTCCCGCAGCAGCCGGGACTTGCCGATCCCGGCCTCGCCCTCCACGAGGACCACCGCCGGACCGTCACGGAGAGCACCCGCCAGTGAGCGCAGCTCGCCGTCACGCCCCACGAACGCGAAGCCCGAACGGCGGTCGGAACCGGGCCGGTCGGCCCGCACAGCTGGCATGACACATCTCCGGACGGACTGGCCACACGCAGTCCCGTAACAGATTGTTCCACTCGGCCGATCCGCGTTGGCGACGTGGTGTTCGACGGTGCGGGGGGAGAGGGCGAGGGTGCGGGCGATGTCGTTGTTGGTGGCGCCGGTGGTGAGGAGTTGGGCGACCTGCTGTTCGCGGGGGGAGAGGTCGGTGCCGTGGGTGCGGGGGCGGAGTCGGCCGGTGTCGCGCAGGGCCTGTTCGCAGCGGGCGGCGTCGGCGGTGGCGCCGAGGCGGGTGTAGACGTCGAGGGCGTCCTGGAGCTCGCGGGCGGCTGCCTCGGGCCGCTGTGCCAAGGTGAGGCGTCCGGTCTGCTCGGCCACCAGGGCGGCGAGGTGGACGCGGCCGATCGCCTCGTACTGGGCACGGGCGCGTTCGAGGTGGTCCAGAGCGGTTCCGAGGTCGCTCTCCGCCGCGAGCAGCCCCCGGCTCCATGACACCCCCGCGGTGGTCCCGGGCGCGTTCAGGCCTTCGGTGCCGCGTTCGGCGTCGTCGGTCAGCCGACGGGCTTCGTCGCGGAGGCCGCAGGCGAGGGCAGCCTCCACGGCGATCGGAACCACATCGATGGGCCGCGCCCACAGGCCCTTGCGGCGCATGAACGCCACCACCGGCTTCGTCCGCAGCCAGGCGGCCTCCGCGTCGCCTTCCCGCAGGTCGAGCCTGGCCAGCCCGGCGATCGCCACGGGCCCGACGTCCGAGTTGGAGGCGTCGGCGAGCGGAAGCAGGTCCTCGCGGGCCCTTGCCCACCGGCCCTGCGCCGTGTCGAGCGCGGCACGTACCAGGAGCACATCGGACCGTTGCGGGCTGCCCTCGGCGGTCTCCTGCGCCATCGTCTCGATGGTCCGGTCGAGGTCGGACCAGCGTCCGCCGGCCAGATCGAGTTCGAGCCGGATCTGGCGGCAGCCGTACTGGAGGAGCTGGGAACCGGCGCGGCGGCTCAGTTCCTCGGCCTCCTCGACCAGGGCGCGCGCCACGTCGTCGCAGCCGTGGGCCAACTCGAAGCAGGCCGCGTTGTGCAATGCACGGGCGCACTGGCGGAGGATTGCGCGATCCGTGCTGTCGCGAGGCAGGTGGCCGAGGAGTTCCCGGCCCCGCGGGTAGCCGACGAGCTCCAGCAGGGTGATGCGGTTGGCCAGCACGTCCGCCTGCGCGAGCGGGTCGTCGCTGCGGGCCACCAGGTGTGCCGCTCGCTCCGCCAGTGCCAGATCCTCGGCTATGTTGCCGCCCCTCGGGCTCAGACCCGAGTAGTAGCCGAGGCTTGCCATCGCGGCGGCCGCCTGTGCCGGCCTGCTCTCCAGCTCGGCGATGGCCTGTTCCAGCTCGGCGAGGTTGTTCCAGCGGACATCCGTGTTGGCCCGGAGCCGGATCAGGTTGAAGCGGATCTCGCCGCGGACCTCGGTGGCCAGTGCGGGGTCGGCGAGGATCCGCTGCAGGATCGCGATGCTGGCGGTGGGATCGGTCCGGTAGACGGCGATGGCGCTGAGGGCGAGAGCACACCGGGAACGGTCGCCGGGCGGCAAGGTGGGTTCGGCGAGGAGCTGCTGGAGGAGTTCGGCGGCGACGCCGTGGTCGCCGACCTCGGTGGCGTGGTCGGCGGCGGCCTGTGCCCTGGGCAGCCAGGCGGCGGTGTCGCCGAGCCTGCGGGTGTGGTGGGCGATCTGGACCAGCGCGGGCGGGTCCTGTGCCGACAGGACCTCGACGGCACGGGTGTGCAGGCGGCGGCGGCGCGGGCCGGGGATCCCGTCGTACACGGCCCGGCGGGCCAGCACGTGGCGGAAGCCGTAGCGGCCGCCGTCCTTCGTCACCAGCACATCGGCTTCAAGTGCCGCGATGAGGGCGTCTTCGCTCTGATCGGCCGCCAGCCCGGCCACCGAGGCCAGCTGGTCCTCGCTCGCGGGGACGGCCAGGACGGCGGCGGCCTGAACCGTGGCCGTGGCATCGTTGCCGAGCGGTACGACCCGGCTGTTCACCGCCTCCTGCAGAGCGCGCGGCACCGCCGTGTCCTCGAAGGCCAGCGGCGCGCCGCTACGGGACAGGGCGAGCCGGTCGGCCAGGACGAGGAGGTCCTCCTCGGCGACGAGCGGGAGGCCGCCGCTGCGTTCGAAGAGTTCGCGGCAGAGGGGGCCGGTGGCCGCCGGGCCGATTGCCGAGGTGGCCAGTTGCCGGATCTGGGCTTCGGTGAGTGGCTCCAGGGTGATGTCGGTTCCGCCGACGCCGACCGGGCGGCGGTAGGGGGAGCCGAGGACGTTCCCGCTGCCGGGGAGGTCGCGCGGGCGGTAGGTGAGGGCGAGCCGCAGCTGCTGCGGCGGGTTGCGGGCCAGCAACAGCAGCAGGTCGCGAGTGGCCTCGTCCGCCCAGTGCAGGTCCTCCACCATCAGTACGGCGGGACCGAGGGCGGTCAGCACCTCGTGCACCGCGCGCATCAGCTGCTGGCTGCGGGTGCCGTCCCCGGAGCCGGAGCCGGAGTCGGGTACGGGGAGCCGGTCGGCCAGTTCCGGCAGGTGGGGTGCGAGGACGGCGGCCGCCGGGCCGAACCGCACGCCGGCTCCGAAGTGCGATGCGCCGCCGCGCAGGGCGTCCACGGCCGGGCCGAAGGGCAGCGGCTCGCGCAACGGGTGACACGCGCCGCGCAGGACGGGCAGGCCGTTGGCATGCAGGCGGCTCGCGGCCTCGCTCAGCAGCCGGGACTTCCCGATTCCCGGCTCGCCCTCCACGAAGACCACGGCCGGCCCCTCCTGGAGAGCGTCCAGGAGTTCGCGCAGCTCGCCGTCACGCCCCACGAACGCGAAGCCCGCGCGGCGGTCGGAACCGGGCCTGCCGACCCGCACACCTGGCATGGCGCCTCCGGACACAGACCGATCAGGCAGTCATGGAAGGGATTGTTCCACTTCGCTCGTCGGCCGACCAGCAGGCCGGACTCCCGTTTCACGGCGCAGGACCCGGGGTCACCCTCTGTTGTCGAGTGCCTCGTGGACGTTGTTGCGGGTGGTGTCGAGTTTCTTGAGCGCGTTGGCGACGTGGTGTTCGACGGTGCGGGGGGAGAGGGCGAGGGTGCGGGCGATGTCGTTGTTGGTGGCGCCGGTGGTGAGGA
>NZ_JOAI01000105.1 GCF_000717715.1 Streptomyces sp. NRRL B-24484 | reverse complement strand
TCCCACACCCCCGCACCTCCACCACCCCCAACCCGCCCGCCGGCCCCGTCAGCCGGCCCCGTCAGCCGGCCCCGTCAGCCGGCCGCAGCGACCCCGACCGCCGCCGGCAGTCCGGCCTCCAGGTACCGCAGCTCCCCCCGCTCCCGGGCGTCCAGGGCGGCCGCCAGCCGTCGCAGTCGGGCGCCGGGCAGCAGCCCGGCCGCCTCGTCGAGCGTCACGAAGCGCCAGCTCCGCAGCTCCTCGGCCTGCAGCCGTAGCTGCTGCCGGGCCTCGGCGCCGAGCCGGCCGCCGTCGTAGACGAGCCGCAGGCCGCCCCGGCGCGGTCCGGTCCGGGGTTCCCAGTCGACGGCGAGCAGCCGCAGCGCATGGGCGTCGAGGTGCAGGCCGAGCTCCTCGGCGGTCTCCCGCAGGGCGGCGTCGGTCGGTGCCTCGCCGCGTTCCACGACGCCGCCGGGGAACTCCCAGGCCGGCTTGTACACCGGGTCGACCAGGAGGACGCGGTCCTGTTCGTCGAAGAGCAGGACGGCGGCGGCGACGGTGTCGCCGGTGGGATCGGCGCTCTGCACGATCGGGCAGCGCGCGCTGCCGTCCTCGACGAGCCGGGCCAGGCGGTGGGCGGTCTGCTCGGGGGTGAGTCCGGTGGTGTCGACGAGCTGGGCGTCGCGGCCGAGCCACCGTCTGGCCGAGCGGTAGGCGGGCAGGTGGTCGAGGCACCAGCGGCGGACGCGTTCGCTGCGTTCCGGGTCCCCGGGGACCTCCTCCCGGGCGGCTATCCGTTCATGCAGGATCGTTTCGTCAGGGTCCAGCACGAAGTGGTGGACGGCGATCCCGCGGGAGGCGAGCGCCCCGAAGATCTCGTCGCGGTAGTCCTCGCGCAGCAGCGTCATGGGGACGACCAGCGGCCCCGGCACCTCGGCGAGCAGGGCCGCCGCGACCTCCGGCACCAGGCGCCGCCAGGAGGGGAGGTCCTGGAAGTCGGTGACCGGGGCCAGCCGGTCGGCGGGCAGCAGTCGGCAGAGTCCCGCACCCACCAGTTCGGGGTCGAAGAGGAGGCTCCCCGGCAGGAGCTCCACCAGTTCCCGGCACGCGGAGGTCTTCCCCGCGCCGAACGTGCCATTGACCCAGACGATCACAGAGCATCCCCTGCCTTCGGCCCACCCCGGTGCCCCACGCACCGGGCGGCGGGAGTCCGTGCTCCGGCCCCCGCGCCACACCGGTGGTACCCGTACGGGCCGCCGTCCCATGCCTGGCGGTGCCCGGCAGCGTCGGCGTCCGGCCACCGGGCACATGCCGGGCGGGTCGGTCAGCCCCGGTCGAGCAGTTCCTTCTTGAGCACCTTTCCCATGGCGTTGCGGGGCAGTTCGTCCACCAGTACGACCCGCCGAGGCCGCTTGTGGACGGAGAGCCGCTCGGCGACGAAGGCGGTGAGCCGCTCGCCGGTGACCGGCCCGTCGGGGATCACGTAGGCGACCACGGCCTGGCCGAGGTCGTCGTCGGGCACCCCGACCACGGCGGCGTCGGAGACCTCGGGGTGGTCCCGCAGGGCGGCCTCGACCTCGCCCGCGCCGATCCGGTACCCGCCGCTCTTGATCAGGTCGACGGAGGCCCGCCCGACGATCCGGTGGAAGCCGTCCGGGCCGATCACCGCGACGTCGCCGGTCCGGAACCAGCCGTCGGCCGTCCAGGCCTCCGCGTCGGCATCGGGGCGGTTGAGGTAACCGGCGAACAGGGTCGGCCCGGCGACCTGCAGCTCGCCGACGGACTCGCCGTCGGCGGGGACCTCCGTGCCGTCCTCGCCGACGAGCCGGGTCCGCACGTCGTCGAGCGGCAGGCCCACGCTTCCGGGGCGGCGCTCGCCATCGGCCCGGGTGGAGACGGTGATCAGCGATTCGGTCATCCCGTAGCGCTCGACCGGCTCGTGGCCGGTCAGCTCGGCGAGCCGCCGGAAGACCGTGACGGGCAGCGGCGCGCTGCCCGAGACCAGCAGCCGGGCACCGGAGAGCGCCCGTGCGGAGGTGTCGTCCGCCGTGACCCGGGACCAGACGGTCGGCACGCCGAAGTACAGGCTGCCCCGCGCGCCGGCGTACGCGCCGGGTGTGGGCCGTCCGGTGTGCACCAGGCGGCTGCCGGTGCGCAGCGCGCCGAGCACGCCCAGCACCAGCCCGTGCACGTGGAAGAGCGGGAGGCCGTGGACGAGGGTGTCGTCGGCGGTCCAGCGCCAGGCGGCGGCGAGGCCGTCCAGGCCTGCGGCGACCGCAGAGCGGGGGATCACCGCTCCCTTCGGTGCGCCGGTGGTGCCCGAGGTGTACAGGACGAAGGCGGGGCGATCCGGCGCGGGCTCGGCGAAGGTCGCACCGGAGCGCGCGCCGAGGTCGACCGGTACCGCCTCGGCGTCCTCCGCCCGCTCCCCCGCCGGGACGGCCAGTAGCTCGGCGCCGGAGTCCCGGAGGATGTGGCTGCGCTCCTTCGGCCCGGAGTCGGGCGGCAGCGGCACTACGGGGACGCCGGCCAGCAGCCCGCCGACCACGGCCGCCACGGTCTCCGCGGTCGGCCGCGCGAGCACGGCGAGCGCGGATGCCCCGGCGACCCGTTCGGCCACCGCGCCGGCCGCGCCGAGCAGTTCCTCCCACGACATCGACCGGCCGTCGACCACCACCGCGTCGCCCCGGTCCCCGTGTCCGCCCTCAAGTGCCGTCAGCAGTCCCATGGTCCGGACTCTACGCGGCCGGCCGACCGGGTACGCGGGGACGCCCCACCGCCCGGGACACCCCGGAAGGCCGCCGCGGAACCGGTGCGGTCCGGGCTCGGGGCCGGGTGCGGACGCGGTCCCGCCCGGAACGGCGAAGGGCGCGGCCCGGGGCAGGAACGGCGAAGGGCGCGGCCCCCGGTCTCCCGGGTGCCGCGCCCTCCTGCGCCGTGCGTGGACCAGCTCGCGGGGATCAGCCCTTGCGGGCCTTCACCTCGGCGGTGAGCTGGGGCAGGACGGTGAAGAGGTCGCCGACGACGCCGTAGTCGACGAGTTCGAAGATCGGGGCCTCGGGGTCCTTGTTGATGGCGA
>NZ_JOAI01000104.1 GCF_000717715.1 Streptomyces sp. NRRL B-24484 | reverse complement strand
GCGACCCTGAACGCGGCGACGGACCTCTACGGTGCCGGTTCCACCGAGTACGCCCAGGTCGCCGCTGCCTGGGCCGCGGTGAACGTCAGCTGACGCACCCCGGAAAGAGTACGGCGGCAGCCGGGTCTCCAATACGGAGGCCCGGCTGCCGCCGCGTCGGATCCACAAGTGCGGCATGCCGCCGGCGAGGGTCGGGAGGTCGGCACATCGCGGCCACCCGGGACGGCAGCCGTTCACGGTCCCAGGCGGGCGAGTTGGGCGGCGCGGGTGCGGCGCAGGTCACCGGCGAGTTGCCGGGCGGCGGGGGCGCTGCCGGAGGTGGACTCGGAGTCGGCGAGGCGGACGGACTGGGTCAGGTACTGGCGCAGGTGCAGGTCGGCGTAGCGGTCGAAGTCGGCGCCGGTGGCACGCTGGGCCTCGGCGTACTCGGTGGGCGTGGTGAAGCCGGGCATGTCGTGGCCGGTGTGGGGATTGTCTCCGGACACTCCGCCGAACCGGGTCAGCTCCTGCAGTCGGCCCAGGTCCGCCCGGCCGGCTGCCGCGATCTCCGTGGCGAGCGCGCGCAGTCCGGGGCCGGTGGCCCGCTCGGCGGTCAACTCCGCCAGCCGGACGTTCTGTTCGGTCATCGGCAGCAGCAGCTGCAGCCAGGCCGCATCGGTCGGATTGAAGGCCGTGGCGGTGGTGGTCGGAGTGACAGCGGCAGGGGCAGCGGCTCTGGTGGTGGCACCGGCGGCCGCGGGCCCGTCCGCCGGCCGGGCGACCGCCGCGAGTGCACCGCACACGGCGAGCGCGGCCACCGCCGCGCCGACGAACGCTCGTCTCATCGTTCCTCCTGGGCCTCCGGGTGCGGCACGGACAGACTCCGCACCGCACCCGAGGAGTCGTCGGGTCAGGCCGTGCCGTTGGCACCGCACTTGACGATCGGATCGATGCAGTCCCGGACCCGGCGGGCCATCTCGGCCGCCGGCCAGACGTTGAAGAAGTCGCCGTGCATCGTGTATCCGGGCCCGGAGGCCAGCCGCAGTCGCGCCGGGTCGCCGGTCACCGGGTACCGCAGCACCTGGCGGAGCTTGGGCACCGGGATCGGGTGGCTCGCCGGGCAGGCGCCGTTGACGGGGTAGGACATGTGACTCTTGTGGTCGGCGGAGTCGAGGTCCTTGCCGTTCCAGCACTGAGGGAAGTCGAGGTAGGACTCCAGCATCGACCCGGCCGGGCAGTTGACGAAGTCGTGCGAGGGGTTGACCTCACCGGCGTGCAGGCAGGACCAGCGGGCGATGCTGTTGTCGTTCGGCCCGGCGGCCTTGGCGTTGCCGGCGACGATCCGCAGGCCGCGCGGCAGCGGCTGGGTCTGCGCGATGACGTCGTCGCGGACGCCCTCGCCGAGGTAGTAGAAGGTCGTGCCGGCGGGTTCCACGGGAACGCTGTCGGCGTACAGCGTGGGCACCCAGTAGGAGGAGGTGTCGACGGTGGGGTTGCAGGTGCCGCCGGACTGCTCCAGTCGGCCGAGGTCGGAGTTGGCGTCGGTGGCGGCGTTGCCGAAGAAGCTGTGCATGTGCGAGGCGCCGGGCAGGCCGGGGAAGACGATCGGGTCGTCGGGCAGGCGGTGGCTGAACGGGCAGTCGGCGAGGAACTCGGCGACCCGCACCGCTCCCGCCGGCACGCCCTGGGTGCCGGCCGAGCCGTAGACCTGGAACTCCCAGAGCGAGATGCCCCAGACGGTCGCCCGGGCGGTGGCGAGGATCCGCACGTACCGGCCGGTGGCGGTCAGGTCGAGCGTCTGCCGGCCGCCGGTGGCGCCGGTGACCTGGCGGACGGTCAGCCAGTCGGTACCGTTCGCGGAGACCTGCACCTGGTAGGCACTGGCGTAGGCGGCCTCCCAGCCGAGGACGATGCGGTCGATCGCGGCGTTGGCGCCGAGGTCGACCCGGATCCACTGGTTGTCGGCGGCGGCGCTGGACCAGCGGGTGCCGTCGTTGCCGTCGACGGCCAGCGACGCCGGGTAGCCGGCGTTCTCGACCGAGGAGGCGGTGACCGGCCGGCCCTGCGAGATCGGCTGGTCGACGGCCTGCGCCTGGCCGGAGGTGCCGGTCAGCACCGCGCCCGCGGTGAGGACGGCGGCGGCCAGGGCCACCAGCCGGCGGCGCCAGGCCGTACGGCGGCGGACGTGCGGGCGCGGTCGGGAGGACCGCAGCACGGTGGGACTCATGGCTCTCCAATCGGGTGGGGGTCGGAGCCTGAGCGCACGGTGCCCGGGTGGGGCGGCGGCACCGCATGAGAGAGCGCTCTCTCAGGGGAAGATAGGAGCGACCCCGGGGAGTGTCAAGGTTTTGTGAGGGTGCTCCGTCAACGGATCAATGCCTGCCGCCCAGCTTGCCGACGCAGCGTCAGAGAGCGCTCACCGAAGGGGCATCACCCGGTCGCTGCTCCTGGGCACACCCGGCTCCCGGCGGCGGCGGGCGTCCGGGTCGGCCCGGGACGACCGCGGGCCCGGCCGCTACGATCGGCGCCGCACCCGAGCACGGCGGCCGATCCACCGCCCGCCCCGTGGACGACGTGGAGGACCCTCCGATGACGCAGGCACCCGAACGGCAGGCCGAGCACCCCGAGCGGCTGACGGCCGGCCACCCCTTCCGGCAGTGGAAGACCTGGCGGATCCCCGGCACCGGGCTCACCCTCACCGGCTACTCGCGGGCCAACGACAAGACCTTCTTCCACGTCCCCGAGCTGCGCTGCAGCCTGGACGCCGGGCTCTGCGAGGGACGGCAGCCGGACACCGTCTTCCTGACCCACACCCACGCCGACCACGCCAAGGACCTCGACTTCCTCGCCGCCAAGGCCTCCGGGGTGGACATCCACCTGCCCGCCGCGGCCGTTCCGTACGTGGAGTCCTACCTGCGGGCCTCGGCCGAGCTGAACCACGGCCCGGACTACGACCCGGCGCTCGCCGGGCACCGGCTGCACGGCGTCCGGGACGGTGAGGAGTTCTCCTTCGGCCGCGGCGGCCACCGCGTCCGGGTCGTGGAGTGCGAGCACAAGGTGCCGTGCGTCGGGTACGCCTTCTCGGAGGTGCGGACCGCCCTCGCCCCCGCGTACGAGGAACTGCGGCGGACGCTGCTCGCGGAGGGGCGCGGTGCGGAGTTCGGGCGGATCGTGGCGCAGCGCCGCCGGGAGGGCGCGGAGGTCGACCGGGAGGTCGTCCGGCCGCTGTTCGTCTACCTCGGCGACACCCACGTGAACGTCTTCGAGCGGAACCCGTGGCTCCTGGAGTACCCGGTGGTGATCACCGAGTGCACCTACCTGGACGACGCCGAGCTGGCGCGGGCGGACCGGGTCGGGCACACGGTGTGGAGCCGGCTGCGGCCGGTGGTCGAGGCGCACCCGGAGACGCTGTTCGTGCTGACGCACTTCAGCCTGCGTCACTCCGACCGGGAGGTGCTGGAGTTCTTCCGGTCGGAGCGGACGCGGGGCGGTCCGGATAACGTGCTGCTCTGGGTGCACCCGGAGAGCAGCCTGCCGGAGCTGCACCAACCCACCGACGGCTGACCGACGGCCGGCCGGGGGTCCCGCTAGTGTCCTGAGTCTGGAATTTCATTCATAAATGTAGACTGAGCTTGTGGCGCGGACGGGGCGGCCGAAGGCCGAGTTGATGTTGTCGGACGATGAGC
>NZ_JOAI01000103.1 GCF_000717715.1 Streptomyces sp. NRRL B-24484 | reverse complement strand
CCCCGACACCCCCATCGTCACCCTCGACGCCCGACGCCGGGACAGCGCCAAGAGCGCACTCATCACCCTCGTCGAGCACGCCCTCCTGGCCCGCCTCCGGTAGGACAGGAACCCAGGACGGATGATGCAGCGCGCCCGCTCCGGTGCCCCCACGGGCACGGGAGCGGGCGCGCGTTTCTCCGTCGATAACAGTTCGGTAGGCATTTCGAGATCAACAGCGACACAGTGTGAGGTTCTCGATCCACTGTGCACTGTCGACCTTCCACTTGCTCCACAACTGTCCCTAAATGTCCGATTTATTCGGCACATCTCGGGTACGGAGAGCTGTTTGTCCCGCATCCCTCCACGTGCTGAAATTCCAGCTACCCCGTAGTCACCCCATATGGCAGTTCCACCCAGCAGCGGGCTGCGGCCGGCGGGGGTAGCCGCTGGATTGATTCATGGCCGCACCATCGGCCGAGAGGTTGTTGTCGAGTGAGGCGTAAGCAGCCAGACACCCCGCAGCGGCGGTCCGAGCCCCGCCCGAACGAGCAGGGACCCGGCGGTCAGGCACCGGCCGGCTTCTCCGCGTTCACGGCGGCCGAGGACCGACCGCAACCGCGCGGCGCCGCCGGCCCGCCGCCCCAGATACTCAGCGGCCCGGGCAACCGCCCGGGCGGCTCCGCCACGGGCCCGGCCGGTTCGTCCGGCAGCTCCGAGGCGGGCGGCGACGGCGGCGGCGGCGGCCGGTACGAGTTCCTGGCCCCCCGGAACTGGCGCGTGCCGACCCGACTGGTCGCGATCCTGCTGGTCCCGGTCATCATCGGCCTGGTCTTCGGCGGTCTGCGCGTCAACACCTCGCTGGACGACTTCCACAAGGCCGACCGCGCGGTGAAGACCGCGAAGCTCGCACACGCCGCGACCGACCTCGCGGACGCCCTGGAGAACGAGCGCGACCTCTCGATCGTGCCGATCCTCACCGGCTCCGACCCGCAGGGCCGGCTCGGCGAACTCCGCAAGAAGACCGACGACGCCCTCAAGGCGTACAACACGGCCTACGGCAAGATCTCCGACGACGAGACGCTGCAGCGCCGCGACGCGGCCTTCCAGCAGCTCGTCGTCTTCCTGCCGCACCTGCGCGAGAACGCCTACAAGCCGGAGCTGCTCGCCTCGGCCACCCAGGCCGCCTACTCGGTGATGTTCGCCCCGCTGCTGGCCATCGACAACTCCGTCGGCTTCGGCTCCTCCAGCGTCACCAGCAAGGGCCGCGCGATCTACGCCATGTCGCTGGCCAAGGCCTCCGCCTCGACCCAGCGCGCGCTGATGGTCAACCTGCTCGCCGGCATCGCCCAGGGCACCGTCACCAAGTACGAGAACCAGGAACTGATCATCTCGCTCCTGGTGGCGAGCAAGCTCGAGACGACCGCCATCAGCGAGTTCTCCACCGGCTCCACCGCGGACGACGCCAAGGTCTTCGCGGACGCCCTGGTCGCCCAGGCCGCGGCCGACCAGCGCGCCCCGCTGCGGATGCCCGACAACCAGAGCATCCCGACCGTCAACGGCCTGATGAACATCGGCCTGGCCTACTCCGACGCCGCCATGCGCGGCCAGCAGGACGGCAAGGAGGCGGCGGAGCGGCTCTTCGAGAACGCGAAGAACGCCGGTCTGACCGTCCAGAACTGGAACCAGGCCGCCGCCGGCCACATGAACGCCCTGCGCGCCACGGAATCCGCCCTCCTCAACGAGGTCGTCGGCGACGCGCAGAACATCAAGGACCGCGCCCAGACGGACGCCTTCCTCAACTCCGGCATCGTGATCGCCGCGCTGGCGCTCGCCGGTCTGCTCACCGGCTTCATCGCCCGCTCGATGATCCTCGGCATGCGGACCCTGAACACCGCCGCGCTCGACATCGCCAACCACCGTCTGCCCGACCTGGTCGAGAAGCTCTCCAAGACCGACCCGGACCGGGTCGACACCTCGGTCGAGCCGATCCCGCTGCGCGGCAAGGACGAGATCGGCGAGGTCGCCCGCGCGTTCGACCAGGTCCACGCGCAGGCCGTGTCGCTCGCCGCCGAGCAGGCCCTGCTCCGAGGCAACCTGAACGCGATCTTCTCCAACCTGTCGCGCCGCAGCCAGAGCCTGATCCAGCGCCAGCTGGCGCTGATCACCGACCTGGAGAACAACGAGGCCGACCCGGACCAGCTGGAGAACCTCTTCAAGCTGGACCACCTCGCGACCCGTATGCGCCGCAACGGCGAGAACCTCCTCGTCCTCGCGGGCGAGGAGCCCGGCCGCCGCTGGAACACCCCCGTCCCGCTGGTCGACGTGCTCCGCGCCGCCGCCTCCGAGGTGGAGCAGTACGAGCGCATCGAGCTCGCCGGCATCCCGGAGGCCGAGGTCATCGGCGCCGCCGTGACCGACCTCGTCCACCTCCTCGCGGAGCTGCTGGAGAACGCCACCACGTTCTCCAGCCCGCAGACCCGCGTCCTGGTCAACGCCACCCGCCTGCCCGACGGCCGCGTGCTGGTCGAGATCCACGACAAGGGCATCGGCCTCACCGCCGACGACTTCGCGGAGATCAACGAGAAGCTGGCCGAGCCGCCCACGGTCGACGCCACCATCTCGCGCCGCATGGGCCTCTTCGTGGTCGGCCGGCTGTCCCAGCGGCACGACATCCGCGTGCAGCTGCGTCCGTCCGGCGAGTCCGCCGGCACCACCTCGCTGGTCATGCTCCCGATCGGGCTGACCGCGATGAACGCCGCGCCGGAGCCGGAGGAGCAGTTCACCGTCTCCCGGATCTTCTCCGAGCAGGAGCCGACCCAGGCCTGGCAGGACGACTGGAGCCAGCGCAGCGCCGCCGAGCTCGGCTTCGACGACCACCTGACCGGCGCCGGCAACGGCGGCTTCAGCCCCGCGCTGGAGTCCATGCAGCGCTCGCAGCGCCGCCGTGCCGCCGCCATCGAGCCCGGTTCGCAGGACGAGGTCATCGACGCCGAGGCGATCGAGACCACCGAGGCCCCGTACGCCGACGAGTACCAGGCCCAGGGCTTCGAGCAGTCCGGCTACCAGGACCAGGGCTACGGCCAGGACCAGTACGCCCAGGACGGCTACGACCAGTACCAGGGCCAGTACGACCGGAACGGCTACCCGGGCATCCCGCAGCAGCAGGGCGCCCAGGACGACGCCTACCAGCCGTACGGCTACGACGACCAGTACGGCACCGGCGGCGCCGACCGGCCCGCCGGGCACCCGTACGGCGCCGAGGAGCAGCCCGCGCTGCCCCCGGCTCCCGCGGCCGGCGGCGGTCTGCCGCAGCGGCGTCCCGGCCAGCAGCTGGCCGGCGGCGGCGGTGCCCTCGGCGGTGGCGGCGACGAGAAGCCGAACTGGTTCGCCGGTGCCAAGGACACCTCCGACGCCGGCGAGAAGGGCGGCCACGACGTGTCCGCGCTCGGCGGCTACGGCCCGACCGGTCCGACCGCGTCGAGCGCCTGGCAGTCCGCCAACGACGGCGGCTGGCAGCGGGCCGAGCAGGTCCGCGAGCCGTCGACCTCCGGTACCACCTCGGCCGGCCTGCCGCGCCGGGTGCCCAAGCAGAACCTCGTGCCCGGCAACGCCAAGCCGACTCCGCAGGAAGGCCCGCAGGTCTCCCGCAACCCGGAGGAGGTCCGCGGCCGCCTGACCAACCTGCGCCGCGGCGTCGAGCAGGGCCGCAGCGCCGGCGGTGACCCGGGGGCCACCGGCAGCTTCCGCTTCGACCCGAACCAGGGTCGCGGCAGCAACCAGAACAGCAGCACCGATCTCTTCGGCGGCTCGAACCACCAGGAGCGTTGAGTTGAGTCAGATGAGCCAGGCCGCACAGAACCTGAACTGGCTGATCACCAATTTCGTGGACAACACCCCCGGGGTGTCGC
>NZ_JOAI01000102.1 GCF_000717715.1 Streptomyces sp. NRRL B-24484 | reverse complement strand
GGTGGTGAGGGTGTCCCGGCGGGTGTCGCCGTGCTGGTCGCGTCGGGCGGTGAGGACGGCTTCGAACTCGGCGCGGGCGGCATCCAGGCTGCCCTGGTCCCGCAGGACGAGGGCCAGGCAGTGGCGGGTGGTGAGGGGGTCCCGGTGGGGGTCGCCGACCTGCTCGCGGCGCGCGGTGAGGACGGCTTCGAACTCGGCGCGGGCGCCATCCAGGTCACCCTGCGTCCGCATTACCCAGGCCAAGGAGTTCCGGCTGATGAGGGTGTCGGGGTGGGTGTCGCCTGCCTGCTCGCGCTGGATGGTGACGACGGCTTCGAACTCGGCGCGGGCGGCCTCCAGGTCGCCCTGGTCGTGGGCAATCCAGGCCAGGTCCTGCCGGACGACGAGGGTGCTCAGGTGCCGGCCACCGAGCTGGTCCCGTTCAATAGCCAGGACGGCTTCGAACTCGGCCTTGGCGGCATCGAGATGGCCCTGGCTGTATATGACCCGGGCCAGGGTACGGCGGACGGCGACGGTGTCCGGGTGGGTCTCGCCCTGCTGCTCGCGTTCGACAGCCAGGACGGCTTCGAACTCGGCACGGGCATTCTCCAGGTCGCCCTGGTCCTGGAGAATGCAGGCGAGGGCGTGGCGGGTCGCGAGCGTGTGGGGATGGGTGTCGCCGAGCTGCTCGCGGCGGGCTTCCAGGACGGCTTCGAACACGCTGCGGGCAGCGTCCAGGCCACCCTGCCTGTAGAGGCCCCAGGCGAGGGCGTGACGGGTCGCGAGCGTGTCGGGGTGGGTGTCGCCGAGCTGCTCGCGGCGGGCCTCCAGGACGGCCTCGAGCTCGGCGTCGGCGGCGTCCAGGTCGCCCCGGTCTTGAAGGACCAGGGCGAGGCAGTGGCGGGTGGTGAGAGTGTCAGCGTGGGTGTCGCCGAGCCGCTCGCGGCGGGCCTCCAGGACGGCTTCGAGCTCGGCGTGGGCGGCGTCCAGGTGTTCCTGGTTGTACAGGACATCGGCGAGTTCGTGGCGGGTGGACAGTGTGCCGGGGTGGGTGTGGCCGAGCTGATCGCGTTCGATGGCGAGGATGGCTTCGAGTTCGGTGCGGGCCTGGGAGTGGAGGCCGGCGGCGCTCAGGTAGCGGCAGGCCAGTACGGCGGCCTCGGCGAGAGCCGCCGACCCGGGCTCGCCCGGGTGCCGGGCAGCGTGGTGGAAGGCGCCGAGGATGTGAGGGGTCAGGGACCGCCACGTCACCCATGCTGTCGGGTTGTCAGGCTTTCCGGTGCCGTCGTCCAGGGCGATGGCGGTCAGGATCGCCGAAGCGGCGGCGTGGGTGCCGGCGGTGCGGGAGGCATCCCGCACGAGCGGGTGCATACGCAGGACCGGCACAGCACCGGGGCCTGTTTCGAAGAGATCGATCAGGCCGAGGGAATCGAGGGCGGTCAGGTGCTGCCACAGAGCCGGACCGTCCAGGGACGCGAGATCGCCGGCGTCGGCGAGGCGTCGGGGGACGAGGAGAAGGGCGTACGGGAGCTCGGCGTCGGCGAAGGCCGCGATGAGCTCGAGCAGGGCACGAGCACGGGTGTAGCCGCGGCGCTCGAGGAGCTCGACGGACATGGCCCAGGTCCGCGCGAGAGCCTGCTCGGGGTCGAGACTCGCCGGGCTGTCCTGCCACGCCTGCAGGTAACTGGAGTAGGTATCAAGGGTTCCAGGGGCACGTAAGGCGTGGGGTATCCGGGTGGCATCCGCGAGGTACGAGCCGGCCAGGTACAGGGCGAGCGGAAGGCCGCCGAGACGCTCGGCGAGCGCCCGCGCCTGCTCCTTGGTGCCGGCGCTCTCACCGGCGTAGTCGAGCAGGATCTGCGCCGCGTCGTCGAGTCCGCCGTCAGCCAGCGGATACAGCCGCCGCAGGGGGACCCCCGGTCCCCACGTGGCCTGGGCGCTGTCACGGGTCGTGACCAGGACCGCACCGGATCCCGTCCCGGGCCGTACCAAGCCGGTCCCCTCGGCTAATGCGCCCGGTCCGTTCAGCAGCGCAGGGTCGTCGGCGTTGTCCACCACCAGCAGCCATTGCCCGCCGAGATCACCCAGCCGCCTCCACAGGGCATCGGCTGCATCGCCCGCCTCCATGGCCTCCGAAGCGAGGCCGGCCTGGCCGGCCACGGCGCGCAGACCGGCTTCGAGAGCAGGACCGTTGCGGGCGTCAACCCACCACACCCGCCATCCATCGGCGGTACGGCCGGCCGCGATCTCCAGGGCAAGGGACGTCTTCCCGCAACCACCCATACCGGACAGCACGACCAGCCTGCCCCTGCCCGGGGCCAGCAGATCGGCTTCGACCTGCTCCAACAACCCTTCCCGGCCCCGCAGCGGCCGGGAAGGGTCGCGGCGCCCCAACGGCGGCACCACCGACACCGGCACACGATCTGCGGCAGGCCTGCCACCGAGCTGGGCAGGCGGCCGGCCCATGGCGTGGGGGCCGTGGCTTGCAGAGACATCCGCTTCCCAGGCCGGGTACGAGGCCTGCGCGGGAAACGGTCTTGCTTCTTTACTGATGAGGTCGAATTCATCGACCTTTTCAACCAGATCGCCATGCATTCTCCGCCAGCGGAGAATATCCCCAAGCGATTCTTCGAGAGGGAATCCTTCATTCTCGGAATGAGTTTTGCAGCCGCTGTGGAAGGCGGATACCTTCTCCCATGTGGGAACCCGGAAGTGTCCGTTCTTTCCTTCGAGGAGTTCGCTGATAACGCTGGTATTCAGGACGTCGCCGGACGCCTTGGCCAGCTGGGGCCCGGTGGGGTTGCCGGCCCTTGCCTGGAGCCGCTTCAACTCCTGCGCGAACGCGCGCAGGGCGTCCTGTGCCTGCGGGCTGTGTCCTGGCGCCATCAGGCCCCCTGCCTGTCCGTCTCCCGCACCGCCGGCCTGTGCACAGGTTTCCGCACGGCAGACCGGGATGCCCTCCCCATGTCCACGGACCCGGCTGCTTCCGGTGACGGTTTCCGGTGATCGCCCTTGCGGGCGATGCCGGTGGCGCCGCGCGGTCCGCAGCTGTCCGCACCGGTCCGCGATCGTCCGCCGGACCGGGTTTTTCACCCTAGCGCCCACCTGCGCGGATGCGGGGCCGTTTCCGGGATGATCCGGGCCTGTCCGCAGATCGACTCCAGGCCTTTCCTGGCCGGGATCGTGGTGGTCAAGCCGGCCGGCTGACCCGTACTCACCACGACCCGCCAGGGGAGGACCTGATGTCCCGCAAGAACAAGAAGCAGCAGAACCGCAGCGAGAAGACCCCGCGTACCGCGGTGGCCCCCGAGCAGCCGGCCGCACCCGACCAGACCCCGGCCCCGGAGACGCCCGCCGACGACCACCTCACCGGGCAGATCGCCCGCGGTGCCGCCTCCGGCGCTGCCCGCTCGATCACCGACTGGATCATCGAGCAGATCACCGAGCACTTCGGCTGACCGCCTCCTCGGGGCCGGTGCCCGACCCGGCCACCGGCCCTGAGGAGGACCCCGCGCGGCACCGGGTTCGAGAGACCCGAGCGCCTGCCCCGCCCGCGCCACGGTCCTGGTTCTTCCGCTCTCAGCGACCGAATTTCCTCAATTCCGATCGGTGTCCGAAGAAATGGCCCACGGCCTGCGGCGGGATTTGCCGGCGCCGGGTTTCTGATACTGCCCGGCCCTGGTCTTCCCTGTGTCGATCGGCCGGTTTTCCGGTCGGATGGGGGAGGGGCCATGCGGCGGGATAACCTGACGGATCACACTTGATACAGACCCGGGAAGGTGGCCCGGGAGAGCCCAGTGAACCAGCAGGCCGGACGGTCGGCTAACCGACGATTGGCCGGTCCGGCGTGCCCCGATGGGCGGTCAACCCGACCCCCCATCGGGGCACGCGTCCCTCTAGCCAGCCCTACCCCAC
>NZ_JOAI01000101.1 GCF_000717715.1 Streptomyces sp. NRRL B-24484 | reverse complement strand
GCTTCTCTGCACCTTGTCAACGCGCATGCTCAGGGGCGCCGGGTTGGCGCCCCTGAGCTCGTCAGGCTTCTCCCGCAGACGCAACTTCCCGGTTGCGGGCGTAGAAGGTCTGGTTCCGGTCGTAGAGGTCCAGCTCGAAGTCGATGGTGGCGACCTTGATCGCTGACTCGATGAGGAATTGTCGGCAGAACTCGAACTCATCCATGCCGAACTCGGCATGAACCAGTTCAGGCATCACGTTCTGGTACTCGTCGTCGCTGCCATCGGGCTTGACTTGGTGATAGACGCGCGGGACGATCATGGCAAATCTAGCATATTGGTGATAGTCGATGCCTGCCGCCATGATGCGCATGGCGTGCTGCAACTCCTCGATCGCACCGGTGACTTGGCGGATCTCGGCAGTGCTGTCGCTGTGGAACATGCGGATGGGCTTGAACTGGAACGGGCTGTAGCCGTTTGCGCTCAGCTTGGGTGCCCCGAACCTTTGGATCATGACGTCGAATGCGACGCTGAGGTCCGCGAGTGCTTCAACGATTTCGCCGGCGTCGGCTTTTGTCTGAGCGCGCCGAAGGCGAGTGCTGAGGATCTCGTCGGTCACCAGGTCGGCCATGTCGAGCGTGTGGAAGTCGACGCCGAAGACCAGCTGGGTGGCATCGACGAGGAAGGTGGTGACGTCTCCTCGGACCTGTTCGATGTCCGCTTGGGAGGGGATCGAGCCGTGGTGCTTGAATCCGACGCGGAGCTTGTTCATGCGGTCCATGGCCTTCTTGCTGGGCAGCTGGGTCCCGGCGGGCAGGCTGGCGCCGAGCGATGTCCAGTAGTCGGCGAAGTTGACCTGCGTCTTCATGTTCACCTGCAGGTGTTCAGCCGCGAGGATGAGGAACAGCTCCACTCCATCGTGAAACGACAGGATTGACTTCGCCGACAGCGGGCTGGCTCTGCGGGACTCGTCGACACCGCTGGTGAACAGGAATCGGACGAGCGCCAGCCGCTGGACGACAAGGCGGTCGAGGGAGCGAGTCACTGCGGCTCCTGGGGTTGCAGTCGGGGCAGGCCGAGGTGGACAGGACCGCGCCGAGACTGGCGCTCGACGTCCGAGCGCTTCGACCGGAGGAAGGTCAGTGTGAGGTCGATGCCCTCGATCTCACCGAGCCACTGCTCGGCCTCGGCCCGGTGACGGCGCATCACCAGATCTTTCTCCAATTCGTCCAGGCGCGCGAGCATTTTTGGGTTGACCTGGAGCATGGGACAGCGGATGCAGGCGTGTTCGTGCTGGCAGGGCGAGCCGTAGGGGCGAGCGCAGTTCCCGAGCTCGACCTTGCGCCGGTCGAAGTGCTCCTCGAACTCGGTCCACTCCTCGGGGGTGATCTGGGCGTATTCCTCCTCTGGCCGCAGGGTGCGGCGGTTGTTGAGGAACTGCTGGAAGGACTTGACGACGTCCTCGGCGAAGACGGCGACGTAGCCCTGGGTGGTCTGGAGGTTGAGGTGGCCGAGCAGGGCGGCGCCGATGTGGATGGGCAGGCCGCCGTTGACGATCTCGGTGGCGAAGAGTCTGCGGAAGTCGTGTGGGGTGAACTTGGTGCCGTGGAAGGCGGGGTTGGTCTGGGCGATCTCCTCGCAGCTGCGGCCGACCATGTTCAGCACGGTGGCCGGGGCCATGACGTTGAGGACGGTGCCGAGCCTGCGCTGGAAGAGGAACGGCATGGGCTCTGACCAGGTCTTCTCGTGGCTGTCGTAGCGGCTGAGGAGTTGGATGGGCCGGCCGCCGCGGGTGAGGCGGCGGATGATCTGGGCGACGGCGTGGAACAGTTCGGCGGACATCGGGATGACCCGTTCGCGTTCGCTTTTGGACGGGGCGACGACCAGCAGGGCGATGACCTCGCCGTTCGGACGTTCGTATTGGCGGATGCTGAGGTGGGTGAGCTCGACGAGTTCCTCGACGCGGATGCCGCTGTGTCGGAGCACTTCGACGGCGGCCCATTCCCAGAACGCGCTGTCCTCGGCGAGGGTGAGGTTGATCGTCTCGCCGCTGGTGTGGTCGACGATGCGGACGGCCGGCTCGGTGAGGAGCTTGGCGTGGCGCTGGTCCTCGCGGGAGTTGGTGCGGCTGTAGCGGTGTCCGTTGTGGGTGAAGGGCTGTCCGAGTGGGACGGGGCGGGCGGCTTCGAGCAGGCCGGCCAGGTGTTCGTGTCGGTCATCGACGTGGCGGACCAGGACGGGTAGCAGGGGCTGGCGGATGCGGGTGCGGTCGGCCATGCGCCGGTTGATCTCGCGCCGCCGCTTGCCGAAGCCCTTGAGGTCGCGGGGCAGGATCGGGCAGGGGACGACCCAGTGGGCCCAGCGGTCCGGTTCGGCGACGGCCCAGCTGTGCAGGTCCATGTAGAGAGCGCGGACGGCCAGCAGGACGGTGGCGGGGTCCTTGCGTCGGCGGGTGAAGTCGGTGCGGCCGTCCTTGCGCCAGTACTGAATTTCGGCTCGCCACTGGTCGTAGAGCTCCGGGCTGAGCGCGAGGTCCTTCTGGCCGGGGTTGAGCTCCTCGATGACGTCCCAGAACAGGCCGGCGATGTTCCGGGCGAGTCCTTCGAGGGTGTTGTAGTCGGTGTCCGCCCGGCGGCGGGTCAGGTAGTCGACCAGTAGCTGGCGGATGCCAACGTTCTTGAGCTGGTAGCGGTCGACGAGTTCCTCGACGGTGCGCTGGCCGTCGTAGATGAACGTCCGCAGCGTGGGCGCGGTGCCGGCCGGGAAGTGCCCGATCTTGTGGAGGATCTCCCAGGCGGCCAGGGCGGAGAAGCGGGTGGTGTCGTTGTTGGCCCCCGGCGTGACGCCGAGCCGCTTGCACTCCAGCGAGTAGTGCAGCAGGGCCGAGGGGGTCAGGTCCTCCAGAGCGATGCCCTGGGTTGTGAGAGCGCATGCGATGTCGAGCTTGGCGCGGTTGCGGTGGTCCTCGCTGATCCGGAGTTGGGCGTCGACCCCCGTGTAGTACTCGTCGAGGCGGGGGTCGTTCTGGATCTTGCGGAAGGTCTCGGGGTATTCGGTGAACTTGTTCGCCCGGAACCCGGAGAGCGAGGGCTGGATGATCCGGGCGGCAAACGCCGTCCGAAGCGCTGCGGTCGCGTTGCTGCCGTCGTAGCCGACCCCGGGGCGGCCCAGGATGTTGACCGCGGGGGCCTTCTCGGCGTTGAACCCGCTCGCCTCCCAGCGCTCCTGCCAGGTGCTGCCCGGCAGGGTCTCAAGGTGGCCGAACAGCACCCGGGCGCCGGCGCGGAGCTTCATAGTCCCCGACCGGGTGCGGGCCGGAAGGAGGTCGCGGAACAGGTCGGCGATCTCCTCGACGCCGGCGGTCGACCAGTCCCCGACCGGGGCAGGCGGCTTCTCGGGCCTGGGCGCCGGGACGGCCTTGACCATGGCGCTGGTGAAGCGCGTCGGCTCGGTCTTGCGGGGATTCTCGTCGTAGTTCTGGCGTCGGTTGCGGGTGGTGTAGGTGTCGGCGAGGAACCCGCGGCTAGCCACCGAACACCGCCTTCATGTCCTCGGGGTCGTAGCCGGGAGCGAAGGTCCGTTGAACGCGGGGGCGGTTGTAGTGGGCCTGGAGGGCGTCGAAGAGGTCCTCGACGCGGCCGTGCAGGTAGCGGCCGGTGGTGGCCAGGTCGGAGTGTCGTAGGATCACGCGGACCTGGGAGAGGGTGAGGTTGGGGTCGTTGGCCATGCGCTCGGCGGCGGTGTGCCGCAGGTCGTGCAGGGTCCAGTTGGTGCCGAGCTTGTCGTTGGCGCGCTGGATCACGCGGCGCATCGCGCCGTAGGTCAGTGGCCGGTCCGGCCCGCGGCGGGTTCGCAGGACTGGCTCGTTCGCTGGCGGCAGGCCGATCGCGTCGAGGTAGGCGGCCAGGACGATGAGGGCCTGTGGGCTGGCCGGGACCTGTTCGAGATCATCGGTGCCCTTGGTGACGACCCAGAACAGCTGCTTGGCCCAGTCGATGTCGCATGGTCGGACGCCGAGGAGCTCGCTCGCGCGGGCGCCGCTGGAGACGTAGAGCAGGATGGCGGCGCGGTCGCGGTCGCAGGTCATCGCCTCGAAGAACTCGTCCCAGAGAGAGTCGGGGATCGAACGCGGCGGGGCCTTGGGGACCTTCTGGCGGAGGCGTGCCCGGCGGAACGGCGAGATCGGGCTGTCCGGGGCCTTGTGGGCCAGGGCCCGGCGCATGGCCGCCGACTCGGGGACCGGGTTGATCAGCGGGCCGCGGTTGTAGTGCCGGTGGTAGGCGTAGAAGCTGCTGACGACGGTCAGGCAGTGGTTGATGGTGCTGGGCGCGTAGCCGGCCTTGAGGTAGCGCTTGCCGGTGCGGGGGTTCACCGACCCGGGCGGCGGTGAGTCCGGGTTGCTGCGGCGGCGCTGCGGGTTCGGCGCGATGCGCAGCCAGCCGACCATCGCGGTGGCCTCGGCCTCTGTCGCGCGGTCCCAGTCGATGTCGAGGTGCCAGAGCACCCGGAACCATCGCAGCAGGTCGTAGGCGTAGCTCTTGGCGGTAAGGGGCCGGTTGTCGTCCAGGACCAGGCCGAGGAGGTACGAGGCGACCGGGGCGACGGCGTTGCCGTCAGCGTCGAGGACAGCGTACCCGGGTATGGACTCGATCTTGGTGACGGACCCGATCCGGGGCACATCGGTCTGCCCCTCGATCAGCTGGCGGTGGAGGTCTTGCTGCACAACGTTCCTTGCAGATAGGGATCGTCTCGCTCCATGATCAGAAGCGATTAGTGCAGTTAACACACCAGA
>NZ_JOAI01000100.1 GCF_000717715.1 Streptomyces sp. NRRL B-24484 | reverse complement strand
TGGATCTCGAAGGGCTCCCCGATGATGTCGCCCACCGTCATCCGCGGGTTCAGCGAGGTGTACGGGTCCTGGAACACCATCTGGATGTTGCGGCGGACGTGCTTGAGCGCCGTGCCCTTGAGGTGGGAGATCTCCTCGCCCTTGAACCGGACGGAGCCGCTGGTGGCGGGCTCCAGGTTCATCAGGACCTTGGCGAGCGTCGACTTGCCGCAGCCGGACTCGCCGACGATGCCGAGGGTCTCGCCCTTGTGCAGGTCGAAGGAGACGCCGTCGACGGCCTTCACCGCGCCGATCTGCTTCTTGACGATGACGCCCTGGGTCAGCGGGAAGTGCTTGACCAGGTCCCTCACCTGCAGGATCGGCTCGCCGCGGGGCACCTCCCGGGCGAACGCGGCGTCCTCGGGAACGGCTTCCACCGTTCCCGCCCCGTCAGACGTCATGGAGGGTCTCCTTCCAGAAGAAGCACGCACTGCCCCGTCCCGGCAGGGGCGCGCCGGTGTCGCCGGTGACCTCGAACAGCTCGGGTTCCTCCCGCCGGCAGACGTCCTGGGCCCGCGGGCAGCGCGGGTTGAAGGCGCATCCCTTGGGGATCCGCAGCAGGTTCGGCGGCAGGCCCTTGATGGCGTACAGCTCCTGGCCCTTCGTTGTACTCGGCCTGGAGCTCCGCGAGCAGGTCCATGACCTGCGCCTGGACGGTCACGTCCAGGGCGGTGGTCGGCTCGTCCGCGATGATCAGGTCGGGTTCCAGGGCGAGCGCCATCGCGATCATGATGCGCTGGCGCATGCCGCCGGAGAACTGGTGCGGGTAGTCGTTCACCCGCTGGGCGGCGGCCGGGATCCGGACCCGGTCCATCAGCTCGATCGCCTTGAGCTTGGCGTCCTTGCGGGAGACCCCGCGGTGCACCCGGTACATCTCGCCGAGCTGGGTGCCGACGGAGTGCACCGGGTTCAGCGAGGAGAGCGCGTCCTGGAAGATCATCGCCATCTGCTCGCCGCGGATCTTCCGGCGCTCCTCGGAGTTCAGCTTGAGCAGGTCGCGGCCCTTGAAGACGATCTCGCCTCCGGTGACGAAGCCGGGCGGGCTGTCCAGGATGCCCATGATCGCCTGGGCGGTCACCGACTTGCCGGAGCCGGACTCGCCCAGGACGGCCAGGGTCTCGCCGGCGGCGACGGAGTAGTTCACGCCGTTGACGGCCTTGGCGACGCCGTCGCGGGTGCGGAACTCGACCTGCAGACCGCGCACGTCGAGCAGGGCGTCGCCGGCCGCGCTGCCGGCACCGGACGCCCGGGGGTCGATCCGGATGGCTCCGGCGTCGTCGTCGCTGTTGCCGCTGTTCATGGTTGGTGGGGGCCCCTCTCAGCGCAGCTTCGGGTCGAGTGCGTCGCGGACGGCGTCGCCGAGCATGATGAACGCCAGGACGGTGAGGCTCAGCGCACCGGCCGGGTAGAGCAGCATGTGCGGGGCGTTGCGGAAGGTCGCCGAGGCCGAGGAGATGTCGATGCCCCAGGAGACGGTCGGCGGCTTGAGTCCGACGCCGAGGAAGCTCAGGGTGGCCTCCAGGGCGATGTAGGTGCCGAGCGCGATGGTGGCCACGACGATGATCGGGGCGACCGCGTTGGGCAGGATGTGCCGGAGCATCAGCCGCGAGTTGCTCGCGCCCAGGGCACGGGCCGCGGTGACATAGTCCTGCTGTTTCGCCGTGATCACGGCGCCTCGGCCGATGCGGGCGATCTGCGGCCAGCCGAGCACCACGATGAAGGCGACCACGATCCAGATCGACCGGCTCGGGATGACCGAGAGGAAGACCAGGCCGCCGAGCAGGATCGGGATGCCGAAGAAGATGTCGGCGACCCGGGAGATGACCGAGTCGGACCAGCCGCCGAGGAAGCCGGCCAGACCGCCGAGCGTGGTGCCGACCAGGGCGGCGCCGACGGTCGCGCAGACGCCGACCGTGATGGAGGCGCGGGCGCCGTACACGGTGCGGGCGTAGACGTCGCAGCCCTGCCCGTCGAACCCGAAGGGGTGGCCGGACTCGGAGCCCTGCTGGGCCTTCGAGAGGTCGCACTTCAGCGGGTCGGTGGAGGTGAACAGCCCGGGCCAGATCGCCATGATCACCAGGAAGATGATGAGCAGTCCGGAGATGATGAAGATCGGGTTGCGGCGCAGGTCACGCCAGGCGTCCTGCCAGAGGCTCCGCGGCTTGACGCGGTCGTCGACAGCGGCGACCCCGGGCTCGTCGTCGAGGCGTTCGTTCTTGATTAAAGTCTGCGCTTCCATGGTGCCGAGGTCGAAGGTCCGGCTCTCGACGGCACTCTGGATCTCTTCTTCCTCGGTGCCGGCGTCCGCGAGCGGGTCCGCCTTGTTGTACTTCTCCTGGTCAGGCATAACGGATCCTCGGGTCCAGGACCGCGTAGAGCAGGTCGACGAGCAGGTTGGCCGCCAGGTAGATGATGATCAGGACGGTCACGAAGCCGACGACCGTGGCGGTGTTCTGGCGGACGATGCCCTGGTAGAGGTAGAAGCCCACGCCGTGGATGTTGAAGATCCGCTCGGTGACCAGCGCACCGCCCATGAGCGCGCCGAGGTCGGCCCCGAGGAAGGTGACGACCGGGATCAGCGAGTTGCGCAGCAGGTGGTTGATCGTCACCCGGCGGCGCGGGAGGCCCTTGGCCACCGCGGTGCGCACGAAGTCGGCCCGGGAGTTCTCGGCGACGGTGGTGCGGGTGAGGCGGGCGACGTAGGCGAGCGAGACGGAGGCGAGCACGATGCCCGGCAGCAGCAGCGACTGGAGGCTGAGGTCCTCACCGGCGGTGGCGGGCAGGATGCCCCACTGCACGCCGACCAGGTACTGGAGAACGTAGCCGGTGACGAAGGTGGGGATGGAGATGACGATCAGGGTGAAGATCAGCACCGTGTTGTCCGACCAGCCGCCGCGGCGCAGGCCGCTGATGAGGCCGAAGCCGATGCCGAAGATCACCTCGATGGTGAAGGCCACCGCGGTCAGCTTGATCGTCGCCGGGTAGGCGGTGGCGAGCAGCGAGGTGACCGACTGGCCGTTGAACGTGGTGCCGAAGTCCCAGCGGAACAGGTTGCTCATGTAGATCAGGTACTGGAGCCACAGCGGGTCGTTCAGGTTGTACTGCTCACGGATCTGCTGGGCGACGACCGGGTCGGGGGCGCGGTCGCCGAACAGCGCGTTCACCGGGTCACCGAGCGCGTGGACCATCACGAAGATGAGGAAGGTGCTCCCGAGGAACACCGGGATCATCTGGAGCAGGCGTCGGATGACGTAGCGTCCCATGCGAACCTCCAGGGGGCCGCCGGAAGGGCGGCCGCCGGGGCCGTCCGGCCCCGGCGGCCGCTGCCGACTACTTGACGGTGATCTGGTCGTAGACCGGGACGCTGAACGGGTTGAGCAGGACGTTGGAGACCCGCGAGGACCAGCCGACGGTGCCGTTCTGGTACCAGAGCGGGATCGCGGGCAGGTCGGTGGCGAGCAGCTTCTCGCCGTCCTGGAACTGGCTGACCGCCGAGGACTTGTCCGGGTTGGCGTTGGCCTGGTTGACGAGGGAGTCGAACTGCGGGTTGCTGTACCCGGAGTCGTTCGACGAGGCGCCGGTGGTGTAGACGGGCTGCAGGAAGTTCTGGATCAGCGGGTAGTCCATCTGCCAGCCGGTGCGGAACGGGCCGGTCATCTTCTTGGTGGTGACCTGGTTGCGGAAGTCGGCGAAGGTGCCGATCGGGTTGCCGACGCAGGCGCTGGTGTTGCCGAGCGCGTTGTTGATGCTGTTGCAGACGGCGTCGACCCACTCCTTGTGCGGGCCGTCCGCGTTGTACGAGATGGTGAGCTGGCCGCCGGGGATGCCGCCGCCCTCCTGGACGAGCTGCTTGGCCATGGTCGGGTTGTACGTGCAGGCCTGGCCGCAGATGCCTTCCTTGAAGCCGCCGGCGGCGCCGAGCACCGGGGAGGTCCAGTCGCTGGCCGGGGTGCGGGTGTTGTTGAACACGACCTTGGTGATGGTGTTCCGGTCAATCGCCATGGCGAGGCCGAGGCGGACCTTCTGCGCGTTGGGCGTGTTCCAGTTCGCCTGGTACAGCGGGAAGGAGATCGTCTGGATGATGCCGGCCGGGGTGTTGAGGAAGCGGCCGTTGAGGTCGGTCTCGACGGTCTTCAGCGCGCTGTTCGGCAGGCCGTTGTCGACGTCGAGGTTGCCGGCCTGGAGGTCGGCGTAGGCGGCGTTGGTGTCGGTGTAGACCTTGAGGTCGATGCCGCCGTTCTTGGGCTTGTCCGTGCCGCTGAAGCCGGAGAACGGCCGCAGCTCCATCTTGGCGCTCTTGGTCCACGAGGAGATCTCGTACGGGCCGTTGCCGACCGGCTTGTTGAGGTACGCCGCGTGGTCGGAGAAGAAGCTCGCGGGGAGCGGGACGAAGGCCGAGTAGCCGAGGGTGGCGGGCCAGGTGGAGAACTTCTGGTTGAGCGCCACGGTGAAGGTGTTGTCGTCGACGACCTTCAGGCCGGACAGGGTCTGTGCGGTCGGGTTGCCGGACGCGGGCGCGACCTGGTCGTAGCCCTGGATGTAGGAGAAGAAGCTGCTGTTGAGCTGCTTGTTCGTGGACAGGGCGCCGTAGTTCCAGGCGTCCACGTAGGACTTGGCGGTCACGGTGGTGCCGTCGCTGAACTTCCAGCCCGGCTTGAGCTTGACCGTCCAGTTCTGCTGGTCGTCCGAGGTGATCGACTGCGCGTTGGCGTTCTGCGGCTCGCTGGTCTTGGGGTCGTACTGGATCAGGCCCCGGAAGATCATGTTGAGCACGGCGCCGCCGTTGACCTCGTTGGTGTTGGCGGGCTCGAGCGGGTTCTGCGGGTCGCCCCACCAGGCGGTCACGATGCCGCCGGTGCCTCCGCTGGCGCCGCTGCCTCCTCCTCCGCCCCCGCTGCTGCCGCAGCCGGTGGCCACCAGGACCACGCTCGTCGCGACGACCACGGCCCAGCGCACTCTGGTCGCTGCAGGCATGAGGCTCCTCCTCTGGGTGTATGACGCATCACACCCCATCGAAGGAGCGGCTCCCCGGCGGCGCGAGCTGGATACGGCCGGATGGGTGCCGAAATGCCCGCGGGCCCGCGGTGCGAATGCACCGCGGGCCCGCGAAGGGGGTCGTCCGCCCGGTCAGGAGGCCGCCGCGACGGGCTCGCGCACCGCGGCGAAGTGGCAGGCCGAGGCGTGCTTGGCCGGGCCCTCGCCGATCTCCGGGACGGCGAGCAGCGGCAGCTCGGTGCTGCAGCGCTCCTCGGCCTTCCAGCAGCGGGTGCGGAAGCGGCAGCCGGACGGCGGGTTCGCCGGCGAGGGGATGTCACCGGAGAGGATGATCCGCTCGCGGCCCTCGCGGCCGGCCGGGTCGGGCACCGGGACGGCCGAGAGCAGCGCCTGGGTGTACGGGTGGGTGGCGTGCTCGTAGATCTCCTCGTCGGAGCCGATCTCGACCATCCGGCC
>NZ_JOAI01000099.1:0-2500 GCF_000717715.1 Streptomyces sp. NRRL B-24484 | reverse complement strand
CCTACAAGCCGTGGGGGCAGTCTTCGGACTGTGACTGCGTGCCTTTTGAAGAATGAGCCTGCGAGTTTGCGGTGTGTAGCGAGGTTAACCCGTGTGGGGTAGCCGTAGCGAAAGCGAGTCCGAATAGGGCGTTTGAGTTGCATGCCCAAGACCCGAAGCGGAGTGATCTAGCCATGGGCAGGTTGAAGCGCGGGTAAGACCGTGTGGAGGACCGAACCCACCAGGGTTGAAAACCTGGGGGATGACCTGTGGTTAGGGGTGAAAGGCCAATCAAACTCCGTGATAGCTGGTTCTCCCCGAAATGCATTTAGGTGCAGCGTCGCGTGTTTCTTGCCGGAGGTAGAGCACTGGATAGGCGATGGGCCTCACCGGGTTACTGACCTTAGCCAAACTCCGAATGCCGGTAAGTGAGAGCGCGGCAGTGAGACTGTGGGGGATAAGCTCCATGGTCGAGAGGGAAACAGCCCAGAACACCGACTAAGGTCCCTAAGCGTGTGCTAAGTGGGAAAGGATGTGGAGTCGCAGAGACAACCAGGAGGTTGGCTTAGAAGCAGCCACCCTTGAAAGAGTGCGTAATAGCTCACTGGTCAAGTGATTCCGCGCCGACAATGTAGCGGGGCTCAAGCACATCACCGAAGTCGTGTCATTGCAGCTATAGGGCCAACGCCTGCTGTGATGGGTAGGGGAGCGTCGTGTGCCGGGTGAAGCGGCCGAGGAATCGAGTCGTGGACGGTTCACGAGTGAGAATGCAGGCATGAGTAGCGATACAAGAGTGGGAAACTCTTGCGCCGATTGACCAAGGGTTCCTGGGTCAAGCTGATCTGCCCAGGGTAAGTCGGGACCTAAGGCGAGGCCGACAGGCGTAGTCGATGGACAACGGGTTGATATTCCCGTACCCGCTTTGAAGCGCCAACGTTGAACCCTCTGATGCTAAGCCCGTGAAGCCGTCCTGGATCCTTCGGGTGAAGGGGAGTGGTGGAGCCGGTGGCCCAAGGTGGTAGTAGGTGAGCGATGGGGTGACGCAGGAAGGTAGTCCAGCCCGGGCGGTGGTTGTCCCGGGGTAAGGGTGTAGGCCGAGTGATAGGCAAATCCGTCACTCATTAAGGCTGAGACCTGATGCCGAGCCGATTGTGGTGAAGTGGATGATCCTATGCTGTCGAGAAAAGCCTCTAGCGAGTTTCATGGCGGCCCGTACCCCAAACCGACTCAGGTGGTCAGGTAGAGAATACCGAGGCGTTCGGGTGAACTGTGGTTAAGGAACTCGGCAAAATGCCCCCGTAACTTCGGGAGAAGGGGGGCCAGCCCTGGTGGAGACCTTTACGGTCCGAGCTGGGGGTGGCCGCAGAGACCAGCGAGAAGCGACTGTTTACTAAAAACACAGGTCCGTGCGAAGCCGTAAGGCGATGTATACGGACTGACGCCTGCCCGGTGCTGGAACGTTAAGGGGACCGGTTAGTCCGATTTCGGTCGGGCGAAGCTGAGAACTTAAGCGCCAGTAAACGGCGGTGGTAACTATAACCATCCTAAGGTAGCGAAATTCCTTGTCGGGTAAGTTCCGACCTGCACGAATGGCGTAACGACTTCTCGACTGTCTCAACCACAGGCCCGGTGAAATTGCATTACGAGTAAAGATGCTCGTTTCGCGCAGCAGGACGGAAAGACCCCGGGACCTTTACTATAGCTTGATATTGGTGTTCGGTTCGGCTTGTGTAGGATAGGTGGGAGACTGTGAAGCAGCAACGCCAGTTGTTGTGGAGTCGCCGTTGAAATACCACTCTGGTCGTGCTGGATGTCTAACCTGGGTCCGTGATCCGGATCAGGGACAGTGTCTGGTGGGTAGTTTAACTGGGGCGGTTGCCTCCTAAAGGGTAACGGAGGCGCCCAAAGGTTCCCTCAGCCTGGTTGGCAATCAGGTGTTGAGTGTAAGTGCACAAGGGAGCTTGACTGTGAGACTGACGGGTCGAGCAGGTACGAAAGTAGGGACTAGTGATCCGGCGGTGGCTTGTGGAAGCGCCGTCGCTCAACGGATAAAAGGTACCCCGGGGATAACAGGCTGATCTTCCCCAAGAGTCCATATCGACGGGATGGTTTGGCACCTCGATGTCGGCTCGTCGCATCCTGGGGCTGGAGTAGGTCCCAAGGGTTGGGCTGTTCGCCCATTAAAGCGGTACGCGAGCTGGGTTTAGAACGTCGTGAGACAGTTCGGTCCCTATCCGCTGTGCGCGTAGGAGTGTTGAGAAGGGCTGTCCCTAGTACGAGAGGACCGGGACGGACGAACCTCTGGTGTGCCAGTTGTCCTGCCAAGGGCATGGCTGGTTGGCTACGTTCGGGAGGGATAACCGCTGAAAGCATCTAAGCGGGAAGCCTGCTTCGAGATGAGCACTCCCACCTCCTTGAGAGGGTAAGGCTCCCAGTAGACGACTGGGTTGATAGGCCGGATATGGAAGCCCAGTAATGGGTGGAGTTGACCGGTACTAATAGGCCGAGGGCTTGTCCTCAG
>NZ_JOAI01000098.1 GCF_000717715.1 Streptomyces sp. NRRL B-24484 | reverse complement strand
CGCTGTTGAGTTCTCAAGGAACGGACACTTCCTTCGGACCGCCTTCCAGCGGACCCTCCGGGCGTTTCGCTCTTTCGTATTCCCAGCCTATCAGATCCGTTTGCCACCGTTTAACCGGTGCTTTACGTTCCCGACTTGCGGAGTTAACCATCGCCGCGTGGCGACCCGTGCAACGTTAGCCGGTCTCGACCCGGGCGCCAAATCGGGACGCGCCACGATCACTCGTTCGGAGCACCCCTCCTGTGGGCGGGCACCAGAGGGCGGTCGGTGCGGGGCCATCGTCGGCACTCCCCCGCATGCCGTAGAGTGCGGCGCATCGACGCAGAGGACTAGACCACTTGAGTCGGCGCGGGCCCTTCAGTGCTGCGCCGGCGGGCCGGCGGGTGACGGTTCGGTGTGCTGGAACGGGGGTCCTCCCCGCTCGGCGCACTCTGCCGTTATGTGCCGGTATATCCGAAGTTGACTTGATTTAGGCTTCAGCTGATGCCGATGCCGCTGCTCCGCGGCCGCACGCGCTGTACTCCGCACCTGGGAGGCTCCACCATGACCACTGTGACCTCGCCGCTCGCCGGGCGGGCCGTCGGACTGGCCAACGTGCCGGACCCCGTCTTCTCCGGCGCGATGGTCGGGCCCGGAACCGCCATCGACCCGGTGCGCGAGCCCACCGAGGCGGTGGCGCCGGTGGACGGGCTGGTGGTGTCCATGCACCCGCACGCGTTCGTCGTCGTCGACGCGGACGGCCACGGCGTCCTCACCCACCTCGGCATCGACACCGTGCAGCTCAACGGCGAGGGCTTCGAGCTGCTCGTCGGCAAGGGCGACGAGGTCAAGCGCGGCCAGCCGGTGATCCGCTGGAACCCCGCGGCGGTCGAGGCCGCGGGCAAGTCGCCGATCTCGCCGATCGTCGCGCTGGAGGCCTCCGCAGAGGCGCTCTCCGGTGTCGCCGAGAGCGGCGAGGTCACCCTCGGCGGCGAACTCTTCACCTGGAACTGACCCCCCGCTGGCCGGGTGAAAGGAATCTCTGAACGTGGAACCGATGCTTCGCGGCGTAGGAGTCAGCCACGGGGTCGCCATCGGCCCGGTGCGGCACATGGGCACAGCCGTCCTGGAGCCCCCGGCGACGCAGATCCCCAGTGAGGAGGCCCCGCGGGAGCAGGCGCGTGCCCAGGCCGCGGTGGACGCGGTCGCGGCCGACCTGATCGCGCGCGGCAACCTGGCCGGCGGTGAGGCGCAGGCGGTGCTGGAGGCCCAGGCGCTGATGGCGCAGGACCCGGAGCTGATGGCGGACGTCAGCCGGCGGATCGCGGTCGGCAGCAGCGCCGAGCGGGGCATCTACGACGCCTTCGCCGCGTACCGGGCGCTGCTGGCGGCGGCCGGGGACTACCTGGCCGGCCGGGTGGCCGACCTGGACGACGTCCGGAACCGGATCGTGGCGCGGCTGCTCGGCGTGCCGATGCCGGGTGTGCCGGACAGCGACGAGCCCTACGTGCTCTTCGCGCACGACCTCGCGCCGGCCGACACGGCGCTGCTCGACCCGACGCTGGTGCTCGGCTTCGTCACCGAGGAGGGCGGGCCGACCAGCCACAGCGCCATCCTGGCGCGGGCGCTGGGTGTGCCCGCCGTGGTGGCGCTGCCGGGGGCCACCGGGGTGGCCGAGGGCCTCGTCGTCGCGGTCGACGGCAGCAGCGGAGAGGTGCTGGTCAGCCCCCCGGTCGAGCGGCAGGAGGAGCTGCGCCGGCTGGCGGCCGAGCGGAAGGCGGCGCTGGCCGCGTCCTCGGGGCCGGGCCGGACGTCGGACGGGCACCTGGTGCCGCTGCTGGCGAACATCGGCGGCCCGGCCGACCTGCCGGCCGCGCAGGAGGCCGAGGCGGAGGGCGTCGGCCTGTTCCGGACGGAGTTCCTCTTCCTGGACGACTCGGCGAAGGCGCCGAGCGAGGAGAAGCAGTTCGAGGCGTACCGGAAGGTGCTGGAGGCCTTTCCGGAGCGCCGGGTGGTCGTGCGGGTGCTGGACGCCGGGGCCGACAAGCCGCTGGAGTTCCTGACGCCGGCCGACGAGCCGAACCCCGCGCTCGGTGTCCGCGGTCTGCGGACGCTGCTGGACCACCCGGAGGTGCTGGCGGCGCAGCTGCGGGCGCTGGCCCGGGCGGCCGAGGGGCTGCCGGTGCACCTGGAGGTCATGGCGCCGATGGTGGCGGACCGGCAGGACGCGAAGGCGTTCGCGGACGCCTGCCGGGAGGCCGGGCTGAGCGCGAAGTTCGGTGCGATGGTGGAGATCCCGTCGGCGGCGCTGCGGGCGCGGTCGATCCTGCAGGAGGTCGAGTTCCTGTCGCTGGGGACGAACGACCTGGCGCAGTACACCTTCGCGGCGGACCGGCAGGTCGGCGCGGTGGCGCGGTTGCAGGACCCGTGGCAGCCGGCGCTGCTCGACCTGGTCGCGCTGTCGGCCGAGGCCGCGCAGGCGACCGGGAAGAGCTGCGGCGTGTGCGGTGAGGCGGCTGCCGACCCGTTGCTCGCCTGTGTGCTCACCGGGCTCGGGGTGACGAGCCTGTCGATGGGTGCCTCGTCGATCCCGTACGTGCGGACGGCGTTGGCCAAGGTCACGCTGGCGCAGTGCCGGCGTGCCGCGGCGGCGGCGCGGGCTGCGGACAGTGCAGCCGACGCGCGGGCCGCGGCGCACCAGGTGCTGACCGGCGAATAGACGCCCCGGGGCAGGGCCGGGGCTCGCAGGGGTGCTTCCACCGTGGGGGTTGGAAGCACCCCTGCTCGGCGTTTCCGGGGCCGGCCGGGGCTCGCGGCTCCGGCCGGCCCGGTCGGGTCAGGCGCGGCGCTCGGCGCCGAGGCGCTCGAAGAACCGGAGGTGGTCGATGTTGTCGACCGAGCCGGGGTTGACCGCCTTCTCCAGCGGGGTGCCGGAGAGCAGCCGCTTCACGGGCACCTCGATGCGCTTGCCGGTGAGGGTGTGCGGGAGGCCGTCGACGGCGACGATCTCGTCCGGCACGTGGCGGGGCGAGAGCTGGGTGCGCAGCTCGGTGCGGACGCGGGCGCGCAGCGAGTCGTCGAGGTCGGCGCCGGGGGCGAGGACGACGAAGAGCGGCATCCAGTACCCGCCGTCGGGCTCCTCGACGCCGATGACCAGGGATTCCGCGATCTCGGGGAGGCGTTCGACGACCTCGTAGATGTCGGAGGAGCCCATCCGGACGCCCTGGCGGTTGAGGGTGGAGTCGGAGCGGCCGTGGATGACGACGGTGCCGCGGGAGGTGACGGTGATCCAGTCGCCGTGGCGCCAGACGCCCGGGTACATGTCGAAGTAGCTGTCGCGGTAGCGGGTGCCGTCGGGGTCGTTCCAGAAGCCGATCGGCATGGACGGCAGGGGCCGGGTGACGACGAGCTCGCCGACCTGGTCGGTGAGCGGCTCGCCGTGGACGTCCCAGGAGGCGACGGCGGCGCCGAGGCAGGGGGCCTGGATCTCGCCGAGGTGGACGGGGAGGGTGGGGACGCCGCCGACGAAGCAGCTGCAGACGTCGGTGCCGCCGCTGACGGAGGCGAGCCAGACGTCCTTCTTGACCTCGTCGTAGATCCACTGGAAGCCGTCGGGCGGCAGCGGGGAGCCGGTGGTGCCGAGGCAGCGGACGGCGGAGAGGTCGAGGTCGCGGCCGGGGTGGAGGTCGGCCTTGCGGCTGGCGATCACGTAGGCGGCGGAGGTGCCGAGGACGGTGGCGCGGGTGCGGGCGGCGACGGACCACAGGGCGCCGGTGTCGGGGTGGCCGGGGCTGCCGTCGTAGGTGACGATCGTGGACCCGACGAGGAGGCCCGCGACGAGGAAGTTCCACATCATCCAGCCGGTGGACGTGTACCAGAGGAAGCGGTCGTCCGGGCCGAGGTCGAGGTGGAGCGAGGCCTGCTTGAGGTGCTCGACGAGGATGCCGCCCTGGCTCTGCACGATGGCCTTGGGCAGGCCGGTGGTGCCGGAGGAGTAGAGCACCCAGAGCGGGTGGTCGAAGGGGACGGGCTCGAAGACCGGCTCGTCGTCGCCGGCGACCAGCGCGGCCCAGTCGAGGGCGCCCTCGGGGGCGGGGGCGCCGAGCAGCGGGATGTGCACGACGGTGCGCAGCGTGGGGAGCTCGCGGCGGAGTTCGGCGACGACCTCGGTGCGGTCGTGGTCCTTGCCGCCGTAGTGGTAGCCGTCGATCGCGAAGAGGACGGTGGGTTCGATCTGCTGGAGGCGGTCGAGGACGCTGCGGGCGCCGAAGTCGGGGGCGCAGGAGGTCCAGACGGCGCCGACGGCGGCGGTGGCGAGGAGGGCGACGACGGCCTGCGGGACGTTGGGCAGGTAGGCGCCGACGCGGTCGCCGGGGCGGACGCCGCGGGCGCGCAGGGCCGCGGCCAGCGAGCCGACCTGGCGGCGGAGCTCGGCCCAGGTGAGGGCGGCGGGCTGCTCGGTGGTCTCGTCGAGGTGGAGGATCGCGGGCGTGTCGGCCCGGTCGGGGTCCTCGGCGGCGCGCAGGGCGTGCTCGGCGTAGTTGAGGCGGGCGCCGGGGAACCAGCGGGCGCCGGGCATCGCCGGGTCGGCGAGGACGGCCTCGGGGGCGGTGGTGAAGCGGACGTCGAACCACTCGGTGACGGCCGTCCAGAAGCGCTCCAGGTCTTCGGTGGACCAGGCGTGCAGGGCGGCGTAGCGGGCGGCGGCCTGCTCGTCGTCGTCCGCGGGGGCGAGCGGGGCCGCCGGGGCGCCGTGGTGCTCGGCGGCCCAGGCCTGGAAGGCGACGATCTGCGCGGAGGCGGCGCGGGCCGGGTCGGGGCGCCAGAGCAGTCGGCCTTCGGGTGGGGTGCTCACGGTGGTGGTCTCCCGGGGTGGAGCGCCCCCGCCCGGGGGCCGGGGGCGGTGGGCGGGGCTGCTCGTGGCGGGGGGGGGCC
>NZ_JOAI01000097.1 GCF_000717715.1 Streptomyces sp. NRRL B-24484 | reverse complement strand
CCCGAGGACCGCACGGTTCACCATGATCGACACGACGAAGATCATGCCGTCCGAGGCAGCCATGTCCAACTCGCCGCAATCACGCACCAGCTCGTAAGAACGGGCCGAGATGTTGGAGGAGGCCGTGGAGGCGATGCGGGAGTCATTCACCGGACGCGAGGGTTCTCTCACCGAGGCCTCCACTGCACGGTGGACAACGCCCATTTGTGCGCGGTCCCTCCGGGCGCGCCGCCCGACTTCGCGTCGGGGTTCGGACCGAACGCTGCGACCCGGGCCAGCCGGATCGGCGACGGCTTCGCCACCATGACCCCCGACCGGCACCTGGTCGAGGAGTTCCGCTCGGTCGGCGGAGCGAGCAAGCCGGTCATCAGCGGCGTGAAGGTCTTCTGGAGCGAGGGCCGGGACAAGGCCTTCGATCTGGTGCACCGGCTGTGGCCGACCGAGATGCTGCCCGGCGAACTCACCCAGATCCTCCGCACCCTGCGCACTTCGAGCAGGCGAGCGGACTCGTCACACTGGAGAAGATCAGTGAGACCGTGACCTGCGGGGACGACGTGGACGAGCGCATCGCGAGACTGCGCCCCTACGCGGCCGCCGGCTTCGATGAGGTGTACGTCGGCCAGATCGGCCCGACAACGAAGTGTTCCTCGACGCCCACCGGCGCGCGGTGCTTCCCGCCCTGACCGGCTGAGCACACTGTCGGTCCGACCCGCCGGGCACCTGCCTACGACCGGTGGCCGGGTGCCGAGCGCGCTGTCCGCCAGGTTCGCCAGGCGCGCCGCGACATCGGCGTGTACCTCCACGGCGCCGGCGGCCCGCAGATCACGTTCGCTCCAGCCGCCGGAGAGCAGCGCGAGGCAGGGGATTCCCGCGGCCGCGGCAATGGCGTCGTCCGCAGCCAGGACCCGGCTCATCACCGCCATGCCCCTGCGGGCGGCCGAACTCGCAAGGACGACCGTCCAATCCCGGCGGGCCACCGCCGGGTCGTGGGCGGTGGCCCGCCCGTCTTGTCCTTCCGGGCCGCCCAATTTTGCCGGGCCTTCCCCGCCTTCCCGGCGGCCCTCTCCAGGTCGGTGAGCGTGCCGCAGCCGAGGTGCATCCCAGTTGCGTCGTGGTGGGTCCGGACGGTGGTGGAGTCCACGCCGACCATCGATAGGTCCACCTCGCCCCGCTTGGCGGCTTCCGCAATCGCGCCCTCCATCAGGGCCTCGAACACTCCGGCGTCCCTCCACTGCCGGAACTGGTTGTGGACAGTCGACCAGGCACCGAACTCCTGCGGGGCATCCCACCGCTGACCGCCCGTCCGACCGGGGCGGCCGGTCGGTCAGTCACGACGCCGACCTCTACAAGGAGCGGAACACCGTCGAGCGTCTGATCAACAAGCTGAAGGCATGGCGGGGCATCGCCACCGGCTGCGACAAGGCGTCCGAAGGTCGCGAGGTCCACGCCAGCATGGGTCACCGGTCCGACGCAGACCCCGAGGTTCGATCGCCGGATGCGTCGGCCGAGGACGAGAAGGTCTGCCGGACGGCGCCCGTGACGAGGGCACAGCCAGCCGAACCGCGCGTCGCGTCACGCAGACCGGCAGCTATAACTATGTTCGGATCACAGCTAAACGAAATCAAACATAACTTGGCGTTTCGATCCACTTTAAACTGGCATTTCGCGCGAAGCGTTGACTTCGCCGCCTCTCAGATGTTTGAGTCTGTTCAGATTTGTTGTAGATGTCAACGGCTGGCTTGTGCTTGCCGCACCCCCCACCTCCACCCCCCCGCGGCTCGCGCCCCGGCCGATGCGGGCTGCGCCCGCGTGAGACCGCAAACCAGCGCGAACCGCGTGCCTGACCTCTTGTGAGGCGACATGCAACGTCGAAGTGAGCCGGCCCGCCGCTGCGGGCCGGGCCGAAACCCTCATGCCAGGGGCTTGCGCTTCATGGCCCTGGTGCTGGTCGCCGCCTCGGCGCCGATCACGACCGTGTTCGCCACCGCACCGGCCGCCGCGGCCGCATCCGCGGCCTGCCCGTGGGTCGGCTCCAGCGCCCCGATCGCCACCCGGGTGAGCCAACTGCTGGGTACGCTGACCGTCGCCCAGGAGATCCAGCTGGTCACCGGCAGCAGCTTCGATCCCTACGCCGGTACCACCCCCGCGATCGGCGCGCTGTGCATCCCGGCGATGGGTCTGGAGGACGGCCCGGCGGGCGTCGGCGACGGCATGAACAACGTGACGCAGCTGCCCGCGCCCATCGCCGTCGCATCGACCTGGGACACCGAGGCCGAGCAGAAGTACGGCCAGGTGATCGGCGCCGAGCAGGCCGCCAAGGGTGCCAACGTCGACCTCGGTCCGACGATCAACATTGTGCGCGACCCGCGCTGGGGCCGCGCCTTCGAGTCCGTCGGCGAGGACCCCTATCTCAACGGGAAGCTCGGCGCCGCCAACATCCAGGGCGTGCAGTCCACCGGCGTGCTGGCACAGGTCAAACACCTTGGGGCGTACAACCAGGAAACCGGGCGCGACAACAACGACTCGGCCTCCGATGCCCCGTACAACTCGATAGTCGGTGCCAGGGCCGAGAACGAGATCTACCTTCCGGCCTTCCAGGCCGCTGTCCAGCAGGGCGCCGCCTCCTCGCTCATGTGCTCGTACAACGACATCAACGGCACTCCTGCCTGCGACGACTCCGCCACCCTGCAGACCGTGCTGCGCCAGCAGTTCGGCTTCACCGGCTTCGTCACCTCCGACTGGAACGCCATCCACAACACCGTCGACGCCGCCAACGCGGGCGTGAACCAGGACATGGGCGTCAACGACCCGTACTACGGCACCGCTCTGCAGAACGCCGTGACCTCCGGGGCGGTGAGTACCGCGACGTTGAACGCGCTGGTCAAGCCGATCCTCACCGAGATGTTCGCGTTCGGCCTGTTCGACCGCCCGACCACCGGCTCGCCCACACAGAGCGCGACCAGCGCCGCGAACCGGGCCGCCGCCACCTCGCTCGCCGAGGAGGGCACGGTGCTGCTGAAGAACAGCGGCGGCGTCCTGCCGCTCGGCTCCTCCGCGAAGTCGGTCGCGGTCATCGGCGCCGACGCTTCCACCAGCCCTCAGACTGCGGGCGGCGGCAGCGCCGTGGTGTCCTCCAGCGGCACCGTCACGCCGCTGCAGGGCATCACCTCCCGCGCGGGTAGCGGCGTGACCGTGAACGCCAGCGGCGGCGTCGACGCGACCGGCCAACAGCTGTCCGCGATCAGCGCCGCGAACCTGACACCCTCGCAGGGGTCCGGCCAGGGACTGTACGCGCAGTACTACAACAACATGACCCTGTCCGGCGCTCCGGTGCTCAGCCGGGTCGACCAGAACTACAACACCAACTACAACGGCGCCTCGCCCGCCGCGGGCGTGAACGCCACCGGGTGGTCGGCGAAGTGGACCGGTAGCTTCGTCCCGCCGACGACCGGGACGTATGTCTTCTCCACGACCGAGGACGACGGCACGCGCCTGAGTGTGAACGGCCGGCAGCTCACCAACAACTGGCAGGACGGCGCAGCCAGCACTCAAAACGGCTCGATCAACCTCACTGCGAACCAAGCGGTGCCCATCGAGCTCGACTACTACCAGGACGGCGGCGGCAGCGAGCTGCATCTCGGCGAGCAGACCGCCGGCTCCATCCCGTCGATTGCGCAGGCCGTGACGCAGGCGCAGAACTCCTCCGTCGCCGTGGTCTTCGCCAGTAATTTCGAGGGTGAAGGCTCCGACCTTACGAGCATCGATCTGCCGGGTCTGCAGAACGCCGAGATCGAGGCGGTCGCCGCGGCGAACCCGAACACCATCGTCGTGCTCAACACCGGCTCCGCTGTCACGATGCCGTGGCTGTCCTCGGTCAAGGGCGTGCTGGAGGCCTGGTATCCGGGCCAGGCGGACGGGACCGCGATCGCCTCGCTGCTGTTCGGCGACACCAACCCCTCCGGACACCTCACCGTCACCTTCCCGACCTCCCTGGCGCAGGTCCCGGCCAGCACCACCGCGCAGTGGCCCGGCACCGTCCAGAACATCGGCACCGCTAGCAATCCCATCAACCAGTACCAGGTCCAGTACAGCGAGGGCGTGAACGTCGGCTACCGCTGGTACAACAGCCAGGGCCTCACGCCGCTGTTCCCCTTCGGCCACGGCCTGTCGTACACCAGCTTCTCCTTCAGCAACCTGCACGTCGGGTCGCTGACCGCGGGCGGCGCGGCCACCGTGACCGCGACCGTCACGAACACCGGCTCGCGGGCCGGTGCGGACGTCGCGCAGCTGTACGTCACCGAGCCCGCCTCCTCGGGCGAGCCGCCCAAGCAGCTCAAGGGCTTCGCGCGGGTCAACCTTCAGCCCGGCGCGAGCCAGACGGTGACCTTCCAGCTCACCCAGCGCGACCTGTCGTACTACAACGCGTCCACGAATGCGTGGACGACCAGCACCGGAAGCTACGGCGTCGCGGTCGGCGACTCGAACGCGAACCTGCCGCTGACCGGCAACCTGTCGGTGTCCTCCGCGCAGCTCGGCACACCGGTGACGATCAGCCAGGTCGCCCCCCAGGAAGGCCCAGCGGGCACCGCGGTCTCCGTACCCGTCTCCGCCGGCGACACTACGAGCGGCCAGAAGCTCACCTACACCGCGACGGGCCTTCCGGCCGGCACGTCCATCAACCCCTCGACCGGCACGATCACCGGCACGCCCACCACCGCGGGCACCAGCACGGTGCAGGTCACCGCGACCGACGGCAACGGCGCCTTCGCGGCGACCTCGTTCACGTGGACCGTCGTGCCGTCCTTGCCGCTGTACTACGCCATCACCAACGTCAACAGCGGCCTGAACCTCGCCGTCGCCAACTCCTCCACCTCCGCGGGCTCAGGGATCGTGCAGGCGACCGTCGACAACACGTTCGCCCAGCAATGGCAGCTCGTGCCCACCGGCTCCGGGGGGTACAAGCTGGTCAACCGCAACAGCGGCATGCTGCTCGACGACCCCGCCGGCACCGCCAACGGCGGGCAGCTCGTACAGAACGTTGACACCGGAGCCACAGAGTTCCGGTGGACGCTCACCGCGAACGCGTCGCACGAGTACACCATCACAAACGTGAGTACCAATCAGCTTGCGGACGACTACGGCGCGCTGAAGGCGGCAGGGACGATCGTCGACCAGTGGCCTTCGACCGGCGGGGGGAACCAGCGGTGGACGCTCACGCCCATCCCCGTGCAGGGCGTCGGTTACCGCCTGCAGAACGCAGCCACCAACGGGCTGATGGACGTGAGCACCGACTCGAAGGCCGATGCCGCGGGCATCGTGCAGTGGGGATCCAACGGCTTGAGCGACCAGCAGTGGAGCTTCGTGAGCCAGCAAGGAGGCGCATACACGATCGTCAACAACAACAGCATGAAGCTGCTCAACATCCCCGGCCCCACCATCACGGCGGGCACCCAGCTCATCCAGTACCACGAGGACGGCGGCAGCAACTCGCGCTGGACGCTCGTGGACGCCGGGCCGAACCAGGTCGAGCTCAAGAGCGTCTATGACGGCCAGGTAATCGATGTCAACGGCGGCGCGCCCTCGGACGGAGCGGCCGTGGTCCAGAATCCGACGAACGCCGCCAAGGCCCCGGTGTGGACGGTTGAGCCGTAACACCACGCACTGGTGACCGTCTCGCCACCGCGCGCGCCGCGTGACCAGTGAACACAGCCCGGCCGCCGCACCCCGGCGGCCGGGCCCTTCGCGCTGCGCCTTCTGCATGCAGGCCCGGTCGACGTGCTCGACAGGTGGAGCTCTGCGACAGCACAGGTGCACCCGTCGCGATGTGCGGTGATGTGTGCCCTACGTCCACGTCGTAGGTGGAGATCAATCGCACGACGTTTCGTCATAACTGATCATTTCAGAATGAGGTCCGAAGCTTCCGCAGGCAGATGATGCTGCAGGCGAGTTGGAGCAGGCCCAGGTGGAGGTCGGCGCGTATC
>NZ_JOAI01000096.1 GCF_000717715.1 Streptomyces sp. NRRL B-24484 | reverse complement strand
ATCGCCGTGAAGTTGAACACGCGGCCCCGGAAGACCCTCGACTTCGACACGCCGGCCGATAGGCTGGAGCCCCTGTTGCGCTGACGGGTTGAGTGCACCACGGCTTTCTTCGCGAAGGAGACCCGGTGACGGTGCACCCGTTCATCGAGGCGGAGAAGCAGGCAGGTCACAGCGTCAAGCGGGCGTGTGAACTGCTCAAGGTCTCCCGTGCCGCCTTCTACGCCCGCCGCAATGGCGCGCCCGGTCCCCGCGCGGTCCGCGACGCCGAGCTGACGGAGAAGATCACCGAGGTCCACGAGACGTCGCGGGGCAGCTACGGCGCCCCACGCATCCACGCCGTGCTCCGCCGGGACGGTGACGGCTGCGGCCGCCGCAGGGTCGCCCGCCTGATGCGCGAGGCAGGGCTGCAGGGCCGGCGCCGCAGGCGGCGCCACCGCACCACGATCCCGGACCCGAACGCCGTCGCACGGCCGGACCTGGTCCTGCGCGACTTCCAGCCCGACCCGACCGGCCTCGACGTGCGCTGGTGCGGCGACATCACCTACATCCCGACCGGTGAGGGCTGGCTCTACCTGGCCACCGTCATCGACATCGCCTCGCGCCGCGTGGTCGGCTGGGCCACGGCCGACCACCTGCGGACCGAGCTCGTCGCCGACGCCCTGCGGGCCGCCTGCCGCAGCCGGCGTCCCGACGGTCCGGTGATCTTCCACTCGGACCGCGGCTGCCAGTACACCAGCCGTGAATTCGCCATACTGGCAAGCGAGTTCGGAGTCCGTCTGTCAGTCGGTCGCACCGGCCAGTGCTGGGACAACGCCCTCGCGGAGTCGTTCTTCGCCACGCTCAAGCGGGAGCTGATCGAGGACCGGCCGTGGCCCAGCCGCGCGGCAGCCCGCACAGCGATCTTCGAGTGGGTCGAGGGCTGGTACAACATACGCAGACTGCACAGCAGCCTCGGCTACCGCAGCCCCGCCGACTACGAGGCCGTCCTCGCGGCCTGACCACCACAACGAGGGTGTCCGTCAAAGCGGAGCAAGCTCACTGCATTGCCAGCAGGATGGGACCCATCACCCCGCTGAGGATCAGCACACCCCACCATGGCATCGGTGAGACGATCAGGAGCAGCAGGCAGGGACTGCGGTCACTCCCAGGGAGACGATGACTCCGCTGATGTCTTCCTGTTCTTCGGGAGTGGGCTCGTCAACCTTTAGCCCAAAGGCAAGAATCGCAGCTGCGGCAAGGGCGACGAGGATCGTCCAGCGCACGGACCAGGAAGCGAAGGCGACCAGCTGCAGTCCGATTAGGGTGGCACCTCCCAGCGCGCTGCGTCTCACGGCGCCGGGCCTGGCCGCCCGCGGCTTCGCGGGCCCAGTGCTCGGATCGGACCCCTCTTGGGCGTCGGGTGGTGGGGGCTTTCGCCGGGCCGGCACGATGCTGGCCGAGGGGAGAGTTGGGGGAGTGTCGAGCACGGTCGGGGGTGTGGCGTGGCGGGCTGTGCCCGCCAGGCGGTCTCGGTCGCGGTGGAGGCAAGGTCCGGGGCGGTCGCTGGAGGAGGAGTAGAGGGCGGCTGGTGTGTTGACGTCTCAAGTAGCGCGTCGATCGTGTCGATGACCTCCGTGGCGTCCCTCGCCGCCGTCCGGCCGCACTCGTGCCTGCAACCGGCACACGTGCCATGGCGCCACCGGCCCCGGCCCGGCTGGCCGGCGGATGCTGCAGAACTTGGTCGAGCGAGCACATCGCCCACGGCGGCACGGTTGTCCGCACCACCTGGCACGAGCCCGCCTGTAGGACCTGGGGCCGCCCCTGAACGTTCCGCGTGCCGCAGCCGACCGCCCAGACCACCGTGCTGGGCACCGGCACCCGAGCAGCCGGGCAGCGGTGTGAGGGCCGGCCGCCCCGAACCCGACCCCCTACAGGTTCGCTCCGCGCCGCCACCGTGCAGTGAGATCCCGTCAGATCCGGTGCACCGGCCCCGCCGGGAACCCGGCGCGCCGAGAATGAAGTTCAGGGCCGCGGGACCCGTCTGCAGGATGCAGGCGGCGCCTCGCCCGGCCGTTCCGCGTGGGCCGCCCCGGCCGCAGCGCCCCGATCATCGAGGAGCAACCGCCAGATGCCGAACCACATCGCCGGCCCGGCCGCCCCCACCGCGGAAGAGGCCTACGCGGACGCCCCGGACGACGAGGTCGAGATGCTGGCGCTGATGAACCTCGTTCGCGCCGAGGACCGCACCCCGCAGGAACGCGGCCGGGAGTGGATGCTGCGCTACGCCGCCCAGCAGGATCGTGCCGCGCTGCGCAGGCCCGCGCCGCCGGCCGGCAGTGTCCCGATCCGGCCCGGGGGACGGCCTCCCCGGGACCCGGCGGATTTCGCGAATCAGTTGAGGGAGCTGGACCGCCGCGACGGTTCCGGCCGGGGCCTGCTGGGCCCGGACGCGCCCGAGTGGGACGGTGGGGACAATCCCCTCGGCTATGTGCGGCAGGAGTACCTGGCGTGGCGCAGCGGACAGCTGTCGGACCTGGCCGCGGTGGGGGCGGCGATGCGCGCCATGGCGGAGGTCACGGACGACAACGGGCGCTCCGGGCAGGCGGCCGGCCGCGGCGAACCGTGGCCCCGCGAGCAGCTTCTCGACCTCGCCCGGCGCCGGGTCGCCGCCTACATGCGAGCGGTGGACTTCGGGATCGACGCGGTCGCCGACCAGCGGCGCGCCGAGGCTGAGCTGCGGGAGCTGGAGGTCGCCGGCGGCAGCGCCCGCCGGTAGGCACCTCCGGCCGCCGGGGCCGCGTCAGCGCAGTGGCTGGGCATGCGCGGGGGTGCCCGGCTCCGGGCGGTCGATGAGGACCAGGAGGTGGACCAGGCCGCTGTCCTCGATCTCCACCCGGACGGTGCGCTCGGCCTGCATCGCGATCTCCCGCACAGCTCGCAGCGCGTCCGTTCAGTCAGGAACGCGGCCTTCGCCTCCGATGAGGTCTGTCGGTGGCCCACCCGCACCCAGGCCGTTTGTCACCGCCTGCGAATCGGGATTCGTCCGCACGACCTGACGACCTGACGGCCTGTTCGGCCCTGACGGACGGTGTGTCACTCCGCGGCCCGATACTGTTCCCCGCTCGTGCTTCGTCGAAAAGGGATTCAGATGTTCTCCAAGCGATCTGTCGCTGCCTCCGTCCTGTGTGCGGTTCTTGCCGCTGGTGCGACCGCGTGCGGGGGCGATGGTGGCGGCGGCAGCGGTGCCGCGGCCCGCACCGCTGCCGCGCCCGCAGCGAGTTCGGCGTCGCCCGTGGTGCTCGACTTGCTCAGCGCCGACGAGATAGCGGCCAAGACGCACTCCGCGATGGCGGCGCTCAGCTCGGTGCGGGTGGACGGCAGCATCAGCCTGGACGGGCAGCGGATCACGATGCACCTATCCTCGGACAAGCGGGGTAACTGCACCGGAACGGTCTCGGGGTCCGCCACGGGCGCGCTCGAGATCCGGCGCACCGGGGGCAAGGGCTGGATCAGGGCGGACGAGGCGACCTGGCGAAAGCAGCTCGAGAAGGGCGGTGCCAGCCCGCAGCAGGCCGCGCGCGCCGCAAGCCTCTTCAAGGACCGCTTCCTGACCGGGTTCGACGACCAGCAGATGCCCGAGTCCGCGGCCATGTGCAACGTCATCAAGGGCATGTTCGAGGACACCGGGGAGGACCAGGTCTCCAAAGGCATCGCCGGCAGGACCAATGGTGTCAAGACCATCAGCCTGACCAGCGTGAGCGACGGCAAGAAGCTCGTCCTGCATGTGGCGACCGAGGGTACGCCCTACCTGATCCGCATGGAGACGACCGAGGGCGATCCCGGTGGCATGGATTTCGGCGCGTTCGACAAGCCGTTCACCGTCGAGGTGCCGCCGGCCGACCAGGTCGTGGACTTCTCCGTGTTCAAGGAGCAGCTGAAGCCGGCGTGAGCTCAGGTCGGGTAGGCGTGGGTCTGGGCGGCCTTGACGGTGCCCAGACCTTGCGGCCAGGGGCCAGGTTGGCGGCGGCGCTCGGGGTGATATCGGCCGCGAGTGCCACCGGGTCGGTGAGGTCGACCCGGGTGTGGTCTCCGTACAGTTTCAGCAACTCGCGCACGCTTCTCGATGCAGCGCATGCCGGGTTCGTAGCTCCTGGCCGCGGTCATCAGCGGCTGATGTCGACCGCCGGGCGAGCGTGGATGTGGCCATCCCGGTCAGGACGTGGGTGCTGCCGTCGCGCAAGGCCAGTGTCGCCGTGTCGGTGGGCAGCGGCGAGCTGCCATTGGCCTGCCCGGTGGTGATACTGCTGATCTGGCACCACGGGATGAGCCTGGTGCGTTCGAGAGCGCGATGGGCGATCCCGCGGCTGTCCGCCCGGACGCCTGTCCGCGGTCCCCTGCATGCCAGGACTCCTCCCACCCCTGCCACGACGGCACCGATCAGAATGCCGGGGATCGAGTGGTCAGTGACCAGGATCCCTGCCCCGATCACACCGAAGATCGCACCGACCAAGAACAGCACGCTCCTTTGACCAAGGCTGCGGAACGTGACCGGCTCAGCCGCTGGCTGGATCATGCTGCTGTCCTCTCTGCGCGTTCGACCAGCTTGAAGACCATAGTCTGCACTCGAAGATCAGGCAGCGTCAGCCTCGGCCCGCTCGCCCCCCGCCGCGCGCTCCTGCTGCAGATCGACGAACTCCACCGCTGGCACCGCACCGTCGCCTTCACCTCCGCCGGGACACGCCGAGCCGACAGGCAGACGGCCCTCGCTCCGCGCACCTGGGCGGCCGGCGGGATCAGGTGTTGGAGGTGTCGGCGATGCCGCGCAGGACGGCGTCGGTGTGCTCCCGTTCGCGGCGTTGTTGTGCGGCCCAGTCGCGCATCTCCTGGACGGCTTCGGGGTCGCTGGCGGTGTCGGCGTCCATGACGGTTGCCGCGCCGTCGCCGAGGTCGACGACGTGGTGCTCCATGGTGCCGGTGGTGGCGATGGCCAGGGCGACGAGGAGTTCGTTGGTGACCTCCGGGGTGAGGTGGGCCTTGTTCTCGTCGTCGAGGTCGAGGTGGCCCTCCCCGTCGGGTGCGGCGAGGACGGGGAGGGAGCGGCTGACGAGGTGGCGCAGGACCCGGAACTGGTCGGGGTCCATGCGGGCCTGCAGGGTTTCGAGGTAGAGGCGGACCTGCTCGGCCTTGCTGGGGGCGGCATCGTCGTTCATCCGGGCATCCTGGCACCTGCGGCTGACGCCTCCCAGAGGTTTGCGCCGCCGGGCGCCGACCAGTGCCGGCCTACCGCGGCGCCGTCCTCGTGTCCATGCGGGACTTGCGTCGTTGAACCCGGACGAGCGCCCCGACCAGGGCGCGCGACGAGGCCCTGCCCCCCGTCCGGCACGTACACCCCGACGCGCCGGGCCGACAGGACACCGCCCATCGGGGCGGCCGACCGTACACACCGGCCGCCCCAACCAACGACGCGACAGGCCAGCGTCCTGTGTCGAGCCGGCGGCCCACAAGCCGGGCCCAGCAGCACACAGCGCGGTGCAGGGCAGGCGCCGACGCCGGTCGGCCATCCGGAGCCGGCGGCGAACCCGGCCTCCGTACCGGACATGCTCGCCGAGACCGGCGGCGACCTGCCCGCGGTCGTCCGCAATGCCGCGGTGAACGCGTGGCAGGCCGGCCACATCCAGCCCGGGCACTGGCGCAGCCTCTGACTCGGCGCCCAGCTGCTCACCGGCTGCAGCATCCCGGCGGAGCCGGGTGTCCTCGGCCGGGTGCCGGTTGTTGAACCGGGCGCCGCCCCGTCACCCCACCGCGGGCGACATCCGGCTGTGCCCCGCGGCTCGGCGTCCGGCCCGCACCCGGGCGCCGCGGCCGCGGCCGCCGAATCCTCGGGGCGGCCGGCTGCGGAGACAGACCGCCCCTGCTGCGCCGCTGCTTGCGCCAGGACCCGGCCACTGCCCGGGCTCGGTGGTGCGGGGAAGCGTGCTGATGGTGTGCCGGGGTCGGGAACGCAAGGTGGATCCTGGGAAGGCAATGGAAACCCCGGGAGCCGAGCCGATCGTCTCATCCCCGGGCCGGGCCCGGGGCCGGGGCCGGGGCCGACCGGACAGGGTGAGCCCGAGGTCGGGTGCCGCGGTCGTGCACTGTCTGCAGGTGGCCCGGCACCTTGCCCGGCCTTGTCCCCGGGCCGCGGTTGTCGGGGGTGCTGGCTGGCCTCGCGCGCAAGATCACTGGCGGATGCGGCCGGGTGGGCGAGCCTAGGGGGTTGTGGTGGGCTGGTGGATGAAGGAGCCGGGGGAGCGGTTGCGGTGGGTGCTCGATCCATTGGTGGGGGTGGGGCCGTTGCGGTTCGGGATGAGTCCCTCCGAGGTCGAGGACGCGTTGGGGAAGGAACGGCCGGACGTTTCGACGGGGTACGGCTGGGGTGGACCCGTTGTCCGCGTGGGCTGGCAGGAGTACCTGGAGGAGGGTGTGGCCGCGTTCTATGGGTAGTTCGTGTGTTCTTCCTGTGCTGTGGTTGTTCGTGTCGGGGTGGGGTTCGGTTGCTTTTGCTGACGCGTTGGCGGGGGCGTTGGC
>NZ_JOAI01000095.1 GCF_000717715.1 Streptomyces sp. NRRL B-24484 | reverse complement strand
TGTCAGCGGACACGGCAGACTCCCCGCTGGCGGTCAGTTGGCCTCCCCGCTGGTGGACATGAAATCTCCCCGGTGACGGACAGCTGATCTCCCCGCAGACCCACCAAGCCCATCACGCACAGTGGGCATGGTGAAGAGCGATGAGGAGATCATGGAGATTCTTGAGGCGTACGACCTCACCGAGAGTTACCGGAAGGCGGCCGAGCTGGCCGGCTGTGACCACCACACCGTGCGGCGCTATGTGCAGCTGCGCGGGCAGGGGGTCGACCCGACCGAGCGGGCGGTGCGGTCGAAGCTGATCGACGACTTCCTGCCGAAGGTCGAGGAATTGGTCGAGCGGTCCCGCGGCCGGGTCGGTGCCGACGCTGTTCACAAGAAGATCGCCGCGATGGGCTTCACCGGCACCGATCGCACCACCCGGCGGGCCGTCGCGGCGGCGAAGGAGTCCTATCGGGCCGGGAACCGCAGGGTCTTCCGGCCGTGGATACCCGAGCCGGCGATGTGGCTGCAGTGGGACTGGGGCGAAGGCCCGCGCATCGACGGCAGACGCACCAGCCTGTGGTGCGCGTGGCTGGCCTGGTCGAGGTTCCGGGTAGTCATCCCGGTGCTCGACAAGACCCTGCCGACCGTCGCGGCCTGCCTGGACGCGACGTTCCGCACGCTGGGCGGCGTCCCGACCTACTGCCTGACCGACAACGAGAAGACCATCACGGTCGAGCACGTGGCCCGGATCGCGGTCCGCAACCCCGAGCTGGTGCCGATCGCCCGCTACTACGGCACGGTCGTCCGCTCGTGCATGCCAGCCGACCCGGCATCGAAGGGCGGGACGGAGGCGACGGTGAGGATCGCCAAGCGGGACCTGGTCCCCACCGCGGTCAACCTCCGCCCCGACTACGGCGACTTCGCCGAACTGCAGCAGGCCTGCGCGGACTTCATGAGCGAGGTGAACGGCCGGATCCACCGCGAGACCCGCCGGATCCCGGCCGAGCTGCTGGCCGAGGAGCGGCTGCGGCTGCACCCGGTGCCCGAGCAGCCGTTCACCGCCGCGTTCGGCGAGACCCGCCGGGTCGGCAAGGACTCCACAATCTCGGTCGAGTCGGTCCGCTACTCGGTCCCGCACGAGCTCGTCGACGAGCGGGTCTGGGTCCGCTTCCACGGCGACGAGCTGATCGTCACCGCGATGGCCGCGGGCAGCGCGGTCGAAGTCGCCCGCCACCTCCGCTCCGCACCGGGCAGCCCGCGGATCGCCGACGAGCACTACCCCGACGCCCCGCGCGGCGAGCGCACACCGAAGCCGACGAACCCGGCCGAGGCCCAGTTCCTGGCGATCGGCCCCGGGGCGGCGGCCTGGCTGGTCGAGGCCGCGGCGACCGGTGTCCGCCGGATCAGGGCGAAGATGGCCGACGCGGTCGCGCTCGCCAAGCTCCACGGAACCGCCGACGTCGACCGCGCTCTTGGCACCGCGGCGACGGTCGGCCGGTTCGCCGAGGGCGACCTGCTGTCGATCCTCGGCCACCAGGGTGAGCACGACCGCAGCGAGCCGATCCGCCGCAGCGAGGACCACAGCCTGCAGCCGGGCACCTCCGCCTGGTCAGGCTTCGGCTCGGCCTGAACCCTCCTACTCCTCGACCTGGCCGCTGGCGAAGGGGAAGTTCTCCAGGAACTCCCGCCGGCCCGGGTCCTGCTCGGCCTCGGCCAGGTCGGCAAGCACGGTCAGGAACCGCTCGCGCTGGTCCTGAGGCAACTGCCCGAGCACCCAGCTCACGCTCTCCATCATCTTCACCGCGGAGTCGGGGTCGACCTCGTCGTCCTCGCAGCTGTCGAGGAACCGGACGACGTCGACGACGAGTCCGGCAAGGACGGGCACCAGCGGGTCCGTGTCAGTCATCCGGGCAACCTATCCGACGCCCATGACAGCAAACCCACCACCTCGGCCGGCGGGCACTCGACGTCGGCCCCGACCTGGAAAGAGCACCTGCTTCATGAACGACAGTCCTGCCCAAGCAGCCGCGACGCGGCCGCGCATGCAAGCACCCGCCTCCGCGGTCGCCGCGACGTCCGGCGCCGCGTTCGACGAGGCGATCGCGCTGACCCGCAGGTTGAAGCTGCCGCACATCCGCCGGGCGATGGCCGAGATCATCCCGACCGCGAAGGCCCAGCGATGGGATCCCGCCGAGATCGTGCGGGCCCTGCTCGCGGAGGAGGCCGCCGGCCGCGACGCCGCCAACCTCCGCACCCGTCGAACCCGCGCGGCGTTCCCGACCGGCAAGACCTTCCACATCTGGAACGAGGAAGCGTCGTCGATCCCGGTCCCCACGCAGTCGGCGCTGCGGACCCTGGAATGGGTCGGGCGGCGCGAGAACCTCTGCGTCGTCGGACCCTCCGGCACGGGAAAGTCGCACTTCAGCGAGGCACTCGGCCAGTCGGCGGTCGACGCCGGGATGACCGTCGCCTGGTTCACCATCGAGGACCTCGGGGCCCTGATCCGCCGTCACCGCGTCGACGACTCCGTCTCGAAGGCGATCTCCCGGATCACCCGAACCGATTTGATCATCGTTGACGACATCGGGCTCCTCCCGGTCTCGCCGGACGCCGCCGAAGGCTTCTACCGTCTGGTCGATGCCGCTTACGAACGGCGGAGTCTGGCGGTCAGTAGCAACCTTCATCCGTCCAAAGCGCACATGTTCCGGCGAACCCGTGCCAGGCGGCGCCGAAACTTCACGGGTTCAAGCGGAGGGAGAGATGGCTGTGGTTACCGCGTCCGGGATCAGCGCGATCAACTGTTGAGACCAGCAGTCTGACTGCTGGGTTGCGACCTCGGCTCCGCAGGCATCGCAGACGAGGTTGGGGCCGTCCAGTCCGTCGAGTCCGCAGCATCCGTTGAGACGCCCACGGTCAGGGTGTCTGGCCGCCCCCGATATGTCGTCCGGGTTGAGCACGAACACGCCAGTGTGAGGGCTGACTGCATACGACCCGCGCGGCATCAGCGGAGGCAGAAACCTCTGTCCCGGGGCTTCCTCCGTCACCGGAGGCGGCATCGGCACTTCGCGAAGATCGGGGCTGATTCGCTGCTGACAGGCACTGCAGGAGAAGACGGTCATGGCCGCAATTCTGCGTCAGCCTTCGGTGCTGTCTCTCGTCATTTCCGGCTCGACTCCGAGGGTGGAAGTCGGCCCTCGTCGATGTGGTCGGCGAGATAGATCAGGGCAGCTTGAGGGTCCATACCGAAGGCGGCGGCGACGAGCTTGGGATCCAGGGTGTTGACGAGCTCGACCAGGCGGGTGCCGCGGATCATCCGGGGCGGATAACCGCAGTCGTCAAGGACGTGGGAGAGGTATGCGGTTGACGCCGGGCTCCGGCCGACCTTCGTTCCCTTGGTGACCATGACGTGGGGGTTCTGCGTCGTCCATCCGGCCCGGTGAGCAAGGCATCGTTGCAGCACTGCCCAGGATGCAGGGTCGAGCGGCACCGGGTGCGGCCGTTTGCCGAGCCGGACCGTTCGCGCGGCCGCGTCGATGTCGCTGACCTGCAGCATGCGGACCTCCGCGCTGGATGCGCCGTGCAGGAGGGCGAGCATCCCGAGCAGGGCTTCGTGGGGATGGACCGCGTTGTCGCACGTCCAGCGACGGAACAGGTCACGCTGCTGGTCGAGGGTGAGGGTCCGGCCTCGGTATCCGTTCGCCTCCTTCGCGGCCAGCCCGCGGGTTGGATCGACGAGGACCAGGTGCTGCGCGCGGGCGAAGCCGAAGAACTGCCGCAGCACGGTCAGCCGGCGCTTGCGGCCGTTGGGCAGGGTGGCCAGGAAGGCCTCGACGTCATGGACGTCGACCAGAGCCCAGTCGCCCTTGCCGCGCTGATCTGCGAGGAAGACCGCCAGGTCGCGCATGGTGGCGAGGGCGGCCTCCAGGGTGAGGTTGCTGCGGGGGCGGGTACCGGCTCGGCGGGCCCGGTCCTGGGCCCGCATCCGGGAGGTGTCGAAGGCGGCGACAGCTGGTCGGAGGGGTTCGGGGACGGCGTTGACGCGGCGCTTGCGCCGTCCGGCAGCGAGTCGCTCGGCCTGGTCGGTGGGAAGGGCCAGGCCATGGGTGGTGAAGAAGTCCTCCAAGGTGCGGGCGAAGGTGCCCATGGACCGCCCCGGTCGGCGGGACCTCTCCAGCAGAGCCTGGGGCGAGTTCGAGTGGCCGTCCTCCAGGAGTCGGCCCAGCTCGGTGATGAAGTTGCAGGCCCGGCCAACGCAGTGGCGGGCAGCGACATGGGAGACGAACTCGTGCAGCCAACGCGGTGGGTCGGCGAGCCGGTCACGCAGGTTCTCGCCACGGATGAACGGCCGTCCGGGGTGTCGTTGCCAGCACGGTGAGCACAGTCCCAGCCCGGCATGGCGACGCAGTTCGCCGCACTCGCGACATGCCCGTGGTGGCTGTTTCTGCAGCCGGGGTCTGGAGCACGACCCGCACCAGCCGGTCGCCTCTCGCAGAATCCCGGGCCTGCCGCAGCGCGGACAGAGCGTCTTCGCGGCTTCGCGCTCTGCGAGCACGCGGCAGCCCCGGCACAGACGGGTGCCGGCGACACGGACCGGGTGGCCGCACCGTTCGCAGACGCGCGAGCAGATGATGCACCGTCCGGTGTCCGCTTCCAGGACTCGGTCCTTCCCGCAGGCCGGGCAGATCTGCTTCGCGGCCTGTTCCTTCAGCGACCGCCAGCACAGGCAGCAGTGCTGGCGGTCGAGATAGCCGACGGGGGCGCCGCAGGTGACGCAGTCCCTTTGCTTCTTGCCCATCGTGAAGTCCGCAGGTCACAGGGGTGGCATCGACCGGCCCCTAGCAGACGCCGCGGCCTTGGGCTGGGCGGCTGCCAGGTGAGGCGGGGTCACCGGCCGCTCGAGCGGGGTGGTGTCGACCTCGATCAGGTCATTCGGGGTGCACTCCAGCGCGGTGCACAACGCGGCGAGCGTCGACATCTTCACCTGCGAGGGTTCCTTGGTGAACAGTGCGGACACCGACGCCGAGGACATCTCCAGGCCGGCCTTCTCGGCCAGCAGCCGCCGCAGCTCTGTCCCGGTCCAGACCTCACGCTGGGCCGCGGCCATCCGCAGCCGCCAGCGGATCTTCATGCGGTGGTGTCCTTCCCTGTCAGCTCGGCCAACGTGGCGGCGACCGCCCGCTGATAGGCGTCCTCGATGAACGTCGCGGAAGGCCGGACATAGCGCATGGTCGAGCTGACCGTCCAGTGACCGAGCATCTGCTGGATGGCCACCAGGTCGACGCCGCGCTCGTAGTTGTGGGTCGCGCAGGCCCGCCGCAGGGCATGCGGGCTGAACCGCTCGGCCGGCGGCCTGCCTTCGAGGTCCATGAGATAGCGCAGCCGGTTGCGGATCGTCCCGCGGTGCAAAGGGCCGCCGGACTCGTCCGCGAAGAGCACCGACGAGTCGGGGAACTTGCCTCGCACGTCCTCCAGGAACCATCGCAGCACCAGGTCCAGGCCATCGAGCATCGGAACCCAGCGGGGCCGAGGCCCGGAGGTGTGGGCGCCCTTGCCGAACCGGACGTGGAGTTTGCCGAACGGTCCGCGGGTGAAGTGCAGGTCCGGCCTCTCCAGCAGCGAGGCCTCCTCCGAGCGGAGCCCGGCGTGATACAGCGTCCGGAACAGCGCGTAGTCACGGGCGGCAGGGCCGTACTTCCTCGCGGTCGCGATCCGCTGCTTCATAAAGTCGAAGAACTCGACCACCCGCTCCGGGGTCGGTGGCGGCAGCAGGGCCGGGGAGTCGTCACCGACATGCCGGGAAGCGTTGAACTCATCGACCGGGCACACCAGTCGGACCCCGAACGCGGCCTCGATCTCTGCGGCCTTGCGGGCCTGCAGGAACCGATGGAACCCCTTGAAGATCTGCACATACTCGCGGCGCGTCGAGGTCGCCCGACCCTTGACCGCGAGATCGCCGACGACGCGGTCGATGTCCTCGGGCGTCACATCCCACGCCGGCCGCCCCAGGGCGGCGAGCGTCCGCTCCAGCAGGCCGATGTCGTTCTCGACGGTCACCGGGCTGAAGCCGCGGGCCCGCCAGGAAGCGACGAAGGCGTCCACGCACGCCGCCTGGAAGAGCCAGGGGTCCGTGACCAGCGGCCCCTGCGGCACACCACCGCCCGCGATGACCTGCAATCTCGCCTCGGCCACCGGCACACCTTCCTCGCGCCTGAACTCTCAAGGCAGCGCCTGGAAAACCTGAGCACCACCACGAGAACCAACGAGGACCGCAGGAGGAGGAAACGGCCAGGTGGCAGCGGCAACTCCCGCGAGGGAACAAGTGCCAGCCCCAGATGGATTCGACGAGATCATGCCCAAGACCCTCGCCACCGCGACCGTCGACCGGCTCCTGCACCACGCCCACGTCGTCGTCACGCAGGGCGACAGCCACCGCCTCGCCGAGGCGACCACCGGACGAGGCGTCGTCCCGCTCGGCTGACCCAGAAGCGGGGAGATCAACTGTCCACCGGGGACTTTCCACGTCCGCCAGTGGGGAGATCAACTGTCCGCGAGCGGGGAACTCCTACTGTCCCTTGACA
>NZ_JOAI01000094.1 GCF_000717715.1 Streptomyces sp. NRRL B-24484 | reverse complement strand
CTGCTGGAATGTCCGGGCCGGCGCGAATGGTCCGGGCAGGTACTCGGGTACGCAGTCGGGCACCCAGTGGGGCATGCAGTGGGGTGCGCAGTCGGGCACGGGGATGGGAGTGCCGCGGGGGCTGGGCGGCGTCTGGCAGCGCGGCCGGCACCGCCGGGCGCCCAACAACCACGGCCCGCCGCAGGCGCAGAACCGCCGCCGTCCGGCCCGTTCCCGCCCTACCGCACACACCACACCACCAGCACCACAGGAGAGGGACAGACAGAGGGGGTTGTCGGGGGCCCGGAACCTCTTGACGGGTGCTCTGACCTGTGGCTTTGGCCGGGCGGCCGGGGGATTGGGTGCCCGCAGTCAGCACCGCAGTCAGCACCCCTGTCAGGCCCGCATGCGGCACCGCAGTCAGCACCGCAGCCAGGCCCGGCCAAGGGGCCCGGCAGGGGCCTGGGCGGCCCTGTCGGTCGGTCCGCCCCGGCAGGCCGGCTGATGGGCGCCGCAGGCCTGGCGACCCGTCCGTACGCCGTGCCGCCCACCACCAGGAGAAGGAGAAGGGGCAGGAGAGAGGGATGTCAGAATTTCCGGCCACCTTGGATGGCTGCCTGAGCTGCACGGATGCCCCCTGTCGGCCCGGCCTGGGGTGCCAGCATCAGGAGCAGCACCAGGAGTGACATCGGGAGCAGCATCAGGAGCTGCACCGCGCGGCCTGGACTCCCGGTCGACTGGCGTGCGTACCCGCTCCCCACACCACCACTCCATCGGCAGGGCAGGGGCGCACAGAGGTAAGTCGGTATCGGGCCGGGTGAACCAATTGGGCTTGAGCTGCGCGATTACCCCGATCGGATTCGGGAGTTTTTCTCTGGTCGAAACCAGAGACAAAACCGCATGAGAAACCAGATGGGAAATCCGATACGCAATCAGATAGGAACCGGCGTGGGCGGTTTTTCTGATGCTGGTCATTGGATTTTTCTGTCCGATAATTCGATGTGCTTGGGATTCTTCTTGCCGGTCGGGACGGTTGCCGAGCCATCTGCACCCAGCTCGCCGACCGTCACCGCCACCCGATGAGCAAGCCGTCCGCTCGCCAGCGGCCCGCCGGCACCTCGCCTCTCGCCGCCCAGGCCGCCCTGGTCCCGGCCGTTGAGGGCCTGCGCGTCGGCGGCCAGACCGCCCAGAGCGCCGCCGGGCCCGCCACCTCGGCGCAGCCGGCCCCGGCCGCCGGGCCGGTCGCCCGGGAGAGCGACTGGGTGCAGATGGGCACCTACGTGCCCAAGGAGATCAAGCAGGCCTTCAAGGTCCGCTGCGCGCGGCTCGGCATCGAGATGCGGCAGGCGTGTGCGGAGGCGTACCAGGCACGGGGGGAGAAGAACCCGGCCCCCTGGCCTGCGGGTGCACAGCCGGTGCGCACTCGGGCGCGCACCAGCCGTGACCTGCACCGTCAAGGTATCCGCCGGGTGATCGGCGGATACCTTGACGGCCCCGGCACCCACCTTGATGGCGTACCGCCGCCTACCTTGATGGCCAAGGAGCGCCAACCTTGACGGCCCTGCCCGCCCCCTCCCCAGCCCAACCGCGCGGCCGGCCCCAGCCGGACGCAGGAAGAAAAGGCACAGCGCAGCGTCCGACCAAAGCCGACCGCCGCGCCCACCCCGCCAGTCACCAGGAGAGCGCCTAGGAAGGTAAGTCGGGCCGGTGAGTTCGCCGGATCGGCCCGTTGAGCTGCACTGATACACCAGGGCCCGGCTCCGGGACGGACGCCAAACGGGCACCCAAGCGAGCGCCCAGACGCGCATCCAAACGGGCGCCCAAGCGAGCGGCTGTACGAGCGGGCCGCCAGCCCGTCCCCGGTCCGCGGCGGGGACGGACCGGGAACGGATCAGCCGGGCAGATCAGGACCGGATCGGCGGCAGGTCGCGGATGTGGGCCGCGGTGAAGTGGCGCCCGTCGCGGCCGGTGATCTTGAACAGCAGCCGGCGGCCGGGGCCGGTGGTGACGACGAAGAAGGCCGGGGGCAAGGTGGCCTGCGTCCGGGTCAGGCTGCTGATGCCCAGGCCGCCGCCCTCCAGGGTGATCTTGTACATGGGGGTCCTCTCCGGGACCGACCATCGGTCCCTCACACCCTCTGTGGGCTCAGCGCCCGGCAGACAGCAACCGGCCCCGGACGGACGGCGCAAGCCGGCCCCACCGCGCAGCCGAGCGGGGCCGGGCGAGGACGGCTGGGCGGGGCCGGTTGGTGAAATTCACAACCGGCCCGTTAGCGAATTTCGCGATGAAAAACGCATCCGCAGCGGGGCCCAACGCGTAGGGGCGCCCACGCGCGCACGCGAGAGGGAGCACGGGCGCGGCGCCGCCTTCGAGTGCCGGACCTCTCCACGGCTATCGCGCGGGAAGAGGTGTCCTCGGCGCCGGGCGGCTTGCCCACCCGGGCCGACCTGCACAAGCGGGTCGGGTGGCGGCGGTGCCGGTCCTACTAGCGTCCGACCCAGGATCCGACCGCGCGGCCAACGGTCGGTCCGCCCGCCAGGCCAACGGTCCGCCCGACCCCTGCCCGCAGCGCCGGGCGGCGGGTCACGCGCGAGCGACGCGCGCGAGCGTTGGGACCCCGACCGCCTCGGGCCCGGCCGGTTGAGAGTTGTGGTTGGTGATCGGCCCACAGCCCGGCGTAGCAGGGCGAGCCCCACCCACCCACGGGCGGGAGGACAGGGATCGGCACGACCCGGGGGCTCACCGGGGCTGTGGCGGCCGTGCAGCGCTTCGGGATGCTGGGAGACCAGCGAGCGGCTGACGGGACGTTAGGCGGCCGTACAGGGCTTCCGTGCGGTCGGCACGACCCGCGGGGCGGTTCGGGCAGGACGGTCGTGCCGCGCCCCGGGTTTCATCCAGACCTCTCCACGGCTATCGCGTGGGAAGAGGTGTCCTCGACACCAACAGGCTTGCCCACCTGGTCTGACCTGGGAAAACGGGCAGGTTGCCCAAAGGCATGCCCCTACCACGACTCCTACCGGGCGGCCAACCGTCGGGCCAACGGCGGGCCCTACCGTCGGTCCCACCCCGGGGCCTACCTCGGATTCCGGCATGCGAGACGGCCGGGCGCAGCGGGCCGGTACTGCCGTGACCAACCGCCGAGGGGTGTCCCAGGGAAGTAGTCGGCGCCCCGGCGCCCCGGCGCCCCCTTGTCCCGCCCCTTGTCCCGCAGGTCAGCCCCCTTGACCAGGCACCGCACGGCGCCGTTCGCAGGCAACTCCGTGGGCAACTCCGCAGGCAACTCGCCGGGCAACTCCGCAGACCATTCCGCAGGCAACTCCGTGGGCAACCAACCGGCCCGGTGTCCCACGGGCGGGGACGGACGGCCGCGCCGCCGCCGTCACGGACCGTCGCCGAAACCGGCTCCTCACGTGCGCGCACCGTGCGCGCACGTGGCGGCCCCACAGGAGCCTGGGGCCTCCCCGGATCGGTGGCCGATCGGCCTGGGATCGGCCTGTGATCGGCTGCGGGACCGATCGGCCGCCGATCACGGGCCGATCGGAAAACCGATCCTGACCTGCGTAGGCCATTCCAGCCGATCAGATCCGCCCACCCCGGGATGCAGCCCGCGGGGCGCCGAAACGACCCGGCCGGGCCAGACGCGCGGTCACAGGACGCCGAAGTCGGCCCACTGGATCCCGGTGAATTCCACTGCCAGGCCGGAGGCGCGGCGCCCGCCGTCGCGGAAGTAGTGCTCCTGGAGACCACGGGCGAGCACGCGGGCCTGGTCGTCCTCGGAGGCGCCGGCGTCGCGGGCGGCGAACAGGGCGGCGGCGACGTCGCCGGGCAGGTGCTGGGTGATCAGGCGCAGCCGGGGGTCGTCGGTGGAGCTGGCGGCGCTGGCGAACCCGAACTGGGCGCTGGCGCTGAGCACGAAGCCGTCGCGTTCGGCGGCCCGGCGTACCCGCTGCTGGACTCGCGGCTGCCAGCCGGCGCGGACCGCGTCGGCGATCGCTTGCGCGGCGGCCGGCTTCGGCGCGGCGGTGCCCTTGAGCCAGCGCTGGACGGTGCGCTGCGAGACGCCGAGCTGCCCGGCGACGGCGGAGGTCGAGCCCTTCGCGGCCTTCACCAGGAGGGGGTTGGAGGGTGGGGGGGGGCCCCCGGGGGGGTTGCCCCAGCCGGTGGGCAAGCCGTGGGCAAGCCTGGCGCGAGGTGGGCAAGCCCCCCACCGATCGACCGGAGGCCGCAGGCGGGCCACTGGCGGCCGATCGCACCCCCGGGGGGGCGAGGAGTCCCACCCGGGGGTGATCGGCCGTCAGAACGGCGCCGGGGTCGTTTCCTCGGGCTCGTACGCCTCCAGCTCGGACGCCAGCAGGGCGATGGCCCTCGCGGCGTCCTCGGCGTCGACCCGCTCCCGGTGGCAGCCGTGGCACAGACCGTCGCTGTGCACGGCGAGCCTGTCGCAGTCGGCGGCCATGCAGCGGGCCGCCCCGGCGTCACGGACGCAGTCCAGGCACAGGCCGTCCTGCCGGGACGGGTGCGCGGGTCCCCGGCCGCAGTCCGCCGAGCAGGGCTTGCGGCACAGCGGGCACAGCTCGCCTGCCGCGTTCACCTGACGGCCGCACAGGCCGTCCTGGCCCGAGCACTCGTGCCGGACCCGCTGGCCGATTTCCTGAGCGACGCTGCGCTGCTCCTGGTGCGGCACCACCGGCCCGCCCTCGGAGTCGGCAGTCGGCAGCACACCCGGCGCCAGCGGCAGGTGCCTGATCCGGTAGGCGATCACCGCATCCGCGCTGCGCACCGGGTCCTTACCCGGGGCCGTCAGCCAGGCCCGCAGCAGCCCGACCGGCCAGCCCGCCGCAAGCCGCGCATCCAGGACCGCGCCCTGCTCCGCCAGCGTTGGAGCGGACACCGCCAGCTCCGGGTGGGCCGTGCCGATCTCCAGCAGCAGCATCACCCCCGCCGACGCGACCGGCGGAGCCGGAGCCGTCGGCACCTCGCCACTCTCAGCCGGCTTGCCGGGCTGCTGCTCCTGGTGCTGTGAGACCTCTCCGCCGTCCGTCCGTTCGTCCGTCCCGTTCGCAGGCTTCGCGCGCGCGTCAGGGTCAGGGAAGGACGGAGGGACGGAAGGGTCCCCCGGTTCAGTAGTTGGGTTAGAGGTACTGGTTCGGGGCTCTTGTAGTTCCCCCGTCGACGACTTGTAGTTCCCCCGTCGACGACTTGTAGTTCCCCCGTGGCCGTCCTCGGGGGTCTCCGCACGGGGGCTCTCAGAGTTCCCCCGCGGCTTGGAGTCCTGCTCAGCCTTGGGACGGGGCATGCCCTTGTCGGCGCGGGCCTTCTTGGCGGGGGCAGGTGCGATGGGCGGGCGGTTCTCCGGCGTCAGCGGGTCGAGTCCCATCCGGGCCCGTTCGGCGTTGGTTCGCTCGATGTTCGGGAACCATTCGTAGGGGATGAGCAGGTCGTAGACCGTAGGTCGCCGGTCGGCCCGGATGTGCCGGGCCATGGTCTGGTCGCCCTTGCCGATGAGGCCGCGGCGCACCATCGCCCGCCACGCCCTTTTCACCGACTCCGTGTCCAGAGTCGTCCGCTCGGCGATCGTCTCCTTGGACTGGAAGGTGCCGCATCCATCCCGGCCGGCTGCCTCCGCCATGGTCGCCAGTACGGCGAACTCCTTCAGGTCGGCGATCGGTGCGTCGCCGCTCAGGACCCAGATCATCGGTTCCAGGCTCACCGGACACCGTCCTGCGGCATGCCGACGCTGGGGCAGTGTGGCGTTTGGGGGGTCGTCTTGCGTACGCTCATATGCGAGCGCACCTCCTTGCCTGGTAGCTAGAGAGTGCTTCTTCGCCGGGTTGCCTCCCGGCGGACGTGCGGGCCCCGTCTTCGACGGGGCCTGTTGCGTTCTACACCGCGATTACGGACTGCGTCCCACCGAGAGCGGCGGTCAGCCGTGCGGCAGGCAGCCGGCGGACGGCCTCAGTCGGGCCGGACAGCAGGTCCAGGACCGGCACGCCGTAGTGCGCGGCGAGCCGGTCGAGGTCGTCCAGTGACCAGGACGACATGCCGGACTGCTTGCGGCTGACCTGTGACTGGGACAGGCCGAGCCCGGCAGCAAGGTCGCGCTGCTGCTCGCCGGTAGCGCGCATCAGGGCGGCGACGGATAGCCGGAGCAGGCCCTCGGTGGTCGTATTCATGGATCACATCCTTTATGCACAGAGCGCATTGTGGCTGTTCGGCGCGCCGGAGGTCACTCAAGTGGCGGCACTTCCGAGGTGCCGGCGCCTCCGCCGTGTCTCACGGGGCGGCGCCGGGCTGATCCTGGCCTTGCGCGGTCTTACGGCTTTGTCTCGTGCCAGGTACCGGGGGCGTGGATGTCCTCCCAGACCTCGATCGGACCGTTCTCGTCGTGCCAGACAGTGCGCACGATCAGGACCGGTACGGCGACGTCGACGCCCTCGGGCACGGGCACCTCCAGAGCAGCCAGCTCGTCGTCACTGGCGTGCCGGGCGGTGTGCATCTCCGGCGAGCGGTGGATAGCCCGGCCAGTCCGCTCCTCGTAGATCTCGTGCCACAGGCGGTCAAGCCGGCCCTGCTGGAGCAGGATTGGCACCTCCGCCAGAGCTCGCGGGTGGATCACTGAGATGCCGAGGATCACCGGCTTCCCGTCGCGGCGGAAGACGCGCCGACGGATGACGACCTCATCGTGAGGTTCGATCTCCAAGTCTCGGCAGATGCCCGGGTCCGTGCAGGACCGGAGCATCGCCTCGTGGCCGGTCGACGTCTCACCGGGGGCGTAGTTGCTGCCGCCGGCCTTGAGCCGGTCGACCCGGGCTGCGCCGGTCGCCGGCGCGACACCGGCGCGGTTCGCGACGACGGTTCCCGCGCCAGCGTGGGTCGTCACCAGGCCCTCGCGCTTGAGCAGGGCGTAGGCCCGGACGGCGGTGTTTCGCGCGACCTGGTGCAGTTCGGCGGCCTCGTTCACCGTCGGCAGCGGGTCGCCGGGCTTGAGTTCACCGGCTGCGATCCGGTTCCGGTAGTGGGCCGCGATGTCCGCGTACCCCGTTCGGGCTTCCATGGCAGGTCCTTCCCTGGAGAGGTGTACCGAGTAGAACGTACCATCAGCGGGAGGTAGAACGTACCCCTAAGCGTGTGGTACGTTCTACCCACGCCCTGAGAGGGGCGCAGGGTCCCGGGACAGATCGGGGCGAGGAGAGTCGGCTCCTGGGCACATCCGGACGGTGGGTCACCTACCTGAGAACGGCGTCTACGTCCGGAAACGGTGATGAACGACAACTTCGACGAGGTCCCGCCCCCTGTTTGGGGGCGGGACCTCGTGTTGTCCGAGTCGTATCCAGTCGTGTCCCGCTTGTCGGGGCCGGCTGGTGGCCGCTCGGCCGCACACCACCTGATCGCGGGCACGACACAGGCCCTCGGGGGCGCTTCCGACGCCGATCCCGAGGGCCTGCTGCTGCGCCCCGCCCCTATCACCAGGAGGACCGCATGATCGACCGTACCGCGCCCGCCACCGACTCCGACCCCGACATGGACGAGGCGCTGCGCCGCGTTCGCAAGGGCCGGTGACCGCGATGCGCCGCTGGACCCCCGATCAGATCGCCACCGAGGCCGCCTCGCTGGACGCCGTCGCGGCGAACAGCCACGCCGCTGCCGTGGCGAACGACCTGCTCGCCGCCGATGCCCGACTCGGCGAACTGCAGCGCGCCCAGGCCGCCGCCCGTGCCCAGATCCAGCGTCAGCACGCCCGCGACATGCGGGCCGACGCCGCTGCCCTGCGCGGCGGCGTCCACCCGGCCGACCTCGGCTACGTCGACTGACCCGGAAGGACGACCCGATGCTTTCCACCCCCGCTGTCGCCGTGCTGCTGCTCCTGTGGGCCGCACACCTGGCGACGATCACCCTGCACCGCCGGGCGTACATCGACGGCCGGGCCGACACCCGCGAGGAGCCCGGCGAGGCGTACGGCACCGCGATCCTGGCCGCCACCCTCGCCAGCACCGCGGTCGGCGGCCTGCTGCTCGCCTGGTCCGACGTCTCCGGTGTCTGGGCCCTGGCCCACGTCCTGGCCGCCGTCGGCGTCACCGCCCTGTACGCCGTCGCCACCCTGCCCCGGCGCTGAACCGCCCGTCCCGGGCGGCCCCTTCGGCCGTCCGGGCGGGGCCGCCCGCCCGTTTCGGTGACCGCCCGCTCGGCTTCGGCCGCGGGCGGTCCCGCTTCGGTAGCACCGCCTTTGCACTCCCACCGACCCACAGGAGGACCCCGCCGTGGCCACCGCCGCGCTGCCCCTGCGCGAGGCCGGCACCCCCGCCGCCCCGCTCCCGACTCAGCCCGTTCCGGTGACGGCCGCCAGCACTTCGGTCGCCGCCCCGACGACTTCGGCGGCTCCGGCCGCCACTTCGGTGACCGCCCGTCGGACCCTCACACGGGTCGACGTGCTGCTCCTGATCATCCTCGGCGCCGGTGCCGCGACCGTCGCAGGGATCGGCTTCGCCGGGTCCTACAACGCCGTTCTCCACCTCGCCCAGCGCAAGGGTTTCGGCGAGTTCAGCCGGGCCTTCCCGATCGGCGTGGACGCCGGGATCGTCGTCGCCCTGGCCGCCGACCTCTACCTGGTGCGGCGCGGAATCGTGTGGCCGGTGCTGCGCCCGCTCGCCCACGTGCTGACCGCGCTCACGATCTGGTTCAACGCCTCGTCAGGCCAGCACAGCATCCGGCAGGACCCGGTCGCGGCCGCGATGCATGCGGTGATGCCGGTGCTGTTCGTCGTCGCGGTCGAGGCCGCGCGCTTCCTGGTGGTGCGTACCGCCGAGGCGGAGGCCGGCCGGACCGGCGTCCCCATGAAGCGCTGGATCCTCGCTCCCGCCCCGACGTTCAAGCTGTGGCGCCGCATGCAGCTCTGGGCGATCCCGACGTACGCCGAGGCCGCCGGCATTGAGCAGGACCGGGTGGTCTACCGGGCGATGCTCAAGCGTAAGTACGGCAGCGTTCGCCGGGCCCCGGCAGACGCCCAGCTCCCGCTGCGGATGGCCCGGCACGGGCTGACGGTCGAGCAGGCCCTGATGCAGCCGCAGCAGGAGATCGAGCGCGAGCAGGCCCTTGCCGACGCCCGCCAGGCCGCCCAGGAGGCCGCCCAGGAGAGGGCGGCGGACCGGGCGGCGCAGGCCCAGATCGCCGCGCTCAAGCGCCGCGGGGCCGTCCAGGCCGCCGAGCACGAGGTGACCTCCTCCACCCAGCAGATCGCCATCGCCGCGAAGGCCGCGAAGGAGGCCGCCGAGCGGGCCGCCGAGGCGACCTCGGCCGCCGAGGTGGCGGCGCTGGAGAGCGCTGGTGCCGCCGAGGCCGACGCCCGCAAGGCCGACGCCGAGAAGCAGGCCGCGCTCGCCCGTAAGGCTGCGGCCGAAGCGGAGAAGGAGGCCGCCGAAGTCCGGCGGCAGGCCGCCGAAACGGACGAGCGTGCCGCCGAAGCCAAGCGCCGCAGCGCCCAGGAGGCGGCCGCCGAGGCCGAGGCCAGGCGCCAGGAGGAGGAGGACAAGGCGGCCGCGGCAATGGCCAAGCTCGGCCAGGCCGACGCCCTGCGGCGCGCCGCCGAAACGGAGAAGACGGCCGCCGAACTGCGCGAGGAGGCCGCTCTGGTCGAGCTGCGCGCGGTCGAGGCGGAGGACGAGGCCAGGCTGGGCGTGCGCGAGCGGGCCGCCCGCCGCCTGGCCCGGGTGATCCTGGCCGAGCACGGCGGCGACGCCGAGGCGATGTCGCTGGAGGACGTCGCCGCTCTGCTCGGCCTGGCCATCCCGACCGCCAGCGAGCGGCGCCGGGAGGCCGCCGAACTGATCGCCTCTGGCTACCGCCCCCTGCGGTAGCAGCGTCCGGCACCACCAGTGAGGGCCGCCCCCGGGAGATCCGGCGGGCGGCCCTCGCTGCGACTGCCGGAAGCACAACGCAGTCGACCAACCGGGACGAGCGAACCGCCCTGGTCAGAGCACCCGTCAGTTCCCCGCGCACCCACAGGAGCCAGCCGTGGACCAGTCCGCGAACGTCAACCGCATCGACCAGTACCACCACCTGTTCCGCTCCCTCCCGGCCGTGACGGCCTGGACGCTCCAGCGCCAGCAGGAGCACGCCGCCGACGCCGACGAGTACGACACCGCGCTCGCCGCGGTCTCCAGCCTGCTGCGCAGCGAGCACATCGAGGGCGACGGCCGGTTCGCCGCGCTGCTGCGCTCGCGCCGGATCGAGAAGCACGTGCGCCGACTGCGCGAGGCCTCGCGCGAGCAGGCCCGCGCCGCCGAGCAGCTGCGCAACGCGGTCAGCGCGCACTTCGCCCTGGTGGCCGCGCTGCCCGCGCAGCGCGCCGCCAAGGCCGAGGCCAAGGCGCTGCGCAAGGGCAACCCGGCCCCGGCCGGAGCGCAGTCCAAGGGCCTGCACAAGTCCGGCCCCACCGCCCAGGCCGTCCCGCCCGCGCCCGCCGGCCCGCCGCGCACCGAGCCGGTGCGCGGCATCGGCGACCTGTGGCAGCGGGGGGCCTGATGGCCGAGCAGGTCCCGCTGACCGGCGCCCAGCGCCGCGAGTACAACCAGCGCCTCCACGCCGCCCGCCGCCAGCAGCAGATGGCCGAGCGCGGCGCCCTGGGCGTCGCCGAGCTGTGGTTCGACGAGGCCCGACGGATCGCCAAGGCGAAGGCCGCGAAGGGCGACGAGAGCGCGCTGCACGACCTGGCGCGGACGCTCAGCAACTGGGCGGACCGTCACAGGGCGTGATGTTCATCTTCATCATCATCACCGGGTGGGGCCTCCTCGCCTCGCGTAACACGGGCGCGTGTGCGCTCGGGCGCGCGTGCGCGCGAGGATGCCCCACCCGGTGACTGTCCGTCAAGGAGCTAGAGCACCGTGGACGATGACTCCAACGTGATCAACTTCCGGCCCCGGGGCGGGGCCGAGCCGCCCTCGCTGCCGCCCCTGCCGCCGCTGCCGGGCGACCCGCCCGCCGCGGCTGCGCCGCCCCCGCCCCTGCCCCCGGAGCCCCCCTCGGC
>NZ_JOAI01000093.1 GCF_000717715.1 Streptomyces sp. NRRL B-24484 | reverse complement strand
GGGTCGGGGTGGGGGTGCCGCCGGGGGCGGTGTCGGCGCCGGTGAGCAGGTTGTGCGTGCCCAGGGCCGTCAGGGACGTTCCGTCGAAGCGGTAGGTGGTGGCGTTGCCGGAGGCGTCGACGGCGCGGAGGTCCACGGTGCCGTCCTGGTCGACGTCGGCGGCCTGGACGAGCGGCTTCGCCGCGGCGTCCCAGCCGGCGGAGGCGACGAGGACGGGCGTGGCGGGGGTGCCGAGGGTCATGTCGAGCAGGGCTGCGGGGCTGTAGTAGTACAGCTGGCCGCCCGCGTCGGAGCGGGCGAAGAGGGCCGGCATGTTGTCGACCAGGGCGGTCGTGATGCTCCAGCCGCTCCACGTGCCGCTGCCGGTGGGGTTGGTGTCCGCGAGCACCAGCTCGGGCGGGAAGAACCCGCCGGACTGGGCGGTGGTGGGCTGCAGCCACAGCGCACCGTCGAGGACGCTCAGCAGGGACGGGAAGGGGTTCGGATCACCCTGGGCGGCGGTGATGTAGAGCTGGCCGGCGTTGGCTATGGACGTGGGTAGCGCGCGGGTGACGGGCGACATGAACGAGTCCATGGAAACACCCTTGGCGTTCAACGGGTTCAGGGGGGATCCGTCGCCCGTGCCGTAGAGCACCGCGCCGGCTCCGGTGGCCGGGTCGTAGATCAGGACGTCGTTCGGCCCGGCGCCGGTACGGAAGTGGCCGACGATCGCCTGGCGGCCGTTGTAGTCGGCGGGTCCGCTTCCGCTCGCCCCCAGACCGTTGACGCCGATGTCGGTCGCGGTACCGGAGAGACCGCCGTCCGCCGAACCGTCCGTGAGCCACAGGCCGGCGCCGAGCGAGGCCTGGTCGCCCACCACGACGAGGTCGGCGCGACCGTCACCGTCGAGGTCGTTCTCGACGGCGGTCACGGTCTCGGCGTGCGCGGGCAGGACGACCGCACCCAGGGCGGCGGCGGTCACGGTGGTGACGACCGCCGCGGCGCGGGCACGCAGGGAGAGACGGCGCTGTGACATGGGGTGCCTCGGATTTCCGTGAGGAGCACAGTGGCCGGTCAACGGCGGACCGGCGCGAGGATCATGACACAGGGCCTTCGTGCACGTTTCACCGGTCCCGACAGGTGCCGCCGCTCACGCGGCTCCCAACTCCTCGACTCCCTGCCGCTCCTGTCCTCGGGTCATGCGCAGAGGCAGCGCCGGTTCGTCGCCACGGGCGCACGGCTTCCCCCTCCCGCTTCCCTCAGGCCCTGAGCGCGGTCTCGATCATCCAGCCGACCGGGAACGTCCCGGTGTCGGCGGTTCCGGCGCGCTCACGGACGACGCTGAGCTTCTCGTCGCCGTCCCGGAGCGCGTAGCCGACGCGGGGCCCGGCGGCCTTCACCACCAGGTGGTCGACGCGCCAACTGCCGCCGTTGAAGACGGCGATCCGCAGGTAGGCGTCGCCGAAATCCGCCGCGAAGGAGAGGTAGACCTGCCCCCAGCCGAGGGCACCGCCGTTCTGCGGGGGCAGCGGGATCACGGTCACCCGGTCCTTGCCGTCGGTCAGGAATCCCGGCTTCACATCGCCGATGACGAGTGCCACGGCGTCACCTCACTTCTCCGTCGGGTCACCCGAAGTCGGCCGCCGCCACACGTACTTGTCGCCGACCGGCACCGCCGACGCCGCCGCGCCGACCGGCCACCACCAGTGGACCCGCCCGTCGCCCGCCGCACCCGGAGGACGCGGATTCCGCCACCCACACCGACCTGAGGGGCGGACAGACCGTCACGCACGCCCTGGCAAGATCGTCCCGGAGGGGTGAACGTGGACATCGTGGAACTCATGGACCTGCTGGCCGAACGCGAATGCTCCGTCGTGCTCAAGGCCGACGGCGAGCGCTCGGCGGGCAAGCGCTGGATGGTGATCGCCTCCGGCCGCGCCCTGGGCGATGGATCGCTCTTCCGAGCGGACCCGGCCTCCGCCGAGGCGTGCTTGCAGTCCCTGCTCGATCACCTGGAGAGCCGAGGCCTCTCACCACTCGCCTGAGCCCGGCCCGGACCTCGGAAATCTCACCGACTGCGGCTACTGGCAGTTCCTCTCACGTGCCGTCACGCCCGTCAGCCCTCAGGTCAGGGATCGACGGACACCTGTACATCGGCCCGCGCAGCGGCCGGCTCCGCCGGAAAATTTCCGGGATGGCCGGGTGAAGGCCAAGGCCGTCGTCCGGCCTGTCGGGTGCTCGGCGAGCGGGGTTCGCCGGGGGCTACGGGCCCGGATGGGGCACGGCAGGACTGACGGCATGGAACGACGAAGGCCCAGGCCTGAGGTATGCCCCCTCTGACCTGGGCCTTTTCGCATTCCCGGCGTTGTGCCCCAGGCAGGATTCGAACCTGCGACACCGGCTTTAGGAGAACGGGCGTCAGCCTCACGAGCTGACCTGCGCCCTTCCCCTGCGGGGCAGTTGGCTGGCTGTCCCCGCTGTCGCCCGCGATTCCCCGCCTCGCCCCGCCCAACCTGGCACGGCTGTGGCACGACACGCCCCTAGATGCGAACTACCGGCAGCGCGGTCGCTGGGGTCTCTCGCAATGGTCCGCGAGCCTGCGTCGTCCGCTGGCGGTCGCCCGCGATCACCCCGGTTGCTGTACCGCACTGCTGTACAACCTCAGCTACTGCAGCCGTTCCGCAGTGTCATACTCGGCAACTCGGAAGGTCGACCAGTACGTGCGGGACGGCTTCGCTCGGTCAAGCAGGGCACAGAGAGCATCCCCGTGCAGCACGCGCACGCCCATCCCGGCCTCGGACCGACCTACGTGATCAACTACGTAAAGGTAGAAATTCTCCGGATCTTCTACAGCTTCGGCGAGCTGCCGTTCTTCCAGCGGTATCGACTGGCCGCGCGCCGACCCGCTGAACGCCTTGACCTCGATCTTCCGCGGCGGGCTGTCGATGTCGTACCGGTAGCCCTTCGTGCTGACGTCCACAGGCTCGCGGCCGTCAGCCCGCTCCAGTGCGATGACGTGGTCAATCGCGATGCGCTCGATGTCCTGGTTGCCCAAGGCCCCTCCCGGTCTGGCGACGCGAGCACCAAACCATGCAGGACCCCTGCCTTACAAGGATTGACGTGGCTTGCCCGTCCTGGCCAGCGATTGGCTGACGCCGGCCACATGATGACCGCCGCTCCGCCAGTACCCGAGATGGACCGCCACGTACCGCTCCATCTCGCACGGCCGTGGCACGCTCACAGGGTCCCAAAGTGCTCCGGCAGCGCCTCAGCAGGGAGCCCTCGGGTCAGAACCACGTAGGTCGGCCCGTTAAGGTGTCTCGCTCTTCCAGTTCCCCCACTGATCGAGCTCGTAGGACCGTCTCGTCCGTCATGGTCGAACAGTAGCCAGTAGAGCTTGGCCCGTTCGTCCCGAAACAACTCGGGGAGCCGGCCGACATGGGGAGAAGTGCTGCTGACCTGCATTGGCAGTCCCCGAACGTCCGTAGCACATGCCGCACGCGCTCAGCAGGGCCGCCGGATCGAGCCTCGGCCGTCGTCCTCCCCGGTCACGCCCATGCACGGCCCCGGCCCCGGCCGCTCGGAGCATGCGACGCGGGGCGGCCGGCTGAACCGGGAGTACCGTCGAAGTAGACGCTTTGCTACCTGGGAGCGTGATGCCATGAATTCGATTGTGCGACGGTATGCGCCAACCAGTGAAATGATCAGCTATGCGGAAACGGGCTGCTGTCCACTCTGTGGCGCGCGAATTCTCAGAAAGAACGGCCCGCTCGGCGCCACTCTCACTATCAGGACGGCATCAAGAATCAAAGTGTTCGAAACTTTACTGAAAACAGCGGCAATCAGACTTGCCCCTCCAGGCACGAATGTCCACATCACTCCGAGTGGCGCAATGCGATGCATGTCATGCCAAGGGCAGTGGAACATCTCAGCGGATTCCGGCGTCACAGGCTCCGCGCCGCCCGAAGTCCCACAGCACCCGCCTGGCGCGATCGACCTGGCCGATGCCAGGGTTGTCCAGGTGACCGAAGGTGATCAGTTCGACGTTCTGATCGCGACCGAGAGAATATCTGCCGGAAGCGAGGGAGGCGGGGCGAAAACCACACGTACGGTCACCGTGTCCCGCACGGTGCGGCGCGAGGTCGGAATAGACCTCAGCAAAGCAAAGGTGCGAGCCGGCGAGTACGGCTTGATGGTCATAGGGGCCGGTGACATCAAGCGGCAGATACGGGAGGAGCTGACCCACAAGTTCTCGGTTTCAACCCAGGGCGAGTTCACCGTGGAGGATTCCGTCGGCATCGAGGTAAAACCTAGGAGTGCGGTCGAGCTGATCATCGACTGGAAACTGAGATACCAACGTGGCACGGCCTCGGCCCTTACCGCCGACGGAATAACGATAGAGATTCCCTACGAGCTACCGCTAAGGCTAACCTTCGACCATCACACCAAGGACCTCCCCGCCACTGGGTGATTACCTGTGGGCAATCTCCCGCATCGGCCTTATCGGCTCACGCCATGGCGGGTGATCATGGGATCGAGTCTGCGGCTGTCTCGGCGGCAGGCCGCAGCAGTCCTTCGCACCCGCTCGCACCGTGCCGATGCACTGATCCACAGATCAGGCCGTGATGGGCCAACGAGGCGTAACCGAAGTCAACTGCTTGGTGGGCAACTGAGCTTGGGAATCAGCTGCCTCAGCGCTGGAAAGCTGGTCCCGAGCTGGATCAATGCCACTCGTGGATCTTCCTTGCCAGGCCCCTTCAGCCCCGTCATTTACCGTGGCCGACCGCCCGATCTGGTGCTCATCTGGCGCGACGCGAGACTGCTCACACAGACCTCTGCCGGCGTTCGTCCGAACTCCCGGTTCCAAAGGTTGGTATCACCCAAGTCGGTCGCGGCCCCGCAGGATCTCGGAGTGAGCCACATCCGCCCGAGTGGGTCGGTCCTTTGGCTACGTCCTGTCGCGTTCCGGGGCCGGTGCGCCGACCATGGTTGTCGGCCCCAGCCGCGTCCACCGCAGGCGGGGCAGGTTTGCCGATCCAACATCTTCAGCAAGCTGATGTCGGAGCTCGCTGCCTAGGGTACGTAGGACCTCTGATTCGGAGTCTGACAGCTGCGAGTCGGCCGAATCACTGGGCGAGGCTGCCACCTCAAGTAGCTTGGTCTGCACCGCCATATAGGCTCTCTTCGCTGCAGGAGTGAGGAACATCCCACCCGCCTCAGCCCCGAAATACCAATCGGAAAATTCTTGACCAAATCCCCATAGCTCCTGCCGCGTCGGCTCCTCCCCTGGTCGCCAATATCGAGGCAGACATCGAGAGAGGTGAAATAGGGCCTGATAGTGACCCACCCTACTCTCCCGCAAGGTCTTATCGTATGAATATTCGAGCTCACGCCGCATGTTGGATCGCGCCGTCAGGTAAGTAGCGATACTTCCAATCAAAATGCCGACAATAGCACCAAGGATGCCAATTAGCGTTGCCATGCGATGCATCGTTTCACTTTGATGGGGCTGTCGCGGCGCGCAATAGAATCCCGAGCTTGGGAATCTCACCAACTGTGGTGGCTGGCACTGCCCCTGACGTGCAGTTATGGGGTTGTTGGCCCAGTGGCGGCCTGGTCGCCCGGGCTCGCTGTTGACCGTCATTTACCGCTTGCCCCCGCCCGTTAGGGCGCGGCTGGGGCACGGCGACGGGGTATTGAGATCGCCGTCAGGTCGCGGTCAGCCCGGGCGGGCACTCGTCGGGTCGCGGGTCACGCACCGACCCAACGAATCGCTCCTCGCAGGCACCTACGGCGTGGAAGTTCCGACGAGCCTCCGCCAGGCTGAGCCGGCCGTTCGGCCCGCCTCGGACGCGACTCGCATCGTGATCGTCCTGGCCGTCGTCCTCCCAGAAGCACACGGAGCAGATCTCGTACCCGCCACGCTCGCCAAGGGTGACGAAGCCGCAGCACGGGCAGCGATACGGCCCATCCTGGGGCTTGCCGTAGATGTTCACGAACGGGGTCACCATGGCTGCATCCTGCCTGATCGGGAGCGCCACCGCGCCAGGTTAACCTCGCGGGCAGTGGGCCCCCTCGTACTGTCCGCGAGCAGTCCCCGCCGGCGCCTTCTGGCACGGGTGTGGCACGGCCGGACTGAGCTGCCCTGACCACCCCTGGCAGCACGAAGGGCCAGCTTCCGAGGTTCACCCTCGTGAGCTGGCCCTTCTGACGTTCTGCGCCCCGATCGGGCGATGTGCCCCAGGCAGGATTCGAACCTGCGACACCGGCTTTAGGAGAGCCGTGCTCTATCCCCTGAGCTACTGAGGCGGGGCCTGCCGAGTGCCTGCGACGGGGCGGGCGGTGTTCGGCCGACGGCAGACAGACTAGCGGATCCGGCGGTCGGCGATCGTGTGCGGCGGCAGGTCCCGGGGACGGGGACTGGCTATTCTGGGCCGGCCGCTATGTCCGGGCTGGCAGGTGATGAGTAGATACGTACAGATCATCCGACAGGAGATCGTCTGGCTGGTGCCGGGCCTGGTCGCCCTGGGCGTGGGGCTCGCCGGGATCGGTGTGCCGGAGCTGTGGCGCGACGAGGTGTCGAGCTGGAGCGCCGCCGGACGGCCGTTGCGCGGGCTGTTCGCCATGCTGGCCAACGTCGACGCGAGCAACGGCGCGTCGTACGTCCTGCTGCACGCCTGGACGGGCCTGTTCGGCGATTCGCCCGCCGCCCTGCGGCTGCCGTCCGCACTGGCGATGGCCGGCGCCGCCTCGTTCACCGCACTGATCTCCCGGCGGATGTTCTCCTCCCCCGTCGCCGGCCTCGCCGGCGGCCTGCTGCTGGCGACCGTCCCGCAGATCTCCCGGTACGCCCAGGAGGCCCGCGCCTACGCGGTGGTGACCTGCGCGGTGGCCGCCGCGACCTGGCTGCTGCTGCGCGCACTGGAACGGCCGGCCGCCGACCGCTGGGCCTGGTACGCACTGGCGACCGGTGTCGCCGCCGTGTTCCACCTGGTCTCGCTGGCCTGCCTGGTCGGCCAGCTGCCGATGGTGGCGGCCGCCGCCCTGCGGCCGGACGGCCGCCGGGTGCTCCGCCAGTGGCCGCTCGCGGTGACGGCCGGCGTGGCCCCGGCACTGCCGGTGATCGCGCTCGGCCGGCTGCAGTCGGGCCGACAGCTGTCCTGGCTGGCCGCGCCGACCGTCCGCGACCTGCGGTTCGTCTGGCAGGACCTGTTCGGCTCGCACCAGGTGCTGTACGCCTTCCTCGCCCTGGCGCTGCCGGGCCTGCTGCTGCGCGTCACCCGCCGGCCGGCCGTCCTGCTGCTGCTCGCCGCCGCGCTCCCGGTCGGCGCGGTGTGGGTGGTGTCCCGGCTCGGCAGCACCTCCTTCTTCCTGGCGCGCTACCTGCTCTTCACGGTGCCGCTCTGGGCGGCCCTCGCGGGCGGTGGTGTCGGCGCCCTGGCCGCACTGCTCGGCCGCCCCGTTCCGGCCCGTCGGGCACCGGCGGCGGTGTCGGCTGCGGCGGCGGTGCTGCTGGTGGTCGCGGCGGCGGCCGTCCCGGCCCGGCTCGGCCTGGACGACCAGCGGGTGCTGCGGACGGCCGCCTCGCACACCGACACGGACTACCGCGGGGCCGCCCGGCTGGTGGCGGCCGGGTACGCGCCGGGCGACGGGCTGGTCACGGTCGGTGGCGACCTGGACTGGATGATGGTCGGCCCCGCCGTCTCCTACTACCTGCCGGCCGGGGTCCGTCCCCGGCAGTTCTTCGTGCAGGAGAACGCGACCGCCGCGCACGACCTCTTCGCCGTCGAGTGCCCGGTGCCCGTGACCTGCATGGGTGACGAGACGCGCGTCTGGGTCGTTACCATCGGCACGGGCGACGATCCGTACGAGTGGCTCCCGGCCGCACAGGCCCGGGCCCTGCGGACGGCGTTCGTCCCGGCCGAGGTCCGGCACGTCCCCGGACTGACGGTGTCGCTCCTGGTCCGCCGCCCGGCGGCCTCCGCGGCACCCGCGCCGGGCCGTCCGTGACCCGCCGCCGACCGGAAAGGCTGTGCCGTGACTGCCCCTGAGGAGACCACCTTCGCCGATCTCGGCGGGGTGCTGGTGATCATCCCGACCTACAACGAGGCCGAGAACATCGA
>NZ_JOAI01000092.1 GCF_000717715.1 Streptomyces sp. NRRL B-24484 | reverse complement strand
GGTACTGCAGGGGGGACCCTGTGGGAGAGTAGGACGCCGCCGAACAATTCTTCTGAGAAGCCCCGCCCGGGGACACCGGGCGGGGCTTCTCGCATTTCCAGAGGGGAATCACAGGATGCGTGGAATGCGGTGGGGTGCGGCTGCAGTCGGGCTGTTGACCGTGCTGGCGGGGTTGGGGTTGCGGGCGGCCGCCACCGGAGTGGTGGCGAAGTACGGCGGTGATGCGCTGTACACCGTGCTCGTGTACGTGCTGGTGGTCCTGGTCGCGCCGAAGGTGAGGCCGGGCAGGGCCGCTGTCATGGCGCTGCTGGTGAGTTGGGGCGTGGAGTTCTTCCAGATGACGGGGTTGCCGGCGCGGTGGTCGGCGGAGAGCACGGCGGCGCGGCTCGTCCTGGGATCGACCTTCAACGTGCCGGACCTGTTCTGGTACGCCGTCGGCGCGTGGTGCTGCTGGGTGATCCACCGGGGCTTCGTCCGTGGGTCGTGGCAGGATGCGGATCGCGACAGGGGAGGAGAACCGACATGAGTGGCCAGGTCTGGAGATTGACGCGAGGTACGGACCTCGTCGGCGAGATCGACATCGACGAGGCCGACTTCCCGTGGCTGGCGGGGACGTTCCGGCCGGGACCGGGTTACCCTGCGGTGGCTCCGTGGTTCGCCGAGACGCTCGCCCTGCTGGAGGCGGAGGAGTACGAGGAGCGGTTCGACGAGGCGTACGACCGGATCGCCGAGGCGCTGACGCTGGCCTCCCCGGACGGGCCGGTCGCGGAGTTCCTGCTGCACATCGACGGCGACCGGGCGTGGTTCCGTTGGAGCGACGAGCCGTTCGGTGACGACTGACGCGAAGGTTCAGGGGCTCGGCGGGTGCCGACCGGCGGGCGGGAGCCAGCTGGCCGGCAGGGTCTAGTGCCAGCCGGGGCGCCAGGCCGGCGGTTCCCGCAGGACGTCCTCCAGCGGGACACCGGTGAGCAGGCAGTCCAGGGCCCACCGGTTGGCGGAGTGCGCGATCAGCAGGACGCGGCGGCCGTCGTGCGCCGTGGCCAGCTCCAAGAGGAAGTCGGCGGTGGCCCGCACGACCTGACGGTAGCTCTGCCCGCCGGGGAAGGGTTCGTCCAGGCAACCCAGTCCGCAGGGCGGCGACGTACGCGGCGGGGCCGCCGTCCAGGTCGCCGTAGTGGCATTCGCGGAGCCGCCGGTCCCGGTGGACGGGCGGGCGGCCGTCGGGGAAGGCGATGGCCGCGGTCTCGACCGCCCGGTGCAGGTCGGAGGTGAACACTGCGGCGAATCCGCCGCCGCGTCGGCGTTCGCCGAGTTCGGCGGCCTGACGCCGGCCCAGGTCGGACAGCCGCCCCGGGAGCCAGCCGGTGGCGATGCCCGCCTCGTTGTCGGTGGTGGTGGAGTGCGACTCGTAGACGAGGTCGACGGCCATCCGGGTCCTCGGGGGAGAGCGGTCCGACGCGTGGTCCGACGGTGGTGTGCATCGTCGGCCTTCCCCGCGGCCGGGCCGGTCATGCCGGGCCGGTCATGCTGGGTCGGTCACGGCGGAGGGGGCGTCAGCGACCGGCGTTCAGCACGGCGTCGGCGATCTCCCGGACGCGGCCCATGGTGATGCCGGTGCGCTGCTCGACGGCGAGCGGGTGGTCGGTGGGCTCCAGCTCGATCCACGGGCGCTCGCCGACCGGGCGGGTGTGGACCCGGGTCTTGAGGTTGACGGTCGTCGGCCGGTAGACCGGGAGCTCGGTGGAGAACCATCCGAAGGCGGAGGGCTCGTTCTCGCGGCCCGGCTCGTCCCAGACCTCGACGGAACGGGCGTAGCTGCCCGCACTGAGCGAGACCCAGACGCCCCACGAGAAGACCTCGTCGCTGCCGATCACCGGCAGTTCGACCATGCCGCGGACGAAGAAGTGCTCGCCCTCGATGACGCACCGGTCGTCGGTCAGCAGGCTGTCCGGGTCCGTGGCGAGCGACCCGTCCCAGTGGACCGGTGCGGGGCTGGAGAAGTTCATCGGGACGTCGCCGTGTCGGCCGCCGCAGCAGGCGCAGGAGTAGCCGTGGTCGGAAGCCATGCCGGCGAGCATATCCGCAGGCCGGGCGGCCCGTGCCGCCGAGTCCGGCGCTGCGGGAACTCCGCCGGGGCTCGCGGGCGGTGGGACTCAGCTGCTGTGGGTGCCGTCGAGGGTCTCGCGGATGATGTCGGCGTGGCCCGCGTGGCGGGCGACCTCCTCGATCATGTGGAGGAGGACCCACCGGAGGTTGCGGTGGGCGAGCTTCGGCCAGGCGCACGGGGCGTCCAGGTCGGTGGCGGCGACGATCCCGCGGGCGACGGTGACCTGCTCCTCGTAGGACGCGACCCAGCGGGCGACGGTGTCGTGCTCGCCGAGGACGAAGTCGTCGTCCGCGCCGTTCTCGTCGTGCGGCCACTCGTCGGGGAAGTGCCGGCCGGCCAGGATCACCTGGAACCAGCGGCGCTCCCAGAGGGCGTTGTGCTTCAGCACTCCGAGCAGGGTGAGGGTGCTCGCGGTGGGGCCTTCCGGGCGTCCTCCTCGCTGACACCGTCGAGGGTGCGGAGCAGGGCGGCCCGCTGCTTGTCGAGGAACCCGCAGAGGGCGTCCCGCTCGGTGGCGGTGGAGAGCTGAGGTGTCGTCATGCGCCACGACCCTACCCAGGGCAAGCAGGGTCGTGGCGTCCGGTCCTGCTGGTCAGGGCGTTGCGGTGCCCCAGTTGGGGCGGCTCTCCCAGGTGTCGGCGGTCCGGGTCACGGGGGTGACGGCGGTGCCGTCCGGATGCATGGTGAAGATGTCGGCCTGGCCCGGGAGGGTCGCCTTGGCGAAGGCGATGGCGGTGCCGTCCGGCGCGTAGGAGGGGACGCCGTAGAAGACGTCGGGCGAGCCGGACAGCAGGGTGGTGGTGCCGCTGCCGTCGGGGTTGATCGTGTAGATGCCGCCTCCCGGGGCGGCGTCGGGGCCGGGCGGGTAGGTGGTGAAGACGATCCGGCTGCCGTCGGGCGACCAGTTGGCCCGGTCGCCGGCCCCCAGGTCCCAGGGGGTGAGCTGGCGGAGCCCGCTGCCGTCGCCGTTCACGATGAACAGGGCGCGGGAGTCGGAGGGCCGGCCCGAGTCGCCCGTCCGGAACGAGAACACCAGCCGGCTGCCGTCGGGGGACCACGCCGGGTCGTCGACGTCCCCGGCATAGGGCTGGTCCTGCGTGAGTGTGGTGAGCCGGCGGGGGTTCGCGCCGGTCGCGTCCATCACGTAGATGTCGCTGTACTGGATCTGGTCCGCGGAGGTGTCGAGGGCGCCCCAGCCGCGGCTGAAGGCGATGCGGCTGCCGTCGGGCGAGTACGCGGGGGCGCTCTCGTCCTCCACCGCGCACGAGGGATCGCCCTCCTGGCAGACGGCCGGCAGCTGCCGGGCGGCGGAGCCGTCGGGGGCGATGGTCCAGATCCGGGCGGTGCCGTTGGCGATGGTCCGGTCGAAGGCGATGGCCGTGCCGCCGGGCGACCAGTCGGGGTGGTCGTCCAGGGTGTTCGGATCGGGCTTGGTGACCTGGTGCAGCCCGCTGCCGTCGGGGGCCACGGTGAAGACCGCGCTGGTCTGCTTCTCGCTGTCGAGGTACGTCCGGCCGGCGATGAGGCCGTTGGTGCCGCTGCCGCCGTACAGGGGCGAGGGGGCGCCCTCGGGCCGGGGCGGGGGATCGGCGGCACAGCCCGGGAGCAGTGCGAGGGCGGTCAGGGCTCCGGCGGCGAGCCGGACGGTCGGTCGGGTGCGGCACAGCACGTGGATGGTCTCCGTCACCGGGTCGGCCCCCCGAAGCGGTCGAGCCCCCCCGCGAGAGCTGCCACTGTGTCAGATCGGGATATCCGTGCCGCCGCCGACACGCTCGCCGTGCGCATGCGACCGACCGCCCGGCGTACGGGACGAGCGGTTCGTACGCCGGGCGGCGGGGGGTCGGCAGGGTCAGTCGGACTCGGCCGCGCGCTCCGCCTTGGCGGCGGCCTCGGCGGCCTCCGCGGCCTCGGCCTCCTCCAGGGTGGGCGCGGTGCCGCCGAGGTGGGCCGGGACCCACCAGGTGTCGTCCTCGCCGGACGGCTTGGCGGGGTACTCGCGCTGGGCGCGGTCGAGCATCTCGCTCATGGCCGCGCGCAGCCGGCGGGTGACCATGACCGGCTTGTCCTGCGGGGTGAGCTCGATCGGCTCGCCGATCATGACGGTGATCGGGACGTGGCGCTTGGTGAGGGTCTTCGGGCGGCCCTTGGTCCACAGCTGCTGGGTGCCCCAGAGGATCACGGGCAGCAGCGGGGCGCCGGAGTCGGCCGCCATCCGCGCCGCGCCGGTCTTGAACTTCTTGAGCATGAAGGAGCGGCTGATGGTGGCCTCGGGGAAGACACCGACGATCTCGCCCGCGCGCAGTGCCGCGACGGCGGCGTCGTAGGCGGGCTGCCCGTCGGTGCGGTCCACCGGGATGTGCCGCATGCCGCGCATCAGCGGGCCGGAGATGCGGTGCTTGAAGACGTCGTCCTTGGCCATGAACCGGGTGAGCCGCTTGCCGCCGCGCCACGGGCCGAGGCCGGCGAAGATGAAGTCGAGGTAGCTGATGTGATTGCTCACCAGGACGGCGCCGCCCGTCGCGGGGACGTGCTCGGCTCCGACGACGGAGACGCGCAGGTCGAGCGCCTTGAACGCGGTCAAGGCGGCGCGGATCACCGGCGGGTACACGAACTCAGCCACGGTCAGCCCTACTTTTCGTCGGGCCTGATGCCCGGTCCGGCGGTACCCGGGTCGTCGGGGCCGACCGGCGAGGGCGCGGCACGCCGCGGCGGCCACGGGTGTTTCAGCCCGATGATCCCCCGAAGACGTGCCCGATGTCACGCGGCGGGGTCCGCGGGGCGGGAATCGGCGGCGAGGGCTACGTCACGTGAGAGCTGCGTCTCACCCGGGAACCCGCCGCCCGTGCCGCCGCCGACCGTCCGCCGGGGCGGCCGCCCGGCCGGCGCCGGAACGGCAGCGGGGCAGCCGCCCGGAGCTCTCAGGCGCGTACGCCGACCCGGTCCGTGCCGCGCCGCAGCAGCAGGTACGCCTCGCAGCCGAGGCAGTACCCGAAGACGGCGTTGAGGAAGGCCGCGGCCAGGGCGAGGCCGGTGGCGGCGAGGAAGAGCCCGTCGGCACCGGCGAGTGAGGCCAGGGTGCCGGCGAGCGCGAAGGCGAGGCCGACGGCCTGGGCGAAGCGTGGCGGCCGGGCGTCCTCCAGCTCCCGCGGCGGGGCGAGCCGGGGCCGGACGAGGACCCGGAAGAGCAGACCGTACGGCGAACGCTGCAGGCCGGCGAGGGCGCCGGTGGCGAAGACGGCGGCCTGCACGGCGAGCAGGATGCCGCTGCCGGTGATCAGGACGGCGGCGAGGACGGCGGAGGTGAGCGCGGCGGCGAAGCGCGGGCCGCGAGGGTCGATCAGCACGGAGGGGACTCCTGGGACGCGAACCGGTCGGGGACCTGGTCGGCCGTTCGGGGCGGCCGCGGTCAGCGACAGCGGGACGCGGTGGCCCGGCACAGGTCGACCACGCGGCGGGTGGTCAGCCGGGGCAGCCGGGGGCGGGACGGGTCCATCCGGCGATGGTAGGGCCCTCGGCGGCGACCGGTCGAGCGGTGTCCACGTGGTGGCGCGGGTGCCCGTGGGTGCGCCGCGCCTGCGGGTGCGCCGCGCCGGCTGCAGGGCGGGTGCGGTTCGGGCGGACCGGGAGCGGTGCGGGACACTGGTGCGGTGACCGGGTTGATGGTGTGCGGGGCGGTGCTGGTGCTGGCGAGCGCCTTCGGTCTGCTGCGCGCGCACCGGGACGGAAGGCTGCGGGTGAAGGGCGGAGCGGTGCGGCTGACGGCGGCGGACCTGGGCGGCGAACTGGGGGAACGGGCGACGCTGGTGCAGTTCTCGACTGCGTTCTGCCAGCCGTGCCGGGCGACCCGCCGGGTGCTCGCGGAGGTGTCCGGCATGGTCGAGGGCGTGGCGCACGTGGAGATCGACGCGGAGTCCAGGCTCGACCTGGTCCGCCGGCTGGACGTGCTGCGCACACCGACCGTGCTGGTGCTCGATGCGACCGGCCGGGTGATCCGCCGCGCCGCCGGGCAGCCGCGTCGGGCGGACGTCGTCGCCGCCCTCGGAGAGGCGGTCTGACCGGCCCGGACGGGCGGTCACGGGCGCGCCGATCGTCGTCGGCGTTGTCAAGACCTTCAATCTCACAGCGGATCTGCCGCCCGGTCAGGTGGTACGGGGCGCCGCCTGGGGCAGGATGGGCGCAGACGGCAGTGCAGCCGTCCCGGAAGCCTGCCGGGCGAGGCGTGCGGCGGCGGACGGGGCGCCACGTCCGGAGCATCGCAGCACTAAGCTACTCGCCAGTAGCCTGTTTGAGCTACTGGCGAGTATGCTGCCAGGAAGTTCCGGACGGGCACAGGAAGACGCGGCCCGCGTGCGGGCAGGAGCATGCGTTCCGCCCGACTGCACAGCCGCAGCCGCCGGACAGGACCAGTACAGGAGACAGGCCGTGAGCTTGAGGATCGTTGTCTGTGTGAAGTACGTGCCCGACGCGACCGGTGACCGTCGCTTCGCGGACGACACCACCACCGACCGGGAGGGCGTGGACGGCCTCCTGTCGGAGCTGGACGAGTACGGCGTGGAGCAGGCGCTGCGGATCGCGGAGGCCTCCGGGGACGCCGAGGTGACGGTGCTGACCGTCGGTCCGGACGACGCGAAGGACGCGCTGCGCAAGGCCCTGTCGATGGGTGCGGACAAGGCCGTGCACGTCAACGACGAGGACATCCACGGCTCGGACGTGATCGCCACGTCCGCGGTGCTGGCGAAGGCGCTGGAGAACACCGGCTTCGACCTGGTGGTGTGCGGCATGGCCTCCACCGACGGCACGATGGGCGTGCTGCCCGCGCTGCTCGCCGAGCGGCTGGGCGTGCCGCAGGCCACCCTGCTGTCCGAGGTGTCGGTCGAGGGCGGCGTGGTCAAGGGCCGCCGCGACGGCGACGCCGCGACCGAGCAGGTCGAGGCCGCGCTGCCGGCCGTCGTGTCGGTCACCGACCAGTCCGGCGAGGCCCGCTACCCCTCCTTCAAGGGCATCATGGCCGCGAAGAAGAAGCCCGTCGCCGAGCTCGACCTGGACGACCTGGGCATCGACGCCGACGAGGTCGGCCTGGCCGGCGCCTGGACCAAGGTCGCCGACATCACCGCCCGCCCGGCCCGCACCGCCGGCACCGTCGTCAAGGACGAGGGCGAGGGCGGCAAGCAGCTCGCCGCCTACCTCGCCGAGCAGAAGTTCATCTGAGCCCACCCCGACGCGCGCATCCAACGAACGATCAGGAGCAACGAATCATGGCTGAGATCCTGGTTCTCGTGGACCACGCCGACGGCGTGGTCCGCAAGCCGGCCCTCGAACTGCTGACCCTGGCCCGCCGGATCGGCGAGCCCTCCGCCGTCGTCCTCGGCGCCGGAGCGGCCGCCGCCGACATCGCCGCCAAGGCCGCCGAGTACGGCGCCGCCAAGGTCTACACCGCCGACGCCGACGAGTTCACCACCCGGCTCGTCGTCCCCAAGGTCGACGCCCTCACCCAGATCGCCAAGACCACCGGCGCCGCCGCCGTCCTGGTCACCTCCTCCGGCGAGGGCAAGGAGGTCGCCGCCCGCGTCGCGCTGCGCCTGGGCTCGGGCATCATCACCGACGCCGTCGACCTCGAGGCCGGCGACACCGGCCCCATCGCCACCCAGTCGGTGTTCGCCGCGTCCTTCCAGGTCAAGTCGACCGTGACCACCGGCACCCCGGTGATCACCGTCAAGCCGAACGCCGCCGCCCCCGAGCCGGCCCCCGCCGCCGGCACCGTCGAGCCGGTCACCGTCGCCCTCACCGGCAACGCCGCCACCGTCACCGCCCGCACCCCGCGCGTCGCCTCCGGCCGCCCCGAGCTCACCGAGGCCGCGATCGTCGTCTCCGGCGGCCGCGGCGTCGGCGCCGCCGAGGGCTTCACCGTCGTCGAGGACCTCGCCGACGCGCTCGGTGCCGCCGTCGGCGCCTCCCGCGCCGCCGTCGACGCCGGCTGGTACCCGCACACCAACCAGGTCGGCCAGACCGGCAAGCAGGTCTCCCCGCAGCTGTACGTCGCCGCGGGCATCTCCGGCGCCATCCAGCACCGCGCCGGCATGCAGACCTCGAAGACCATCGTCGCCATCAACAAGGACCCCGAGGCCCCGATCTTCGAACTCGTCGACTACGGCGTCGTCGGCGACCTCTTCACCGTCCTGCCCCAGCTCACCGCCGAGG
>NZ_JOAI01000091.1 GCF_000717715.1 Streptomyces sp. NRRL B-24484 | reverse complement strand
GCCACGCGGTACGACAAGTTGGCCGTGCGCTACGAGGCGACCGTGCTGGTCGCGGCCATCAACGAATGGCTCTGACCAGCACTTTCGAAACACGCCCTAGCGGAGGCTGTCCCAGTCGATTTCAGGTTCTTCGACCGTGCCGATCACCGGCTCCCGGTCATCGCGTTGTCCGCTCATGGCTCCGCCAATCCAGCCAACGGACTTGGGGCGGTCTCCGGTACCGACGCGAACATATTCTTCGACGGCCCGGCGCACCTGATCAATCGGGAGGGTGCTGGCCGGGTCATGAAACAGTGGATAACCGGGATCCGACACGACCTGGGGATCGAAATCGGGCGGCTCGGGATTGTCGGACACCCAGGTCCTGCCATACACACCGCCCTTCTTCTCGTTGTTGAAGAACCAGACCAGGCCACCGTACCCGGTGGATACGTTGACGGACACCGCCAAGCAGTTGTCGGGCCAGCCGGAATCACCGTTCGGCCGCTCGGAAAAAGAGAACCAGGCGATCTCTCCAGGTCTCCAGTCCGGACCTCCACTCCCTTTCTCGGCAAGAATCCAGAAAACCTCAGAGATCAGCCGAGACTTCTCCTCCGGGGTCGTACCGCAGCGCCATTGACCGTCGATATGAACATTGAGAAGCACTGTCGATCACCCATTCGGTCGGAGAGGCGCGGCCTTCCCCACCAGGGGGACAGGATCCTTTGCGAGAACGCCGAACTCATCCTTGTACCAGACGGTCAGAGTGTACCCTTCGGGCAGGATGGCCGGCACCGCTGCGGTGCAGGAGTACAGACCCGTGCACGGGCCGGCGGGCTTGTTGATCACGATTTCCAGGTTTTCCACCCCCTTGTTTCGCATTTTCCACGCAAGCTTCACCTCCACATCGGCGACTATCGAGAGGCCATCAGGCACGCCGAGGGACACGAAGTAGGAATTGATCGCATCCTTGTCCCCGTTGTATCCGCTCACAAGGGCCACCCCCTCCTCCATCGAACCGTCCGCTTGAGGTGTCAGAATGAACCCGCGAGTCTTGGCGCCCTTAACCCAGTTGGGAAGCCTGTTCGCGATGCTCTGGATCTGGTCGAAGCAGTCGAGGTTGTGGGTCAGAAGCGGGACGGAACCCGCCATCACGTAGTACGTGTGCAGGTCAGCGACGGTCAGGTTGTAGGCCGGCTGCAGTGCGGTCCAGTGCCGGATCGACGCGACCTGCGCAGTGGCGCCGGTGTCGGTGCGCAGAGTGTCGCCGACCTTGACGCTCGCTGCGTCGGTCCAGGCACGGGCGGACTCCACCCAGAACGGGTGGTGGTCGGTGGCGGTGACGGATCCCTGTTGCCCGTTGCCGGGATCAACTGTCAGTTCGGTGAAGTTGAGGTCGTCCGGGGTGTAAATGGTGTTCGTGACTGCGTGCGGGCCGCTGGCCCCGGTAACAGGGTCCGCCGCGGTCACCACCTCGCCGACCCGGATGGTCTCGATGGGACGGGTTGTACCGTCTCCCATCAACACCTCGGTGCCGGCAGGGAAACTGTTGCGGCTGCCAGGCAGGACAGTCGGACAGGTACGGCCGTACACCGCGATGTCGCGCTCGGTTGCCAACCGGTCAACCAGGGCGGGGTCGACGTCCTTGACCTTGCCGAGAGCTGCCAGTGCCTCGTCGGCGCTCTTCCCCTCGGCGAGGGCGGCGCGGATGTCTTTGACCGCCTTGGTCGTGGCGTTGATCTTGGCAAGGGCCTCGCCGCCCTTGATGGTGCCCAGGCTCGCGATGACGGCCGCGGTGGCGCTCTCGATTCCGATACCGGTCTCGACGGCGACCCGGTAGGCCAGCACCACCTTTCCAGCTGCAACCAGATCGGTCACAGGGATGACCATCGCGACGGACCATGCGCAGTCGGCGTCGAACCCGAATGGGTTGGTGAAGCACTTCTTGATGCCGCCCCACCATTGGGCGCCCATCTCGTCGAGGAGGCCTGACGTGGTGTGGGCCCTCCGCCAGTCCTCCCACACCGCCTGCAGGGTCGTCTCGACCTGTGCGTCGACGGTCTGCGGTGCGAGTTGAAGCACGTCCCAGGTCGCGTACTTTCCCTGGCACGCCGCGATAGTGAGGTTTGCCTCCGGGCAGGTCCGCAGGTAGTAGTCGAACGTACCGGTGACCTTGACGGTTGCCTGGAAGTCGCAGACGGTCTTTCCGGAAGCATCATGGTGCCAGGGGCCGAGGGAGACGCCTCCTGGTGGCGGCCCGAATATGTCTACGTCCGCGCGGCCCCCAGGCCCCCAGGGGGAGTAGCCCTTGCTGCAGACGTCCTCGGAGTTCTCCTTGACGATCTTGTACTGGACGTCGCCGCGGGGGACGCTCTGGACGAACGAGACGTGTCCGTCGTCGCTGACCATCGCGCTGCGGGACTCCTCCTCGCCGGCGGCGTTGCCGTCCTGCATCTTCTGGTAGGCGATGTTGTAGGCGTCGATCGCGGCCTTGTGGGCTTCGGCCGCGCTCGCCTGGGCCGCGAGCTTGGCCGCCCGGGCCTTTTCGGCCGACTCCTTTGCCTTGGCGGCGAAGTCGTGGGCCTCGCCGGCGGAGACGGCGGCCTGGGCGGCGGAGTAGTCGGCGCGGCTGACGGCGTCGTCGGCTCGGTCGACGGCGGCGCGGGCCTGGGCGGCGTAGGCGGCGGCCTGGTCGGCGCTGGCTTTGGCCTGGCGGGCGGACTCGGCGGCCTTGGCGGCCCAGTCGGCGGCCTCGGTCGCGGAGGTCTGGGCCTGATTGGCGTAGCCGGCGGCTTCGCTGGCGGCGCCGCGGGCAGTGGCGTAGGACTGGGCCGCCTGCGCGGCGTACTGGCGGGAGAGAGCCGCGCCTTCGTCGATGGTCTGCAGGGCGGAGGCGATGGCGGCGATGTGGGCGGCGTTGGCGGCGTCGCGTTGCCGGGCCCTTGGCAGGCCGATGGCGAGGAACGGGGCGAAGCCGGAGGTGGGGCCCGAGAGGACGGCTTGGGCGGCTGCCTGGACCTCGGGTCCGCCTGCCGAGAGGGCCTGGGTTACGGCGAGGCGGTTGTCGTCGTCGCGCGCGGTGTACTGGCCGGTGGCGAGGAAGGCCCGGACGTCGTCGATGGTGCCGTTGAGGGCCTCGCCGGCGGCGGCGCGGACGCGGGGCCCGCCCGAGGACATGATCTTCGTCAGGGCGAGGCGGTCGTCGTCGTCCTTGCCGGGGTAGGTGCCGTGGGCGAGGAAGTCGTGGACCTGTTCGAGGGTGCCGACGGAGGCGGTCTCGGCGGCCAGTCGCTGCGGGAGCGTGGTGGAGGCGGCGGCGCGGGCGGCGGCGGCGGATCGGTCGTCGCGTTCGCGGCCGAGGGCGAGGTCGCTGCTGAGGAAGGCGAGGACGTCGGCGTCGTGGCCTTCGAGGGCGGTCTGCGCGGCGATCTGCGTCCACGGCCCACCCGCGGTCAGCAGCCGGACCGCGACCAGCCGGCCCTTGGCGACCGCGACCGACGGGTCGACACCGGGGGCGGTCGCGTCGGTCAGCAACTGCTGTGTTTCGGCGGCCAGTTGGCTGGCTTTGCCGGACTCCCAGGCGGCCTGCTTCGCCTTGGCTGCCTCGTCGAAGTAGGCCTCCTGGGCGGAGGCGACCTCGGCCGCCTTGCGGGAGGCAAGGCGCTCGGTGTCGGAGGCGCGTGCGATGTCGGCGACGGTGTGCGCCTGCGAGGCCGCCTGGGAGGCGGTGTCGGCCGCGGTCTTGGCGGCAGCGGCGGCGGCCTGCGCGGTGGCGGCGGCCCTGGCGGCGTCGCCGGCGTGCGCGGCGGCCTCTTCTGCCGCGGCCGCGGCGGCAGCAGCGTGACCGGAGGAGGAGTCGGCGGCGCGCTGGGCATCGGCTGCGGCGGCCTTGGCCTCGGCGGCGATCGTGGCGACCTGGGCACAGGCGCGCTTGGCCTCGGCGGCCGCGCTCCTGGCGTTGTTGGCGGCGTTCCTCGCCCGGTCCCGCGCCTCGTCGGACACACCGGCCTGGTTGGCGGCGTCCAGCGCCGCGGCGGCGGCCGCGTCGGAGTTGTCGGCAGCCTGCTGGGCGGCCGCGGAGGCCTTGCCCGCTTCATCGGAGGCATGGACGGCCCACTGGGCGCGCTCGCCGACGGTCTTCGCGTCGCCGGCCAGCTTCTTCGCGGCGACCGCGGCGTCCTTGGCCTTCTGCGCGTCGGCGGCGTTGCCGGCGGCCTTGGTGGCGGCGTCCTGCGCCTGGGCTGCGGCGTTGCCCGCGAGGGCGGAGGCCCGGGCCGCGTCGGCTGCGGCGTCGGCGGCCTGACCGGCCGCCGCATTCGCCCTGTCCGCGGCGTCGGACGCGGCCTTCGCGGCGGCAGCGGCCCGCTTGGCGGCGTCGGCGGCGCGGGCGGCGGCCTCGGACGCCTTCTTCGCGTCCCCCTTCGCGGCCTTCGTCTCGGCCGCGGCCTTCTCGGCGGACTGCTTCGCGAGCGCGCTCGCCGCCAGCGCCTTGTCCGCCGCTTCCGACGCCGCTCGGGCCTGCTCGCCCGCCTGGTCGACCGCGTTCTGGGTCAGGTCGACGAGCTGGGAGACCGTCAGCGTCTCGGCGTCGTGGGCGGCTGCGGTCTGGTAGCCGTAGCGCAGGAACTCCCGGATGTCGTCGACCGTGCCGTTGAGCGCGAGGCTCGCCGCCGCGCGGACCTCGGGACCGCCGGTGGACTGCAGCTTCGACAGCTTGAGGCGGTCGTCGTCCTCCTGGGCCCGGTACCGGCCGGTGGCGAGGAAGGCGTTGACGGTGTCGATGCCGCCGTCCAGCGCCAGACCGGCGGCCTTGCGCACCGCGGGTCCGCCGCTCGACATGATCTGGGTCAGCTTGAGGCGCTGGTCGTCCTCGAAGGGGTGCTTGTAGCCGGTGGCGAGGAACGCCTGCGCGTCGGCCGTGGAGCCGGCGAGCGCCCGCTGCGCGGCCGCGCGCACCTGCGGGCCCGCGACGGCGACGAGACCTTCGACGGTGGCGCGCAGGTCGGCCGCGGAGGCGGCCTGCCGGCCGGAGGCGAGGAACGTGCTCACGTCCGCGTCGGAGCCGGTTAGCGCGGTCTCTGCGGCGCGCTTGACGGCGTCCCCGCCGTCCCTCCAGGCCGTCACTGCGGCGACGCGATCGGCGATGGGTCCTATCTCAGGAGCGGTGTCGGCCGCTGCGGGTACGGCCAGCAGGCCGGCGATCAGGCCGCCGGCGGCTATCCCGACGGCGGCCTGCCGCGGGATTCGCCAGTATGGTCTGGTGATCTTCATCGAAGACCCGGGATCCTTCCGGATGGGCCGCCGGACGCCGGCGGCGGGGGAGTGCTTCGTGCTTCGTCCTGCGGCAGCGGCCGCGGAACCGGTCCTGTCGTGGGTCGTTCCGCGGCCGCCGTCGGACGCGCGAGGGTCAGCCGACGAAGCCGGTGAGGGCGCTCTGGTTGTGGGTGCCGGCCGTGCCCTGGAGGCTCATCCACGCGTTGGCGGCCCAGGTGGCGTCGGCCTTGCGGGCGGTCCACAGAAGGCGGTTGTCGCTGGTGGTGACGGTGAACTGGACCTGGGTGTCGACCGCGGCGGCGCTGATGGACGTGGCCGTGAGGGCGCCCCAGACGCCGTTCAGGTTGGCGAAGGGCTGCCAAGTCCTGTTGGCGAAACGGATGGTGTGGAACTGCTGGGCGCCGTTGTTGACGAGGACGGCGAGGTGGGCGTCGCCGCCCGCGCCGGTCATGGCGACGCCGGTGATGGTGCCGGTGGAGCCGGCGGCCTGGGCAACGTCGCCCCAGGCAGTCCAGGACCCGGCGGAGTTGCGGATGGTGTGGTAGGCCTTGCCGCCGGCCACGGCGACGACCTGCAGTTCGCCGCTCACGGAGGCGATCGCCGTGGTGGTGACCGTGGGAAGGGGACCGACGGCGCTCTGCACGTCGCCCCAGCCGCTCCAGGTGCCGTTGGCGTCGCGCACGGTGTGGTAGACCTTGCCGCCGGCCACGGCGACGACGTGCAGGTTCCAGCCGATGGAGACGGCGGAGACCTGGGTGATGTTCGCGAGCGGCCGGTCGGCGCCGGTCAGGTCGGTCCTGGACGCGGGCGGAAGGGCGGCCATCGGCCACGGGCGGGTCTGGGTGCGGACGGAGTGCCACAGGTGGCCGTCGTTGCCGAGCGCCACGATGTGGGTCTGGTTGCCGCCCATGCCGGCCTCGGCGAACGTCTTCACGCCGCCGGTGGTGCCGGTGGAGGCCTGGATGTCGGTGAAGTCGGTGGTGGAGCCGTCCGGGAGCCGAACCGCGCGGTAGAGGGCCCCGTTGGCGCCGTTGGTCAGCACGGAGCTCTTCCAGCCCGGGTCGGAGGCTCGCACGGACTGGAACCAGGAGGCGAGGATGTCCGCACGGATCGCCTGCGCGCCAGTGCGGGTCTCGCTCGCGGCGGTGCCGAGGCAGCCGCCCTGCCAGGCGCGCGTGACGATGCCGGTAATCGCACCGCCGGTGTTGATCAGCGGCGCGCCCGTGTCGCCCGCGCAGACGGGCGCCGCGCCGGTGGCGGGGGCGAGATCGACGGTGCCGGTGCCGACGGCGGCGACACTCTGGGTGGTGGTGCGCGGTCCGTTGCCCGTGCCCCAGGCGGCGGCGGTGCGGCCGAAGCCGGCGACCTTTACCGTCTCCCCGCTCGCGGGGGCGGTCGCGGAGATCTTGACGGGAGCGACGTCCGTGACCGGCGAGGCGAGGCGGGCGACCACCGCGCCGAGGTCGAACTGGGTGCCGAACTCCACGACGTCGAGCGTGTGACCGCCGACGGTGAACGTCGTCTTGGTGGGGGGCGTGCCCTGGTTGAGGATCGGGAGGCTCGCGTTGGCGCTGGCCGGGTCGATGATGCAGCCGACGGAAGTGAGGACCCACTGCGGGTCGACGAGGGTGGCGGTGCACCCGCGGGAGCCGGTCCAGCCGGCCGGACCGACCTGGAGGGAGCCGACGGCCGGGAACTCGGGGGCCGGGGTCTGGACGGCGGCGCCGGCGGTGGCGACCAGTTCCAGCAGGGTCGACGGCTTGTTGCCGGTCGCGTCGTCGCCCTCGCCGACCGGAGTCCAGTCGCTCTTCCTGATGTCGACGCTGCTGGTCACGCCCTCGGCACTCAAGGTCGCCTTGATCGTGTGGCTGTCGCCCTTGATGTTGATGACGTCCGGGGTCTCCAGCGCCAGGTACCCCGACGGGCCCGTGATCTTGAAGCAGATCTCAGCGGGCAGGGCAGCCATGCGGAGCATATGCACCAGGTCCGTCCCGGAGGCGCAGTCGGCGAGGCGTATGTTCCCGTCGCCGGCCTTCAGCGTCAGGTTCTGCTCGGCCAGGATCCTCGACGCATCTGGATAGGAGAAGGTCTCCACCGCAAGTGGCGGCGTTGCCTCAGTGGCCGACGCGGGCACCGCTACGACCGCGCCCGGAACCGCCAGCAAGGCGGCCGACAGCAGCACGGATCTCTTGAATCTACGCAAAATAACCCCCATGGGAAAAAATGCACACGTCAAATCAGTGGCTCGGAATGGCCATCCGGACGCTATCGATAGCGGTGAGCGACAGTCAAAGAGCATTGCTGCGAGTCATGCATATGCGTCCAAGTCGTCGTCAAGCGCCGTGTGCGAGCCAGCTGGTGGCAATGGTGACGTTCCGTCGGTCGGCGCATCGTGAGCCGTCGTTATCTCCCGCAAATGATGGCGATGTCGGATTCATCCCGCTGGCCAGGTCGGCAGCGCGCGTACGTCGACTGTGGAAGAGAGGCGTTCGCAGAGTTCTTGACACCGTTCGACAGTGAAGCGGGACAACGCAGTGAAGTCATGGGATGCTCCCGAACTCTTCCACGTTCATAAGCCGTGCGGCGGGAGTCGCCGTGTCACACCCGAATCCGACATCGCGGGTCCGGCTCCGCGTGGCGGACGGCAGGCACCGACGCACTGGCGGGAAAGACCCCGGCTGACCCGGGACATTCAAGGGCGCGTTGCTGCGCAGGATCGACGGTGCCTCCTGCCCCCGCGGTTGGCATGAGCTCCCCCGGGACGGAATGGCAAGCGAGTGGTTCGGAGGGGCTGCCGTGCTGCGAGCCGCCCCGAGGTGATCATCAGTCCGAGATCCGGCTTGGTAGAGGCTGTCCCGTAACTGTTGCCTTGGTTACGCGTTGGTCATGGCATGGGTGGGGTGATCTCAGCGAACGATCCGACGTGGATCGAGCCGTTCTCGGGGCTGAGCGAGTCGCAGTTCCGCAAGCTGGTCGCGCTGGTGCGCCGTCGTGGCGGTGACGTCCAGCGCGGCCGGCCGTGGCGGCTCTGTCTGGAGGACCGGGTGTTGTTGGTGGCCACCTACTGGCGGACCAACCTGACGTTGCGGCAGGTCGCGGCGCTGTTCGGGATCTCGAAGTCGGCCGCGGACCGGGTACTGGATCACCTCGCGCCACTGCTGGCGATCTCGCCTGCGCGGCGTCCGCGGCAGGACACCGTGCTGATCGTGGATGGCACCCTGGTGCCCACCCGGGACCGGACGATCGCGGCCTCCAGCAAGAACTACCGCTACTCAACCAACCAGCAGGTCGTGATCGACGCCAACAGCCGGCTCGTCGTCGCGGTCGGCCTGCCGCTGCCCGGTAACCGCAACGACTGCCGGGCCTTCACCGAGTCCGGCGTCGACCGTGCCTGCCGGGACGCCCCGGTTCTGGCGGACGGCGGCTACCAGGGAACCGGAGCCCTGATCCCGCATCGGCGCCGTCGCGGACAGGAGCACCTCACACCCGAACAGGAAGCCGACAACGCCGTCCACCGCAGGGCCCGGGCCCGGGTCGAGCACGTCTTCTCGCGGATGAAGAACTGGAAGATCCTGCGCGACTGCCGCCTGCGCGGAGCCGGCGTGCACCACGCCATGCTCGGCGTTGCGCGGCTCCACAACCTCGCTCAGCGGATGAGCTGATCCCACCTCACCGTGAACTCCTCACGTCCGTCCAGCGTCGTGACGCCGGAGGTGGAGACAGTGACGACCTCGTCGTTGTCCGGCAAGCCGTGGCCTTCGGCGACCACGCAGGCGACGGTGACCTCCACCGGATAGACCGAGTCCGGGCCAAGCTCGCCCATCGCAGCGGAGATCGGGGCCTTGTCAACCAGCGACCAGCACCGTCCGGCCGCATCCGTGAACTGAACCTCGACCAATCCAGGCCACGGCTCATCGTCCACCCAACGGATCGCCTCACACCGCAGCTCAAACACGAACGCCCCCGCAGCCGAACAAGGTCAACAACGAGCGACAGTATGCCGCGAGACCTCAGCAGCCGACATACGGGACAGCCTTCAGTGATTCCCAATGGTGTTTGTCAACCGGCCTGGTAACGCGGGGTGGTTGAGTCATGCCTCTGCGAGGTCGCGTCGGGGTGGCTCGGTGGTGAAGGTGC
>NZ_JOAI01000090.1 GCF_000717715.1 Streptomyces sp. NRRL B-24484 | reverse complement strand
GCCGCACCCTGGCCACCGGCACCGAGCCCACGCACATCTCCGGCATGCGCAACAAGCTCAAGCGTCTGACCAGCGCCGGCCTCGTCGTCGAGACCGAGCCCGGACTGTTCGCAATCCCCACACCCAGAACAGCCGACTGACCGCGTGACCTGCCCACACACCGTCACAACGACGAAACGGACATAGCCTCACTCAACGCCCTCTGAGCTGAAGGCCGGTGCGAAGCGCAGTCCCCGCACCGCCAAGGCCGACGGGGAGCAGGACGTCCTCGCGAAGATCGCCGAGATGCCGGAGGCGGACCGGGTGCTCGCCGAGCAGATCCACCGGATCGTCCGCTCCGTCGCCCCGGACCTCGCGCCGAAGACCTGGTACGGCATGCCGGCGTACGCCAGGGCGGGCGGCAAGGTCGTCTGCTTCTTCCAGAGCGCACAGAAGTTCAAGACCCGGTACGCCACCCTGGGCTTCAGCGACCTGGCCGACCTCGACGAGGGCACCATGTGGCCCACCACGTACGCACTGACGCAGCTGACCCCCGAGAGCGAGGCCCGGATCGCCGAGCTCGTCGCGAAGGCTGCGGGCTGAGCGCGGTCCCGCCCCGACTCCGCTCTGCAGGGCGGGCGGTGGATCCCCGGTGCGTACGGGAGGGCGGGTCCGTGCGGACCCGCCCCGTCCGTCGGCGGACGCCTCTAGGGTGACCGGGTGGACACAGCAGCAGTGGTGATCGCAGTGACCGGCGTGGCGGGGACCCTCGGGGCCGCGCTGCTCACCCAGCGGGGCGCCGAACGGGCCAAGCGACGCGAGCTGGAGCTCGGCCAGGCGTACCAGGAGACGCGCGAGAACCTCGCCCTGCGGCGCGACTGCTACACCCGGCTGTACCGCGACGCACGGCAGTTCGCGACCGCGCTCAACCGGCACCTGCACGTCCTGCGCGACCGGACGCCCGGGGAGTCCGACGTCCGCGCGCTGGACGAGGCCAAGGACGCGCACCGCAACCACTGGTCCGAGACCTTGATGATCGCACCCGATGCCGTGATCGCCCCCGGCGACACGGCGAACCAGGCACTCACCCGCGTGTACGGGACCATCAAGCGCCTGGAACAGGGCAATGCGCAGCCCGGCGAGAGCCTGCAGTCCGCCACCGAGGCCCAGGACGAGCTGTGGGGCCTGATCAAGGTCATGCGCCACGCCATGCGTCAGGACCTGGGCGTGAGCGGGGAGTTCTAGTCGTGCACCTCGTCTCACGCGCCTCGCCCGGCGGCTCGCCCATGACGTCCTACTCCTCCGGCTCCCAGGCGCGGAGCAGGTCGAACAGCCCGGCGTCGCCGTCGATCCGCACGGAATCCGCGGAGACCCGGTCGTAGAGGAAGAGGATCAGTTCACCGGCCGTGGCGTGGGCGGAGACACCGGCTGCGTCCTCGCCCTCGCCGCCGGTGGCGGAGGGCAGACGGGTGGTCCGGGCGCCGTCGCCGTCGACCGTGAGTCGCCAGGAGCGCCCCTCGGCGGCGTGGAAGTCGAAGGCGGTCGGCTTGTGCGGCCAGGCGCTGGGCGTCGCGACACAGGTGAACAGGAACTCCTCGACACCGTCGACGGCCACCTCGGCCGGCAGCGGCTGCGGGGCGCCCGCGGCGAGCTGGGCGTCGTAGGTGTGCACCGCACTCTCCTGGACCCGGTGCCGGGCGACACCGCCGGCGCTCCGCGGCGTCTGCAGGGCACTCCACCACGCCCAGCAGCCGGCGTCCGGGCCCTCCTCCCGCAGCGCGCCCAGCAGCAGCTGCGTCGACTCCTCCAGCCAGGACACGAGGGCCTCGCGCTCCCGCGGCACGACCAGGGCGGCCCGCGCGGCGACGGCCTCGGCCGGCGGGCCGTCGGCGGGACCAGCACCGACGATGGCGGCCCAGAAGCGGTCGCCCCCACCCAGGTGCTGCGCCAGATCGAACAGCGTCCACTCGGGGCAGGTCGGCACCTGCGCATCGAGGTCGGGCGCGGACGCGACCGCGGCACGGAACGCGGTCGACCGTTCGTCAATCAGCCGCAGGAGGTCGGAGAAGTCGAGAGTGTTATGCACCCTGGGTGTCTATCACCCTGCTCAGCCCGCCGGAAAGCGGTTTTCCCCGGCCAGCGCGGCAGCGGCGCAGCACCGGCCGCTCGGGGTGCTCGGTCCGCTCGGTCCGCTCGGTCCGGAGGCACGGACGGCGGGTCTCCGGACACCCCAACTGCCGAGCCCCCACCGCAGACTCATTCCGAAACAATCGGGTCAGTGGCCCGTCGTGCGGAGCCACTGCATCGTTGCGGCGACCTCTTCGCCGAAGTCCTCGCAGAGGGCGAGCAACCGGCGTCCGGTGGGCGAGTCGAGCAGCCCTGCGGAGGCGGGGAGCGTCCGGACGGCGGAGTCGCAGGCGGATGCGACGGCGGAGTGGCGTGCGGCGAAGTAGCTCTCGGACGCCCAGCCCGCCGGGTCGGCCAGGTACCGGCGGTGGGCCTCCTCCGAGGGGTGGGAGTGGAACGAGGTCTCGACGAGCTCGTCGAGGTAACTCGCCAGGCCGGCCGAGGTTTCGACCACTCGCTCCACGCCGTCGGGGCCGGGCTCGTCTGGCAACTCGCCGAAGGCCAGCAGACTGCCGATGGTCTCCAACTGGAACAGCTGGACCGTGTCGGGGTCGACCTCGGAGGTGAAGAGCGGGGCCGTGCACAGCCGGGCGACCGCTCGCCGGTACGCGCGGTCGGACCGTTCCCCTGGCGGTGCCGCGGCCAGCGGGAACAACGAGGTCAGCACGGCCCGGTCGACGCCCCACTCCGGATCGTGCTCGAACGCGAGGAGCGGCGCACGCCACCGCCACAGGGCCAGGACGGCAACCTGACGCCGGTGGACCGGCATGACGCCCGCCGACCGTTCGATCTGCGCCACGTCCTTGTGCCGGCCCTTCTCATCCACCCGCCCGCCCGGGCCCGTTCACCTCGGCACACTGTAGAAGCCACCGGCGGCCTTCTCAGAGGCCGGGGCCGTTGCCCGCGCCGGAGCCGGGGATCCAGGCGTGGTGGAAGCCGTACGCCTCGTCGGAGCGGCTGACGACGTCCCGGGCCGTACGGCCGCCGAGGAGTCCCGTCCCGGCGGCGAAGACCGGCAGCAGGGTGCGCAGGGCCCGTCGGCCGTGGAGTGCGACCAGCAGCGCCGCCTCCTCGGGGGCACCGGGTCGGTCCACCGGCCGGACGCTCTCCGCGGGGACGGGCGGGCGCGGGTGGAGTCGGCGGAGCCGGGCGAGTTCACGCCGGCCGGCCACGGTCCGGGGGCCGGCGAGGGGCAGGGCGAGGGCCACGACGACCAGCGGCACGCCGGGGACGGCGTCCCCGTGCAGCACCGCGGCAATGGCGGCACCGGCGGCGGCCAGCGCGATCAGGCGGGCCGCCGCGAGCCTGGCCGGGCCGCAGACCAGGTGCCGCCGGGCCAGGTCCCGGCGCAGTTCGCGCCGGGCCCGCTGCACGGCGGGACGAGCGGCGAGGTCGGGCAGGGCGAGCGGTCTGGCCAGGGCGCTGCGCACCGCCCGGTGTGCGGGAGTCGGCTCGGCGGGCAGGTCGACCCGGCCGCGCAGGCGCAGCCGTCCGCCGCGGCCGGCGTCCAGCGCCCCGGCCAGGCGGAACTCGACGACGACCACCGCCAGCGCGGCCTTCCCGCCACCGCGGAGTGCCGCCAGCCGTACGGTACCCAGGCCCTCCGCCCGCCCACGGACGGGCAGCCACCGGAGCAGGGACGCCACCACGACACCGGCCAGCGACCCGACCACCCAGATCGTTCCCATGCCCGACCTCCGGAGACGGACCACGGCACCCGACAGCACGGCACGGCCCGCCGCAGGACCGCCACGGGCACGCCCCTCGAATGCCCCCGACTCCCCTGCCCGACACCGGACTTGAGCACATCCAGAGCTTCGGCGGCCAGCGTCCCGCGTCCGGTCAGGCGGAGAGGGCTCGGTCGTGGCCGTCCTCGTCCTCGGCGCAGGCGGCGGCCAGCCGGTCGAGGGAGATGTCGAGGGCCGCGGCCAGGGCGGCCACGGTGAAGAAGGCGGGGGTGGGTGCCCGGCCGGTCTCGATCTTGCGGAGGGTCTCGGCGGAGACGCCCGCCGCAGCGGCCACCTCCACCATGCTGCGCTCGCCGCGGGCCTGGCGCAGCAGGGCGCCGAACCGCTCGCCGCGCTCGCGCTCCCACGGGGTCAATGGAGTCCTCACCATGACCGTGATACTAATACCGGTATAAGTATTGGGTCCATCCGAGGGTGGGGAGTCACGCACATGGTGGAGATCAAGACGGACGCGGCACTGGACGCGATGCGCGAGGCGGGCCGCGTGGTCGGCCGTGCCCTGGAGGCCGTCCAGGGGGCCGCGCGGCCGGGAGTGTCGCTGCAGGAGCTCGACGAGGTCGCTCGCGGCGTCCTCGCCGAGGCCGGGGCCCGCTCGCCCTTCCTCGGGTACCGGCCCTCGTTCGCGCCGACGCCCTTCCCGGCGGTGATCTGCACCTCCGTCAACGACGCCGTGGTGCACGGTATCCCGACCGCCTACCGGCTGTGCGACGGCGACCTGGTGAGCATCGACTGCGGGGCGGAGCTGGACGGCTGGACGGGAGACGCCGCGATCAGCTTCACCGTGGGCACCGCCCGGCCCGCCGACCTCGCCCTGATCGACGCCACCCGCCGGGCCCTCGACGCGGGCATCGCCGCCGCCGTGGCGGGCGGCCGCCTCGGCGACATCTCCCACGCGATCGGCACCGCCGCCCGCCGGGCCCGCTGCGGCATGCCGGAGGGCTTCGGCGGCCACGGCATCGGACGCCGGATGCACGAGGACCCGCACCTGCCCAACCGGGGCCGCCCCGGCCGGGGATTCCCGCTGCGTCACGGCCTCGTCCTGGCGATCGAACCGATGCTCATGGCCGGCGGCCGCGACGACTACCGCACCGGCGAGGACGGCTGGACGCTGTTCACCACGGACGGCAGCCGCGCGGCCCACATCGAGCACACCGTCGCCGTCACCGAGGACGGGCCGCGCATCCTCACCCTTCCCTGACCCCGACGGACCGCCCTGCGGCCGGAATCCCCTTTGCACGGCCGGGTTACGGGCGGGTCGGATCGCACCCGTGCCAGAACGACCGCCGTCCGGCGACGGGTGCACGCTCCCCCGCCGATCGCCGCCCCCGGACTCCCCGTCCACCTGCCGCGCCCGGGAACACACCCGCATCCTCGGGCAGTGCCGGCGGACCGATCCGACACGCATCGACGCCCTGCTCGATCTGCTCGATCTGCCCGACGCGACGGCCGACGTGCCCTGGGACGAAGAACTGGCGCGGGCCGTCGTCCGGGTCTCCGACGACCGTTTCGTCCCGCTGCTCGTCCGCCTCTGCACGGCGCCGCGCCCGGTCGCCCTGGTGGCCCTCGACGCCCTGGCCGTGCTGCGCCCGGGCCCAGTGGCGGTGCACACCCTGGTGGCGGTGTTCACCGGGTCGCCGGACGACCGGCGGGTGCACCGGGCGGCGAGCCGGGCGCTGGTCGCGGCGGGCCCGGCCGCGGTGGCGGCGCTCCTGCCGTACGTGCCGTGGAAGCGCGAGGCCGACCGGCGGGTACGGCAGTCGCTCGCCTGGTTCTTCGGACGGGCGGACTGCGGGACGGGCCGCGCGGTGCGGGTGCTGGCGGAGTTCCTCTCCGACCCGTGCTCCCGCACCCGCGCCGAGGCCGCGGCCTCGCTCGGGCTGCGCGGCGACCCGACGGCGGGCCCGCTGCTGCAACGTGCTCCCGCCCACCCCGACGAGCGGGTACGGGCCCGCGCCGCCACGGCCCTCGGCCGGGTGGGTGCGCACGGTGCGGTGGAGCAGCTGCGACGGACGACCCCGTCCCGACCGTCCGCGACGCGGCCGCGGCGGCCGTCCGGTCCCTGACCGCCCGGGAGCACTGATCCCGGACCGGGCACGGCCGCCCGGGAGCACTGATCCGGGCCGGGCACGGCCGCCCGGAGGAACCGGCCCCGGCAGGCACGGCCCGCAGGGAGGTGCCCGCCCGCCCGTCAGCCGTGCGCGGGTGCGTCCGCGTGGCCGTGCCCGCCGTGCTGCTCGTAGAGGCGGTCGGCCAGCAGGGCGTGCGCGAGCGTGCCGCCGGCCCGGACGGCGGCGGTCACGAAGGCGGTCTCGGCGAGCTCCTCGCTGCTGACGCCGTGTCGGCGGGCCGCGGCGGTGTGCACGTCGAGGCAGTACGAGCACTGGGTGACGAGCGCGACGGCCACCGAGATCAGTTCGCGGTAGCGGCGCGGTACGGCGCCGTCCTGCCGGTCGACGGCCTCCTGGAAGGCGAGCCAGGCGGCGAACTCGGCCGGGGCGGCCCGGCCTACGGAACGGGCGCGGTGCAGGTCGTCGGGGTGCTCGTACACGGGTGGTCTCCTCGGTCGGTGGCGGCGGGCTCTGCTGTCCGCCGCCCGGGTACCACCTCACCGGCGTCGGCCGGACCGCGTCCAAGACCGGTTCCGGTGGGACGGTGCCCTTCTCGGTATCGTGGCCGGTCATGGACCTGCGGGCGTTGCGCTGTTTCGTCGCGGTGGCCGAGGAGGGCCACTTCGGCCGCGCGGCGGCCCGGTTGCACCTGGCCCAGCCGCCGCTGAGCCGCCGGATCCGGGAGCTGGAGGCGGACCTCGGCTGCCGGCTGTTCGACCGGATCCCGACCGGGGCGCGGCTCACCGCGGCCGGCGAGGTGCTGCTGGTGGAGGCGCGCGACCTCCTGGAGCGGGCCGAGCGGGCCAGGGAGCGGGTACGCGGGGCGGCGGCCGGCCGGGTGCTGGTGGTCGGTGTCGCGGCGGGAGCGGGGCTGGACGTCGGTCCGGCGGTGCTGGCGGCCCTGCGGCGCAGCCGTCCCGGGCTGCGGGTGCGGCTGCGCGAGGCGCCGGTGACCGATCCGAGTGCCGGGCTGCGGGAGCGGCGGGTGGACGTGGCGCTGACCCGGCTGCCGTTCGACACCGCCGGTCTGACGGTCCGCCCGCTCGGCGTTGAGCCGGTGGTGGCGGCCGTGCCGGCCGGTGATCCGCTCGCGGCCCGGGACCGGCTGCACGTCACGGAGCTGGCCGCCCGCCTACGGTTCCGGCTGCCGGTCGGGACGGACGCCCGGTGGCGCGCCTACTGGCTGGGCGCCGCGGACGGCGCCCAGGGCCCGGTGGTGGCGTCGGTCGACGAGTGCCTGCACAGCGTGGTCTGGGAGGGCGCGGTGGGCCTGCTCCCGGCCGGGGCCTCGGTACGGCACGCGCGGGCCGGTGTCGTGTTCGTCCCGGTGGACGGCCACCCGCCGAGCCGGATCGTCGCCGCCCGCCCCGCGGGCTGCACCGATCCGCTGGTCGACGCCTTGGTCGAGGCCTTGGCGGACGCCCTGGCCGCGGTGCCCCCGGACGAGCGGGCGTAGCCGCCGGGTCCCCAGGCGCAGTCGCCGGCAGAGACGTCGGCCGGCGCACCGTGAGGAGGTGGCACCGTCAGGAGGTGGGCACCGGTTCGGCCCGACGGTCGGCGACGGCCGGCACCGCGGTGCGGTGGGTACGTTCGACGGCCTGGCCCCAGTAGGTGCCGGCGACCATGAGCACCGCGCCGAGCGCCGCGGGTGCGGTGAGCCGTTCACCGCCGAGGCCGATGCCGACGGCGACCGCCCAGACGGGTTCGGTGCCGAGGAGCAGGCTGGCCCGGCTGGCGGAGCTGCGCTGCACCGCCCAGGTCTGCGCGAGGAAGGCGAACACGCTGCAGAAGAGCGCGAGGTGGAGCAGTGATCCCCAGGTGGCCGCGCTCGCGTGGGCGAGCCCGGGCAGGCCCGCGGCGGCGGGGGCGGCGAACAGGACCGTGCCGACGGCGGTCTGCACGGCCGTCAGGTGCAGCGGGCGCAGGTCGCGGCCGGCCGTGAGGTGTCCGACCAGGGCGACGTGGGCGGCGCGGACGACCGCGGCGGCGAGCATCAGCAGGTCGCCGAGGCCGGGGGTGTGCAGGCCGGTGCCGGACATCAGCAGCCCGACGGCGGGGACGCACAGCCCGGCGGCGGCGAAGAACCGGGGCGGCAGCGGGCCGCGTCCGCCGGTGCGGTCGAGGAACGGGGTGAGCACGATCGTGAGGCTGATGATGAGTCCGGCGTTGGCGGCGCTGGTGTGGGCGACGCCGTAGGTCTCGATCGCGAGGACGGCGGCCTGGGTGAGGCCGAGCACCGAGCCGTACCGCAGTTCGCCGCGCCGGAGCCGGGCGCCGGTGCGCGGGCCGGCGCCCGGGCGGGTGCGGCGGGCCGTTCCCGCGGCGATCACGGCGACGGCCGCGAGCGCGGCGAGGGCGTAGCGCACGAAGAGGACGGTCAGGACGGGGACGGCGCCGGTCGCGGCCTTCGCGGCGAGGTAGCTGGAACCCCAGACGATCGCCACGAGCAGCAGGACCAGGTCGGTACGGCGGGTGTCAGGCACGGCCACCACGCTGCCGGAGCACGACCGTGAAGCCAAGGGCCACTTACTGAAACGATCTTTTAGTGCTGCCTACAGGGTCGTACCTAGACTGGGCGGATGGACGAACGCCAACTGCGGGTCCTGCGGGAGCTCGGCGAACTCGGCAGCGTGACGGCGGTCGCCGAGGCGATGACGGTGACGCCGTCGGCGGTGTCGCAGCAGCTGCGGCTGTTGCAGCGCTCGGTGCCGGTGCCGCTGACCGAGCGCTCCGGGCGGCGCCTGGTGCTCACCGATGCCGGCCGGGCGCTCGCGGACGCGGCGATCGACGTGTCGGCGGCGCTGGCCCGGGCCCGGCACGCGGTCGACCGGTTCGTGGAGCAGCCGCAGGACCGGGTGTCGGTCGCGGCCTTCCACAGCGCGGGGGCGGCGTTCTATCCGCTGCTGCTGCGGCAGGCCGCCGCGGTGGCGGGCTTCCCCCGGCTCGTACTGGCGGACGAGGACGTCGCCCAGGACCGCTTCCCGCAGCTGACCCGGGACCACGACCTCGTGCTGGCGCACCGCCTGGACCACACCGCGCCGTGGCCGGGCACGGTGGCGGTCACCCCGCTGCTGCACGAGCCGCTGGACGTGGCGCTGCCGGTCGGGCATCCGCTGGCGGCCCGCGAACGGCTGACACCGCAGGACGTCGCGGGCCTGCCGTGGATCACCGTCCACGACGGGTTCCCGCTGCTGGCCACCGTCGAGGCCATTGCGGCGGTGGCCGGGCGGCGGCCCGAGATCGTCCACCGGATCAACGAGTTCACGGTCGCGGCGGAGGTCGTCGCGGCGGGCGGCGGGCTGGCCCTGATGCCGCGCTGGACGGCCCGTCCGCATCCCGCCGTGGTGCTCCGCCCGCTGACCGGCGTGCACGCCAGCCGGCACGTCGACGTGCTGCACCGGCCCGAGCGCACGGCCCGATTGGCGGTGCGCACCGTCCTGGCCGCGTTGGTGCGGGCTGCGGACGCCGTCCGCGGCGGCGACCGGACCTCCCCGGCACCGCCGTAGTCCCCGTTCCGGCGAGGGCCCGCACGCGGGCCGGGCGGTCGGGCGGGTCCGTAGCGGGCGCAGTCGGCCCCGGTGAGCAGGGCCCAGTACCGGTCGCCGTAGGACCAGTGCCACGACTCACGGCTCCCGAGCGCAGGCCCCGGAGGCCGGCCGGGGCGGGGACACTGGTGCGATGTTGCCGACATGGATCGCCGAAGTGGCCGACGAGCCGCTGGTGCTGGAGCTGGACGACCGGCGGGTGGAGTGGCGGACCAACACCTGGCGGCCGGGTGCGGAGGCGGAGGACCGGCAGCGGGTGACCGTGCCGGAGGTGGTGGCCGCCTTCGAGCGGACGGCCGAGGGCATCCGGCGCCGTGTCCGCGGGGCGGGGTTCCCGGGGGTGGCGACCTTCTACGTGTGGCACGACGGGCAGGCGGGGCAGCTCCGGTGCTCGACCGGGTCGGTCGCCGCGGACGGGCTGCCGTTCGGCGGGGCGTACCTGCCCACCGACGACCTCGGCCCGCTCGTCGAGGCGTTCCTGGGCGACTGGACGCCGGGCGTGGTCGCCTGGTCGGACCTCGACGAGGAGCACGACCCGTCGGCGGCCGTGCACGGGCCGGAGCCCGCGCCCCTCCCGGTGTGGGTCCGCAGCGTCGGAGCGGTCCGGCACTGACCCGGCCCCACCGGCCCGAGGCGCTCGCGTCGGCTCACTGCCGACCGGACCGCGTGCCACGACCCGTCCGACCGTCAGGACGGCCGCCCCCGGGGCCCTTCCCGTTCGGAGCGTTCTGAGCGTTCTGAGCGGCCGGCGCCGCCGGAGCTCCCGGGCGCCTCCTGGCGAGGAGCCGGGTGCAGGCCCACCGGACGGCCGCCGCCTCCGCCCAGGCCAGCAGTACGACCAGGACGAGGAAGGTGCCCGAACCGACCGCACCGCCGACGCCGAGGGCGACGAGCGGCAGCACCGCCGGCAGTGCCACCAGCCCGAGCACCAGGGTGGGCAGCGCGTGCGAGGTGTCGAGCGGGTCACTGCCCCAGGGTTCCAGTGCCGTCCAGAATGCCGCCACGGCCACCGACGACCCTTGACATCCTCCGCGGCCTAACGGCTCCGCTGCTGCCGCCACGCCCGCCGCGACGCCACCGCCACCCCGGACGGCTTCCCGCGGACGACCGTGCTGCGCTTCGCGGCATCGTGTACGTGCTATGCAAGAGCGTGAGCTGGCGGGAGGTGCCCGCAGAGCGGACCGGCTGCAGCGGGATCACCGCCTGGCGGCGGCTGCGGGACTGGACCGAGGCCGGCGCGTGGCCCCGCCTGCACGAGGTCCTGCTCGCCGAACTCCGGGCGGCAGGGCTGCTGGAGATGGACGACGCCGCGATCGACGGCTCGCACGTCAGGGCCCT
>NZ_JOAI01000089.1 GCF_000717715.1 Streptomyces sp. NRRL B-24484 | reverse complement strand
TTCGAGGACACGCCCCACCGGATCGAGGCCTGCTTCAGCCCCGGAGCGTGGCTCCAAGTCGCGGGCACCTACCTGCGAAGCGGCTCCGAGTACTGACGACGATCCGCTCCGGTCCGGTGTTGGGGCAACGGTTGCGTCCCGGGGACTCCATCGCCGACCCGTCGGTGTGGGAGATGTTGCATACGTGTGGGCCGGTCACGACGGCATTAGGCCCCTTCGGCCCTGTCGCTCGCTCCGGGTGCGGGGCAGGCTCGCGGTAGGACCGAAGACCGGCCCCGCGCCTCCTGGTCGCTCTGCTCCTGGCGACGCGTCCCCGGGCCTGGCTGTTGCCGCAGGTCCGCCATCGGAGGGAGCCGAAATGACCGCCGTGATCGCAGTCCTGGTGGTGCTCGTCATCCTGGTCCTGATCGGGCTCGCGATGTCGATCCGCATCGTCCGCCAGTACGAGAAGGGGGTCGTCTTCCGGTTCGGCCGGATCATCGGAGCACGCGACCCGGGACTGCGCCTGATCATCCCGTTCGCCGATGTCATGCACCACATCTCGCTGCGGATCGTCACCATGCCGATCCAGTCCCAGGGCATCATCACCCGCGACAACGTCAGCGTCGATGTCTCCGCCGTCGCCTACTTCCGCGTCGTGGACGCCATCAAGTCGGTCATCGCCATCGAGAACGTGAGCTCCGCGATCAACCAGATCGCCCAAACGACCCTCCGCAAGGTCGTCGGCCGGCACACCCTGGACGAAACCCTTTCCGAGACCGACCGCATCAACCTGGACATCCGCCAGATCCTGGACGTCACCACAACCGAATGGGGCGTGGACGTCACCCTGGTCGAACTCAAGGACATCCAGCTGCCCGACACCATGAAACGCGCGATGGCCAAGCAGGCCGAAGCCGAGCGGGAGAAGCGCGCCAAGATCATCAGCGCACAGGGAGAAGCCCTGGCCGCCTCCGCACTCGGCGAAGCCTCCGACACGATGATGGCCCACCCGCTCGCCCTCCAGCTGCGCAACCTTCAGAGCCTCGTCGAGATCGCCGTCGACAAGAACAGCACCGTCGTCTTCCCCGCACCCCTGATGAGCACCATCGGCGAACTCGGCTCCTTCCTCTCCCGCGAGGCGACCGCGGCCGCCGCTCCCGCACCACAGCCGCCCCTGGACGCCCCGGACGCCCCGGACGCCCAGCTCGCGGCCAAACCCGTTCACCTGCCTGCGCCCGACCCCGTTCACGTACCGGTACCCAACGGGGTGACCGGGATCCCGTAGACACCACCGTCCTCCGCCGGCCGAGGCCGAGGGCGCGCGGCGTTCACCGGGCGACGCGCGGAGCACACCGTACGGAAGACCATCCAGATGATGACGCAGCCGTTCCACACACCGCACCACGGGCCGCGCCGCCTCGTCGAGCGCTGGAAAGCCGTGGCGGCCGACCACCGCTCGCGGGCCGCCGCCCGGCGGTGGCGGCACGTCGGCACCGAGCCACGCTGGGCGCGCAGTGATCTGCCGGCCCGACGACTACTCGGAAGAATCTTCGTCCCGTTCTTCCTGCTCGGGACCATCGTCTTCACGTTGCTCGCGACGAACGCACTCCCCGCACCGCGCGCCGACCGTGCGTTCTTCACTGGCCTTGCCGTGCTGTGCGCCGTGTCCACCGCCGTCGCGGTGATCGACCTGGTCGTCATCCGGCGCCGAATGGCAGAGCAACGACGGTGGCACCGCTGACGACACTGCCGAGCGGAGGGCATGGTCGCACGTCACCGGGCGGGCGTGGGAGCACCGCCGGGCGTAGCGGAGTCCGCACAGGCTACGGCACCCCTCCCGATCGCCCACCGCGGCCGCTCAGGTCGAGAACCGTGGCAACCCCACCGCGGGAGATCGACCGAGTGATGCCGCGGCGGCCGAGGATCAGCGGCGCCCGTCGCAGTAGCGATCGGCGACGAGCCTGCCTACGGTTGAAACCAGCACGACGCGCCGATGCGTCCGTCTCCTGGATGCGCAACGCGTCGAAGGTGCGGCCGTCCAGCAGGGGAATCGAAGGTGGGCCGGGTGAATCCGGAGGATGGATCCGGGTGGGCGGACGTTTCCGACCGCAGCCATCGAATCGACGACGAGATGGACCGGATCGTCGAACGTCTACGGGACCTGGCCCACACCCAGCGCCGTTTCCAGGACCTGCTGGACGGGTGATGTCGGTGGGCCGGGACCTGGAGCTGCCGGTCGTGCTCCGCCGGGTGATCACCACCGCGATGGGCCTGGTCGACGCCCACTACGGCGCACTCGGCGTGCTCAGCTGAGCAGATCGCCCGCCATCTCGACCTCCTCACGCGGTCACTCCTTCCATCCTGCTGCGCGAGCACAGGTGGCGCGATCGGGAGCACCCCGCAGCCGCCGGCGTGTGCTGCCTCCCTCCCCCAGGCTGCACGGGCAGCCACAAGGCTCGGCCTGAGGTGTCGTTCCGCCGGCGGGCTCCGAGCCGGACCTAACGTCTGTTCGGTGAAGAGTCGACACGAAACGTGGGTGCGGCCGCCTGGGCTCGATCCTGAGGAGGCCTCAGAGCTGCTCCTGCGCGATCTGCACAGTTCGCGAGCCGGACTGACCTCGGTCGAGGCGCAGCAGCGGCTTTTGCAGTACGGCGGCAACGAACTGCGCAGGCGTGGCGGCCGACGCTGGCCGGGGGAGCTTGCGCGCCAGTTCACGCACCCGCTCGCGCTGCTGCTGTGGCTCGCCGCGGCGCTGCTCACGGCGGTGGGCTCGTTCGTGGTGGCGGTCGCGGTCGTGCTGATCATCTTCCTCAACGCCGCGTTCGCGTTCGTCCAGGAGGTGCACGCCGAGCACGCGGTCGAGGCGCTGGCCGCCTACATCCCGCAACGCGCGAAGGCCCTGCGGGACGGTGTCCCCCGGGAGATCGACGCCACCGAACTGGTCCCGGGCGACATCGTCGTCATCGAGGCGGGTGACCGGATCGCCGCCGACATCCGCCTACTGCAAGGGGCCATCGAGGTCGACATGTCGGCGTTGACCGGAGAGTCGGTGACCACGCTGCGCTCGGCCGCGATCCTGGACGTGGACGTTCCCGTGCTCACGGCGCACGATCTCGTCTTCAGCGGCACCAGCTGCACGGGCGGCGAGGCGCACGGCGTGGTCTTCGCCACCGGGATGAACACCGAGCTCGGCCGCATCGCCGCGCTCTCCGAGCGGGTCAAGCAGGAGCCGAGCCCACTTGAGCGCCAGGTGCGCCGGGTCGCCTGGCTGATCGCGATCGTCTCGGTGTCCCTGGCACTCGCCTTCATCCCGCTGGCCGCGTTCGGCATCGGCCTGTCGCTGGTCGACTCCGTGGTCTTCGCCGCCGGTCTGCTGGCTGGCATGGTCCCCGAGGGGCTCCTGCCCGTCATCACTCTCGCGCTCGCCGTGGCGGTCCGGGCGCTCGCCGCGCGCGGTGCCCTCGTCAAACGGCTCAGCGCGGTGGAGACCCTCGGCTCGACGGATGTCATCTGCACGGACAAGACGGGCACCATCACCGAGAACCGGATGCGTCCCACCCGTGTGTGGACCGCCTCGGGCCTCGTCGACCTGGACGATGCCGCGGCGCTCGGGCGCGGCATCCCGGCCGACCCGGTCCAGGTCACGGTCGGGCGGATCGCGGCCACCTGCAACAACGCCCGCCTCGAACCCGGTGAGGAGCCCAGCGGCGATCCCACCGAGATCGCCGTCCTGCTCGCCGCCCGCGAGCTCGGTGCCGGTCTCGCAGCCACCGAGCGCGAGTCGGACCGGTGCTGGCAGTTCCATTTCGACCCGGAACTCAAGCTGATGTCGACCATCGACCGACACCACGGCCGGCTCGCCGTCCGCACCAAGGGAGCACCCGAAGCACTCCTGCCGCACTGCACCACGTTCCTCGCCGCCCAAGGAAGGCAGCTGCCGCTCACCGACTCCGACCGGCAGCGCATCGCCGCCCAGGTCGACGCGTTCGCAGCCGACGGCCTGCGCGTGCTCGCCTTGGCCGAACGGGAACTGCCCCCCGACCGCCGGCCACCGCACCGACGGAGCGACGCCGAGACCGACCTGTGCTTCGCCGGACTGATCGCCATGCTCGACCCGCCCCGCCCCGAAGTCGCCGAAGCCGTACGCGACTGCCGCACCGCCGGCATCCGCATCATCATGATCACCGGCGACCACCCGCTCACCGCGGCCGCGATCGCCCGACGCGTCGGCATCACTGGCAGCGACCCCACTGTGATCAGCGGCCAGCAGCTGGAGGAGCTCGGCGACACGGAACTACGCGCCCTCGTGAGCCGGACGCCCGACATCGTCTTCGCCCGCGCCTCCCCGGAGGCCAAGCTCCGCATCGCCGACGCACTGAGCGAGGAGGGACACGTCGTCGCCATGACCGGCGACGGCGTCAACGACGCCCCGGCGCTGCGCCGCGCCGACATCGGCATCGCCATGGGCCGCTCCGGCACCGACGTCGCCCGCGAGGCCTCCACCATGGTGCTTACCGACGACAACTTCGCGTCGATCGCCACCGCGGTACGCGACGGCCGCCGGATCTATGACAACGTCCGCAAGTTCATCATCTACATCTTCGCCCACGCGACACCCGAGGTGATGCCGTTCCTCTTCTTCGCGCTCGGCGGCGGCCGCATCCCCCTCCCCCTGACGATCCTGCAGCTCCTCGCCTTCGACGTCGGCAGCGAGACGCTCCCCGCCCTCGCCCTCAGCCGCGAACCCGCCGAACCCGGGCTCATGGACCGCCCGCCCCGGCCCGGATCCGAAGGCGTCATCCAGGGCCCGATGCTTCTCCGCGCCTGGCTCTTCCTCGGCGCCATCGTCGCGGCACTCCAGATGACGGGCTTCTTCTTCGTCCTCACCCGAGCCGGCTGGACCCCCGGCGACCCGACCGAGCCGGGGCAGCCCCTGCACCACGCCTACCAGCAGGCCACGACCATGACCTTCCTCGGCATGATCGCCGGGCAGATCGGCACCGCCTTCGCCGTCCGAACCACCCGCGCCTCGCTCCGCTCCGTGGGCGTACTGTCCAACCGCTACCTCCTCGCCGCCATCGCCGGCGAGCTCCTCCTCGCAGCCGTCTTCGTCTACACCCCGCCGTTCCAGAAGCTGCTGGGTACCGCCGCCCTCCCGGCGAGCGACCTGCTGTTCCTGCTGCCCTACCCCTTCATCGTCTGGGGCGCCGACGAACTCCGCCGCTACCTGATCCGACGACACAGCTCCCGTTCCCCTCAACCGCAATAACCTCGACGCTGCGCGCGCCCCTGGATCGCACCCACGTCACCGATCGTCGCACCTGCGAGGGCGTGACCGGCCAAGCACGGAACGGCTCAGTGCCAGTGAGGGCGCCGGGCTGGACCACGATCTCAGCGGACACCGGAGCAGGCCGGATGCTCGGGCTGGTCTCCGGCACTCGCGTCGCCGGATGTCTCGGGCAGGGAGCACCATCGAAGGGGGCGGGCCGCACCTGGCCTGCGGATGCGGGTCCACTGGAGTCACCGACAACCGCCGACGAACCTTCGGAACGCATCAATCCGTCTCCTGTCGAAGATCCCCTGGAAACGGCCGCGGCAGACCCGTCGGCCGTCGAACGAAAGCTGCCGGCCATGCGCTGGTCCCAGACACACATCCCGACCCTTCGCGAGAACCCGGCGGAGGCCGACGCTCCGAGCCACCAGCTCCTGCTTCGCACCGGATTCATCCGGCAGCTCATGGCGGGCCACTACTCGCTGCTGCCGCTCGCCGTCCGGGTGCGGTCGAAGATCGTCACCATCATCCGGGAGGAGATGACCGCCATCGGGGCGCAGGAGTTCTCCCTGCCGGCAATGCACCCGGCGCAGGTGTGGCGGCGCAGCGGCCGGTGGGACGCCATGGGGGAAGAGATGTTCCGCCTGAAGGAGCGCAAGGGCGCCGAACTGACGCTGGGCATGACGTACGAGGAGATCTTCACGTCGCTCGCCACCGAGCTGAAGTCGTACCGCGAACTGCCGCAGACGTGGTACCAGTTCCAGACCAAGTTCCGTGATGAGCCCCGCGCCAAGGGCGGCTTGCTACGGACCCGGGAGTTCACGATGAAGGACTCCTACAGCTTCGGCCTCACGCAGGAGGGCCTGGACCGGTCGTTCGACCTGCACCGTGAGGTCTACCTGCGGATCTTCGCGCGACTGGGGATTCCGGCCATCCCGGTGGAGGCGTCCAGCGGCAGCATGGGCGGGGCACGGAGGTGGACACCGGGCCCTTGGGCGGGCCCTGGAGGCCTGGCGGATAGGCGGCCGCATGGCACCGGTGGGCTGATGCACACGGACGTTCTGACTGACAGTCGGACACCGCTGCGGCCCCTCGGTCACCCGCACGAGTGAAGGTCGGCGCAGGGCCGGACCGCCCGCGGAAGCAGGTCGGGCATCGGTGCCTAACGTGGTTCGGAAAGTCACCGTCGGTCGGCCGACCGACGTCGCCGCCAGGATCAAGAGGTACCCAATGAATCGTTTCATCACTCTTGCCGCCGGTGTGGCCGCCATGACAGCCGCTGCCTCCGGATGCGGCAGTTCCGGCACCACGGCTTCCTCGACCCCGACCGCGAGCACCAGCGCCCCCACGACCGCCGCCGGCTCCGCTGCTCCCAGCCGGAGCGTCGCCACGGTGAAGACGGCGAGTTCGCCGTTCGGTCAGATCCTGGTCGACGGTTCCGGTAGGACGTTGTACCTGTTCAAGGCCGATACGGGGACGACCTCGACCTGCAACGGCTCCTGTACGCAGAATTGGCCGCCGCAGACCACGACCGGGGCACCCGACAGCAGCGGAGTGACCGCGTCCCTGGTCGGAACGACCACCCGTTCGGACAGCTCGACCCAGGTGACCTACAACGGCCACCCGTTGTACTACTTCTTCAAGGACACGAAGCCCGGAGAAACCAACGGTCAGGGCGTCAACGCCTTCGGCGCTTCGTGGTACGTGGTGAGTCCCAGCGGTGACGCGATCACCAGCCCAGCCTCCGCGTCGGCTTCCCCGTCTGCCAGCTCCACGGGCGGCGGTGGCTACTGAGGCCCGCTCCTGAACCTGCGGGGCTCGAGAACTCGGCTCACGCCGCCGACCTGCACGGAGCCCGCATGAGCATCCCGCCCTGGCGTGATCACCGGACGCTCGTTCGTACGGTCCATCCACTCGTGCGGCGTGTGCTCGGATTCCTGGTGCTCATCGCGCCCTGGCATCTCGACCTCGAAGCGGAGGTCCTGGTGCTGAGGCGCGAGAACGAGATGCCGCGCCAACAACCGGCCCGGCCGCGATACGAGCCGGCGGACGGGGCGGGCGCGGCCGGCGGCGCTCTCGAACGTCTCCCACGTCATCGCCGGACGCAGGGGTTCCCGCTGACCCCGGCGACCCTGCCGCCCCGGCATCGACGTCCGGTGGGAGAAGAAGTGCGCCCACGAGCCGCGCCGCCGGGCAGGCGGCCCACCACCGCTGCGGTACGTACCCTGGCTGTTTCGGGCGGGGTTGTTTGAGCGCCGGTCGGGCAACGGGATCAGGAGCCACGTCGCTCCGTTCGTGCAACCGATCGGAGCGACGTCGGACCAAGATTGGCGAGCTGCACGTGGGTGAGGCCGAGGACGCTGACCCGGGTCGTTTGTCCCGGTCCCCTCCGGGCCGTTCCGCGGCCCGCCCTACCCGAGGATCCGACTCGACCTCTGTGGTCGCGCCCTACAGCAGCGGCGCATCGATCGTGGTGGTCAACGTGCATGCCGATCGGACCCCCTGGCGATACGGGCAAGCCGTCCCTGTTCCGACAGCTACGGCGGGTGGTCCGCCGGTCGCCGGCCGGGCGCGGCTGGGCGCGGGGCCGTGATCTGCAGCTGTCACAGCGGGCACTGGGCTTCGCGGCGCTCGGGTTCCTCACTCTGGTCCCGCTGCTGATCGTGGTCTCCGCGGCCGATCCGGACCGCGGGCGGGGGTTCGCGCAGTGGCTGGGGGACAGGCTCGGTGTGTCGCCTGCTTCCAGACGAGAGGTCGAGCAGCTCTTCGGGCGGCCCCGGCCAGGCATTCCGAACAACGACGGCCTTCGGTCTCGCGGCCCTGGCGGTGTTCGGCCTGTCGTTCGGCGCCGCGGTGCAGAGCGGCTACGAGAAGGCCTGGAACCTGCCACCAACCCGCTGGCGGCACGTGCTGTGGCTCGCCGTTCTGATCGGATTCCTCTTCCTGTCCGCCACCGGCGCGCTCTGGCGCCGGTCCCCGGCCAATAGCCTGGTGGCGGTACTGACCGCGGTCCTGTTCGCCTGGTGGTCGCAGTGGCTGCTCCTCGGCAGGCGGGTGCGCTGGCGCGCCCTGCTTCCGGGCGCCGTGGTGACCGTGGTCGGACTGCTCGGCCTGAGACTCGCCTCCCGGCTCGCCTTCTCGCCGCTGATCGCCTCCAACATGGTCACCTACGGCTCGTTCGGGTCTGTGCTGGTCATCCAGTCCCGGCTGGTCGGCGTGGGAGTCGTCGCCCTTGGCGGCGCGCTGGTCGGCCGACCGCTCGACGAGGAACTCCCGCGCGTGAGACGTGCGCTGAAACGGCGAAGGTGAGAGCCCACGCGCCGTCGTGCCGATTCGTGAGCGACACCCACTCGACGCCGCCCGCGCCGAGGGCGGCAGCCCGGCGGCGGCGAGTACCGCAGGCCGAGCAAGGAACGTGTCAGCTCCCGCAGTGGATAATCCAATCACGACCGGGGCATCCGAGTCGGCACGATCGGCCCGGCCGTCCCCGGGGATCCGCTCGGGCGCCTACGTCCCCAGCCGGCTTCTGGAACGGCGACGCCGGGCCGAGCAGGCCCTGATCAGCATGGTCGCGACCTGCCACCTCCTCGGAGCCCCGACCAGCAGGGTCGGGAAACTCGGCGAGAGCCGCGGTCATCCTTCGCGGACCGCTGCACTCGGCCACCCCACAAAAGGCCGCCCCCGCATCGCTGCGGAGGCGACCTTCCCGGCCTGCGCAAACGTCACACCGACCGGAACAACAGGACCTGAATCCACGTCTCCGTCACCCTATGATCTTCCCACCGAAAGGGCGGACACTTTTGCGATCGCGAGTCGCAGAGTCAGGAATCCTGCCTCAAGGATCCACATATTCGCCTCCTCGCGATCGTCCTACCGGTAACTTCTCCCGGCACTTTCCAGAATACTCCGCACTGCTGGAATCCGGGCACCTCGTGCACATAATTCTTTTCAAAAATCACCACACCCTCATGTTCAACCAGAAAAGTCAGGGAACCGTGGCGCACATGGATTGCGCGCGGGAGGCACCGCGGAGCGGCCGCGGACCGGTCAGGAGGATTCCCAATGATGTTGTCAAGCCGGAGCGGTGACGCCGAGTGATGGCCTCATGCTGCGGTGGTAGCCGGCTGGCCGATGGCTGCTTCGAAGGTGCGGTGGTCGCGTATGAGGGCCCAGAGCACGTTGAGGCGGCGCCGGGCCAGGGCCAGCACGGCCTGCTTGTGGGACTTCCCCTCGGTGCGTTTGCGCTGGTAGAAGCGTTGGGATTCGGGGCAGTGGATGGCGGCCACCTGGGCGGAGAGGTAGAACATCCGCAGCAGGCGCCGGCTGTAGCGCCGCGGGCGTTGGAGATTGCCGCTGACCTTGCCCGAGTCGCGGGGGACGGGAGCAAGGCCGGCGACTCCGGCGAGCCGGTCGGGACTGCCGAAGGCAGACATGTCGCCGCCGGTGGCGGCGATGAACTCGGCGCCGAGCATGTCTCCGATGCCGGGCATGCTGGTGATCACCTCGGCGTCTGGGTGCTCGCGAAACCGGTCCTCGATGAGGGCGTTGAACTGGTCGATTTTCTCGTCGAGGGCTATCACCTCCCTGGACAGGGTGTGGGTCATCGTCGCGGCGGTCTTTTCTCCGGGGACGGCGGTGTGCTGGGCCCCGGCGGCGGTTACTGCGGCCTGGGCGGCGCTCGTGGCGATGGCGACAGTGCGCACGCCGTGGTTCTTCAGCCATGTCGCCAGCCGCGTTCGGCCGATGCGCCGCAGCGTGGCGGGGGTCTGGTAGCCGGTCAGCAGGATGAGCGCGGTTTTGGAGGTGCTGTAGTCGAAGGCCCGTTCCGGGGCGGGAAAGTACTCCAGCGGCTGGGTGGAGATCACCACGCCGAGGGCGACTTCGACGGAACTGCGCAGGAGTGCGCCGAGTTCCTGGTCGACACGGCCGTGAGGCAGGGCGGGGACGATCCGGGCCCGATGCAACCGCCACGCGTTGTCGCCGATGTCTGGGAAGCGGGCGGATCGGAGAGCTCCGCCGCCGGGTACGCAGAGTGGCCGTAGCGCGCACGTCCGGGCCGGGTCGTGCACGGTTCCTCGGTCCCGCACGATCTCGACGCCCGAGGCCACGGTCGCATGGGGGTACGAAGGGCATGCGACGCGGGTATGACGCGTCCGGCCTCGGCGGCTTGCAGCCAGGCGACTTCCCGGGACGGGCCCGCGCTGCCCGCAGGGCGTTCAGGACTGCCTCGTCGATGTCCGGCCGGCACCCGCCCGGTCGGTCGGGGTGACGTGGTGCGGGCGGAGTAGCGTGGGGGTATCGGGGCGGCCCGGCCGCCGCTCCCCGACGGTCGGCCCTCGTTCGGTGGGGCCGGTGTGTGTGTCCACGGACAGGTGGCGAGCCATGTCGGATGAAACCGGTGCTGCGCTCCCGGGACTT
>NZ_JOAI01000088.1 GCF_000717715.1 Streptomyces sp. NRRL B-24484 | reverse complement strand
TCGGACGCGACCAGGTGCCGGTCGTGTTGAGGAACTGCTGGGTCAGCCGGTCCAGCTCGCGGAACGGGTCAGTGCGCAGCAGCATCGCGAAACACCTCCAGGTGGTTGGGCTGTGGGAGCCAGTGCGCTTCACCTGACTCCTTTCTAGCTCGTCATCCATCCGATGACAAGTCGGCGTGTCGCCTATAGAGTGACTACATGAGTGAGAAGTCCCGCAGAGCCGCCCCCGACGCCTCTCCGCCGGTCGAGCCCGCCTCGTTCCTGGCGGCCGCATCCGCGCTGGGTGCCATAGGCGACGCCGTCCGCACTGCCCAGAACCCCGCGTCCCAGACCCCGACCGCCCCCGACACGCAGGAAGGCCCCGAGCAGGCCCTGGCCGCCCTGTTGCTGCTGCGCGAGCTGCGCACCCAGCTCGCCGGCTGGGAAGCCGGACTTGTGGAGACTGCCCGGGAGGCAGGCGCCACGTGGGCCGACCTCGCCCGCCCGATGGGCGTCGCCAGCCGCCAGGCCGCCGAGAACCGCTACCTGCGCCTCAAGCCCGACCTCGTCGCGCCCCTGAACGCCATGCGCCCCCACCTCGGCCCGGCCCACACCGACCTCGCCACCCGCCTCGACGACCTCACCCACCACACCGACCGCCTCCGCCATGACAGCGACCAACGCCGCGCCTGACCGCCACCCCGACACCGCCGAAGAACGCTGGCAACGCATCCAGGACAAGATCACGGACCTCGAACGCCGGATCCGCGAAATCAGCTCCGCCGCCATCACCGCCATCGACACCCGCCTCGCCCACCTCGACGCCCTGCGCCGCCGCCTCGCCCAGCACCCCTGGCCCCCGCCGGCCCCTGCCGACGCTGCCGCCCGGCAGCGCGACCACAGCGCCGACCGTTCCTCCATCCCAACCGACGCAGCAAGCCTGCAGCGGGTCCCGGCCTTCCCGGCCAACGGGCTCGCAGGAGCGCCCCCGGTCGGCCGGGTACTGGTGTGACCTGACCGCCGTATTGCCGGCGACACGCACGGTGAGCACGGGACACCGGTGGGCTCAGGGACTTGGGCGGTGGTGCGCAGCGGTGGTGTCGCACCCCGTAAGACTGATGGGCCCGGTGTTGGTGGCGGAATGCCGAGCGCGGGTGGCACGGATGGGCAGGCCCCCGCGTACCCACGGGGTGTGCGAGGCGGCGGAGTGTTCGGCCCGCAGCCGGTCAAGTCTGTCCGCGACGCCGAGCAGGCCGACCAGCACGGCCGGTTCGGTGGCGTTCACGCTGATGCACCTCCGGCGCCATCGACCCCGAGGTCGGGGTCGATGGCGAACAGACTGTCCGCCCCGGTGATCCCCCAAAGGCGTGGGTCCGCTGCCAGCGCCTCTCGCGCATCGGTGAACCTGACGGGGCCGCGCGGATCGGTGTCGGACCCCGGTCTGGCTACGATTCCAGGAACTCAAGAGCCCGTGCGACGAATTCGTCGTGGTATTGGAAGATGCCCCCGTGTCGGCAGGGCGCTGGCGGCGTCGCCGACACGGTCGGCCGCTCCCGCAGCCTCGACCTCGACGAGGTGGCCGGCGCGGTCGCCTTCCAGTCGGCGACCGGCTGCTTCACCCGCCCGTCGGAGGTCGCAGACCTCGTGCTCTTCCTCGCGGGCCCCGGCGCCGCCAACATCACCGGCGCCGACTTCGTCGTGGGCGGCGGCCTCGTCGACTCCTTGTGGCCGGGGGCCGGGTCCTGCGGGAGGCCGCGGGGGCGACCCAACCATCGGATGTATGCGCGGATGGCCGCGGCGGGAACAGGCTCCAGGGCCGCAGCCGGGGACTAGGTGAGACACGGCCCACCTTCGATGAGACAGGTCACGGAGGCTGTCGCGGGGGTGTCGCGACCTCCTGTCGCGTGGGGTGCTGTCGACTGCTGTGACCTGCGTGGATGCCCGCGTTCCCCTTGTGTGGTCGGGGCGCGACAGGTGGCCTGGGTGTGGCCGCCGGGTGGGTGCGGATGGTGTGGCAGCGGGCCGGACTCCTGCGGCTCCGGTGACCGATCCGCCCCTACCCCCAGAGCGGTACCCCGATCGCTGACAGCATGGCCAGCAGCAGACATGCACCGGCGAGCGCCATCGTCGCATACACACAGCCGAGCCCGCCCTCTGTTTGCTCGACCGACTCGGGCCGCCGCTCCAGTAGTGGCTCCGGCGCCGGCAGCGGCTGGGACAGGTGCTCCCTGAGGTGCTCCTCGGAGCAGTAGCTGAGGCAGAGGGTTCGCGCGCCGCTGCGGACGATCTCGACGTCGATCGTGTCCTCGTGGTCCGTGGGCTCGTCACAGAAATCGCAGGGCAGCTGAGAGCAGCAGTCGTCCAGCTGGTCCTCGGTCAACGGTGTACCCAACATGCGCTGATCGTTTCACAGCCAGAGTGGCAGTCTCTTGCACCCCCTGGACTGGGCCTTCGCCTCTCCCGGACAGCGGCCGAGCCGCGTTGCACCGCCCGGTCTGCGCCCCGGCCCCGATCATCAGCAACGCAACGCCGGGACGTGGAAGAGACGCCGGGTTCGCCGCTGGCCGGCTGCACCGGTAGGTCCTGATCACTACATGCTGACCGAGCGCGGCAACGAGACGAGAACCGAGAGTGGCCTTTCACGGGCCGTCGCAGCGTTGCGCGCAGCCCTGGCACCTGTACACGGCCAGGGTCAGGCCGTATCCGTTACTGCGTGGGCGGGAGGGCGACCAGGTAGCCAGGCTGGACGCCGTTGATGTTGCGGATGGCGCTGCCGGAGGAGACCCAGACGCTGGTCGGGGTATCGGCTGTGGGTATCTGGAAGACGCCGTGGACGGGGCCGGTGCTGTTGGGGTTGATGCCGAATGCCGGACCGATCTGGCCCTTGCTGTGCCAGTACTGCTCGTAGTCCAGGGCGTGCATGGCGTCGTCCTGGCTCTGCTGGTAGTGGATGCCTCCGACGTTGAGTGAGACGGTGTTATCGGCATCCCAGTTCGCCTGGTCGGTGCCGACGTTGGTGGCGGTCATGGCAAGGACGCAGTACTTCTTGCCAGCCTCGGGGGTCGGTGTGGGCGTGGTGGAGGCACCGGTGGAGTCGGCGGCGTAGGCCAGGACCTGCGGGTCGAGGCCGTTGCAGGTAACACTGTCAACGGTGACCCGCATCCGAGTGGGTGGTGAACTGTCGCCGCTCGGGATGGTGAGAGTGAACGGCTCGCCGACGTGGGGCTGTCCCAACACCTGTGCCCCTGCCGGGGCGCCGGCGGTGTCGCCGGTCGCGGAACGACTCGGTGTCCGGCTCACGGCCGTGGACGGCGCACGCGTACTTGGGCTTGCCGTCGGCGCCGAGCTGGAGCCGGAGCTGGAGCAGGCCACCGCGCCGACCAGCAGCACCATGCCTGCCACTACCGCCGGCATGTTGTTCCTCGTCACACCTGCCTCCAACATCGTCCTGGGTCGATACTGCGATGCGACCTCCCCACTCGCAGCCCGAGCGCGCGGGCGCCTCGCGGCGGTGTAGCCGCCACCCGTGCGGAAGGGCCGCCATCTACAGGTGACGCCGATGCCGTCGGCCGGCAGCCCCCGAGCTGGAGGTGATGCCGGCCTCCGTGCCAGATGTGCCCGCGCCGAGATCGGCGGCGACCTGTTCGCGGTCGTCCGCGATGCCGCGGTGAACGCGTGGCAGGCGGCCACATTCAGCCCGGGCTCCGGCGTAGCCTCTGACTCGGCGCCCCGCTGCTCACCGGGAGCGTAGCGTGGGCGGGTTTCGGGTCGCCGGTCAGTCAGTGTTTTCGGTGTCGGTTCGGAGGAGGGAGTGTGGGGCGTTCGGGCGGGCGGAGCTCGCCGGGCCCGGGGGTGGCCGTCTGTAGACCCATCGTGAGCTCGGGCTTCGTGTGCGACGGGCTGTTTCGGATGTGACGAACCGGCAGGTGGCTCGCCTCGACTTCTCGAGCTGGCGCAGGTCAACGGGTTGCTTGATGATCAAAGCTTCGGCATAGTCCTGGCCACATGATCGCGAAGCCCCAATTCGTCGTATCGCGGCGATCCTTCGCGCCCCGGGGAGATCCATGTTCACGTTCAAGCGTATGGCCGTGACCGCTGCGGCCGCCGTGGCACTGACGCTCAGTGCGACCAACACTGCGTCTGCCGCGGATTTCGTGATCAACGAGCACGCCACGTCGTCCGACGCCGGCGGTTGTGGTGTGGTCGGCTGGTCTCAGTACGGCGACGTCTTCCGCTTCATGGACCTGTGCAAGGACGGCAAGGGCGTCGAGGTGGAATGGACCACGCCGACCAAGGGCCTGGCCTCCACCAGCGACGCCAAGCACACCCACAACTACACCGGCGGCTACACCGGCTGGGAGTACCTGGGCTCCTACGACCTGGACTTCCCCGAAGGCGCCTGCTTCTACTTCCGTGCAGGCCTGGAGGACAACGGCAGTCACGTCGCCAACACCTACAGCTCCTGGACGCTCGCCTGCGCCTGACCGGTACCGACGCCATGCTGCGAACCTGGCTCCGCCCGGCCGACAGCGACTGACCCCCACAAGGCAACGGCCCCGATCGCACCATCCTGCGATCGGGGCCGTTGCCCGATCTCTGCAGCACACCCGGAGTCCCACCAGACTCCGAACTGCAGGCCCACAGCCGGACCGACGACGACCGGCCACGGCAGCTGGAGCGACGGCCAACCCGCCCCCCACCGACTGCCCGCACTGAGACCGCGTTTGAGATCTGTCCTGTCCCGTGACTGGAGTGCCGCCGGAGCGGTCGCCGTGCTGCTGAGAATGGGTGTCGGGCAACGTGGCAGATGGGGCACGGGTGGAAGCGTTGCCTTGTCAGCCAAGGGGCCTGGCACGTGGATCGGTCATTCCGGAGTTCGCTAATGTCCGAACATGGCCGACAATGACACGCTCCAGACAGCGCCGGACGACCCTGTGGCAGCCCAGTGGCAGCTCGTGCGAGAGAAGGGCGGGCACCTCATCGACAAGACTCTTGTGGAGGCGGCATACGCCAACCCTGCCCTCCGGCGACTGTTTCCGCTGGTCAGCCATGGATCGCTGCAGTTCAGTCGTTGCACCCGCTTCCCCTGGTCCCAAGACCTGCCTTCAATCTTTCCCAATGGCGAACGGCGGTTCCGCGTGCTTCGGCTGCATGAGCCGCAAGGTTCGGGGCGAGAGCAGATCAGTGGCTCTGTTACAGCCGATGAGGCCGTGGAGCTCGTAGCCTCGCACCTTCCAGCGGGCTGTGGTCCTGCCCTTGACGGAACACCCGACGTCCTCAAACCGCTCAGCTGAGTCGGACAACTATCGGGCTGTGGGGCCTACGAGCGGGCGCGGGCCTGGGCGGCTGGCCGGCCGACCTCGGGTGAGTCGGCGGACCATGATGCCGATCATCGCCCAGCGGATCATGGTCTCGGATCGGGCTGGGCTTGTCTCATAGTCCCTGGCGAGGCGGCGGTGGGCGGTGAGCCAGGAGAAGGTGCGCTCGATCGCCCACCGCTTGGGCTGGACTTGGAAGCCACGCTGGCCGGGGTCCTTGCGGACGATGTCCAGCTCACGGCCGAGGATCTGGGTGGTCCAGTCGACCAAGCGGCCAGCGAAGCCCTGGTCCGCCCAGAATTTCTGGATTCGCGGGTGGTCGAGCCGGGCCCACTGCAGCGGGCGGCGACCGCCGTCTCGGTCTTGAACGCTCGCGGCAACCACATGGACGGCCACCAGCAGGCCGAGCGTGTCGGTGACCAGGAACCGCTTGCGGCCTTTAACCTTCTTGCCGGCGTCGAATCCCCTGGTCGACGCGGGCACGGTGTCAGCGGTGCGGACCGACTGCGAGTCGATCAATCCTGCGCTCGGCTCGGCATTGCGGCCGGAGGGCCTTCGCCCGTAATGGTGGACACGCGGTTGGCTGTCACGCGGCGAGCGTGAGCTTAGCGGTGTGGTGTCGGCGTTCGTACTCGTTGGGGCTGAGGTGGCCGTTGGTGGAGGGTCGGCGGCGGGTGTTGTAGCGAGCCAGCCAGGCGAAGACGGTTCTCCTGCAGGTGGCGGGGTCGCCGTAGTCGCGGGCGCCTTGGAGCGTCTCGCGTTTGAGGGAGGCGTGGAAGCTCTCGCAGGCCGCGTTGTCGGCACTGCTGCCGACCGCGCCCATCGAGCGGGTGACACCCAGGCCAGAGCACGGGTCGGCGAAGGCCCGGGACCCGTATTGCGCCCCGTGGTCGGTGTGGAACACCGCCCCGTCCAGTCCGCGGCGGATCTGGGCCGCCATCCGCAGCGCGTCGGCGACCAGGCTGGTGCGCATGTGGTCGGCGATCGACCAGCCCACGACCTTGCGGCTGAAGCAGTCCAAGACGGTGGCCAGGTAGAGGAACTCCCCGCCGGCCAACGGCAGATACGTGATGTCGCCCATGTACTTGCGGCCCGGTTCGGTGGCGGTGAAGTCCCGTTGGAACAGGTCCGGGACCACCGTTGCGGCCGGGGCCGGGACGGTGGTGCGGACCCGCCTGCGCAGACGGACGCCGGCGATGTCATGCGTCCGCATGACCCGTGCGACCCGCTTGTGGTTCACCCGAGTTCCGCTCTCGCGCAGTTCCGCGGTCACCCTCGGCGAGCCGTAGGTCCCCCCGGAGCCGGCGTGGATGCGCCGGATCTCCTCCGCCAGAACCTGGTCCTCGCGCCGGCGGGCGGCTCTGGCCCCAGCTCCGCCGAGCCACTTGTAGTAGCTGGACCGGTTGACGTCCAGCACCTGGCACAGCCGCTTCACCTCATAGGTGTCCCGGTGGTCGTGGACGAACTGGAAGCGGCTCACCAGTTCGTCTCGCCGGCGGAATACTTGGCCGCCCTGCGCAGGATGTCCCGCTCGGTGGCCGGCTTCCGCTCGCTCGCCTCAAGCTCGGCCACCCGGGCCTCCAACTGCCGGATCCGCATCTCCGGATCACCGGACCCGGCCGGGTGCCCTGCCCGGGCCGCGGTCGTGCCACCAGTTCGGAGGCCGGTGGGGGCGATGCCGCGGCGTTCCCGGTCCCGCAGCACCCACTCACGCAGTGTCGCCCTGTTGATGCCCAGGTCAGCGGCGATGTCCTTGTAGGTCGCCCCGGGCGTGGACTCGTACAGGGCCACGGCATCGGCCTTGAACTCGTCCGAGTAGTCCTTCATCGCCATCGGCGGTGTTCTCGCTTCCTCCGGATCAAGCAGATCCAGTATCAGCGTGTCCACCCATCAGGGCGAAGCCCCTGGGGTGTTCGGTGGTGGTTGGTTGTGGGGTGTGTTTTGGTGTGTCGGGTGGTCGTGGGATGGGATGGTGGTGCGCCATGGGAGTGATTGATCACCGGTACCTGGTGGGGCGGCGTTGCGCCGCCCGGTCGGGTGGATCGGTCGGCCCGGGTGAGAAGACCGTTGACGATGAGAAGGCACCACTGTGGCAACCGATTACGACACTCCCCGCGACGCCCGTGACGGCGACGGCGGCAGCGACGACAGCATCGAGGCCTTGAAGGGCCGGCGCGAGGACAAGCAGAGTCCGGTGGTCGACGCCGACCCGGAGGCCGCCGAGGGGCTGGAGCTTCCGGGCGCGGACCTGTCCGGTGAGGAGCTGACCGTCCAGGTCGTGCCGTTGCAGCACGACGAGTTCACCTGTGCGACCTGTTTCCTGGTCCACCACCGCACCCGGCTCGGTGCCACGGACCGGGACGGCCGGCCCGCCTGCCGCGACTGCGCGGCCTGACACCGCGGGAGGGGGAAGCCCGGGCGGCGGTCGCAGGCGGGTACGCGCGCGCCGTCCCGCCCGGGCAGGTCCTCACGGCCGCCGGAGGCGGTCGGCCCACACCCGGCACCCTGCGACCCTGCGACCCTGCGACCCGGCATCCCGGCACCCCGCGACCCCCGCCATCCCGCCATCCCTGCATCCCGCCATCCCTGCATCCCGCCATCCCGGCACCCCGTATCCCGCGACCCTGGCACCTGGTGGGTGCGGGGTGCGGGCCGTCCCGGGGGCGCGGGGGTTCGGGGCATGCCGAGGCGCGTGGTGGGCGCACGGGCGCACGGTCGCCGGGCGGGCATCGGGGGCTGTGGACGGAATGTATTGGGGTGCGCGCTGCGGGCGCCGGTGGACATTCGGACAGGTCGTGGGCGGCCGGGTGGCCGCCGGCGTGTACGAATTCCCCGGTGCGGGTGTGTGAATGGCGTTATTGCTGATTTCTGCCGGGTTCCGTCCGTCCCGCCCGCCGGCGGATACGGAAGCGCCTGAAACCGCCTCCACCTGCTGATACGGCCCATGCGGGCGGGATTGTTCGGGTGTTCGATCCAGTGGTTGGAATGCCCGGGCCGGTGGTGTGCGTTCCAGCTGCGATCCGGCCCCCGCGCCGGGTCTGCCAAATGGGATATTCGGCCAAGAATTTTGAAGGATCTTGTGTCGTTCGAGCGGGGCGCCGCAGACTCTTCTCGGCCGCCGCAGAACGGCGTTCGTCCGTGGTGAAACGTCTTCCCGGAAACTGCCCATACTCCCGTGACCGTCGTCCGTCCTCTGCAGGTGCCCCGCCGCGGGTGTACCCGCCGGCCCCTGTCGTTCCGCTCCCTTTGGAGAGTTCCGATGGACATGCGCTACGAGGCCTACTCCTACGCCGACCGGCTCTTCTACGACTCACCCGTCCGCTGGGCGGCACGCGAGGAGTTCCCGGCCGCCGGCGAGCCGGCGCCTTTCGGATGGGTGCGCACCGTGCGGGAGGTGTGGGTCGGCTACCGGCCCACCGACACCGTCCTGCCGGAACAGGGCTGGAAGATCCACGTGTCGGCCACCTTGGAGAACGCGCCGCGGATCCTCGACCTGGTGCGGACCCACTGCTTCGACAACCGGATCGCCTTCAAGTTCCTGCGCAGTCCGGCACTGGTGCAGACGCAGAACGCCAAGTACGCCTCCCGCGGGTCGAGCGGGAAGTTCCTCACGCTCTACCCGGTCGGCGAGGACGAACTGACGCGATGTCTGCACGAACTCGACGCGGCCCTGGACGGCGCACCCGGCCCGTACATCCTCAGCGACCTGCGGTGGCGCAACGGGCCGCTGTACCTGCGTTACGGCGCCTTCGTCGAGCTCCTGTGCCGCTCCGACGACGGCGAACTGGTCCTCGCCTTCCGCGAGCCCGACGGCCGACTGCGACCCGATGTCCGCCGGGCCGTCTTCGAGGTCCCCGAGTGGGCCCCCGTCCCGGCCGTGCTCCGCGAGGCCCTCGCCGACGCCGGGCGGACCAGCGTGGACGCCTTCCCGTACACGGTGGAGCAGGCGCTCCACTTCTCCAACGGCGGCGGCATCTACCTGGCCCGCCCGGCCGCCGGCGGCGACCAGGTGGTGCTCAAGGAGGCCCGGCCGTACGCGGGTCTGGACCAGCGCGGCGAGGACGCCGTCGAGCGGCTGCGCCGCGAGTACGAGGTCCTGCGTCGCCTGGAGACAGTGCCCGAAGTGCCCGCGGCGCTCGGCCACCTCACCGCCTGGGAGCACCACTTCCTGGTGCAGGAGTACGTCGACGGCGAGCCGCTGCACCGCTGGTTCGGCCGGAACTACCCGCTGGTCCACCCGGACCCGGACGAGGCGACGATCGCCGACTACCGGGACAAGGCCCTCGACATCCTCGCCGGCGTCGAACGCGGCCTGCACGCCATCCACCGGCGGGGCATCGTCTTCGGCGACCTCCACCCGCGCAACCTGATCGTCCGCCCGGACGGGCGGGTCGCCTTCATCGACTTCGAACTCGCCTCACCCGTCGACGACTTCAGACGCCCGGCGCTCGGCGCCGCCGGCTTCGCCGCACCCGCCGGCCTCGACGGCCCCGCCGTGGACGCGTACGCGCTGGACGCACTGCGGCTGTGGATGTTCATGCCGCTGCTGCCCCTGACCACGCTCAGCCCCGGCAAGGGCGAGGCCCTCGCCCGCGCGGCCCGCACACGGTTCGCCCTCCCACCGCACCTCCCACCCGCCCCGCAGACCCCGCAGGCAGAACCGGCTGCGCCCACCCCGCCGGCAGGGTCGGCAGAGCCGGCCGGGTCCGGGGCGCTCAGACCGCAGCCGGCCACGCCCGGGCCGGGTTCGCCGGAGCCGGCCGTGTCCGGGCCGGGTTCGCCGGAGCCGGCCACGCCCGGGCCGGGTTCGCCGGAGCCGGCCGTGTCCGGGCCGGGTGCGCCGGAGCCGGTTACGCCCGGGTCGGGTTCGCCGGAGCCGGCCGTGTCCGGGCCCGCGACGGACCTCGACGCCCTGCTCGACGGGGACCCCGCACGGTGGCCGCAGCTGCGCGACGCACTCGCCGCCGCGATCGCGGCGAGCGCCACCCCCGACCGCACCGACCGGCTCTTCCCGGGCGACCCGGGCCAGTTCACCCACGACGGCCTCGGACTGTCCTACGGCGCGGCCGGCGTGCTGTGGGCCCTGCACACCAGCGGCGCCGGTGTCGACCCGGAACACCTCGGATGGCTGACCGCGGCGGTGACCCGCGAACCGTGCCGGCCGGGACTGTTCATCGGCGCCCACGGCGTCGCCTACGTCCTGGACCGGCTCGGCCGGCCCCAGCAGGCCCTCGACCTGTTCGACCGGCTCCGCAAGGACGACCCCGACGCGCCCGGCCCCGACCTCTCCGGCGGCCTCGCCGGGATCGGCCTGACCCAGCTCCACTTCGCCGACACCACCGGCGACCGCGCCCTGCGCGACACCGCCCTCGACACCGCCGAACGCGCCGTCGACCGGCTCGGCCTCACCGGGCCCGACGCCGCCACCGCACCGCCCGGCTCCCGGGCCGGCCTCCTGCACGGCGCCACCGGCACCGCGCTGCTCCTGCTGCACCTGCACCGGGCCACCGGCGACAGCGCCCTGCTCGACCTGGCCGGCACCGCCCTGGCACGCGACCTGTCGCGCTGCGTGACCGCCGAGGACGGCACCCTCCAGGTCGACGACGGCACCCGCGTCCTGCCCTACCTGGAGTCCGGCAGCGCCGGCATCGCCGCCGTCCTCCACGCCTACCTGCGGCACCGGCCGAACTCCCCGCTCGGCGTGCACCTGGCGCCGATCCGCGCCGCCGCCGAACCCGAGTTCATCGTCCAGTCCGGCCTGTTCAACGGACGCGCCGGCCTGATTGCCCTGCTGGCACTGCTGCAGGGCGACCGAGCGGCGCACACCGAGCCGATCCGGCGCCACGTCCGGCGGCTGGCCTGGCACGCCATCCCGTACCACGGCCGGCCCGCCTTCCCCGGCGAACAGCTGCTGCGCCTGTCGATGGACCTGGCGACCGGCACGGCCGGTGTCCTCGCCGCCCTCGCGGCCGTCCACGGCGCCACGCCCGCCCTGCCGTTCTGGCCCGGCCCGCGGGCCGCGCAGATGCGCCCGGACGCCGCCGGCCTCTGACAACCCCCACCCGGCCCCGCAGCACGGACCCGTGCCGCCGGCGGCCACCCCGCGGCGGGAACCACCGCCCGCCGCCCCGCGGCCGGGAAGCACCCGCCGCCCACGAGTTCCGGCGAACGCCGGGAAACCCACCGAAACCCCAAGGAGGGGCCATGTCGATCCTGAGCCTGCAGGCGCTGGAGACGTCCGAGGAGACCTTCGAGTTCCGCTCGGTCCTCAGCTCGCTGAGCGCCGTCAACTGCACCAACAGCACGGTGAGCACGCTGCTCTGCCTCTGAGCGGCAGGTCGACCGGCCCCTCCGGCGGTCGACACCCCCGCAGCCCCGGCCCGGAGCGATCCGGGCCGGCCGCCCGCGGCGATGCCGGGCCCCGGCCGAACCCGGCCGGGGCCCGGCAGTCGTTCCCGCCCACCCCCACCCCCACCCCCACCCCCACC
>NZ_JOAI01000087.1 GCF_000717715.1 Streptomyces sp. NRRL B-24484 | reverse complement strand
GTCCTGCAGGACGAAGACGGTGTAGGCGGAGGTCGCGGTGATGAACAGGATCGCGGACCAGGGTTCGCGCAGCTCGGTCAGCCCGGGTGCCAGCTGCGGGGCGAGGAGGACGAAGCCGGCCGCGACGGCGGCGCCGGTCGCGGTGGAGATCGTGTAGCAGCGGATCACCAGGCGGCGGCTGCGCTCTCCTGCGGTGGGCAGGAAGCGAACCAGGACGTCGCCGAGGTTGAGGGAGCCGAGGGTGGCCAGCAGCATCGCCGCCGAGAGGAGGGCGTAGCTGCGGCCGACGGTGGCGGTGGTGAACCAGCGGGCGGCCAGCAGCCAGAACAGGGCGCCGAGGCCTGCGGCCACAACGGCGCTGGCGGCCAGGATCCGCCCATTACGCACCAGCGGCGTCCCCACTGTTTGGCCCCTGGTGCCGTTCTGCATGCGCTCGCGCAGCTGGGCGAGCGGTGCACCAAATCTGTCCTTCATGCCCGCTGCTCGGCCGGTGAGGGCGTCTGCGCCGGGCTTGGTGTGGTGCATGGGGCTTTCGGGCGGTGGCCTCTCACCGGCACGGTCGCTGTCGGGTCGTCGGGCCCGTGCAGGGGCCGGTCCATCGGGACCCGGCGCATCGTCCTGCAGCCGGTGCAGCGCACCGTGCCGCCCGGCTTCGCCCGCGTGCCCTGCGTGTCGAGCCCGCAGGTCGCGCACCTGGGCAGCACGAAGACCGGAAGGATCAGGAGAAACGAATCGGGCATGGGACAAACCGTGCCAGGCCGGGTGGGGGCCGGGCGGGAATCCACGCCCGGGTAACTCGTCCGGTTCCCGAAAACGGTGTTCGGTCGGTCGCGGCCCGATCCTCCGGGCGCCGCTGTCCCGGGGCGGTCAGAAGGCGGCCCCGACCGGGGGGAGTTTGGGGCCGCCGTGCCGGAATGCTAGATCACCCGAACCGTGCGGTACAGCGCCTTGACCAGGAGGTTTATGGTCCGCGCACGGACCATGACGCCGAGCTGCGGACGGCACGCGTACGGCCCGGTCGCCCTGTGCAGGGGCGGCCGGGCCGGTGAAGAGGGAACGGCCGGTGAGCCCACCCCTTCACCCGGGACGCTACGGCCCTGGCGGCCGACGGCGGGAGTAACGCGCCGCCCGTCGGCGACGCTTCACCCGCGAGCACCAGGGCCCAGCTGGGTCTGGCCGGAGCAGGGGCGGCCTGGGCCGAGGGGAGACACCGCGGTCCGGCTGCGCAGGGAGCAGCCGGACCGCGGTGTCAGGAGGTGAATCCGGCTCAACCGGTTCCGCGGCCGACCCTAGGGCGTCCCAGGCGGGGCCGGCGGGAGGCGCGCAGGCAGCAGGGGGTGGGCGGGCTCTTGCGATCACGACATGAAACAGATGTACATCTGCTACGCTTGTTGCATGTCTGAGCCTGTGATTGCTTCCATGGCGGAGGTCCGCAGCCACCTGGCCGATGTCCTCGACCGAGCCCGTCAGGACGAGACGCCGACGATCATCACCCGGCGGGGCCGGGAAGAGGCGGTGGTGCTCGACGTCCGGGAGTACCGGCGTTTGAGCAGGCTCGCCGAGGAGGTCGAAGAGGCCTGGCTGAACCGGCTGGCCGACGAAGCCGAGGCCGAAGGCCTGGAGGGGTCGGTCTCCCTGGAGGAGATGGCCGCGCTGCTGCGCGAGCGGCGGGACTGACCCCGGTGGGGCACGTCACGCGGTTCACCGCGCACGCCCAGCGGGACATGCTCAAGATCCCAAGGCCCGACGCCCTGCGCATCCTGCGCCGCCTCACCGAGCTGCAGCAGGCACTGGACGACGGGGACACCAGCGCCTTCGACATCAAGGCCCTGCAGGGCCACAACGCGCGCTGGCGCCTGCGGGTCGGGGACTACCGCATCGTCTACACCGTCGACGACGGCCGCCTGATCGTCTGGGTCCTCGCCGCGGGCAACCGCCGCGACATCTACCGCAACTGGTAGAGCGACTGCCGACCAGGCCAGCGCCTGCCGACTTGATTGGGAAGCCGCCGCCCGCGCCCGCCGACGCATCCCGTCCCCGCCCGCGGAGGGAGTACGCACCTCAGCGGACGGCAAAGCCGCGGATGCGGGCACGATCTGCGGGGAACTGTGGCCCGCGGGCGGGGTGCCTGCGGGTGTGTCGATGGAACGTCGAAGAGGAGTCCGTCTTCGTGAGCATCGTGAAGCCCGGCCTGACGGCCGCTCGGCCTGTCGGCGGCGTCTCCCTGCGGGGGCATCAGGAGGAGGCGCTGGAGGCCATTGTGCGGGGCCTGACGCCCCGTCCGGGGCAGCCGGTGCTGCCGGGTGGGCTGCGGGTGACGGTGCAGATGGCCACCGGCTCCGGGAAGTCGTTCGTCGGGGCGGCGGCGGGGCAGAGGCTGGCGCCGCACGGGGTGGTGCTGGTGGTGGTGCCGACGCTGGATCTGCTGCTGCAGATGATCGGCTCCTGGCGGGCCGTGGGCCGGTCCGGGGAGGTGTACACGATCTGCTCGCTGATCGACTCCGAGCTGCCCTACGGGGTGAGGGCGACGACCAGTCCGCTGATGATCGGCATGTGGCTGGACCAGGCGGCCGCTCGCCGCCGGCCGGTCACGTTGTTCGCCACGTACGCCTCGGTCGGCGCCGTGGCGGACGCCTACAGGTTCTGGGCCGAACGCCAGGGCAAGATCCTGTCGCCGCTGGCCCTGATGGTCTGCGACGAGGCCCACCGCTCCTCCGGCAGCATCGAGAAGTCCTGGACCGTCGTTCACGACCAGGGCGAGATCCCCGCCGAGCGGCGGCTCTACATGACCGCGACGCCCCGGATCTGGGCGCCACCCAGCGCGGCCATGAAACGGCGTGAGGACGCCCACCAGCCGCTCCCGGAGGAGTTCGCGGTGTCCATGGACGACCAGCGCCTCTACGGCCCCCAGGTGTTCACCCTGGGCCTCGCAGAGGCCATCGACCGCAAGCTGCTGGCGCCGTTCGAGGTGGTGGTGCTGGAGCTGCGCGAACCGCGCGCCGACCGCGACGGCGCCGAGCGGCAGGGCGTGCCCTGGGGGCCGGGCGTCGGCGAGGCCCCCGACGGGAGCGAGGACGAGGTGCCGGCCGCACACCTCGCCGCGATCCAGGCCGGCCTGATCAAAACCGTCGTCGAGCGAGGGCTGGAGCGGTGCATCACCTTCCACAACCGCACGCTCGAAGCCCGCTACTTCTCCGAGACGCTGAACCAGACCGTCGAAAAGATGCACCACGAGAATCCGCAGAAATACCCGGCCGAAGTGTGGGCGCAGTGGCTGTCCGGCGAGCACGACGTGGATTTCCGCAAGGACGTCATCCGCGGGTTCGGGGAGAGTGAGGAGGACGACGGTCTCAAGCACAGGATCGTGTCCCAGTGCCGTATTCTCGGCGAAGGAGTGGACATTCCGAATGCAGACTCGGTCGTACTAACCGGCCGGGGCAGCATGGTCGATATCGTCCAGGCCATCGGCCGCGCCCTGCGGATCAAGCCTGGCGAGGGCAAGACGGCAAGCCTTATCGTGCCGATTTTCCTGGCGGCCGGTGAGGAGCCCGGGGACATTCTGGAGTCGGACAGCTACGGTCCCCTGGTCAAGATCCTCACCGCGCTCCGCAGCCACGACGCCCGCGTGGTCGAGGCCCTCGCAGTGCCGCAGCGGTCCGGCAAGCGCACCAAGGGGCGCAGCGCCGAGGCTGCCGGATTGCCTGGTGAGGGCTGGTCAGGTGAGGGTGGGTCGGGTGCGTTCACATTGCCCGTACGGTTCCAGTCTCCGGTGGATGAGAACGTGCTTGCGTTGTTCATCGCTTCGCGGGTGTTGAAGGGGGAGAATCAGTACTGGCGGGAGGGTATCAATCACGCTCGGCGCTGGTTCCAGGAGACGGGTGGGCTCGACGTTCCCTATTCGGAAATGGTGGGGATGGAGGGTAATTTTCCGCTTGGCAAATGGGTGTCGGACAGACGTTCTGAGCATGCGGTGGGTGAATTGGCGCGTCATCGGGTGGAGATGCTGGATGCGCTGGGGATGATCTGGTCAGTGTCGGATGCGCGGTTCGAGGTCGGCGTGGCCTGGGCTCGGGTCTGGGCGAAGGAGCACGGTTCGTCTCTGGCTGCTCCGGCGCGGGCCTCGATCGGGTCTTACCCAATCGGGACGTGGCTCGCGGAGTTGAGGGCCGCCGCTCAGGTGCCCGTGGGCGAGCCGGGGGCGCTGGCGCCGGAGCGACGCCGTGCGCTGGAGGAGATCGACCCGTTCTGGTGCCCCACCTGGCCGATCGTCTGGCAGCGCGCCTACTCGGTGGCGCGGATGTGGTGGCTGGAGTCCGACGGCCGCGTCGACTGGGCGCAGCTGCCGGAGGAGAGGGTGTTCGAGGGCGAGCAGCTCGGCCGCTGGGTCGTGGCGCAGCGCGCCGGCTGGCCCGGCCTGGAGCAGGACCAGCAGGACCTGCTGACCGCGATCGGTGTCGAGCCGGACCCGGAGCTGGTGGCCGCGAAGGCCGCGGCGGAGGCGAAGCCGAAGGTGTCCCGCGCGGACCGCTTCGCCCAGGGCCTGGCGGCTCTCGCGCAGTTCGTCGAGCGAGAGGGTCATACACGGGTCCCGCGCCCGCACAAAGAGCCGCTCGAGGTCACGGTGGCCGGCCCCGGCGGGGAGGAAAACGTGCAGATCGTGGCCGTGGGGCTGGGGGCATTCCTCAACAACACGAAGGCGAGGCGGGCGAAGCTGACGCCGGGGCAGCTCGCGCAGCTCGCCGAGCACGGCGTGGAGTGGGCATGAACAGCCACGACGATGGCCCTGTGGGGGTGCACTGCGGGGGCGTTGACTGCCACGGCGGGCACCTCCTCCCGGAGCGGTGGGATGCCACCCAGCAGCGGGCCACGCGTCGTGACCCCTGCATCGACAAGGGCATGCCCCGGGGCAGCCGGGGGCCGGTGTTCGGTCGCTGGGACCCCGACGAGCGTGCCGGGGACACATACAGCGACGACTACCTCGGCCCGCCACTCGACTGGTAGGCCCGGCGTCCCGGCCTAGCCGGTCGGGCGGCGGTAGGCTGCTGCAGCCCTGAGAAGCCACCGGAAGCCGCCACCCACCGCACGGGTGGCGGCCTCCGGCGTTCTGGGCGGCGGACAGGTGTATTGGACCTCGCTCCGTGGGGCGGGCCGTGAGCCCGCCCCACGCTCCTTCCCGTGTACGCCCGGTGGCCTTGCCCTGCCGCGGGTGCCGAGTGCGGTCCGCGGCAACCCGACGACACCGCCGCAGCAGCGGCGGTTAGAGGATCCGGACCAACGACGACCAACGACAGCCATCACCCGAGACCGATCGGCCCAGCTCACATCACCCAACCCTGATCAGCACGAACGCCCATGGACAATGACTGTCCTCGAACAGTTCCCCAGCGTCCTCCGTCCCCGTCCTCGAGGAGCTGTTTCGCGGACTCTCGGCGCTGTAACGGTCTGGGGCGACTCCTTCCGGGATCTGTCACAGCTTGCCGATCTCTTCCACTTGTCCGGCGGGAGCGGCTAGAACACCGTCATGACCGTCGCACCCAGTACGACCGTGTATCCCTGGCCCCATTGTGGAGATGGAGTCTCCACCGCCAACCCGGCGGGCTGCCCGGGCATACCCGCCGCTCCCGGCGGGCGATGCCTCGCCCATCTGTCGGCCGCGGACCGTGCTGCCCACCTTGCGACGCTCACTGCTGGCAGCAACCTTGACCTACGCGGCACCACCATCGACGAATCCCTCCTGAACGACATCCGCAACGCCTGCACCGACCCTGCAACCGGAAAGCCGGTCTTCGGCGCCGTCCGGTTCAACTCAGTCACCTTCTCCGGCAACGCCCGGTTTGACGCGGCCACCTTCACCGGCGACGCCTGGTTCACCGCAGCCACCTTCGCTATGACCGCATCGTTCGTCTCGGCCACCTTCACCGGCGAGGTCTCGTTCGGCTCGGCCGACTTCACCGGCGACGCCTGGTTCAACGCGGTTACCTTCACCCGTGAAGCCTCGTTCGAATCGGCCACGTTCACCGGCAACGCCTGGTTTGACACAGCCACCTTCACCGACGATGCCCAGTTCGACTCGGCCACCTTCACCGGCGATGCCTCGTTCGAATCGGCCACCTTCACCGGCAACGCCTGGTTCACCGCAGCCACCTTCGCTAACCCCGTCCAATTCGCCTCGGCCACCTTCACCGGCAATGCCCAGTTCGCGTCGGCCACGTTCACTAGGACTGCCTCGTTCACCTCGACAACATTCGCTGGCGACGCCTCGTTCGCCTCGGCCACCTTCACCTACACTGGCTGGTTCACCTCGGCCACCTTTGCCCACACCGCTCGGTTCACCTCAGCCACCTTCGCCCACATCGCCCGGTTCGACTCAGCCACCTTCGAGGGCCTGCAGCATCTGGGGCCCATGACCTGTGCGGGATCGATCAGTTTCGACAGCGCCCGGTTCACCGGGACACAGGTCACGATCGAGGCAGCCTCCCCGTCCGTGACGTGTGAGCGCACGGCCTTCGAGGGCTCGGTGGTGCTGCGTCTGCGGTATTCCACGCTGCAGTTGAGTCGCGCAACGCTGGCCGCCCCGATGGCGCTGCAGGCCTGGCCAGTCCCGTTCGCACCATCGAATGGCACCGTGCTGGACGAGAGTCTCCTCGCCGCTGACGCACCTGATCCCGGCGTGCGGCTGGCTTCTCTGGACGGCGTGGACGCAGCTCATCTGGTTCTCACCGACGTCGACCTGAGCCGGTGCCAGTTCACCGGTGCCTTCCATCTCGACCAGATCCAGATCGGGTTCGGCTGCCGCTTCGCCGAGCCGCCGGCCGGCTGGCGCCGCCGCGGCCCGCTCCCGGCACGGTGGTCGCGGCGCAAGGTCCTCGCCGAGGAGCAGCACTGGCGCGCGCAGGTGGGTGGGCGGGCGGGGCGTGGGTGGCCGGCGGGTCCGCACCACGGGACACCGGAGCGGACGCCTGGACCGGACGACCTGGTGGGGGTGTATCAGCAGTTGCGGAAGGCGTTCGAGGAGGCCGGGAACGAGCCTGATGCGGCGGACTTTTACTACGGCGAGATGGAGATGCGCCGCCACGACCGTCTGCGGCCGCGGGCGGAGCGGCGCCTGTTGGGGGTGTATTGGCTGGCATCGGGGTACGGGCTACGGGCCTCACGGGCGCTGTCGTGGCTGGTCGCGGCGATGGGCACCACGCTGCTCTTGATGGTGTTGTTCGGGCTGCCGAACGACACCCCCGACCCACAGGCCACCGGCACCTACAGCGCCGGCACCGTCAAGGTCACAACCAAGACCCCCGACCCCGTACTCACCCTGCCCTGGAACAAGCGAGCCACCACCGCGCGGGCGGAGAAGGCCACCCTGGTGGTGGTCAACTCGGTGGTGTTCCGCTCCAGCGGCCAGAACCTCACCCTGCCCGGCACCGTCATCGAGATGGCGTCGCGCATCGGCGAACCCGTCCTCCTCGGCTTGGCCGCCCTCGCCGTGCGTAGCCGTGTGAAGCGCTGAGACGGCCCGGCTTCGCGGGGCGAGGCGGTTGGGTGCTGCTCCGGCCAGCGGGCCACCAGGTGTCCAGTGGACGTGAGCGGCCCCGGCGGGGCGTGGGCTGCGGGGGCGTAGACGGCCGCAGCCGGTCTCGCGAGCCCGGGCAGGTGGGCACGACGCGGCCCGGCCGCCCCGGGGGGCCGGGCCGGGCACCACGGGACGGGGCGGACATCGCCTCGCTAACGCGACCATACGACCGACCTCCCCCTGGGCCGGGAAGGCGCGCACGTGTTCCGGCAGCATCCTCCGACGTGGTGTGCGGCAGCCGGACGAGGCGGCGCGAGGCCGCGCCGCCGGCCGGTCGAGGCTGCCCGGCCCTGTGCGGTGCACGGGTGGCGCCGCGCAGCCGGGCGGGTGACGTTCCCGGGGTGTCGGCCGGGCGGCGGCCGCGGTGTGTGCGATCGCTGGAAGGGCGGGGCCCCCGGGGCGCTGGCCGCCCGATCGCCGACTTCTCGGGAAGTGAGTTCCGCCGTGCCCGTCGTGTCGCTCGCCCACCGGATCCTGCAGTTACTCCTCGCCCTCGCCTGCGCAGCGGGCCTGTGGACCGCGTTCGCCGCCCCCGCACAGGCCGCCCCCGTGCACTCCGCGCCTGCCGCCACGGGCACGGTCGCCGGGGCCGCACCGGCCGCCGGGCAGGGCGTCGACTGGGACAGGGTCGCGGCGTGCGAGAGCGGTGGCCGCTGGCACGCCAACACCGGCAACGGCTATTACGGCGGCCTTCAGTTCGACCAGCGAACGTGGCACGCCAATGGCGGCACCGCCTACGCGGCCCGCCCGGACCTCGCCAGCCGCGAGCAGCAGATCGCTGTCGCCGAACACCTTGCGGCCCGCCGCGGACTAGCCCCCTGGCCCATCTGCGGCACCCGCGCCGGCGGACGACCCTCCACCGGCCACCACACCGTGCCCACCCCGCGCCCGGCGCAGCAATCCGCCGCCCGGCAGCTGGACGCCGACCAGAACACGGCGGCTGCCGAACCGGACACTGCCGCCGACACGAGCCCGGCGGACGCCGCCAGCACTGTCGTAGTCCAGGACGGCGACACCCTCGACGCCATCGCCCAAACCCTGCAGGTCCGCGGCCGGATGGCCCGCCCTCTACCAGGTCAACTACGACACCATCGGCGACAACCCCGACCTCATCCTGGCCGGACAGACCCTCCGCATGCCCTGACCGCCTGTTGCGGCCCTGCGGCTTGCCGTCGGGGCCACTGCTTCGTGCCGTCGTCCCGCATGACGCTCGTCCACCTGCCGCTCGCCGGAGCGGCGGCCGCCGCAGGAAGCCGACTGCGGCCACGACACTGGTCACGGCGCGACGGGCGATGACGGCGGGCCTGCGGTCACCGACTGCGCGGTCGAGCGTGGCGTCCGCGCGACCCTCTAGGCTCTGGCGTATGTCGCTGCAGAGCCGTACCGATGTCGTCTCCGCGCTCGTGGAAGGGGACCCCGACCGTCTGCTCGGCACAGCCGAGAATGCCTGGCTCGACTTCAAGACCACGCCCTACGCTCTGCACACGGAGAAGGGGAAGTTCGAGCTGGCCAAAGACGTCGCCGCTTTCGCGAACGCGCAGGGCGGCATCATCGTCTGCGGGGTGCAGACCGTCCCGTTGGAGGCCGAGGCCAAAGACGTCGCAACGAAGCTCACCCACTTCCCCCGGACGCTGGTCAAGCTGCAGGCGTACCGGGACGTGGTCGGCGACCTGGTGCACCCGCCGGTCGCGCTCTCGTTCAACTGGTACAGCGCCCCAGGCAGCGAGGAGACGGGGTACCTCGTTATCGAGGTCGAGGCTCTGCCCGAGCAGGCCCGCTACGCGTTGGTCCGCAAGATGATCTCGGACAACGACAGGATGACCGAGGGCTGGTGCGTCCCCGTCCGACACGACGACCAGACCATTTTCGTGAACGCGCACCAGATCTATTACCTCATCAACACCACGCTCCAGGCTCGTTCGGGACCGCCGGCCGTGGCTGTGACCGCCCCAGGGGTAGACCCTGCCGAGGGCCGCCGCGAGCTGGCTGAGGTACTCGGCGCGGACGATGCCCCGGTCCTGTTCTGGCAGTCCACCCCGTCCTCCCCGCTCTCCGACTTCCTGGAACAGCTCCACCGGCCCGACGGGATCCGGCACCGGCTCATGAACCAGGACTCTCTGCGGGGCGAGGTCGGCTTCAACTTCGTTTCCTCCTACGCACCGCCGAAGCCGCACGAGGGCGGGCTCCTCATCGCCGACTCCCGGCGGGCCCTGTACGTGCGGGCCGACGGAAGCGTCGTCGCGGCCGCGAAGGCCACCGAGGACATGCTGTGCTGGGCCATGGACCGGATGGCTGGCGCCGAGCAGCTGAACGTCATCGCGCTGTCCGAGATGAACCTGGAGTACTTCCGCTGGGTCGACCGCTTCCTCCTCCCGCTCGCGAGCGGTCCCTGGGAGCACCGGATCACGGCCGAGCAGTTCGTCGGCGAGCGCCCCCGGCGGCTGGCCCCGGGGCACAATCCGCAGTTCCCGCTGCTGGGGCTCCAGTATCAGGCCAGCAGCAACGTGTGGACCCGTGCGTGGGTGGCCGACGGTGCTCCGGAGACCGATGCCTACCGGAGCCTGTCCAACATCTACGGCCTCTTCGGCCTCGCCGCCTCGCAGAACCCGTACATCACCGACGGTCGCGTCGACACCGCCAAGGTCCGAGCCGCCACCCACGCATGAGCAGCGGGAGCATGCGCCTGCGGCGATCTGGGCGAGTGTGATGTGCCTCTCAGAGCGGTCACGCGTGGGCGCCGGCCTTCCGGCGTTGCTGGTCGGCCGGAGGAGCGTCCGTCTACTTGGGCGCGATCCAGGTGTGGAGCGGGCGTGGCCGGTCCCGAGGGGTGAGGGCTCTCAACCAGCCAGCAGCGTCTCAGCATTGGGACCGCAGTTGGCGAGAGCACCGCCTGGTTCATCGACGGCGGTCTGCTCGGTGAACCAGTTCAGCAGGCACCCGCGGACGATGTGAGCAAACATCCACAGGTGCATGGGCACCGCACCGGCCTCCCATGCTGCGTTGCCAGAGCCATGGATCGTGTCGTTGCTCGGGCTCTCGGCGAGCGCCCCGTTGTCGTCCGTCTCCACGCAGGTCACTGCCATGGCGGGTGGCAGTGGCTGGCCTTCGTGCAGCAACTTCGAACGGAAGCCGTAGATCTTCTTGATCGCGGTGTCCAGCTGAGTCCAGTCGACTCGCCACTGTGGGCGCTGCGGGCGGTGCTCGGGAACCTCGGGTCGGTAGCGGTCCACGAAGTCACGAACCCGGCGGCCGGCGCCCAGCAGTCTGGCAAACTCCTTGGCCACCTTCGGCAACGCATCCTGGCCGCCGTCCAGCGCCTCGATGACGGAGGCGGCCTTCGGCTGCTCCTGTCGGAAGGTTTCCACCGGATCGGCCTCGGCCTGCACATGGACGGCAACAGCCTCCAACGCGGTCACCAGCTGCAGCCAAGCCTGCTCGGGATCGCTGACCGCAACCCAGAGAGCATCCGCGTACTGGCGTGCCGCCTTCGCCAGGACAAACGCCGACGTCGGGTCCAGCCTGGAGTACCCGGCCAGGAACTCCAAGCCGGGGCCGATCGGCTGAAGGCTGCCGCGCAGTGCAGGCAGCTGGATCCGGTAAGGTGCCGCGGGCACCATGCCGGGGACGTGGTGCCCGTGCATCTCCGGCACCCCCGCCGGGTCGCTGCCGTGAGGGAAGCGGCGCACCAGGCCGCCGGAGCGCAGGCGAATATTCAGGCTCAGGCTCAGCAGTGCGGCGACTTCCTCGTCGGGGCCGGCTCCGAGCCACAGCTTGCCGCGTCTCGTCGCGTCCTGGAGCGACCACTGCGCGCCGAGTTGCCGCTGCGAGTCGGCGTGCGGGATCCGCAGGACCAGCTGTCCGGTGGGCTGATCGCCCTGCCCGGCCGGGATCCCGGTCGTGTAGAGGGTGAACGGGCCGATGTTTTCAGGAGTCCCCAGCAGGTTGCTGTCGCTGTACAGCAGGCACTCCCACCCGTCCGACTCGAGATCGGGGTGGTGCCACAGCTGCCATCCGGTCGGCGCGTCGTACTGACCCACCTGCTGTGTTCTGCGCTTCGCCATCACACCCTCCGAGCTTCGTCCCCTTGTGCTATTGATCAGAAACTCAATTGGTTCTCGTCGAGGGTGTAGCGGACCTGCGAACCGTGGAAGTAGCCGCGGACGATGTGGGGTTGGCGCTGGCGTCGGT
>NZ_JOAI01000086.1 GCF_000717715.1 Streptomyces sp. NRRL B-24484 | reverse complement strand
GGGGGCTGGCGCGGCGAGCGCACGGCGGGCCTGGGCCAGCAGAGCCGCTGTGGCGCGTTCGAGTGCTGCGGTGTGGATCCTGCGGGCCATGTGGTCGGCAGGGGTGTCATCGGCGGTGGCGAGCGTCTCGGCGAGCGTGCGGGCGACCCGTTCGACGGTGACGCCGAGGCGGACGAGTTCGGCGGCTTCGGGGTGGGTGAGCGCGAAACTTGATGGCTCACGTGATGAATCAGAGGCGGCTGCAAGGGCTGCGTCCTGGGCCTGGATGCGCCGCTGGCGGTAGGCCTTCGCGGAGCATGCGCGGGAGCAGTAGTCGGGCTGACGTCCGGGGCCTCCGCGGCGCAGCGGTGTGCCGCAGCCGGGCCAGGCGCAGACGGCCGGCGCTTCTTCGATTCCTCGCGTGTCGATTGCCATGGGGTGATCGTAAGGTATCTGCGGATCTGCTGGTGGTGCGGGGCTTGCCGGTCTGTAGCTGGGGGATAGGGGCTGGATTGGGAATCCTTTGAATTCGTTTACATTGAGCAGGTGGTAGACCATCGCGCGGATCGTGGGCAGCTATCCATTGCGGGGAATTCACTTCAGGGGATCGTGGGTATCGGCTCGCAAACAATGCATATCACTTGCGATATTTGCGTTTAATGGAAAGTGATTCCTGCGACGCTGGGGCGACGGTGATCGTCTTCGGGCGCCATGCCGGATCAGGGCAGGGGTGCGGGGCGCCCGTGTGCTGGGGCGCTACCCTCACGGGCATGACGATGGAGACCGTGGCAGTCCTGAACCAGAAGGGCGGCGTCGGGAAGACCACAGACACGATCAATCTCGGCGGGGCGCTCGCGGAGTACGGTCGGCGCACCCTGCTGGTGGACCTGGACCCGCAGGGCAACCTGACGTCGGCGCTCGGCGTCGACCGGCTGTCGGGCGAGCTGACGCTGACGACGGCGATGCTGAACGGCTGCACGGCCGAGGACGCGCGGGCCCTGGTGCATCAGCACTCCGACGGCCTGTACGTGATCCCGAGCAGCCTGGACATGTTCAGCCTGCCGCGGAAGCTGCACAGCGAGCGGGCGGCGCACGAGCGGCTGCGCCGGGTGCTGCGGCACCTGGACGACGCCTTCGACGTTTGCCTGATCGACTGCCGTCCGGGCCTGGACGTCGACACCGACGCGGCCCTGTACGCGGCCGGGAGCATCGTGATCCCGGTGGACGTGGACGAGTTCTCCATCGAGGCGCTGTCGCTGCTGCTGGGGCAGATGCAGACCCTGGCCGATGAGCTGGAGCATCCGGCGCCGACGGTGCGGGGGCTGATCATCAACCGGGTGATCCTGCCCCTGTCGGCGATCAACTCGGCGGTGATGGAGCAGCTGAAGGGCGCGGGTGTGCCGGCGCTGGCGGAGGTGCCGATCAGGTCGATACTGGCCGAGGCTCGTAACCAGCGGCTGACCATCACCCAGTACGCGCCCAAGAGCGACGTCGCTCGGCTGTTCCGTGACCTGGCCAAGGCCAGCGGGCTGGTGGCGTGATGGCGAAGACGTTTGCGGTGAAGGGTGTCGACCCGGCGGTGGCGGATCAGCTGCGGGGGCGCACCAGCAAGGCCGGCACGGTCGCGGTGCGCGATGCGGTGCGTGTGCCGCGGCAGCTCGACCCGGCGACGCTCGGCGCGGAGCCGGCGCAGCGCCTGTCCTCGCTGGAGGCGCTGATCGAGGGCGCTCGGCAGGGGGCGGCGGAGACGATCCGGGCTGCGAAGGCGCGCCATGACATGCAGGTGGGCCAGGCGCTGGAGCTGATCCGCGACCAGAAGCTGTATGAGGCCACCGGATTCGGCAGCTTCCGGGAGTACGTGGAGCAGCGCTGGGGCTACAGCCTCTCGCGGGCCTACCAGATGATGGACACGATCTTGGTGATGTCCGCCGTTTCCACAATTGTGGAAACGGTCCCGCCGGAGGGGCAGCAGCGGGTGCTGGCCACGGTGATCCGCCAGCACAGCCCGGAGGCGGCCTGCATGCTGCTGGAGTCTGCGCGGACCGCTCCGGGCAAGCTCACCGCGAAGAAGCTCACGGAGCTCCGCGACAAGCTCAACCTGGGCCCCAAGCGGGACCAAGGCGTGGACCTGGTCGAGGCCGAGATCCTGGAGGCCGAACTCGTCGACGAAGCACATTCCACGGTCCAGCAGGTGACGGAGGCCCTGGAGACTCTGCGACGGGCACAGAGGACTCTGACCCCGGCGGCGGTGGCGGAGGCACTGCGGCAGGATCCCGGGCTGCGCGAGGCGGTACAGGCCGGCTACGACGACGCCGGGCAGATCCGCCGGCGTCTGCGGGGCCACGTCGGCGGAACGGACGCATAGCCGACCACGCCCGAAAGCGCCGAGCGGGGTGCCGACAGTCGTCGGCACCCCGCTCGCTGTTGTCCGCTCCGGCAGGTAGGTGCGCGCCGCGGCTCGGAGCGGGCGCAGCGGGCGGGCGGCGTTCACACCTGCGCGTGCGGAAGGCATGCAGCTGAGCCGGCGGCGCAACCGTGCGGGCTCATGGCCCGGGGCTGTGACAGCCGCCGGTCCGCGGTCTCAACAAGTAGGCTGCGGCCCGGCCAGCGACCCCCGCCGGCCGGAAGGGGAGGCGTGGTGGACTGGAATCTGACCACAGCTGTCGCGGCCGCAGCCATCAGTGGGGCGGGAGCAGGTATCGCGATCTGGCAGGCCCGGATCGCGAAACGGCAGGCGGCCACCGCGGACGCTGCCGCCGTCCTCGCGGCGAGGCAGGCTGTCGCCGCCGAACAGCAGGTGAAGGCGGCGGAGGAGCAGGTCGCACTGATGCGCCGCCAGCTCGATGCCGAGGACGCCGAACGAGTAGAGGCCCGGGGGCCTCAGTTCGAGATCAAGCACAGGGGGGCAACCCATGGCGCCCCCAACCAGTGGCGTGTCACGAGGTTCGAGTTCACCCAGACCACCGGCCCGGCACTGGCCACCATCACGGTCGCGGCCAGCGGCAACGGAGTTCTCGGTGTCTGGACGGACGGGGACGATCTCGCGCCCAGCACCCAGGTAGGCCCGGTCGCGGCGAAGGGGACCTTCACGGTCGATGTCGCTGTAGAGCGGTCGATCATGACGCAGATTCCGGTCACGTTCACCCTCGACTGCTCTGCTCAGGACACTCCACACCAGTGGCGCCGATCGCAGGCCGACTCTGTGCGGGCCTACGCCAGGGTTAGCTCGGTAACGAGAAGCCGGTAGCTGCCGTCCCCGGGGGGTATTGATCATCACCCCGCTCGGCGTTGTCGGCCCGAAGATGCGCCGGTGCGCACCGCGCCCCGGAGCAGGTGCGCAGGCGGGGCTGGTACCTGAACGCGCGGGAGAGCCACGGGGCTGCGCAAGCGGTGAGGGCAACCGCCTGCGTGCGCGCTTCGTTTCCGCTGCTCGGTGGGCCTTGACCGGCGCTATGAGCGGTGTATGCGCACCCGCAGCCAGGCTGCGCAGCACCGTCGATACTGGGCCGGGACAGGGGCTTGATTGGCGTTCCTGGATGCCTACTGTGCGGCACCACGGACCGCCAGGAGCGGCGTCGGCACCTTGTGTGCCTGCACTCCGCCTCCTTGGGGTTCGCCTTGTTCATCACGGCGTACGAGACGAAGGAGAGTGCCGTGGACGAGATGGTGCCGCGCGGTGGGACGGAGAGCGCGGCGGGGTGGGACGGCATCGAGCGGCGGGCACAGCCCACCGGTGAGAGGCGGCGTCGTGCCGGCCTTCCGCCGTGGCGGGACCCGCAGCGGCTGAGCGGGAGCGTCCTGGCCCAGGTGCTGGGCAGCGTCGGAGCCAGCGTCGTGCTGGGAGTGGCGGCCTTCGTCGCCGCGCACCTCCAGTGGCGGTAGCCGATCCAGATCGAGGCCGGCTGCGCAGGCGGCTTCGACGTGCCCTGACCGGCGATAGGCTGCTGGGGCTCTGAGAAAGCACAGAAGCCGGCACCCCCCACCCGGGGGTGCCGGCTTCTGGCGTTGCTGGTGCGCAGCTGCGCAGCCGTGTTCGTGCGTGCGCACCGGGCGTTGCGCAGGTGCGCACCGGTGCCGCACACGGCCTGGCGGGCGCGCACCGGTGCTGCGCAGGTGCGCAGCGGCGGGGTCGTGGTGCGGCCGGCGGGCCGCCGCGCGGAGATTCCCTCACGCCATCGGCGCGCGGCACCAGGTGGTCGGGATCTCGTCCCCGCTCCTGTTCCGCGCGCCGACTCACCTGCTCCTGCAACGGCCCCGGGCACTGGGACTTCACCGGCGCCGCAGGGGCCCAGGAGAAGTAGTCGGCCCTCACCAACCTATGGACAAACGGGCTCCGAGCTGCACAGATGCCTGTCGCCGAGGATCGGTCTGGAGCAAGCCCAAGTAGCAAGCCCAGCAGCAACCCCGAGTAGCAAGCCCAAGTAGCAACCCCAGAAGCAAGCTCAGAGGCAACCGGCCCCGGACGGGTGCCGACGGCCGCCGTCCGCGACGTCCGGGGGCCCGCCGGACGCGGGCGGCCTGGCCGCCACACGGCGCGCGGCACCGCCGGGCGCTCACCACACCACCAGCCCCCGGCAGGGTGGGAACCCCTGCCGTCCGGACCGTCACCCAAACCGCACCACCACACCAGCCAGCCAAGGGGAGAGGGACAGACAGAAGGGGTTGTCTGAATTGTTGGCGCCTTGAAAACCGCCTCCAAGCTGCGGAAACACCGGACGATCGGCGGAGACGGCGGGGTACCTGCGGTGGTGGCTGCGGTGGCACCTGCGGGCGCATCTGCGGTGGTGGCTGCGGTGGTGCCTACGGGGAACGTCCGGGAGGCCAACACCCGGGCCGAAAACGCAAAAAGGGCCCCGGCCCTGCCCCCGTTCTCTGGGGGCAGGGCCGGGGCCCTCTACGGTGCTGGGTGGGCGCCGGAGCCACTAGTCCTGGCTCCGGCGTCGCTGTCGGCCGGTCAGCCGGCTACGACGGCCAGGGTCTCGGCGGTCAGTCGGCCGCGGTAGGCGTGGGCCTGCTCCAGGTTGGCGAGCAGCATCTGCGCGGTCTGCCGGGTGTTGTCCGGGAGGGGGACGACCGCCGGGTGTCCGGCGTCCAGGATCCGCTCGTACACCGCGATCTCCGCCAGGCCGTCGGCGATGAAGCGAACCTCGGCGGCGGCCTCGGCGCGGTCGCGCCAGATGTCGATGCAGATCCGGGCGTCGGCGACCGCGACGACGTAGGCGTGGTGGGCGGCGAGCCAGGCCGGGGCGGTGGACAGTGCCTCCCAGCGCTCCTCGACCAGGCGCAGCGCCTGGTCGCGCTCCTGGCGGGCGTGCAACTCGGCGGCGAGGCGGGGGCGCAGCAGGTTGTAGCGGGTGAGGACGTCGATGGTGGCGATGTCGTTCAGGCTGCCGGTTCCGGCGACCGCGCGGTGGTGGAAGTGCTCGGCGTCGGTGGCGCGGTCGGTGCCGGTGAAGCCGTCCAGGGTGACCGGGGTAATGAGGGTGTCCTGCATGGCGTGCTCCTTCGGTTGGTGGGTGTGCTGGGCGGGCGTTCGGTCCTGCGCAGGCGCGCAGCGGCGGGACGTGGTGGTGCGCAGTGCTGGTGCCTGATGCGGTCAGGCAATGAGGGCGGCGAGCTGGTCGCGCTCGTCGTCGGTGAGCTCCGAGCACGGAAGGCAGGAGCCGAGGGTGCGCAGTGGGAGGCAGTGGCTGTAGCGGGTGCGGCACACCGGGCAGGTCTGTCGGGCGGCCATGGCGCGGTCGAGGGCGGCGACCCGGCCGGGGGTCATCGGCCGGATGGGCAGGGCCTGGTCGAGGCGGTAGAGGTAGGCGATCCGCTTCCCGCGGCGGCAGACGACCTGGGCGGCGGGTTCCTGGCCGCCGGGGCGCAGGCCGGCTGCGCGGAGCTGGCGGCGGGTGCGCAGGGTGGGGTCGGGGGCGAATCGCCACGGCCAGGTGGGGATGCCGTGGTGCTCGCCGGTGGGGTCGAGGTCGGGTGCGCGCACGGCGGTGTCTCTCCTGTCTGCTCGGACGGTGGGTGTCGGACGGTCAGCCGGTGATCTGGTTGTTGCGCGCGAACATCCCGCGCACGTGGGCGGTGACGTCGGTCCGCTGGGTCACCTGGCCCTGGTAGACGTTCGTGGTCGCAGGCGGGGCGGCGGCCCGGGCCTTGGACCAGGCGGCGCCGGCGGCGAGGACGGCGACGGCCAGGCCGGCGAACGGGGCGAGGATGGCGAGGACGCCGGTCAGGCTGACCGCCGAGAGGCCGTCGCACACGAGCCAGGCGGCGGCGCCGAGGCCGGTGGAGCCGAGGCCGACGCCGAGGGAGGCGACGGCGATCCCGGTCGCCCACTGCGGGACGGTGCGGCTGTCGGGCAGCACGGCGGGCGGGGTCGGGCCGACCTCGGGCAGGGGAGCGAGGTCGCGGTAGGAGGTGGCGGCGAGCTGCTGGCCGCCGGTGTGCTCGGGCCGGTAGGCGTCCGCGATGAGCCGGGCGGCCAGGTCCGCGGCCTCGGTGTCGGTCATCGGGCGGGCGGTGAAGTCCTGCATGGTGTCCTCCGGGGAACGGAAGAGGCCCGGAGGTAGCCTCCGGGCCTCGGGATGTGTGTGGATCAGGGTCAGTCGTCGGGCGTGATGTTGATGGCGCCGCAGCAGTAGCAGGTCCACTCGGCCGGCAGTTGGTACCAGACGTTGAGGAACCCTCGCGGTTCGCCGTAGACGGCGTTCGTCTCCCAGCAGCGCCAGCAGTCGTACTCGAAGTCCATCCGTTCCTCCCGGGCCCAGGATGGCGTTCCTGGGCCCGGGAGGGGGGCGGATTTGGCCTACTCGGACGGGGTGCCCTCGGGGGCGAGGCCCCAGGAGCCGTGCCCGATGTTGACGACCAAGCCCTCGTCGCGCATGCGGCCCAGGAGGGTGTCGACGGACCCGGCGGCCGGGCCGTCGGGGGTGCCGACGCCGACGGCCTGGCGGATGTCGCGGGTGCGCATCGGGGCCCCGGCGGCGGCCAGGTGGCCGATGATCTGCTCGCGCAGGCTCGGCGCGGCGCTGGCCGGGACGGCCGGGACGGCCGCGCCTGTCGGGCCCGTCGGGGCGCTGCGGCGGGAGCGCCGGCTGCCGCCCTCCTTGCCCTCCTTCGGCTCCTCGAAGGCGGCGTTGCCGTGCTCCAGGAGCAGCTCGGCGTAGGGCAGGGCCTGGGCGTACTCCGCGTCGAACACCTTCTGCTCGGCGGGGGTGAGCCGCGCGATCGGGGCGGACTCCAGCAAGGCGATCAGGTGCGGGTAGGTCTTGTTGACCTTGTTCGCGCGGAAGATCCGGGTCAGGACGGCCTGGCCCTCCTGGATCGCCCAGGCGCAGCCTGCGGTGACGGGGCCGGAGGCGACGCTCTCGCCGCGCCAGGCCGCCATGACCCCGGCGAAGCCGCCGCCGCCGAAGGTGGGCGGGATCGGGACGATGGTCGCTGCGACCGCCGCGCCGACCATGTCGGTGGCCATCCGCTGGGTCATCGAGCTGTTCACCCTCCCCATCCAGACCAGGCCCTGCTTGGCGTTGGCGCGGATCTTCTCGCTGTCGGCGAGGTCGGCCAAGTGGATGCTCTGTCCCGCGAACCTCATGCCCATGCCGACCTTGCGGCCGGTGAGCTGGCCCCGGCCGATCATGCCCGCGACCCACTTGCGGAAGTCCGGGTGCACGCCGACCTCATCGGCCCCGAGCACCTTGTTGATCTCGTCCAGCGTCGCGTTCAGCAGCGGCCAGGGTTCGCCGATGCTGAACGATCCCCACCCGTTGGCGGAGCTGACCTGCTCGCGGTAGTCCATGACGGCGCAGTACGCGGAGAGCGTCGCGCCGAGGGCGGCGCGGCCGGCCCCGAAGTGCGCGACGCGGCCGTTGGCCTCCGGGAGCGACATGCCGTTCTGGGCGTCGGCGACGATGGAGACGATGCCGCTGATGCGCTCGGCGGCCAGCACGGTCAGCAGCGCCACGCTCTTGCCCGCGCCGGGCGCGCCGACGAACAGGTCGGTCAGCGCCCCCAGCTCGGGGCGGTACAGGTGCATTCGGAAGGGGCGGCCGTCGTGCTGCAGGCCGATGACGACCGTGCCGTCCGGCTGCATCGTCAGGTCGGTGACGGTGGCCTCGCGGATGCTGATCAGCGGGTGCTGCCGGTAGAACGTGACCACGCCGGTGCTCATCCCGTCGGTCTCGATCATCACCAGGTCGGGGTCGGCGGCCTTCATCGCGCGGGTGATCGCCACCTTGGGCAGCTTGATCGGCATGCCCTCGTCGGCCTCGACCAGGACCACCAGGCGGTCGGCGTCCAGCCGGTAGTCGACCATCTGCATGCCGGGGGCGGCGCCGCCGGGGCCGGAGACCTTCTCGGCCCACAGCGTGCGCACGTCGTCCATCTCCGGTGCCTGCTCGGCGGCGACGGTCGGGGCGACGGTCAGGGCCAGGCGGCCCGGCCCGCTGCCGGGGATCGGGGCGATGGTGACGGCCTCGACCGGGACGTCGAAGACGCCGGCGACCGCGTGCGGGCTGACGCTGCTGGGCACCGTCTCCCCGGCTGGGGCGAGGATGACGGCGCGGAAGTCGGGGCGGCCCGGGTCGTCCTGGACCAGGTCGACCAGCTCCGTGGCTCCGGTGGCCTTGGCCTCGGCCCACAGCCGCCGCAGGCCCCCGAAGTAGCTCGGGTCGAACTCCTCCGCGTCCGGCTCCTGGTGGCCCTCGGCGGCGGCGGCGACGGCGTGGTGCTCGACGCCGCGGGCGCGGGTGAACGGCGTGGTGACGGCGGAGGCGGCGGCGACGGCGAGCGGCGCGACGTACTCCCACCAGGCCGAGCCCGGGTGGAACAGGCCCGCGGCGTAGGTGCCGGTCAGGCCCAGGGTGGGCAGCGCCCGGGTGCAGGACAGCCACAGGTCGGCCGCCGAGCCCTTGGTGCGCGACCACAGGACCGCCAGGGTGCCGGCCCCGGCGCCCAGGACGGCGACGTGCAGGGGGACAACGTGGGTGTGCGGGCCGACGGCGGCCAGGACGCCGCCCGCGCCGTACAGGACCCGCTCGGCGATGGCCATGCGGCGGGCGGCGGCCGGGGGGAGTGGCGCGAGGGCGGGCCGGGCGGCCTCCTCGGTCGCGGTGTCGGTGGCGGGGGCGGTGTCGGTGGCCATGTGTCCCTCTCTCGGGCCGGTGGTGCGGGGCAGGGGGTGCCGGGCCCGCCCGGGGTGGGCGGGCCCGGCTGGCGGGCGGTCAGTGGGTGCGCAGGAAACCGGGCTTGGGCTGCTGGGCGCCGGACGCCTGGACGGCCTCGTAGACGCCGCGGTACTCGGCCTCGTGGCTGTCGTTGACGTCCTGGGCGGCCATGGCCATCAGGTCGGCGGCGTGGCGGGTCTGGCCGGACGCCTCGGCGACCGCGCGCAGCGCGGCGGCCGACTCGGCCATCTGGGAGAGGAAGCGCGGGTCGACCTCGGCGAGGCCGGCCTGCTCGGCCAGGCGCTCGCCTTCGTCGGCGTCGCGCTCCATCTGGTCGCGCAGCTCGCCGAGCTGCTCGGTGAGCCGGTGCGCGGCCCGGGTGAAGGTGAGGACCCGGAGGGCGAGGCCGATGAAGCTCAGGTCGCCGGCGCCGGGGGACAGTGCGGTGTCGGCGGCCGTGTCGGCGGCGGCCGGGTGGGCGGTGGGGCGGGGGACGATGTCGCTCACGGTCGGTCCTCTCAGCTCTCGTTGTGGATGCGGGCGGAGGGCATCGCCAGCCCGGCCTGGGCGGCGGCGTCCTGGATCGGGCGGTAGGCGTCGTGCATGTCGTCGTGGGCGATCTCGACCAGCTCTGCGGCCCGCAGGCTGTTGGTGCGCATCTCCTCGGCCTTGGCGGCCAGCAGGCCCATCGACTCCGACAGCCAGTCCATCGCCCGGCTGGTGAGGTCGCCGATCACGTTGTGCCTCTCGGCGAGGTCCGCGGCCAGGGCGTCCAGGTCGCGCTGGAGCTGCAGGGCCCCGTCCGCGAGGTGGGCGCACTCGTCGTACGTGCGCAGGCACCGGACCTTGCTGGTGGCCAGGTTGGTCAGGACGTCGTCCAGGGTGATCTCGGTCAGGTGCTCGGCGGCGACCCCGGCGGGAGCCGACCGACGAGCGGCGGGAATGCGGGCCGGGGCGCTCACGCGCGCCTCCTCGGTGCTGGTGCTGGCCGCGACCGCCGGGGCGGCGGCCGCGGGACGGGCGGTGACGACGGCGGCGGGCACGGCCTTGGCCAGGACCACGACCGGCGGGGCCGGAGAGGGCTCGACCTGGACCACGACGTCGACCGCGACCGGCCCGGCCGCAGCGGCGGGCGGCGCGGCCGGGGTCGGCACGACCACCGGCGGCATCGGCCGGGGACGTCGGGTGCCGGGCCGGGGACCGGCGGCCCGCTCGGGGGCCCGGGGCAGGCGGCCGGGCCCGGTGGTGACCGCGCCCGCCGCCCGTGCTTCCCGGCGCCGCCGCTTGGCCTCGCGGCCCAGGTGCTCGACCGTGATCACCACCTTCTCCGCAGCCGCCCCCGCGGCTTCGGCGTCGGCGGCGTCCGCTCCGGCACCGCGCCGGCTGCGCCAGCGGGGCGGGGGCGGCGGCCCGTCGTCCGGCGAGCCGGACCAGGTCGGCCCCGACCCGGACGGCGGAGTCGACCGGCCACGGCGGCGGGCGCGGGCCCGGCGCAGCCGCTCGCGCAGCCGGCGCCCACGCCCTCGGCCCCCGGCTTCGGCGGCCGCCCCGGTCGCTTCGGTCACGCCGGTGTCCGCTTCGGTGGCACCGCCGGAGGCTTCGGCGGCGGCCTTCGCGGCGCGGGCCGCCTTGCGTGCGGCGCGCCGCTTGCGCAGGCGCGTCCACGCCCGCGGCTTCTTGCCCGCCCCGGTCGCTTCGGTCGCCTTGGCGGCCGTTTCGGTGGCGTCGGGCTTCGCTTCGGTGGCGTCGGCGTCGGCTTCGGCGGCCTTCTTCGCGGCCTTCTTGAGACTCGCCTTGGTGCCCGCCTTGCCCCCGCCGCCGCCCTTCCCGCCGCCCTTCTTCGCGGACTTGCCGGACCCGGAGTCGACGGCGCCCTTCTTGCCCCCGGCCTCGCCCGAACTGTCGGCCTTGTCCGTCTTCGCCTTGTCCTTGGCGGCCTTCTCCTCGGCCTTGGCGGCCTTGCGGTCCCCGAGCTTGCCGAGCGTCCCGGAGCCGGTCTTCCCCCCGGCGCCCTTGCCCGGGGCGCGGACGCCGCTCGACGCCTTTCCGTCCTTCCCGCCGGACCCGGCGCCCCCGCCCTTCCCGGCCGGGCCGGTTCCGCCGGCCTTTCCGTCGCCGCCCTTGGCCTGCGGCTTCGGGCCGTCCTTGGCGGGGCCGAGGGGCTGCTTGCCGGGCTGCGCCTGGCTGCCGGGCCTGCGGCCCCCGTCCGGGCCGCCGGAGGGGCCGCTGCCGCCCCGTCCGGAGCGGCCCGGACCACCGGAGCCCCCGGAGCCGCCAGCGGCCGTACGGGCGTTCTGGAGGGCCTGGCGGCCGTACTCGCCACTGGTGGGGATGGACTTGGCGCGGGCGTTCTCCTCGGCCACGCGGCGCTTGATCCGGGCCTCGCGCCAGTCGGCCTGTTCGGCCTCCCGCGCCAGGCGGCGAGTGCGCCAGTCGGAGACCAGGGTGGCCGTGCCGCGCAGCGCGGCCAGCGCGATGGCCAGCAGCGCGCCCAGACCCAGCGCGCTGCCGCCGCGCGCCGGTTCGCTGTCCTCCTCGTACTCGTCCCAGTCCTCGTACTCCTCGCCCAGGTCCTCCTCAGCCAGGCCCTCCGACCGGAAGGTCGCGGGGACGTGGCCGGGGCGGGGCAGGGGCGGCAGCTCGATCGTGTCGGCGTCCGGGCCGGCGGCCGGGACGGCCTCGGCGAGGGAGTCCGCGGCCGACCGGCGACTGCGCCCGGAGACGGGCTCGGCCCCGGCGTCCGGACTCTCCGGAGC
>NZ_JOAI01000085.1 GCF_000717715.1 Streptomyces sp. NRRL B-24484 | reverse complement strand
CGCCGCGGAGCACCCACCCGGAGAGATCCGGGAAACAAAAATGCGCCTGCGATACATCAGCAGGCGCACACAAAGTTCATGGGAACCACTACTGCAACTGAAATAACTGTAGCAGGTCGAGGAGTGCCGTGGGGTGAAAATTTCGCACCAGGTTTTGTGCAGGTCTCGTCCTCGGCTTCCGGACCGTGCTGGAGGTCACGCCAACCAGCCAAAGGGAAAGGCTGGTTGATGCCGTTCGTCGGCTTCGCCCCGCTGGCGGCACTCTTCTGCAGGAGGTGCCGGTCGGGCAGTGCGCGCTTCCGATTTCCGGGACTGCGCCCGGGGCGGACGGCCGCCGTGGCCCTCCGCATCACGTTTTTTCGAACAGCCGCATCCGCCCGCTTGCCGGCGCATACTTGTAAAAATGACCGACCATTCCGCTCGTCGTCCCCTGCCCACCAGCCCCTTCAGGACCCGGGCCGAAGCTCCGCAAAAGCGGTTCGCCGTCGGCGACCGGGTGACCCACGACGCCTACGGCCTCGGCCGTGTCATCGGCGTCGAAGGCGACAGCAACACCGCTGTCCTCGTCGACTTCGGATCGCAACAGGAGCGGATCACCCCGCCGTACGCCCCCATGCACAAACTCTGATCCCACGGGGGACGGCCCCGTCCTCGTCGCTCCACGGCCGTGGGCTCCTTCGTGCAGCGGATCGCCCGCCGTTCCCCGTCTGCCCGGGTCGGCGCCGTCGGCCGACAGCCGCGTCGAGGGGGTGGCGGTGGCACGGACGAGTTCCCGCCGGGCTGTGACCGGCTCCCACGTACCGGCCGAGCTCGCACTGCACCTCCCGGTCGACCTGCTCCACGGCTTCGACATCGTCGTGCCGCGCAGCCTGTCGAGGTCCCGCCGCCATTGGCACACCGGCCGTTCCTGGCGGGGCGTGTGGCGGTGGAATTGCTCACCGACGCTGCCGAACACGTCGGTGGCCCACCCGCCTTCCGTCTCGACCACCACCCAGTCCGGCTGCGTGTCGCAGTGGACCGATCCTGACGACGCGCCCTGCAGCCCCGTACCGGCCCGCGGCCCCGCATGGGCACGGCCCGGTCGTCGTCGACCGCATCGCCGCCGTATGAGGCGGCACACCGGCCCGCGACGGCGGGACCCTCTGAACCGGTCGGGACGTCCCGGCGGGACCTGGCCCGGCCCCGGCGCGGGGGTGGCCGATCGGCGGATGAGCCCGGCACGGTGACGGCGCGGTGCGAGGTCGCGGTCGGCGCCGGCCGGCGTCGTTTCGTGAAACCCGGGCGCCCGGATGATCACACGGCAGAGGGAGCACCACAGGCCGCGGCCGTGCCGGATCCCCCACCGTTCGGCGCGTGCACCCGCGAGGCGGGGGCGGCTCGCCCTCCCGATGTCGACGCTCTCGATGTCCTACCGGGCCCGACAGGCTCGGGCTTCGGTAGGAGCTGTCGGCACCCGTGCGCCGGCAACCCGCGGGGCTCCCCGTTCGGCTCCCGCACGCGTCCGGCACTGTGGCCGGGCTGTTCAGTTCGGTGGTACTCGGAGCGCGAGGAGGGCTGTGTCATCGGTACTGCCGGGTGGTACGGCTCGAAGGATCTGGTCGCAGAATTCTTCCAACGGGCGCGCCGCCATGCTGGCGGCGTGGCGGCGCAGCCTTTCCAGGCCGGCGTCGAGGTCGGTGCCGGGGGCTTCGACGAGTCCGTCGGTGAACAGCAGCAGTGTCGAGCCTGCCGGTAGGTTTTCGGTGCCATTGGGGCGTTCGGGGTCTCCGCCTGCTCCGAGGATGAGTCCTTGGCCTGCCTCGAGGTAGTGTGCGGCGCCGCTGTGGGACGGTGTTCCGGCGGCGGGTAGCAGCAGGGGTGGCGGGTGTCCGGCGCTGGTCCAGCGCAGTCGCCAGGGCCCTTTCGGGGTTTGCTCGGCGTAGGCGAGGACCATGGTGGCCATGGGGATGTCGGTCAGACTCGTCATCGCGTCGTCGAGCCGCGTGACGACGGCAGCCGGCTCTTCGTGGCGGTCCCAGGCCAGCGTGCGCAGGATGTTGCGGAGCTGGGCCATCCGGGCTGCGGCCTGGAGGTCGTGTCCGATCACGTCGCCGATGACCAGTGCGGTCGCGCCGAGGCTGAGCGGAAAGGCGTCGTACCAGTCGCCACCGACCCGCGAACCGGCCGGAGCCGGCTGATAACGGGCGGCCAGCTCCATGCCCGGACCGCGCGGCAGTTCGGTCAGCAGGTGGTGCTGCATGGCGGTCGCGATGTCGCGCTGTTCGCCGAACAGGCGGGCGTTGTCGATGGCCACCCCGGCCCGGTGGCCGATGTCGGCGAGCAGGGCGAGCTCGCCCTGGGTGAAGGGACGCCCCGCACCGGTGCGCACCGCCGTGATCGCCCCGGTGACCTCGCGGGCGCTGCTCAGTGGAACCACGGCGGCGGAGGTCGCGCCCAGCGCGCGCAGGAACCCGGCTTGGACCGCGGCAAGCGGGGCATCGGGTGGTTCGGCCATCTCCTGCGTGCCGAGCACGAGGGGTTGCGCGCCTTGCAGCACCCGCACCAGCGCGGAACGTGAGAGGGCCGTGGGCGGTGGCAGCGGACCCCGCCACGCCTCAAGGGCGGAGTCCCGCCCGGATGGACCGAGAACGGCCACGCGGCGGACCTCGCCGTCGGGGGTCCGCAGATCCACGGCCACCCAGTCCGCCAGCTCCGGGACGAGTAGTGGACCGAGCCGGTCCACCGCCTCCTCGACGTCCAGTGTTTCCGAGAGCACCTCGGTGATCGCGCCGACGAGGGTCAGCCGTTCGGTCAGGTCCTTGAGGAGGCTCACCTGGGCAGCCTCCGGCCCGACGGGCGCACTGCTTCCCGCAACGTCGGCGAACAGCACGGCCATGCCCACCGGCCGGCCCCCGGCCATGACGGGCGCCGCCGACCAGCGCACCGGCATGACCCTGCCGTCACCGGTCAGGAAGGCATCGCTCGCGCCCCAGGTCGGCCGCCCGGTCTCCACGACTGCCAACAGCGAACACTGCGCACGCGGAACGGCCGCACCCTCGGGACCCCGGTGCAGCAACCCGTGCGCATCCGCTCCCGTCATCGCCGCCGCCCCGCGGCCCAGCAGCTCCTCGGCCCGCGGATTGACCGCCAGGATCCGCCCGTCCGCGTCGAGTATGAACACTCCGGCCGCCAGCCCTCCGAACGCTGCGGCCAGCAACCGCTGCTCGTCTTCCCAACTGCCGTCGCCGGGCACCATCGCGCCGCCAGCCCGCCTACAGCCGCTGCTCCGGGCCGGAGGCCGCCGGTGCTCCGAAGCCGCCGGTCACCGGCACGTACGCATGTGCCCGATCCACCGGCGCACAGTGGTGCTGCCCGCCGTACCGGCCGAGGGGCCGGGTTTGCGCACCGATCGCCCACTGCAGCTCGGTGCGTGCTTCTGTCTTCGGCGACCAGCCCGGAGCCGAAGATTCGTTCGCTGCCATCACGTCCCCTCTCGCGGTCCGCTCGGCGGCCCGGCACCCACCATCCACGGTGACCTCAACGACTCCGCACTGCGACCCGGCAGGAAGCGGTGGCCCGGGCAGGATCGACTGTCCCGTAGTGCGCACGACTGCAAGATCCTGCGTATGAACAGCTACCCGATCACCGAGGCCCGCACCAAGCCGGGGGCTCCGGCACGGCAGGCCGGCCCGAGCAGGAGCACGTCGCCGAAGACCCCGCCCGGCCGGCGCCTTCACCGTCGGGGCCGGCGGCATCCACCGCACTCCGGTCGGCTACGGGTCCAGTACCGTATCCGCGAGCAGACCATCACCATCACGGTCTTCCACCTCGGCCGAGTCCGACCGCCCGGACGGCACCCGGTCTGCCCGTCCCACCCGGCTGACGCTTGCCTGCGGTCCGCGTGCCGCAAGCTGCTTCTGCGGGCTCCGGTCGTGCGCCGCTCGAGGATTCATACCGGCGTGGTGCCGAGCAGGATGGTGGCGCGGTCCGCGGTGAGGACGCCGAGGGTGTAGCCGTCGTCGTCGATGACGGGCCATACCGTCAGGTGCTTGATCCGCATGGCGATTGCCGCGAGAGCCAGTCCCATGGTCGGCCAGGCGAAAGGGCCGTGCTGGTGCGTGGTGGAGCTGATGGCGGTCCGTTCGCTGTCCCAGGATCGGGTCACGAACGGGTGGAGTCCGGTGCGGGTGACCAGCCCTTCGCAGCGGCCGTTGTGGTCGCGGACGAGCAGGTAGTCGATGTGGGCGCTGTGAAAGATGTCGTTGGCCCGGTCGACGGTGTCATCGTCGGCTATCTGGTAGGGGCAGGGTTCCATGGCGTCGGCGACCGTGAGGCCGTGGCCGGGCCGTGCTGACCGGAGGGGATGAGTGGTCACGGTGTTCACCGTTTCCCGTCTCCGGGCCCACCTGGTCTGCCCGGAAATTCCCTTCACCCAGAACGAAGCCGGAGCGGGTACCGGGATGCGGGATGCCCTGGATGACTTCGAGGCTACTCCTGCGGCCGGGTCGGGTGACCGCTGCAAGGCCGCCGCGGAGTACGGTGCGAGACAGCCGAGGACATTTTGCACACCGGCATCAGCGCCGACGTCGCCCTGGGCCTTGAGTGGTCCCCACGTGGACCGGACGGGCGGCCCCGCATGATGCCGATTCCCCTCCCTGTTCCCTCCTCTCCCGGGCCGTGGTCGGTGCCCGGGGTTCCGCCGTTGCCCCGTCTGACGCTGGAGCCGAAGATGCTGCGGCAGGGTGTCTTCGACGGTGCCTGGTGGCCCCGTTCCCACCACCTCCTCGCCGAACTGCCGGACCTCATCACCGCGCTCGCTGCCCATCTCGGACGCATCGTCCGGGTGAGCCTCGACAGTCCGGCCTGGGAGGGCGTGCCCCGCACCCTCGTGGTCAACGGCACGGTGATCAAGATCGGCCGGTTCGCCGGCAGCGATGCGACGATCAGCCTCATACGAGGCTTCCAGGACCACTTCCTCCTCCTGGTGGTGCCGCCCGGCACCCACCCGGAAACAGCCTCCTCGGCGATGACGGGAACCGCAGCAACCGGCAACCACACCCCAGCGGTAGAACTCCTGCACGGCTGACCGGACAGGCCGTACCCCGCGCAGTCCGACCGCCGAGCGGTATCGCCATCACCGACTCCTCAAGACCGGTGCGGCCGCGATCGGCAACTGGCGGCCCGTCGACCGGTTCGCCGACCGAGGTTACGAACCCGGTGGCCGTCCTTCGGCCCGTAGACCCGGATTCCGGGTAAACGTGCCAGCCAGGTGTCGTGGTGATCGACCATCAAGGTGAAACAGTCGGTCTCCACGACGGTGCCGCAGGCCCCGGTCCACCGGATGGCGCGATCGGTGCGGCCGTATCGGCCGCACCGCAAACCACGGCCCTCAGGGGAAACTCCCGAGCACGACTGGGTGGGGATCCCGACAGCAGATCACACAGACCGCCGCCCGCGACCGGCGCGAGCACCCACGAACCCCGCCGCACCGGCGGCCGCGGCAGCGAAAGCCGTGATGGTGGATCTTCAGTGAAGATCCGACCGGACCTCGGTCAGTCGATGCCTTCGACGATCCGGAAGTCGTGCTCGACGCCGTCGGAGAGGGCGACCAGCGCCTCCCGGTCGGCGGCCGAAGGTTCCCGGAGTCTCTTCGACCGATGTGGTCCTACCGGCCGGGGGCGGGCGGTTCCTCGCCGTGCCGGGCGGCGTCCTCGGCGGTGGCGTAGACGGGGAACAGCCCGGCGGTGTCGGTGAGTTCCAGGACCCGGCGTGCCCCGGCGCTGGGTGCGACCAGGACGGTGGGCACCCTCCGGTCGGCGGCCGCGGTCCTGGCCCGCAGCAGAACGTTGAGCCCGCCGGAGGCGAGCAGTTCCACTCCGCTCAGGTCGAGAGCGAGAACTTCCGGGAGCTCGGCGAGTGCTGCGTGCAGGGCCTGCAGCGCTTCGTCGGCGGTGCCCTGGTGGAGGTCGCCGGCGAGCATGCACACCACCGCTCCGTCGACCCTTCTCGTGCTGGTCTTCAGCTCGCTCGACACCGTGGTGTGCCTTCCTGCGGGAGTGGTGTGTTCGTTCTGCGGCCGTTCAGGGCCCCGGACGCTGCTGCGGATGCGGTGCGGGCGGGGCACTGGTGGCCGGTTGGTCACCCCCAGCATCTGGTGACGCCGTCGTGGCGGCTGCGTTGCCGTTCCCCGGCGCGGGCCGAGGCCCGGTCGAGTTCGAGCAGGAGGTTCAGAGCGGTGGCGGCCGCGGCGGCGGCCGGCATGGCGGCGCTGAGGGCGTCGTACGCGCTCTTCCCGTCGCCGTTGTTCCAGTGGTCCACCGCGGCGCAGGCCAGGTGCTTCAGCTCGGCGAGTTTGGTGGTGGCCGCGGCCGGCAGGGCGTCTCCGTTGAGGGTGTCGGTGTCGGTCATCGGTGTCCTCCCCGGGTGGCGGGGGATCCGTGCGGTGGGCCGGTTCAGGAACTCCGGTCGCGCTCGTGCTTGTGGCCGTGCCGGTCGTCGGGACGGCCTTCGTGTGTGCCGTCGGTGCCGGTGGGGGGTGAGAGGTCGGCGAACAGTTCCAGGAAGCCGGCGATCTCGTGGCGGGCCTCGGCGGGGTGGCGGAAGTGCATGTGGCGGGTGATGCGGTAGTGGTTGCGGCGGCCGTGCCGGGTGCGGGTGAGGTAGCCGGCGCTCTCCAGGTCGGTGATGATCGCCTGCACGGCCCGCTCCGTCAGTCCGCACGCGGCTGCGAGATCCCGTACGCGCGCCTGCGGGTCGCGCGAGATCATCAGGAGCACCCGGGCGTGCTGGGTGAGGAACGTCCAGCTCGTGCGGGGCTCGTGCTCGTCCGCCACAAAACAAGTATGAACCCGAATGCCGGTTTTGTCGGACATGAATTCTGGCGCCGGTCAGCGGGGGTACACGCTCCACGCACCCCCGTGCGAACCCGCGGCTGACCACGGGGTGGGGGTGCCAAGGCCGACGGCGGGACGTGGATGCCCGCCGGGGCCGGCCGTGCCAGTCGTTCTGGGGCCGGCGTCGTTCGTGGTGTAGGAGCCGAGGGGTGCAGGGGTGCCGTCCGTGCCGGCCACCTTGTTCGCCGTCGTGCCACAGATCCGCACCGGGGCGTGATCGGAGGTGTTCAGCCCTCCAGGCGGCGCTTGCTGAGCCAGGCGACCATCTCGGGGTCGCGGTGGTCGAAGAAGAGGGTCCTGCCGGTGTCCAGGGCGGCGATGGCGGCCATCTGGTCGTCGGTGAGGGCGAAGTCGAAGACGTCGATGTTCTGCGCCATCCGGTGGGGGTTGACGGACTTGGGGATGGTGACGATGTCCCGCTGGATCAGCCAGCGGAGCACGACCTGGGCCACGGACTTGCCGTGCGTCTCGCCGATGCCGGCGAGGACGGGGTTGGTGAACAGGTCGTTCCTGCCTTCGGCGAAGCCGCCCCACGCCTGGTGCCGGATGCGGTGCTCGCGCATCAGGGCGTGGTCGGGGTCGCGTTGGAAGAAGGGGTGGGTCTCGATCTGGTTGACCTGCGGGGCGATCTCGTTGTTGAGGATCAGGTCCAGGAGCCGGTCGGGGTGGAAGTTGGCGACGCCGATCGCCCGCGCGAGGCCCCCGCGGTTGGCGCTCTCCATGGCGCGCCACTGGCCGTAGACGTCGCCGTAGGGCTGGTGCATCAGGTACAGGTCGACGTGGTCCAGGCCGAGCTTGGCCAGGGAGGTCTCCAGGGCGCGGCGGGTGTTGTCCTGGGCGGGGGCGTCCTGGACCCACAGTTTCGTGGTGACGAACAGCTCCTCGCGCGGGATGCCGCTGTTCTTGATCGCCCGGCCGACGGCCTCCTCGTTGCCGTAGGCGGCGGCGGTGTCCAGCAGCCGGTAGCCGGCCGCCAGGGCGTCGGTGACGGCCTGCTCGGTCTTGTCCGGGTCGATCTGGAAGACGCCGAAGCCGAGGATCGGCATCTCGACGCCGTTGTTCAAGGTGACGTGCTGCATGGGGACTCTCCCTGGGTGCGGCGGGTGGTGCCGGTTCGGTCGGCGGGTCCGGTGACCCGGGCCAGGACGCCGGTGGCGCTCATAGCGGGTGGGCCGGCCGGCGCAGAAGGCGGAGTGGATGATGGCCTCGACGAGTTCGCGCGGGGGGCGTTGTCGAGGGCGCGGCGCAGGTGGCCCGTCAGTCGGCCGTCGCGGACCGGGGCCACCAGGGCGGCGACGACGATCAGGCCGCGCTCGCGCGAAGACAGCTCCGGCCGCTGCCGGACATCGGCGAAGAGGACGTCGTCGGTGAGGTCGGCGGGTTCCGGGACGTGGCGACGGACCAGGTCCGGTGCGACCCGGGTTGGTCCCGGTCATCAACGCTCCATCATCCGCATCTGGGCCTGGTTGTGGGTGTCGCCGGCGGCCGGCGGCAGGTTGCCGAGTCGGGTGAGCTGCTCGTCGGTGAGGCGGAGGGCGTCGGCGCCGGCGTTCTCCTCCACACGAGCCACCCGGCGGGTGCCGGGAATGGGCGCGATGAAGTCGCCCTGGGCGAGCAGCCAGGCCAGCGCGACCTGCGCCGGGGTGGCGCCGATCTCGGCGGCGACGGCGGCGACCCGGTCGGCCAGGCGCCGGTTGTGCTGGAAGTTCTCGCCGGTGAACCGCGGGTTGTCGGCGCGGAAGTCGGTGGGGTCGAACTGCCCGGTGGAGCGGATCGTGCCGGTCAGGAATCCGCGCCCGAGCGGGGAGAAGGGCACGAAGCCGATGTTCAGCTCCCGCAGCACCGGCAGAACGCGGGCTTCGGGGTCGCGCGTGAACAGTGAGTACTCGGACTGCACCGCGGTGATCGGGTGGACGGCGTGGGCGCGGCGGATGGTCTCGGGGCCGGCTTCCGAGAGGCCGATGTGCCGGATCTTGCCGTCGGCAACCAGCTCGGAGAGCGCGCCGACGGTCTCCTCGATCGGCGTGCGGGGGTCGACGCGGTGCTGGTAGTAGAGGTCGATGCGGTCGGTGCCCAGGCGGGCGAGGGAGCCTTCGACGGCGGTGCGGACGTTGGCCGGGCTGCTGTCGGTCGCCCCTGGGCGGCCGGTGTGGGAGATCAGGCCGAACTTCGTGGCGAGCACCACCCGGTCCCGGCGGCCCCTGAGCGCGCGGCCCACCAGCTCCTCGTTGATGTACGGGCCGTAGACCTCGGCGGTGTCGATGAAGGTGACGCCCAGGTCCAGGGCGCGGTGAATGGTGCGCACGGACTGCTCGTCGTCGCTGCCTGCTCCGGTGTAGCCGTGGGACATGCCCATGGCGCCCAGGCCGATGCGGGAGACGTCCAGGCCGCGCAGGTGGATGTGCTTCACGAAGTGGTCCTGTTCGTTCGTCGGTCGATGCCGGTGCGCCGAGCATCGGGCACGGGCCGGCTGCGCGCGGGCGGCCGATGCGGGAAGCCCCGAGGGGCCCTCACGCCGCGGCCGGTGTCCGTGCCGCAGTGCGACAGGCTCGTTCCCTGCCGACGCGTGCGCCGTTTGCGCGAGAGAGGGTGATCAGGTCAGAGCGCCTGGCCGACGGGGCGGAGCAGGATCTCGTGGATGGCCAGGTGCCGGGGCCGCTGCAGGGCGAAGGTGATGACCTCGGCGACGTCCTCGGCGGTGACCTCGGCGGCGTCGTAGAGCTGCTGGGCGCCCTGGCGGGTCGCTTCGTGGGTGATGTGGGAGGGCAGCTCGGTGGCGACGACGCCGGGCTCGATCACGGTGACGCGCACGTCGGGCAGCAGCTCCTTGCGCAGCGACTCCGACCAGCCGTTGATGCCGAACTTCGTGGCCGCGTACACGCCGCTGCCGACGTTGGCAACGCGGCCGGCGACGGAGGAGATGTTCACCAGGTCGCCGCCGCCGTGCTTGAGCTGGTCGAGGAACACCTCGGTGGCCGTGATCGCGCCGAGCAGGTTGACCTCGATCATCGTGCGGTGGTCGTCACGCCGCTCGGCGGAGAACGGCCCGAGCAGCATGACCCCGGCGTTGTTCACCAGCACGTCCGTGCCGCCGAACTCCTGCTTCACCTGTTCGGCCGCCGCAACGATGGTCTCACGGTCGGTGACGTCGGCGCAGATCGCGATCGCACCGTCGCCGAGGCCGTCGGCGAGGGCCTTGATGCGGTCCGCGCGGCGGGCGAGAAGCGCGACCCGGTAGCCCGCCGCGTGCAGGGACCGGGCGGTCGCGGCGCCGATTCCGGAGGAGGCCCCGGTGATGACGGCGACGCGTCCCTGCTTCTGGTCCTGGCTCATCGTGTCCTGTCCTTCATGGTGATGTTGTGCGCTCCGGCGTCCGGTGACGGTAGGCGCTCGGCGGTCCGAAAGGTCCGGACCGCCCTGACGTAGCCATTGCAGCACCGGCTCCAGGGCGGGGCGAGGGACGGCTCGTACGTGTACTGGCAGTCACTCCTTCAGGTCCCTGGTCCGCCGTACCGTGGACGGCATGGACAACCAGGCCGAGGTGCGGGACTTCCTGCGCACACGACGTGACCGGATCACCCCCGAGCAGGCGGGGATCGTCGCCGGAGGCCGTCGCCGCCTGCCCGGTCTGCGCCGCGAGGAAGTCGCCATGCTCGCCGGAATGAGCATCGACTACTACGCGAAGATGGAACGCGGGAACCTCGCCGGCGTCTCCCCCGAAGTCCTCGATGCCCTCGCCCGAGCGCTTCGCCTCGACGAGGCGGAGACCGAGCACCTGCACGACCTCGCCCGGGCCGCGAACCCCTCGCGCCGCCAGCGCCGCTCCCGCCCGGCACCAGCGACGATCCGCCCCTCGCTCCAGTGCTTCCTCGACGCGATCACCGCAGCGCCCGCATGGATCGTCGACCAGCGCGCCGAAATCCTCGCCACCAACCCGCTCGCCCGCGCACTGCTCGCCCCGCTGCTCGAGGACCCGGACGCCCGGAGCAACAGCGCGCGGTTCGTCTTCCTCAGCCCCGCCGCCCGTACCTTCTATCCGCAGTGGGAACACGCCGCCGACGCCTCCGCCGCGAACCTGCGCACCGCCGCCGGACGCAACCCGCGCGACAAACTCCTCACCGACCTGATCGGGGAACTCGCAGCCCGCAGCGACGCCTTCAGCAGCCGCTGGTCCGCCCACGACGTGCGCCTGCACCGCACCGGCACCAAGCACATCCACCACCCCGACGTCGGCGACCTCGAATTCGTCTACGAGGGCGTCGAACTACCCGATCACCCCGGATGGATGATGTACGTGTACACGAGCGCGGCGGGATCCCCGACCGAGGAGCGCGTCAAGCTCCTCGGCAGCCTCGCCGCCACAGCCGCCGACAAGCTCGCCGCCACAGCCGCCGACAAGCAGGCCGCCGCACCCGCCCTCCGGCCGGACGACATGTGAGCCGGCGTGGTCGGCGTCGGGGTCTGCCGCAGCAGGGGAACGGGGCGGCGCCTGGAGGACGGTCGGGCGAGACGGCCGGGCCCGCCGGGTGTGTTCTCGGCCGGTCGCGGCCGGAGCCGCGGTGCGGGTCGCGGGTACGGCCTGGGCCGAAGAGGCCGTAGCGGTCGAGCGGGGCGAGGCCGACCAACGCCGAGTGCCGGGTTGGCCTTGCTGTCGCCGTCCTCGATGCCGTCGAGCTCGCTGCCGAACAGCACGAGGACGTCGTGGTCCTCGGACGGCAGGTCGGAGGAGGTTCCCAGTCGAGGTCGTACGGGTCCGCCGCCAGGCCTTGCACGGTGTCGGCGACGAGGCGGGGACGGTCCTGCCGGAGCTCCTCGGCCCGGGCGATTGCCGGGTGCAGTGCCATTTCCTCGCCCGTGCACCCGGGCACCAGGTCCCGGTCGGCTTCCAGGTCGCCGGCGAGCTCGTCGAACGTGCGGGCCATCTGCCTGCGCCAGGAATCGTCCTGGTGGAGCGTCACCCGCGGGAGGCTCCGGCGCCGGCCGTGAGGGGCCAGGGGCCCTGGGCGAGGCGGCGGCGCAGGGCGTCGAGGTGGGCGAGGCGGGTGTCGATGGCGGTGATGGCCGCGGAGCTGGTCCCGTGGATCCGGCGTTCGAGGTCCGTGATCTTGTCCTGGATGTGCTGCCAGCGTTCTTCGGTGGTGCCGGGGGTGCGGTCAGGCGCGTCGTCGGTCGCTGTCATGGCGGAGACGGTCGGTGTGGTGGGTGAGGTCGTCGAGGCGGGTGGCGAGGTCGGTGTGGGCCGGGCCGAGGTGGGGGCGCATGGCGTTCAGGGGCGCGACGAGGTCG
>NZ_JOAI01000084.1 GCF_000717715.1 Streptomyces sp. NRRL B-24484 | reverse complement strand
ACAGGGACGGCACAGCACCCCTCGCATCCCCGCTCCGGCGGTTCCACGGGAGCGGGGATGCGCACCCACGAGCACCACACCACTCCCCCGGGCCACAGTCCACGCAGAAGACCACCGCCAAGAAGGCCTCCTCCGCGGTCGAGAAGACGATGCCCGCCAAGAAGACCACGGCGCGCAAGGCCACCCCCGCGGCGAAGAAGACGACGACACCGGCAAGGAAGACAGCCCCCGCAGCGAAGAAGGCGGCGCCCGCCAAGCGCGCTACCCGTCGCACCAGCGCGTGAACAAAACGGCCCGGGCCTGGTAGGGGCCGTCTGTCTGCTCGGTCGGTCACGGCCGCGCGGATGCGCCCGCTTGCTCAGCGGTCGATCCGGCCGCTCGCACCGTGGCAGTGCCGTGGTTCTTCCAGGTGGTGGCGCAGGACTTCGGCGAGCACGTAAGGGCGAGGGCGTTTGACGGTTCCGTGGTCGCGGTCGCGGGTCTCGGGCTGGGCTCGGACGGCGGTGAGCACGGTGGGGCAGAGATCGGCGGTGCGCGTGCCTGCGTAGAGGGCGAGCGCGGCAGCGTGCGGGTCTGTCCGACCGGGTGCGAGATCGACGGCCCAGGCGCGCCACAGGCGGGCGTCGCGCAGGTCGCCGCGGGCCGCGGTCCACAGGTGCATGCACCAGGCGGCCTGCTGGATGCCGGCGCCTGCGGCGAGTTGCCACCAGGTGCGGCCGGCGTCGGGGAACGCGAATGTCGCCCGGTCCGCGTCCTCACTGCAGGTGTGCAGCGCAGTCAGGTGGAGCAGGCAGGCGTGGACGAGCGCGCCGGCCGGGTCGATCAGGGGGTGGTTGGCCAGGCCGGCGAGGTAGACGGGGGCGGTGTCGTGGTTGACGACCAGCAGGCACAGTTCTTCGAGTTCGGCCGCTGCGCGGGCGGGGCGCAGCGCCGGTCGGATGCGGCCGGCCCGCGGGGTCGCAGGGTTGAGGACGAGCCGGTCGATGGCCTGGCGGTAGTCGTAGACGCTTTCTGCGCGGCTGCCTGGGGTGATCTCGGCGGAGGCAAGCAGGCCGTGGTTGGGGGGAGGTGTGGTGGGGGGTTGCATGCCGTCGCTGACGACAGGGGGCCATGGGCTGAGGTCGGGGTCTGCAAGTTGCTCCGTGCCGGGGTCAGTCACTGGTCCTCCGATCCGATGGCGGCGATTTCGTCGGGGTCGATGCCCAGGGTGCGGGCCAGGCGGCGGGCGTCGCGGCGCAGGCTGTGGACGGTGGCGGTGGCGGTGGCGACGCCCATCATCCAGGCGGTGTGGCGTGAGGTGCAGCCGATGATGTAGGTGAGGACGACGGCGTCGAACTGCCGCTCTGGCAGGTTCGCGATCGCGCTGTACAGGCCGATGCGCTCCTCCATGAGCTCGAAGGCGTTCCGGGCGTCCTGCCGGACCCGGGCGAAGGCCGCGGTGTCGACGAAGCAGCTGCTGCCGCCGCGGGCGTCGAGGTGGTCGTCGAGGATCTCCTTGAACACGGCCCAGATGTAGGCGTCGACGCTGGGCTGTTCCAGCGCGAGGTCCCAGCACGTCGCCAGCTCGTAAAACAGCTCGTCGACGACCCGCACCGCGTGCTCTCGAGTGCCGAGGTGGAGCTCGGCGTATTGGACGAACTGTTCACAGCGGGCTGCGAACAGGGCGAGGAACTCACCGGGCAGCCGGTCAGGCAAAGGGCAGGCGCTCGCCTGCGGGACCGCGGCCGGCCGGGGCAGGTGGAAGAGCTGCTCGGGCAGGCGTTCTGCCGGATCACCCGTGTGGTCAAACATCGGCGCCGCCCGCGGCCGAGGTGGTGCTGCCGCTCATGGATGGTGGTCCCTCCCGGCCCGCCGCCGGCAGCCCGGGTGGGCTGCGCTCGGTGCGGCTGGCTCGATCCATGTCCAGCCAACCCGGCAGGAGCCCGGATTCTGCAGGCCCGTCAGATAATGATCGCTACGGGCTGCCTCGGTCCGGTCCTGATCGACCGAGGGTCGCGCGGTGGGCTCAGGTGCTGACCCAGCCCTCGCTGTCGTGAGCTCCCTGACGAAAGCTGTTGCCACCGCCCCGAGGGCCACGGAGAAGTCGGCATCACCTCAGCGGGCTACCAGCTGTACCGGCTAGGACGCCATGAAGTCGCCCACCTTTGCGATGACCTCCCGCTGCCACGCCTGCGACTGCGGGTGCGCGTACCCGGGATCCTCGTGCACGGCGAAGCCGTGCTGCGCGCCGTCGAGTTCGTACAGCTCGGCGCCGCCGCCGAACAGCGGCCGCAGCTGACGGGACGTCTCCACGGACACGAAGGTGTCCTTCGTGCCGTGAATGATGAGGACCGGCGCCCGGACGGCCGTGCAGATCCGCTCCGGGTCGAGGTAGAACACCTCGTTGAGAAGGGCGCGGCCGGTCTCGAACGGCTGGCGGACGGAGAACCCGCGCTCGGCGAGCTTCGTCGCGCGTTCCGCGGACAGGTAGTCCTCGCTCCAGCCGGCCGCCTCGGTGATGAAGCGGTTCTGGTAGTCGATCCGGGGGTTGAGCAGCACCAGCTTCGCCACGTCGTCCGGGCGGTGCCCGGCGTGCAGGGCCGCGGCTCCGCCGGAGAACGACGCCGCAATGACGTGCACCGGGCCCGGCCGCCCGGTGTGCCCGCGCAGATGATCCGAGGCGGCCCGGATGTCGTTGGCGATACCGGCGATCGTGACGTCCGCTTTCCGGCCGTCGCTCGCCCCGTGCCCCCGCAGGTCGAACCGCAGACAGGTGACGCCGACGGCGGTCAGCCCCGCCGCCAGGCGCGCGAAGAAGCCGCCTTCTTCCCGGGTCACGCCAGCGCCGTGCGCGAGCACGCACAGGGCGACCGGAGGAGTCGGAGAAGGGGTAACTGTGCCGACCAGCGTGAGGCCGTCCAGGGACCGGAACGTGGTCTCGTAGTCAGTCATGCGCTGACCGTAACAGCGTTCATGACGGCGCCATAGATGCCCCAGCGGCTGCCAAATACCGGCAGGCGGTTCGACAATCGGACTGCAGGTGACACGTACCGTACGCCACAGGTCGGCGGCGCGTCTGTCTGCTGCCCCCGGTGGTCAGGTGGCGAGCAGGTCCTTCACCAGGGCCTGCAGGCCGGCCGACAGCGACGCCTTCACGATCACCAGGTCACCCGGGTGCAGTAGCTTCTCCAGCAGGCCGGCAGCCGCAGCGCGGTCCGGCACCAGATGGGTCTCGGCGCCGCCGTCCTCCGCGCCGGCCGCCACCGCGGCAGCGTCCTGGTCGCCGACAGCGACGACCACGCTCGTGCCGAGTTCGGCGGCCAGGGCGCCGATCGCCCGGTGCTCGGCCACGGCGGCGGCGCCAAGTTCGCGCATCTCGCCGATGACGGCGAGGGTGCGGCGCTCGCCGCACATTGCTGCGAGGGCGCGCAGTGCGGCGGCCGTGGAGTCGGGGTTGGCGTTGCAGGCGTCGTCGATGACGGTGACGCCGTCGGGGCGGTCGTGGCGCTGCATGCGGGAGTCGGTCGCCGCGACCGCGTTGCCGAGGGCGGTGGCGATCTCGGCGGGTGCCATGCCGATGTGGTGGGCGACGGCGGCGACCGCGAGGGCGTTGGAGACGTGGTGCTCGCCGAGCAGGCGCAGCGCGACCGGCGCCTGCCCGGCCGGGGTGGTCAGCATGAAGCGGGCCCGGCCGTCGGTGTCGATGGTGACGTCGGTGGCGCGGATCTGCGCGGCCTCGGTACGGCCGAACAACAGCACCGGCGCCGCCGAGCGGGCGGCCATCGGGGCAGCCAGCGGGTCGTCGGCGTTGAGGACCGCGAGCCCGTCGGCGGCGAGGGAGGCGACCAGCTCGCCCTTCGCCTTCGCGGTGTCCTCCTTGCTGCCGAACTCGTCGGCGTGCGCGGCCCCGACATTGAGGACGACGGCGACATGCAGCGGCACCATATCGGTCAGGTAGGTCAGGTGGCCGGCGCCGCGCGCACCCATCTCCAGGATGAGGAACTTCGTGTCCGGCGGGCAGGCGGCGACCGTCATCGGGACGCCGATCTCGTTGTTCTGCGAGCCGGCCGTCGCGTGGGTGGCCCCGGCTCTGGACAGCGTCTGCGCAAACAGGTCCTTCGTGCTGGTCTTCCCGGACGAACCGGTCACCCCGATCCGCGTCACGCCGGTCATCCGCGCGGACTGCCAGCGGGTGAGCTTCGCCAGGGCCTCCATGGCATCGTCGACCAGCACCGCGGGGGCGCCGCACGGCCGCGACCCCGGCACGCCCGCCGCGCCAGCGGCCACCGCCGCCGCGGCGAAGTCGTGGCCGTCCACGTGCTCACCCTCGAACGCCACGAACAGCGCGCCCGGGACGACCTGGCGGGAATCGACCACCAGCGGGCCGTCGACAACCGCCGCCGGGTCCAGGACCTCATCGAGCCGACCATCGACCACCTCGGCGAGCTGGGCCAGAGTCATCGGCTGCATGTACGCCACTCCATCCATCGGAGCGGACCTGTCCCCCGAACCTACCGCCAGGCGGGCGCACGGGCCGACCAGCCGAAACGACGCGCTTCACGCCCTTCTGGCTGGACGGCCTGCCCCCGCATGGGCAATCAGCGGTTGTTGTTGATAGTGATGGTCACGTTGCCGGCGACGCTGCCGATGCAGTTGCCGCCGACGGCCAGGCCGCTGGTGGTCGTGTTGGTGTGCAACCGGTTGCTGAGCTCCAGCAATCGCAGCTGGGCCGACAGGTCGCCGTTCGCGAAGTTGAACAGACGCTCACCGAGGTCGGTGACAGCGGCCGCCGTGATCTTGTCGCAGACGGTGCTCGCCGCCGCGTCTCCGGTCTCCGCCTCCACGAAGGCGATCTCAGCCACCTTCGTACCGTGGTTGTCCCACGCCCGCAGCGCCTCCGCCCCCTCGGGGTGGCCAGCGAACAGGCCCGCCCATCGGGTGCGGGCCACGGTGGTGAAACCGTTCACCAGCAGACCAGCGGTAACGGCGTCAGCGATGTCGTACAGGTGGTTGGGGTCAAGCATCTGCGTTCCTCTTGGGTGGGTCCGGGTTGGACACGGGCCACCATTGGGCAACGGAACGGAGCCGTGCAACGGCCATTCACCGCAGGTTGGGGCCTCGCACGGGAGGTGGGGGTAACCTACGGAGCTCCGTAGGTTACCCCCACCTCCCGGCGTCTCGCGCCAAGACCTCCCCCTTTTCACCCGTTCGGGTGAATGCTTCGCTGACTATCCATCAGATGACGCTGTGGCGGACGTCGCTGATGACCAATCGAGTGGTCAGACGGAGAAGTCGGCCCAGTCGAGGCCGGTCAAGGTGACCTGCAGGCCGCGGGCGCGGCGGCCGCCGTCCTGGAAGTAGGCGCGGCCGAGGCCTTCGGCGATGATCTGCTCCTGTTCCTGCCGGGTGGCGCCGCGGTCGCGGGCGGCGAAGAGGTCGCGGGCGACCGTGCCGGGCAGGCGCTGGGTGACGATCCGCTCGCGGGGGTCGTCGGTGGACAGGCCGGCCGAGGTGTAGCCGAAGGAGGCCATGACCTCGACGGTGAAGCCGCGGGACTCCGCGGCCTCCCGGACGCGCTGCTTTACGCGGGGCTGCCAGCGTTCGCGAACGGCGTCCTCGACCTTGCGGGCGTTCTCGGTGCCGATGCCGGCGCCCTTGCGCCACCGCTCGACCGAACGGATCGAGACACCGAGGTGGTCGGCGACAGCCCGGGTGCCCTTGTACTGGCGGACCAGGAAGTTCACCCGGCCCTGCAAGGTCTTCGGGATGGGCTGGGTCTGCATGGCCCGTTCCAGGCCGCGGTCGATGGCGTCCACTCAGTCACTCCCCCTCGGCGACGGCGTCGCCGCCCTTGACGTGTCGGCCCGGGTTGGTGTCGTCGGCGATCAGCTCGAGTGCCCAGTCCATGGTCCGGGTGCCCTCGTGCTTGCACAGGCCGGGCGAGATGCCGAGCCGCCACACCGTCGTCAGCGCCCCATCGGGTGCGCGGAGCAGGTCCAGGGCGGAGGGGCCGGGGGACGGGTAGACGGTGCAGTCGGACAGGATCGCGAGCGGGAACTGCCCCGTCGCCTGGGCGTGGCGGCGGATCTTGCGGTGCTGGTTGACGGTCGCGGTGTCGATGATCAGCGCGCGGTTCAGCGGGTCCCAGGTCGGGCGCTCGAGTGCGGGCCAGCGCTGGCCGGGCCGGTAGGTCGCGCCGCGGGGGCGTTCGCGGAGCTTGCCGACGCCGCCCTTCGCGGTCGCCTTCACCGCGGCGAGGATCGCGAGCTCGATCGGGTCGCCGTTCTCCTGCAGGCCAGCCATCGCGGCCAGGAACGCCTCAGGGTCCTGCTCGCCGAGGTTCAGCGACACCCCCAGCCTGTCCATGGTGGTGAGGTAGGCGGCACGCAGGTGCTTGTGCCAGGGGTCGAGCCACGGCCCAAACTCGTGCCGCAGCCAGCCCTCGGTCGGCGTGACGGGGATGCCGAGTTCGCGGGCGTAGGCGACCTTCGGGGTGGTGTACCAGGCGGGGCCGGTCGGCGGCAGGCCGTCCGGGGTGAACGGGTTCGGCAGCCGCGGATCCAGCTGGGCGGTGGAGAAGTCGCACTTCCAGCTGCCGGGGATCTTCGGGTCGAAGACCGGGTTGAGCTCGTGCACCGGCTCCGACAACGCCATGGTCAGGCGCCCGGCCGCGGCGAGGAACGCCGTGTTGATGTCCAGGCCCACCACGTGCGGCAGCACCCGCTCCGCCTCGCCGATCGCCTCGACGGGGCGGATCCAGTCCCACGCCTCGGTGACCAGAACATCCCCCGGGTCGCGGTCCTGCGCCACCGGGTGCTCTCCCGGGGCCTCCGGCGGCGCCGGATCGAACGCGAAAGAGCGCGAGCCCTCCACCAGGCCGGACGTCCAGCCCGTGTCGGTGCGCACCGCGCGGGTCGGCGGGCGCAGCGCCTCCATCAACGAGAGGCCGGTGACGGCGGTGGAGCCGCGGGGGGTCATGACGCGCTCGGCGTAGCCGCCGAGGAGCGCGGCGAGGGCGGGGGCGTCCAGGCCGGTGGGGATGTTCCAGCCGGCGGAGGTGAGGGCGGCCCAGGCGGGGATGCAGTACTGGACGCAGGCGCGCTTGGCGCCGTCGGGGGTGCGGTAGACGCGGGCCCAGGGTCCGAAGCCGCGCTGGGTGAGCTGCCACCCGGCCTTGGTCAGTGACTTGACGGCCTTGTGGCTGTCGGGCAGGCGGCCGAGGCGGCGTTCGAACTGGCCGGGTTCGGTGCCCATCGGGGGCAGGCCGAGGAGGGCGGCGGCGTCGTCGGTGAGGACGATCAGCGGGTCGCCGTCCTTGCCGTGCTTGTGCAGTCGCGCCTCGCCCAGACCGGCCGTGAGCGTCCACTCGGTGAGCTCCGGCAGCGTCATGACGGCGGGGATGTCCAGGACGCGGCCGTCGACCAGGTGCGCGACCAAGCCGCGCCCGGACGGCGCCGGGTCGACGACGGCAAGCGGCCCGTTCGGGAACTTCGCGGCCGCCACAGCCCGGGCATCGTCCACCGCAGCACGGGCCGGCGCCTTCCGCGCCAGGCGTGCACCGGGACGCAAGGCGGCGGCCGGGCGGGCCGACCGGGTAGGCGGGGACTGGCGCGGGGCCGCGGGAGCGGTAGTGGGCGCGGAGGTCTCGCCGTGGGTGGCCGTCGATGCCGCGGCGGGGGTGGGGACGGTCGGTTCGGGGGCCTGTGCGCAGAAACCGCCGCCCACGTGCACCGGTCGGCCGGTGGCGCGGAAGATGCTGGGGCGCCCGCACCAGATGCAGGGCTGCGGCTCACCGGTGACGAGGTCACCCGAGGGGGTGCGGTCCATCTCGACCGGCCCGGCCAGCGGCGCCGGGGCGGCGGACGGGCTCTGCACGGGCGCCGGGGACTGAGCCGGGGCGTGCACGGGGGCCGGGGCGGCCACGGGTCGGGACGGGGGCAGCAGGCGGGCGGCCATGCCCTCCAGCAGCTTGGCGTAGGCGGCGCGGGCCTCGCCCTGCGGGTCGCGCTGGCCGGACTCCCACGCGGTGAACGTGCTGGTGCTGATACCGAGGGCCTTCGCCGTCTCGGCCTTCGTCAGCCCGTACTCGGTACGCAGCCACTCGCGTTCGGCGGGCTCGGGCAGCGCGACGGCGCGGCGCGGGCCGGCGCCGAGGAGCGCGTCGATCGCGTCCGGGGTATCGGTCATCGGTCAGTCCTCCGCGGTGCGGGCCGGCAGCGGTGCCCGGCCGGGGTCGGCGTCGAGGAAGGTGCGCAGGGCGGCGCCGGTCATGATCCGGGCGGGGTTCCGGCCCGGTGGGAGCGGGAGGCGCTCGCCGAGGGCCCAGCGGAAGCGTTCGGCGGGCGCGAGGTCGAAGGCGTACTTGCCGCCGGCCTGCGGGTCGGGTTCGGCCCTGCGGATCTCGAACGCGCCGACGCAGACGCCGCCGTCGACGAACGCGAGGAGGAAGTCGCCATGGTCGGCGATGGTCTGCTCGCCGAACCGCCACCAGCGGGACGCGGCCTCCAGGACCGTCTCCCCGCCTCTGAGTGCCTGCCGGACGTCCACTGCGAGCACGAGACCCTCCCCAAGCCAGGACATGGTTAGCCGAACGATGCAATCGTAACGTAGCCGGGCCTGCCGGGGTTGGTAGCGGGGACAGGATTTGAACCTGCGACCTCTGGGTTATGAGCCCAGCGAGCTACCGAGCTGCTCCACCCCGCGTCGGTGATCACGACTGTACGGCACCGCACCTGAGCATGGGAAATGCATTGCGGCTCGGTGCCGCACCTCGACGGCCCCGCACCCGCGCCCCAGCGGTTGGGGTGAACACGTACCTGAGGCCGCGACAAATCTGCGCGTCGAACGGTTGTCTCCGTGTTCCGCGCTGGCTACGGCAACAAGAAGAGCGTGGTCAAGGTCCCAGGCAACGGGAAGGGCAGCACCGAGGGATGAGCGACCCGAGCAGCATCTGGGACGGCGGCCGCGCCTGACGGCTGTCCCTGTGCTCGATGTCACGTCCGGGCTGCGTACGAGTTGTACGGCACGTACGGGAAGTGGCGTCTCGCCGCAGGGTGCCCTACCGATGCCCCGTGGCTGTCCAGCCATGTCGCACGGGTCTGGCCTGCCGGGCCGGATCAGCTCCCTCGCGGGTGGAGATCCGGCCCGGTGGCGCGGGAAGTTCGGGCCGGCTCACGGAAGGAACTGGGTGAGCGCTCCGGCGACAGCGGCGGCGAGGGTGAGGACGGCGGCGAACGTGGTGGCCGCACGCATGATTGCGCGGGGGTAGGTGGCGCCGTCGAGGCGGGCGAGCACACCCGCCGCCGCGGCGGCCAGGAGTGCAAGCACGACGACCAGGGCGGTGGTAAGCAGAACGACGGCGGTGCGGTTCACGGCGGTCTCCCGGAGGAAAGAGGGATGTTGACGTGACCGAAGGTCGCGAAATCGTTGTTCGCCGTGGTCCGGCCGGACGAAGACGAACACTGCCGAACACACGGGACCAGGAGTTCAGTTGGGTAGGGAGCACGACGAGCGGGAGGCGGCGCTCACCGAGCTGCGCAAGCAGCTGGCGGACGCGCTGGCCCGCAAGGGCCTGACGAAGACCCAACTCGCAAAACAAGCCGGTCTCGGGCGCACCACCGTACAGGAGGCCTTCCAGGCCGGCGGGCCGGTGCCGAGTCCCGCGACGGTCGCTGCTCTGGCCGGCAAGCTGGGTCTGCCGGCCGATCCGCTGCTGCAGCTTCAACGGAGAGCAGACGGCGATGAGGAGCACGTCGGTGCGGCCGAAGTGGGTAAGCCGATCGGGCAGTGGGATCCTCACGACTTGGAGGTCCATCCCGCCGCAACCGCCCCTGCGGCAATCGTCGGCGATGCCCGACCACTGCGGGCGACGGTACTGTCCGGCTACGTTCCCCGCGCACACGACCGCGTTCTGGGAGAGGCGGTGCGCGAAGCCGCGGAGGGCGAGAGCCGGATGCTGGTCCTGGTCGGGTCCTCCTCCACCGGCAAGACCCGTGCGTGCTGGGAGGCCGTCCAACCGCTCGCCGCCCTGGGCTGGAGGCTGTGGCACCCGCACGACCCGGGCCGGGCCGAAGCCGCGCTCGCCGCATTCGACCGCGTCGCTCCCCGCACGGTGGTGTGGCTCAACGAAGCCCAGCACTACCTCGGCCACCCTCAGGACGGCGAGCGCATCGCGGCCGCCCTCCGCTCCCTCCTCGCCGATCCCGAATGCCGGCCGCTTCTCGTGCTGGGCACCCTGTGGCCCGAGTACGTCGACACCTACACCGCCCTGCCCCGACCCGGCGAACCCGACCGGCACAGCCGGGTCCGCGAACTCCTGAGCGGACACACTCTTACCGTCCCCGACACCTTCGACCAGGAAGCGCTCCTCGCCGCCACCGCCCTCGCCAGAGACGGCGACCGGCTCCTGGCCGACGCCCTCACCCGCGCCCGCACCCACGGCCGTCTCACCCAGGACCTCGCCGGCGCCCCCGAACTCCTGCGCCGCTACGAACACGGCACACCCGCCGTCCGAGCCCTGCTGGAAGCCGCGATGGATGCCCGCCGCCTCGGCGTCCAACTCCACCTCCCACAGGCCTTCCTCACCGACGCCGCCGCCGACTACCTCACCGACCACGACTGGGACCAGCTCACCGACGACTGGGCCGAAGCCGCCTACGCCGACCTCGCCCGCCCCGTCCACGGCAAACAAGCACCCCTGCGCCGCACCAACGCCCGTCCCCCACGCCGCCCGCCAGGCATCCCGGCACCGGTCACAATGCCGCCCGCGCCAGCCGCGGGGCCGGTCTTCCGAATCGCCGACTACCTGGAACAGCACGGCCGAACCACCCGCCGCAGACTCTGCCCACCCGCCTCCTTCTGGCACGCCGCCCACACCCACCTCACCCACCCCGACGACCTCGGCAGCCTCACCATCGCCGCCGATGAACGACACCGGCTGCAATGGGCCCACCACCTCCGGCTCAGGGCCGCCGCCGCGGGCAGCACCACCGCCCTCACCGCCCTGGCTCAAATTCGGGCAAAGGAGGGTGATCAGGAGGGCGCCGAAAAGCTCTACCAGCAGGCCGCCGACGTCGGCACCGTCGCCGCCCTGAACACCCTGGCGCACATGCGGGAGAAGGCGGGGGACTGGAAGGGCGCCGAAGCCCTCCATCGGCAGGCCGCAGACGCCGACAACGACTCGGCCATCCTGAGCACCCTGGCGTACATGCGGGGGAGGGCGGGGGACTGGAAGGGCGCCGAAGATCTGGCCCAGCAGGTCGCCGCCGCTGGCGACCCCGACGCCCTGGGCACTCTGGCCAAGATGCGGGACAGGGCGGGGGACTGGAAGGGCGCCGAACACCTCTACCGGCAGGCCGCCGACGCCGGCTACCCCGTTGCCCTGTGCGCCCTGGCCAAGATGCGGCAGCGTACAGGCGACCGGGAGGGCGCCGAAAAGCTCTACCAGCAGGCCGCCGACGTCGGCACTGTCGCCGCCCTGCGTGCCCTGGCGTACATGCGAGAAAGGGCCGGTGACCGGGAGAGCGCCGAAGACCTGGCGCGCCAGGCCGCCGACGCCGGCTACCCCGCCGCCCTGAGTTACCTGGCATACATGCGGGAGAGGGCCGGTGACCGGACGAGCGCCGAAAACCTCTACCGGGAGGCCGCTACCGCTGGCCACACCAGCGCCCTGCAGGAACTGGCGGTGCTGCGGGAGAACGCGGGCGACCGGGAAGGCGCCGAAGACCTGGCCCGCCAGGCCGCCACGGTCGGTAACATCAGCGCCCTGCACGGACTGGCGGTGCTGCGGGAGAGGGCGGGTGACCCGGAGAGCGCCGAAATCCTCTATTGGGAGGCCGCTACCGCTGGCCACACCAGCGCCCTGCAGGAACTGGCGGTGCTGCGGGAGAACGCGGGCGACCGGGAAGGCGCCGAAGACCTGGCCCGGCGGGCCGCCGACGCCGGCCACACCGACGCCCTGAGCACCCTGGCCGAGATGCGGGAGAGAACGGGCGACGCGGAAGCCGCCGAAAGCCTGGCCCGGCAGGCCGCCGCCGCTGGCGACAGGACCGCCCTGAGCAACCTGGCGGCGCAGCGGGCGAAGGCAGGCGACCTGGAGAGCGCCGACAACCTCTACCGGCAGGCCGCCGACGCTGGTTGGCCCCGCAATCTCTCAGAGCACTGGCCCTTTGGTCTGGACCCGGACGGTTCGCCGACTCCGGCCTGGCGCTGACCAGCACGCTCCGCCAGCAGATGTGGGGTGCACTGGTCAGCCGCCCGGTCCGCTTCGGCCTCGCCGTCGGCTCAACCGTGGCCGGAAGGCGAGGCCGGGAGTCCGGCGCTTGGGCCGCGGCACCCGGCCACGACGCGGCCACCACCAGCGCGCAGCCGCTGCGCGCGCCACCGCGAGGAGCCGTGCGGCGAGCGGGCCGCCGACGGTGCCGGTCGGGCGCAGCAGCATGACGCCGACCGCGTCGGCGAGGGCGGTCGCGACCTCGGGCCAGCGCTCCCCCGGGTTCTCGGCGAGCAGCAGCCGGTCGAGGGCGCCGCCGAGCTCGGCGGCGGCGCCCAGACCCAGGCCCTGCAGGCCGACTGCTGCGCACCAGGTGCCAGCGGTGGTGGCGGCGGCAGCGAGGGCGAGCATCAGCGAGGTGTCCCCGCCGACCGAGACGACGGTGCCGGGGCGCAGGCCGCGTTCGGGCAGGAGGCCGTGGAGGGCAGGCAGGACCGGAACCAGCGGTCCCGGCCGGGACGGCTGGAGCTGGGCCGCCAGGGCGCTGAGCGTCGTCTCCACGAACATGGGATCGAACAAATTTTCGTAGACCGCGAGTTCGAATTTGGTGTGTCGCCGAATCGTCACCCCGTGAGCAGGGGCGCAGCTGACCCGGGACGCCGCGCACACCGCGGGAGCTATCCCCGCGGGTGCGGAGCCGACACGTCCTTGATCGCTCGAGCGTACTGGCTGCGCGAGCTATCCCGCGGGTGCGAGGCCGACCTCGGCGTCACGCCGGACATGCCAGAGGAGAAGGAGCTATCCCCGCGAGCGCGGGGCCGACTCGTCGACTCGCGTGGTCCAGTCGCCGAGCTGGGGAGCATCCCCGCGAGCGCGGGGATGCTCCCGCCTACTCCCTTGGCGCCGTCCGTGCGAGCCGAGGCGGTGCTGTGCTGCTGCGCACCGCTGCGAGTTCGCTGGCCATGCCGAGCACGGGAACCGGTCTCCCACGCCGACCACTCCACCGCTCGCCGACAGCCCCCGTTACAGACAGCTCCGCCAGCAGATGCGCGACCAAGCCATCGCCTGCCAGGTCCCACTCGACCAGGCCACCGCCAGCCCTGCCGCCGCCCGCGACCAGTAGTTCCGGGGGCACCGAGGCTGGCTGCGCGAGTCTGAAGCAGCCCGGCCCACCACCGCCGAGGAGAGCCAGCACCACGACACCGACAACCGTGCCCACACCCGTGAACAGCTCGCCCGCCACCACGCCGCCCTCGCAGCAGCCAGAGCGCAGCGGGGCGGTGCCGTCCAGCCGCGCCATGTCTGGAAGCCGATGCCCGTAGTGCCCCACTCCATCCCGCTGCGAACCAACCGGGGGCGGGGCGTCGCGCAACGGTGCTTTCTGATGGTCCCGACTGTTCGCTCGATGCCGAGTAGCCTCACACCGAAGGATTGGAGTGCCGCCATGGGTCAGCCTGTGGGCGACGGAGCCGAGCTCATCCCCGGCCTGAGCAGAACCCCGCCGTGCTCAAGGCCGCGCTGGCGGTGGTCGCTGCGGACTGCCTGCCGGAGATGATCCTGACCGAGACCGAGCAGGGGTTGTTCACCCGGCCCTGGCCATAGTCGCAACAAGGCCGTTTGCCCCAACCAAAAGGGCGAGACGGGCGTCAATGTCACTCAGCTCCGTCTCAGATCACCTGGAATTGATCGTCGTGACCGGCCTCGGGTCCGGCGCCCGCGCGGAACGCCGGGTAGCCCGGCAGCTCGGGCACGTCCCACCCTGCGGCGAGCTCGAAGAGCAGTAGCCGCATGGTCGCGGTGAAGGCCGGATACCCCGTCAGCTGGAGCGCGCTTGTCCAGCGGTGTCGCAACACCTGACGGCGGGTGGGCACCGGCCGACGGGTGCGGTGCATCCGCCCGTCCTCGGGCAGCGCACGGCGCAGGAGGCGCAGCGTCGTGTCGATCGTCCAGATCACCACCGCCTGTGCCATACCGGCCTGCCAGAGCGCCTCCTCGGCCAGGTCCGGATACTGCGTCACCACCTCGGACCGGTAGGACTCCTCGATCCGCCGGGCCAGGTCGGCCGGCAGCCGGTAGACGCACCAGCAGCTGGAGAACGGCATCCGGCAGTAGGCGGCGGTCAGGAAGACCGACTGATAGCCAGATACCTCGAAGTCGATCAGCCGTAGGCCTTCTGCGGTGATCAGGTTGTTGTCGGGGCAGGTGTCCCCCGGGGTGAAGCCGGGGTATCGCTCGCCGCCGGCGGTGCCGACCGCGGTGAGCTCGTCGGCCAGCCCGGGTGGGGCGGTCAAGCCGCACTCGGCGAGCAGGTCGAGGAAGGCGTCGACGTTCTGCCGCTGCCACGGCTCGTCCTCCCAGTTCGGCAGGCCCTGATCGTGGTGCTCCCAGAGAGTCGCGAACTCGGCGCGCCGCGGCACTGAACAGGCCGCCAGCCGGCCCAGGCCGCGGGCCCACTCCAGGAGGCCGCGCTCGGCGGCCTTCGGGTCAGTGCCCAGCAGCAGGTCCGCCAGGGTGGGCGCGTCTCCCAGGTCCGTCATCACCAGCAACCGTCGCTCGAGGTCCGCGGCGAGCAGCTCCGGTCCGGCCAGGCCGAGCGAGAGGCCGGCGGTCTCGCCGGTGTATGCGCGCCGTGCCTCAGGCTCGTCGGCGAACGCCTTGACGATCACGCTGCCGCCGGTGGCCGTCCGGCAGCGCAGCACGGTGCTCCGCGAGCTGCCGCCGAGATCGACGGGGTACCGCAGAGACTGGCCCAGCAGCGCGCCCGCGGCGCGGATGATCTCGTCCACCCCGGCATCCTGCCAACCTGCCGATCCAAGCTCACCTGATTATGCTCCGGCTCGGGGTGAGCCGGGCAGCAGCAACGTCAGCTTCGGACGCACGAATCGGTGGCCGCGCTACTCAGCGGCCACATCGGGCCCTGGACCGTCGACAATGTCCTGGCCCTGCCCGAGGCCACTTCCCAGATCGAGTTGGCGGGCGGAACCCTGCTGGTCAGCGCGAACCCCGACGTCCCACACCAGCGCGCCCGGTCCGCACTCGCCGCCCGGCTCGCCCAAGCAGCAGAAGCTGGGGCTGCGCCGCTCGAGGTGCTGCCCGCAGTCCCTGTGCTCATGCCCGACGGTCTGCTGATCCCGGACCTAATCATTGCCGACGCAGCCGCGGCCGCCGAAGCCACCAGCGCGCTGGACGCCGGTGCCGTCGTAGTCGCGATCGAGATCACCACGCCATCCACGCGCATGAGCGACACCGTGCTCAAGACCGCCCTGTACGCCGCGGCCGGCATCCCGCACCACTGGCGCCTCGGACTCGACCCCGCCCCGCGCCTCTACCTCGAACGCGGAACCTACGTCGACCGCCTCGTCCAAGCCGGCGAAACCACCGCACTCACCGACCCATTCCTATTCGACCTCGACCCAGCAGCGCTGCGCCGGTAGCGCAACAAGCAACTGAGAGGGCGTTCGATGCCGGTTTTAGGCAGCCGCGGGCAGTTTCGGGCGTAGGTATTGTCCGGTTCTGTCCGGGCGGTGCGATCAGAAGTCCGAAAGCCCCGGGTCGTCCGCCGCCGGAGCCGGCCGTTGCAGACCGGCCCTGCCGGGCGGGGCCGGCCTCACGCGCCGTGCCCGGACGTGGCGCGCGTACTCCACCGCCACCGCCCCGGGCACACCGGCAAGGAGGAGGGCGATCCCCACCGGGAGCACCCCCGACCAGAGCGTCGGTGAGACGTACGCGGTGCCGGATGTGCCGTCCACCAGGCGTGCACGGACCGGTTGCGAGCGGACGTCGCCCTCGACGGTGACGTGGAACGACGAGCCGCCGCCTTCGGGGGTGAAGGTGCCCGAGCAGGCCGTCGACGTTCCGGCGTTCGCGACGGTGGCGTCGTACGTCTGGCAGGCGACTTCGGTCACGGTCCCCGGATCGCCCCACAGCGCCGCCCGCAGCTCGCCGCTGAAGTTCGCCAGCACGGCGTAGGCCAGAATCAGCCCGATCAAGCAGGCCAGCACCAGCCACGGTGCGGGCCCGACCTCTTCCGGCCGCTCGCCCTCGACATCCCCACCCTCGCCCATCCCCCACCCCGCCAACGAACATCCACAGTGACCTCTTCGAAATACCCTCGGAGAGCCCTCGTACGCGCCGCGGCTGGCACCCGCTCGCGCGGGGAGGACCACAGCCCCTTCCGCGGCGGCCCGGTGTACCGCGGCTGACCCTGCTCGAACGGGGGTCAGCCGGTGGAGCTGCGCGACGGGATGGCGTGGACGGAGTCCTCCCCGCGCGAGCGGGGTCAGAGATGGCCCGGTGGCTGCGGTCCTCCCCGCGCGAGCGGGGTCAGCCGTTGCAGGTCACCGAGATGGCCCGGTGGCTGCGGTCCTCCCCGCGCGAGCAGGGGTCAGCCGATCCGCACCCCGGACCGGAAGGCCGCCAGGTCCTCCCCGCGCGCGGGGGTCCCGTCAGGAAGAGCTAGCGGATGGACTGCTACCGCCGTGTCGGCAAGGACTGGCTTGCTGAGCAGCTCGCCCGCGAGGTCCTGCAGGCGAGCACCGACTACGACGGCACCGAACGCGCACCTATGCGCAACGCCGTGGCCCGGGTCACTCTCGGCGTCGTCGCCGCCCGCGCCGGCAACCTCGAGGCTGCCATCTCCTACGGCGAGCAAGCTCTCGGCGGCACCCGCCGCTCCATCCCCTCGCTCGTCGTGGTCTCCGAGGACCTCCGCACCGTCCTGCAGCAGCAGTACGGTGGGCAGGGCGACGCCGAGGACTTCCTCGGCCACTTCCGATCTCTCCGGGCGGCCTGACAGGTAGTGCATGTACGTGGCGGTGCCGTTGCGTCTGGGGTAGTAAAAAACCGTTGTTGACGACGTGCCGCTGGCCGCCTGGGAGCTATCCCTGCAAGTACCGGGCAGACCGTTCGAAACCGAGCTGCGGACCGAGCCATCTCCGCGGGTGCGGAGCCAACGGTTTGTGCGGCGGCCAGACATGAGAACCGCCGACCTCGATCCGCCGCCCCCGCGCCGGCAGCGGCCCGACGCTGCCGGCGCGCCGTGACGGGAGGCCACGGCGCCACGGACATCCGCCGCCGTACGGCGCCCTGCAGCGTTGGTTGTTTCAGGGGTGGTCGGTGGTGACGGACAGGCGCACCGTAGTGCCGGGGGTCACGACCGTGCCTGCCGCAGGCTGGCTGGCGATCACTGTTCCGGTGGGCTTGGACCGGTCGGTGAGCAGGCGTACCTCGGGCTTCAGTCCCACGGCGGCCAGTACGGCCTCGGCCTGTGCCCGGTCGGTGCCGACCACGATGGGGACGGGAACGGGGGGCCCGCCGGGACGGGGAGGGGTGCCGTGGCCGGGCGCCGACGGTGAACCGGTCGGGGCGGGCGAGGACGTGCCGGACGCGGGGAGGGGCGAGGTGGTGGTACTCGGACCGGAGGCCGGGGGAGTCCGGGACAGCCCGCCGCCGTGGGGTAGGGCGAAGGCCCAACCGGCCAGGACGGCCACGGCGGCCGCGGAGGCCGCGACCGCGAGCAGAGTACGCCTGCGGCGGGTCCGGCGGACCATGGAACCGGCGTCGAAGACGGGCGCGGGGGCCTGGCCGGCGAAACCGTTCATCGCCTGGATCAGTGTCCTTCCGAAGTCCGAGTCCGAGCCCTGGCCAGGGCCGGAGTCGGGCCGGCCGTCGGGCAGGGGCGGGGTCATCGCGCACCTCCGAAGTGCGGCAGGGCGGCCGGGTGGGTGTCCGCTGCGGCACGCGCGCGCAGCTTGGCCAGTCCGCGGGCGAGTTGGGAGCGGACGGTTCCGGGTGAGACGCCCAGCGTCTCGGCTATCTCCAGGTCGTCCAGGTCGTGCAGGTAGCGCAGCACGACCACCGTGCGCATCCCGATCGGCAGCGCGTGCAGGGCCTGCAGGAGTTCATCGCGCACCTCCACCGCCCGATAGGGGTCCCGCGCATCCGGCCGCGCGTCGAGGTCCACGTCGGCGTGCTCCCCGCCGCGCCGCAGGCTGCGCCATCGGTCGTTCGCGAGGTTCACGACGATCCGGCGGACGTACGCCTCCGGCGAGTCCGCCACCGCGACCCGGTTCCAGTGCCGGCAGGCCCGTTCCAGAGCCTCCTGCAGCAGGTCCTCCGCCATTTCCCGATGTCCCGTCAATACATAGGCGGTCCGGAACAGCGCTGCCGAGCGCTGTTCGACGAACTCCACGAAGTCGATCCGCCGGCTCCGTGCACCGCGTCCGAAGAGCCTCATTGGCTGCTCGCCGATGTCTGCATCGCACCCCTCCTCAAGTGATCCCGTCTCCACGACGACCCGATGCCGTCGAATGCTGCACCGTGGAGCCCGAAGTGGCGCACGTCACGGTCGCGTCCGCCTTCCGCCCTACCGGCAGCAGCCGACAGTGCCAGCCCCGCCGAGCGAGGGGACCGGTCCCCCACCCCGATCACGCCACCACTCACCGACAACCCCAAATACCAGCAACTCCGCCAACAGATGCGCGACCACGCCATCGCCCCTGAAGTCACACTCGACCAAGCCGCAGCCCACCTCACCGCCGATCGCGACCAGTGCTTCCACGGACACCGAGGCTGGCTCCGCGAGCCCAACAAGGCCGGCCCACCGCGGCCGAAGAGAACCAGCGCCCGGAGACCGACGCCCGCGCCCACGCCCGCGAGCAGCTCGCCCGCCACCACGCCGCCCTCACCGCCACCCGTCCCCGTCGTCAGGGCTGTCCTGGAGCCGGATGAAGAAGAGCCACGGCTCTTCGACCTGCGCTGTTGTGTTCGGGAATGATGCAGTCCCGCCGAGATACTCCCCCAGGTCGGCGCCGAAGAAGTCGATGTCGTCAGGACTGTCGCCGCGCATGAACGCCTCCCACGCCACGTCGCGGGCCACCTGCCGCTCGAGGTGATCCGGCACTGTCGCGAAGTCCACGTAGAACTCGACGGGGATCTCCTCTTCGGCGGGGCCCCACCGCCACAGGGTTCGACCGCGGGTGTCGGGATCTCCGATGGACGCGAACGGCGGGATCCGGCCGCCAGGCTGCACAAGCAGCAGCCCGTCGCCGTCCTGCGGGCCGAGGCCCCCCATGATGCGGCCGTCCTCTCCGACAAAGAGGTACGCGAGTCGGAGCTCGTCCCCAGGCACCGGAAACTGGCCGACGAACACCAGAGGACGGGCAGTGACCGGATCAAGTGGCCAGCAGGGCTCGTCGAGCCAGACCGGGTCGCCGCCGAGCTTCGCGACCGGCGCGGTAATGGGCTCGTCCGCTGCCCGGAGCGTCAGGGTCAGCCGCGGCAAGAACGCCGCCTCATAGGGGCCGCGCGCCCCCGCAACTGGTCGCGAAAACATGGCGAGAGCCTACGACTCCGCAACGACAGACCAGGGCAGGTGTCCGCACTCGGCCCGGCCGTAGCCGCGCGGCGTCCCTCGGCCGCCTACAACGTCACAAGATCAGCGACAGAGCCGGTTTCGGCCCACGGTGTCAGTGCGGTGGTCGGGGAGGTCACCGGCCGGTCGAGCACGGTCGAGCACGGTCGGGTGGCGGTGGTCCGACCGTGGACCTGCGAGCGGGGCCAGCCCCTGACCACGGGTCAGTCCAGCTACGGCAGGCCCGGGCGGGTATCGCCTGTTTCTGATCATCAGGCACAGGCACGGATCAGAGCACGAGCGTGCCCAGGTCGCGTACGGTGTCGGCGAGCGCGCGGATCGCGTCGTTCTCGGCCTCGCCGCGCCAGACCAGCACGTAGCTGAGGGTGGCCAGATCGGGCACCGGCAGCCATCGGATGTTCGGCATGCCCCAGTACCGGGTCACGTGGCCGGGGAAGGTCTGCACGATGTCGCCCATCGAGATCAGGCTGATCAACTCGTCCGGGCCTCGCACCAGATGGGGACGCTCGATGGCACGGCCGCCCGGAGTGTGGAAGGGCAGGTAGCTGTCCTCCCAGTAGCCCGGAACACCGGTGGTGGTGGCGTGCGCGAAATCCGCGAACGCCTCCAGCGGCGCGGTGTCGCGCCCGGCGAGCTCGTGGTGGTCGGCCACGGCCAGCACCCGACGGTCTGCGAGCAGTGCCGGACCGACGGTCAGATCCGCTTCCTCCACCGGAAGCCAGGCGACGAAAACGTCCATGTCGCCGTCGCGCAGCGCGCCGAACGGGTCGGCGTACGGCGCCGGTCTGATCTGCAGCTCCCACCGGGGATGGCGCCTGCGGAACGCACGCCAGTAGTGGTGCAGGTCGACGATGTTGAACGGCATCATGCCGACCCGCAGCCGCCCGGTCACGCCCCGCCCGGCCATCCTGGCCCGCTCCAGCGACTCGTGCAGACCCGTGTACACCGGCAGCAGATCGTCGCGCAGTTGCCGGCCGACTTCGGTCAGCCGGACCGTACGACTGGTGCGCTCGAACAGCACGGCACCGATCCGGCGCTCCTGCTTCTTGAGGGCCTGGCTGACTCGCGCCTGGGATACGCGCAGACGTTCGGCGGCCCGGCCGAAGTGCAACTCCTCGGCGAGCACCAGGAAGATCTCGATGTCCCGGAATTCCACTTCGCCCCCCGTGTCCTCGACCGATAACCCCACGGTTGTCGATCAGCGCGGAAGTTTACGTTGATCGGATGACGGTGCGCCGCAAGGCTGGACGACATGGAACCACGCATGAGGAACCCCGCGTTCGTCCTGCCCGACGCGATGAAGGGCATCGGCAGCATCATCAAGGCCGTCGGCCAGGGCGGAATCACGCACGAGCTGCAGGAGATCGTCGCGCTCCGCGCCAGCCAGCTCAACGGCTGCAGCGCCTGCGTCCACGCCCACGTGCAGAACCTGCGCAAGGCGGGCGAGAGCGAGGATCGGATCGCCGCGGTCGCCGCCTGGCGGGAGGCCCCGTTCTACACCGACGCCGAACGCGCCGCACTCGAACTCGCCGAACAGGCCACCAGACTGGCCGACCGTTCCAAGGACGCGGTGCCCGACGAACTGTGGGACCGCCTGCGCGGCCACTACGACGAGGAGCAGCTCTCCGCGCTGATCCTGCTGATCGGCGTCACCAACTTCTTCAACCGCCTCAACTCCGTGGTCCGCGAGCCAGCTGGCACCTCCTGGGGCTGATCCACCCACCCTCACCACGAACCGGCACAAGGCCACGCCCAACCACTGCCCGAAAACGCGGTACCAATGCCGGACGGCCGGCCGCCGGTGCGGCCCACCGGCCGAATCCGGCACGCCGGTCTCATGCGTCGGGCCAGAGCCAACAGATTGAACCTCCCGCCGACACCGGCAGGGCCGGGCCGCTCTGCTGTCGGAGGGCCGAGAACATCCAGCAGACCCCGCGGCGCCTCCTCGCCACTAGGCCGCCCTGCGGCAGGACGTCGGCGGCGGCCGCCGGGTGGCCGCCGTTGCCGTTGCCGACGGCCTCGGCCTCCGGCAGGACCGGACAGCACCACGCTCGCGACCGGTCTCCGTCTCACCGGCGAACACACCCGCCGGGGCGGCTTCCGGGCCCTGCCCGATGCCCGGCCGGGCACACGACCACCCCCACAGGCACCACGTAACCACCATGCACAAGGAGAAAGACATGAAGGCACACGTCAGCTCGATCCTTCTCGGCGTCCGGGACATGGACCGGGCCAAGCAGTTCTACACCGAGGGACTCGGCTGGAAGATCCAGAACGACTTCGGCATCTCGGTGTTCTTCGAGTCGGACGGCGCCTCGCCCGTCGGCTTCTACAGCCGCGAAGGCCTGGCCGACCAGGTGGGCACCGGCCCGGAAGGCAGCGGCTTCAGCGGACTGGTTCTCACCTACGTCGTCCGCAGCCAGACGCGGGTCGACGAGATCATGGCAGAGGCCGAGAAGGCCGGCGCCACGATCCTCAAGCCCGCCGGCGCCCTGCCATGGGGCGGCTACGGCGGCACCTTCGCCGACCCGGACGGCTACATCTGGAGCCTCGGCTACAGCGCCCAGGGAACCGACCAGCCCTACGCCGAGTAGCCGCGATCTCCGTCTCACAGCCGTTCGGGACGGCAGGGCGCGTGCCGCTGCCGTCCCGGACGGCTGTGACCCGGGCGCGGGAATCGGGAGCGACGATCGGCGCCGCGCCGGGCGGGCCGGATCCGCGGTGAACCGACAGGACAGCTGAGAGAAGATCATGAGGTTTCGCACGCACGTCGAGCCACCTGAGCCCATGCGGCCCTCTGAGCCCTTGGCGACCCACCACACATCGGTCAGGCGCGCCGTCTCGCATGCCCGCCGCGCGGCCAGCAAGGCCACTGCACGCTGGACCTCGGAACCCGCGGCAGCGAGGGCGTGCACCAGGTCGCTGTCGAAGCGGAGCAGACCGCGGACATTGCTCCCGCGGACGCGGCGCAGCCTCTCGCTCGGCAGCCTGCCGCCCCACTCCCACCTCTCTTACGAGCTGGTGCGTGATTGCGGCGGGGATGTGTCGGCCTGAGCCAGGTGTGGCTCAGGTGGTGGCGGTGCGGTCGGAGACGAGGCCGGCGATGGCGAGGTAGGTCTCCGGGAGCGTGTCGCGGCGGGGGGTCCAGCGAGTCAGACCCTTCCACCGCTTGTGGTCGGCGAGGGCGTATTCGACCGGGATGCGCTGCGAGGAGTGCTGGTGGCGGTCCCGTTCGCGTGCCTCGTGGACTTCCGGCAGGCAGATCTTGTTCGCCTTCCGCGGCGGGGTGACCGCCTGGCCGGGGTGATCCCTCCGCAGCCCCAAGTATCCGTCATCGAGCAGGACTTGGATCTCTGGAAATTGGCGGAACAGGTCGTCGACGCCTTCGCCGCGGATGGCGGTCGCGTCGTGCATGCGTCCGGGGCGGAGGTTGCCGGCCCATAGGGTGCGGCCCGCCTCGTCGGCGACGACGGTGGCCTTCATGATGGTGTTCTGCTTCTTCTTGCCGGACACGAAAGCCCGCCGCCCGCCGCGGTGGCCGGCTGGGCGGCGGACCTGGACCTCGGTCGCGTCCATTCGCAGCACCACCCCTTCGGCCTGGGCGTAGGCGAAGACGTCCGCGAGGGTCCGCAGCCGGATCCCGGGACGGTCGGGCACCGCGAAGCCGCGCCGGGCGAGCAGGCCGCGTATCTCGGCGACGGCCCGGGTGATCGTAGAGCGGTCGACGCCGAACAGCAGGCCAAGGACTGCGTGCGGGAGATCGTGTCGCAGATGGATCAGCGTCGCGGCCACTCGGTCGGTGGACACCAGCCGGTGCTTGGCGCCCGCACCCGCAGCCCGGCGCCGCACACCACCACGGATCGCATGCCGCCTGCCCTCGACCACCGCCTGCCACGGCGAGGCGAGCTCAACAAACCAGATCCGCCAGATGCCCACGCGAGACACCGGTCAGCACCCGATGGGCAAGGACCGCACGGTTCACCATGATCGCCACAGAGGGAGATCATGCCGCGCCAGCCGATCAAGCCCAACCCGACGCAATCACGCACCAGTTCGTTAGGGCTCGCAGAGAATCAACGTGTTGCTTCCTGCTCTTCGGCTCGCTGGTCTGGTATGCGCATCTCCGAGTCGATCCGTGGCCAACTCGCCCTGAAGTTCGAGGTGTTGTTCCCGCACCTGGACGAGCGGCAGCGGCGTCTGATGATGGCGGCCGAGGCCCGGTTGCTGGGTCACGGCGGGATCCGGGCGGTCGCGCAGGCGGCCGGCGTCAGCGAGACCACGGTCCGCAAGGGTGTGGACGAGCTGGAATCCGGGGCGGAACCGTTGGGGCGGGTCCGCCGGCCCGGCGGCGGTCGGAAGAGGGCTGCGGAGGTGAACCAGGGACTGCGGCCGGCGCTGCTGGCCCTGGTGGAACCGGATGAGCGCGGGGATCCGATGTCGCCGCTGCGCTGGACGGTGAAGTCGACCAGGAAACTCGCCGGCGAGCCGACCCGGCAGGGACACCGAGTGGGCGCCGACACGGTCGGTGACCTGCTGCGGGAGGAAGGCTTCAGCCTGCAGGCCAACGCCAGGACCGTCGAAGGATCGCAGCACCCGGACCGCGACGCCCAGTTCCGCTACATCAACGAGCGGGCCACGGCCCACATGGCCTGCGCTCGCGGGGGGCGAGCGAGGTCGACCTCGCGACTGGGCACGGGTCCGGGCACCGCGCTCACCTCCTGACGGGAGGTAAGATTGTGGCGCTCGCATCCGAATTTTAGGTATAAGAGCAGCAGAGAGCGTGCGGTACCCCTTTGTGACGCGGAAGGGGTCGACAGCACGTTAGGTCACTCTCAATGGGGCGCCTGTATGCGCCCTTTGTTTCCGTCTCTGTGTATGACTACTCCAAGGAATGATCAAGTTTGCCCGGGGTGGGCAGGGGGTGTGGCTCGGCACAGGATCGGCGCTAAGGGTTGTCCCGTAAACAATCACGTGGCGCGTGATGTTGTCCGCGCCACGTGATCCGTGGTGTCAGCGCAGGTTGGTCGCCCAGTCCGACAAGGTGGCGAAGTCAGCGGCAGTCAGCCCAGTCCGGGGATCCACCTGGTGCAGGAGGGCCGGGCCGTCATGGTGGGCTTGGACCCACGCGCGATCCGCGTCGGTGATCTGGTCGTCGACCCACGCGAACGGACGGCCCTGGGCCCACGCGACGATCTCCGGTGTCTTCCAGAACACGCCGCCTTCCGGCTGAAGCCGTGGTTCGGACCAGGTGATGACCGGCAATGTGGGCAGCCGCAGCAGGGGCGCAAGGAAGTCGTTGGCCTCCTCTTCCCAGGTCGTCGCCCAGACAAGGTCGAAGGGGAGCTCCGCCAGCGCCTGCCCGTGGTCCGGGTTGAGCCAGACCCGCAGCGGCTTGGCCGGCTTGTTGGGCAGTCCCCACTCGGTGAGCCGACGCCGCTCGGCCGCCTCCCATCGCGGTGTCAGCAGCCGGTGCGTCGCATAGCCCTCGGGACGCCTGTACGGCTTTGCCGCGTACGGATTCAGCGGTCCGTCGACGTCCACCAGCAACACCGGCCGCATCAGCCCACCCCCTGGGATCGTTCCCGCACAGTACCGGCCGCTGACGCGAAGACCCAGCGCATTTCCTCACCCCACAGGCTGCCGGCTTACGGTGAAATGATCTCGTCGTGGCTGGTGTGATCACGGCGTCGGAGCCGTCCTGGATAGGTCCGTTCACCGGGCTCGGCCCGCGCGACTTCCAGAAGCTGGTCGCGATGCTCCGCCGCGAGGGGGCCGAGAGGGTGCGCCGGGGCCGCCCGTGGAGCCTGCCGCTGGAGGACCGGATTCTGCTGGTCGCCGCCTACTGGCGCACGAACCTGACATTGAGGCAGCTCGCGCCGCTTTTCGGCATCTCGAAGTCGGCGGCTGGCCGGATCATCGACCACCTCGGGCCCCTGCTCGCGCTCAACCCCCGGCGCCGGTTCCGCAAGGGCACCGTGCTGATCGTGGACGGCACCCTGGTTCCCACCCGCGACCACACGATCGCCGAGCAGTCGAAGAACTACCGATACTCCACCAACCACCAGGTCGTCATCGACGCCCACACCCGGCTGGTCGTCGCTGTCGGCAAGCCCCTGCCGGGCAACCGGAACGACTGCAAGGCATGGGAGGAGTCCGGCGCGAAGGCCGCCGTCGGCCGGACGACGACCATCGCCGACGGCGGCTATCCGGGCACCGGACTCGTGATCCCGCACCGCCGACCGCGCGGCGGCGAGCTCACCGAGTGGCAAGCCGAACACAACCGCGAGCACAAACAGGTCCGCGCCCGCGTCGAGCACGTCTTCGCCCGGATGAAGACCTGGAAGATCCTCCGCGACTGCCGCCTCAAGGGCGACGGCGTCCACCACGCCATGCTCGGCATCGCCCGCCTACACAACCTCATCCAGGCCGCGTAGGCGAAGCCCACCCAGAAGCGAATCACACCGCCCGATCCGCTGGAGATCAATTACGGGACGACCCTTAGCCAGCGCCAGAGGACGTGCTCGCGTCGGCAGTCACTCAGTTTGAGACCACGAAGTCGGTGGTCGGACTGAGGCTGCCATTTCGCCGGTTCGACCACCAGAAAATTCTGGAAGGGTTGATTCACCCGGTGGACTGGAACTACATCACCCTGGTTCTGCTCGCGATCTTCAGCCTGCTCGGCTTGGCCGTCATGCTGGTCATCGCATTCCTGAAGCAGCTCCCGGAGCTCGCGGACGCCCTGCGCAAGGCGATTGACGCCTTCAGCGGACCGGGCGGGCCGGCTGCCCAGTGAAGCCGTGATCGGGACCTGGGCGCGAAACTCAGGTCCCGGTTAGACCTTACCGCCGGTCATGAAGTGCACGGCCAGCCAGTGAACCTCTTTTCATCCTGAGTTTTCGCAGGTGAGGAGGGTGTGGACGGCGGCGACGGTGCGGCTGATGCGGTTGGTCGAGCAGCGGGTCGCGGTTGTACTGCTTGTAGTGCTCGGGGAGTTCGTGATGGTTGTAATAGGGGATGCGGACGGTGGCGCCGGCACCTTGGTAGGCGCGGTCCGCCAGTACCAGGATTTCCCTGGTCAGGCGGGCCTGGACGATGCCGTGGGCGCGGGCGGCGGTCAGGTCGTGGGTGCGGCCGGGCAGGGCTCGGGAGAACCACAGCGGGGTCCCGTCCGGCCTGGCGATGACCTGCACGTTCATTCCGTGCTTGCGGTGTTTTTGCGAGTAGTACGGCTCGTCCGCGGCGATCCGGTCGGTCGGGATCAGGGTGCCGTCCACGATGACGAAGTCGCCCTCGCCCAGTCCGACCAGCGCCTCGCGCAGGCCCGGCGCCCATGTGGCCAGGACCTCCACCGTCTCGTCCACGTACCGCCAGGCGGTCGTCTCCGAGACGCCGAAGCCGGCTGCGACCTGGGCGAGCGTCTCGTTCTTGCGTAGATGGGCCAGGACCAGCAGGGCCTGCTTGAAGCAACCGAGCCTGCGCCAGCGAGAGTTCAGTTCACGCCTTCGGGTGTAGATCAGCCAGGAGACGTGCTCGACCAGCTCGTGCGGGACGTCGAGCATGGCAGGATACGGAACCAACAGGGCCCCTCGGCGACGACGTGATGAGTGGAATCACCACGCCAACGACGAGGGGCCCTGCCACGTCACCGACACCCCAACTGACCAGGCCATTTCATCCTCCAGCACAGGATGAAAGACGCTCACTGGCGGACCGCGCCTACCAAGGCAGTACAACCGCGACCACGCCCGCCTCAGGGCCTCCGGCGAACGTGCCTTCGCCCGACTCAAGTCCTGGCGGATCTTCCGCAAAGCCCGCTGCTCGACAATATGCCGTCGTTATGACGGATCGTCGACGGTATCCGAGCGACCTGTCCGATGCCCGCTGGGCCCTGGTCGAGCCCCCCCTCACCGTCTGGCGCCGGGCCCGGACCGAACGGGCCCTCGCGTTCGGCCGACCACCCGAGCACGAACTGCGCGACCTGCTGGACGCCATCCTCTACGTCGATCGCACCGGCATCCCCTGGCGCTACCTCCCGCACGACTACCCGCCCTGGGAAACCGTCTACGCCTACTTCGCCCGATGGCAGAAGGAGGGGGTGTTCGAGCAGCTCAACGGCCTGTTACGCCGCCTCGTCCGCACCCGCGAGGGGCGCAGTCCTGAGCCGACGGCCTGCATCGTCGACTCGCAGAGCGTGAAGACCTCCACGAACGTCCCCGCCGCCACCCAGGGCGCCGATGTCGGGAAGCGGATCGTCGGCAGGAAACGCAACATCGTCACCGACACGATCGGCCTGCTGCTCGTGGTGCTGGTCACCGCCGCGAGCGTCCAGGACAACGCCGCCGGCCGACAGCTCCTGACCCAGATGGCGGCCGAGCACCCCACCGTACGCAAGGCCTGGGCGGACATGGGCTACAAGAACGCCGTCGTCGAACACGCCGCCACCCTGGGCATCGACCTCGAGATCGTCCGCCGCGACCCCACCACCAGGGGATTCGTCGTCCAACCCCGCCGCTGGGTCGTCGAGCGCACCTTCGGCTGGCTCATGAACCACCGACGCCTCGCCCGCGACTACGAAGCACTCCCAGCCCGCTCCGAAGCCATGGTCCACGTCGCGATGATCAGTCTCATGACCCGTCGCCTCACCGGCGAGAGCACGCCGACCTGGCGCGGAACCTGACGTCCAAAGTCGGGGACGAAACGCCCAGTGACACCGCCCACAGGCATACCGTCCGGCTATGAGCCCTCGAAATGAATCCCGCCCGCTGATGATCCTCGTGAAGGCTGAGGATGGGCGCATCGTCTTTAATGTCCAGCAGATCGAGCGGAGCGCTGGCGCGTACGACCCGATTGTCAGCACACACTGCGAAAGCGATACGGGCATCAGGAGCAAGACGCACGCCGAGCACGTTGCTGATACCCGAGGTTATGACCTGCAACGGCAGGGCCAGGTTTGGGACAGACTCACGGACGACGACTAACCAGTGGCGGAGTCTCAGCCCCGCCGGTGCGACCGGGCGGTGCACGGGTGCCACCTGGATATCCACAAGGTAAATTAATGCTGAGACGAAAAGGTAAGCCCGAACAATCTTTGTTCACTGCGGGCCATAATTTAATCTACGGTCGACAGTTTTCACTGATTCGCGACAGGCGGGTGTGGTGTAGTTTTCCCGCCCCGCCATGGCGGCCTCCAGATGCGCCCTGGCTATCAGGGGTGCATACTGGCCATGTAGGATTTTTCGGCAGGGACATCACCCGCCTCAAAAGGTGGTGACGAGATAGTAGATTTCCCCCTCGTCATCCAGGGAAGACCCGCAGATCTTCGCTGCAGAAACGCACCTGTGGGAGAAAACAGACGGGTTCAAGGAATCACTCCCGTGCGAAGGAGGGTACGGAATGACTTGGCACTACAACGACCTTACGAACGCTAGTGGCGGCGTACTGTCGGCCGGTAATCCCGTCGGCTATGCCACGGACGCCGACAAGACGCAGCATGTGGCCTACCGCGGCACCGACAGCCACATCCACCAACTGTCGTTCAACGGGGCCTGGCATCACACGGATCTCACTCGTGCGGTACAAGGCACTCCGCCCAACTCGGTGGGCGATCCCGTTGCCGGTGCCTGGGGCAGGACCACGAGTGTGGTCTACCGAGGCACCGACAGCCACATCCACCAACTGTCGTTCAACGGAGAGTGGCTGCACACCGATCTCACCGGCGCGGCACAACCTAATCCGCCGAACGCAGTTGCCGATCCTGGCGCCGTTTACCGCCAGATAGTGCCAGACGACCCTGCCGTTCTCTACCGCGCAATCGACAGTCACCTCCACGAACTGTCTTGGTCCGACAACCAGTGGGACGATGCAGATCTCACCGTGGTCATCGAGCCCCGGAATGCCCCCCCGAAAGCAGCCGGCGACGCAACAGCCGTCTACTACTGGCCACAGGAGAACGGCATCCACGTTGTCTACCGCGGCACCAACGGCCACCTTTACCTGCTCTCGCTCCACGGCCATGCTGGCAACCAATACCACGGGGACATCACCAGCGCGGCCGTCGGCGATGCCCCTGCCGCGGTCGGCAACCCCGGCGGCGCCGCGTGGAATGACCCAGAGGAACAGCACGTGGTCTACCGCGCCAACAACGGTCGTCTTCACGAGCTGTTGGGGACATTTTCGGGTATCGATGCATGGCGCCACAACGACTTATCCGACGCCGTCGGCGTCTCCCTTAATGCAGCTGGCGACCCTGCCGTGTACGCCTGGGAGGTCGACAAGACCCTGCACGTTGTCTACTCCGGCACCGACGACCACATCCACGAACTGGCGTTCAATGATCAGTGGCGCCACAACGATCTGTCCGACGCTACAGGCGCTCCGCCGAACGCGGCCGGTGACCCTAGCGTCTATGCCTGTAATAGCGATAAAACCCTGCACGTGGTCTACCACGGGACCGACAATCACCTTCACGAACTCTGCTTGGAAGCTTAGATCGACCGGCAAATGGTGAGGCTGGTCGTCGGCTGAGCTCAGTGATTGAGTCCCTGCGCGTGGGAGAGCGCTATGACAAAGATCCCGGCCGTGGAGATTGCTACAAATCCGCCGCCAATGATGCGTACGGTCCTCGGCGTAGCCCCAGAGGTCAGGGAGTAGGAGTCAAGGAGATCGAAGATCCTCTCCGCCAGCCCTCCGAAGTTGCATGCGGCAAGGAGCCCTCCGCCAATGGCAATGACGAACCAGAGAGCCACGAGAATCAGCCTGGCCACTTCCATCTCCAATCGACCGCTGTTCGCCGCGGCTCCTGCTTGTGTGCGGGGAGTATCGCGCGGGTAGCAGAGCGACTCTGGCTGGTGTCCGGGCTGAGCCAATCGCGAAGAGCCGCCACCAGCACACTCCAGGCTGAGCGGGGTGGCCCCCTCCTCGATCGGGCAGCTTCGCCGCACCCGGGTTCTGGGGGCTCGGCTCCTGCCTCCAGGTCGGCCACTTTTGCGCGCGGTCGAAGGCCGGGCCCCAGGTTCCGGGTACGCCCTTGGGTGTCCGGTCGAGGAGGGGGCCGTCCCGCGACCCCGTACCCTCACCACATTGACGATGCGCCTGCCCCCTCCCCCTCCGAGATAAGGCCGGGGTCTGGGGCGGAGCCCCATGCTTCTCTCTGCCGCTCCTTGCGGCACCGCCGGCCGCCGCGCACGCCGAGGTGAAGACAGGAGGCGGGCGAGTGCCGCGCCGCGCTTGCGCGGCGCCTTGATGAAGTAGCGAAACTCGTAACAACTCCTCCTGTCGGCAGCGGCTCAAAATTTGGGTTCTGGACAGGCCACCACCAGCCACGACACCGAAAACGCCAAACCCCTGACAGCAACAAACGACATGCGCTAACAGCACCGCCCGGACCCCGACCATCCATACCAGGCGACACCACCACGACCAGCACAAACGACAACCATGACAGCACCCAAACGACAAACCACGACAGTCAACACCGGGCAGCCAACCAGCAGAAACAAGACCTCAACCACTGCCAAAACACCGACGCCCCACCACTGCCACTCCCCCGACGCGCACCAAGAAACTCACTGTTAGCAGATCCCGCCTCAGGTCCTGTGCCCATCTCCGAAAACCGCATCGAATTCGGGGAATCAGGTTCTGATGATAACGGAATTCTGCACCGGCCACGCAGAGGGACGACCATCCCAGGGGGCCGGCGTCGTGCTGGCGCCGGCCCCCTGGGATGGTCATGGATGGTCAGCCGAAGTTCTCGGTGAGCTGCTCGATGATCCAGTCGGTGACGGAGCGGGTGACGCCGGAGGCGGCGCCGCGGGCGATCTGCCCGGCGAGGTGTTCGCCGGGCGTCTCGGCTTCGGCCGGGACGTGGTGGGGTGCGGTCGGCTGGACGGGGATTGCCGTGCTGTGCGGGGTCTTGTCGGTGTGGGTGTGCCACTGCTTGCTGAACATCAGGTCCTCCCCTGGCGGGTTGTGGTGAGTGCGGGTCAGCCGGCCGGCTTGGCCACCACGATCCCGGCCAGGAAAGGCCTGGAGCCGATCTGCAGATACACCCGGATCATCCCGGAAACACCCCCGCATCCCCCCAGGTGAGCACTAGGGTGAGAGGCCGGTCCGGCGGACGATCGCGGACCGATGCGGACGGGCGCGGGCTACTGCGGACCATCCTGGAACGGCATGCGCTCTGGACGGCTCGGTGAGCCACTCCTCGGGGCCGTCCACCTGCGCGGTGGGAGGAGAACGCTGCGGCCGGCCGCTGTGGGCTGGCAGTCAGCAAGGGGGTACATACGTTGGCCGGTGAGAGCGCAGAGTCGCAGCGGGTGCTGCGGGAGTTCGGGCAGCGCCTGGACCAGCTCCGCCGGGACGCTGGCAACCCCAGCGGACCCCAGCTCATCGCGGCCGATGAGGACGGGAAACTCACGGGGACGGCGATCAGCGAGCTTCAAAAAGGCCGGGCAGGCGTCTTCCGCGTGTACGACTGGGAATTCGTTTCCGCGTTCGTCTGCGCCTGCAGGAAACACGACGAAAGCACCGTGAAAGTCCTTACCGCGGCCCGCACCGACCTCGTCGAATGGAAAAACTCCTACACCCGGATGGTCACACTTGCCGAAGAATTCGACCGCGCCAGCAAAGAGAAAATCCCGGGCACCGCACCGGACGGTCCTTCCGTCCCGTCGGCGTCCCCCGAGTTGCCGCCGCTCCCCCCACTTCCAGGGGTCGCGGCGGGATTCACCGGACGCGGGAAGGAACTGGACGACCTGCTCACTCTGCTCGACCCACTCGGAGACCCGGAGCCCGAGTGCCCCGGAACCGTTGCTGCCGCGGTAGTGGTGACGGCGGCGGTGCGGGGCATGGGCGGGATCGGCAAGACCACACTCGCCCTCGCCGCCGGCCACCGCGCCCTCGTGGACGGGGCGTTCACCGGAGCCGTCTTCCTCGACCTGCGCGGCTACGACGACACACCGACCGACGCCGGGCGCGCCTTGGACGACGTCCTGCGCCAACTCGGCGTCGACACCTCCCAGATCCCCCCGGAAGAAGCCCAGCGCGCAGCCCTCTACCGCGCCGAGCTTGCCACCCGTACCCGGGCCGGGGAGCGGGTGCTGGTGATTGCCGACAACGTCTCCGCCGCCAGCCAGGTCGAGCACCTGGTACCGGCGGGTCCGCACCGTCTCCTGGTCACCTCACGGGACGAGTTCGCGGCCGTGCTCGGTGCGCGTTTGGTTGATCTCGATGTCCTCGCTCCGGAGCAAGCCGTTGGTCTGGTCGACGCCGCGGTGCGGCTGGTTCTGCCTCGCGACGGCCGGATCGCCGCCGACCCCATCGGCACGGCCAGGGTTGCGGAGCTGTGCGGGTATTTGCCGCTGGCTTTGCAGATCGCCGCCGCGCAGCTTGTCGCTGACCGTTCGCTGAAGCTGGCCGCGCTCGCCGACGAGCTGCATGACCCGGCGGAGCGGCTGGATGTGCTGGACGATGGCTCGCGTGCCGTGCGCGGTGTCCTGGAACGGTCGGTGCGGCGTCTAACGGCGCCGCAGGAGGAGTTGTTTCGGCTGCTTGCGGTGGTCCCGGGGCCAGATATGTCGCTGGAGGCGGTCGTGGCGCTCAGCGGGGTGGGTAAGGCCAGGGACATCCGGATGCGGCTGGCTGCGCTGGTCAGGGGGAGCCTGGTGCGGCAGGACCCGGACAGTGGCCGGTGGAGCATGCACGACCTCGTCCGCGCCTACGCCACCGAACAAGCCCAGCAAAGCCCGCAGGCCAGTGCCAAAGCCCTCACCCATCTCCTCAACTACTACGCCCGCACGGTGCAAGCCGCCGACGCCCACCTCAACCTCAGCACGGGCGGGGACAAGAACCGCTTCCCCAACCGGGGCACAGCGATGGAATGGTTGGATGCAGAGCGCGCCAACCTCGTGGCCGCCGTCCACACCGCGCACGCCTCCGGCCACCACGAGGTCACCATGAGCCTGGCCCACTTCCTGGGGGGATACCTGCGTTCGCGTCGGTATTTGCAGGACGCCCTGGACGTTGCCACGCTTGCCCGCAACGCGGCCACCTCTCTCGGAGACCGCCATGGCGAAGGCCGGGCGTGGAACAACCTCGGCCTCGCCCTCCGGGAGTTGCGGCGCTTCGACGACGCCCTCAACGCCCACCAACACGCCCTCGACATCTACCGCGACCTCGGCGACCGCCGTGCCGAAGGCAGTGCGTGGAACAACCTCGGCTCCGTTCTCAAGGGGTTGCGGCGCTTCGACGACGCCCTCAACGCCATCCAACACGCCCTCGACATCCGCCGGGACCTCGGCGACCGCCACCTCGAAGCCACGGCCTGGAACAACCTCGGCCTCGCCCTCAGAGGGCTGCGGCGTTTCGACGAAGCACTCAACGCCCACCAGCACGCCCTCGACATCCACCGCGACCTCGGCGACCGCCACCTCGAAGGCGGGGCGTGGAACAACCTCGGCAACGCTCTGGCGGAGTTGCGGCGCTTCGACGACGCCCTCAACACCTACCAGCACGCCCTCGACATCCACCACGACCTCGGCGACCGCCACCTCGAAGGCATGGCCTGGAACAACCTCGGCAACGCTCTGGCGGAGTTGCGGCGCTTCGACGACGCCCTCAACGCCCACCAGCACGCCCTCGACATCCACCACGACCTCGGCGACCGCCACCTCGAAGGCCGGGCGTGGAACAACCTCGGCACCGTTCTCAAGCGGTTGCGGCGCTTCGACGACGCCCTCAACGCTCACCAACACGCCCTCGACATCCGCCAAGCCCTCGGCGACCGCCATGGCGAAGGCGGGGTGTGGAACAACCTCGGCACCGCATTGCGGGGGGCGGGAGAGGTGGAGCGGGCGGTGGAGGCCGGTGAGCGTGCTGTCGCCGTGTTCCATGAGCTGGACGACGCGTACCACGAGGGTGAGGCGCTCGGCGAACTCGCCGACACCCTGCAGGCAGCCGGACGCCCGGCCGGCGAGGTCCGGGCTACGCGCGAGGCCTCCGCCGAGGCCTACCGGCGGGCCGGCGCCGAGGCTGAAGCCGAGGAAGAGCTGGGAAAGGCCAACGAATAGCCGACCCAACCTGACACGGTCAGGGGCAGAAGAAGCGGCGCCGAGGCGCGGTCGGAGCAGGTGTCGGCGCAGCAAGGACGGGGTGGTGGCTGGGGGGCAGCGGCCTGGCCGAGGTCGGGGAAGGGGATACTCCCGTCGAGGCCGACCTTGCGTTCAGCCTCCCGGCTCGCTCGGCTTCGTCGCGACGCAGGGTGGGCGGCGTAGCCGTCGGGGTTGGCGAGGGCCTGGGTGAGGGGATGCGGGACCTGCTGGCGGCGATCGGCATCGCCGAGGACCCCGAGCTGGTGGCGGCGAGGGCCGCGGCGGAGGCGAAGCCGAAGACGTCCCGCACGGACCGGTTCCGGATCCACCTCGCGGCGCTCGCCGAGCGGGAGGGGCATGCGAGGGAGGGACGTCGTTGGGTATCTGGCTCAACAACACTCGGGCCCGGAGCGACAAGCTCACCGCGGAGCAGCTCGGACAGCTGGAGGCTCTGGGCGTGGCCTGGTAGGCGGCCGCATTCGTCTGGGCAAAGCATCGTACTCGGCTGGCTGGACACCGAGTTGTCGGGCTGTTCCAGATGGGGCCGGGATCAGATGGCGAGGCCGTAGCGGCATAATCGCCGCCGCCGTGATCACCGGACCGTCGGAGGCCCCCTTGTCCTCGCTGCACGACTTCGCCACCTGGGAGCCCCTGCTGCGGCTCCTACGGGCAGCCCACGCGGAGCGTCTCGCCGTACCGGGTGGCCACGTGGCGGGGAGGATCGGCCGCGGCTCGTGGAGCATGCCCCTGCGGAGAGGGTCGCTCCGGGCCATGCTGACGTCCGGCGTGCCGATGCCGGACAGCCGGGAGGAGTTCACCGCGACCAACCGGGTACGGCAGGCGCTCGTACCGGCCAGGGTCGATGACATCGCGTTCACCGTGGAGATCGCCCCAAGCGGGCGGACGGTGCTCCAATTGTTCGACTACGGCCCCGCCGCCGAACCCGGCTCCGGCAGCGCCCACCCGGGCGCGCTGATCCTGACCGAGGGCGCCGTACCCGAGCCGTGGCGCCGCCTGCCCGAGGCGGTGCCAGATGCACGGCCGGCCCCGTCCGTGGACCTGGCCCTGCTGGAACGAACGCTCCGCGGGCGGATCCCCGGCGAGAACGGCGCCACCGAGGAGGAGATCCCCGCCGCGGAGGCGAGCCTCGGCGTGGCGCTGCCCGAGGAGATCAAGGTGCTCTACCGGGTGACTCACGCACGGTGGCAGGACTGGAGGAACGACTACGAGGCGAAGTCCCGCGTCTTCGCCGCGGTCGGCTTCGAGCTCGGGGCCCTGAACAGCCTCGCCATCGCCGACGCCTCGGAGCGTGCCCTGCCGTGGAAGTACGCGGCGATGGAGGTGGCCCTCACCTCGCCCGACGCCGCCGTGCAGGACCTGGTCGTCTCGCCCGGATGGATCGTCATCGGCGACACCGGTGGCGGCAACCGAATCGCCGTCGACCTGACCCCGGGCCCCCGCGGCCACACCGGGCAGATCATCGTGCTCGACCACGAACAGAGCATCGGCGCCCACCTGCTCGCCGAATCCCTCACCGACCTGGTACTGCACCCGGACCGGGACCGGGAACCCCGCCGGAGACGGAACCTCCACCCGCTGCCCTTCGTGGCGAGCGTCCATCACCAGAACCACGTCGAGGCCGCCGTCCACCCAGATCTGGAGGTCCTCGGCATCGGCGCGCAGGACGGCGAACCGTTCAGCCTGGCCCCCTTCTACGGGCTGCCCCGCCTGCGCACCCTGTCCGCCCACCCAGGGGCACTCCCCGACCCGCTGGAAATCGCCGAGCTGACCGGACTGGAGTTCCTGGAACTGGCCCCGCAGGACCGGCGCGTCCTGCTCGACGCCGACGCCGTCCCGCACGACCTGTCGGCCGCCGCCATCAGGGTGCACGGCGACCGGGACCCCGCCCGATCATCGCCTTGGCCAACGAGATCCTCACCCTCCGAGACCGCCCCCTCATCACAGAGACCCTCATCGACGGCAGCCTCGGCCCCCTGCCATAGCCCTGCGGCCGATCAACAGCAAGAACCCGCCGGCAGCTGCCATCCACCCCGCTATAACAGGCGACAACCAGGCGTCACCGGGCAACGACACCATCCTTCACCACCAACCCGCCACCAGCCTTCACCACATCCCTCCCTGACCAGCACCAGCCAGGACACCAACCACTGAAAACAGGTGACGCACCACCACCGCAACCCACACGCCGCATATGGGAGTGTCAAATCAACGGATCTGTCCCGTAATCGGTGGTAATGGGCTGTGACTCAGGCGAGGAGGAGGGTGTGTCCAGCGACTGGTGTATCTCGTGTTGTGTGAGTTACCGGCGGCCGAGGGAGAGCCGGCCGTCGAAGGCGATGTCGAAGGCCTGGAGTGCGGGCTTCCAGCGCATGGTCCAGCGTTTGCGGCCCTGCCCGGTGGGGTCCAGGCTCATGACGGCCATGTAGACGCACTTGAGCGCCGCGGCCTCGTTCAGGAAGTGTCCGCGGGCGCGGACAGCCTTTCGGATGCGGGCGTTCACGCTCTCGATCGCGTTGGTCGTGCAGACGACCCGCCGGATCTCCGCGTCGAACTGGAGGAACGGCACGAACTCGGCCCAGGCGTTCGACCAGAGTCGAACGATCGCCGGATACTTGGCGCCCCATTCCTCCTGGAAGTCCAGGAACCGGTCCTCGGCGGCGTCGGCGGTCGGCGCGGTGCAAATCGGCTTGAGTGCGCGGGAGATCTTGTCCCAGTCCTGGCGGGCCGCGTATCGAAACGATGCCCGCATGAGGTGAACCACGCAAGTCCGGGTGATGGCCTGCGGCCAGACCGTGCCGATGGCGTCGGGCAGGCCCTTGAGTCCGTCGCAGACGACCATGCACACGTCTTCGACGCCGCGGTTCTTGATCTCGGTCAGGACCTGGAGCCAGTACTTGGCGCCCTCGCCGCCGTCGCCGGCCCACAGGCCCAGGATGTCGCGGGTGCCGTCGACGGTCACCGCGAGGGCGATGTAGATCGGCCGGTTGGCGACCTGCCCGTCGCGGACCTTCACGTGGATGCAGTCGATGAAGATCACCGGGTAGATCGCGTCGAGCGGGCCGTTCTGCCATTCGGCCATCCCGTCCATGACCTTGTCGGTGATGGTGGAGATGGTCGACTTGGACACGCTCGCCCCGTAGACCTCGGCCAGGTGCGCGGAGATGTCACCGTGCGTCAGACCCCGCGCGGACAGCGAAAGCACCATCTCGTCGACGCCGGTCAGCCGCCGCTGGCGCTTCTTGACGATCTGCGGATCGAAGCTGCCCTCGCGATCTCGAGGCACCTCGATCTCGACCGGGCCGACGTCGGTGAGCACGGTCTTGGCCCGGACGCCGTTGCGGCTGTTGCCGCTGCCCGCGCCGGCCCGGTCGTGCTTCTCGTAGCCGAGGTGGTCGGTGGTCTCGCCCTCCAGGGCGGACTCCAGCACCCGCTTCGTCAGCTGCTGCAGCAGCCCGCCCTCGCCGGTCAACTGGAGCCCGCTCGCGCGGGCCCGGTCGACCAGCTGCCCGATCAACTGGTCGTCCAGCAGGTCCGCCGACAGCTCGACCGGCCGAACCTCTTCAACCGCCTCAACCGAGGCGATCACGTCGCTCATCAGGTGCTCTTCCTTGATCGGGAGATACACCGGCCACCGTACAGACCCACGCGGTACACGCGAGGAGTAGCGATCGGGGGTTGGGGTGTGCTGCCCGGTAGTCATTTGCGCCGGATGGGGTGCGGTGGGCGGGGGCAGCCGTAGGTGATCTCCTCGAACGCCCAGGGGTAGTGGTAGTGGGCGTTGCTGATCGGCCACTTGGGTTTGGCGGGTGCGGGGGCGGGATTTGCTGCGAGGGGTGGGCGGTTGTGGTGGGCGGAGTCTGCAGACCTCGGCGAGGTTGGTCAGGTGGGGGTGGCCGCCTTGGTAAGGGTCGCCGAAGAGGGGTCGGCCGGCGGCGTTCGCGAGAGCGGAGAGGTGGAGGGCAGCACGGAGCAGCGGTTGGGCCCGGGGTGGTACCGGGTGGGTCAGATCGTGAGTCACACCTCGTCATGATCGCGGTGGCCACTGTCATCTCCGCGAGCCCCGTCTCCGCGCTGACCAGTACCGACAGCACCAAGGGCACGAACTACAGCTGCCGTGTCTGTAGGTCACCCACTAGCGGAAGGGTCAGGGCGGCCTGGTGGTGGGGTCCGTTGTGGCCGTCGTCGTGGGTGATGAAGCGGACGCCGGGCTCGGGGCCGGCGGTGGCGAACAGGACGTCGGCGCGGAAGGCGTGGCCGAGTGCCTGCAGGATGTCGGGGGTCGGGTCGGCGCCGGAGCATTCGATGTCCTCGACCTGGTCCTCGGTGAGGCCGGCCGCCTCGGCGAGGTCGGCCTCCGTCCAGCTACGGACGGTGCGCTGCTCGTACACGGCGCCGGCCAGCGCCATCCGCCAGCCAGCGGCGGCGTAGCCAGGGTGCTGCTCCCAGCCGTCGGCATCAAGCTGCCATCGGCTGTGCACGTCGCTCGCCCTCACCGCCGGCCCTTCTTCGCGGTCCTGTTGGGCGACGTAACGCAGCATCCACTCCCGGCCGTGCACCGGCGGAGTGCCGTAGTTGGCGCGGGAAAGGTTCATCAGCGCCAGTGTCTCGACCGCGTCGTCCGGGGCCTCCTCCGGTGTCGGAGTGGCCAGGCCGAACAGCACGCGGCCCCGGCAGGAACTCCGAAAGGTCCTTGCCGGGGCCGCCCACAGGTCACCCGAGCGGTTACGCAGAGTACTAGGCCGTGTTTCGAAAGTGGGTTCGGGGCGTGGAATGATCGCGGTCCGTGGCACGTGGAGACATGACTGACGAGCAGTGGGCCCGGCTGGAGCCCTT
>NZ_JOAI01000083.1 GCF_000717715.1 Streptomyces sp. NRRL B-24484 | reverse complement strand
CGTGGCGCCGGTGGCGTCGGGTGCTGCGGGGAGCTGCTGGGGTGCTGCGGCCGGGAGTTCCGCGGGGGCGTTGACCTGTGCTTCGACCGCTGCGGCGGGTGCTACGGCGACCAGGGTGAACATGGACGACAGGGCGTCGTCGGCGGCGATGGTGAGGCGCTCGCGCTGGACCTGGACCAGGTCGGCGCCGAGCTGGTGGTCGCCGTCGCCGGCCTTCTCGGCGACCTTCCACGCCTTCAGCTCGGCCCTGCGGCGGGTCTTGGCGTCCGGGTGCTGGGCGGCGACGGCCCGCAGGTAGGCCAGGCGGCGGGTGGTGTCGGCGGTGCGGCGTCGGGCCTCGGGGTCGATGCCGGTCCGGTAGACCATGACGCGGCGGACCATGAGGGCCAGGCCCTCGGCCGCGACGCACATGCCCATCGGGGTGATGGCCTGGACGGCGGCGAGCGGGAGGGTGGAGGCGGTGACCGCGCCGACCACTGCGGCGGCGGCGGGCATCGCCCACAGGCCGGTGCGGACCAGGGTCGGGGTCGACTGGGAGAGGGCCGTCAGGACCAGGGTGAGGACGGCCAGGACAGCGGTGGCGCCCTCGCCGGCGGCGATGACGCCGAGTGCGGTGCCGGAGTCGGCGAACGCCCTGGTCATGTTCGAGTAGGTGCCGATGCCGCCCATGACGCCGAAGCCGAGCATGGGCACGGCTGCCGTGACCAGGAGCGCGCGGTGGAGACGGGTCAGCTGTCGGTCATACTGCGTGGTGTGGGACACGGGTTACCTCCGTGGATCACGGGGGCCGCTCCGGAGCGCAATTCCGGCGCGGCCCCGCTTTGTTGGTTGATCAGCTCAGCGGGGTGGACCACCGCAGCACGGTGGAGCCGTTGGTGACCTTGACTGCCACCTCGACGATCCGGCCGTCCGCGAGCAGGACGGTCCGGACAACCTGAGTGACGATCACCGAGCCGGTGAGGCCGCCCAGAGCCTCCTTCTCCGGCTCGGTGGCGAGTCGGCTGGTCACCTCCTCCAGCACCCGCTCCTGCGCGGTGCCGAGACGTTCCGCCGCGAGTTCGCGGGAGCCTCCGGTGGAGACAGCTTCCGCGAGTTCGGGCGTCACCTCGATCACGTACGCCGGGTAGTAGCTCGAACTCAGGTGCACGGGTGCCCCGTCCCGGCTGACGACCCGCCGGCGGACGTGCACCGGTGTGCCGGGCTCGACCTCCAGCCGGGCCGCCACGGTCTCGTCAGCGCCGACCGTGCCGACCTCCACGATTCGGGAGGTCTCGCCAGCGCCCAGCGCCTTGCCGGTGGCCGCGTGGTTACGGACGCGGGCGGCGATGTTGTCGCTGCCTGCCTTCGCCACGACGGTCCCGCCCCCGGTGGTGGCCTCGGTCAGGCCCTCCCCCTTCAGCACCTTGTAGGCGCGGGAGGCGGTCTGCTGCGCTACCCCGAACTCCTGCATCACCTCCCGCAACGTCGGGAGGCGGTCACCCGGCTTCAGCTCCCCTCCCTCGATCTGCCTGCGGAAATGCGCGGCGATATCGGCGTATCCGGCCACGGTTTCCCTCCTCTCGGTGTGAGCGGACGGTGTGACCGCTCTACCGAGAACGGTAGAACACAGAGCCGTACTCTACCAAGGGGGTAGTGCAAATTCGAGTTTTGGTCTACCTTCAGTGATGCAAGAAGCCCCGACCGGAGGCAACCGGTCGGGGCTCAGTTGGCCAACCCCTGTATCGGAGGGACCAGCCGTGCCTGACGCTACCCCCAAGATCCCGCCCATCACCCCCGAGGACCTCCGCCGTGCCGCCGGTGCGGCCGGCCGCCTGCTCTCCCGCCTGGTCGGCGCGAAGGGCGGTGCCAAGTGAGCGGCCTCAGCCTGCCCGGCGTCGGGGCCATCTGGCCCGACGGCGACGCCTACCTCGTCCCGAACCCGGTCAGCCTCTCTCAGCTGCGGGAACTCACCCGCGACGACCGGACCACCGGCGTCACGATGACCACCCGCGACGGCGTCGCCCGCTTCCGCGTGATGGTCAGCGTGAACGGCCGCCCGGCCAGCGTCACCGGCGTGGTGGAGGTCGGCTGATGGGCCTCTGGAACGCCCTGACCGGCAACAGCAGCAGCGACACCCGCACCGGACAGCAGCGCCGTGCGGCGGCCGTCCGGGCCGCCGACCGCGCCGGACACGCCCGCATGGACTCCAAGGTCCGCCGAGCCCGCGCCGTCGACTCCCACCCGGCGCCCCGCGCCTGGTGGCGCTCCTCCTGACCCCACTCCGCATCGGGCCCGGCCCTCACCGGCCGGGCCCCTCAACCGACTTGGAGACAGACCGTGATCTGGATTCTGCTGCTCGTCCTGGTCGACGCCGCACTCGCGGCGTGGGGCATCCGCGAGCTGATCCGCCGGGAGGGCCAGCGATGACCACCACCCCGCCCATCCCCCCGCCCCCGTCCGAGCCGCCCACCGTCGGCATGCCGACCCGCGAGCCCGCTGGCGAGATCGTCACCGAGTGGTGGCGCAGGGAGATTCCGGCCCAGCCGGTGCCCGGCGTCCACATCCCGGTGCCGGTCGAGGCCGGCCACGTCCTGCCCTCGGTAGAGGCTGCCGCCGCCGCGTTCTGGGCCCCGGCCGGGAAGCTGTTCGCCGAGCAGGCCACCGCGATCGCCTCGCAGGTCGGCGAGCAGGTCGGCCAGTTCCTCACCGAGACCGAGCCGCAGCGCTTCGCCCGCCAGCAGGTCGAGTACGAGGCCCTGGTCGACGCGCAGCGGGCCGAGCGTGACGCCGCGTTCGCCGCCGCAGGGGAGACCGCCGCCCAGCGCGCCGAGCGTCACCGGGTCGAGAAGATCCTCACCCCCGACCGGCCGCTCCACCGGGACGACCTGGTGGGCCTGGTCGACATGTTGGGCGCCCGGATCACCGAGACCCCGGAGGACCGGGCCGCCCGCCTGGAGACCGAGCGCGAGACCGCCAAACGGCGGGCCCGCGCGGAGGAGGACGCGCGCCTGGCCGCGGCCGGGGAGACCCCCGAGCAGCGCACCAAGCGCCACCGTCAGCAGCAGCTCGCCGACCAGCGCGAGGCCAAGACCCGGGCCCGCCGCCAGCGCCGCCGGGCCGCCCGCGCCGCCGGCCCCTCCGAGCGCACCTGGCGCTTCCGCCGCTGGTGCGTGCTCACCGCGATCAGCGCCACCGCCGGCTACATGACCGGCCTCGTCCAGCTGATCACCCCGGGCGGGCCCTACGTCGGCCTGCTCCTGGCCGCCTTCGGCTGGGCCCTCGACCTGCACATGCGCGACCGGGGCCGCCTGCGCGTCAGCGAGGTCACCGGGCCCTTCCCCCTCGCGCTCCTGGTCCTGGCCCGCATCCCGGTCGCCTCCGGGCTGGCCGTAGCGCTCGGCCTCGGCAACGTCCTCGCCGCCCTCCCCCTCTACTGACCCACCCGAAGGAGAACCCACCATGAGCACCCTGGTTGCACTCGGCACGGGCGGCGCCGCCACCGCCGCGACCTTCTACCTGTACGTCGGCATCCGCGGGAAGAACAAGATCAAGGTCGACCCGGACCACGTCCCCTACTGGGCGTTCGGCATCGGCCTGCTCGCGGCCAACGCGGGCACCGCCTTCCAGCAGCTCGCGGGCATCGGCCAGCAGCTCAGCACCTCGATGCAGGGCAACGCCGCGCTGGGCGAGTGGAAGACCGGCGCGACGGCCGCCGTGCTGACCATCGCGGTGTTCGGGCTCAAGCCGCGGGCCTGGAAGGACTCCCTGTTCGGTGCGATCGCGCCGTCCCTGTTCGCCGCCGCTGGCGGGCTCTGGGCCCTCCCGGCCAGCATCCTCAGCGGCCTGATCACCTCGTTCCTGGGCTGACCGCCATGGAGAAGATCATCCCCACCGAGGGCCTGCGGGCCACCCTGCTGTGGCCGGTCACCGGCCTGTGCACCGGCACGCCCGTGCTGGTCCGCAGGCTGATGACGCCCCACCGCGAGCGGCGTGCCGAGGCCGCTGCACTCCAGGCCAAGCGGGAGCGGATCGCCGCCGAGGTCGCCGAGGCCGCCGAGGTCGCCTTCGCCAAAAAGCTGATCGCGGAGACCGACCCGGTCAAGCGCGTCGCGCTCCTCCAGGCCCAGGAGGCCGGGCAGGTGGCGGCCCGCGAGGTCGAGCTGGAGCGGGCGAAGGCCGCCCGCAAGGCGAGCTTCGAGAAGTTCAAGGACTCTGCCGGCGCGGCGGCGCTGCTGCTCGTCGTCGGCGGACCACTGGTCTGGTCCCTGGCCCGGCCGTGGGTCGGGCCAGGCATCGGCCTCTTCGCCGGGGTGTGGTGGATCGCCGCGCTGATCCACGCCCCCGCCCCGGCGAAGGCCGCCACCGAGGACGACGAGCAGCTGCTCGACGGCGACGACTTCGACGCCGACGAGGACGGGGACGACCAGGAGGACGAGCCCGCCGCGGCCGTCCCCCCGACCCTCACCGATGCCGAGCTGACCACCACCATCGAGCACATGGTCGCCATCCGCGCCCGGCGCGACGGCGGGGCCGGGAAGGTCCACCTCGCCGAGATCCTGGAGACCCTCCAGCGCCACCACCGCTACACCGGGTACACGGCTCGGGAGTTCGGCACCGCCGTGCGGTCCGCCGGCCTTCCCGTGGAGAAGTCCGTCAGGGTCACCGGGGAGAGCGGCAGCGGGGTCTCCCCGGGCCTCTCCTTCGAGGGCCTGCGCGCCCACCTCGGGCACCCTCCCCGGCTGCCCGCACAGGCGGTCCCCGAACCCGCCCCCGCGGTGGCCGTCTGACCGGCCTCCCCCGACCCACCACCAGAGCCCCCGTTCGGCCCCGGCCGGGCGGGGGCTCTGGCATGCTCGGACAGCCTTCCCCGCCGCTCTCCCCCGGGGAGGACCAGGGCCCCGCCAGCCTCGACTACACCCGGCGGCTGACCTGCGAAAACCACACGACTACACGCCCGACTACACGCCAACTACAGCCCCCGACTACACCCCCGCCGGAAGGGGACGACGATCTTGCACCGGTACCGCTGCGGGGTCTGCCGCACCATCAGCGACCACCAGTACCCCTTCCAGGCTCACGACGAGCAGCGTCGGCACATCGACGCCGTGCACGACGGCCGGGAGCCCGAGCAGCAGAGCATCGCCCCCGTCGACGCCCCGCCCGCGCCCGCCCGCCCCCTCGCCTGGACGCCGCCGGCCCCCGCCTGGGAGAGCGCCAACCGGCAGCTCCTGCGCGGCACTGTCGCCCTGGTGACCCGGTCGAAGCTGTCACTGACCGTCACGCTGGTGGTGACCGCCTTCCTCGGCTGGCGGGTCTACGAGCTGTTCTCCAACCTCGCCGCGGCGCTGCCCCCGCCCCACCCGTTCCCCACCCCGACTCCGCTGGCCCCGCCTCCCGACCGCCCCTGAACCGGGCACGGCACCAAAACCCGCTACGTGACGGGTTCGAGAGCGGGTGTCCGGTTCGCCCGGGCCCCGCGACCGCCCCTCTCCTGCCGCCGGAGGGTGCTCCCGCTCGCGTCACGGCATGCCTCCGGCGGGCCACCCTGCGGAGGGGAGGGGCTGTCCCGATCTTGGGTACGGCGTGCGTCGTGGTGGTGGCTCGACCCGGCGGGGGGTCCCCTCGTCGGACGGCACCGAAGGCCAGCACGGAACCTCGGGGGGCCGCCAGGCCAAGCGGCAAGCCGTCGCGAGCGAGCCTGGCGGCCCCCCGAGAACCCGCGCTCTGGGGCAAGCCCTGCCGCCCAACGAGGGAACCCCCCGCTCGACCCGACCCCTGGGGCGGGAGATCGGCGGGCGACGCGCGCGAAGGCCGGCGCCCCGGCCGGGCCGAGCAGCACCGCGAGGACCGGCCACGGCGGAGCCGACCACCAGGGCGGGCAACGGGAGACCCCAAGTGCCGGGCCGCAAGCGCAACTTCCCCGGGGCCATCGAGGCCCCGGGGAAGTTGTCGACCCTATGGACAGCCGAATGTCCATGACCTGACCTGCGGAGACACCCCCGACGGGCGGAGGACTGACGCAACCTCAGCGGCAAGCCCGAGAAGCAAGCCCCAGAAGCCACCCCGAGTAGCAACCCCAGTGGCAACCGCAGAGGCAACCGCAGAGGCAACCACCCCGCGCGGGTCAGAACAGCGGCAGCGACTCTGCTCCCTCCAGCTCCGCCCCGGCCGGGACCGCCGACCGCACCGGCGGCTGGCCCTTCGTTCGGCGCAGCACCGCCGCGGCCACCGCCTCCTGCGTCTGCCGGGCCTCGTACGCACGCTGGCGGCACGACCGCCGGCAGTAGCGCGGCATCCGGCCCGTCGCCTTCGGCGGCGTGAACGGCCACCCGCACCAGTCGCACTTCAACTGAGCCCGGCCACCCGGCTCCGTAGTCTCCTCGGTCATACGAAGACTCTAACCGTTTCGTCACGTGACGAATCGAGATACGCCCCGGCCACCGAATCCGATCGACACACCCTTGCATCAACCATCCGAAGGTCACGAGCAGCACCATCAAGGAACCCCGACAGGGCGACCATCAAGGAATCCGACGCACCATCAAGGTCTCCACCAGAGACCTTGATGCCCCACTCCTATGCATCACGACGCGACGGCCTCGAATCCCAAGATCCACACCGATCACACCTCTGACACTTCGAGTGCCCCGGGCCGCCGACGGTGGCCGGCCTCACCCCGGGGGGCGGTGCTTCCCGGCGCGAACGGCGGGCCTGGCGGGAGCTCGGGATGCGCGCCGGGGAGTGCCGCGCGTGGCCTGGGTCCAGGGCGCGGCAAGCGGCCCTGGCACCACAGGCGGCAACCCCCGTAGGTACCACCGCAGGTGACACCGGTGGCACTCCCGCAGGTGGCCCCGTAGGCACCACCGCAGGTACCCCGGCCCCTCGCCGGGACCGTCGGCGTCGACGCAGGTCAGCCCGCCTGTCAGGGGGCCCGGAAAATCAGACAACCCCTCTCCTGGTCCTTCTCCCCCTGGGCTGTTGTGTGGTGGTGGGCGTGGGTGGTCGGTCGGACGGCGGCGCGGGGTTCCACCCCTGCGGGGGCCGTTCTTGGTGGTGCGTCTGCGCCGCCTCAGCGGCCCAGACCCGGGCCGCCCTTCCGCGGGTCCTGCCCGGGGCGCAGGTGCGGCGGCCGGGCGCCGTGGGAGGGGCCGGCCTTCTTCGGCGGCGTGCGCCTGGTCCCCGTCGTCGGCGACGTTGAGCGGGCGGCGGCGGCGCGGGCCTGGGCGGCGAGGTCGGCCCGCACCGAGTTCTCCAGCGCGAGGCGGTCCGGCGGGAGCGCGGCGCGGCGCAGCTGCTCGGCGCCGAGCTGGTCGAGCACCTTGCGGGCCTTGGCGGCCTCGACCCGGGCGGCCTGGAGGGGGCCGAGCTGGTCGGTGTACTGGAGCTTGGCGGCCTGCCGGTCCTCGCGGATCGCTGCGGCCTCGGCCGCCGACCAACCGGTGACCAGGTCCTCCAGCGCGCGCACGTACGGCTCGCCGGTGCCCTGCGGGGCGGCCGTCTCGGCCCGGCGCCGGGCATCGTCGGCACGGCGGTCCAGCAGCACCGCCTCGGCCTCGCAACGGGCGGCCCACTCCTCGGCGGCGGCGGCCATCCCCTCCGCGTCCGCGCGCCGCTTGGGCAGGCTCCAGCGGGCGCCGGCCTTCTGCACGGCCTCGGCCTGCACCCGGCGGGCCGCATCGGCCTGCTGCCGCTGCTGGGCGGCGGCGGTGGCGTGCCCTATGGCCTCGGCCTCGGCACCGGCCGCGAGCTCCAGGTCGGCCAAGTACTGGCGCAGCCCCGCCAGGCGGGGCCCGGCGCTGACTCCGGAGGCGATCCCGTCCAGGCGCATCGACGCCGCGGCTTCCCGGGCGAGCGTCTTCTCCCGGGAGTCGAGCGCGGAGCGGGTAACGCGCAGTGCGGTCGGCAGGTCAGCGACGGTCCCGGCCGGGAGGGCGGCGAGCTCCTGGGCGAGCTCGGCGCGCTGCCGACCGACCCGCTCGCGGGCCTCGGCGAGCTTGGTCCGGGCGAGGTCCGCGGTCAGCACCGGCGGCGCGTCGGCCGGGGGCTCCAGCACCGGGGCGAGCTTCTGCCACGCGAGGTCCCGCGCGGTCTTCGAGGCGGTGACCCACACCCGGGCGCCATCGGCGTCCGTCCAGGCCGGGATCGAGAAGCTGTAGCCGTTCATGCGGCCGGTGCTGGCGACGTTCGCCCGGAAGTCGACCCCGGCCTCGGCGAGCAGCCGCTCGAACTCGGCACGGCCCCGGCCCGCGGCGGCGTCCCGGGCCGCGTAGACGGCGGCGCGGATCTGCAGTCGTTCCGGCTCGTCGGCGCCGCGCTTCACCGCCGCGGCCCGCTCCTGCCCGCTGACCTGCGGCGCGGTCCGGTTGGAGAGTGCGCCAGCGTCGACCAGGCCGTGCTCGCGCTCCAGCGCCCGCACGATCGGCATGCTGCGGATGTAGTCGCCGCGGTCCGGCACCGTCCGTCGGTCCCAGCCGACCCGGGACACCGTCAGGTGGATGTGGTCGTCGCCGTGCCGCACCGCGACCCACGGGCACGCCCCGTAGCCCATGCGCTCGACGTAGGCCGTGGCGATCTCGGCCCACTGCCGGTCCGGGAGGATGCCGTCCTCGTCCGGCAGCGACAGCGAGCACCGCCAGATCGGCGAGGTCAGCCCGGACGGCCGGGTGTGGTGGTCGATGATCCGGGCGATCTGCTGCGGGGTGCCCGGCACCGTACCGGCGACCACCCGCGGGTCGTGGTGCTCGTCCCGGCGGCCGGGGCCGAAGTCGTACCGGATCGCCCCGGCGGCCTTCCGCCCCTTGGTGATCTTCGCGATCACGCCGGACCGTCCTCCGGGCCAACCCACGATTCGTCACGTGACGAATCGGTGTCCGGCTCCCAGTCGTTGGCGCCGACCGTGCCAATCCCCCGCACCGCCAGCGCGGCGTTGCCCACCGCCTCGATCGCGGCCTCCAGCCGCGGCAGCAGGTCCGCCGGCAGGCCACCCGAGTGCACCGCACGGGTCAGCTGGTTGAGGTTGTTGCCCACCCCAGCCAGCGCGAGGTAGGCGGCGTGATTCACCTCCGGCACCATCGGGGGCTCCCCCGGCAGGCCCGGATGCCCGGTCAACGCCTCGGTGACGACCGCCCGCACCCACGCCCCGGTCTCCTTGCGGCCCGTCGCGTCCCGGGCTGCCTCCCACTGCACCCGCTCCGCGTCGGACAACCGCACCGACACCGTGTAGTCCCGCTTCCCCGCGGCCGTCAGCCGCCCTCCCCGTGCTGGCACTCCCCCGTCACCTTTCGTCGCTCGCGGGTGCCGGACCGCGCCCCCGGGCGCGGGCTGGCCGGGCACGTCGCCCCCTGGGCGGCGGGCCCCTTCCTGGCCCGAGCGTAGCGAGGGGGCAGGCGAGCAACACCAAGCGAAGCGCCGGTGTCTAGCTCGCTCCCAAGTCGACGGCTGGGGAGGGCGGCCAGCGCCCGGACCGGTCGGCGGCTTGGGCGGCACCGGAGTTCGGCTTGACCGGACGTCACCAGCCCTCACGCCCGGGGCCCTGGGCCCCGGGCTCCGGCGCTCGCGCCGGAGGGAGCGGCCCCGGCCCACTGCCGCCGACGGCGCCGGGTCAGTCCGTCCGGCGGCGGGACGGCGGTACCAGGTGTCTGCCGAATTGCCATAGGGACCGAGGAGGCTCAATCGAGCGATAGATCGAGCTTCCAGGGACATTTCTGCAGCTCAGATCCGTTGTCTATAACGCAAGCTGACGGGCACTTGGGAATGCCGTACAATCGAACCGTGCCGAGGCGAGGACTGCCTCGGTTCTGTCGTATCCGGGGAAGTTTCCCCACAGTCAACCCTAAGGAGCTTGGTACCCCTATGCCTGAAACCAACAAGAAGATCATGAACCACACCCGCACATCGCCACAGAAGGAGAAGCACCGCATGGCTACTGAGCTGCAGAAACAGCAGGATCGAGCCCGCATGAAGGTCACCGTCGTGGGTGGCCTCCTCGCGATCGTGGCTGCAATGATCAATGCCGGAGGATCGGAAGTGATTCACCATTTCTATCCGGAGAAGCCGGAAACGGTTAATTCAACGATTTCCCATCCGAAGCAGTAATGGTGGGAATTACCGCCAGGAATCAAAGTCGAATCGCGGATCCAATCCGCGAATAGATTCTGATTAGGTGGAGCGCGGCCGGTTGTTGCCCCGGCCACGCGCTTGTTCAGCGGTCCTTAGAGAACCGCTGGGCAAGCGCGTGGCTGGTCAACACCGGCGTAAGCGCTGGTCAGAACCTTTCGGACCCGGCATCGTCAGCGGTGCCGGGTCCGTCAGCGGGCGGCACGGATCCTGGTCATCGCAGCCTCGACCTCGCCCGGCCGGGCCTCCGCGATGGCTCGGCGGCGGCGCCGGAACTCAGCCGCGGCGGCCTCAGCCTCGGTGAGCTCCACCGAGGCCTGCGCGGGCACGAGCACCGCGGCCTGATCGACGGGTTCGGCCGGCACCTCGGTGTCGGTGCCGTCCTCCGGCGGCGCAGGCAGGACGTCGCGGTCCCAGACCAGATCCCAGCTCTCGATCAGCGTGCGCACCCCGGCCTCGCCGAGCGACTCGGTCGCCCGCAGCAGAGCCAGACGGCGGCCCGGGTGGTAGGCGATGTGTCGGTACCAGGTGCGGGCCGGGATGACCGCGACCGCCTTCAGACCATCGCCCTCGTCGGCCGCGATCTCGGCGTCCGACCGGCCGTCCTGCTCGATCTCCAGCATCCGGATCAACTTGTTCAACGACTGCGACCGGTAGTGCTTGCGGACCTTGTAGACGCCGCGCTCGCGCTCACGGTATTTCTCAACCAGCGGGCCCGGCTCGCCGCGCTCCAGCAGCTCCTGGGCGGCCAGGTCGCCGAGCTGCAGCGGCGACATGCGGCCCCAGCGGCGACCGTCCTTGAAGTCCGATCGGGTCAGCTCCAGGCCGATCCCAGCAGTGCCCTTGTCCCCGTCCTTGTACAGGTAGCGGGCGGTTTCGCCCTCCTCGTCGGCGCCGATGAACCGGACGTCGGTGCCGTGGCCCTCGCCGCCGCACGGGCAGTTCGGCCGGTCGCACTTCGTGCTGACCTCGTGTCCGCCGGCACCGAGCACTGCCTCGCGCCAGGTCGCGGCGACCGCACGGCGGAAGCCGTCAAGCAGCTGCTGCCGCTCCTCGCCGGTGACGTCGGCGGGGACTTCGAGTACCCACAGCACGTGCCAGTGCAGGTGCCACCCGCTCTCGCTGCCCCAGGTGTCCTCGAAGGCGCGCTCGTACCCGACGATCCCGTACCCGTCCCGCAGACGCCGCCAGGGGCGCCCTGCGGACCCGTAAGCGCCCTTCCAGGCGTCGTGCAGCACCGCGACCAGGCCACCGCGCTGACCGTCCCTCAGCGTGCCGTACGGCATCCGGCCGTAGTGGCGCAGCGTGTTGGTGCCGAGTGCCAGCACGTACCCGGCGGCGGCCAGGCCATCGGCGGCGGCCTGCACGTTGGCGGCGCGGACGGCGAGCACCTTGCCCATGCAGACCGGGCAGAGGTGGACGCTGTGGCAGGTCTGCACCCCGGCGAAGGAGGCGGCCAGCGGACCCGCCATTACCTTCGCCTCACCGCCCGGCAGGAGCCGCTTCCCGCAGCTGCAGAACGCCGACCCGACCGCTACGGTCTGATGCCGGTCGCGGCGCTCGTACCGGCCGTCCCGACCACCCTCAGCGGAAGGTGTCCGTTTCGGGGTGCTTTCTCCCCGAGACCCCCTCTGACCTGGGGTGGACGGAATTTTTCCCTTACTACTAAAGCGCGCGTCCCTTTTTGCTCGGGAAGTGCCGCCTCGACCCGCCGCCGGGGTGGTCGCCCCCGCCTTTTCGGCCGCCACAAGGGCCCGCTTGGCCCGCTTCTTGCAGGCCTCGGAACAGTAGATCTTGGGCCGCTTCCCGGGAGTGTGCTCGACCGGGGTTCGACATGACGCGCAGACCGGGCGGCCGGTTGGAACCGGCCGATCCTCGCGGGTCGGGTGGTCGGGGGCAGAGCTGTTCCGTACGCTGGTCACGTCGCCTCGGTGAGTTGGTAGCTGGTCGAGGTTCGGCGTCGAGGTCCGGGTGTGTGAGAGCCCCGGACCTTCGCCGTTTCTGGAGTTAGAGACCCGATCCTGCCGTGCGGAAGCGATCTACGGGGTGGAACGCGCCGACCGGGTCTGATGGGACTTCAATGGGCAAAGAGAGCCGGGACGCTGGGAGGCGCCCCGGCCCTCGAAGCTTCTGCTGGTCAGTCTTCCAGCGGGCGGACGTGGGTAACGGCGGTGAGCTCCACCAGCGCGCGCGGGTTGTCCTCCCAGGGCTGGGTCTCGGACCAGTCCCACTTGGGGGCCCTGTCCGGGGTGGCGTACCGGTAGCCCATGCCGTCCAGCGCTGTGGTGCGCTGGTGGACGGTGGGCGGGTTGCTGGTAGACCAGGTGGCCTCGGGCCAGTTGCTGGCCAGGCCGGGCAGCACGACGAACAGGCGCCAGCCGGGGGCGTCGGGCTGGTTGCTGACGAGCTGGGCGCGGTAGGCGTCGGCGGTCTCGGTCTGCTGGTTGGTCATGGGTCGATCCTCTCGGCTGGACAGGGCAGTTCGGGGTTGGTTCGCGCGGGTCAGGGCGCGGTGGTGCCGAGGGAGCGCCAGGCATCCCACAGTCGGGCCTCGGTGGCGACGTAGCCGCTGCTGCGGAACGCGGCGATGGCGGCCCGGCCGGACATGGGCGGGTTGGTGGAGAACTTGAGCCAGCGGAGGACGGCGGCGACCTGGGCGTCGCTCATGGGCGTGCCGGGGGTGGGCTCGGCGAGGCAGGCGACCGCGCAGACCTCGGCGAGCGTGGCGCCGGTGGCGTCGGGTGCTGCGGGGAGCTGCTGGGGTGCTGCGGCCGGGAGTTCCGCGGGGGCGTTGACCTGTGCTTCGACCGCTGCGGCGGG
>NZ_JOAI01000082.1 GCF_000717715.1 Streptomyces sp. NRRL B-24484 | reverse complement strand
CCTGCACAGCCCCGAGTCCGCGATCACCTCCGCGATCGTCTTCAACGCCCTGGTCATCGTCGGCCTGATCCCGCTCGCCCTGCGCGGCGTCAAGTACCGCCCCTCCGACGCCGGCTCGCTGCTGGCCCGGAACCTCGGGCTCTACGGCGTGGGCGGCCTCGTCGTCCCGTTCATCGGAATCAAGGCGATCGACCTGGTCGTCCGGTTCGTCCCCGGCCTGAGCTGAGAGGTCACGCCAACCATGTCCACCCTTCTGCGCACCCACCTCACCGCGCTGCGGATGCTGCTGGTGATGACCGTGATCCTCGGCCTCGCCTACCCGCTGTTCGTCACCGGTGTCAGCCAGGTCGCCTTCGCCGGCAAGGCCAACGGCTCGATCGTGACGTCCGACGGCAGGGAGATCGGGTCGAGCCTGCTCGGCCAGACCTACGACCTGCCGAAGAAGAACCCCGGCGACCCGAACGAGCAGGCACAGCCGGACCCGAAGTGGTTCCAGCCCCGCCCCTCGGCCGGCTCGTACGACCCGAAGGCCTCGGGCGCCTCCAACCTCGGCCCCGACAGCGAGGACCTGCTGAAGGCCGTCCGGGAGCGGCGCGCCGCGATCGCCGCCTTCGACGGCGTCGACCCGGCGAGCGTCCCGGTGGACGCGGTCACCGCCTCCGGCTCCGGCCTCGACCCGCACATCTCCGTCGCGTACGCGAAGGAGCAGGTCGACCGGGTGGCCAAGGCGCGCAACGTGCCCGCCGAGCAGCTGAACCAGCTGATCGACAAGTACACCGAGGGCCGCTCGCTCGGCTTCCTCGGCCAGGCCGGCGTCAACGTCGTCCTGCTCAACAAGGCACTGAGCGAGACCAAGTGATGTCGCACCAGTGGTCTGAGTGACCGAACCGACCCGGGCGCGGGGAACACCTCCCCGCACCCGGGTCGGTTGCCCATGTGTCGCGTCCCGTTGAGCGGAGCAGGATGACCCGCTCGGGACGGCGGCGAGACCCACATGTTTCCGGCCGCCCTTCGTCGAGAAAGAGCAGCGTTCATGTCCCGTGACCTCACCCCCGGCACCGCCATCCGCCGCGGGAAGCTGAGGGTCTACCTCGGATCGGCTCCCGGTGTCGGCAAGACCTACCGGATGCTGGACGAGGCCCACAGGCGGCGCGACCGCGGCGCGGACGTGGTGGTCGGCTACATCGAGTGCCACGGCCGCCGGCACACCGAGAACATGCTCCAGGGCCTGGACCTGGTGCCCCGGCTGACCCGCAGCTACCGCGGCACCGATTTCCAGGAGATGGACCTGGACGCGATCCTGGCCCGCCGGCCGCAGCTCGTCCTGGTCGACGAACTCGCGCACACCAACATCCCGGGCGGCCGCAACGCCAAACGGTGGCAGGACGTCGAGGAACTGGTCGCCGCCGGCATCGACGTGATCACCACGGTCAACGTCCAGCACCTGGAATCGCTGAACGACGTCGTGCAGAAGATCACCGGAATCCCGCAGCGCGAGACCGTCCCCGACGAGGTCGTCCGCCGCGCCGACCAGATCGAACTGGTCGACATGGCACCCCAGGCCCTGCGCCGCCGCATGGCGCACGGGAACGTCTACAAGGCGGAGAAGGTGGACGCCGCGCTCTCCAACTACTTCCGGGTCGGAAACCTCACCGCACTAAGGGAGTTGGCCCTGCTCTGGGTCGCCGGAAGGGTCGACGAGGGGCTGCGCGACTACCGCGCCACCCACAATATCGACCGCGTCTGGGAGACCCGCGAACGCGTCGTCGTGGCACTGACCGGTGGCCCCGAGGGGGAGACCATCATCCGTCGGGCGGCGAGGATCGCGGACCGCACGGCCGGCGGCGAGCTCCTTGCTGTCCATGTCACCCGGAGTGACGGCCTTTCCGGCGCCTCACCGGGCGCGCTCGCCGAACAGCGGCAGCTGGTCGAGACGCTCGGCGGCAGCTACCACGTCGTCGTCGGCGACGACATCCCCAGCTCGCTGCTCGCCTTCGCCCGTGCCCACGACGCCACCCAGCTGGTCCTCGGCACCAGCCGCCGCGGCCGCCTCAACCGCTTCCTCACCGGCCCCGGCAACGGGCAGACCACCGTCGACCTCTCCGAGGACATCGACGTCCACATGGTCACCCACGCGTTCACCGGGCGCGGCCGCCTGCCCTCCCTCGGCCGGCGACACTCCCGGCGACGGACGGTGGCAGGCTTCTCCGCAGGGCTCCTGCTGCCCGTGCTGCTGACCGTGATCCTCTCTCAGCTGACGGGGTCGCTCAACCTCACCACCGTGGCCCTGATCTTCCAACTCGGTGTGGTGGCCGTCGCATTGCTCGGCGGAGCAACCTCCGCGCTGCTGGCCTCGCTGGTCGCCTCGCTGCTGCTCAACTACTACTTCATCCCGCCCGTCCACACGTTCACCATCGCCGAGCCCAACAACGCCATCGCGCTGGTGGTGTTCGCCTCGGTCGCGCTCACCGTCTCCACCGTGGTCGACCGCGCCACCCGGCTCACCGCCCGGGCAGCCAGGGCGACCGCCGAGGCCGAGACCCTCTCCACCCTTGCCGGCAGCGTGCTGCGCGGGGCCGACGCCCTGCCCGCCCTGCTGGAGAAGACCCGCACCGCCTTCGCCCTCGACTCCGTCGCCCTCCTCGACCGGCGCAGCGGCGAGACCCTCGGCCGCAGTGACAGCGACGGCGCACCGGCCCCGGACCGCACGGTCACCGAAGTCCCGGTCGGGCCGGAGGCGTTGCTGATCCTCGCCGGGCGCAGACTGCCCGCCGCCGACCAGCGGGTGCTCACCGCGTTCGCCGCCCACATCGCCGCCGCCCTGGAACGCGACCGGCTCGCCACCGTCGCAGCCGAGATCGAACCGATCAAGGCCGCCGACAGGATGCGCACCGCCCTGCTCGCCGCCGTCAGCCACGACCTGCGCACCCCGCTCGCCGCCGCCCTCGCCGCCGTCGGCTCGCTACGCAGCGCCGAGGTGGAGTTCGCCCCCGAGGACCAGGCCGAACTCCTCGACATGGCCGACGAGTCACTCGTCAAACTCACCCGCCTCGTCGACAACCTGCTCGACATGAGCCGGCTCCAGGCCGGCGTGCTCACCCTGCACCTGGAATCCACCCCGCTGGACGAGGTGCTGCGGCGCGCGATGGACTCCCTCGCCCAGCCGGACGCCCCCGTCCAACCGCTGGACCTGGACACCGTGCCACCGGTGCTCGCCGACGTGCCGTTGCTCGAACGGGTACTGGCCAACGTGATCACCAACGCACTCAGGTACAACGCCCCGGGCGCACCCGTCCTGGTCGCCGCCAGCCACCACCGGGGACGGGTGGAAGTCCGAGTGATCGACCGCGGCCCGGGCATTCCCTTCGCGGACCGCGACCGGGTCTTCCTGCCGTTCCAGCGTCTCGGCGACAACGACAACACCACCGGTGTCGGCCTCGGCCTCGCCCTCTCCCGCGGCCTCGCCGAAGCCATGGGCGGCTCCCTGGAGGTCGAGGACACCCCCGGCGGCGGCACCACCATGCTCCTCACCCTGCCCGCGTCCCAGGCGGCCGACCCGACGCACGGAGGTGTCGCGGCATGAGCCACATCCTGGTGGTGGACGACGAACCGGCGCTGCTGCGCACGCTGAAGATCAATCTGCATGCCAGGCGCTACTCCGTACTGACCGCCGCCACCGGACAGCAGGCTCTCGACGCCGTGGGCCGCGGCAGCCCCGACGCCGTCGTGCTCGACCTCGGCCTGCCCGACTTCGACGGCGTGGACATCATCCGGGGCCTGCGGGCCTCACTCTCGGTACCGATCATCGTGCTGTCCGGCCGCACCGGGGTCGACGACCGGATCAGCGCCCTGGACGCCGGGGCGGACGACTACCTGACCAAGCCCTTCGTGGTGGCCGAACTCTTCGCCAGGCTCCGCGCGGTGCTGCGACGCTCATCCGCCCTCGCGGCGCCGCTCAGCGTCGTCCTCGGCGACCACGTGATCGACACGGTCGCGAACACCGTCACCGGCCCGGACGGACCCGTGCGGCTCACCCCCACGGAGTGGCACATCCTCAAGCTGCTGCTCGCGGCGCCCGGCCGCCTGGTGCCGGGCAAGGAGATCCTGTGCGAGGTGTGGGGTCCCGAGGCCGAGGACCGCGGAAACTACCTGCGGGTCTACCTCGGCGGCCTGCGCCGCAAGCTCGAACCCGATCCCACCCGCCCCCGCCACCTGATCACCGAACCGGGCATCGGCTACCGGTACCAGCCCTGAACCGGGCGATGCCCGCAGTTTCCGATCAAGGAGCCGTCAAGATCGGTTCGGGCAGCGCCAGGAACGCGTCAGGAAGGCCGGGGGACGCCCTCGCCGGCCATAGCGTTCTCGGTGACGAACCGGCCCGCTCTGTGGGGGAGCGTGCCGGCTTCGAATCCGTCGGCGGCAAAGGCCATGAGAGCCGCCGGCGGCCGGGTGAGGGGACGCGCGGCCATGAGCGAGCGGGACAAGGCCGGCACGGTCGCAACCGAGAAGACGGGCCCACCGGGGGCGGAGGGCCCCGGTGCGACCGTGCCGCTTCCCGCACCGCGCGCCCCCTGCACCTCGATCACGGGGGGATCGGCCTCGGGCCCGGCCCTCCGGCCGGGCCCGAGGCAGTGGCGGCAGCCGCTGCGCCGCTCCCGATGGGACACCCCGAGCCTGGCCCGCGCCCTCGCGGCAGTCTGCGCCTGGTCCGTGCTCACCGCTGCGGCCGTCATCGTGACCGTGTCGACCTCCACCCGTGCGGGCCCCGACGACACCGACCACCGGGCAGCGCCGCGAGCCGTTCCCTCCGCAGACCTCTCCTTCGTGCTCAGCGACATGGACACCCAGGTGGCCGACCTGCTGCTGCTCGGCGCGGACCCGGACCGCGCACAGCTGCGCACCCAGATCCTCGACACCTACCGGCAGCGCCGCAGCCAGGCCGGCGACGGTCTCCGGCGTGCCGCCGAGACCGTCGCCGGCGACCTCGACGGGCAGCGCGCCGTGCAGACGCTGTTCGACCAGCTCGGCAACTACGACGCTCTGGTGGCCCGCGCCCAGCGGCTGGAGGAGCAGGCCCCTGCCGGCCGGCCGTCGGCCGAGGCCCTCGACGTCTACCGGCAGGCCAGCGGCCTGTTGCGTCAGCGACTGCTGCCCGCCGCCGAAAGGCCCGTCTCCGCCGATGCTGCCGCCGTGGAGCACACCCCCACCGCCCAGCGCGGCACCCCGGCGGCGGGGCGATGGTCGGTCCTCGCCACCGGCGTGCTCGCCGGCGCGCCCCTCCTGTTGCTCCGGCGCCTGCTCGCCGTCCGCCTCCGCCGACCGACCGCGCCGGGCGCCCGTCCCGGGCGGTGCGAATTCCGGTGAGTGGTGCCCCGGCGCGGCTATGCGAGAACGGCGAGCACGACGGCACCCAGCATGGCCGCGGCACCCGAGCCGACGAAGAGCCGCTCCAGCCATTGGCGCTCGCGCCCCTCGACGAGGAGTCGGCGCGGGTCGAGCGGGTCGTAGCGCAGTCGCACCTGCCGGCCGTCCGCAAGAGGCAGCGCCCGGCTGGAGGGCACCGGGGAGAACACCTCGACGATCCGGCCGGCCTCGGTGGAGAACTGAAGCAGTGGACGCGAGCCGGCCGTGCCTTCCTTCACGTCGCGCGTGATGCAGCGGACCAGACCGAGCACCGGTGTTCCGACCCGACGCAGCCGGCGGATCTCCCGGAGGCCGACGAGACCGGTCAGATACGCCATCAGGCCACCGAACCCGAGGAACACCGCCACGACCATCGCTGCCGCCCCGCCGTCCATGATCATCAGTCTCCCGCCGCACGCCGCAGCCCCGGACTCCAGTCTGCGCCGAAATCCGTCAGGCGCCCCCGGCGACGGTGCGATCACACCGTGTCAGAGAGTCGTCAGGGCAGACTCCGCGGTCCACGACCGGGTGTCTCGCCGGGCGAGCTCACGGCGACTGCCGGATCGAGCGGGCCGGCCGGCAGCGGCCGGTGTGCGTCCCGCCGGCCGGCGGCACATGGTCGGACGCCACCGGCCCGCGTGACCGCCGTCACGCCGGGCGTCAAGGTTCCGCTCGGATCACGCGCCGCGGTGCGAGGGATGCGTCAAGAAGGGGTAGGTCCGCCCGCCGCCGGGTTCTCCTGGGAGGACCGACGAAGAAGGAGCACAGGGGTGGACGTGCCGCACGCAGACGGCGAGCCGCAGCAGCGGAGTCGCAGAATCGTGGTCGGCGTCAGCGGATCGCTCGGGAGCCTCGCCGCGCTTCACCGCGCGGTCTCCGAAGCCCGGAGGACAGGGGACGCCGAGGTGCACGTCGTGCACGCCTGGGAGCCACCGGGCGGCGAGTACGGCTACCGCCGCTCGCCGTGCCCTCCGCTCCTCTCGGCCGTCCGCGACACCGCCAGGGGACGCCTGGAGACCGCGCTCGAGGACGCGTTCGCGGGCGTTCCGACCGGAGTCCGGATGCACGCGGAACTGGTCCGTGGCGGACCCGGCCCGGTCCTCACGACCCTGGCCGACGACCCGGGCGACCTTCTCGTGGTCGGCACCAGTGCGGGATGGCTGCACAGGGGGATGCGTCCGTCGGTCACCGCCCACTGCACCAGGCGAGCTGTGTGTCCCGTCCTGGTGGTACCCGGGCCCGAGCTTCAGCGACTGATGGAGCGCAGGCGCGCGCCCTGGCGGCCGAGAGCCGCGTGGGACGTGGACGCCGAGCGAGCGATCCTCCTTCCGGAGGCGTCCTGATTCGCACGGCAGCCGGCCCTGACGTGGTCGAATTGAAGACCCGCCTCACCCATGAGACAGCGGACGACCGGTGAAAGGCGGAGCCCGTATGACCCGGGTCCTCGTCGTGGAGGACGAACCCCAGCTCTCCCGCGCCTTGGTGATCAACCTCAAGGCTCGCAACTACGAGGTGGACGCCGCCCACGACGGTGCGAGAGCCCTCGAACTCGCCGCCGCCCGCCACCCCGATGTGGTCGTCCTGGACCTGGGCCTGCCCGACATGGACGGCCTGTCGGTGATCACGGGCCTGCGTGGCTGGACCAGGGTGCCGATCATCGTGCTCTCCGCGCGGCACGCCTCCGACGAGAAGGTCGAAGCCCTGGACGCCGGCGCCGACGACTACGTCACCAAGCCCTTCGGGATGGACGAGCTGCTCGCCCGGATGCGCGCCGCCGTCCGCCGCGCCGAACCGGTCGCGGGGGACGGCGACTCGGTGGTGACGACCGAAAGCTTCACGGTCGACCTGGCCGCCAAGAGGGTCCACCGCGACGGCACCGACGTCCGCCTGACCCCGACCGAGTGGCACCTGCTGGAGGTGCTGGTCCGCAACTCCGGGCGCCTGGTCGGGCAGACCCAGCTGCTCCAGGAGGTGTGGGGTCCGGCGTACCGCAAGGAGACCAACTACCTGCGGGTCTACCTGGCACAGCTGCGCCGCAAGTTGGAGGCCGACGCCTCGCATCCGCGCCACTTCATCACCGAGCCGGGCATGGGCTACCGGTTCGAACCCTGACCGCACGACGGCGCCCTGCCGACACCGGGCTCCGAAGCAGCGGGTACGGGGTGCGGCAGGGAGACCTCCACGCCGCGGCACGGGAAAGACAAGGCGCTGCACGAGGTGACGTCGAGGGCTTGCCGGTCCCGGCCCCCGCGGGTCGCAGCCCGGGCACCTCTTGATCCGGACGGGTTCGCGGCGCCGAGCTGCCCGCCGACCCGTGGCCGGGCGACTTCCTGGCCGTACCGGCGTCCGGCGCCTACCGAGTCTCGATGGCTTCCGCGTACAACCTCGTCGGGCGCAGCGCGGTCGCCGTGGTACGGGACGGGCGCATCCGGCTCCTGATCCGACGGGAGACCGTCGAGGATTTCCGGCCCGCGAAATCGGACGGTGAGTCACCAGGCGCCCGCGCCCTGTGGCCGTGCGGGCGCCGCGGCGCATGATGGGTGTGAGGTGGCCGGGTTCCGCGGTCGATGGGTCGATAGGTGGTCCGGTGACGGTCGGCGGGAAGCTGCGGATGTTCCTGGGCGCGGCACCCGGGGTGGGGAAGACGTACGCCATGCTCGCGGAGGGGCGGCGGCTGCGGGCCGGCGGCCTGGACGTGGTGGTCGGCCTCGCCGAGACGTACGGCCGGCGCGGGACCGAAGAACAGCTGGCCGGCCTGCTGCGCGGGTCGTTGGGGCTGTCCGGGGCTCTGCTGTGTCTGCTGCTGGTGGTGGCGTGGGTGGCCCGCCTCGGCGGGCTGGCACCGGCGGCCGGGACGACGGCCGCGGGTGCCCTTGCTGCGGACTTCTTCTTCACCTTCTTCCCCGCGCCGTGGCACAGCCTGGCTGTCGGGCTAGCGGCGGATGTGGCCGCCCTGGCGGTGTGCCTGGCCGTCGCCGGGGTCGTCAGCCACGTGATCGACGGTTTGGCCCGCCGCTCCCAGGAGGCGTCCCGGGCGCGGGCGGAGGCCCAGGCCCTGGCCCTGGCGCGGCTGGCCGGGGAGAGCGTACGGACCACCGGACGCACGCTCCCGCGGCTGCCGACGGAATTGCGGCGGACGTTCGGGCAGGACGCGGCCGGGATCATGGTGCCGACCGTGGACGGCTGGCGGACGGTCGCCGCGAGTGGCTCCCCGCTGCCGGTGCGACCCGAGGACGCGCCGTTCGCGGCGGAGTGCGACCAGGGCGCGATGCTGGTGCTGGCAGGTCCGTCGCTCGGCGAGGACGACCTGCGGCTGCTCGGCCCGTTCGTCACCCAGCTGCGGCTCGCGGAGGAACGCGAGAGGCTGGCCGGCCAGGCCGCCGGCGCCGAGGCGATGGCTCGTACCGACGCGCTGCACACCACCCTGCTGGAGGCCGCGGCCCACGACCTCCGAGAGCCGCTGGCCGCGATCAGGGCAGCAGCGTCGCGGCTGGGCGACGGGCACGCCGAGGCAGCGGAGATCGAGGGCGAGACGGACCGGCTGGGCCACATCGTCGCCAATCTTCTACGAAACGGGGGCGACCGCCCCCGGCCGCCCACCTGCTCCCGGGTGGTGACTGCCCTTCAGCTGGCCGCCCCAGCGTTCGAGCCCGCCAAGTCGTGGTCCAGGTAGGCGATCTTCCGGAGGATGCCTACTGCGAGCGACCGTTCAGCGTCGGGCAGGGCTTCGAGGAGCTGCTCATCGATTCGCTCCGCAGGCGGGACCAGCTCGTTGAGGAGCTGATCCCCGCTCGCGGTCAGGTTCAGCAGGGTGCGCCGGCAGTCGGCCTCGTCCGGGCTGGGGGCCGTCCCCGTGTGCGCGGGGATGGCCCAGATCACCGTGCCGTCCACCGGAGGTGGCGGCACTGCTCCCCGCCCACCGCCTCGCGGAACTGCGCGCGCAGGGGCTCGGCGGGCAAGCACACATAGCCCTGCTTGAGTAGGTGGCCGGCCCCACGACCGCACGTCGCCCTGATCCAGGAGCTGGAGACAGCAGGGCAGTCCGCGGAGATCCCCACGCTGCTCTGGGAGGCTGCGTGCCTTCCCCGCACCGGTTCGCAGCACTGGCCGTTGCGCTGGGGGACGCCGGTCGAGAGGCCGATGCCCAGGTGCTCCTCCGCAACGGGGCGTCACGGCCGGTCGGCGACGTGGCCGCGGCCGCCCACGCCCTGGTGGACGCCGATCGCATGCGTGAGCTCGACGCCCTGCTCGGGCCGCTCTTGAGAGCCCGTCCACTTCAGCAGGCCGTCCGGCTGGCCGGCGAGGACGGCACGCTCGTCCGCGTCCTCCTGGACAGCGCAGGCCGGACCGGCCTCACAGCCGTCACCAATCTCCGGCCGCCCAATGCGCTGTTACGTTCAGTAAGCGAGGCGGGATCGGGGATCTGACGTTCAGTCGGGAAAGTCGGCAAAAGGTCAGCATCGATCCGCTCAGACCCTGTCGCACCAACCCGAACACGAGAATCCGTGCCGCGAGGGCTGTGCGTCTGCCGGATGGCGATCGCGGCGCCGAGGGGCCTCTGCCGCTCGGCGCCGTGAGGCCCTTCGGCCTTGCCTGATTTCCCGGACCGCCTGTGCAATTGGCAGATGTTTCCGCAGGTCAGCGCACCCGGCCGCGGGGTTTCAACGGAGTCACCGGCAGCTGTGGTGCATGCAGCCGGGCGCCGTCGTAGCCGTGCACCTTGCCGAAGCGGGTGCCGTTCTCCCAGTCGTTTCGTGCCTGTGCGATCTCCTCACCGGATCGGCCGATGAAGTTCCACCACATGACCAGCTCCTCCTCGAAGGGTTCACCGCCGAGGAGCAGGACGGAGCCGTCCGTGACGGCCCGCAGGGGGAGTTCACGGCGGTCGGTCCCGAGGTAGAGCATCGAGCCCGGCTCCAGTCGGACGCCGTCGACCTCGGTGAGACCGCTCATGGTGAGCACCGCGTACTCGAAGCCCGGCTCGACGGGCAGGCGGACCTCGGTTCCCTCGCGGAGCGTCAGGTCGGCACCGACCAGCGGGGTGTGGATGGTACCGGGGGAGCGGACGCCGTCCAGTTCGCCGAGGATCACCGTCGCGTCGAGGCCGCCGTCGAGGCTGGTCACCCTGGGCAGCTCCGGGTGGTGTTCGAAGGCGGGGGCGGTGTGGCGGTGGGCGTCGGGCAGGGCGACCCAGAGCTGGGCGCCGTGCAGCAGTCGGGCGTGCTCGCGCGGCGACTCCTCGGAGTGCCAGGCCCATGTGCGGGTGCGGCGGGACCTGCATGCCGGGCTCGTCGGCGATGTCGTCCGGCCCGTAGTGGTCGACGAAGCACCAGGCACCCACCATCCGGCGGCCGAGGCTCGGCAGAAGCCGGCGCACCACGGTGGATCCGCCGAGCGCCGTCTCGCGGGCGACCAGTAGGTCCCGCACCGGCCCCTCGGCGCGGTTGCCGCCGCAGGCGGTGGGGGTGGGGTGCAGGTCGAGGTCACTCATGGCGGCCCGCCTCCTGCCCGCCCGCACCCGCGCCGGCACCGGCCGCGTGCGGCCAGCGCACCGCACCGTGGTGCTGCTGTTCGACGATCGGGGTGCCGCTGCTGACCGCGCGGGTGACCGGGGTGCGGTCGGCGATGTCGAGCAGCCGGGCCCGCTGCGCCTCGTCGAGTTCGCCGAGCAGCTCGATCCGCCGGGTGATCCGTACGCTCTTCTCGGGGCCCTTCTCGTAGCCGAGGTGCACCCGGACGGTCTCCAGCGGCCAGCCCTTGCGCTGGGCGTACATCCGCAGGGTGATCGCGGTGCACGAGCCGAGTGCGGAGAGCAGCAGACCGACCGGGGTGGTGGCGGTGTCGGCGCCGCCGACCGACGCGGGCTCGTCGGCGGCCAGCTTGTGGTGGCCGGAGCGGATGTCGACGCGGTAGTCCTCGCCGGTGCTGGTGGCGACGGCCGCCGCGGAGCGGACGAAGGCGGGGGTCTCGGTGGTGGTGTCCATGGTGTCCTCGGGGGAGTGCCCGGTCCGGGGCGCGGTCACAGGCCGAAGCGGTCGTGCTGGGCGGCCGGCACCAGCTCGGCGTAGTCGGGGTGCTTGGTGATCCAGCCGCGGATGAACGGGCAGTACGGCAGCACGGCGGCGCCCTGCTCGCGGGCGGCGTCCAGGGCACCCTGTGCGAGCCGGCCGCCCAGGCCGCGGCCGCCGAACTTCGGGTCGATCTCGGTGTGGATGAAGGCGAGCTCGGTGCCGTAGCGGTGGTACTCGGCGAAGCCCGCGAGCTCCTCGTCGTCGAAGACCTCGAAGCGGGAGCTGTCCTGATTGTCCGTCACGCGAATCGCCATGGGTCTGCCTCCTCGATCGTGCCGCGGGTCTCGCGACGCCTTTAGTTTACGATTAAACCAATCGTTGATCAACCGCATTCCGCGCCCGGCCGCCCCGCTCCACCCTGGGTGCGGTCCGCGGCGCGGTCCGCGGGGGCGGTCCTCCGGGGCGGCGGCCCCGACGGACCGTCAGGAGCTACGCTGGCCCGGTTCGAGTCGATCATGGGCCGAGGGGGCGCAGGGGTGCAACGGGTCGCAGTGGTGTCCGGCGGCGGGACGGGGATCGGCAAGGCCGTCGCCCGTGCGCTCGCCGCCGACGGGTGCCGGGTGGCGGTCGTCGGGCGGCGCATCGAGGTGCTGGAACGGGCCCGCGACGAGATCGCCGCCGCCGTGCCGGGAGCGGAGGTCGTGCCCGTCGCCGCCGACCTCACCGTCCCGGCCCGGGTCACGGCGGCCGCCGAGGCGATCGCCGCACTCGGCCCGGTCGACGTGCTCGTGAACAACGCCGGCGCGATCATCACCCCGCCCGCCGACGACGGCCTCGACGCCCTCGCCGAGGCCTGGCGGCGCGACCTGGACACCAACCTGCTCAGCGCCGTCCTGCTCACCACCGCCCTCGCCGACCGGCTGCGCCGCCCCGGCGGGCGGCTGATCGTCATCAGTTCCGCGGCGGCCCAGCGAGGCGGCGCCGGCCCGCACTCGGCCGGCTCGTACGCGGCGGCCAAGGCCGCCCTGCACGGCTGGGCCTTCGGCCTGGCCCGACAGCTCGGTCCGGAGGGGATCACCGTCAACATCCTCGCGCCGGGCTACGTCGCCGACACCGAGATCTTCGGTGCGGACTGGACGGAGGACTTCCACGCCCGCAAGATCGCCGACACCCTGGTCGGCCGGGCCGGCACCCCCGAGGACGTCGCGTCCGCGGTGGCCTACCTGGCCTCCCCCGCGGCCGGCTACGTCACGGGCCAGGTGATCGGCATCAACGGCGGAGCCGTGCTGGGCCGCTAGCGGTCGGCCGCCGGTCGGGGGCCGTCCGCCGGGGCCGTCCGCCGGGGGCGGACCGGCCGGTGCGGCCGTCGAGTCGGGCGCCGGCCCGTGCGGGACGGCGGTGACGTGACCCCGGGCCGGGGCCGACTCCTGTGCGGACGGCCCGGGTCACCGTGCGGCGGTGCTCCGCCCGGGCGGTCGGCGGACGTGCGGGTTGGGCGTGGTCACCGTCGGGTCGCCTTGCGGGTGGCCCGCCGTCGGGCGAGGAAGACGCCGATCAGCATGCCGACCAGGATGGTCACGGTCAGGACCACCCAGAGCGGCATGGTGACGTCGGAGACCCAGAGGGTGATGGTCACCGACGCGGTGTTGACCGCGATGAACCACACGGCGAGGACCGCGATGACGCCGACCGCGATGGTGCGCAGCCGCACCTCGCGGCCCTTGACCGTGAGACTCGACGGCTCGTGCTGCGTGTTCTGTGACATGGCTTCAGTATCGTGCGATTTGCCTGATTCGTCCCCGGAGGGACCTCCAGCGGCGCCTCCGGTCGTCGGGCGGGCGGGTCCGGGCCTTCGGGAGGTGCGGCAGTCGGCCGTCCGCGGGAAGCTCGAAGGATGACGGCGCTGGTGGTGATGCTGGAGATCGAGCAGCCGAGCACGGTCCACGACCTCGGCGGCGGCGAGCACGCCTCCGAGGGCAGGGCGGCCCTGGTGGTGCACGCGGCCCCGGCCGCCGCCGACGGCGGGCCGCAGGCGCGGACCTTCTGCGGCACGGACACCGCCGGCCTGGAACGCGACCCCTGGCAGCCCGCGGAGGACGCGGACGTGTGGTACCCGTCGCGCTGGTCCCAGCGGGTCTGCCAGGAGTGTGCCGCCGCGGTGCGCGACCGGTGATCGGTGGCCCTCGGCGAGCGGCCGGCGCTGACCCAGGACCTGCGGCCGGTGGCCCATGGCCGGCGGTCGCGGGTCCTGGGTCGCGGGTCGCGGGTCGCGCAGGGGGCGTCAGCGCCAGCCGTCGTGCAGTACGAGGGTGCCGGTCGGCGGGGTGACGGTGGCGTGGTTCGGCCCGTCCTCCCAGGTGACCGTGCCGTCGGCGTCCTTCTTCAGCAGCTTGTACCGGACGGCGGTGTTCGGCGGCAGTGAGACGATGCCGGTCCACTCCGGGTAGACGGCGTAGCTGGTGCTGAGCGGGACGGCCTTGGCCGGGTCCCAGGCGCCGAGTTCGGCGAGGTCGCCGGAGACGTAGAGGCTCTGTCCCCAGGTGGTGGTGGCGCGGACCGTGAAGACGGCGGTCAGCGGGTGCTCGCCGGTGACGTTCCAGCGGTCGGTGAGGGTGGTCTCGCCGCCGGTGCCGGACAGGTAGACGGAGCGGTCCGGGATCGCCTCCCACTCCAGCGTGCCGGCGGCGGTCCGCTTCAGGTACTTGTAGGTGAGCTGGCCGCCGGGCGGCAGCAGGAGGTCGACCGACCAGGTCGGGTAGCTGCGTGCATCGGTGGTGAGGGGCACGGCCTTGGCCGGATCCCAGGCGCCCAGTTCGGCGGTGCTGCCGGAGACCAGCACGGTGTCCCCGTACTCGGTCGCGGCCGTGACCTGCAGGTGCACGGGGGTGCCGAGGGTCTCGCCGGTGGCCGCCCGGGCGGCGGTGGCGGGGAGGAGCAGAGCCGCGATCAGGGCCGTGACCAGGGCGGGGAGCAGCAGGAACGGCCGCGGTCGGCGTGCGGTGGGGTGCGGCTGGGGGAACGTCATGTCCGTTGTCCTCCAGATCGAATGGCGGCGCGAGGCGCCGCGGAGGGTGGACGGCCGGGGCTCGCGTGCGGCGTCGGAGGCGAGCGGCGGTCCAAGTGCTGCAAATCCTTGCAGCAAGTTTCATGGCGATGGGCGATTTCCGGCCACCCGCCGCCCGGCAGGCCGCGCGATCGAGCGGAATCGCGCCCCACCTCGCCTGACCTGCGCACGACAGCTCGGTCGCGGGCTCGCGTCGAGGCCCGAGTCGCCGGCGCTCCGCCCGCCCGACACCCGACGGCAACCGGACGGGCCCCGCCGGGCACCCCGCCGTCACCCGGCGTGACGCGAACGTCACGCGACAACGGCGGGAACCGTCCCCTCCACCCCTGAGGGTGCCGCGTCGCACCTCAGCTCGTACGGGCGAAGTCGCCCCAGACCGAGGCCCGGCCGCCCGCCGTGGCGGCGTCGATCCGGTACCAGTCGCCGCCCGCGTCCCGGCCGCCGGCGTCGTGGCCGTACTGCCCCGCGAAGACGTGCTGCCCGACCGGGACGGTCCGGCCCGCCTTCAGCACCCAGCGGTAGACCAGCACGCCGCCCTCCTCGCGAACGGTCACCGTGAAGTCGGCCGCCGCCGGGGTCTGCCAGTGGCCGGTGTCCTTGACCCCGCCGGTCTGCGGCACGTGAAGCTCCACCGTCAGCGCGGTGAGCACCTCGCGGGTCTTGAAGGTCACGTTGCTCTGCGCCCACGAGTCCGTGCTGTGCGGATCCACCGAACCGTCCGCCCAGAGCGGGCCGTCCTCCGTCCGGCTCCCGGGGGGCCTCGACGCGGTCGGCCGGGCCGAGGAGGACGGGGCGGAGGGGGACGGTGAGGCGCTGTGCCGGGGCGGGGCCGAGGGCGGACGCGACCCGGAGGTCGGCGCCGGCAGCGCCTCCGGCGCGGCGGACGGCGGGACGGTGCTCGCGGTGGCGCTCGGCGAGGGGGTCGGTGCGGGCGGGGTCTGCGGTCGCTGGACGATCGCGGCCACGGCGAGCCCGCCGACCGCCAGGGCCGCGGTGGCGGCCAGTCCGGCCAGCGTCATCCGGGGCCAGGAGAGCAGTCCGCGGCGCACCCGGTGGCGGCCGGCCGCCGGGTCGGAGGCGTGCGGGGAGGCGGAGGGGTCGATGCCCCGCTCGATGCGGGCGAGCATGCGCTCCCGGTCCGGCCGGTGGGCCTCGGCGGCCTCGCGCAGCTGTCGGCGCAGGTCGTCCATCAGCTCCTCCTTCCCGTCAGTTCGCCGGCCCGGTCGCCGAGCAGCCGCTGCAGTTCCGCCATGCCCTTGGAGGTCTGGCTCTTCACCGTGCCCACCGAGACGCCGAGGGCCAGCGCCGTCTCCTTCTCGGAGAGGTCCATCGCATGCCGGAGCACCACGCAGGCCCGCTTGCGGAAGGGTAGCCGGGCCAGCGCCGCCCGGACGTCCAGGACGGAGGCCACGTCAGGCCCGTCCGTCCGCTCGGTGCGTTGCGACCAGAACAGCAGCACCCGGCGCCGCTCGCGGACGGCGCTGCGGATCCGGCCGCGTGCCAGGTTGGCGACCACGCCGCGGGCGTAGGCGGCGGGGTGGTCCGCGCCCCGGACCCGCTCCCAGCGGTGCCAGAGGGCCACCATCGCGTCCGCCGCGAGGTCGTCGGCCGCGTCCGCCTCGCCCGTCAGGAGGTGGGCGAGCCGGGCCAGTTCGGCGTGGTGGCGTTCGAAGAAGTCGTGGAACTCCGCGGACGCATCATCGGCGGTCATGTCCGGGGCGTGACCTCTCGATCCGTTGTTAGCGTTCTCAATCAGCAAGGAGGGCGGCAGCCTACCAACCGCTCCCACTGCCGGATCACCGGGTGCCCCGGCCGTCGCCGCAGGTCGCAGGGGCACCGGCCGGCCCGCGCGGCCTGCCCTGCTGCGGCCGAGCGGGTCGGCGGCCGATACCGCGCCTAGCGCCGTCACCCCTCCGTACCCGACCGGGCGGCGCGGGCCCGCACTCCGGCGCGGGTGGACGGTGCGGGCGGACGGCACGGGGCGAACTGTCTCGCCGGGGCAGGGCTGGGCACGGGGGATCCTCCTTCGATGACGCCTGGCTGCCCCCGGGTTGCCGCCGACGCCCGGAAGGTTGCCGCCGGCCGGGAAATCGGTCCCGCCGGGTCGGAAGCTGTCGCCGTGCGCGGCGAGCGGCATTCGCGGCAGCGACTGGGCGACTGGGCGGCTCGGCAGCGAAGGGGGGGGCGGGGTGGCGAACGTCCGTCGGAACAGCGAGATCCCGTAGGGCCGGCGAGGGGCCGTCAGCGCGGCGAGGTGCCGTCGGAACAGCGAGGGGCTGTCGAGACAGCGAAGGACCGTCACCTCCGCAAGGGGTCATCCAGAAGTGAATCTACGTTGCCGAAGCGATCGATCATCACGTGAGTGAATGGGTATCACATAAGCAAGATGCCATCGAGAAACCGAATGGCCGTCATGTAAGCGGCAGCGCGATCGCCAACGCGATACCCGCACCGAGCAGCACGCAGAGCAGAGCCGCGATGCTGACGGTACGGACGACGTCGCGGCGCACCGCTGCCCGCAGCGCACCGGGCAGCGGATCCAGGTCCAGCTGCCGACGGACGCGTCGGGTGGCGCGGCGCAGCAGCCACAGGCCCACCCGCCGGCGCAGCGGGAGGCCGCGGGTGTCGGGCGCCTCCGGGTCCAAGGCGGCGCGGGCCAGGACGGCGAGCCGGTGCTGCGCCCACCGGGTGGGACCGGCGGCGTCGGCATCGGCGTCCGGCTCGGCAAGCAGCAGGGCGCGGGCCGATCGTGCCGTCCGCTGCCGGACCTCGCGGCCGCCGGGGCCGCCGACGGTCCGGCCGAGCAGGGCGGAGTCCGCGCCGAGCAGCTCGTCGAGGTTCTGCTGCATCCGTTCCCGGCCGATCTCGGCCGCGAGCAGTGCGCTGTGCAGCTCCCGCTCCACGTCGTGCCGTTCGGCCGGCTCGGGGACGAGGACGCGCAGCAGGTGGCGGGCGGCGTCGAGGCGGCCCCAGGTGAAGTCGGAGCTGCGCCAGTCCTCGTCGAGGAAGGCGCCGAAGTGGCCGAGCCGGGTGCCGTAGAGCTTGCGGTCGCCCATGTCGGCGTAGCGGTCCTGCCGGAAGAGCGGGCCGAGGTCGTCGGGGCCCAGCCGGAGGAATGTGAAGGCGGGGGTGGGCCGTTCCACGGCGGCCGCGGCGGGGGCGTAGGCGTGGCTGAGGACCTCGACGGCGAGGCAGCAGGCGAGGGCGTCGCGGGTGGTGGCGAAGCGCTGGTCGCCGAGGGTGTGCAGGGCGGTCAGGTAGGTGCCGGCGGCCTGCCGGACGAGGCCGCCGAGGGTACGGGCGGCGTCGAGCCGGGTGAAGACCTCGCTGACCTGGTCGGCGATCCCGGCGTCGGACGGGCCGGGCGGCGGTCCCTCGCGCAGGGCGGCCCGGACGGCGGCCGCGACCGCCCGGGTCTCGGCGAGCCGGCGGCACACCAGTCCGGCCGCGGAGGTCAGCTGGCGGCGTACGGCCGGTGCGCAGTCGGGCAGGCGGCGCTGCAGGTCGGAGAGCATCAGCCGCAGGACGCGTTCGGTGGGGACGAGCCCCCAGCGCCAGTCGCCGGGCTCGGCGGCGTGCACCGGGTCGTCGTGCTCGGTGGCGGCCGGCGGCAGCCAGGCGGGGTCGCGGCCGGGCAGCCAGTCGGCCGCGGTGCCGGGCGGGTCGAGCAGGGCGGTGACGCCGTCCGCGGCGGCCTGCCGGCGGGCGTCCCAGACCACGGCCGCGGCCCGGCTGCGCCGGTAGTCGTCGAGGAGTTCGGCGGCGCGGTGCAGCATCCGGGTGGCCCGGACGGGGTTCTCGTACAGTTCGCGGAAGAGGTGCTGCTGGACGCCGGAGACGCGGGTGCGCATCCGTTCGGCGAGGTCCTCGGTGGCGGAGCGGAAGTTGGCCTCGCGGGGGTGGTGCAGCGCGGTCGCGGCGGCCTCCGTCCAGGTGATGTCCTCGGGCCGTTTGCGGCCGACGGCCTCCTGCCGCACGGTGCCGGCGGACGGCACCACGTACACCAGGACGCGTTCGGGCCGCCGGTCGGCGAGGCGTTCGCCGATGGCGTCGAGCACCGGCCGGAAGGGCTCGTTGTCGAGGACGCCGCCGTCCATGACGGAGCTGCTGGGGATGTCGGAGGGCGGGTCGCGGTGGTCGGCCATCGGGGCCTCCTGCACCGGGGCGAAGGCCACCGGGAAGGCGGCCGTGGCGCGGGCGGCGCGCAGCAGGGCCGGGGCCGGGCGTCCGGCCGGGCCGTGGAAGTCGCGCAGCGGGCGCCGGCCGATCCGCCAGCCGCCGTCGGGGACGCGTTCGAGGACCGGTGCCTCGTCGTCGTGGCGGAACCGGTAGACCCGGCGGTGGTCGGGCACGTCGAAGGCGCCGCCGTAGCCGTCGGTGCAGCGGCGGGGCCGGCCGTCCAGGGCGGTGGCGGTGAGGAAGAGGGTGACCGGCTCGGCCAGCTGCGGCTCGCCGCCCATCGCGGCGACGGCCTCGGCGAGGGCCTCCTCCACGACGGCGCCGCGCAGCAGTCCGCCGCCGCCGTCCTCGGAGAGCAGGCGGGAGAGGTCGGCCGTCCGGTTCCAGGTGGTGCGCAGGTCGGGCAGGGCCGCACCGCGGGCGACGGCGGTGGCCAGCAGCACGCCGTTGAGCCCGCCGGCGGAGGTGCCGGCGACGACGTCGATCACGACCCGCTTGTGCCGCTCCCGGGTGACGCGCTGCCAGATCCGGAAGGCGGGCCGGTCGCGCTCGGCGACGCCCGACTCGTCGTCGCCGCGGGAGGCCCGGCGCAGCAGGTCGAGTTCGTGGGCGACGCCGCCCATCCAGACCGCGAGGCTGATGCCGCCGTTGAGGACGAGGGCGAGCCGGACCTCCTGCGGCGGTCCGCCGGCCGCGGTGTCCTGGTCGGTCATAGCGGCAGGCTAGGCGGCCGGGCGCGCGTCACCGCCCGGGCGGGGCTGCTCGTTCAGCCGCTCGGCGGAACGGAATGCACCGGCCGGCGCAGCGGCTGCCCGGCCCGGTGGCGCGGGGTCAGCCGACGTCCCAGAAGAACCGGTGGGTGTGGATGCCGAAGTACGGGAACGACTGGATGTGCTTGACGCCCTCGATCGGCCGCACGGTGTCGTTGACGAAGTCCAGCAGCTCGCGCGGCCCGGGGCAGACCACTTCGGCGAACAGGTCGAAGCCGCCGGCGGTCAGCACCGAGTACACCACCTCGCCGTACCGGGCGAGTTCGTCGGCGACGCCGCGAGGGTCGCCGTCCACGGTGATGCCGAGCATGGCCATCGCCTGCCCGCCCATGGCCATCGGGTCGGTCACGCCGACGACCTGGACGGCCTTGGCGTCGATCAGCCGCTGCAGCCGCTGCCGGGCGGCCGAGGCCGACAGTCCCACCTTGGGGCCCAGGTCGGCGTACGCGATCCTGCCGTCGGTCTGCAGCTCGCGCAGGATGGCCCGGTCGATCTCGTCCAAATTCGCAACTCCTCGGTCCGTCGACCTCCGCACCCTACCGTCAGGCCGCCGGCCCGAGGAGGGCGCCGGCGGCCTGGGGACGGACGGGGACGGGCGGGGACGGACGGTGGGTCAGCCGTCGAGCTGGGCCAGGGCGACGGAGAAGACGTCGGTGTGCGCGTCCACGTCCGCCTCGGTGGTGGCGGGGCACATCAGCGCCATGTTGTGGAAGGGCGTCATCAGAATGCCGCGGTTGGCCAGGTAGAGGTGGAGGAAGTCCTCCAGTTCCGGGTCGGCGACGTCGGCGGAGGCGGTGCCGGTGCGCGGCGCCGGGCTGGCGAAGCGGTACTCGGTGCGGGCGCCGAGCCGGCTGACCGACCAGGGCAGGCCGTGCGCGTCGATCGCCTGCTGGACGCCGGCCTCGAACCGCTCGGCGAGCTTGCCCATCCGCTCGAAGGCGTCGTCGGTGAGCACGTGTTCCAGGGTGGCGCGCATCGCGGCGACGGAGAGCGCGTTGCCGGCCAGGGTGCCGCCGACGCCGCCCATGTCGACGAGGTCGAGGTCGGATCTGCCGAGAAGCCGGTCCGCGAGCTCGGCGGAGAGGCCGTACGCACCGGCCGGGATGCCGCCGCCGATGGCCTTGCCGATGGTCAGCATGTCGGGTTCGAGGTGCCAGGCGGCGGTGCAGCCGCCGGGGCCGGCGGAGAAGGTGTGCGTCTCGTCGTTGATCAGCAGCACGCCGTGCCGGCGGGTCAGGTCGCGGACGCCGGCCAGGTAGCCGGGCTCCGGCAGCACGATGCCGATGTTGGTGAGGGCGGGCTCCATGAGGACGGCGGCCACGTCGCCGTGGGCGAGCTCGCGCTCCAGCTGGTCGAGGTCGTTGAACTCGGCGACCCGGCTGGTGAGGGTGACGTCGCAGGGCGCGCCGACGTTGCCGGGCCGGGAGGCGCCCCGGCCGTCCGGGCCGACGACGATCAGCGACTCGTCGACGCTGCCGTGGTAGCTGTAGCTGTTCACCAGGATCTTGCTGCGGCCGGTGACGGCGCGGGCGAGCCGGATCGCCCAGCGGTTGGCGTCGGTGGCGGTCAGCGAGAAGCTCCAGTGCGAGAGCCCGAAGCGGCGGGTCAGCTCGGCGCCCACCCACTCGGCGTCCTCGGTGGGCAGCATCGCGGTCGCGCCGCCCTGCTCGGCGAAGCGGCGCTGCACGGCGGCGGCGACCGCCTCGGGGGAGTGGCCGGCCATCGCGCCGGTGTCGCCGAGGCAGAAGTCGATGTACTCGTGGCCGTCGATGTCGGTGATCCGGGCGCCCTGCGCGGTGCCGAGGTACCGGGGGAAGGTGCCGGCGGTCTTGTTCATCCAGGTCATCGGCACCCGGCCGAAGAGGTGGTCGGCGCGTGCGTAGGCGGCCTTCGACCGCGGATTGCGGCGCTCGGCCTCGGCGCTCTCGCGGGCGAGCAGGTGCTGCAGTCGGATGCGGTCCATGGCGGTACCTCAGCGTCGGGGTCCGGGGGAGATGCCCTGACTGTAGGCATGTACGGAGCGCGTGAGCAAGGAAACACGCTCGATTCAATTGTTTAAGCAGTCGATTCGAGCGTCCGTGGAGGCGTCCGCACTGGCGTGCACTGAGTGCCTTTACCGATTGGCACTCAGTGCCATACGCTCCCGGTGTCGTGTCGATCGGGCGTCGGCGGCCGCTTTGCGCGCGCCTTGGCCCGGGCCGGGAGGAGCCGCCATGAACCCTGTCGCCACCGCGCCCTCCGGGGCGTCCGTCGTCGAACAGCCCGGCCCCGAGCTGGTCTTCCGGCGCTGCCGCTGGTGCCGCGCGGCCACCGCACCCGTCCGGATGCTCTGTCCCGTCTGCGGCAGCGCCGACCTGGACGACGAGGTCAGTCGCGGCACCGGCACCGTCCGCCGGCTGCTGCCCGCGGCCCGGCGCAGCCCCGGTGAGCCGATGCCCTACGTGGTCGCCCTCGACGAGGGGTTCACCGTGCAGGCCGCCGTCACCGGCACGCTGCCCGGTGCCGTGCCTGCCGGCGCCCGCGTCGAACTCGCCGACGTCAGTGGTCAGTCGGTGGCCTTCCGGCTGGCGCCCGGTCAGCTCGGCCCGGCCGAGCCGGAGAGCCTGTTCGCCGCCCGCGCCGTCGGCGGCGTCCGCCCGGCCGTCCTCCCCGCCGTCCGCCGCGCGGGCTGACGGTCCGCGGGGATTTCGCTCCGCGGGGTACCGGGTCGTCCTGGCGGGCACTGCCCCTCGGCTCGGTCTGCGCGCGATCGGTCAGAGGTCGCCGCCGTCGCCGAACGAGTCGACGACCGGGGAGCCCGGTACCGCGGCCTTGTCGGCCCGGGCGCCGACGGGATCCCGTGTCAGACGGTGGCGACCGTGGCGCCCGCCGCTCGGAGCGCCGTGATCTCGTCGGCGGGGGCGGCGGTGTCGGTGACCAGCGTGTGCAGACTCCCGGCGGGGGCGACGTGGGCGAAGGCGGTGCGGCCGAGCTTGCCGCCGTCGGTGCCCACGATCGTGCGGCGGGCGGCGGCCATGGCGGCCTTCTTCACGGTGGCGTCGTCGAGGTCGTAGGCGGTCAGTCCGTCGGCGGCGCTGAGGCCGCAGCAGCCGAGCACGGCGGTGTCGAAGCGCAGGGCGCCGATCGAGGCGAGGGTGAGCGGCCCGGTCAGGGCGCCTTCGGCGGCGCGGGGCTGCCCGCCGGGAACGAGCAGGGTGGCCGGTCCGGGGGTGTCGCCGAAGACGTGGACGGCCGGCAGGGACAGCGGCATCACGGTGACGGGCCGTTCGCGCAGCAGGCGGGCGAGTTCCAGGCAGGTGGTGCCGCTGTCGAGCAGCACCGTCTCGCCGTCGGCGACGAGAGCGCAGATCGCGGCGGCGATGCGGCGCTTGGCGTCGACGGCCTCACGGGCGCGCAGCGCGAACGGCGGCTCCTCGCCGCGCAGCAGCAGGGTGCGGGCCCCGCCGCGGAAGCGCTCCAGGACGCCCTGGGCGGCCAGCGAGTCGAGGTCGCGCCGGATGGTCATCTCGGAGGCGCCGGTGAGCTCGGCGAGTTCGAGGACGGTTGCGCTGCCCGCGTCCCGGACGGCCTGGGCGATCAGGGTGTGACGCTCCGCGGTGTTCATGCAGGGATTCAACCGCACTCCTCAACGCACAAGCAAGTTGTTCGATAGCCGCCTTTCGCACACAAAAATTGTTCGTTATGGTCAGTGGCATGGAACGCTCTCTCCGGGCCGCCCGCGTGGCGACCTACGTCTACTTCGTCCTGTGCGGCACCCTGATGGGCGCGTGGGTGGTGCACATCCCCGCCGTCGAGGCGCGGGTCGGCATCGGCCACGCCGCGCTCGGCGGCCTGCTGGTGCTGCTCGGCCTCGGCGCCTTCGCCGGCATGCGGACGGCCGGCCACCTGACCGACCGCCTCGGCGCCCGCACCGTCGTCCCCGCCTCCGGTGTCCTGTGCGCGGCGTCCCTGGTGCTGCCGGGCCTGGCCCCGAACCCGTGGACGCTGGCCGGCGCGCTGCTGCTCTTCGGCTTCGCCAACGGCTGCCTGGACGTGAGCATGAACGCCCACGCCGTCCACGTGGAGCAGGCCTACGGGCGGCCCGTCATGTCCGGCTTCCACGCCACCTTCTCGGTCGGCGGCGTGATCGCCGCCCTGGCAGCCGCCGCGGCCTCCGCCGCCGGCCTGGGCCCGGCCACCACCCTCGCCGTCCTCGGAGCCGTCGGCATCACCACCGCCCTGCTGACCGTCCGCAGCCTGCTGCCCGGCGCCGCACCGCACCCCGGGACCGACAACGGGGCCGACGGGGCCGCCGGCGGGACCGGCAGCGGGCCCGGCAACAGGGCCGACGGGACTGCCGAGGTGTCCGCGCATGCCGCGACGAGCGGCGTCCGCCGGCAGATCCGGATCTTCGCAGTGCTGGCGCTGACGGTCATGCTGTGCGAGGGCGCGGCCAACGACTGGAGCGCCCTGCACCTCAAGGACGTCCTCGGCGCGCCCGCGAGCACCGCCGCGTTCGCCTACGGCACCTACGCCGCCGCGATGACCGCCGGCCGCCTGCTCGCCGACCGGATCGTGGCCCGCCACGGCTCGACGGCCGTCCTGCGCCACGGCGCGCTCACCGCCGCCGTCGGCATCACCCTCGTCGCGCTGACCCCCTGGGTGTGGGCGGTCTTCGCCGGATGGGCACTGTTCGGCCTCGGCCTGTCCGGCTGCGTCCCCCAACTGTTCAGCGCCGCAGGCCACGCCGACCCCGCCGCCGCCGGCGCCAACGTCTCCCGCGTCGCCGGACTCGGCTACCTCGGCATGCTCGCCGGCCCCGCCGTCATCGGCTGGCTCACCCACCTGACCGCCCTCAACCACACCTTCCTGCTGCTCACCCTGATGTGCGCCGCCACCGCCGCGACCGCCGGCGTCCTGCGCGCCACGGCCACCCCCGCAAGCCCCACCCCCGCAAGCCCC
>NZ_JOAI01000081.1 GCF_000717715.1 Streptomyces sp. NRRL B-24484 | reverse complement strand
GCACCTTCACCACCGAGCCACCCCGACGCGACCTCGCAGAGGCATGACTCAACCACCCCGCGTTACCAGGCCGGTTGACAAACACCATTGGGAATCACTCCACCGCCCGTGCCCTGAAAACCTCAGGAACGGAGGTACGGCCGGCTCGCGTCCACGGACCGGCCGCCCTGATGTCACCCAGCCTGATCGCCGCGCGGCGCACCGCGATGTCGATTGGCACGGTCTACATACTGCTCGCGATGATCCGACGGCGGGCCGTCCGTTGGCCAGGTCATGCGCCGTCGCCCCGCACCGCGAGGAAGCTCGCGGTGCGGCCTGCGGGCGCGCTCCCGTGGGGCTCCGCCCGCAGCACCGTTCCGGCGAGGACCATCCGCTGGTCGACCCCGGTCTCCCAGCGGCGCAGGACCATGCCGTCGTACTCGTAGTGGAAGTCCGCGATGGGCGGTCGACCCCGGCCGCTCAGGGTGAACGAGAGGCGGGACGAGGCCGACACTCTTCCAGCCATGTCCATGATGATCAATGGCTCCTCCCCTGGATCCGAGAGGATCAGCTCACCGTTGACGGCGCCGTCAGGTTCGGCCGCCAGCCGGAGAGTCGCCTGCGCGAACCGGAGCTTGTTGAAGTCGTCGACGGGATCCGGCAGGTCAAGGAAGCTCCGATAGGTGTACGTCCCGGTCAACTCCATGACGTTCATTTCGTCCCTCCTGGACAACGTGAGGCGGATCGAGCACCTTGCTCCAGAGTCCTGCGGCCGGCCACCTCCGCCACCGCTGATCGTCCAGATGGTGCGCGCGGTTCACTCCCTGAGGGTTTGTGGGCGAAACACCGTTGGGGCGGCTGCTACCGCCGACGGGAACCCGGGATGCAACAACGTCCACGACGCCGTGCTAGCAGCCGGCCGCTACCTATGCGCAGGCCCACGCGGCCTGGCGGATGCGGCGCAGCTGGACGCGGCCACCCTCGGCTACAGCCACTCGACTGCGCACCTGCGCACCGTCAGGGCTGGCAGGCGCACTACCGCACCGGCGCCGTGACCACCCTCCCCTCCCTAGATAGCGCTCTCAGGCTGTTCGAGAAGATCGGCCCTCAAACAACCCGTTCGCTCCTGGGAGATCACCGTGCACCACGTTGCCGTCGCCGTAGCTCTGATGCTCCGCCACCGTGATCATCGTGTTCACGCTACTGATGGCCGCCGCAGGCGCCGATGCCCAGTCCAGTGCCGAGAAGATACCCAGAAGTGTGGAAGAACGCTGTGCCGCCGAGGATTTGGTGATGTCACACGGCGGTCGCACAGTCGCGGCAGCAGTAGGGAACCCATCCGGGGCTTCCCGTACCACCTTTTTCCAGAGCCTGTCACAGACCGCCGATTCCGCGCCTACGACCGCAAGATGGTGGATACAACTCGCCTGACAGCGCTGCATCGCCCGCCGCGGCATCGAATCGTCAACCCGCCTCGGCCGCCACCGCTGGGTCATCGAGCGCACCGTCGCCCGGCTCTGCGGCTTCCGCCGGCTCCACCGCTGCTACGAACGCAAAGGCACCCACTTCGCAGCCTTCGCCACCATCGCCGCCGCCCTCATCTGCCACCGCAGACTCGCCAAATGACTGACTTCTCAGCCCGGAGTGCGGCGCTATCCATGACGGCTCCGACGCCGTGATCGCAGCCTCCACATGAAGATCATCTCAGTCGTGAACCGGGTATCCCTGCACGGTCCAGGCTTAAGAAGCCGTTGTCTTTCCGGGAGTGGCGAGCGTGTTTCCGCTGGTCAGGCGTAGGTCCGGGGTTTCGGCGGCAGGAACGAGGTGTCGTGTCGTTGATTAGGTGGAGGCGCCGGGATGCCGTCGGTGATCGGGCTGCTGGAGGAGCGGGAGCGCGTTGCTCGGCAGCGGGTGGAGGCCCTTCAGTCCGAGTTGCGTGAGACGGAGGCCGCGTGGGAGCGGTTCGTGATCGCCCGTGAAACGGTGGCCGAGGTCCTCGCGGAACCTCGCGAGAACGCGGAGGTGCCGCCGGTCGCCGAAGCCGGCGAGCGGCCGGCCCGGACCGGGACGGGGGTCCCTGGTTCAGTGGTGCCGCGATGACAGGAGGGTCTTCTCCCGGCGGTTCTGGCGCCGGACTACCAGCGCCTCATGGGCGTCCTGGTCAGCAGGAGCGGGGAGGTGATGGACTGTCGGCAACTCGCTGCGGCGCTCGGCCTGGAGCCGGTCCCGGCGAAGGTCGAGGGGGGTACGGTCGAAGGTGAAGCGCCTGGCCGCGCGAGGCTGGCTGGCGGAGGACCGTCCGGGGTCGTTCAGCGTGATCACGGCTCATGACCATGGTCATCGACCAACGGATCATCGCCTCGGCCGTGTCGGTGCGGCCCTCGTAGTCGCGGGCGAGGCGGCGTGAGCGCATCAGCCAGGCGAACGTCCGCTCCACCAGCCACCCCTTGGGCAGCACCGTGAAGCCGGTGGTGTCGTCGGTGCGTCTGACCACGGTCAGCGCGATCCGCCAGGCGTCGCGGGCGAGGTCGACCAGGCGGCCGGTGTAGCCGCCGTCAGCCCAGACCAGGGTGATGCGCCAATGCCGTGCGCGGATCCGGGCCAGTACTGAACTTGAATTCGTGATGTCGGCCCTGGGGATGGCCAGCCGTCCGTGATCAGGCCGGTGTCGGCGAGACACCCGTCGATGAGGTGGGGTCGGTACTGGATCTGCTTCAGGCTGCGCTTGACGGCTCGGGCGAGTTGGTCGAGGTTGGCGGCGGCGAGGTTGCCAATGGTGCGTTTGACCAGTGACCAGATGCCCTCTTGCGGGTTGAGGTCCGGTGCGTACGAGGGTAGTTGGAAGACGGTCAGCCACTCCTTACTCGCCTGGACGAGCTCCTGCATCGGCGGCATCAGGTGGGCACGGAGGTTGTCCCACACGAGCACGATCGGGGCCGCCGAGCTGGATGTGCGCGGATGAGCAGGTCCCGGTAGTCCTGCCAGGTCAGGCCCTTCTTCTCGCCCTTGCGGCCGCGGTAGACGTGGAAGCTGTAGAACATCCGGGACCGCTGACCCGCCTTGTAGCAGCTCAGCCCCGCCATGGAGACCCGGCCGGCACCCCGGCCGCGCACCCGCACGACCGGGGTGCACCCGAGCCTGCCCCAGGTCCTGGCACGCGGCGGCCTCATCGGCTGCCCGGCTTCGTCCCCGAAGACGAGCCAGGCCCCGCGGGCCGCCGCGGCGCTTTTACCCGCGGCCACGTCTCCTTCTTCCACAACTCGACGGCCGCGTCGTCACGCTCGATCGCCCGGCGGGCCGGCTGCTGCCAGGACCAGCCGTGCCGCCTGAGCAGGACCCACGTGCCCTCCACGGTGTAGGAGACGTGGAACAGCCTGCCGATCAACGTCCTCACCCGCGCCAGAGTCCACCGCTGGTCCACCCAGCCGTACGCCAGAGGCCCACGCTCCAACTCCTGTTCCAACCGCGCGATCTGGGCATCGGACAGCTTCGGACGACCGGGCGAGCCCTTCGAAGCGACACCTGTCGACCCGCCCTCGCGCCACTGCCGGCGCCACCGCTCCACCGACCGCACGGTCACTCGCAGCGCGGCCGCGATGTCCCTGTTCTTCTCGCCGCTCTCGAAGCGTTCCACGGCCTGCTGCCGGATCCGCTCCCGCGCGGCCCTCTCCGCGTCGGTCAAACCGCCGCCCTGCGCATACCTCACAGCGCACGACTACCGGCACCGAACCTCCACCAGCAGGCGAACGCTACTGCTTCACCCATCCGAGCGACATCACGAATTCAGGTTCAGTATGCAGGTGGGAACGGACAGCGCTTGCCGTCAGGCTTGGACGTCGTTGAGCGTCGGCCGTGAATTCTTGCCGGCTTTCGCTGCCGGTCGGCCCCGGTCCCGCATCAATACCGGGGCTACAGCAGTCAGGCGTCAAACTTGCCCGTCTCCAGGTATTCCTGGTTAACCATCACCCAGAAGTCATCCGCCTGGCCCTGCAGGACGTACTGGTAAGGCAGATAGCCGTACCCGGCGTCACCCCAGCCGGTTCCCCAGGAATTGCGGATGATGAAGGCTCCCGTGGTGGTGCTCCCGTCCAGCGGGTTTGTCACCGCCCGATTGTTGTCATAGCCAACCACCATGACAGCATGTCCCCCCAGTTGGTTTTCGCTGGGGGACGGGAACGGGATGTCCCCATTGGTAGCGTGCTGGATGCTCTCGTACACGGCGAATCCGAACATGGAGGGAATTCCGGAAGCAGCGTGCGCTTTGATATCCGCGAGGAGGTCACTCGCCGGCGCGCCAGGCGGATTCAGGCGGTAGTAAGTGAGCGCCTGGTAGTTGCTGGCGAATGCGTAGTGGAAGGCAGCGGGCTCGGTCTCGAACGCGGAGATGTCGTACGGCCAGTACTTCTCCGGGGGCGCGCCGAACAGCGTGATCGCACCCATGGTGGAGCGGAGGTAGGCGTCCGTGTCACCGGTCCACTGAAGGAAGTCGCGGGTTGTCTTGTAGATGAAAAGACGCGAGACGGGCATGAAGTTCCCGTGAGCCCGGATCTCGAAGTACTCCAGGATCCCTGAGGCTACGTTCGCAGTGCACGAACCCAGCATGCCCTGATCCACGATTGGTGAACAGAATTGACGCAAGTCTACGCTTTCCGGCTGGTTGCCCACCGCCATCTTGAGGACGCCGGTGCGCTCGACGAGTCCGGGGATTCCGTTGGTGTTTTTGGTGTAGTCCCGAATGTCCGGGCGGTCCGGGAGCCACCCCATCCCCTTCCCATTGACAGTGTTCTTCATGTTAATTGCCTCCATTTTGCGCATTCCGAATCCACTGCGGGGCGGATGGTACAGGACTACTGGATACCCCCAGGCGGCCCCCGCTTCCCAGATCGGCGCCCATGTCACCTGAAGGCACCAACTCGAAACTCCGCTCCAGCCTCAAAGCCATCGACCCCCACATGAAAGTGTGCATACGATTCAATCCATAAGGGCCCATATTTGATCATCGAAATGTTTCGCCTTTAACTAGTAGTGCTTTGTTAGGTGGCTTGTCACATCGTGTGGCCGGTTGCTCTCTGGTCGTATGAGGGCCGGCGATGGCCGAGCGGCTGGGGGTCGACCATCAGCAGTTGCAGCAGTTCACGACGTCCTCGACCTGGCCGGTCGGACAGGTGCGGGCCCGGCTGGCGCGGCGGGCCGTGCGGGCGGTGCGGCCCGAGGTGTGGGTGGTGGACGACACCGGCTTCCCCAAGGACGGCACGGCCTCCCCACAGGTGGCCCGGCAGTACTCCAGCACCCCGGGCAAAGTCGGCAACTGCCAGATCGGTGTCAGCGCCCACGCCGTATCCGACACCGTCTCCTGCCCGCTGTCCTGGCGCCTGTTCCTGCCGGAGTCCTGGGACGGGCCGCAGGGGGCCGAGCGGCGGACGGTGTGCGGATCCCAGGGACGGGCACCACCGGCCGAAATGGCGCCTCGCGCTGGAGATGCTCGACGAACTCTCCGACACGGGGCTGCGGCCCGCCGTGCTGGTCGCGGACACCGGATACGGCGCGGACGCCGACTTCCGGCACGTCCTGGAGGACCGCTTCCTCGCCTACGTCCTCCACGCGAAGGGCGAGATGACCGCGCACGCCGAGAGCGCCGAACCGCACCGGCCTCCCTACGGAGGCCTGGGTCCGCGACCGCTGCCGCGCTACCGCACCCGTCCATTCGCCCTGCGCGAGCACGTACTGGCCGCCGCACGCCGGGCCGGACAGAGCGTGACCTGGCGCAAGGGATCCAAATCGGCGATGAGCTCGCACTTCGTCCTCCTGCGCGTCCGGCTGGCCGGCCGGCGTCCCAAACCCGCCGACGACGGCACGATTCCCCTCAGCTGGCTGACCGCGCAGTGGCCGGAGGACGAGGCGGAGCCGGTCGGTATTGGATCTCGAACCTGCCCGCCGACATCCCTGCCAAGGACCTGGTCCGGCTGGCGAAGTCACGCTGGCGGATCGAACACGACTACCGCGAGCTGAAGACGCGCCTGGGACTGGACCACTTCGAGGGCCGTTCGTTCATCGGCTGACACCGCCACGTCACCCTCGCCAGCACCGCTCACCTGTTCCTCACCGAACAGCGGTCCCACCCAAAAGCCCTGGCCAGGGCCTGACCTTCTACCAGGCCCTGGACCTCCTCCAACGCCTCGTCGCCACCTGGAACGGCACCTGCCCCACATGTGGGCGATGGCGGATTGGGTGAACCTGCAGGGGCGTCGAACTCGACGGTGTGGCCCGTCAATGGTGCTCCTCGCTTTGGCTGGTCGGAGTTTCGAGGTCGGCGCGCCGTCGGGCACGTGCTCCCAGCGCGGCGCCGGCGAGGCAGGCCGTGACGAGGATGGCGAAGACGGCGCTCGCCGCGGACAGGACGCCCGGTTCTGCACCCCAGGCACCGAGCAGTCCGAGGATCCACACCGTCACGAGGACGGCTGCGGTCTTCAGGAGCCGTGCGGGCGGATATGTGACGTACAGGGGTACGGTCGCTGCGGCGGGTGTGGTGGCGGCGGGGGGCGGGGTGGGGCCGTAGCCGTCGGGCCAGCCGGGAGGCGACCAGGGTTTCGGCCACTGGCCCGGGGGTGTGCAGTGCCAGGGCACGGGTGCTGGTGCGCCCGGGCGCAGGTCCGGGTGGCGCATCCAGGCGGCGCGGGCCTGCGCCTGTGGTGAGGGGTCGAGGACCAGGTGCATCCAGGGGCCCGAGCGGGCGAGGGCATCGCGGGGTTCGTACTTCTCCAGGTGGTAGCCGTAGAGCCAGGCCACCCAGATCTCGCCGGGAAGCGCTTCGGCATCCGTGAGGCAGAGGTGGCTGAAGCGGGTGCGCCCGTCGAGCTTCCTGGCCAGTTTGTCTGGTTTCACGGCCTGTTCATCCGTTCTGGGCAGCTCGGGCGGCGTCCTTCTGGGCCCCGTCTTTCCACGCGTTCTGGAGGCCGGTGATGAACGCGCCTCCGGGGATGGGGACGTTCTGGGCCGCCTGTCCGCCGTCGCGCGGCATCATTTGCCGCAGCCCTGACAGGTCCAGCGACCACTGGTGGAGGGACGCGCCGATGGCGAACTTGCCGGAGGTGTCGCCGGCCGTGACGGCCCGATCGATGGTCTTCGCCTCCATGGCGAGTTTGCCGGCCTTGCCGAGCGCACCGACCACTGGCACCACCCCCATGCCGTCGATGGCGAGGGTCTGCCATGACACGTTGGCGCCGGCGGCCTTCGCCGTGCTGTGGACGCCGAGGGCGGCGGCCGAGAAGGCCATGGACACCCCGTCGAGTACCTGTTTGGTCGACGCGTGGCCCGTACGGGGTGGGAGCTCGGGTGCAGCCGTAGGGGCTGGCGACCGGCTGGTCAATCCGTTCCGTGTGGCTGTGGAGATAGGCACCGGCCCAGCTCGCAGGGTTCGGGTCACGCCTCGCTGAAGGGATTCCGGGATCGTTTGACGGCGGCCCGGCGTTCGGCCTGGGCGGGGGTGAGGGTGCCGCGTAGTTGGGCGTACTTGAGGATCTGCGCTTCGGCGTCGGCGCCCAGTGCTTGTGCTTCGGGTGCGGTAGTGGTCGTCGACGCGCCGGTCGACCTCGGTGTGGTCCATGGCGGGGACAAGGTGGGCGGCCAGCCGGTTCATGGTGCGGTAGGAGCCCTGGAGGCGGAACGGCGGCTCGGTGCGGGTGCGGTCCGCCTGCCCGCCGGAGTCGATGTAGGCGCGGTTGACCGTCAGGACGACCTGCCGGACGTGCAGGGCCTTGGCCAGCACCGCCGCCGTCCGCTCGGTCTCGACGGGTGTCCAGGGCAGGTCATGCAGCTGGGCCACGGGTTCGCCGGCGGCCAGGTGCAGCAGGGTGTCCAGGTCGTCAGGGCTACGGGTGGCGAGCGGGGCGAGGTGTGGGTTGGACGTGAGGGCGTTCTCGATGAAGCTGCGGGCGAAGAGGTCTTCGCGGTCGGCGAGGGTGTTGCCGGGGTGGTGGACGTCGGCGCGGTTGGCGAGCGTGTTGGGGACGCGGAAGAGTCGTCCGGTCTCGGTGTAGGGGTTGGCGGTCATGACGACGGCGAAGCGCTTGCCGCGCAGGTCCCACGCGCGGGCTTCGTCGTTCCAGACGCCGTCGATGCGTCGTTGGGCGTCGCACAGCGGGATGAAACGCTGGAGGAACTCGGGCGAGGTGTGCTGGATGTCGTCGAGGTGGAGCATGACGTTGTTGCCGGCGTGCAGGGCGAAGTTGAGCTTCTCGTGTTCCTGGCGGGCTGTGGCGTCGGGGGCCTCTGCGGGGTCGATGGAGGTGACCCGGTGGCCGAGGTGTTCCTGGGTCTCGATGTGAGAGGAGACCTCGGCCGTGAGGCGGTCGACGAGGTCGTCGAAGCCCGGGTCGTGGGCCTGGTGGTGCTCCAGCTCCCGAGGCGTCGCCTCGATCCGGCCGTCCCCGGCCGCCGCTTCGTCGGCGAGAGCCGTCCCGCCCGTCGCCTTCTCGCGCATCGCGGGATGCAGGTACTCCTCCTCCGCCACGATGTGCCGCACCAAAGCGATCGTGAGGTCGTCGGCGGTGCTTGCGGCGACGTCCGCCGGCGGGAGCGCCCGGATCTGGTCGGACAGTGCCCGAGGCGCGGGCCAAGGGGGTGGCCCCGTCCAGGGTTGTGGAACGGCCTCTTCCCGGGCCCGGCGCAGTCGGCGGACGGACGCGGCCTACCGAGGGCCATGATCACGCTGCCGTCCGGTGTCCGTCCGGGGTGAAGGAGCGGGACCGTGGGTCGTGCTCACTCGTCGCCCGGCGCCCGGCGCCCGGTGACCGGGCGGCGGGCGGCGGGCGTGCGGGGCGGGTCCGCCGGCGACGTCGCGGATGTGCGGGGCCCCCGGGTGAGGGTCAGCATCCGGCAATGATCATGGCGACACCGAGGAGTTCAGGGACGAGGAACCACCCGGTGCGGATGGTCTCGCCGAACAGGCCGACGTCGAGCGCGAGGCTCAGTGCGGCGTCGCCGATGGTGAGGGCGGGTCGGGACGCGGCGGGGGAGCCGGCCTGCAGGGCGTTCTCCAGCAGGACGGCGACGATGCCGGTGAGGGCGAAGCCGTAGGTCTGCCACGCGGTAGGGAAGGCCGCCGCGCCGTGGTCAGAGAACGTCCCGGAGGCGGACTTGAGCAGGGCGGCGGTGATCGCGTTGCCGGTGGCGGCGATGCCCGGGCTGATGGCGCGCATCAGGGTAAAGGCGGAGCGGCCGGCCGCCGCGACCGCGGCCGCGATCAGGCCCGGGCAGGCGGCGAGGGCGGGGATCCGCGGGTTCGGCGTGTTCGGTGGGCCAGACGGCGATCGGGTTGCCCAGCCAGCGGGTGCCGTCGGGGACCTCCTCGCCGCGCATGACGAGTGAGGCTGGACCGATCGTGGTGCCCTGTCCGACGGTGGTACCCGGCAGAACGATCGAGTGCGGACCGGCGGTGGCGCCGGCCTGGAGCCGGACGGCGTCCAGACGCATGACCCGGTCGTGGAACAGGTGGGTCTGCAGCACCGTGCCGCGGTTGACGTTCGCACCCGCCTCCACGGTGACCAGGTCACTCTCGGGAAGCCAGTACGTCTCGCACCACACGCCGCGGCCGATGTTGGCGCCGAGGCTGCGCAGCCAGAGGTTGAGGTACGGGGTGCCGAGCAGGATCTGGCCGCCCCAGGGCACGGCGAGCTCCTCGACGAAGGTGTCGTAGAGCTCGTTCCGCCACACGAAGCTGGACCAGAGCGGGTGTTCGGCGGCCTTGAAGCGGCCGACCAGCAGCCACTTCGCGAGGGTGGTGAGCAGGCAGGCGGCGAGCGAGGCACCGGCCGTCACCAGCCCGGCGCTGGCCAGCGTGAGCGCGAGGCCGTCCTGGTCGCGCAGGGTCTGGAGCGCGCCGAGGACGAGGTCGGCGAGCACGGCGGTGATGACCAGCGGGACGAAGCGGCAGAGCTCGACGGCGGCCCGGGCGAACACCAGCCGCCGGGGCGGGTCGTAGGTGCGGCTCTCCTCGACGGTGTCCGCCACCCGGGGCAGGGCGATGCCGGGGCGGCCCAGCCAGGAGGAGCCGGGCTCGCTGTGCGCGGGGGTGTCGGAGAGGACGCCGACCAGTGCGTCGTCGGGGAGGGTGCGGCCGGGGCCGACGATGCCGGAGTTCCCGACGAACGAGCGCCGCCCGACCCGCGCGGGTGCGATGCGCAGCCAGCCGCCGCGCACCTCGAAGGGCGCGATCAGCGTGTCGTCCGCAAGGAACGCTCCGTCGTCCACCCGCATCAGTCCGGGCAGCGCCAGCACGGTGGAGGCCTCGACGCGGCGGCCCACCCTGGCGCCGAGCAGCCTCAGCCAGACGGGCGTCAACAGGCTTGCGTAGAACGGGAAGAGCGAGCGGCGCGCGGTGTCGGACAGTCGGCTGACGGCCCACACGCACCAGGCCACCCTGCCCTGTGCCGGGTGGAAGCCCGGGCGGATCGGACGGCTGAGGACGCGGATCAGCAGGGCCAGCAGCGTGGCGTAGCAGGTGAGCGTGATGGCGATCAACAGCACGGTGGAGGGTAGGAGTTGGATCAGCGCGGCGCCGAGGGTGGGGTCGGTGTCGATCAGCGGATAGAGGATGGCGAGCGCGGGGAGGGAGGAGAGTACGGGCAGCAGGCCGAGCACCAGCAGCCCCGCACCGTAGGCGAGGTCCCAGCGGCGGTAGTGGTGGCGGTGCGGCGCGGGCCAGTCGGGGCGCGGTTCGGTGCTGGGGCGGGCCGGGGAGCCGTGCCAGTGCGCGCCGTCGGGCACGCTGCCGAGGACGCAGCTGCCGGGGGCGACGTCGGCGGCGGCGCCGACGCACGCGCCGGGCATGAGGGTGGACCGGGTGCCGACGCGGGCGCCCTCGCCGATCTCTATCGCGCCGAGGCGCAGCACGTCACCGTCCAACCACCAGCCGGCGAGGTCGACTTCGGGTTCGACGCTGCAGTCCGCGCCGAGCCGGGCGAGGCCCGTCACCGGCGGAAGGGTGTGCAGCTCGACGCCCCTGCCGACCTCGCAGCCGAGGGCCCGCGCGTAGTGCCGGGCCCAGGGGGTGCCGGTCAGGCCGACCACGCCGAAGGCGGTGGCCGTGCGCTCGGCCGCCCACAGGCGCAGGTGCACGGCGCCGCCGCGCGGGTAGCTGCCGGGCCTGAGGCCGGCGGTGAGCAGCCGGGCGGCGGCGCTGGAGAGCAGCAGGCGACCGGGGGCGCTGGAGAGCAGCAGCAGGCCGGTGATGATCAGCCACCAGGGGATGTGTGGGGTCCGCCGCAGGGTGCCGCCGGTCAGGTTGTCGAGCGCGGCGAGGGTGAGCACCCAGCGCAGCCCGACGACGGTGAACAGTGCGGCCAGCACGAGCGTCTGCCAGACGCCCGCGCGCAGCGGGGTGCGGTGCACCTGGCGGTGCTCGCGCAGCGGGGTGCGGTGCACCTGGCGGTGCTCGCGCGGCCCGGTGCCGAACTCGTCGAGCCGGGCGGCGAGATCGAGCAGGGTGGGGTGGGCGTAGAGGTCCGCGACGGAGACGCCGGGGTGGCGGGCGCGCAGTGCGGAGACCAGTTTCGCCGCGGTCAGGCTGGTGCCGCCGAGGGCGAAGAAGTCCCCGTCGGCGCCGACCGGCAGGCCGAGCAGGGCTTCCCACTGCTCGGCGAGCCAGCCGGCGGTGCCGGCGGGGCGCGGACCGGTGCCCGGCTGCGGGCCGGTGGTGAGCGGCCAGGGCAGGGCGGCCCGGTCGACCTTGCCGGAGGTGCGTGTGGGCAGCTCGTCCAGCACGGCCAGGACGGGGACCAGCGACTGCGGCAACCGTTCCAGCAGGGTGGCGCGGGCGGCGACGAGGTCGAGCTCGGTGTCGGCCTGCGGCACGAGGTAGCCGACCAGTAGCTGGCCGCCGGCCGGGGTGGTCCGTACGGCCGCGGCGGCGGCCCGGACGTCCGGCAGCGCCTGGAGCGCGGCGTCGACCTCGCCGAGCTCGATCCGCCGGCCGGCCAGCTTGACCTGCTCGTCGGCGCGGCCGACGAAGATCAGGCCCTCGGGTTCGTTGCGCACCAGGTCGCCGCTGCGGTAGACGCGTTCGGAGCGCAGGTGCGGATCGGCGGTGAACTTCTCGGCGTCCTTGGCCGCCTCCAAGTAGCGCGCGGTGCCGACGCCGCCGATCAGTAGCTCGCCGGTCTCGTGCCAGCCGACCGGCCGGCCCGCGGCGTCCACGACGGCGATCTCCCAGCCATCCAGCGGGGCACCGATCCGCACCGGCTGCCCGGGAAGCAGCCGGGCGGCGGTGGCCACCACGGTCGTCTCGGTGGGCCCGTACGTGTTCCAGAACTCCCGGTGCGGGGCGGCCAGGCGCTCGACCAGGTCGGCCGGACAGGCTTCACCGCCGACGATCACCAGCCGGACGGCGTCCAGGCACTCCTCGGGCCAGAGCGCGAGGAGGGTGGGGACGGTGGAGATGACGGTGATCCCGCGTTCCACCAGCCAGGGGCCGAGGTCGGTGCCGGCCTTCACCAGGGAGCGGGGCGCGGGGACGAGGCAGGCGCCGTGTCGCCAGGCCAGCCACATCTCCTCGCAGGAGGCGTCGAAGGCGACGGACAGACCGGCCAGTACCCGGTCGCCGGGGCCGAGCGGGCGCTCGCGCAGGAAGAGCCGGGCTTCGGCGTCGACGAAGGCGGCGGCGTTTCGGTGGGTGACGGCGACGCCCTTGGGGCGGCCGGTGGTGCCGGAGGTGAAGATGATCCAGGCGTCGTCGGTCGGGGACGGCGGGGCCGGGAGGGGGCCCGGGACGGCGCCGGAGGCCGGCCACGTGCCGGGGGCGAGTTGCCCGTTCGCCCCGACCACGGCGCTCACCTGCGCGTCCTGCCAGATCAGTGCAGCCCGCTCGTCCGGGTCGTCGGCGTCCACCGGTACGTACGCGGCCCCGACGCGCAGCGCGGCCAGGATGGCGACGTAGAGGTCGGCGGTGCCGGAGGGAGCACGGATGCCGACCCGGTCGCCGGTGCCGATGCCGTGGCCGGTCAGCCGCTCGGCGAACTCGTCGACGGCGCGCAGCAGCGCGCGGTATCCGAGCACCGTGCCACCGGCGTCCAGCGCCGGCGCGTCCGGATGGGCGTCGGCGGTGGCGGAGATGATGTCGAACAGGCTGCGGGCCTCCGGCGCCGCGGCCACCGGCCAACCGACACCGGGGCCCGGCGAGGGGCGGCTCAGCGTGTTCACACCCGCCGGGTTCTCGCGTATGTCCATAAGGTCTCTTCCTCGGTTCCGTGTACTGCTGAGTACGACGCGGGTAGGACACTCCCCCGCACGGGAATGAGGGTGCGTGACGATCTCGGAGCGATAACGTTCCCATTCAACCTGGCGTGCTCCAGCGGCGAATGGATGCGAGACTGGCAAGGTCAAAGGAAATTCTCATCCGCAGACTCGAAAGTGCCGTGCGAGGGCCGCGACCATGCGCGAGGACGGACCGAACCCGCAGGTGACGGCCGCCAAATCATGAGAGTACTGCGTCGAGGGGCGGGCTACCGGCGCGGGAATCCAAATGGGTGTACGCATTTCTCGTGCAGGTCAGCGTGCGGCCGATCCCGGCCAGGATGAAGGCCGGGCGAAACCGGCAGTAAAGCTTCGGCAAGTTATGCCGCCGTAGAGTTGAATTGTGTTCGGCCGATTGGCCGAACGCCGCCGATCAGGGCGTGGGCTGTGTGGGCGAAGGGCATTCGACCGTCTGGTACAGAGCGCGCAAATGGAGGATGCGAGAGGGCGTTGAGTCCGTTTCTGGTAGTGGCCGCGTCCGGGTGGTCGAGGAGTCCCTGACGAACGAGTCGTCCCAGGCGGGAGCGGGTGACGTTGATCGAGGGCTCGTCGGCGGTCACGCCCCAAGCGTCAAGAGAGCGGAGGGCTGCTGTGTCCCAAGTGGACGCCGGTCGCATACAACTGGCAGAGCATGGTCGCCATCAGCGGAGTACGGGCCAGGACGTCCAGGCGAGAGTTCCGGAGCGCAGTGGTGAACGCCTGCGCGTGATGCTCTGGCCCGTCCAGAGTTCGAAAGCACCTCGCGGCGTACGCCTGCAGGTCGCTGGGGGTGAAGGGCTGCAGCTCGTAGCGCGGTACCTGCGCAGCCAGCCGGTGCAGTTCCCGGGTCGGCAGGGGCGGCTGGTCAGGACGAACCGGTAGTGCGTCGGCTCGGCTGCGGCGCCTGCAGCCAGCGTGCTCAGCACGACGCTGCGGTGTGCTTGGTCGGGAAGTTCGTCGAGGCCGTCGACCATCACCAGCCACGGTACTTCGGGGCGTGGCTGGCGACGGAAGAAGTCGGGGTCAATTCATCCTGCAGCCCAAACATCGCCAGTTCGGCATTCGTGGCGTTGGCAAGCACCGTCGGCAGGGGGGCCGTACCGGTCAGAGCGGCGGCACGGATCATGACCGGCACACTGGCGTCGGACTGCTTCGCCAACCAGCGGCCCGCGGAACGGGTCAGGTGCATGCGCAGCAGGCTGGACTTGCCGCTTCCCGGTCCAGCCACGAGCACGCAGATGCTGCAGTCTGCCGTGAAGATCTCATCCACTGGGATGAGGGGACCGGCCTTGCCTGCAGCGGCTGTGGTGTCCTCACCTTCCGGAGCGGGACGGGTGAATGCTTGCGAGCACAAGACCCTCCCAAGCCAGGACATGGCAAGCCGGGCCTGCCGGGGTTGGTAGCGGGGACAGGATTTGAACCTGCGACCTCTGGGTTATGAGCCCAGCGAGCTACCGAGCTGCTCCACCCCGCGTCGGTAGGCACGACTGTACGGCACCGCACCTGAGCATGGGAAATGCATTCCGGCGCGACGCCGCAGGCCCGCACCGCCCACCGGCCGGCCGACCGGGTGAACACGGACTCGAGGCGCATCCGGACCGCGTACCGGGCGGTTGCCTCCGTGTTCCTGCTCCCTGCGGCCACGAGGAAACCATCGTCATGAGCCCCGTCTTCAGAACGGCCGTTGCAGCTTCGGCCGCGGCCATGCTGCTGGCTCTCGCCGCCAGCCCGCACCTCACCGACCGCAACCGGTTCGCGGCCACCGTCTCCCCGTCCGACCTCGGCCTCGCCGCGGCCTCCGACCACGGCATCGACCTGCACCGCCTCCTGCTCGCCGACACCCCCAGCGAGAGTGGCCCGAGGTGGACTCCACCCTGCTGCCCGCGGTCGACGTCCTCCTGCTCGGCCCCGCCGCCCCCACGCCCACAGTCGCGCAGCAGATCGGCGCCCGGCTGCGCCATGCTCGGCAGGCTTGACCTAAGGTCAGGCTCCAGGCTGGAACGCATGACAAACTCGAACACGAACACGGCGTCCGCGCCGAAGTCCGTGTGGACCGGCATGGTTGCGGTGGAGGACACGGCACTGGCCGTCACCGACACGCGCGGGCCCGGACGGCCGGTGGTCTACCTCAACGGCTCCTACGCCACCAGGCGGAACTGACGGTCCGTCATCGCAGAACTGGGCGACGGCTACCGGCACATCACCTTCGACGAACGGCCCGCGGCAAGTCCGAGCAGTCGGCGGACTACTCCTTCGGGGCCTGCCTCCGGGACGTCGACGTCGTCCTCGACGCCACCGGTGCCGAGCGCCCGATCGTGGTGGGCTGGTCCTATGGGGCGGCGCTCGCCCTGCACTGGGCCACCCGGAACCCGGACCGCGTCGCCGGAGTGGTGATGGTCGACGGCGGCTACCCGTGGGACTACCTCGCCACGGTCGAGGGCGGCCGGGACGCCGGACGCGAGCAGATCCGCACGATGTTCCGCCGCTTCGGCTGGGCCCTACCGCTGGTCCGCCCGCTGGGGATGGCCGCGCGGATGAGCGCCGACCAGCACGCCGAGGTCAACATCGAGCTGAACGAGATCGTCGCCGAGAGCGGCCCGGTCTTCGACCTGGTGACCTTCCCGATGCGTTTCCTCGTGGCCACGGGAGCCAGCCTCGGCGGCACTGCCGAGGGCCTGGCGGCGATGCGCGCCACGCTCGACCCCGTCCTCGCCCGCAACCCCCACGTCCGGTTCAGCGCCACGGTCGCCAGCAAGCACACCACCATCGTGCGCAAGGACTTCCACGCCATCGCCGCCGCCGTCCGCGAGGTTGCCGACGTGCAGCACGATGCGCTCGACTGACGCCATGACGGACGGAATCACCATCAGCCGGGCCGCGGCCTTCGTCGGGGTCACCGTGAAGACCGTCCGGGTCTACCACCGCACCGGCCTGGTCGACGAACCCCGCCGCGACAGCTCCGGCTACCGGCGCTACGGAACGCCGGAGCTGCTGCGACTCGTCCAGGTCCGCACCCTCGCCGGGGCGGGCGTCCCCCTGGCCGAGATCGGCCCGATCCTCGACGCCGACCCCGAGCGGTTCGCGGCCTCGCTCGTCGACGTCGAGGAAAGCCTCACCCGGCGGATCGACGAACTGATCGCCCGGCGCGAGACGCTGCGCCGGCTCGCGGGCGGCGACCGCGTCCTGCTTCCCGACCGCGCCTGCGCACTGCTCGACCGGATGCCCGGACTCGGCTTCACCGCGGACGACGTGCGGACGGCCCGCGAGGGGCTGGTCCTGGTCCGGGCCCTGATGCCGGAGGGCTTCGACGACCACCTCGCCCAGATCGAGCACGGCCTCGACGACCCGCGGCACGTCGCCCTGGCCAAACTCACCTGGAGCGCCGGGAACTGGGCCGCCGCCGACCCCCGCATCGAGGAACTCGCCGAGGAGGTGGCCCAGCACTTCCTCGCCGACCCCTCGCTCCTGCCCACCCTCCAGGGCCTCCGGCAGCGCTCCGACGGTGACGTCCGCTACGAACTGCTCTCCCGTCACGGAGAGGACGACCACCCGGGCTGGACCCGCCTGACCGCGCTGATCGAGTCGAAGGTCCGCGCAGGCGGCGTCGACACCCCCTGACGGACCCACCGCCGGCGGGCCTGCGCAGCCGCCAGCCTGCCGCGACACCGCGGGCCCCGGCGACGGCCGCTCCGAGACCCGACACCCAAACGGGAAGGACCGCCCGTGCCCCCGTACCCACCCGCGCCCGGCCACCATGCGTGCCGGCCGCCGAGCAGGGGCTGGCCGAAGCTCCGGCCCACAGCTCGCGCCAAATGCCTGTCAGCGGGCGCGTGTACGGTCGGGGCCGGGAACCGGGGAGAAGGACGGGTGGGCATGGGCGAGGTCGGGGCGGAGTCGCGGGAGTACCTCGACGGGTTGTTCACTCCGGGCCTGAAAATCGGGGGCGACCCGCACACCCCGTACAG
>NZ_JOAI01000080.1 GCF_000717715.1 Streptomyces sp. NRRL B-24484 | reverse complement strand
TCACCACCCGCACCACGGCATCGGTCGGCCGCTGCACGACCGGGTCCGGCACCTCCTCGATCCGGATGTCGTTGGGGCCGTGGATCACGGTGGCACGCACGGAACTCTCCTGGCACTGATCGGGGCATCGGACTGGAGCAGCCAGGGTGGCCGCCCGCGCACCCCCGCGTCCAGCTACATTCCCTACAGCACGGCGTTAAGATGAACTAATGCTCGATGTGCGGCGACTCGTCCTCCTGCGCGACCTGGACGTGCACGGCACGGTGACCGCCGTGGCCGAACTCCACGGCGTCACGCCCTCCGCCGTCTCGCAGCAGCTGCGACTCCTCGAAGAGGAGACGGGGATCCGCCTGCTGGAACGCACCGGCCGCTCCGTCCACCTCACCCCCGCCGGCCGCCGGCTGACCCGGGACACCGAGCACGTGCTCGCCGCGCTCGAACACGCCCGGGCCCGCCTGCACACCGAGGTCGAGAACCCCGCAGGTCCCCTCCGGCTCGCCTGCTTCCCCAGTGCCCTCGTTCCGGTGGCCGCACCTCTCGGCAAGGCCCTGGAAGGCACCTGTCCGGGCCTGCGGCTCCACATCACCGAGGCGGAACCCGAGGCTGCGGTACGGCTCCTGCTCCAGCGCCGGGCCGACATCGCCCTGCTCTACCGCTACAGCAACCTCGCCACACCCCCTCCGCACGGCGTGGAGACCCGCACCCTGCGGACCGATCCCCTGGTCGCCGTCCTGCCGAACGACCACCCCGCCGCCGACCCCTCGCGAACCGCGATCGACCTGGCGGAACTCGCGGACACTTCGTGGATCACCGCTCCCCCGCAAACGGCCTGCGGGGACTCCGTCCTCCAGGCCTGCCGGTCGGCCGGCTTCACCCCTCGGGTCCGCCACACCTGCACCGACTTCTCCGCCATGATCGCCCTTGCCGCCCTCGGCGGTCACACGGTCCTCGTCCCGCAGCTGGCCGCGGCCCACCTCCCGCCCACGTCGACCGCACGACCGGTCACGGACACCACCCTCGTCCGGACGATCGAGACCGCCGTCCGCCACGGCACCGCGCACGAATCCGCGATCGCCGCCTGCCTCGCCGCGCTCCGCGCCCTCGGCAGCACATCACCGGCACCGTGAGCGCGGCCGCCGGGCATCGCGATTCATCCCCGGCGGCGAGGACCGGCGGCGCGACGGGTGTCGCCGTGTGCGGCGGGGGTCAGTGTGCACCGGCCGTCGGTGCAGGAGCGCTGCAGGCGGCCCTGTGAGACGGTCTGCACCAGGCCGATGGCCCAGCACATCGGACACCCGCGCAGGGCGAGGAGGCCGAACGGCAGGAGGAGCAGGCTGGCCGGCCCGACCAGCGGAACGAGGGCGAACGAGCCGATCAGCGAACCGAATCCCACCGTGCCGCGCGTCAGGTGCCGGGACAGGGATGTGCTCGCGTAGCCGTCAGTTGCTCCGGTCATGGTGTCCTCCCGGTGTGAGGTCCGGTGCGACCTGCAGCGTCTGCCGGACCGCCGCGCGGGCCCGGTGCAGCCGCGACTTCATCGCGGGAATGCTCAGGCCGAGCGCGTCGGCGACGGCCCGTCCGCCGAGGCCCTGGATGTCGCGCATGACGAGCAGCCGGCGCTGATCGGCGGGGAGGGCGGCGATCGCCGCCGCCACCCGGCCGGCCTCCAGCCGCTGCAGGACCTCGTCCTCGGCCGACAGCACGGGGCTGTCCCGCGCGGGCAGCGGACCGCCCAGTACCGCCCGTGCGTGCCGGAGGCACTCGTTCCGCACGATGCGGAACATCCACGACGCCAGCGCGCCGGAGGCCCGGAGCGTGCCGATCTTGCGGTACAGGATGATCAGCGCCTCCTGGGCCGCGTCCTCGGCGTCCTCGGGCGTGGCGCACAGGGAGCGCGCGAACCGCCGTACGTTCGGGTGCGCGCCCGACACCAGGGCGGTGAGCGAGTCGTGGTCACCGCCCTGTGCCGCGACGATCAACTGCTCACCGGGCCAGCTCCGGTCAGCCACGCCCGTTCCTCCGCCTGCGCAGCACGAGCGTGCAGGTACACAGCACCGCCAGTGCGGCGACAGCAGCGATTCCGATGATCAAGGCGACCTCCCGGGCCCGTCCGACGTTCTCCTACGTGGATAAGAGAGGACGTCCCGGCAAAAGGATTCGGCCTGCGCGTCGCCATTTCCGATCCGATCCGCCGACCCGGCCGCCGCGCCTTCCGGACGGCGGGTCGCCACGACGGTGCACCGAGGAGGTCGTCGAGGTGCGGCGTCAGGACCGCGCGACGAGCAGGCCCGTCGAGGAGGCCGGCCCGGTGGTCTCGACGTGCCGCAGACCCGCGGCGGCGAACAGCGCGGTGAACTCCGCCTCGGTGCGCTCCCGGCCGGGGTGCAGCGCCATCATGACGGTGTCCCGCAGCCTGCCGTCGTGCGGTGCGTTGTCCTCCGGCATGATGGCGTCGATGACGATGACCCGGGCGTCGGGTGCCATCGCCTGCCGGATCCTGCCGAGCACCGCCACGCACTGCCGGTCGTCCCAGTCGTGCAGGATCATCGACAGGAGGTAGGCGTCCGCGCCGTGCGGCACGCTGTCGAAGAAGTCCCCGCCGACCACGTCGACCCGGTCGGCGACACCGGCGGCTTCCAGCACCGCCCCGGCGCCCCGAACCACCGACGGCTGGTCCAGCAGGACGGCCCGCAGCTCCGGATAACGCGGCAGGATCGTGGCGAGCAGGTGGCCCTGCCCCCCGCCGACGTCGACCACCTGCGCCACGCCGGTCAGGTCGCAGCTCTCGACGGCCGCGGCGTGGGCGCGCCGGGCCATGTCGCCCATCGCGTCGTTGAAGAGTTCGGCCTGCTCCGGATGGGCTGCCAGGTGCGACCACCAGTCCGTCCCGTGCACGTGCGGGAACGTCGGACGGCCCGTGCGCACCGAGTAGGACAGTGAGTTGATGGCCTGGAGCTTCTCGGGCAGCCCCCAGAACCTGATCCAGGCCTTCACCGACCCGGGCACCTCGGCGCGCAGCGTCTCGGCCAGCGGGGTCAGGGCGAACGTCTCGGGCTCCACCTCCCGGAAGATCTTCTGGGCGGCCAGCGCCCGTAGCACCCTGCGCAGCGCCTGCGGGTGCGCGCCGCACCGGCGGGCGAGCTCCGGCACCGCCACCGGCCCGTCGGCCAGGAGCTCCGCTATGTCGAACTCGACTGCCACTACCAGAAGTTGGGTGACGAGGGCGCCATGCAGCAGGTCCATCATCCGTTGCTGCGGTCGGCTCTCGGCCGCGTCGTCGCGGGTGTACGGCACGACACGCTCGACACGCTCTTCTTGGACCTCACGGTTCTGCACGTGGCTTCTCCTCGGTGTGAATGGCGGCTGCTCGTGCCTCGGGCACGGCGCATCCGGGTTGTTCGACGACGGATCACGCGGATGGTCACCGGCAGTGGCGGTCCGACACCAGGACGATCACAGGGGACCTCCACGATTGCGGTGCGCTCCCGGCGAGCGGCTCCTGGGTCATTGCCGCGGTGCCGATCGGCGCGAGCGGACGCACCCTGCCGGGCCGGCCAGATCTCCGGACGGTGGCCGCGGGGATGCTTCGGTGGATGTGGCGGCGCGGCAACGGCGGGGGCAGCCGTGCACCGTCCGCCCCCCGACGTGGGCCTTCCCAGCGTGACCGTCGAACGACCCGCCCGTACTCCCGGCTACGCCGAAAGTGGCACCTCGCAGGCCGCCCCGACCGGCTGGATCCCGCCCGGGCCGCACCCGCCCGGCACCGCCCCGGACGGCCGCGCTCACACGGTCGGCCGACGCATCGTCAGCCCCACGGTCCAGCCCTGGTGGCCGGCCCCGAGCGACGCCCCTAGCGTCGGTGCGGGGCCGGCGCACCGGCCGCCACCCATCTGCGCACCGTGTCACCGCGCCGGCATCCCCGAGAGCGCGGCAAGAAAGCAGGTCACCACAGATGCCCACGCGACGGGTCCATCACCTCGCCGCGGCCGCTGCCGCAGCCACCACCCTCACCACCGTCCTGGCCACGCTGGGTGCGGCGCCGTCGGCGCATGCCGCCGGCAGCCTGCACGTGGTCCAGCCGGGCGAATCGATCCAGCAGGCCGTCGACGCGGCCGGCCCCGGCGACACCGTCCAGCTGCTGCCGGGCACCTACCCCGGCAGCGTCCGGATCACCACCGCCGGCCTCACGCTCCGCGGCGCCGGCCCGGACAGCGTCATCACCCCGGGCGACGCCGCCGACGGCACCGCCGGCGACACCGTCTGCGCCGCCTCCGGGCACGGCATCTGCGTCGTCGGCACCGACCGGAGCCCGCTCGGCGGTGTCACCGTCGAGGCCCTTGCCGTCGCCGGTTTCCGGAAGAACGGCATCGACGCCACCGCGACCGACGGCATGACCGTGCGCGCCGCCCACCTCCGCGACAACGGCCAGCACGGCATCAGCCAGGAGAAGTCGACCCGCGCCGTGATCGTGGGCAACGAGGCGACCGGCAACGGCCAGTACGGCATCTTCCTCGCCAACATCGTGGACCCCGAGGGCGACAGCAGCGGCGGCGCGATCGACACCGCCGGCACCCTGGTCAGCGGCAACCTGCTCACGGACAACCGGCTCGGCGTCGCCGTCCGCCGCCTGCGCAACCTCGATGTCGCACAGAACGACATCCACGGCAACTGCGGCGGCGTCTTCGTCGTCGGCGACGAGACGGTGCCCCGGGCGGGCCGGCTGAGCGTCACCCGCAACCGGGTCGTCGCCAACAACAGGTACTGCCCGCCCGCCGGACGCCTCGATCGCATCCAGGGGACGGGCATCCTGCTCACCGGTGCCGAGGAGGTCTCGGTGACGGACAACCAGGTCAGCGACAACGTCGGCGACTCACCGATGTCCGGCGGCATCGTGTTCTTCCACAGTCTGGTCGGCGTGGCCAACACCCGGAACACCGTCGCGGCCAACACCGCCGTCGGCAACTCCCCCGCCGACCTGGTCGACCGCGAGGGCGACAGCACCAACGTCTTCGACCGCAACCGCTGCTCGGTCTCCGAACCCGTCGGCCGCTGCTGAGCACCCGAGGCCGACCGCCCCCGGCGTGCGCACCGCCCTTCGGTGCCGTGGTAGCCGTGCTTCGGCTCGGTGCAGCAGGCCGTGGGCGGGCAGACCGTCCGCGGCTGCGGCGACCGGGTGCCCCGGTCAGCGGAACCGGCCGGTGACCCTGCCCCAGCCGTGCCAGCGGTCGACCTCGATCAGCGCGGTGACCCGGCCGCGGTCCCGCACGGGGTAGTCGCGGCCGGTGTAGTGCCGCGAGAGCCGGTCGATGTCGGCGAGGTCCCGGTCCTCGTACAGCTCGGCGACCCGGCCGATCAGGGTGACGTGGTTGTACCAGGAGTGCTCGTCGAGCACGGTGAGACTGACGCGGGGGTCCGCCCGCAGGTGGTGCAGGCGGGTGCGGCCCTCGTCCATGTTGACCAGGGCGCGGCCGTCCTCCTCCCAGAGGTACCAGGTCGCGGTGGAGACGGGTTGGCCGTCGGGGCGGACGGTGGCGATCACGGCGGGGTTCGCCTTGCGCAGCAGCACGACGGCCTTCTCGGACAGTGGCGGCTCGGGCATGAGGTCCCCTCCTCGTCGGTGCCGGCCCCGCCCGCCCACCGGGGGGCCGGTCTGCGGTGTCCGGTCTGCGGTGTCCGGTCTGCGGTCTGCGGCGCCTCCGCAGCCTAGAACGCCCGTGCCCGGTCGCGGCGGCGCAATGCCGGACGGTCGGGCGGGCGTCCCCGGACTCGAACGCCGACGGGCGCTCGCCGTGGTGGCCGGAACGGCGCGCCGTGGGCCCACCGGAACGGCATCCGGCGCGATACTGCCGACCATGCGTGTCGCGCTCATGACCGCCGGTTCCCGGGGCGACGTCGCCCCGTTCACCGGCCTCGGCTCCGGACTGGCCCGGGCCGGCCACCAGGTCACCCTGGTCACCCACGCCCGGTTCGCGCCGCTCGCCCGGGCCGCCGGCATCGGCTTCCACCCGCTGCCGGTCGACCCGCGCGAGGCCCTGGAGTCCGCCGCCGGGCAGGGACTGCACCGCAGCTCCAGCGGCATCGGCAAGCTGACCCGGCTGGTCGCGATGGCGCGCTCGCTGGTCGGGAGGATGGCGGACGAGCTGCTCGTCGCCGCGCACGGCCAGGACGTCCTGCTGCTGTCGGCCGCCCTGGCACCACTGGGGCACGCGATCGCGGAGGGCATGGCCCTGCCCAGCATCGGCCTCCACCTGCAACCGCTCGCCGCGACGGCCGCGTTCGCACCGCCGGTGATCGGCGCCCGGTCCTGGGGCGCGGGCCCGAACCGGCTGGCCGGGCGTGCCGTGAACGCGGCCGTGGACAGCATCTTCACCGAGGCCGTCCGCCGCACCCGCGCACGCCTCGGGCTGCCCCGGCGCAGCCTGCGCTCCGCCCGCCGGGCCCGCGAGCAGGCCGACTGGCCGGTCTTCCACGGCTTCAGCGAACTCGTGGTGCCGCGTCCCGGCGACTGGCGGCCGGGCCTGCGGGTGGCCGGCTACTGGTGGCCCGGCGATCCGCCCGAGGCCGAACTCCCGCAGGAGCTCAGCGCCTTCCTCGATGCGGGCGACCCGCCGGTCTTCGTCGGCCTGGGCAGCGCGGCGGTGCCCGACCCCGAGCGGGTCTCCCGCACGGTCGTGGCGGCGCTGCGCGCGGCCGGACTGCGCGGTGTGGTCCAGCGCGGCTGGAGCGAGCTGCACGCCGAGGGTCCGGACGTGATCACCGTCGACGACGTCCCGCACAGCCTGCTCTTCCCCCGGACGGCCGTCGTGGTGCACCACGCCGGAGCCGGCACCACGGCGGCGGGCCTGCGCGCCGGGGTCCCGGCCGTCCCCGTCCCGATCCAGTTCGACGCCGCGTTCTGGGCCGGGCGCCTCACCGGCCTCGGGGTGGCCCCCGCCGCCGTCCCGCTGCGCCGGCTGACGGCCGGCGGTCTCGCCGCGGCGCTGCGCGCGGCCACCGCCGGCCCGGAGCACGCGCGCCGCGCCCGGGCCCTCGCCGCCCGGCTGCGGGAGGAGGACGGCGTGGCCCCGGTGCTCGCCGCCGTGAACCGCCACGCGGGCTGAGCGGGGCGCACCCGCCCCCGTTGTCCACAGCCACCGACGGCGTGTCAGTTCCAGGTGCGATCGTGTGCCGCATGAACGACACCACTCCGCGCGGCGGAGCACAGCCGACCGTGTTGCTCGACCAGGCCCCGCCGGGGCCCTGGTCGTTCCTGCCCGTACCACCGCCGCTCACCGGGCGGGCGCTGCTCGCCGCGCTCCGCGAGGCCGAGCGGACGGCGCACGGCGAGCTCCGCGAGCTGTGGGGCTTCGCCGCCATGAACGCGGAGGCCGCGATGAACGCCGCTCCCGGGATGCGGCCGACCTCCGGCGAGCTGTGGGCCGCCGCCGAGGAGTACGCGCAGATCGCCGCGAGCGCGCGATGAACCGGCACCCCGGGGCCGCGGGGGCCCCGGGGCGCGCTGCCCGGGGCCTCCGCGGCCTGCCGGGTCAGGGAGTGGTCGCCCAGCGCTGCGCGGCGCCGCCGTTGCAGGCGGCGAGCAGCAGCCCGGTGCCGTTCGCGGTGCCGGAGTTCACCGGCGCGAGGCACTTCCCGCTGCTGACCAGGGCGAGTTGCGGTCCCTGCTGCCAGCGCTGACCGGCGGAGCCGTTGCAGGGCTGCACGGCGACGGTGCCGGCCGTGCCGTCGAGGCAGACCCCGGCCAGCCCGGTGAGCGATCCGTCGGCGCGCAGCGTCCAGCGCTGGTTGCCGCCGCCGTGGCAGGTGTAGAGGGTCGGCCGCGTGCCCGGGGCGGTCGCCGAACCGGGCAGGTCGACGCAGCTGCCGGAGGCGCCGTTGACCAGGGTGGTGTCCGTCGGCGGCGGCAGGACGCGCCCGGTCGCGCCGATCTCGGCGGCACTCGTCCACGGGCCGCGGCCGCCCGCCTCGCTCAGGGCCTTCAGCCGCAGGTACCGGCCGTTCTTGGCACCGAAGGAGATCCGCTGCTGCGCCGCGCTGTCCGGGAAGCTCCCGGTCGCGACGGGGCTGCCCCAGTCGGCGGTGGTGTCGGAGACGTACACCTCGTAGCCGCCGATCCGGCCGTTGACGCCGCCGTCCTGCCGGGGCAGGTAGCTCAGGCCGTCGACGGCGTAGCGGGCGCCGAGGTCGATCTGCAGCTCGTGCGGCAGCGGTGCGGCGGTGCCGGACCAGGCGCTGTGCCAGAGGGTGGCGCTGTTGCCGTCGATGGCGTTCGCGGCGGCCCCGTTCTCGGCCGCGGTCTCCTGGCTGTCGGCGTAGGCGACCGTCCAGCCGCTGGTGGGGATGGGGGTGGCGCCGGGGATCGCGCTGCCGGTGGGCAGGGTGAGGCCGGTCGCCGTCACGGTGAAGGCGGCGGAGCGGGAGCCGGTCTTGACCAGCAGCACGCCGGAGCGGTCCGCCGGGTCGAAGTACCAGCCGCTGGCGGCCGCGTCGTAGGCGCTGCGGGTCGCCAGTGCGGGCAGTGCGGTGCCGCCGACGGTGACGCCGCCGGGCGCGGCGGCGGCGTGCACGGTGAACTCGTAGTCGCGGGCGGCCGGTTTGCCGGTGTAGCTGCCGGTGGCCGCGCCGACGGCGATGTTGACGTCGCCGGTGCCGGACTGCGGAGCGGTGACGTCGACCCGCTGCCGGGCGTACGCCCCGGACTGGTAGGCGCGGGTGGTGCCGTCGTCCTCGTACAGGCTGAAGGTGGAGCTGCCTCGCGGGTAGACGTCGTAGGTCAGCCGGGAGACGGGCTTCTCGCCGGCGTAGTTCATCTGCGGCCACATCGGCACGACCGCACCGGACTTGACGAAGAGCGGCAGGGTGTCGAGCGGCGCGCTGTAGCCGTTGAGCCAGCCGGGGCCGGTGTACGCCCTGCCCGTCCAGTAGTCCGTCCAGGTGCCGGCGGGCAGGTAGATGCCGTCGCGGACGGCGGTGTCGGAGACGACCGGGGCGACCAGGAAGGAGTCGCCGGCCATGAACTGCCCGCTGGTCGCGTTGCCGCGCGCGACCGGGTCGTCCGGGTACTCCAGCACCATCGCCCGGGTGGACGGGACGCCGGTGTCCGTGGCGTTGCGGCTCATCGTGTACAGGTAGGGGGTGAGCCGCATCTTCAGCTGCAGGTACTTCCGGTTGATCGACAGGTAGGGCTCGGCGAACCGCCAGGGCTGCTTGTCCTGGTAGCCCGCGGACGGGTTGGTCGCGCCCCAGCCGGACATCGTCATGAAGGCCGGGGTGAAGGCCTTCCACTGCAGGTCGCGTACGTAGGTCTTGGGGCTGCCGCCGAAGATGCCGTCGACGTCGCCGGAGGCGTAGTTGAGGCCGGACAGGCCCGCACCGGCGATCGCCGGGACGTGCCAGCGCATGGCGTCCCAGGTGCCGCTGGTGTCGCCCGTCCAGACGACGGCGTTGCGCTGGGTGCCGGCCCAGCCGTCGACCGTCCAGACGAAGCGGCGGGCGTCGGAGTGGTCCTCGATCCCGGCGACGGCCTGCTGGACCCCGGTGAAAGCGGTCTTGTAGCCGCCGCCGATCCAGGCGACGTCCGTCTTCACCGCCCGGGAGCCCGCGGTGCCGACCTCCCAGTCGATGTTCGACAGACCTGTGGAGGTCCACAGTCCGGTGTGCACGCCCTTGGCGGCGAGGCCGGAGACGGTGCTCGGCAGGTCGGTGTAGCCGCAGCCGTAGCCGTCGTTGGGCAGGAACCAGCCGGAGGGCATGTCGGCGGCGCGGGCGTCGGTGGCGTAGCCGACCGCGTCCGGGGTGGTCTGGTGCCGGAGCCTGTCGTGGTCGCCCTGGTAGGCCGGGTTGGAGGCGTTGAAGCAGTCGGCGTTGCCGAGTTCGAGGCCCCAGACCGGCGCGAGGAAGGGCTTGCCGGTGACGTCGGTGTAGCCGTCGAGCACGCCCTTGAGCGAGTCGCCGGCGAAGTACCAGGCGTCGAAGCGCTTCTCGTCGTGCGCGAGGGTGGTCGGCGAGCCGAAGCCGTAGGAGCCGGGGGCCCAGGTGTTGCGCATCACGCCGTAGCCGTTGGTGGACATGTAGAACGGCGCGGGACTGGCGTTGCTGTTCTCCGTCCAGGAGTTGCTGACGGCGACGGGCACGGTCCTGTCGCGCAGCGCCCACTCGCCGAGGCGCAGGCCGGTGCCGTAGAACTGCTCGTCGGCGCCGCGGGTGAGGTACTGGGTCGTCCGGTTGGCGGTCCAACTCGTGGGCTGGGACTCGGCCCAGAGCAGCGTGCTGTTGTCCGCCCGGTAGAGGGCGAAGGTGAGCGGCGACTTGTTGATCCGCAGCGAGACGGCCGCGGTGGCGATCCGCCAGTAGGCGCCGGCGTCGGTCTGGGTGGCGGAGACGGTGCCGAAGTCGGTGGTGACCGCGAGGTCCCGGCCGGCCGGGTCGTCGGCGAAGCCGCCGTCCGGGGAGAGCCAGATCCGCAGGATGTCGGCCCGGGCGAGGACGATCCGGGCGGCGGCCCCGCCGGAGGCGGTCACCGTGAAGGTGTTGCCGGAGCGGGTGATCCCGGTGGCGTTCCCGGGAGTTGCGGCGCCGGCCGGCTGTGCCGGGCCGAGCACGGCGGCGAGGGCGGCGACGAGCAGCAGGGCGAGCGAGAGCGCAGTGGGCCGGGTGCCGGGACTTCCCGGTCGCGGTCGGACGGTGGGCGGGGCGGATCGCACGAGGGTGCCTCCTCGGAGGGCTGCGGGGTCCGGTGACCCGACTCGGCGCCACGGCACGCTCAACTCGGCTACGGGCAGGGGCAGTCGGGGCCGACAGGGCGGTCGGACTGTCGGGCGTCTCACATCAGAGCAGAGCGCCGATGTGACGTCAATTGCTCGAACCGGCCGATGTTCGCGCACTTTTGCGCAGATACGCGCGGGCCGTGCGCGCACAGGGGTCGGGCCGCACCCGGACGGGACGCAGGACCTCGGACAACGGCCGGGGCCGGCGCGGATCGTCCGCGCCGGCCCCGGCCGTGTGTCCCCTCGGATCTCAGAACCGCACCGGCAGCTCCAGCAGCCCGCGGGCCCGCAGCGAGGGACGGTGCCGCAGCTGCGACTCCGTTACGTCCAGCGCCAGTTCGGGGAACCGGCGCAGCAGTGCGGTCAGCGCGACCGAGGTCTCCAGCCGGGCGAGCGGCGCGCCCAGGCAGTAGTGGATGCCGTGGCCGAGGGCGAGGTGGCCGTTCTCCGGCCGGTGCAGGTCGAGCCGGTCCGGCTCCGGGAACTGCTCGGGATCGCGGTTGGCGGAGGCCAGCGCGCACAGCATCGTCTCCCCCGCCGGGACGGTGACGCCGCCGATGACGACGTCCTCGCGCGGGAAGCGGCGGATCGCCAGCGGCGCCGGCCCGTCGTACCGGGCGAACTCCTCCACAGCGGCCGGGACGAGGCTCTCGTCGGCGCGCAGCGCGGCCAGCTGGTCCGGGTGGCGCAGCAGCGCGAGGACGGCGTTGCCGATCAGGTGGACGGTGTTCTCGTAGCCGGCGAAGAGGATCAGGAAGGCCAGCGAGGTGAGTTCGTCCTCGCCGAGCCGGTCCCCCTCGTCGCGGACGGCGATCAGGTCGGAGAGCAGGTCGTCGCCCGGCTCGGCGCGCTTGCGCCCGATCAGCGCGGTGAAGAAGCCGAGCATCGCGGCGACGGCGGCCCGGGCGTCCTGCGGACGGGCCGGGTCGGGGGTGATCAGGGTGTCCGTCCAGGCCCGGAAGTCGCGGCGGTCCTCGGCGGGCACGCCGAGCAGGTCGCAGATCACGGTGATCGGCAGCGGTGCGGCGTAGGCGGTGATCAGGTCGGCCCGGCCGTGCGGGGCCATCGCGTCGAGCAGGGCGTCGGCGATCCGCTCGATCGGGGCGCGCAGGGCGGCGATCCGCCGCGGGGTGAAGGCCCGCGAGACGAGCCGCCGGATCCGGGTGTGGTCCGGCGGGTCCATGTTGAGCAGGTTGGCGTCCAGGGCGGGCGGCAGGGCGAAGCCGCGGTAGTTGCCGGGCGCGGCGTGCTGCTTGTCCAGGGCGAGCCGGGGGTCGGCGAGTGCCTGGCGCACGTCCGCGTACCGGGTGACCAGCCAGACCGGCAGACCGTCCGGCCCGGTGATCCGGTGCACCGGGCCGGCGGCCCGCAGGCGGGCGTATCCGGCGTACGGGTCGGCGATCAGCGCGGCGGCCGGGTCGGCGGAGGGGAGGGCGGAGGGTGCGAGGTCCGGTGCAGTCACCCGGTCAGCCTAGGCCCTCCCCCTGCGGCGGCCGTGACGCCGGGTCAGGCGCGGTTGAACGTCACGTGGGTGACCCCGCTGGGGCTCGCCACCGTCTCGATGCGGAAGCGCTCCTCGATCCCTTCGAGGCCGTCCCAGAGCCGTTCGCCGCGGCCGAGGAGGATCGGCACCACGACGACGTGCAGGTGGTCGACCAGGTCCTCGGCGAGGAAGGCCCGCACGGTGCTCGGCCCGCCGCCGAGCCGGACGTCCAGGCCGCCCGCGGCCTCCTTGGCCTGCTTCAGCACCTCCTGCGGCGACCCGTCGACGAAGTGGAAGGTGGTGCCGCCCTTCATCTCCACCGAGGGGCGGGGGTGGTGGGTCATCACGAAGACCGGGGTGTGGAACGGGGGCTCCTCGCCCCACCAGCCGTTCCACTCGTGGTCCTCCCAGGGGCCGCGCTGCGGACCGAACTTGTTGCGGCCCATGATCTCCGCGCCGATCCCGTCGGCCCAGGTCGAGGCCATGGCGTCGTCCACGCCGAAGTCGCCGCCGTGATTGCTCTGCATCGACCGGAACGCCCTGGTGTTGAAGAACCAGCCGTGCAGCCGGTGGCCGGCGTGGCCGAACGGCGCGTCGAGGGTCTGCCCCTCGCCGGTACCGAAACCGTCGAGCGAGACCGAGAAGTTGTGGACCCGTACCAGCGACACGCGAGGACCTCCGGCAGTCGGCGATCGGGCGCGGCCCCGCCGCACCCGCTCCGACCGAATCTATCGCCGGGGTACGACAGATCCGCGGAGCACCGGACGCCGGGGCGCGGCGCGGGCCGCCCTGGCGGTGAGGGCCGCCCGGGCCGGGATGCGGCACTGCGCCGAACGGGGCAAGGTCGAGGCATGACCGATGTCCTCGTGCTCCTCGAACTGGAACCCTCCACGGAGGTCCTGGACAGCGGCGAGGTCGACGTCGGCGCGCGCATCCGCTGGGTCCATGCCGCCCCCGCCGACCCGCAGGACCCGGAGCGGCCCGCCGCCGCCACGTTCTGCGGCCTCCCCACCGACGACCTCGAACCGGAGCCCTACCGCCCCGCCGCCCCCGGCGACACCTGGTACCCGTCCTCCCAGACCACCCGCCACTGCCTGGACTGCGACCGGGCCCTCACCACGGGCTGAGCACGCCGCCGCCTACGCCGGTGCTCCGGCGAGGGCCCGCACCAGGCCGCCGGTGAGCGTCCGCACCAGGCTGCCGTCGCCGTCGCGCAGCGGGTTGATCTCCGTGACGACCACGGCGGCGAGCTGCGGGGCGCGGGCGAACTCGGCGAGGCAGTCGAGCGCTACGGCCAGCGGCAGACCCTGGTTGAAGTGCGGGAAGTCCGCCAGCGGCAGCTCTGTCGAGTCGATCACGTCCACGTCGAAGTGCAGCAGCAGCCGGGAGCACCGGGTGCCGAGGTCGGTGCGGGCCGCGCGGGCTGCGGCGACCGGGTCGGCTCCCGGGGCGGTCAGCCCGGTGCACGGGTGGGTCCGCAGGCCGTACCGGGCGAGCCGCTCCTGCTCGGCCGGGTTCACCTCGACGGGGTCGTGGCCGAAGGCGGTGACGGCGTCGGCGGTGAGCAGCGGGGTCCGCGGCCCGAGGCCGGCCAGCTCGGGGGCGCCCTCGCCGAGCAGGTGGGCGAGGACCATGGTGTCGAGGATGCCGGAGACGGTGGTGTCGGGCACCGAGAGGTCGACGTCGCCGTCGAAGTAGAGCAGGCCGGTGTCGGGCCGGCGCGCGACCAGGGCGGCGGTGACGCCGAGGGTGATGGTGCAGTCCCCGCCGATCACCAGCGGCAGCGCGCCCTCGTCGAGCAGGGCCCCGACCCGGTCGGCGACGGACCGGGCGACCTCCGTGACCAGCGCGAGGTTCTGCCGGTCGCGGTGCCCGGGGTCGGTGCGGAAGGGCACCGCCGGCAGGTCGCCGTGGTCGCGGACGGCCAGCCCGGCTCCGCGCAGCCCCTCGACCAGGCCGGCCGCCCGGACGGCGGCGGGCGCCTTCTCCTGGCCGGGCCCGTGCGTCCCGGCGCAGGACGGCACGCCCAGCAGGGCGATCTCACGTGGCACGGAACGACCCCTCTCCGGTTCACCGGCCGGGGGCGGGCACCCGGCCGGGTTTCCGGCGAGCGTAGGGCCGGAGGGGCCGCACGACCGCGTCCCACGCCCGGACCGGGCCGGCCTGTCGTCCGTGCAGAGCAGCCCGCGGCGTGCCCAGGCGCGGGCCGGCCCCGGCGGACCACGTCCCGTCGTCCGGGACGGTCCGGGCCGGTCAGTCGTCGGTGCAGAGCAGCATGCCGCGGTCGACCTCGTGCGCGGCCGCACCGGTCAGCAGCACGCCCACGGCCTCGCCCCGTCCGTCGTCCTCGGCGAAGCAGCGGCGGAACCGCTCCACGCCCGCGACCGCGACCGCGACCGGCCGGCTCCCGTCCGGGCCGAGCAGCCAGGCCCGGCCGGTGAGGGCCGTTCCGGCGGGGAGCCGGCCGGTGACGCCGACCCCGCGCCCCGGCAGGGCGTACACGTCCTCGATCCGCATCCGCATGCCCTCCGCCCCCCTCCCCCGGACAGCGCTACTGACGGATCGTCACCACGGCGGTGGCGCCGTCCACCTGGAGCAGGTCGCCGCCGCCGTGCAGCAGCACCGCGTCGTAGCGGTCGAGGTCGAGACCGGCGGAGGCGAGGGCGGCGGTACCGGCGAGGCAGACCACCAGCAGCGTGCCGCCCTCGGGGGCCCGGACCGGGCGCGGGACGTCCGCGATCTCCACCTCGGCGGTCGCGCGGCCGCGCCGGGTCATCACGTTGAAGTCGATCACCGGACCACCCTCCAGCCGGCAGTCCGTGGCCGCGTCCCCGGGAAAGGCGAAGGGCCGGAACGGTTCGGTGAGCGCCTGCTCCGCGCCGGCCACGGTCAGCGTCATGCCCGCGCCCTCGACCAGGGTGATCACCCGGTCGGTGTCCGCGAAGACGGAGAACGGCCCGCCCCGGGCCACGTCGGCCAGGCTGACCCGCCAGTCGAAGTCGGTCATCCCCGCACCGGCCGGTCCGGCCGCGACCTCGCGGGTCACGCCGCCGCCGTTCAGCCACGGCACCGCCGCCCGGTCGGCCGCCCGCAGTACCTCCACCGTCATGCCCCTCGCCCCGTCCCGCTCGCCGGCTCGCTCCGCGGCGATTCTGCCACGCAGCACGGGGCCTGACGCGGCCCGCCGACCGGTGTCGGGCCGGGCCGGCCCTCCCTTCTCCGACGCGGCGTCAGCTCTGTGACCCGGCATGACCTTCGACCGGTCCGACGGGTACCGCACCCCGGTCCGGGCGTGTCCGCGCGCAGGGGACTGCCCCACCGGCCGCCGACGCGCACGCCGAACACGGGGAGATATGAGTCACAGTCGTTCGGTCGGAAATCATGACAAGCTGGGTCGAAGTGATACCGCTCTACCGAGGACATCACCCATGCATCACGGAGCCCACCCCGCTCCCGCTCCTGCCCCCCGTGCCGACGTCGCCCTCGCCCGAGGCTGTACGGAATGCCGTGGATGGGGCAGCGTCATCACCGATTCCGGCCGGCACGAGCTCTGCTCGGCCTGCCAGCTCACCGCGGAGGACGCCCTGCCGGGCGACGAGGACCCCTCCGGGCCGGCCGGTGCCCTGCTCCGCCCGGTCACCCAGACCCTCTGACCGCCCGCGGCCCGGACGGCCCCGCCCGACCGGCCCCCGCCGGCACCACCCCTCCCCCGGGCCGTGGCCCGGGGTGCCCGCCGTGCACCGCGCCCTGACCGCACAGTGCACCGGCGGCGCCGTGCCCCGGACCGCGACCGGGACGAGAGACGCGATCCCTGCCGTCCCGCTCCCGTAGCGCCCGGTCGACGTCCGCCCGTCCGGTTGTGCGCCCCCGCAGCCCGGCCCGTGCTGCTGCCCCGGACCGCGACCGGGACGAGACCCTCCGGCCTCCGCTGCGCCGGGCCCGACGCGATCCCTGCCGTCCCGCTCCCGTAGCGCCCGGTCGACGTCCGCCCGTCCGGTTGTGCGCCCCCGCAGCCCGGCCCGTGCTGCTGCCCCGCCCCGCCGCGCCCGTACCCGGCACACCGTAGGCCCGCCCTCGCACGCGCCCGAGCGACTCGGCCCGGCACGACCGCGCACCCCAGCAGGCCCGGCCCGCGGCGACCGCCGCAGCCCGACAGCCATTCCCCGGTGCGCCGCTCCGCCACCGGGCGCTCTCCGTCCGGCAGGTCGACCGCAGCGAGCACCCGGACACCGGTGGAGCCCACCGTTCCTCCTCCGCCACCGCCCTGCATCGCGCTCCCGGAACCGTACGGCGACCCCGATCCCGGCCAGGTCCGCCCCGGACGAGCGCCGTGCGCCGCGGGTGGGGGTGCCGAGCGGGCGTGCGGGGAGAACAGTGGAGGTATGAGCATCGTCGTTCTGCACGAGCCGATGGCCGACCATCCGGTGCTCCCGCCCGGCGGGGCGGGCGGCACCACGGTGCACGCGGCGCCCACCGACGTCCCGCTGACCCGGACCTTCTGCGGGCAGCAGGCCGAGGGCATGAGCCAGGTGGACATGGAGGCCGCGGGTGCCGCGGCCTGGGGCTCGGCGCCGGAGTCGGCCCGGGTCTGTCCGGAGTGCAACCGGGCGGTGACCGTGGGGCACTGGGACGTCTGCTGACGGACCTCAGGCGGTCAGCCCGTCGGCCGTCCACCAGGCCCGCGGGGTGTCGCAGCTGCCGACGACCGGTGCCGCGGCCGGGCCGCGGTCGGTCAGGCAGCCGCCGCCGTCCGCGCGGATCGTGAAGCGGGCCCGGGAGGGCTGCGGTTCCAGGTGCAGCGGATCGGCACCGGCGACCCGGACGAAGGACCAGATCTGGGCCGGGTCGTCGGCGAGGGCGCGCGCCCGGTCGGACCGCAGGTGGACGGTGCCGTCCGGCTCGGCGGTGAGCAGCAGCGGGCCGTCCGCGTCGTCGCCCGCCAGCAGCGACTGGATCAGCAGCCGCCCGTCCGCGGCCGGGCGGACCAGCCACTCCTGCGCGTCGACGGGTGCGACGGGCGCGGTGCGGACCCCGGTGCCGTCGGCGGCCCGCGAGTCCTCCGCCGCACCGGCGACCGCCGCCTGCAGCCGCAGTCCGCTGCGGTGGGCGGTGAGCACCCCGAGCCCGCGGTCGGGCAGCACCGCACCGGCGGGACGGTCCGCCCGGAGCGGCGGTGCCGCCTCGACCGAGCGGTGCCCCGGGTCCTCCGACCTGAGGACGACCGCCGCGGTGTCGTTCGAGGGACCGGCCGCGGAGGCGGCGGTGGGGCCCGCGAGCGGGCCGCCGAGCAGCACGCCGGGAACGAGCGCCAACGCGGCGGTGGCCTTGGCGGCGCTGAGGGCGGGTCGGTAGGACAAGGTGGGGAACCCCCGTGACGGTGGTGACGCCGGCCCGGCCTCGACGGGCGGTCTCCCACCGGCCCGGGAGGCTGCGGACGGCCCTGGTCGGGACGGGACTGGTGGCACTGCCCCTCGCTCGGTCTGGGGCTCTGGTGCCCGGCGGCCTGTCTCGCCCCACCAACGAGCGGCCGCCTGCGAAGTCACGCCGACACCCGGTCCTCCCCGAGGTACTCCCAGGGCAGCGGCCCGGTCAGTCGCCGCCCTGCACCCGGGCGACGGCGTCGGCGCGCCGCGCGAGCGGGAAGGTCTTCATCGCGCCGGGCGTCATCCAGCCGAAGAGCGTGGTCAGGTGCGTCATCCACTCGACGTCGGTGACCGGCGCGATGCGCTTCCACGCCCGCAGGTGCTCGACGCCCGTCCTCAGGTCCTGCCACAGCGCACCGCCGGTCATCCCGTGGAACTCGGGGACGACGATGACGAAGCGGACCTCGCCGGCCTCGGCGGCCCGGGTCAGCGCGGGCAGCAGCACGTCACGGTAGTCCTCGGCGGACAGGGTGCCCCCGGTCTCGAACCCGATCACGCCCTCGGGCAGGTCGTCCAACTGCTGGATCACCGCGCCTCCCGGAACCGCCCGGCGGGACCCGGCCGGGGCCCGCCCCGAGCACCACACCGGGTCCGCGCCCCGGGCCGGGCACGTCCTCGGCGGCGGAGAGCGCGGCGGGGTCAGGCGTGGGCGCCGGGCCAGGGGCCGGGGACGGCGACGACGGGCTTCTCGGCGGTCTCGGTGGTGGCGATCCGGAAGCCCGCCGCCCGGTAGGTCCGCAGGGCGGCGGGCCCGTCCAGCGAGCAGGTGTTGACGGTGACCGTGGCGGTCGGCGGCAGGCCGGGGTGCCGGTCGGCGAGGTCCCAGGCGCGGGCGAGTCCGACGCCGAGCAGGTGACGGCCGAGTCCGCGGCCGATGAACCGCGGCAGCAGTCCGAAGTAGGCGACCTCGACCCGGCCGTCCCCGCGCGGCTCCAGCTGCACGTACCCGGCGGGGGTGCCCGCGACGTACGCGACCCAGGTCTCCACGCCCTCGCGGTCCAGCCACTCCTGCCACTGCCGGTGGCTCCAGGGCAGCCGGTCCGTCCAGGTCCACGGGCCGCCGACGGCGGTGTAGAGGAAGCGGGCGAACTCCGGACCGGTCTCCTCGGCCCGGAGGACCTCCAGCGGGGCGTTCTCCGGTGCGGGGGCCTCCACCAGGTCGTCCCGGGAGTACTGCTCCAGGTACCAGGTGGTGACGGTGGTCGTCTCGCTCATGGCGCCCAGGTTCTCACGGCGCCGGTGCCGCCCCGGGAGCGGGTGCGGGCCGCTCAGGGGGTCTCGCGCCGCTCCCGCATCTCGGCCTCGGCGATGTGGTCCCGGCCGGGTGCCAGCGCCTCGCGGACCTGCCGCTCCGCGTCGACGAAGGCCCGGTGGTACCCGTCGTCGTAGGTCTCGACGACCTGGAAGGTCCACATGCCCGGCAGCACGTCGCGCCCCTGCACCTCGCGGGCCACCAGGTCGGCCCACTCCTCGTGCCCGGCCTCCCTCAGCGCGGTCACGGCGCGTCCGACGATCCGGTCGGCGCCACCGGTCAGCTGGTGGAAGTCGTAGAGCCGGCCCCGGGCCCGTTCGGTCATCTCCAACGCCTCGGAGAGGAGTCCGAGGGCCTTCACCGTCCCGTCGTCCATGGCCGCGGGGCGGTCGTGCCGCCGCTCCGGCGGCTGCTGCTGCGCGTCGTCGCTCATGGTCGTCCCTCCGGCGGGCCGGCGGCGGTGCACCCGGTCCCCTCCAGCTTCCCCGGGCGGGCGGGAGGCCCGCCACCGCCGTGCGGAGACCCCGGTCCGGACGGCGGCGCTCCGGGCGCGCGGGCCTGCGCCCGAGATCGGCAACCGGTCGTCGAGCGGGGTCGGCAATCGGTCGTCAATCGGTCGTCAATCGGCCCCGGGCAGAGTGGTTCGGTCGGGGACGGCCGGCCCGGTCGAGGGCGGCCGCCCGGCCCGGGACAGGGGGACGCCATGCAGGACGGGGACGGGACGGGACGGGGCCACGCGGTCGTCGCGGGGGCGGGGATCGGCGGGCTGCTGGCCGCGCGGGTGCTGAGCGAGCGCTTCGCCCGGGTCACGGTCGTCGACCGGGACGCGCTGCCGGAGGGCGGCGGGCCGCGCCGCGGGGTGCCGCAGAGCCACCACGCCCACGGGATGCTGTCGAAGGGCTTCGAGGTCCTGCAGGACCTCTTCCCCGGCCTGCGCGAGGACCTGGTCGGACGGGGCGCGCTCGTCCGGGACGTCCAGGCCGACGTGAACTGGTTCAACGACGGGCGGCGGCTGCTGCGGGCGCCGTCCGGGATCCCGTGCCTGATGGTGAGCCGCCCGGAGCTGGAGCGCTACCTCCGCTCGCGGGTCGCGGCGCTGCCGGGCGTGGAGATCCAGCAGCGGACGGAGGTCCTCGAACCGATCGCCGACCCGGCGGCCGGCCGGATCACCGGCGTGCGGCTGCTGCGGGTCAACGCCGAGCCGGAGGTGCTCGCGGCGGACCTGGTTGTCGACGCCACCGGGCGCAGCAACCGCGGCGCCACCTGGCTGCGGACGCTCGGCTACGCACCGGCGCCGGAGGAGCGGGTCGACTCCGGCCTGGTGTACGTCTCGCGGGAGTACCGGCGCCGCCCGGGCGACGCGGACGCGGACGCCTTCGTCGTCGGCGCCTCCGCGGACGCGCCGCGCGGCGGCGTGGCGCTCAGCGGCGAGGGCGACCGCTGGCTGGTCACGCTGTTCGGCATGAACGGCGACGTCCCGCCGGTGGACCCGGAGGGCTACCACCGCTTCGCCCGGCGGCTGCCCGTCCCCGACCTGCACCGGCTGCTGGAGCGTCTGGAGCCGCTCACCGCCCCGCGGCTGATGCGCAGCCCGGTGTCGATCCGCCGCCGCTACGAGCGTCTGGAGCGCTTCCCCGAGGGCTACCTCGTCCTCGCCGACGCACTCTGCCAGTTCAACCCGACCTACGGTCAGGGCATGACGGTGGCGGCCTGCGAGGCGGCGGCGCTGCGGGAGTGCCTGGCCGAGCCGTCCGGCGAGGCGCTGGCCCGGCGGTTCTTCCGGCGGGCCGCCGCGATCACCGACGTGGCCTGGGACATGTCGGTCGGCGGCGACCTGCGGTTCCCGTTCGTGGACGGCCGCCGCACGCCGCGGGTCCGGCTGCTGAACCGGTACGTCGCCCGGATCCACCGGGCCGCCGAGGCCGACGCCGGGGTGGGCCGGGCCTTCCTCGCCGTCGCCAACCTGGAGGAGCCGCCGCAGCGGCTGCTGGCCCCGGCGGTGCTCGCCCGCGTGGTCCGGCCCGCACGGCCGGCGCGGGCCGCCCGGCTGCGGGCCGTCCCGTCCGCCGGGCCGGACCGCGGCGCGGAGCAGCCGGAACGCGCGGCCTCCTGACCGCGTCACGGGTCTGCGCCGTTCGAGTGAACCCGGGCAGCGCCGGGTCCGGACGCCGACGGGTCCGGACGCCGGGGGTCTGGACAGCGGTGCGGGAGTCGGTCACCCTTCACCACCATGACCCTCCCGCTCCCCCCGCACTCCCCCGACGCCGTGCGCACCCGGCTGTTCGACGCGATCACCTCGGTCGGTGACGAGGCGGTGGCCCTGCTCGCCGGCCGCGACGGCGGCACGCCGATCCCCGGTGCCGAGTGGACGGTGGCCGAGGCCGCGGCCCACCTGGCGATGGCCAACGAGTTGATGGCCGCGCTGGCCGCCGGCGAGGAACGGCGGTACGGGGACGGCACCCCGGGGTCGCTGGCGGCGGCGAACGCGGCCTCGCTGGCCGAGCGGCCGGAGCGGGACCTCGCCGTGCTCGGGGCCGAGATCGCCGCCCGGGCACGGGAGTTCACCGCCGCGGCCGGCCCGCGCGCGGGCAGCGACCCGGTGGTCACCCCGCTCGGTCCGATGGACCTGGACACCCTCGGCGCCTACCTGCTGACCCACATGCTGGGCCACCTCTACGACGTCGCGGTCGCCCTCGGGCGGCCGCACCCGATCGACCGCGGACGGGTCGGGCTGACGATGCCGTTCCTGCGGACGGCCATGCCGCGCGTCGTCGATCCCCGCTCCGCGGCCGGCCACGACGCCTGCTACCGGCTGCGGATCCGCGGCGGCGACGGCTTCGCGGTGACCTTCACGGACGGCGCCGCCGTGGTGAGCGACCGGCCGCCGCGCCGCCCCGACTGCACGATCTCGACCGAGCCGGTGGCGTTCTTCCTGATCGCCCTCGGCCGGTACACCGCCACCACCGCCCTCGCCCGCGGCAAGGTGCTGGCCTGGGGCCGGCGGCCGTGGCTGGCCCCGGCCTTCCCCGGCCTGTTCGCCGCCCCCTGAGAGGACCGGTCGGCGCCCTCGGGCACGCCCGGGCCCGGCGGTGTGGGAGGATCCGCTCCCCGGCGCACGCCGGGCGACGAGGAGGGGACGGTCCGGGTGAGCACGTTCCGGGTGTCATGCGTGGTTGCGGTGTGGCTGGTGGTGTTCCTCCAGGCGGTACCGGCGCTGGCCCGCGGCCGCGCTCCGCGCTGGTTCGGCGGCCGGGTGGGCTCCCCGCGGTTGTGGGCCCTGGGCGCGGTGGTGACGGCCGTCGGCTGCACGCTCGGTCTGCTGACACCGGTGTGGTGGCCCGGACCGGCGACGGTCCTCCTCGGTCTCGCCATCGGTGAGTGGGGCAGCCGCGCCGGCCGCGGCCGGGCCTGAACCCGGCACCGCGGCGGGCCGCACCCGGACGGGGTTGAGTACCGCTACTCAGGCGGTCGGCGGCGGCGCTCCGCGACGATGACGGCACCACCCCGCCGAAGGCAACGAAGGAACACCCATGCTCAGCCGGATCGCCAGCGCGCTGGTGCCCGTCCTCGGCCGTCTGTCCGTCAGTTCCGAGGCCGCGGGCCCGGTCGCCCCGGGCAGCATCGTCGCGGCCAACCACAGCTCGCTCGCCGACCCCGGGGTGGTGCTGGCCGCCCTGCACCGGCTGGGCACCGAGCCGGTCGTGATGGCCACGGCCGGGCTGTGGCGTGTCCCGGTGCTCGGCCGGGTGCTGCGCGGCGGCGGCCACATCCCCGTCCACCGCGGGACGGCCCGGGCCGCCGCCGCCCTGGACCTCGCGGCGGAGGCGCTCGCGGACGGCCGGGTCGTGCTGATCTACGGCGAGGGCGGCCTGCCGAAGCACCGTGACCCGCGCGACGCCGAACCCGGCGCCTTCCGCACCGGCGTCGCCCGCCTGGCGGCGGCGAGCGGCGCCCCGGTCGTCCCGCTCGGCCAGTGCGGTGCCCGCCGGTTGAGCTCGGGCAGCACCGCCAAGCAGCTCGCCGGATTCGCCACCGCCCCGCTGCGGCGCCCCGCCCTGCACGTCCACCTCGGCACGCCGCTCCACCTGGGCGGCGACATCGCCGAGGCCACGGCCGCCGCCCACCGGGCCGTCACCGCGGCCTGGCGCACCGCCGAACAGCGGCTGCCCGGCGCCGCGGACGACCGCCCCGGTCGCCGCTGACGCCCCGGAGGCACAGCCCCACCGGGCTGCCGTCCTCGTCCGTGCCGGCTTCGCAGCGGACGACGCGGTGGACATCTCTCACGGTGGTACGCGGCGTCACGCGCGAAGACGGCCTCGCGGAGACCGTCCGGCGCGGCCCGCTCGCTCGCCCGCCACGGCGTGACGTACCGCCGTCCACTCGCTCCCCCGGCGGCGACCGTGGCGTGGGCCGGCGACGGCCGAGGCGCGGCGGTGCGTCACCAGACGTCCCCCTCGCGCCAGTCGGCGACCAGCTCGCCGGACACGTCGACCGGGACGGCGAGCGGCAGGACGTAGATGCCGTCGTCCTCCTCGGCGGTGCGGCGGATGCCGTCCGGGGTGAGGGCGTATGTACGGCCCCGCCAGGGCTGCCAGCCGTGCGCGGTGTAGAACGGGACGGCGGTGTCGGTGCTGCCGAGTGCCGCCAGTTCGTAGGCCCCGCGGGCGATCCGGACGAGTTCGGCCAGCATCGCGGAGCCGATGCCCTCGCGCTGCCGGTCGGCGCGGACGGCGACGCCCTCCACGTACCCCGTCCGCAGCGCCCGCCCGCCGTGCAGCAGCCGGCGCTGGACGATCGCCGCGTGGCCCACGAGCTCGCCGCCGTCCCGGACCAGCGTGTGCAGCCCGCCCAGGCAGTGCTCCCAGTCCTCTTCCGTCATGTCCGGCGCGAACACCTCGTCCAGCAACCTGCGGGCCGCCGCGAGCGTGCCGCTGTCCAGGTCCGCGGTGTGGGCGACGTGCACGGTCGGCATGGCCCCATCCTGGCACGCCGGCGACCGGAACCGGGGCGTCGGACGGCCGCGCAACTCCGTCCTTGCGCTCGAACAGCTTCGAGGAGACCCCGGAGCAGACTCCGCACCGGGGGCGCAGCGCTCACCCGCCGGAAGGTACAGCGAGGCCCCGGCCGGGAGCTGGAAGTCAGCTCTCCGGCCGGGGACCTTCGCCGTCTGCACGTCGGTGCTGTTGCCTAGGCGTCGAACTTCCCGGTCTCCAGGTATTCCTGGCTGACCATCACCCAGAAGTCCTCCGCCTGACCCTGCAGAACGTACTGGTAGGGCAGGTAGCCGTACCCGGAGTCGCCCCAGTCACTGCCCCAGGAATTGCGGATGACGAAGGCCCCGGTGGTGGTGCTTCCGTCCAGCGGGTTCGTCACCGCCCGGTTGTCGTCGTAGCCGACCACCACCACGGCGTGTCCCCCCAGGACGGATTCGGTGGCGGTAGGGAACGGGATGTTCCCGTTGGAGGCGTTCAGAATGCTCGAGTACACCGTGAATCCGAACATGGACGGGATTCCGGAAGCAGCGTGCGCCTTGATGTCCGCGAGGAGGTCGTTGGCCGGCGTACCGGGCGGATCCAAGCGGTAGTAGGTCAGCGCCTGGTAGTTGCTGGCGAATGCGTACTGGAAGGCCGCGGGCTCGGATTCGTACGCGGAGACGTCGTAGGGCCAGTACTTCTCCGGGGGTGCGCCGAACAGTGCGATCGCACCCATGGTGGAACGGAGGTAGGCACCCGTGTCACCGGTCCACTGGAGGAAGTCGCGGGTCGCCTTGTAGATGAAGAGGCGCGACGCGGGCATGTAGTTCCCGTGGGCCCGGATCTCGAAATACTCGAGAATGCCGGAAGCCGCATTCGCCGTGCATGAACCCAGCGCACCCTGGTCCACGATCGGCGAACAGAACGGACGCAGGTCGACGCTGTTCGGCTGGGCCCCCACCGCCATCTTGAGGACGCCGGTCCGTTCGACGAGTCCGGGGATCCCATTGGTGTTCTTGGTGTAGTCGCGAATGTCCGGGCGGTCCGGGAGCCATCCCATGCCCTTTTCGCCGACAATATTCTTCGAGGTGATTGTTTCCACTTTGGACGGTCCAACTCTCCTGAGGGGCGGGCGGTACAGGACCGATGAATACCCCCCTACGGACCACGCCTCGCAGGGTCGGCCGCCATGTCACCCGAAGGCACCAGTTCGGACATCCGGACCCCAGGGACATCGACCGCGTCATGTAAGTACGCATACGATTCGAACTCGGGAAGCATTTGCGCCACCGGTGAAGTGTTGCGCATTTGACTATGCGTCCCCTTTTTGCGAGCGCCCTCGACCGCCCGTCAACACCTGCACGTGGCGAGTTGGTGTTCGGCGCTGTCGAGGAGCATGTCCAGGGCGACCGGGTAGGCGCTGTCGGCCATGCGGGCGGCGAGGAGGCCGGCGGTGGCGGCGATGTGGGGGTGGGTGTCGGCGGGGAGCCGGGCGTAGGTGGACTCCCACATCCGTTCGTCGGCGGTGCGGGCCTCGGCGGGGAGGGCGAGCGAGGCGGCGTCCAGTGCGGCGAAGGCGAGGGCCTGGTCGATGAAGGCGTGGTAGACGCGGACGGCCGCCGGGTCGGGGAAGCCGGCGCCCCGCAGGATGCCGAGGATCGTCTCGTCGGCGGCGATCTCGCGGTCCCGGCCGGTGACCCTGCTGGCGGTGAGCGCGGCGGCCTGCGGGTGGTCGAGGTAGGAGCGGTGGATGCGCAGGCCGAGGTCGCGCAGGTCGTCCCGCCAGCGGCCGCCGGCCCGCCAGCCGGCCAGGGCCCGTCCGATCAGTTCGTCGCCGATGGCGAGGGTCAGCTCGTCCATGCCCCGGAAGTACCGGTAGAGGGCGCTCGGGTCGCAGCCGAGGGCGAGGCCCAGGCGGCGGGCGGTGAGGCCGCTGCCGCCGTGCTCGCGCAGCATCCGCAGGGCGGTCCCCACGATGAGCTCCTCGGAGAGGACGGCGCCCTGCTTGGTCGGGCGCCGCCTGCGGCGCTCCGACTCGGACACGACCTTCTTCGGCACGGCACTGCTCCCCTCGGACGGCTGCGCCGCCGAGCTTATGCCAACGCCATTGACCTTGCGCGACCGCCCGGAGTTTCCTTCCGACAGGCGGGAACCCGCCGGGGAAGGAAGAGTTCTGCCATGCGAGTACTGCTTGTGGGAGCCGGCGGCGTCGGCACCGCCGTCACCCGGATCGCGGCCCGCCGCCCGTTCTTCGACCACATGGTCGTCGCCGACTACGACCCCGCCCGGGCGGAGGCCGCCGTCGCCGCGCTCGGCGAGGCCGGCAGCAGGTTCAGCGCCCGGCAGGTGGATGCCTCCGACGAGGCCGCCGTCCGCGCCCTGCTGGCCGAGCACGACTGCGACGTCCTGCTCAACGCCACCGACCCGCGGTTCGTGATGCCGCTCTTCGAGGCCGCGCTCGCGGCGGGTGTGCACTATGTCGACATGGCGATGTCGCTGTCGCGCCCGCACCCGGAGCGGCCCTACGAGCTGTGCGGGGTGAAGCTCGGCGACGCCCAGTTCGAACGCGCCGGGCAGTGGGAGAAGGCCGGGCGGCTGGCCCTGGTGGGCATGGGCGTCGAGCCCGGGCTCTCGGACGTCTTCGCCCGGTACGCCGCGGACGAGCTCTTCGACGAGATCGAGGAGATCGGCATCCGCGACGGCGCCAACCTCACCGTCGAGGGCTACGACTTCGCCCCGTCCTTCAGCATCTGGACGACCATCGAGGAGTGCCTCAACCCGCCGGTGGTGTACGAGGCCGACCGCGGCTGGTTCACCACCGCGCCGTTCAGCGAGCCCGAGGTGTTCGACTTCCCGGAGGGCATCGGCCCGGTGGAGTGCGTCAACGTCGAGCACGAGGAGGTGCTGCTGGTGCCGCGCTGGGTCGACGCCAAGCGGGTCACCTTCAAGTACGGCCTCGGCGACGACTTCATCGACAAGCTGAAGACGCTGCACGCACTCGGGCTGGACAGCACCGAGCCGGTCACCGTGGGCAGCGACCTCGGCCCTGCGAAGGTCTCCCCGCGCGACGTGGTCGCCGCCGTCCTGCCCAACCCGGCCGACCTCGGCGAGCGGATGCACGGCAAGACCTGCGCCGGCACCTGGGTCAAGGGCACCAAGGACGGCCGGCCTCGCGAGGTGTACCTGTACCACGTGGTCGACAACCAGTGGTCGATGCGCGAGTACGGCTCGCAGGCGGTGGTCTGGCAGACGGCGATCAACCCGGTCGTCGCCCTGGAGCTGATCGCCACCGGCGCCTGGTCCGGCCCCGGCGTGCTCGGCCCCGAGGCGCTGCCCGCGCAGCCGTTCCTCGACCTGCTCACCGCGTACGGCTCGCCGTGGGGCCTGCGCGAGGGCTGACCCCACGGCGGCGGCACCGCCGCGCGACCCGTCTCAGGGGACGGGATCGGCGGCGGGCCGCGGAGCCGGGACGGTCCGGTCCCGCTGCAGGTCCAGGAGCTCGCGGAACAGCCCGTCCGGCTGCTCCGCGAGCTCCGTCCAGGTGCCGGTCTGCACCACCCGGCCGCGGTCCATCACCACCACCCGGTCGGCGACCCTCGCGTTGGCGATGTTGTGGGTGACCAGCAGCGTGATCCGCTCCGGCGCGTACGCGCGCAGGGCGTGCAGGATGCGGTGCTCGGCGCGCGGGTCGAGGTCGGAGGTCGGCTCGTCGAGGATCAGCAGGCCGGGGTTGAGGGCCGTCCGGTAGAGCGCGCGGGCGACGGCCGCCCGCTGCCAGCCGCCGCCGGACAGCTCGGCCCCGCCCAGCCAGCCCTGGGCGAGCAGGGTGCCCCAGCCCGAGCGGAGCCGGGTGACCACCTCGTCGAAGCCCGTCCGGGCGGCGGCCCGACGCACCTCGGCCATCCGGTCGCCCCCGCCGTGGCCGAGGTGGACGTTCTCGGCGGCCCGCAGCGGCCAGCGGGCGAACTCCTGCGGCACCCGGGCCACCCTGGTCCACATCCCCTCGGCGTCCAGCCGCTCGACCGGCACACCGTCCCAGGCGATCCGGCCGGACTGCGGCAGGTAGAGCCCGGCCAGCAGCTTGAGCAGGGTCGACTTGCCGCTGCCGTTCTGCCCGATGACCGCCACCACCTCGCCGCGCCGCAGCGTCATGCTGACCCCGTCCAGCGCCGGCTCCTGCTGGTCGCCGGGGTAGGTGTAGGAGACGTCCTCGACCTCCACCACGGCGGGTGCGCCGGGCACCACGTCGCCGCGGCGGATCCGGTGGCCGCCCGCCTCGTCGAGGAAGGTGAAGAAGTCGTCCAGGTACAGACCGGTGCGGTAGAGCCGGGCCCCGTTGCCGACCATGCCCTGGACGCCGGTGGAGGCGGTGCGCAGCGCGAACGCCGCGCCGCCCGCCGCGGCCAGGCCGATCCGGCCGGAGGCGACCAGGTACAGCAGCGCGCCCCAGATCAGTGCGCTGCCCGCGCCGCTGCCGACGGCGGCCACCAGGGACACCCGGGCCGCCTGCCTCGCGGCCCGGTCGGTGGCGGCCGCGATGCGCCCCTCGGCCTCCCGGTAGGTGGCCATCATGAACGGGGTGACCTGGTCCGAGCGGACCTGGTCGGCCCGCAGCTTGTCGATCAGGAACCAGCGGTAGATCCGCAGCGCCTGCCGCTCCTCGTTGGTGGTGACGGCGGCCAGGTAGTGGATCCGGGCGGTGCGGACGGCGGCGACACCGCTCGGCACCGAGCCGAGCAGCAGGAAGGGCACCAGCCACGGGTGCAGGGTCGCGAGAACGCCGGCCGCGGAGACCAGGGACACCGTCGAGGCGATCAGGTCCTGGGCGTTGGAGAGCAGGTCCGGCGTGGTGGCGGCGCCGCGGTCCGCCGACTCCCACTGCTCGTTGTAGGCGGGTTCGTCGTAGGCCTTCAGCTCGGCGGCGCAGCCGGCCGCGATCAGCGCGAGGTCGGCCTCCCGGTTGACCCGCGGCGAGACCCGGGCGGCCAGCGCGGCGACCGCGATGCCGAGCACCGCGTGCAGGCCGGCGGAGCCCGCGAGCAGCGTCAACGACGGCGCGGCGTCCCGGAGACGGGCGTCCACCGGGCCGGGGACGAGCAGCGCGCCCAGGGTCCGGGCGGTGGCGAACAGCGCCAGCGCCCCGAACACGCCGGAGAGCAGTTGGCAGACCAGGAGGCCGGCCGTCGCCGAGCGGTCGGCGGCCCAGGCCAGCGCCATGGCGCGGCGGACGAGTTGGGGCATCCTGCGGATCATCGCCGCGGTGGACATGGTCGTCCCGGCGGCGATCCGCCGGTCGCCGGGGAAGCGGGCGCGGATCTGCTCGTCGCGCGGCCGGTCCTCCTCCGTCGGCGGGACGGTTCGGGCGGGCGGGTCGTCGGGGGTCACGCTCGGCTCGGACATGCTGCTCCTCGGGTCGGCGGGTCGGGCTGCCGGTCTGCCGGTCTGCCGGTCTGGTGCTGCCGGTCTGGTGCTGCCGTGCGGGGTGGGGCGTGCGGGGTGTGCGGGGTCGGGCGTGCGGAGGCATGCGGACGGGCCGCCGATGGGCGGCACGCTGCGGCGGGGGCCGGGTTACGGCGGGGGGGGGGG
>NZ_JOAI01000079.1 GCF_000717715.1 Streptomyces sp. NRRL B-24484 | reverse complement strand
GATACGCGCCGACCTCCACCTGGGCCTGCTCCAACTCGCCTGCAGCATCATCTGCCTGCGGAAGCTTCGGACCTCATTCTGAAATGATCAGTTATGACGGGTTACTGCTGGAAAGCACGCATGGGCAAGTGCCAAATCGCGGAGGTCCTCGCGGGATGGACATGCATGGTGCGCCTCGTCGTCAATATGATCTAATGACCAGTCAGATGCGGAGCGAGTCAAACCGGTTGTCGCCCCGTGGCCCCGATGGAAGACCCGCGGAGTTCAGGATGATGCTCACGACTGCCAGGTCATCGCACGCCGGGGCATCGGACGTCCCATGGGGAGCGCCATCGTGTTGTGGAGCGACAGCTCAGCGATGAGCTGACACCGAGGCCTGCGCCTATTGGTCGAAGTGACACACTTGTCGCGCGCATGCCACATAATGACAACGCCCGGCCATGCCCGGCGCTGCTCCATCGATCAGATTTCCGTTCGCAATCTGCCGGGACTCCACGGGTCGGAGCTCGTTCACCATGAACGGGCGGCTCCGCCATGTCTGGCCTCCGGAGCCGGCTCGAGCCCTAGGACCCGACCGTTGACCTCGATACCCGAGACTGCCGCAGTGGTGCTTGGCGCCACGACCGCAGCTGGCGCTGTAGCCACGGCACTGCTGGCACGCTCGCGTCGCGCCCTGGTCGCGCGAAGCGCCGTGCAGTCCGAGGCACTGAAAGCTTCGCAAAAGCGAGAGCAGGCGCTCCAGGAACAGCTCCAGCAGTTCGGCGACGAGCTTCAGCATCTGGTCGCCAACCGTCTCCCTGGCCTGGCGCTGCATCTGGTCAGTCCGCATCACCCGGTTCCGGGTCTGAAGCACGAGGCCCTGGCCGGGACCGCGTACGCCTCCCTCTACGAGGCCGTGCTCGGCCACTACTCGGACACGGTAGCCAAGGAGCGCCGACGGATCGATGCCTCCGCCCGTGCGGCGCTGCGTGGCGCGTGCCAGGACATCCAGGCGCTGTCGTACCGGCTGCAGACGCAGGTCGAGGGCCTGCAGAGCGACTTTGACGACCCGCGGCTGCTCGACAGTCTGTTCAAGGTCGACCACCTCAACGAGCAGGCGATCCGTCTGGTGCAGAAGGCCGCGATCGTCTGCGGCGCGTGGCCCGGACACGTGCGTCCGGACACCTACGTCGTCGAAATCGTCAGCGGCGCCTCGTCCCGGCTCCACGGCTACGAGCGCATCAAGATCAGTTCGCGGCTGCTCGATTCGAACCTTGCGGTCGTCGGTCGCGCGGCGGAGCCCATCGCGGTGGCTCTCACCGAGCTCATGGCCAATGCCCTGGAGCACTCCCGGGACGACCTCGCGGTGGAGGCCGGCCTGATCCAGACCGGCAATGGCAGCGTCTGCATCATCATCGACGACGCGGGCACCGGCATGAGCGCGGAGGCCGTCCGTCGCGGTGTCCGCCTGCTCTCGGTCGTGGAGCAGCAGGACACGCTGCTGACCGAGCTCGGCGATCCGCCCGCTCTGGGGCTCGCAGCCATCGGCCGGCTCGTCGCCGACCACGGCTTCCAGGTCTCGATCGACCAGGTTTCCCCCTACAACGGGGTCCGCGCGGTCCTCACGATCCCCCCGCACCTGTTGACGACGATCGACGAAGAGAAGGAACCGATCTCGGCGATGGCTCCCCTGCCTGCCGCACCCCCTCCTGCACCGCAGTGGCCCACTCCGGCGGCTTCGAACAGCACCCGGGACGACGGCAGCGACCTTCCCCAGCGCCATCGGCGCGCCCGCACGGAGCCCGCACGCAGCGATGCCCCCGATGTCGCGCCCCGAGAGCTGAACCCGGAAACGGCCCGTGACACCTGGAGCCAGTTCCAGGCGGGACTCGCCGCAGGTCAAGCCCCCAACGACTCGAAGGAAGATCAGTGACCCTTTCCGCTTCGCGCCCTGCAATCGAGGACCCGTCGTGGGTCCTGAATCCCATCACCGAAGTGAGCAACGAGGTCAAGCACGCCCTGATCCTGTCCAGCGACGGCATGGTCATCGGCGCGACGGAAGGGCTCCTGCGGGAGGCCGCGGAAGGCATCTCCGCCATGACGGCCGCCCTTCACGGCGCGGCCCGAGCCGCGGCCAACGCGGCGCTGGACGCCTCGGACGGGACTCCCATCACGACCATCACCGTGCAGAACACCCACGGCACGTACATGATCATGCCTGCCGGTGCCCGCACCAACACCTTCATCGCCGTGGCAGGAGGCCTCGACATGCCCATGGGTACGGTCGCGCACATCATGGCCCGGCAGGCCAAGAAGCTCGGCGAGCAACTCATGTCCGTCCCGGCCCGCACACGGGAGGCGTCATGAGCCGCTCGTCGCAGGGTCGGCGGATGATCCCCAGCTATCTGGCTACTCGGGGCATCGGGACCCCGACTCGCAACACTCTGCATTCGCTCATGGCCGTGGTCGCCACGGGTCTTCCGCCCGCCCCTCATCACACTCCGGTGCATCAGCGGATCATCTCGCTGTTGACGGGAGGCGCTCTGACCGTCAGTGAAACGGCCGCGTATCTCCGTTTGCAGACCAGTGTGTGCAAGGTCCTGATCTCTCAACTCCTGGACGGCGGGCACCTGCAGGTTCGCGTGCCGGCCCCCACTGCCTTGCTCCCCGACGCGGGCGCCGAGCGTCCGTCGAAAGAACTCCTGGAAGAGGTGCTGAGTGGACTCCGTGCGCTCAGGCAGCACTAGCCCGCGTCCTGTCTATCTGCCGGAGGAGGACCACCAGAGGCTGAAGATCCTCGTGGCGGGCCCTCTCGGCATCGGGAAGACCACCGCGATCAGGACTCTGTCCGAGATCCCGACGCTGCACACGGACGAGGTGATGACCGACGCTGCCGCATCGGCGGACGACCTCACCCTGGACGGCCTGCGAGGCAAGACGACCACTACGGTCGCCATCGACTTCGGCCGGCTGACCGTGCCGCAGGCCAAGGTGGTCCTGTACCTGTACGGCACCCCTGGGCAGCGCCGCTTCCTGCCCCTGTGGGAGGACATCGCCGACGGCGCCATCGGCGCCCTTGTCCTGGCCGACACCCGCCGCCTGGACCAGTCGTTCGAGGTCATGGACCTCATCGAGGAACGCGGCCTGGACTACGCGGTCGCCGTGAACACGTTCCCGACCTCGCCCGACTACACCCTCGAAACCCTGCGCTCCAAGCTCGACCTGGACGAACGGACCCCGCTGGTGACCTGCGACGCCCGGGACAAGAATTCCACCCTGGACGCGCTCATCGCCCTGACCGCCCACCTGATATCCCGAGCCGGAGACGAATCGTCGTGACCGCCACTCCTCCCGCCTCCCCGGTGCGCATCTACGGGCCGGAACACGACGCAGACCCCCGGCGCAGCTACGACCTGCTGCGCCTGCAGGGGCCGGTCGGCCTTGCGGAGATCTCCCCCGGCGTCGTCGTCCACCTGGTCACCGACTACCGCGCCGCACTCGACCTCCTCCACGACACGGACACCTGGTCCAAGGACACCCGCCCGTGGATGGACCAGGTGCCGGCGGACAGCCCTCTCATGCCGCACGTGCAGTGGCGGCCCAGCCTGTTCTTCGCCGACGGCGCCCAGCACGCCCACCTGCGCAGCGTCATCACGGACAGCTTCCGCCTTCTCGACCCCCACGATGTGCGCAACCTGACCTTCCGGTACGCCGACACGCTGCTCCAGCAGTTCGCGATGGACGGTGAGGCCGACCTGGTCGCCCAGTACGCGCAGCAGCTCCCGCTGATGGTTTTCAACGCGCTGTTCGGCATGCCCGACGAGTACGCTCCCCGCCTCATGCAGGCGCTGAGCGGGATGGTGAGCTCCGATCCCGCTCAGATGGCAGCGGGTGCGCAGTCGCTGAACGAGTACCTCACCAGCCTGTACGCCGCCAAGGCCCAGCAGCGCGGACATGACCTGACCTCGTGGTTCATTGACCACCCGAATGGGCTGAGTCCGGAAGACGTCCTCCAGCAGGTCATCATCGTTCTCGGTGCGGGCAACGAGCCGCTGACCAACCTGATCGCCAGCACGCTCGCGCGCATGCTCTCGGACGACCGCTACTTCGGTAGCCTCACCACCGGGAGTCTGCCGATCCAGCACGCGATCGACGAGGCGCTGTGGAACGATTCCCCGCTGGCGAACTACAGCCTTCACTTCCCTCGGCAGGAGGTCGAGTTCTACGGCACGGTCATTCCGGCTGGCTCACCGGTGATGGTCTCCTACGCGGCCGCCAACTCCTGCCCACACAGCAACCCGCCGAACGAGGGCCACCGTTCCGGCAACAAGGCCCACCTGGCCTTCGCCGCAGGCCCGCACGCCTGCCCGGCGCGTTCCACCGCCGTCCTTGTCGCCACCGCGGCGATCGAACGGCTCACCTCTTACCTGCCCGACATCAAACTTGCGGTGTCCTCAGCGGAACTGGCCTACCGGGGCGGTCCCATCTACCGGAGCCTGACTGCACTGCCCGCCCGGTTCACTCCGCTTCACCCGCGACGCCACGAGAGCCCGTCCCAGCGACAGTCGCCCAAACCGGCCGCAGCGGTCGCGGTCAGCCTGCCGGGCTAGCGACGTCGACAGCGCGTGCACGCACTGCCCGGCCTCGGCGCTTCGCCCACGGGTCGAAGCGTACTGACGGAGTGTTTTCCGCCACATCGGCACCAGGCGTGACGGTCGGAACGCCTGGGGATGTGCGTTCGTGACCACACCTGCTCGCCAAAGGAACATGCATTGGCTGTTCTTGACCACAAGAGACGCGCAGCGCTCGCACTCGACGTCGTGCCCCCTCCCGCCGCACTGGACCTCCAGGCCGTGCGGCGGGAGGTCGATACGGCGCTGGCCACGTTCCTGGACGCCAAGGAGCAGTCCGCGCCCGGCCCTGAACTGCCGTTCCTTATAGCCCAGCTGCGCACATTCCTGACTGGCGGAAAGCGCCTTCGCCCCCTGCTGTGTGTGTGCGGCTGGTACACCGGTGGCGGCGAGGTCGACCACTCGCCGGCTGTCCGCGCGGCGGCGGGCCTCGAACTCTTTCAGGCGTTCGCCCTCATCCACGACGACGTGATGGATGCCAGCGACGCCCGCCGCGGCCGGCCCTCGGCCCACCGGGCACTGGCCGCTGCCTACACCGCGGGCGGCGGCCCGGTCTCCCGGGCCGAGGAGCACGGCGTAGGCGCCGCCGTGCTCCTCGGGGACCTGGCACTGATCTGGTCCGACGAACTCCTGCACGGAGCGGGGTTGACAGTCCAGGGCTCCGAACGGCTCCTGCCGCTCCTGGACGAGATGCGCAGCGAAGTGGTCTACGGCCAGTTCCTCGACCTGCAGACCACCGGGCGGCTGTCCGGCGATGTCGAGACCGCCCTGCGGGTGATCCGATACAAGACGGCCAAGTACACCGTCGAGCGGCCTCTGCACATGGGCGCGGCGCTGGCCGGCGCAACCGCGGGGGTCGAAGCAGCTCTCAGCGGGTTCGCGCTGCCGCTCGGTGACGCCTTCCAGCTCCGGGACGATCTCCTCGGGGTTTTTGGTGATCCCCGGGAAACGGGCAAGCCGGTGCTGGACGACGTGCGGGCGGGCAAGGCCACGGTTCTCATGGCTCTCGCCGTCCAGCGGGCGTCCCGGAGCGAGCTGCGGTCGCTGCGCGCACGGTTCGGCAGACCCAGTCTCACCGAGCGGGATGCAGACGTGGTCCGGAGCATCCTCGAGCGCACCGGAGCCCGGCAGGCCGTGGAGGAGATGATCCGGATCCGGCGGGACGAAGCCCTGGCATCCCTCGACCACGCCCCCTTCCCGGCCGCTGCTGTCGCGGCGCTGCGGGACATCGCCGGATCCGCCACTACGAGGCAGGCATGAACGAGCACCAGCACAGCGGGAGCGGGACATCCCTGGCGACGGCGCCCGTCGAGCACCGATCGGCGAGCGACGCCTGCGTCGATGCAGCGGCGAGGCTGATCAGTGCGGTCGACGCCGACCCCTGGGGCGATGTCCGCCCGTCCCTGTACGAGACGGCCCGTGTGCTGTCAGCGGCGCCGTGGCTGCCCGGCGAACAGGCCCGGGTCGAATACCTGCTCCGTGAGCAGGCCGCCGACGGCAGCTGGGGCGATGGGCCCGCGCCCTACCGGCTCCTGCCGACGCTGAGTGCTGTCGAGGCCGTACTTGCGGTGCTGCAGCGGGAGCCACTGGCCAGCGGTGCGGGGGGCCGGCTCGCCGCGGTGGCGGCCAGGGGGCTCGCCGCGCTCGGTCGTCTGCCGTCGGCCGGGCTGTGGCCGGACACCGCGGCCGCGGAGATTCTCGTCCCGGGCCTGGTCGCCGCCGTCAACGAGCGCCTCGACCGGCCCGGTGTCGCGGATCTCACGCACCTCGGGCCCTGGCACCGCGGCACGCGTCCCGCCGTCCCGCGCGGCTACCACGCCGCGGCGCCCGAAGCGGTCGCCCGCAAGTGCCTGGCTGCCGGCGGGGTCCCGTTCAAGCTGCACCACACCTTCGAAGGTGTCGCCGGGCACCTCCCGGACGTGCTGCGGCCCGAGGCGGACGGGCTGGTCGGCAGTTCCCCGGCCGCCACCGCGGCCTGGCTCGCCGCCGCAGGCCTCTCCGGGTTGCAGCGGCGTGCCGCCAACGAGCTCGCCGCCGTGGCGCACCGCTATGGCGGCCTCCTCCCGGAGGCAGCACCGATCACGGTGTTCGAGCGGCTCTGGGTCGCGGCTGCGCTGGCGCGTTCCGGCCTGGCGTCCTCCGGCCTGCTCACCCTGCGAAAGTGGGCCGACCACCTCTACGACCCCGAGGGCGTCCGCGGCGCACCAGGGCTGATGGTGGACGCCGACGACACCGCCATGGCCGTACTCGTCGCAGCCCTGGTCGACCGGCCCCGCGACCCCGCCCCGCTCGCCGTCTTCGACAACGGCCGCCACTACGACTGCTACGTCGGCGAGGACACCAAGTCCCTGAGCGCCAACGCGCACGCCCTCCAGGCCCTGCAGGCCCACCTCCGCCACCGCCCCGAGGAGGCCCAGACGCACCTGCCGGTGATGCGGCGGGTGGCCGACTGGATGACGGAGCATCAACTGCCGCAGGGCCACTGGACCGACAAGTGGCACGCATCCCCGTACTACGCCACTGAGCGGTGCGTCACCGCACTGTCCGCGATACCCGGTCCCCGGGCGCGCCAGGCCGTCCGGGCCGCCGCCGAATGGGTGCTGGCCACCCAGCAGCCCGACGGGTCCTGGGGCATCTGGGGCGGCACCGCCGAGGAGACCGCGTACGCGGTGAAGATCCTGCTCCGCACGCCGGGGATCGCCGACGGGCGCACGCTGGACCGCGCCGAGGCCTTCCTGGACGAGACGGCCCGTACATCCGGCCACCGGCACCCCGCCCGCTGGCACGACAAGACCCTCTACGCACCGGAGGCGATGATCCAGGCCGAGGTCCTCGCCGCCCGCCACCTGCTGCACACCCGCCACGAAACGGAGCACCGCCCGTGACCGCCGACGCAACGCCCATTCCGCATGCACCGGGGCGCCTGCCCGTCGTCGGCCACCTGCTGCCGATGCTCCGGGACCGGCTGGAGTTCATGCAACGACTTCGCCGCCACGGTGACGTGGTGCAGATCGGGTTCGGCCCGAAGCCGGTGTTCGTCGTCAACTCACCCGAACTCATCTGGGAGACACTCACCGCCCAGCACGCAAACTTCGGCAAGGGCCGGCTCTTCGAGAAGCTCCGCCTGTTCGGCGGATCGCCGTTGCCGGTCACCGAGGGCGGACCGCGGCACCTGAAACGCCGCCGCCTGGTGCAGCCCGCCTTCCACAGCGAGCGCATCAACTCCTACGTCGACCGGATGATCACCACCGCGGAGACCGCACTCCGGACCTGGGAACACGGGGCACGACTCGACGTGCAGAACGAGGTGCAGCTCATGACCCAAGGCGTCGTCCTGTCGGCGCTGCTCTCCTCCGACCTCGACCGCGGTCCGGCGCAAGCCGTCATGAACGGCGTCGACACCCTCTTCCAGGCCGCCATCCGGCGCGCCGTCACGCCGGTTTCCGGCTGGGAGAAGCTGCCCCTCCCCGGCAAGCGCAAGGTCCGGGCCGCGAACACGCTGCTGCGCGGGACGGTCAGCGACATCGTCGCCGCTCACCGGGCGGACCCCGAACGCCCCGATGACCTCGTCTCCCTGCTCCTCGACGCCCGCGACGAGGACGGCCGGCCGTTGGACGAGGAGGAGATCCTGTCCGAGATCACCGGCCTGCTGGCCGCGGGCACCGAGACCGCCGCGGTCACCATGGCGTGGCTCTTCCACGAACTGGGCCGCAACCCCGGTATCGAGGAACACCTGCACCAGGAGGTGGACACCGTACTGGCCGGCGGTCGGCTCACCGCGGAGCACCTTCCCCAGCTGGTTCTCACCCGCAGGCTCGTCACCGAGACCCTGCGCCTGCACAACCCCGCCTGGATCGTGACCCGCCGAGCCAATGTGCCGGTGCGGCTCGGCAGCGCGCACCTTCCCGCCGGGGCCGACCTGGTGTGGAGCCCGTACGCGCTCCACCGAGACCCGGAGCTCTACCCCGACCCGCTGCGGTTCGACCCGGACCGCTGGCTTCCCGAACGACCGCAACCCCGCAGGGGCGCGTACATCCCGTTCGGCGCCGGAAATCGCATGTGCATCGGCGACGGCTTCACCTGGACGGAGACAGCGGTCCTGACCGCCCTCATCGCCTCCCGCTGGACCCTACGGCACGCACCCGGCGCCACCGTCCGGCCCGTACCCGCCATCACCGTCCACCCGTCCTCCCTCCACATGATCGCCGAGGCACGAGGACACGCCGCGGCACGGGAGGCAGCATGACCACCACCGACCGGTCGGCAGGCGTCACCGTGCTGCCCATGCCCGACCTCTCCCCCACCTTCCCCGGCCCCTTCCCGAGCAGCCCGCACGCGGACCACATCCAGGCGCACGTGGGGCAATGGCTCCACCGGTTCCCGCTCCTTGGTCCACCCGACGCACGGCGCACCCTCTGCGACATCGTGGCGCACGGGGTGGCCCGGACCTTTCCCACCGCCGAGCCGGACGGCCTCTTCCTGTGCGCGGACCTTTTCTTGTGGCTCACCGCGTTCGACGACACCTACGGCGAGGCGACGGCGGCAGGCAGCCCGGCCCAACTGGTGCGCCGAATCCAGGGTTGCCTCCACGTCCTGGCCGACGGCGAGCCTCCCGGTGACGCCGACCCCTTCGACGAAGCACTCCAAGACCTCCTCGTGAGGCTGCGGACCCGGGCCACGGCCGCCCAGTACCTGCGGGTCAGCTGCTGTCTCAGGGACGTCCTCTTCGGCATCCTCTGGGAAGCGCACCACCTGGCCGAACCCGATCACGTCAGGTTGCACGACTACCTCGCGATGCGCCCCCACACCGTGCTCGTGCGGACCCTCATCGCCGTCGCCGAAGTCGTCCTGCGGTACGAGCTGCCGGAAGAGGCGCGAAACTCCCAGGCAGTGCGGCAAGCGGAGTCGGCCGTGGCCGACCTCGCCGGCGTGCTGAACGACCTCGGCTCCTACGCGAGGGAATCCGCCAAGGGCGTCCCGAACTCGCTGAACCTCGTATCGTTGATCACGAGAGAGCAGAGCTGCGACATCCCCACCGCATACGCAGCAGCTTCCCTTCTGGGGGAAGAGCACGCCGCGGCTGCCCGGCACGGGATCGGCGCACTCGCGACCAGCGACTCGGCCCCGCTAACGGAACATGCCGGAGCCTTGGAATCCATCGCCTGTTCCTACATCTGGCACATCAACCACGCCCGCTACAAGAAGGCCTGAGCCCACCACGCGCACGCCGAGCGGGCGTGGGCATCCAACGGTTCCATGGCCGGGTGGCTTCCTGGTTCTGAAGCCTGTTGCAGTAGGCGGTGAGTGGGCATGCCGGTGTGTGTTCTGATCTGGCGTTTCACCCGCCAAGTGCGAGGTTGTGCATGTGGGCAACGGCCTGCACTGCGTGGTGCGGGCCGTCGCCTTTCTGCCAGCAGTCGCGAAGGATCTTGTAGTTCCTCATCCGGGCGAAGGAGCCACTGCATGGTGCGGCACACCGTGGCGGTGGAGATCCCGAACAGCGGCGCCGGCTGCCGCATGGTCAGGTTGGCCCGGTAGTAGACCGCCACCAGCGGCACCCGGGCCGTCCCGTCCGCGGACCCTCCCGCCCCGGTGTAGCACCGCCCAGACCAAACCGGGCGAAGCTGCGCAGCCGGGCGGGTGACGTTCCCGGCGTGTCGGCCGGGCCACGGCAGCGGTGTGTGCGATCGCTGGAAGGGCGGAGCCCCGAGACCGTCGCCGAACTCGAGATGATCGCCGGATTCGACGACGACCTCGCCGGCGAATCGACCCGGATCAAGAACCGCTCGCGCGGCCTGCTCACCCAGCTCCATCCCTCACTCGAACGCGTCCTGGGCCCACGGCTCGACCACCCGGCCGTCCTCGCCATACTCGAACGCCATTTCTCGCCAAGCCAGTTGAGGAAGGCCGGCCGACGGCGACTGATCACACTGCTGCGGCCCAGGGCCCCGCGCATGGCCGAGCGCCTGGTCGAGGACATCTTCACCGCCCTCGACGAGCAGACCGTCGTCGTCCCCGGGACCGAGGCCGCCGCGCTGATCGTCCCCAGCCTCGCCACCTCGCTGACCGCGGTCCTCGACCCCGCTGCTGCTGCGCCGGGACCTGGCTCCCTGAGCACCAACCCGCCCGCAGCCCGCCCGGTCACCTGACCGCCGAGGACACCCGCAATCCGCGCCGAGCACCCCAAGGCCGTGCCGCCGGGACCGTTGTTCCCCCACCAGTGACCAATGGCCCAAAGCCCCAAGCGGCTGGCCCAGAGCAGGCTGGCACCAACAGCTCGAACGGCGAACCCGATCAGCGCAGCGCCACTTTCTGACCGGCCGGTCAGGCACGAACAGCATTTTTCCCCAGCAGAGTTGAGGAGTATTCCGATGGCACAGGCATATCTGGTCGGCAGTGGCATAGCCGCCCTGTCCGCCGCGGCGTTCCTGATCCGCGACGGCGGCTTCGCCGGCAGCGACATCTACCTCTTCGAGGAGCAGGAGGAGGTCGGCGGCAGCCTGGACGCGGGCGGCACGCCGGACGCGGGCTACACGATGCGCGGCGGGCGGATGTTCGAGGCCCAGTTCCGCTGCACCTACGACCTGCTGTCCGGCATCCCGTCGTTGGACGACCCGTCGACTTCCGCCACCCAGGACGTCTACGACTCCCACCAGGAGTCACCGTGGGACGACGCCACCCGGCTGGTGGGCGCGGGCGGGGAGATCCGCGACGGCCATGCCATGGGCTTCTCCGAGCAGCACCGCCTTCAGCTGGTCAAGTGCCTGGCCACACCGGAACGGATGCTGGACGGCAAGCGGATCACCGACTGCTTCCGCGAGGACTTCTTCACCACCGACTTCTGGTACATGTGGTGCACCACCTTCGCCTTCGAGCCCTGGCACAGCGCGATCGAGTTCCGCCGCTACCTCAGGCGCTTCGTGCATCTGTTCCCCGAGTTCGAGACGATGTCCGGGATCTACCGCACCCGGTACAACCAGTACGACTCGATCGTCCGCCCGCTGACCGGCTGGCTGCTGGAGCGCGGCGTGCGGATCCACACCGGCCGTCGGGTGACCGACCTGTCCTTCCGGGCGGAGCCGGGCACGAGCGTCGAGCGCATCCACTTCGCTGGTGCCCACGCCGACCTTCCGGTCGCCCCGGACGACCTGGTGTTCGTCACCAACGGCTCGATGACCGCCGACTCCACCCTCGGCTCGCACACCGCCCCGCCGGAAGGCCCGAGCACCTCACGCAGTCCCTCCTCCTTCCTGCTCTGGCACCGCATCGCCCGCGGCCGCGAGGACTTCGGCCGCCCGGAAGTGTTCGACCGCAGTGTCGCCGACTCCACCTGGGAGTCCTTCACCGTCACCGCCAAGGACCCGGCCTTCCTGGACTGGATGGAGAAGTTCACCGGTCGTGCTACCGGCCGCGGCGGCCTGCTCACCCTGACCGACTCCCCCTGGCTGCTCACCGTCGTGGTCAACCGCCAGCCGGTCTACCAGCAGCAGCCCAAGGACGTGTCCGTCTGGTGGGGCTACGGCCTCTTCCCCGACAAGCCCGGGACGTACGTCCAGAAGCCCATGCGGGAGTGCAGCGGGGAGGAGATCCTCCAGGAAGTTCTGCACCACCTGGCCGTGGATGCCACCACCGCAGAGCGCGTCGCCGAGGCATCCACCGTCATCCCCTGCCTGATGCCCTACATCACCAGCCAGTTCCTGGTCCGCAGCCACGGCGACCGGCCGCAGGTCGTACCGAAGGGCTCCACCAACCTCGCCTTCATCGGCCAGTTCGCCGAGGTTCCCGACGACGTCGTCTTCACCGTCGAGTACTCCGTGCGCACCGCCTGGGCCGCGGTGGCGCAGCTCCTCGGCCTTGACCGACAGCCGCCGGCCGTCCACAAGGGCCACCACGACCCGCACGTCCTGGCCCGGGCCCTGCACACCATGCACCGTAAGTGACGGCAGGAGGGCCTGGCCCCGGCCCTCCCAGCGGCCGCCCGCGGCCTCGCGCCCACCGCAGCACGCACCCGCAAATCATTAACGCCAGTCCGGCAGTAGAACCAGCAGAGGAGCCCATCATGGCCGTCCACCACGCTCACACCCCCCGGATGCCCCGCCGCCTCACGGCCAGGCTCCACCGCCGCACCGCGCAGCCGGCCGACCGTGCCGCCACCACCGCGGCGACCACCGCCACGGCCACCGCCCTGGCCGCCACCCGGGTTGCCCTCGGTTTCGTGTTCCTGTGGGCCTTCCTCGACAAGGTCTTCGGCCTGGGCTACGCCACCAAGAGCGCCGCCGCCTGGGTCAGGGGAGGCTCGCCCACCAAGGGCTTCCTCAGCCACGTCTCGGCCGGCCCGCTGCAGTCCGCCTTCCATCAGTGGGCTGGACAGGCCTGGTCTGACTGGCTGTTCATGCTCGGCCTGCTCGGCATCGGCCTCGCTCTCATCGGCGGGATCGGCCTGCGGATCGCCGCGGCGAGCGGGACCCTGCTGCTGGCGATGATGTGGACCGCCGAGTGGCCGCCCGCCCGCCACCTGGCGAACGGCGCCGCCAGCGGATCCACCAACCCCGTCGCCGACTACCACCTCGTCTACGCCCTGCTGCTGATCGTGTTGGCCGCCACCGCCTCCGGCAACAGCTGGGGGCTGGGCCGCCGCTGGGGCGCCCTCCCGGTCGTGCGCGACCACCCCTGGCTGCGCTGACCCCCACCGCACCCGCAGTGGCCGGCCGCGACACGATCGCGGCCGGCCACTGCGCTTTTGCGTCGAACGGATCTCGTCCGCTGCCCCACGGCCATGAATCCGGTCCTGCAACCCGGAGGCGCGTCACGGATATCCCCTCGGCGTCAGCCGCATTCACGCGCGTCTCGAGCCACGCTGGCGCTTCATCACTTGCACGCGGCGCGGGCACGACGAAGCTCCTCGGTCGGTGGCGAGCTGTGGGGCTCGACCGTACCGGGGGAGCGGGTGTGACAGGTTCGGTCAGACGGCGTGCAAGCCGTGGGCGGCGAACACCGCGCGGGCCGCGGACATCTGGTCGCGGGTCGGCGCCAGCGTGTTGGCGAGGGTGAACTCCAGGCCCAGTGCACGCCATTTGGTGGCGCCGAGCTTGTGGAAGGGCAGCACGTCGACCCGGGAGACGTTGCCGAGGGAGGCGGCGAAGGAGGCGACGCCCTCGATGTTCTCGGGAAGGTCGGTGAGCCCGGGGACGAGGACGAATACGGGTGGCCCGGACTGGTCCGGGTCGGCCCCGGACCCGCCCGCTTCGGGTGCGGGGCGGCAGGGCGTACTCGTCCAAGGCCAACCGGGCCTACCTGCGCAGACGCCGCATCCGGTGCACCATCCCGGAGCCGGCCGACCAGATCCGCAACCGCAAGCGGCGCGGTGCGAGCGGTGGACGTCCGCCCCGCTTCGACCGCGAGGACTACAAGGCCCGCCATGCTGTCGAGTGCGGCATCAACCGGCTGAAGCAGCACCGGGCGGTAGCCACCCGCTTCGACAAACTCGCCGTCCGCTTCGAGGCTGTTGTCCTCGTCGCCGCGATCACCCAGTGGCTGTGAGGCCCACGGTGTCGGGCTCGCGTGCCATGCTGGCCGCGAGCCCGGGCCTGGCGTCGCACAAGGGGAGAGACCGGTGGCCGCTGACTATTACTGCGCCGACAGCGAGAACGGCGACCACATCGACGACCCGTCCGAGGACGCCATCTTCATGCTGGTAGACGACCTCAACGACACCGACAACACATTCGTCGTCATCCAGCCCGACGAAGACGACCCGGTCTGGTACGTCTCGGTGGCCGTCCTCGACGAAGGCGGCTACGAGATCGTCCGCCGCGACGCGAGCCGCCGCGAACACCACGTGGCAACCGAGACCAGCATCGGCACAATCGCTCGCGACCTCATCCTCTGGCTGGCCGCCCGAAGCTTCCCAGGACAGCCAACCAGACGCACCTTCGTGTCCCGCGTCAAGCAGTTGGCGAGTTTTCGGGTTCGGGAAAGTTGGGGACGAGCGGGTCCGCGGCGCCGGTGTGGACGTCGTGGGGCCGGTTCCAGGCCAGGGCCTCGTGCGGTCGGACGGTGTTGTACTCGCGCCGGTAGTCCTCGGCGTGCCGGGCGAGGTCGAGGGCGTCGGGGATCTCCTCCAGGAACAGCTTCTCGTACTTGAGCGAGCCGAAGCCGCGCTCGCGTGAGCCGTTCTGGCCGGGCGTGCGGACCCGGGTGCGGACGTGCCGCAACTCCGGGCGGGTGGCGATGAACGCCTCGAACCGGAACGAGCGGAATGGTCCGCCGTTGTCGGTATGGATCACCGCCGCCGCACTTTCATGACCTTCAGCGCGCTCGCACTGGCTGCGCTCGCAGCCCAATGGGCTACCTGGGAACCGGACCGTCTCACCACCGCGCTGAACGGCAAGTCCGTCGACTCCGAACTGGTCGACTGGCTGGAGGACACTCACGCCAGGCTGACCGCCCTGCCACCCGCGCAGCGCCAGCACACCGCGAAACTGATGAGCGCCCAACTGGAAACGGTGACGGACCTGCTCGAATACGGCTGCTACACCGAGCCTGTCGGCCGACGGCTGCATGCGCTTGCCGCCACCCTGGCCAGCGCCTGCGGCTGGCACCACTTCGACCAGGGCCACCACTTCGCAACGGGCAAGCTCTGGAACGCCGCCCCCACCAGCGCGCACGCCGCCCGCGACCGCGGCCTCGGCGCGGGGATCCTCTCCGACTTCGCCTACCAGTCCATCTGGCTCATCCAGCCCGAAGCCGCCATCGAACCGCTCAGCCAAGCCCTCCTCCACACCCACCACCCCACCGCCCGGTCACTGATTCCCAATCGGGTTTGTCAAGGGCCTGGGTAGCGGGCGGCGACGGGGTTACGCCTCTGCGAGATCGCGTCGGGGTGGCTCGGTGGTGAAGGTGCGCTGGTCGCGTATGAGGGCCCAGAGGACGTTGAGGCGGCGACGAGCGAGGGCGAGGACGGCCTGCTTGTGGGACTTGCCTTCGCTCCTCTTGCGTTCGTAGAAGGCCTTGGAGGTTGGGCAGCAGCGGGCGGCGACCTGGGCGGAGAGATAGAAGACGCGCAGGAGACGGCGGTGGTAGCGGTGGGGACGGCGCACGTTGCCACTGATGCGTCCGGAGTCCTTGGGAACGGGTGCCAGGCCGGCGATGCCGGCCAGGCGGCCGGATGTGCCGATGGCGTCCAGGTTGCCGCCGGTGCAGGCGATGAACTCGGCGCCGAGCATGGTGCCGATGCCGGGCATGCTGGTGATCACCTCGGCGTGCCGGTGTTCTCGGAACCGTGCCTCGATCGCCGTGTCGGTGGCAGCGATCTCCTCGTCCAGGGCCATCACGGCCCTGGCCAGGGTGTGCACCATGGCCGCGGCGGTCTTCTCTCCGGGGATCGCCGTGTGCTGGGCGCGTGCCGCCTCCAGCGCGGTGGCAGCCACCGCTTTGGCGTTTCGGACCTTGCGGTTTGCCAGCCAGGCGGCGAGGCGGGCCTCGCCGATTCTGCGGAGGCCGGCGGGTGTCCGGTAGCCGGTCAGCAGGACGAGGGCGGCCTTGGAGGTGCTGTAGTCGAAGGCGCGCTCGAGGGCCGGAAAGTACTCCAGGATCTGGGCGCGCAGGCGGTTGATCGCCCGGGTGCGGTCGGCGGTGAGGTCGTAGCGGCGGGCGATGAGGATCCGCAGGTCGACGGCGATCTCGTCCGGTATCTGCAGGGGCTGCAGGTCGCGGCGCATGCGGGCCTGGTCGGCGATGACGTAGGCGTCCTTGGCATCCGTCTTGCCGTCGCCGCGGTAGCTGCCGGAGGCGTGGTGCACGGTGCGGCCGGGAATGTAGAGCAGCTTCTGCCCGTGGCCGGCAAGCAGGGCGACGAATGAGCGGAACAAACCCACCAAGAAGGTAAGGAGCCTTTTCAGAGCGCCCACCGATCGGGTGACGGCAGGGTGGCATGAGGCAGCGCTCGCGAACGCCCCGGTGCAGGTCCCTCCCTTGTCAACAGCCGAGCGTCCGCCACCCCTGCGGGTTACAGCTGAAAAGGCTCCTTACCTTCGTGCGTGGGTTCGGTCCGGTCATTCGTACGATCGGGAGACCCAGGGGCGCCGGGTGTGGCTCAAAAAGCTCATGCCG
>NZ_JOAI01000078.1 GCF_000717715.1 Streptomyces sp. NRRL B-24484 | reverse complement strand
CCCCCGCACCCGCCCCGCCCGCCCCGCGCCGCGTCCGCCCCTGGCGAACGCCGCCCCTGCGCGGACACATCCCGGGCCCCCGCGCGTTGCACCACAATGGGGACACGCACACAGCCCCCGACCTGCACAACCACCAGGGAAGGACCCACAGCGCATGGCCCAGCCGGCCCCCGCCTCCCACCGAGGCCTCGCCATCACCGAACACCGCCTGGCCAACGGCCTGCGCGTGGTGCTCTCCGAGGACCACCTCACCCCGGTCACCGCCGTCTGCCTCTGGTACGACGTCGGCTCCCGCCACGAGGTCAAGGGCCGCACCGGCCTCGCCCACCTCTTCGAACACCTGATGTTCCAGGGCAGCCGCAACGTCTCCAACAACGGCCACTTCGAACTGGTCCAGGGCGCCGGCGGCTCCCTCAACGGCACCACCAGTTTCGAACGCACCAACTACTTCGAGACCATGCCCGCCCACCAGCTCGAACTCGCCCTCTGGCTCGAGGCCGACCGGATGGGCTCCCTGCTCGACGCCCTCGACGACACCTCCATGGAGAACCAGCGGGACGTCGTCAAGAACGAGCGCCGCCAGCGCTACGACAACGTCCCCTACGGCACCGCCTTCGAGAAGCTCACCGCCCTCAGCTTCCCCGACGGCCACCCCTACCACCACACCCCCATCGGCTCCATGGCCGACCTCGACGCCGCCACCCTCGAAGACGCCCGCGCCTTCTTCCGCACCTACTACGCCCCCAACAACGCCGTCCTCTCCATCGTCGGCGACCTCGACCCCGAGCAGACCATCGCCTGGGTCGAGAAGTACTTCGGCAGCATCCCCGCCCACAACGGCAAGCAGCCGCCCCGCGACGGCACCCTCCCCGACACCATCGGCAGCGAACTGCGCGAACTCGTCGAGGAGGACGTCCCCAGCCGCGCCCTCATGGCCGCCTACCGCCTCCCGCACGACGGCACCCGCGAGGCCGACGCCGCCGACCTCGCCCTCACCATCCTCGGCTCCGGCGAATCCAGCCGCCTCTACAACCGGCTCGTCCGCCGCGACCGCACCGCCGTCACCGCCGGCTTCGGCCTGCTCCGCCTCGCCGGCGCCCCCAGCCTCGGCTGGCTCGACGTCAAGACCAGCGGCGACGCCACCCTCGACGCCGTCGAGACCGCCGTCGACGAGGAACTCGCCCGCTTCGCCGCCGAAGGCCCCACCCCCGAGGAACTCGAACGCGCCCAGGCCCAGATCGAGCGCGAATGGCTCGACCGGCTCACCACCGTCGCCGGCCGTGCCGACGAACTCTGCCGCTACGCCGTCCTCTTCGGCGACCCCCAGCTCCTCAACGAGGCCCTCCCCAAGGTCCTCGACGTCACCGCCGAAGAGGTCCGCGCCGTCGCCGCCGCCCGCCTCCACCGCGAGAACCGGGCCGTCCTCGCCTACGAACCCACCACCACCGGCCCCGACGCCGACGACACCACCGAGCAGGAGACGGCCGCGTGACCAGCCAGATGACCTTCCACCCGCAGCCCACCGCCGGCACCCCCGGCCCCTGGGCCTTCCCCGCCCCCCAGCGGCTCACCCTCGGCAACGGCATCACCGTCCTCCACTGCCACCGCCCCGGCCAGCAGCTCGTCGCCGTCGACCTCGTCGTCGACGCCCCGCTCGCCGCCGAACCCACCGGCCTCGACGGCGTCGCCAACATCCTCGCCCGCGCCCTCAACGAAGGCACCGAGCACCACACCGCCGAGGAGTTCGCCGCCGAACTCGAACGCGCCGGCGCCACCCTCGACGCCCACGCCGACCACCCCGCCATCCGCGTCAGCCTCGAAGTCCCCGCCTCCCGCCTGGAACGCGGCCTCACCCTCCTCGCCGACGCCCTCCGCGCCCCCGCCCTCCCCGAGGACGAGATCGAACGACTCGTCGCCAACCGGCTCGACGAGATCACCCACGAACTCGCCAACCCCGCCCGGCGCGCCGCCAAGGCCCTCTACGCCACCCTCTTCGAGGCCGCCGACCGGCTCTCCCGCCCCCGCAGCGGCACCGCCGACACCGTCCGCACCATCGACCGCGCCGCCGTCGACGCCTTCTACCGGGCCCACGTCCGACCCGGCACCACCACCGCCGTCGTCGTCGGCGACCTCACCGGCACCGACCTGCCCGCCCTCCTCGACAGCACCCTCGGCACCTGGACGGCCGACGCCGCCGAGCCCTCCGTCCACGCCCCGGTCACCGCCGACGACAAGGGCCGCGTGATCATCGTCGACCGGCCCGGCTCCGTCCAGACCCAGCTCCTCATCGGCCGGATCGGCCCCGACCGCCACGACCCGACCTGGGCCGCCCAGATCCTCGGCACCTACTGCCTCGGCGGCACCCTCACCTCCCGCCTCGACCGCGTCCTGCGCGAGGAGAAGGGCTACACCTACGGCGTCCGCGCGTTCGCCCAGCCGCTGCGCTCCGCCGCCGACGGCTCCGGCCGCGCCCTGCTCGCCATCAGCGGATCGGTCGACACCGCCTCCACCGCGCCGGCCCTCGCCGACACCTGGACGATCCTGCGCACCCTCGCCGCCGAGGGCCTCACCGACGCCGAGCGCGACGAGGCCGTGCAGTTCCTCGTCGGCGTCGCCCCGCTGAAGTACGAGACGGCCGGTTCGGTCGCCGGCACCCTCGCCGACCAGGTCGAGCAGTACCTGCCCGACGACTACCAGGCCGAGGTCTACCGCCAGCTCGCCGAACTCGGCACCGAGGCCGCCACCGAGGCCGTCGTCGCCGCCTTCCCGCCGGACCGCCTGGTCACCGTGCTGGTCGGCGACGCCGCCGTCATCGGCGACGCCGTCCGCGACCTCGGCATCGGCGAGGTCACCGTCGTCGCCAACTGACCTGCGACACCCCGGGCCCGGCGGAGCGTCAGCTCCGCCGGGCCCGCGCGTTTATTGCATTGCACCGCGGCCCGGCCGCGTGGGTAGATGGTCCCCGCTGCCGCACCCCGCGGCCGAAGCACACAGCGAGAGAGGAGGCGGTCACCATGCGGGTCGAGCGCGACCAACGACGCTCCCCACGACCGTCCTCCCGACGCACCGCCGCCTGAGCGCGGCCCCACGGTCTTCCCCGAGCCGCACCGGGACTCATCGCGCGGCACACCCCTACGCTGGAAACAAGCGACCTGTGGAGGTCGAATCACCATGTCGTACACCGAGGTACCCGGTATCCGCGTGCCCATCCGGATGTGGACCGACCCGGCCACCGTCGAGGGCCAGGCCCTGCAGCAGCTGCGCAACATCAGCTCGCTCCCGTGGCTGCACGGCCTCGCCGTGATGCCCGACGTCCACCTGGGCAAGGGCGCGACGGTCGGCTCCGTGATCGCCATGAAGGGCGCCGTCTGCCCGGCCGCGGTCGGCGTGGACATCGGCTGCGGCATGACCGCGGTCAAGACCTCGCTCACCGCGAAGGACCTGCCGGACGACCTGTCCCGGCTCCGCTCCAAGATCGAGCAGGCCATCCCGGTCGGCCGCGGCCTGCACACCGACCCGGTCGACCCGGGCAAGCTGCACGGCCTCGCCACCGGCGGCTGGGACCGCTTCTGGGACGGTTTCGACGACATCGCCCCCGAGGTCCGCTGGAAGCGCGAGCGCGCGGCCCAGCAGATGGGTTCCCTCGGCGGGGGCAACCATTTCTGTGAGGTATGTGTAGATACGTCCGGTTCTGTCTGGCTGATGCTGCACTCCGGATCGCGCAACATCGGCAAGGAGCTCGCCGAGCACCACATGGGCGTCGCCCGCTCGCTGCCGCACAACCAGGGCCTGATCGACCGCGACCTCGCGGTGTTCATCTCGGACACCCCGCAGATGAACGCCTACCGCCAGGACCTGTTCTGGGCGCAGGACTACGCCAAGCGCAACCGCGCGATCATGATGGCGCTCTTCCAGGACGTCGTCCGGCGGGAGTTCCCGAAGGCGAAGGTGGCCTTCGACCAGATGATCAGCTGCCACCACAACTACGTGGCGGAGGAGCGGTACGACGGCGTCGACCTGTTGGTCACCCGCAAGGGTGCGATCCGGGCCGGCTCCGGCGACTACGGCATCATCCCGGGGTCGATGGGCACCGGTTCGTACATCGTCCGCGGTCTCGGCAACGACGCCGCGTTCAACTCGGCCTCGCACGGCGCCGGCCGCAAGATGAGCCGCACCGCGGCCAAGAAGCGGTTCACCGCGCGCGACCTGGTCGAGCAGACCAAGGGCGTGGAGTGTCGCAAGGACGCGGGCGTCGTCGACGAGATCCCGGGTGCGTACAAGTCCATCGAGAAGGTGATGGACCAGCAGCGCGACCTGGTCGAGGTGGTCGCCCAGCTCAAGCAGGTCGTCTGTGTGAAGGGTTGAGCTCAGGCCGGGGTGTGCGGGAAGCGCACCCCGGCCTTCTCCGGCCCCACCAGCCGCCATCGCCGGGCCGCGCAACTGCTGACCGACCGGCCGAGCAGGGCTGCTGCCGCCTCCGCGTTCCGGGCGGCCAACAGGAGGCGGTCCTCGTCCGCCGTCCACGGGCGGCGCAGTACCTTCCTCATTCCGTCGGGTCGGGTCCACGCCGTGAGGTCGGCCGTGGCCGCCAGCTTCCGCGGCAGGGCGAGGCAGCCCGGGTAGTAGAGGTGCCGGACGACGGCGACGGCGTCCTCCCCGGTGAAGAGGATGTTGTAGATCGCGTCGCGCCGGTTCCGCCGGGCCGTGCGCACGGCGCCGGTCAGGGCGTGGGCGTAGCGGCAGAAGTGGGCCGCCAGCGACTCGCTCGCGGTGGTCAGGCTGACGAAGGGCAGGTCCTTGCCGGTGCGTCCGAGCGAGCCGTCGGCATCGATCAGGCCGCGGAGGTGGTCCCGCTCGGAGAAGGGTGCCCGTGGTGGCTCCACCGTCGAGGACTTCCGTCCGGGCGGCAGGCCCAGTGCCACGAGCTGTTCGCGGAACTCGCGGGCGCACACCGTCCAGGTCGCCGAGGTGTGGTTCGCTGCGAAGTTGGTGGTGCGGGTGCGGGTGCGGTGGCGGATGCTGCTGGGCCAGGGGCAGATGCGCTTGAACTCCTCCAGGAGGGGCGTGTCGCGGGCGGAGAGTTCCACGCTGAGGCTGCCCTTGTTGCCCGGGCCCTGGCGCAGGTGCCCGTCGGCCTGGAGGAAGCCGAACATGTAGGCGTGGTCGGGGTTTTCGAGGTCGAAGGAAGTCATGGCGCCAGCCTGCGCCGGGTGGTCCCGGCGGCGGGTCGGTTCGTCGGCGGATCATCCGATGGTGTGGTCGTCCTCAAGTCGAAATGTCGGATTGTGGACCCCGGCGGGGCGGTGCGGGCGGCCGGGGACACAATGGCCGCGTGGACTACCAGGGACTTCTGCGGGAATCGATGGAGACCGCGCTCGCGGCGCCGGCGCGCGGGCGGGCGGCGGACTATATCCCGGCGCTGGCGCAGGCCGATCCGGAGGCCTTCGGGATGGCCATCGCGACGGTGGACGGCGAGGTGTTCGGGGCGGGGGCCTGGGAGGAGCCGTTCTCGATCCAGTCGGTGTCGAAGCTGTTCACGCTCGCGCTCGCGCTGGCGGAGGGCGGCGACGGGCTGTGGCGCGGGGTCGGCCGGGAGCCGTCCGGCAATCCGTTCAACTCGCTGGTGCAGCTGGAGACCGAGCAGGGGATCCCGCGCAATCCGTTCATCAACGCGGGCGCCCTGGTGGTGACGGACCGTCTGCTGGAGCTGACGGGTGATGCGGTGGGGGCCGTCCGGGAGTTCCTGCGGCGGGAGTCGGGGAACGGCGCGGTGGCCACGGACGACTCGGTGGCGGCCTCGGAGGCGCGGCACGGCCACCGCAACGCGGCGATGGCGCACTTCATGGCGAGCTACGGGAACCTGCGCAACCCGGTCGACAGCGTGCTGGCCCACTACTACGCGCACTGTGCGATCACGGCGAGCTGCCGCGACCTGGCGCTGGCGGGGCTGTTCCTGGCACGGCACGGGGTCCGGGTGGACGGCTCGCGGCTGCTGTCCCGTAGCGAGGCGAAGCGGATCAACGCGGTGATGCTGACCTGCGGGACGTACGACGCGGCGGGGGAGTTCGCGTACCGGGTGGGCCTGCCGGGCAAGAGCGGCGTCGGCGGGGGAGTGCTGGCGGTGCTGCCGGGCCGGGGGGCGGTCTGCGCGTGGAGCCCGGGCCTGGACGCGGCGGGGAACTCGGTGCTCGGGGTGGCGGCGCTGGACGCGCTGACCACGGCGACCGGCTGGTCGGTCTTCTAGCGGGACGGGGGGAACGCGAAGGGGTGCACCCGGCGGGAACGCCGTGGTGCACCCCTTCGGGCTGCGGGGCTCAGGCCGCGGGGAGCTCGTCGAGGCCCTCCTGCACGAGCTTGGCGAGGCGGTCCAGGGCCTGGTCGGCGCCGTCGGCCTCGGAGGCCAGGACGACGGTGTCGCCGCCGGCGGCACCGAGGGCGAGCAGGCCGAGCATGGAGCCGGCGTTCACGGGGTTGCCGCCGTCCTTGGCGATGGTGACGGGCACGCCCGTGGAGGTCACGGCGCGGACGAAGATGGAGGCGGGACGGGCGTGGAGGCCTTCGGCCCAACCGACGGTGACGCGGCGCTCTGCCATGGGACGTGCCTTTCGGTGGTGCTGGGTGGAGCCAGTTGTCTAGACCAGTGTCGCACGTCCGTCGCACGTCCGGAACGGTGCGGCACCCGGCAGTCCCACCTTGGCCCCGCCCGCCGGGCACCGCCGGGCGGCTCGCCGCGGCCCTCGCCGGATAACCTGACGGTTGTGGACGACTCCGGGACTTCACCGCGCACCGAACCGGCCACCGAGCCGGCCACCGAACCGGCCACCGAGCCGGCCACCGAGCAGGGCACCGCACCGAGCACGGACCGGGCCGACGAGAGCGGCTACCCGCAGCACTGGGAGGCCGACGTCCTGCTGCGCGACGGCGGCGCGGCCCGGATCAGGCCGATCACCCCGTCCGACGCCGAGCGGCTGGTCGAGTTCTACGAGCAGGTCTCCGACCGGTCGAAGTACTTCCGCTTCTTCGCCCCGTACCCGCGGCTGTCCGACAAGGACGTGCGGCGCTTCACCCACCACGACTACGTGAACCGGGTCGGCCTGGCCGCGGTGGTGCGGGACCGCTTCATCGCCACCGTCCGCTTCGACCGGATCGACCGGGACGGCCGTCCCTCGACCACCGGCACCGACGCCGAGGTGGCCTTCCTGGTGCAGGACGCCCACCAGGGCCGCGGGGTCGCCTCGGCGCTGCTGGAGCACATCGGGGCGGTCGCCCAGGAGCGCGGCATCCGCCGGTTCACCGCGGAGGTGCTGCCGGAGAACCGCAAGATGGTGAAGGTCTTCACCGACGCCGGCTACACCCAGCACCGCAGCTTCGCCGACGGCGTGGTGCACCTGGAGTTCGACCTGGAGCCGACGGCGGCCTCGCTGGCGGTGATGCGCGGTCGGGAGCACCGGGCGGAGGCCCGCTCGGTGCAGCGGCTGCTGACCCCGCGGTCGGTCGCCGTGGTCGGGGTGTCGCGCAGCCCGCAGTCGGTCGGGCGCGGTCTGCTGCGCAGTCTGGCCGGGTTCCGCGGCGAGGTGTACGCGGTGAACCGGAGCGCGCCGGACGGGACGGTGCTGGACGGGGTGCCGGTGCACCGGTCGCTGCTGGAGATCCCCGGGCCGGTGGACCTGGCGCTGGTGGCGGTGCCGGAGGCGGCGGTGCCCGGGGTGGTGGCGGACTGCGGCGCGCACGGGGTGCAGGGCCTGGTGGTGGTGACGGCCGGGTACGCGGAGACCGGCCCGGAGGGGCGGGACCGGCAGCGGGCGCTGGTGCGGCAGGCGCGGGCGGCGGGGATGCGGGTGGTGGGCCCGAACGCGTTCGGGCTGGTGTCGACGGATCCGGAGCGGCCGCTTAACGCCTCGCTGGCACCGGTGCTGCCTGCCCGCGGCCCGTTCGGGGTGTTCTGCCAGTCGGGCGCGATCGGGGTGGCGCTGCTGGAGGCGGCGCACCGGCGGGGCCTCGGGGTGTCGTCCTTCGCCTCGGTGGGGAACCGGGCGGACGTGTCGGGCAACGACATGCTGCAGTTCTGGGAGGAGGACGCCGCCACCGAGGTGGTGCTGATGTACATGGAGTCGTTCGGCAATCCGCGGAAGTTCACCCGGATCGCGCGGCGGCTCGCGGCCTCGAAGCCGGTGGTGGTGGTGAAGGGGGCGCGGCACACGGGGAGCCTGCCGCCGGGTCACGCGGTGCAGCCGGCGTCGAGCCGGTTGCGGGACGCGACGGTGGACGCGCTGTTCCGGCAGGCCGGGGTGGTGCGGGTGGAGACGATCACCGACCTGTTCGACACGGGGGAGCTGTTGGCGGGGCAGCCGCTGCCGGCGGGGGACCGGGTGGCGGTGATCGGCAATTCGGACTCGCTGGGCCTGCTGACGTACGACGCCTGCCTGGGGAGCGGGCTCAGGCCGCGGTCGCCGGTGGACCTGACGACGGCGGCGACGGGGGAGAACTTCCGGATCGCGCTGGGGACGGCGCTGGGCGATCCCGGGGTGGACGCGGTGATCGCGGTGGCGATCCCGCCGATCGGGGTGCACGGCGGCGGGGCGCCGGAGCCGGACGACGAGCCGGAGGTCGCGGCGGCGCTGCTGGACGCGGGGGTCCGGGCCCGGGAGCTGGGCAAGCCGCTGCTGCTGACGCACCTGGCGCTGGGGGGTCTGGCGGAGCGGTTGCGGGCGGGCCGGATCCCGTCGTTCCCGGCGCCGGAGCGGGCGGTGCACGCCCTGGCGAACGCGGTGCACTACGCCCAGTGGCGACGGCGCAGCGCGGAGGCGGAGCGGACGGCGCGGATCCCGGAGCTGGAGGGGATCGACGAGGCGCGGGCGCGGGCGCTGGTGGAGGGGGCGCTGGGGACGCGGCTGGCGGTGGCGGCGCGGACGCAGCCGGGCGGGGCCCGGTTCACGCTGCCGGAGGCGGACGCGGAGGCGCTGCTGGGCTGCTACGGGATCGCGGTGCGGCCGGTGCTGCCGGCACCGGACGAGGAGTCGGCGGTGCGGGCGGCGGAGCGGCTGGGGTACCCGGTGGCGCTGAAGGCGACGGCGGACCACCTGCGGCACCGGCCGGACCTGGGGAGCGTGCGGCTGGACCTGGACGGCGAGGAGGGGCTGCGGCGGGCGCACCGGGAGTTGGACGCGCTGCTGGGCGGGGCGGCGCAGGCGCGGCTGGTGGTGCAGCAGCTGGCGCCGCGCGGGGTGGACACGGTGATCGGCGCGGCGGTGGATCCTGCCGTGGGCGCGATCCTGAGCTTCGGTCTGGCGGGGGCGCCGGCGGAGTTGCTGGGTGATCTGGCGCACCGGCTGGTGCCGGCGACGGACCGGGACGTGGCGGCGCTGATCCGGGAGGTGCGGGCGGCTCCGCTGCTGTTCGGCTGGCGGGGGGCGGATCCGGTGGACACGGGGGCGCTGGAGGAGTTGCTGCTGCGGGTGTCGCGGCTGGTGGACGACCTGCCGGAGGTGGCGTCGGTGGATCTGGAGCCGGTGGTGGTGGCGCCGCAGGGGTTGGCGGTGCTGGGGGCGGTGGTGCGGATCGCGCCGCTGCCGGTGCGGACGGATCTGGGTCCGCGGGCGATGAGCAGCCTGTAACCTTGCTTGGCTGCGCCGCTCGGCGGCGCTGACCAGCCCCCCGCAGGGCGGGCCCGGCAAGGCGGGTCCGGAAGCTCGGCGCAGTGCCGCCCGCTTCGTCGGCGGGACATGCCAGGATGGAGACATGGCCAAGACCGGTACGACCACCACGCAGGACCTGCGGTCCGCGATCGAGCGCAGCGGCTACTACCCGGCCCTGGTGTCCGAGGCCGTGGAGTCCGCGGTGGGCCCCGAGCCGATCAGCTCCTACCTGGTGCACCAGGAGACGACGTTCGACGCGAACGAGGTGCGCCGGCACGTGACGGTGCTGGTGCTGACCCCGTCGCGCTTCGTGGTGAGCCACACGGACGAGCAGAACGGCGATGCGGCGACCCCCGTCCCGTACGCGACGACGTCGACCGAGAGCGTCCGGCTGGACCGGATCAATTCGGTGGTGGTGAGCCGCATGGTGGCGAACCCGGAGACGTACACGCCGGGGACGCTGCCGCGCGAGGTGGTGCTGACGATCGGCTGGGGTGCGGTGCAGCGGTTGGACCTGGAGCCGGCGGGCTGTTCCGACCCGAACTGCGACGCGGACCACGGGTACACGGGTTCGGCGACGGCGGACGACCTGTCGCTGCGGGTGTCGGAGGCGGGTGACGGCCCGGAGACGGTGTCGCAGGCGCTGGTGTTCGCGCGGGCGCTGTCCGAGGCGACGATCGCCGACCGGGTCTGAGGCCGCCGTCACGCATGCTCGGTTACGACGCCTTCGAGATCCTGGATCCTTCTGACGCGCCGGCCCCGGCGTACGGCTGCGGTTCGCTGGCGGACCTGCTGCCCGCGGTGGCGGCCGGCCTGGGCGTGCCCGGGTTCGAGAGCGGGCTGCCGCTGGAGCCGGCGGACCGGGTGTGCGTGTTCCTGGTGGACGGCATGGGCTGGGAGCTGGTCCGCCGGCATCCGGAGTACGCGCCGTTCCTGACCTCGCTGGCGGCGGGGGCGAGTCCGATCACCTCGGGGTTCCCGTCGACGACGGCGACCTCGCTGGCCTCGGTGGGGACGGGTCTGACGCCGGGGGTGCACGGCCTGGCCGGGTACACGGTGCGGGTGCCGGGCCGGAACGAGCTGATGAACCAGCTGCGGTGGGTGCCGCCGGTGCCGCCGCGGGAGTGGCAGCCGCATCCGACGGTGTTCGACCGGGTGTCGCGGGCGGGTGTGGCGACGGCGCAGGTGTCGTCGCCGCTGTTCGCGCAGACGCCGTTGACGCAGGTGGCGCTGTCGGGCGGGACGTTCCTGGGCCGGACGACCGGCGAGGAGCGGATGGACCTGGCGGCGCGCTGGCTGGCGGAGAACGACCGGGCGCTGGTGTACACGTACGTGAGCGAGCTGGACGGTGCGGGGCACCGGTTCGGTGTGGACTCCGACGAGTGGCGGATGACGCTGAACACGGTGGACCGGCTGGTGAAGCGGCTGGCGGAGCAGTTGCCGCCGCGGTCGGCGCTGTACGTGACGGCGGACCACGGCATGATCGACATCGCGCCGGAGGACCGGATCGACTTCGACGAGGACTGGGAGCTGTCGGCGGGCGTGGCGCTGCTGGGCGGCGAGGGCCGGGCGCGGCACGTGTACGCGGTGCCGGGTGCGGCGGCCGACGTGCACACGGTCTGGAGCGAGGTGCTGGGCGACCGGATGTGGGTGGCCACCCGGGAGCAGGCGGTGGCGGCCGGCTGGTTCGGTCCGGTGGTGGACGAGCGGGTGCTGCCGCGGATCGGCGACGTGGTGGCGGCGGCGCGGGACGACATCGCGGTGATCGCTTCGCGGAACGAGCCGGGGGAGTCCTCGATGGTCGGCCTGCACGGGTCGATGACCGCGGTGGAGCAGCTGGTGCCGCTGCTCGACGTCCGTACCTGATGCTGTTCGTACCGCCCGTCCCCCGATCGAAAGGCCCTCGTCCCACCCATGGCTGAACTGGTGTTCTTCTCGGGCACGATGGACTGCGGCAAGTCGACGCTGGCGCTGCAGATGGACCACAACCACGCGGCGCGCGGCCGCCAGGGCATCATCTTCACCCGGCACGACCGGGCGGGTGCGGCGACGATCTCCAGCCGGCTCGGGCTGCGGGCGGACGCGGTGGAGGTCGCCGACGACTTCGACTTCCAGGCGCACGTGGTGCACCTGCTGTCGGCGGGCGGCAAGGCGGACTACCTGATCTGCGACGAGGCGCAGTTCTTCTCGGCGGAGCAGATCGACCAGTTGGCCCGGGTGGTCGACGAACTCGGCATTGACGTCTACACGTTCGGCATCACGACGGACTTCCGGACGAAGCTGTTCCCGGGTTCGCAGCGGCTGATCGAGCTGGCGGACCGGGTCGAGGTGCTGCAGGTGGAGGCGCTCTGCTGGTGCGGGGCGCGGGCGACGCACAACGCGCGGACGGTCGGCGGCGTGATGGTCGTCGAGGGCGCGCAGGTGGTGGTCGGCGACGTGGCGGTCTCGGAGGACCAGATCGGCTACGAGGTGCTCTGCCGGCGCCACCACCGTCGGCGGCTGACGGCGGCGACGGCCAGGGCGTCGGTGCTCTCCCCCGACGTGCTGCCGTTCGAGGGCTGACGGTCCGCCGGGAGCGCCACGGCTTGCCACAATGGCGGACATGACTTCTTCGGGCGTTTCCCCGCTGATCTCCGTCGACGAGCTGGCCGCCGCCCTTTCGGGCCCGCGTCCGCCCGTCCTGCTCGACGTCCGCTGGCAGTTGGGCGGCCCGCCCGGGGCGGGCGAGTACGCGGCCGGGCACCTGCCCGGTGCGCACTACCTGGACCTGGACACCGAGCTGGCGGCCCCGCCGGGGCCGGCCGGCCGGCATCCGCTGCCCGACCCGGGGGTGCTGGGCGCTGCGCTGCGCCGGGCCGGGGTGTCGTCGGGCCGTCCGGTGGTGGTGTACGACGCGGGTCCGGCGATGTCGGCGGCGCGGGCGTGGTGGCTGCTGCGCTGGGCGGGTCACGACGGGGTGCGGGTGCTGGACGGCGGTCTGGCGGCGTGGCGGGCGGCCGGGCTGCCCGAGTCGGTGGAGCGGCCGGCCGACGGGGCGGGCGACTTCGTCCCGGTGCCGGGGTCGCTGCCGACGGTGGACGCGGACGGTGCGGCGGAGCTTGCGCGCAAGGGCGTGCTGCTGGACGCCCGGGCGGGCGAGCGGTACCGGGGCGAGGTGGAGCCGATCGATCCGCGCGCGGGCCACGTCCCGGGTGCGGTGTCGGCGCCGACGACGGAGAACGTGGCGGCGGACGGCACCTTCCGTCCGCGGGAGGAGCTGGCGGCCCGGTTCGCCGCGCTGGGTGCGGACGGTTCGGCGCCGCTCGGCGTGTACTGCGGCTCGGGGGTGACGGCGGCGCACGAGCTGCTGGCGATGGAGAGCGCGGGGATCACCGGCGCGGTGCTGTACCCGGGCTCGTGGAGCGAGTGGTCGGGCGACCCGGCCCGCCCCGCGGCGACCGGCGAACTCCCGGGCTAGGCCCGATACCGGTGCTCCCGGCGAATGCGGCTCGCCCCTGAGGACGGGCACCAGGACAGCAGCAGGGGCGGCCTCCCGTACGGGAGGCCGCCCCTGCGGCGTGTGTGGTCCTGCTACTCCTGCTTCTTGCGCCGGCTGCCGAAGACGATCTCGTCCCAGCTGGGCACGGTGGCGCGGCGGCCGGGGCGGACGCCGTCGGCCTCGGCCTGCCGGTCGGTGGTGCCGACCAGCCGCTCGCGGTGCGGCGCGACCGCCCGCGGCATGAGGATGTCGGCGTAGGCCGAACCGGCGCCGACGCTGGCCGCGGGCGCGGCCGGCTCCTCGGCCTCCTCCGGCTCCTCGGCGGTGACCGGCTCCGGCGCGGGGCCGATCGCGAGGTCGCCGCGGTAGGCGGGCACCACGTCGAGCAGGCTGGTCAGCGAGTCGCGGTTCTCCGCGGACGCCTCCCTGGCCTCGCGGACCTCCCGGCCGGACATGATCCGGTCGGCGGAGGGCCGCTCGATCATCGCGCGGGCCGGCCGCTCCTGGGGGAGTCGGGCGATCCGCGGGATGAACGGGAAGACCGAGTCCTCGTCGCGGTCGACGTTCTCGCCGATCAGGGCGCGCGCCTCGTCGTCGTTCGGCTGCACCAGCCGGCGCGGAGGGTCGTACGTCCAGCTGGCGCGGCGGTGCTCGCCGTCCGCGCGGTAGCCGAGGATGACCTCCCAGGTGCCGTCGTCGCGACGCCAGGAGTCCCACCGCTCGGTGTCCTTCTCGGCGGCGCGCAGGGTCAGCCGCTCGGCGACGGCCTCGCCGAGCTGCGGGCCGGTGGACTCGCCGTGTCGGCGGATCGCGGTCTTGCGGGCGCGCTCGGCCATGAAGGCGCGCTCGGCCAGCACCGGGCCCTCGAAGCGGCGGACCCGCTCGACGGAGATACCCGCCGCCTGTGCGACCTCCTCGGCGGAGGCACCGGCTCGTATCCGCGCCTGGATGTCACGGGGCCGCAGGTGGCTCTCGACCTCGATCTCGATCTGGCCGAGGCGCGGCCGGTCGCCGCGGATCGCGGCACGCAGCCGCTCGTCGATGGGGAGGGTGTACTCCGTGCTGTCGGCAGCCTTGAGCACCAGCCGTGTGCCGTCGTTGCTGACGGCCACGACGCGCAGTTCGGGCACGGTTACCTCCCGGGTGGTGCCTGCCGACGTCACCTGCGTCGCTGCTCCCGTACTGAGTGTGGCCTGCCCGCCTGCGACTGGCCACAACCTTGCAGAGTTACCCGGCGTGTCGGGCTCATGCCCGGGCACGCCGCTGTGGCACGGTTGCCTGTTCGCCACGTCGCCGGTCGACGTCGCGCCCGGGCCCCTCGGCCACTGTCAGACGGGCAGTCAACAGGGACGCCGAAGGCTCAGGCCCCACGAACAGTACTCCATTCGTGGCACCCAGCGGAGCGGCTCGCCGCTCAAGTCTCCCCCGATTCACCGGAATCTCAAGAGTGGCCACACCGTTGAGCGCTTCGCGATCGCCGAACGGTGATCATCTTCACATATATCGACCGGCCGGAAGCAGAATTTCGCCCGTTGTGTCCCGCGCCGTGCAGGATCGACAGAATTGTTCGAGTCTCCGGCAGGTGACCGAGGAACTGCTTCCGATCCTCCGTCAGTCCCCGAGCACCCGGCGGAGGTAGTCGTTGGCGAACACCCGGCCCGGGTCGACCTTGTCCCGCAGCGCCGTGAAGTCGCCGAAGTGCGGGTACGCACCGGCCAGGTACTCGGCGTCGCGGGTGTGCAGCTTGCCCCAGTGCGGGCGCCCCTGGTGCGCCGTCATGAGCCGCTCCACCTCGGTGAAGTAGCCGCTCCCGGCGGTGCCCCGGTACAGGTGGACGGCGATGTAGACGCTGTCGCGGCCGCTCGCGGTGGACAGCCACAGGTCGTCGGCGGGCGCCACCCGGACCTCGACCGGGAAGCTGATCCGCCAGTCGGAGCGCTCCACCAGTGCCTTGAGCTCGCGCAGCACGGTGGTCGCGGCCTCCCGCGGCACCGCGTACTCCATCTCGATGAAGCGGACCTTGCGCGGGCTGGTGAACACCTTGTACGCGGTGTCGGTGTAGGTGCGCTCCGACCAGGCCCGGCCGGCGACCTGGGCGATGGTCGGGATCGCGGCGGGGAAGCGCCGGCCGATCCGGCAGGCGCCCTCCCAGACGGTGTTGGACAGGAAGTCGTCGTCCAGCCAGGCCCGGAATCCCGGCAGCGGCGCGGCCGGCCCCGGGCTGCGGTTGTTCCGCTTGGTGGTGCACAGATCGGTGTGCGGGAACCAGTAGAACTCGAAGTGCTCGTTGACCGAGGCCAGGTCGTCGAAGCCGGCCAGCACCTCGTCGAAGCGCATCGGCTTCTCGTGCGCGGTCAGCAGGAAGGCCGGCTCCACGGCGAAGGTCAGCGCGCTGACCACGCCGAGGGCGCCGAGGCCGAGCCGGGCGCCCTGGAAGAGCTCCGGGTCCTCGGTCGGGGAGCAGGTGCGGATGCTGCCGTCGGCGAGGACGATCTCCACCGCGCGGATCTGTGCGGCGAGCGAGCCGGAGTCCCGGCCGGTGCCGTGGGTGCCGGTGCTGGTGGCGCCGGCCACGGTCTGCACCTCGATGTCGCCCATGTTGGTCAGCGAGAGGCCCGCCGCGGCGAGCAGCCGGTTGAGGCGGGAGAGCGGCAGTCCGGACTCGACGGTGACGGTGCCGGCCTCGCGGTCCAGCGAGCGGACGGCGGTCAGCGCGTCCGGGCGCACCAGCACGGCGTCGCCGGCCGAGGCGATCGCGGTGAAGGAGTGGCCGGAGCCGACCGCCTTGACCCGCTGCCCCTGTTCGGCGGCCCGGCGCACCGTCTCGGCGATCTCCTCGGCGGAGCCGGGCGAGACCGCCCGGGCGGGCCGGGCGGTCTGGTTGCCGGCCCAGTTGCTCCAGGTGCCGGTGGTGGTGCCGTGGGGCATGCCGAGTGCCTCCTGCTCACGAACTACCAGTGGGTAGGGTGAGCGTAGTCACTCGGATGCCGCCGGTCCATGCCCCGAAGGACCCCGTTCGGCCCGAGGTCACCGGCCCGCGGGGGTGCCCACCGGCTCCGGCTCGGGGGAGCGCAGCCCGCCCCGCAGCCGGGGCAGCCCGGCGAGCGCCGCGACCGCCGCCAGCAGGGCGGCCGCGACCGGCACCCAGTAGGCGGTGGCCGCGCCCGCGGCGTCCACCACCCAGCCCGCCGCCGAGGAGCCGAGCGCGACGCCGATCGCGAGACCGGTGGTCGTCCAGGTCATCCCCTCGGTGAGCTTCGCGGCCGGGACGAGCCGCTCGACCAGCGCCATCGCGGTGATCATCGTCGGGGAGATGGACAGGCCCGCGACGAACAGCGCGGCGCCGATGCCGGCCAGGCCGGCCGTGCCGTGCAGCAGCGACGCGGCCAGCACCAGCGGCAGCATGCCGACCGCCATCGCGCCGACCCCGCCGAGGAACCGCTTGGCCAGCGACCCGCGCGGCCGGAACGCACCGAACACCACCCCGGCCAGGCAGGAGCCGAGCGCGTACACGGCGAGCACCAGGCTGGACGCTGCGGTGTGCCCCTGCTCCTTCGCGAAGGCGACGGTGACCACCTCCACCGCGCCGAAGATCGCGCCGGTCGCGACGAAGGTCAGCACCAGCACCTGCAGCCCCGCCGAGCGGATCGCCGACCCGCCGTGGTGGTGCGCGGCCGGATGGACGGGCGGCTCGGTGGAGCGCTGCGCGCAGAACCACACCACGCCGACCAGCAGGAAGACGGCGGCCAGGGCGACACCGGCCTCCGGGAAGAGCGAGGTGGCGAGCCCGATCGACAGGATCGGCCCGACGATGAAGCAGACCTCGTCCATCACCGCCTCGAAGGAGTACGCGGTGTGCAGCCGGTCCGGCCGGTCGCTGTACAGGTGTGCCCAGCGGGCGCGGACCATCGAGCCGGTGCTCGGCATCACGCCCATGCCCGCGGCGAAGAGGAAGAGCGTCCAGTCGGGGGCACCGAGCCGGGCGCTCGCCAGCAGGCCCGCCGCGGCGGCCACGGCCGCCGAGGTGGCCGGCAGCGCGACCCTCCGCTGCCCGTACCGGTCGACCATGCGGGAGACCTGCGGTCCGAGCACCGCCGCGGCCGCCGCGAGGACGGCCGAGACCGCGCCGGCGATCCCGAACGAGCCGCGGAGCTGGGCGAGCATCGTGACGATGCCGATGCCGGTCATGGAGATCGGCAGGCGCGACACGAAGCCGCTGGACGAGAAGGCCAGACTGCCGGGCGCGGCGAAGATCTGGCGGTAGCTGGACAGCACTGGTGCTCCGCAGGAGTGGGTAAGGAACGTCGTTCGTATGGACAGCTTACGAACAGCCCGCGCCCGCCCGCGAAGAGATTTCCGGCGGACGGGTGGCCCGGCACCGGCAGGACCCCGCCGGGTGGCAGGATCGGAGCCATGTCCGACTCGCGCACCGCCACCGACCACGCCCCCTACGACGCGCTGCTGCTGCTCTCCTTCGGCGGCCCGGAGGGGCCGGAGGACGTCGTGCCGTTCCTGGAGAACGTCACCCGCGGCCGGGGCATCCCCAAGGAGCGGCTCGCCGAGGTCGGCAAGCACTACTTCCTGTTCGGCGGGGTCAGCCCGATCAACGAGCAGAACCGGGACCTGCTGGCGGCACTGCGCAAGGACTTCGCCGAGCACGGCCTCGACCTGCCGGTCTACTGGGGCAACCGCAACTGGGCGCCGTACCTGGCCGACACCCTGAAGGAGATCGCCGCCGACGGCCACCGCCGGGTCCTCACCCTCGCCACCAGCGCCTACGCCGGCTACTCCGGCTGCCGCCAGTACCGCGAGAACCTCGCCGACGCCCTCGCCGGACTCGCCCGCGAGGGCCTGCCGGCGCTGCGCGTCGACAAGCTGCGGCACTTCTACAACCACCCCGGCTTCGTCGGCCCGATGATCGACGCGACCCTCGCCGCCCTCGCCGAACTGCCCGAGGAGGTCCGCGCCGGGGCGCACCTCGTCTTCACCACGCACTCGATCCCGAACGCGATGGCCGACGACTCCGGCGCCCCCGACGACCCGGCCCGCGGCACGCCCGGCGGCGCCTACGTCGCCCAGCACCTCGACGTCGCCCGGCTGGTCGCCGAGGCCGTCGCCGCTGCCACCGGCGCCGCAGACCGCCCCTGGGAGCTGGTCTACCAGAGCCGCAGCGGCGCCCCGCACATCCCCTGGCTGGAGCCCGACGTCTGCGACCGGCTGGAGGAGCTGCACGCCGCCGGCGCGCCCGCCGCGGTGATGGTGCCGATCGGCTTCGTCTCCGACCACATGGAGGTCAAGTACGACCTCGACACCGAGGCCGCCGCGAAGGCCGCCGAACTCGGCCTGCCGGTCGCCCGCGCGGCCACCGTCGGCGCCGACCCGCGGTTCGCCGCCGCCGTCCGCGAACTCGTCCTGGAGCGCGCCGCCGCCGAACGCGGCGCCGCGGTCGACCGCCGCGCCCTCGGCGCCCTCGGCCCCAGCCACGACGTCTGCGCCGCGGCCTGCTGCCCCAACCCGCGCGCCCCCCGGCCCGCGGCCGCCGAACAGTGACCCGCACCCCGAACCCGGGAGGACCCCGCGTGACCGGCACCGTGCCGACCGACCCGCTGACGGCCGAACTGCTCGCCGTCGCCGAGGAGGCCGCCCGCGCCGCGGCCGAGCTGCTGCACCGCGGCCGCCCCGCCGACCTCGGCGTGGCCGCCACCAAGTCCAGCCCCGTCGACGTGGTCACCGAGATGGACCTCGCCTCCGAGAAGCTCGTCCAGGAGCTCATCGCCGCCCGCCGCCCCGAGGACGGCTACCTCGGCGAGGAGGGCACCGACCGGCCCGGCCGCAGCGGCGTCCGCTGGGTCGTCGACCCGCTTGACGGCACCGTCAACTACCTGTACGGACTGCCCTCCTGGGGTGTCAGCGTGGCCGCCGAACTGGACGGCGAGGCCGTCGTCGGCGTGGTCGCCGTGCCCGCCCGCGGCGAGCTCTTCCGGGCCGTCCGCGGCGGCGGCGCCGACCTCGACGGCCGCCCCCTCGCGGTGCGCCCCGCCCCGTCCCCGGGCCAGGCGCTGGTCGCCACCGGCTTCAACTACGTGCGGTCCGAGCGGGCCCACCAGGCCGAGGTGCTGCTCGCCCTGATGCCCGAGGTCCGCGACATCCGCCGGGCCGGCGGGGGGGCCCCCCCCGCGGCCCCCCCCCCCGCCCCCCCCGCCGACGGCGACCTCGCGGTGGCCGCCGTCCCCGGCGTCTTCGAACCGCTCCAGGCCCGCCTGGAGGCCCTCGGCGCCTGGCACGGCTGACCCCCGGCCCCGGCCCGGGCACGGCGGAGGGCCCGCCACCACCCCGAGAGGGGCGGCGGCGGGCCCTCGTGGCCGTCGGACGGAGCCGTACGGCCGGGCGCGCCCGGGCAGTGAATGGGCCCTGGCACGCGGGAGGTGCCAGGGCTCGCTGATTCGAACTGCGATGTGGTGTCGCTGTGGTTCCGGTACTGCGGAGCCCCGCGGGGGCGGGGCGGGTGTCGGTCCTGCGGCCGGGTCAGGCAGCCGACCGGTGCATCTCGTGCACCGGGTCGATGCCGTGCTCGGCGGCCAGCCGACGCAGGTCCTCCAGCTCGGACTGCTCGACCTCGGCCAGGAACTCGTCCCCGGACTCGAGAGCGCGGTGGAGATCCTGCTCGGCGTTCTGTATGCGCTGCAGGATTCCGGCGGTGAAGGCGTCCATACGGCCCCCTTGCTGTGTCGGACGGGCACGGGCCCGCATGCTCCCCGGTTCGGTGGACGTGCCACGGGACGCCGTACGATCCGGACGCTGCCGGCCCCGGTGGGCGCGGAGACGGCTCGTCGGCCGCTCCCGATGACGTGACCCCCGATCCGGTGCGGATGAGCACACGGCGGGTGGGTGCGATCCGCGCACGGCGCGATCGCGTGTGAGCTTGTCCTCCCCAACCGCGCGCCGGGGAAACCTCCCCGCTGCCGGAAAGTTGCCCGTGTCACAGTCCAACCGGAGGGAACGCTCTCGTTCCGCTCCGGCGCCCGCCCACCGCCGGGGGACGTCCTCGCAGGTCAACCTACCGGACGCGGCCCGCCGCGGTCGGGAACGGCTCGGAATCGGCCGCTTACAGCTGCTTTACCCGCGGACCAGGCAGGATGGAGGCACCGTCGGGGCCGTGCGCAGTGCGCGGCTCCGTGCCCGGCGCTCCACGGCCCGCACGGGCGGACAGCACGGCGGGGGGCCGATCGGATGAAGGGACAACCACCGTGCGGGTACTCGTCGTCGAGGACGAGCAGCTGCTCGCCGAGGCCGTGGCCACCGGGCTGCGCCGCGAGGCCATGGCCGTCGACGTCGTCTACGACGGGGAGGCGGCCCTGCAGCGGATCGCGGTCAACGACTACGACGTGGTCGTCCTCGACCGCGACCTCCCGCTCGTCCACGGCGACGACGTGTGCCGCCGGGTCGTCGAGCAGGGGCTCGCCACCCGCGTCATCATGCTCACCGCCTCCGGCGACATCAGCGACCGCGTCGAGGGCCTGGAGATCGGCGCCGACGACTACCTCCCCAAGCCGTTCGCCTTCAGCGAACTCGTCGCCCGGGTACGGGCGCTGGGCCGCCGCGCGACCGTCCCGCTGCCGCCGGTCCTGGAGCGCGCCGGCATCAGCCTCGACCCGGGCCGCCGCGAAGTGCTCCGCGACGGCAAGCCCGTCCAGCTCGCCCCCAAGGAGTTCGCCGTCCTGGAGGTGCTGATGCGCGCCGGCGGCGCCGTCGTCTCCGCCGAACAGCTCCTGGAGAAGGCCTGGGACGAGCACACCGACCCCTTCACCAACGTCGTCCGCGTCACCGTGATGACCCTGCGCCGCAAGCTCGGCGACCCGGCCGTGATCGTCACCGTGCCCGGATCCGGCTACCGCATCTGACCCGGCACCGGCGGGCCGGCCGCACCGGCCGCCCGCCCGCGCCCCCCGCCCCACCGGCACCGCCGACGGGGCCACCGCCCCACCGCAGCACCCGAGAGGACAGGCCATGACCACCCCGCCCCCCGCCGGCGGGGCCCCCGGCGCGCCCGCCGGCGGCCCGGGCCCGGTCCAGCAGCACCCGGCCCGCACCCCGCTCGGCGCGGCCGCCGCGGAGCGGACCGCCACGCACTACCACCCCGGCGACGGACTGTTCGCCTGGCTGTCGCTCCGCCCCACCGTGCGGATCAGGCTCACCCTGCTCTACGGCGGGATGTTCCTGATGGCCGGCGTCGTCCTGCTGCTGCTCATGTACTACTTCGTCCGCGAGGCCATGCAGAGCGCCACCCTGCCCACCCTGCGGCTGGGCCCCGGCGTCTCCCTCACCACCCCGGACGGCGAGGTCATCAACAGCCAGGCGGAACTCACCCGCTGGCTGAGCCACTACCAGGACATCGAGGCCGAGCGTTCGCTCAACACCCTGCTGCGCAAGGCCCTCACCGCCCTGATCTGCCTCGCCGTGATCGCCTTCGCGGCCGGCTACGCGATGGCCGGCCGGGTGCTGCGCCCGCTCGGCCGGATGACCCGCACCGCCCGCGAGGTCGCCAGCTCCGACCTGCACCGCCGCATCCAGCTCGACGGCCCCGACGACGAGCTGAAGGAGCTCGCCGACACCTTCGACGACATGCTGGACCGGCTCGACCGCTCCTTCGACTCGCAGCGCCGCTTCGTCGCCAACGCCTCGCACGAGCTGCGCACCCCGCTGGCGATCAACCGGACGCTGCTGGAGGTCCAGCTCGCCGACCCGGAGGCCTCGACCGAGCTGCAGCAGCTCGGCAAGACGCTGCTCGCCACCAACGAGCGCAGCGAGCAGCTCGTCGAGGGCCTGCTGCTGCTCGCCCGCAGCGACAACGAGATCACCGACCGGCGCCCGGTCGAGCTCTCCGAGGTCGCCCTGCGGGCCATCGAGCAGCTGAAGCCCGAGGCGGCGACCCGCGAGGTCGAGCTCCGCTCCGAGCTCCACCCGGTGACGGTCTCCGGCAACGGCGTGCTGCTGGAGCGGATCGCGCTCAACCTGCTGCAGAACGCGGTGCGCTACAACACCCCCGACGGCTGGGTGGAGATGTCCAGCGCCCCCGCCCCGGGCGGCGTCGGCGAGCTGGTCGTCTCCAACACCGGTCCGGTGGTGCCCGGCTACGAGATGGAGCACATCTTCGAGCCGTTCCGCCGGGTGAAGGGCGCGGACCGCACCCGCAGCGACAAGGGCGTCGGCCTCGGCCTGTCCATCGTCCGTTCGGTGGTCCGCGCGCACGGGGGGACCATCGAGGCCACTCCGCGGCCCGGTGGCGGCCTGACGATCCGGGTCCGCATCCCTGGGCCCTGAGACCCCGCCGCGCCCCGCTGGACCCCTCTCCAGGGCCTCCTCGGGGCCCTTCCGGCCACCCCCCGCCGCCGTCCCGGACTACTCCTGGACGGCGGCGGCGGCCGTTGGGGCCACCCCGCCGCACGCCGTCGCGCCGCTCCGTGGGCGACCGATCACCGACCGCCCCCCCCCCGCCGCCCCCGCCAGCCGTGTCAAGACGACATAAGCGCTGGCAGGGGGCGGCTTGTCTTTTGCCGCCGAAACAACTTACGGTGTCGTAACCTACGCAGCCGTAGGTGGGTCGACCCGGACGGCCTCCGCGTCCGCCTCCGCGCTCGTGCCACCCCGCCCCCGTCCCCGTTCCGTCACCGTCCGTGCCGCCGCCGTCGGCCCATCCCGCCCGACGCGCCGGACGCCGCACACAGGAGCACCAGCCGTGACCATCGCACCCGTCCAGCGCACCGCACCCCCCGCGTCGACCGCCTGGACCGACGCCAAGCTGATCCTGGCCCTCGAAGAGGTCGTCGAGAACGAGCTGAACCGGCACCTCAAGATCGCCAAGGAGTGGATGCCCCACGAGTACGTGCCGTGGGGCCAGGGACGGGACTTCGACGGCGTGCTCGGCGGCGAGGCGTGGGCGCCCGAGCAGTCGAAGGTGACCCCGCTGGCGCGGATCTCGCTGGTGGTCAACCTGCTCACCGAGGACAACCTCCCCAGCTACCACCACGAGATCGCGACCATGTTCGGCCGCGAGGGCGCGTGGGGCACCTGGGTGCACCGGTGGACGGCCGAGGAGGGCCGGCACGGCATAGCCATCCGCGACTACCTGCTGGCGACCCGCGCCGTGGACCCGGTCGAGCTGGAGCGGGCCCGCATGGCGCACATGTCGGAGGGCTTCGAGTCCGACAACGCGCACAGCATGCTGCACTCGGTCGCCTACGTGGCCTTCCAGGAGCTCGCGACCCGCATCGCGCACCGCAACACCGGACACCACTCCGGCGACCCGCTGTGCGACCAGCTGCTGGCGAAGATCGCCAACGACGAGAACCTGCACATGGTCTTCTACCGGAACCTGCTGAAGGCGGCCCTGGAGATCGCCCCGGACGAGGCGATGAGCGCCATCACCGAGGTCGTCACCAACTTCCGGATGCCCGGCCACGGCATGCCCGGCTTCGAGCGCTCCGCCGCCCAGATCGCCATCGGCGGTGTCTACAACCTGCGCATCCACCACGACGACGTGCTGCAGCCCGTGCTGCGCCACCTGAAGGTCCTGGAGACCACCGGGCTGGGCGGGTCCGGCCAGCAGGCCCAGGAGCAGCTCGGCGCCTTCCTGGACGGCCTGGACGCCCAGGCCACCAAGTTCGACGAGCGGCAGGCCGCGCTGCTCGCCCGCCGCGCCGCCGCGGCCGCCGCGAAGGCCTGATCCGGCCGTCCCGGCGCCCCGGCGCGGGCGTCCGCGGGGTGGTCGGGCTGCACCTGGAATGTCCGGGATCCTCCGGAAAGGTGTGAGATGTGACCAAGTTCACATCGGGCCATTCGATGCATCCCCGCGGCGCCGCACGGCGCTCGTCCCGCAGTCGGGCGCCGTGGCGCAGGGTGACTGCCGCCGGCCCGCCGGCAAATGTCGATCTGTCGCCAAATGTGCTGTGGCCAGGGTCAATTGGTGAAGGAGCGGCGGGGTCGCTGCTACCCAAGGTAGTCGCGCCGGGGTGGTGCCGGCCCGGGCGGGCCGAGCACCCGGTGGAGTGTTCGAACCCCGTTCGGTCACCCCAACGGGTCCGAAACTGGGTGTCGATTGAGTAACGGGGCTTGAAGTAAGGCAAAATCTCCGCCTCGGGTCGGGCACAAGACCGACCCCCCATGCGTTACGTGCGCTGGAGATACCGCACACACCCAAAGGGGGAGAGCGAAAACATGGCTACGGACTACGACACCCCACGCAAGACCGATGACGACCTCAACGAGGACAGCATCGAGGAACTGAAGGCGCGGCGGAACGAGAAGACGACCGGTTCGGTCGACATCGACGAGTTCGACGCGGCGGAGGGTCTGGAGCTCCCCGGCGCCGACCTCTCGAACGAGGAGCTGTCGGTCCGGGTGCTGCCGCGCCAGGCCGACGAGTTCACCTGCATGAGCTGCTTCCTGGTGCACCACCGCAGCCAGCTCTACAGCGAGAAGAACGGTCAGCCGATCTGCCGGGACTGCGGCGCCTGAGCACGGTGCGGACTGGCCCGGGCCCGACGCCTCACCGTCGGCCCGGCAGGCCACCCCGCCGGCCCTGGGCAGCAAGGCCGGAGGCAGCAGACGCGGGCCCCGTACGGGGGCCGCACCCGCAGGCCGGGCGCCTGCGACCACAGGAGCAATGGGACGGTCCGCAACCCGCGGAGCCGTCCCTCCTCCGTTTCCGGGCCCGTCGGCGGCACGTCCGCCCGGGCCCGGCCGCCGTCCCGCCGCGGCTCAGCGCTGGGCGGCCCGGCGGGCGCCCTGCAGCGCGTCGGCCAGTTTCTGCGGCGACCGCGTGGACAGGTACAGGTACGGCGTCGGGTCGGACGGGTCGGTGACCTCCACCCGCAGCGCGGTCGGCACGTAGCTGCGGAGCAGCATGAAGGCCCGCGGGTCCGCCTTCACCCCGCGCCAGGCGACCGCCTCGGCCGGGTTGAGCACCTCGGCGGCGCCGAGCGCGTCCACCGGGATGCGGGCCTGCCCCGCCACCAGCGAGCCCTGGACCACCCGGATCCGGGCCGAACCGTAGGAGCTGAGCGCGGCCGCACCGGCGGCGATGCCGACCACCAGGCCGATCAGGGCCCCGAGGCCGCTGAAGCGCAGCAGGATCAGGCCGAGGGACAGGCCCGTCACGAGCGGGAGCAGCCACCAGGACCGCGGGACGGTGAGGCGTTCGTCGTACATGCCCCCTATTGTGGGCGCCCGCACGGCCGGGCCCGCCCACGCCCCTCCCGTCGCTTGCTACTGGCGGGTAGCATCGCGGCCGTGACCGGTTCCACCGCCCCCGCCCCCGCGCCGCAGAGCGCCCCCGTGCCGCTGCCCGGCCCCGCCGCCCCGACGCCGACCACACCGCCGGCCGAGGCCGTGCTGCCGCCCCGTGCGCCCGGCGCGCCGGCCCCCGGCACGCCGATCGGACCCCACTACGACCTCTGCTTCGGCTGCGGCCCCGAGCGGGCCGACGGCCTGCAGCTGACCGCGGTGGCCGGCGAGGGCCTCACCGTGGACGCCAGGTTCACCGTCCGCCCGGTCCACCAGGGCGGCCCCGGCCTCGCCCACGGCGGCCTGCTCACCACCGCGATGGACGAGACGCTCGGCACCCTCAACTGGCTGCTGCACGCCCCCGCGGTGACCGGCCGGCTGGAGACTGACTTCGTCCGCCCGGTGCCGGTCGACACCGAGCTGCACATCCACGCGTGGGTGACGGGCGTGCACGGCCGCAAGGTCTACAGCGCGGCCGAGGGACGCATCGGGGGCCCCGACGGGCCGGTCGCCATCCGGGCACAGGCACTCTTCGTCCAGGTGAAGCTGGAACACTTCACCACGCACGGTCGTCCCGAGGACATCAAGAAGGCCTTGGACGACCCGGACCTGTTCAAGCGCGCCAGAGCCTTCGAGGTGAACCCGTGACCAGCACTGCCCGTCCGCCGGTGGACGTCCTGATCCGGCGGATCGACGCCGATCTCCCGATGCCCGGCTACGAGCACCCCGGCGACGCCGGAGCCGACCTGCGCACCACCATCGACGCCGAACTCGCCCCCGGCGAGCGGGCCGTCCTGCCCACCGGTGTCGCCATCGCGCTGCCGGACGGCTACGCGGCGTTCGTGCACCCGCGTTCGGGCCTCGCAGCTCGTTGCGGAGTTGCCCTTGTGAACGCCCCGGGGACGGTCGATGCCGGGTACCGTGGTGAGATCAAGGTGATCGTCGTCAACCTGGACCCGCGCGAGGCCGTCAGCTTCCGTCGAGGGGACCGCATCGCCCAGCTGGTCATCCAGCAGGTGGAGCGGGCTCGTTTCCACGAGGTGGCCGAGCTGCCCGGGTCGGCGCGAGCCGAAGGCGGGTTCGGGTCGACCGGCGGCCACGCCGCGGTCTAGCATGCCCGCGGTCTCGCAGTAGCCGAGCAGGTATTCGCTTCGGTCTTGGATTCGGTCCTGGACCGGGAAGGACAGTGACCGTGTTCCGTCGTCGCCACAAGAGCGAGGACGCTGTCGAGCAGCTCGCCGAGGACGCCACCAGCGCCGACGAGACGGCCGATGACGTCGAAGGTTCCGCCGAGAGCGAGAACGACACCGAGCTGGACCCGGCCGACCGGGTCGGCCTGCCGCCGGCCCCGCGCCCGGACGGGCCGTGGGACGTCTCCGAGCTCGAGAATCCCGAGGAGGGGCGGGTGGACCTCGGGGGTCTGCTGGTCCCCGGGGTCGAGGGCATGGAGCTGCGGGTCGAGGTCGCCGGTGACGCGATCGTCGCCGCGACCCTCGTCCTCGGCAACAGCGCGATCCAGCTGCAGGCCTTCGCCGCCCCCAAGTCGGAGGGCATCTGGGGCGAGGTCCGCGAGGAGATCGCCAACGGCATCACCCAGCAGGGCGGTCTGATCGACGAGGAGGAGGGCACGCTCGGGTGGCACCTGCGCGCCCAGGTCCCCGTCCAGCTGCCCGACGGCGCCCACGGCGCCCAGCTGGTGCGGTTCGTCGGCTGCGACGGCCCGCGCTGGTTCCTGCGCGGTGTGATCTCCGGGCAGGCCGCCGTGCAGCCCGAGATGGCCGGCATCCTGGAAGAGGTCTTCCGCCAGACCGTCGTGGTCCGGGGCGAGGCGCCGATGGCGCCGCGCGACCCGATCGTGCTGAAGCTCCCCGAGGACGCCCAGATGGTGGCCGACGGCGCCCCCACCGAGGGTGGCGACCAGCGCTACAGCGCCTCGCTGGACCCGTTCGCCCGCGGCCCGGAGATCACCGAGGTCCGCTGAGCCGAGCCCTTCGCCTCCGCCCGGTCCGACACCGGGCGGAGGCGATTTGCTTGTGGGCCCCCGGGCCCCGTACAGTTCCGGAGTCGCGCCGAGAGGGGCGACGAAAAGCGAGTCGAAGGAAAAACGCCCGGTGAAACGGGCCGGAAATCCTCTGATAAGCTGGGAACACGAAAGAGCGAAACGCCCGGAGGGTCCGCTGGAAGGCGGTCCGAAGGAAGTGTCCGTTCCTTGAGAACTCAACAGCGTGCC
>NZ_JOAI01000077.1 GCF_000717715.1 Streptomyces sp. NRRL B-24484 | reverse complement strand
ACCTCAGCCCCAACGAATACGAACGGCGACACCACACCGCTAAGCTCACCCTCGCCGCGTGACAACCAACCGCGTGTCCACCTTCACGGGCGAAGGCCCCGATGTCACGGGCCCTGTGACCATCGACGGATCCCTTCGGCGATCACCCAGAGGCCACCACCGCCGGAGCGGGCTACGCCCACTCCACGCCGTGCTCGGCGAGCTGAGCGAGCTGGCCCGGTGTGAGCTTCGCCCGCCGTGCCTTCTGGTTGTTCAGCCACGCACCCAGACCCACGTGCACGACCTCGGTGCGCTCCTTGCCGCCGGGGCCGGCCACCACGACCTGCAGCGGCTCCTTGTGCGGGCGCGGCACCCGCACGTGCCCTTCCCGCCCAGCGAACGCCGCGAGCGCGGCCAGGCCCTGAGCGAAGCGGTCCGTGCGGGACACCTTAGGCTTCGCCTCGGCCGCGGCCTTCGCCGCCACCAGCTCCGGGTCCGGCTCAATGCCGAGCGCCGCCAGCAGGTCCTGCCGATCCGCCTCCAAGCCGGGCCAGCCGCCGCGCTGCGCCACGACCCAGCGGCCGAACTGCTCGCCCTCGAACACCGTCTCCTCGGGCAGCTGCGCCCAGTCCACTTGGCCGTCGGGCTCCAGCCACCACATCCGCGCCACCGCGTAGGTGCGCTGCCAGGTGATCGGCCAGGTGGGGCACCACCACGGGTCGATCTCCTCCAACGCGGCCCGCCGCTCCGTCCGGCGCCAGCGCCCCCGGCTCGCCAGCCAGCACCTGGGCCGCAGCCCGCAGCTCCGCGAGTCACGTCCCGATCGCGTACCCGCCGACCGACGCCCGCGCCGGAGCCGCCAGCGACCCGGCGTGCCCCTTGGCCCAGACCCTGGCCCAGTCGAGGCCGGCCTCGAAGCGGGCGTCGGAGACGGACCAGATCATCCCAAGATCATCCAGCATCTCCACCCGGTGTCGCGCCAATTCACCAGCAGAATGCTCAGAACGCCTGTCCGACAACCACTTCCCCAGCGGAAAATTCCTCTCCTCGCCAACCATTTCAGAATAGGGAACATCGAGACCACCGGTCTCCTTGAACCACCGCCTGGCATGGTTGATCCCGTCCCGCCAGTATTGGTTCTCTCCCGTCAGCACCCGCGAGGCGATGAACAGCGCGAGCGCGTTCTCATCGACCCGGCTCTGGAACCGCACCGGCAGCACGAACGCACCCGACCCACCCTCACCCGACCCACCCTCACCCGACCCACCCTCACCAGGCCTGGCCTGGCCTCAGCCTCCGCGCTGCGCCCCTTCGTTCGCTTGCCGGACTTCTGCGGTACCGCCAAGGCCTCGACCACCTTCGCGTCGTGGCTGCGCAGCGTGGTCAGAATCTTGACCAGGGGACCGTAGCTGTCCGACTCCAGAATGTCCCCGGGCTCCTCGCCCGGCTTCAGGAAAATCGGCACGATCAGCGATGCCGTCTTGCTCTCACCGGGCTTCATTCGCAGAGCTCTGCCGATGGCCTGGACGATATCGACCATGCTGCCCCGGCCCTGGAGAACCACCGAATCTGCATTCGGAATGTCGATACCCTCGCCGAGGACCTTGCAATTACTGAAGATCCGCAGCCTGAGACCGTCGTCCTCCTCGCCCTGCCCGAACTCGGCGATGAACCGCTTCCGGTAGTCGACATCGTGCTCACCGGACAGCCACTGCGCCCAGACTTCCTCAGGGTATTTCTGCAAGTTTCCGAAGTTCAGTTTCTCGACGGTCTGGTTCAGCGTCTCGGAGAAGTAGCGGGCTTCGAGGGTGCGGTTGTGGAACGTGATGCACCGCTCCAACCCGCGCTCGACGACGGTCTTGATCAGGCCGGCCTGGATCGCGGCGAGGTGCGCGGCCGGCACCTCGTCCTCGCTCCCGTCCAGGGCCTCGCCGACACCGGGCCCGAACGGCACGCCCTGCCGCTCGGCGCCGTCCCGGTCGGCGCGCGGTTCGCGCAGCTCCAGCACTACCACCTCGAACGGCGCCAGCAGCTTGCGATCGATGGCCTCCGCCAGGCCCAGCGTGAACACCTGCGGCCCGTACACGCGCACATCGTCCATGGACACCGCCGGCTCCTCCGGGAGCGGCTGCAGGGCGTCCTCACGCCTGCGCATGGCCGCACTCGGCGGCGCCCAGATCCGCGGCGTCGCCGTCATGTACAGCCGCCGCTCCGCCGGGATCTGGTCCTGCTCGTGGACGACAGTCCAGGACTTCTCGACGCTGCCAGAGCTGCGGTGCGCCTTGTCGCAGACCATCAAGGCCAGCGGCGGCAGCACCTCGCCCTTTCGCTCGGCCCAGTAGGCGTAGGCGTCCGCGACGGCGCCCACCGACGTGTAGGTAGTGAACAGCGTCGTGGGTCGGCGGCGCCTGGCCGCCTGGTTGAGCCACATGCCGATCATCAGCGGACTGGTCGTCGCCGCCACCCCGTAGGGCAGCTCCGAGTCCACCAGCGAACAGACCGCGTGCATCTCCCCGGAGCGGCCAGCGGTACGCCAGGAGCCGATCATCTGCACCAGCAGATCCAGGGTCGGCACCACCACCAGAACAACGCCATGCGGCGCCAGCTTCTGCCCGGCTGCCGCCCCCACGTACGACTTCCCGGAACCGGTGGCCATCTGCACCGTCACCCGCAGCCCACCCGGCGGGACCGGTTGCCCCGGACGAGGCGTCAGGCCCCGAACGATGGCCTCCAGCGCCTCCTCCTGATGCCCCGCAACGAGATGCCGGCGGCAGACCGAGCGGCCATCAGGCCGGGCTCCACGATGCCCACGAAGACATGCTCCTTTTCGGCGTTCCACCAGCACACCCGCAGGTATCCCGCCTGCGGTCAATCCCGCTGACTGCGCCCGGGCCGCGGCGCGGCCGTCTGCCGCGGTCGGCTTCCCTCATCAGTTCGGCAGACGGCGGCGGGCCAACAGCTCTGTCTACCAGTTGCGGTAGATGTCGCGGCGGTTGCCCGCGGCGAGGACCCAGACGATCAGGCGGCCGTCGTCGACGGTGTGGACGATCCGGTAGTCCCCGACGCGCAGGCGCCAGCGCGCGTTGTGGCCCTGCAGAGCCTTGATGTCGAAGGCGCCGGTGTCCCCGTTGTCCAGTGCCTGATGCAGCTCGGCGAGGCGGCGCAGGATGCGCAGGGCGTCGGGCCTCGGGATCTTGAGCATCTCCCGCTGGGCGTGCGTGGTGAACCGCGTGACGTGGCCCACCGGGTCAGTCCCGCCGCTCGCGGAGCAGCGCGGCCATCTCCTCCAGGGAGACCGCCCCCTCCAGGCCCTCGGCCTCAGCCTCGTCGGCCAGCCGGTTCAGCCAGGTCTCCTCGACCTCCTCGGCCAGCCTGCTCAAACGCCGGTACTCCCGCACATCGATCACCACCGCCTCCTCCCGGCCCCGCCGGGTGATGATCGTCGGCGTCTCGTCCTGCCGTGCCCGGTCGAGGACATCGGCCAGGTGGCTGCGGACCTCCGCCATGGAAGCAATCACAGGCTCAGACATGCAACAAATGTATCAGATGTACATCTGTTTCATGTCGTGATCGCAAGAGCCCGCCCACCCCTGCCGCATGCGCGCCTCCCGTCGGCCTCGCCTGGGACGTCCTAGGGGCGGGCAGGGAACCGGTTGAGCCGGATTCACCCCCTTGGACATCGCGGTCCGGCTGCTTCCTGCGCAGCCGAACCCCCTGGGGCGGGCGGTCGGCGGGCCGGGCTGCCGGAAGGCCGGCACCAGGGGCCCACGACGGCAGCACCGTAGGCGGTCCCGTACGCGATCCCGACGCCGGTCACCTCACCTGCCGACGGCACCCGCAACGGTGCAGGTCAGACCTTGTTATCAAGGAATCCCGGGGGTCCGGCAACCCCTCTCCTGGCCCTCTTCCCTGCTGCTGGTGGTGGCGCGGTGGGTCGGCCGGGCGGCGTCGCGGGGCCGGGGCCTGCGGCGGCCGGTCCTGGCGGCGGCGTCCGGCGATGCCGGCCGCATGGTCGTGCGCGAGGACGAACGGGGCCGGTGCCGCCGCGGGCCCGGGCTGCCTACGGTCCGGCCGTGGCGGGTGGGTCCTCGCGGTGACCGCACGACCACGCGAGTGCTTCGTACACTCCGCGGGCGTAGTCCAGCGGCACCGTGCGGCCGTCGTGTCCGAGGAGTTCGCTCAGGGCGGCGTCCGCTTCTGAACGGAGCCGATCCCTGTGGGGCTCGCCTGGCGGCGAGGCTGCGGCGGTGATGGGTGCGGGAACGGGGTGGCCCAGGGCCCAGTGCAGCCCCGCGAGGACGCCCCGCCCATACCGTCCAGTGCAAAACGGCTGGGCGTGCGCAGTGGCCAGCACGCGGACGAGCTCGTCCGCTCCCCGCGCACCGGCCGCCACGCAGGCCCTCGCAGGCCCCGTCACGGCCTACTGCCGTCCGACCCGGTTTGGGCGGCGAGTGCGGTGAGCGGCAGGCACAGATACAGCTGCTCCCACAGCCGCCGGGTCGCGGCGGCGATCGGCTCGCCGTCGAACCGCCGGCTGAAGCACCGAAGATGCGCGACGGCCTCGGCCAGCACCGCGGCCTCCACCGGCACCCGGCCTGTGACCGAGCATCCAGGCGTGACCGCGTCGCCGATGCGTGCGGCGAGCCGGTCGCGGCCACGGCGGCCCAACTCGTCCGCCAGTTCCCCCTCCGACGGGGACCAGCCGACCGCGGGAGGGATGCCCGCGCCGATCAACGCCAGGCGAAGGCCGTCCGCCACGACATCGGCCCCCTCCGGCCAGGACTCGCCCGCCTGCAGGACCGCGCACTGGTCGAGCACCGCGACAGCCGCAGTGGCCACGGCAGGCTCCACCCGCACGGTGGCGCACCGACCGGCGGCATCGATGGCTATGACGGTGGGGACGTCGATCTGGCTGGTGTCATCCATGAAGATCAGCCTGGCCCCGGCAGGCGAGGCGCTGCGACCGGGAACCGTCCGCCCAGGTGAAGCGGACCCCTCGCTCACCCGGCCACCGAGCCCCGGCCACGCCCGCCGCCGGCTCTTCTCCAGAGGAACCGGGCCGCGCGGGCCGGCGTCCCTTCATGAGTCTGCAAGATCGACTTCGATTGAAGGACGCGTCCATGACCGGCACGGCCGCCCGCTACCTCTATCTCACCCGTCATGGTGAGGCCTCGCCAGACGAGAGTGAACTGACGGATGCGGGCCGCCGCCAGGCTGCGCTGCTGGGTGAGCGGCTCCGTGGGGTCCCGCTGGCGGCGGTCCACCACGGGCCTCTCGCCCGGGCCGAACAGACCGCTCGGCTGGTCGGTGAACAGTTCGACGGCGTCACCCGCCACGTCTCCGAAGCGGCGGGTGACTACATCCCCTACCTGCCCGCACGTGAGGAATTGCCGCCGGAGGCAGCCGACGCCTGGCTCGGGTTCCTGGACCAGTTCCCGGCAGAGGAACGCGAGCGGGGCCCCCGGCTTGCGGTGGCGGCGCTCGCCGACTTCACCGGTCCGGTCGTTGGCGACGAACCGCGCCACGAGCTCGTCGTCACCCACAACTTCCTCGCCGGCTGGCTCATCCGAGCCGCCCTGGACGCGCCGAAATGGCGATGGTTGGGCATCAACCACGCCAATGCCGCCCTGACCGTCATCCGCTACACGCCCGACCGTCCCCCGGCCGTCCTCCTCTTCAACGACACCGGCCACCTGCCTGCCGAACTCCGCTGGACCGGCCTCCCGCCCGAGCTCCGCGTCTGAGCGGCCGGCCCATCACGGGGTGACGCTACCGAGGCTGGCGGTGAGGCCCGACGCGCGGCGCACCAGAAGTCCGGCATCGCCAAGGCACTGCGACCTCAGGCCATCGCATCCTCCGCTCGGCAGGTGAGTGGTGGAGTGCCGGCTGGCGCTGCGCGGGCCTTTCCTGGGCTGCACCCGGCCGGCGGCCACGGCTGGCGTCGCGGGGATCATCCTCGGCTGAACTACCCAGCCAAGGGCTCCGGCGGTATCACCGGCCTGGGCTGTCGCCCGAGAGGAGTTCGATTGCTCTCCTCGCCGCCGGGGCCGGCCACGGTGACTTCCAGCGGCTCCTTTGTGCGGGCGCGGGACCGGACATGGCCCTCCCGCTCCAGGAACGCGGCGAGTGCGGCCAGACCCTGGGCGAAGCGGTCCGCCCGGGACGTCCTGGGCTTCGCCTCCGCGGCCTGCTTGGCGGCGACGAGCTCCGGGTCCGGCACGATGCCGATCGCGGTGAGCAGGTCCTGCTGGTCCGTCTCCAGGCCGGGCCAGCCGGCCCGCTGCGCCACGACCCAGCGGCCGAGCTGCTCACCCTCGAACACCGTCTCCTCCGGCAGCTGCGCTCAGTCCACTTGGCCGTCCAACTCCAGCCACCACATCCGCGCCACCGAGTAGGCGCGCTGCCAGACGATCGGCCAGGTCGGGCACCACCACGGGTCGATCCCCTCCAGCGCGCGGCGCCGCTCCGGCGCCAGCCCTCCTGGCTCGCCCACGGACACCTGGGCCGCCGTCCTCAGCTCCGCCAGCCACGTCCCGATGGCGTACCCGCCGACAGACGCCCGCGCCGGCGCCGCCAGGCCGGAGCGGCGGGTCGCCGTGGTGTGCGGCGTGGCCGCCCGGCCGGCATCTCCGAACCCGAACAAGGAGTTCCCCATGGCCGTGACCCGTACCATCACCGCTGCCGCCACCGGCGCGATCACCGCCGACCTGACCCTGCTGGGCTTCCACGGCCAGGTCGGCCGCTACCCCCGCCACCCCTGGCCGGAGGACCCGACCACGGCCGAGCCCACCCGGCGCACCAACGCCCGCAGGTAGGGCCCGTCCTCGACGAACCCGCGGCGCCGCCGCGGCGGGGAGGTCAGCCCCCGCCCGAGAAGCCGCCGGAGTTGGCGGAGGCCGAGCCGCCGCCGGTCCAGCCGGGCCCGCGCCACGGGCGGGCCCGGACGGTGCGTTCGGTGACCAGCTCGACCCGTACCCCGGCGGGGCCGAGCAGCGCGGTGAGGGCCTCGTACAGCCGCTGCGGCGAGGTGAGGGCGGGCGGGGTCCACTTCAGTTCGTCGCCGGCGAGGTCGAACCCGGACGGTGAGCTGTTCGGTGACCGGCTGCTGGTCCCCCGGGTAGGGCTCGGTGACTCGTTGCTCCAGCCGGATTCCGCACAGCTGGGTGATCGGCTGCCAGGGGCCGGGGCGGGCGGCGCGGACCGTCCGGAACCGGGTGGGGGCCTGGGCCGGGGCGAATCGCAGCCGGCGGACGGTGTCGAGTTCCATCCACACGATCAGCGGTGCTGCCAGCGCGGCTTCGACGGCGGCGATCCCGAGGACGACCTGTCCGACGGTCGCGGCGTCGGTGCCGGTCACCAGCGCGAAGACGGCGACCGCCCCGGTGATGGCGCCGAGCGCCACCGGCACCAGCAGCGACTTCGCGGCCCCGGTCAGGACGATCGGCACCACCCACGCGCGGGAGCCGCCGCCCTTGTGGAGGACGAGGTCGGTGGTGGAGTCTGGTCCGGGGCGAAGCGGCGCACGATCAGCCATACCGCCACGGTAGAGCCGGACGCGACCGGCCGGAAGGTGGCCGGGGGGCGGTAATTCCGGCTGCCCGCCACCTACATGACGACAAGTCAGTGCTCGGCGGCCTCCCAGTTGGCGCCGACGCCGACGGAGACGTCCAGCGGAGCGCGCTTCTTCCGCCCCTGACCGCGGCAAGCCGGGTCGGCTACTCGTCGGCCTTCCCTAGCGCCTCCTCGGCTTCAGCATCAGCACCGGCCCGCCGGTAGGCCGCCGCCGACGTCTCGCGCATGGCGCGGACCTCGCCGGGTGGGCGGCCGGCCGCCCGCAGGGTGTCGGCGAGTTCGTCCAGCGCCTGGCCCTCGCGGTACGCGTCGTCCAGCTCGCAGAACACGGCGACAGCGCGCTCGCCAGCCTCCGCCAGCGCGGCCCGACCCGGCGGTGCTACGGCCACCACACCTGGCAACCCCTCGCCAACCCCGACGGCTGCGCCGCCTACCTGGAGCGCCGCTGGGCCAGGAAGCCGAGGAACGCCGCCGCGAGGCCGAACGCAAGAAAGCCGAGCAGCGACGCGAAGCCGCCCGCGAGCAGGCCCAACAGCAGCGAGAAGCCGCCAGGCAGGCCGTCGAGCGGGGCCAACGCCCCGACCTCGACTGGATCTGGGCCAACCGGAAGATCGGCCCAGACGGGCAGATCACCTTCCCCGACCTCGACCAAGCCGCCGACCCCCAGCTACCCGCCGTCCCCGCCGGCACCCGCGCCAGCACCCCGGCGCCGCTTCCTCCGCCCCTAACTCGCGCCGGGCTGGGTCGGCTACTCGTCGGCCTTTCCCAGCGCTTCTTCGGCCTCAGTGTCGGCGCCGGCCCGCCGGTAGGCCGCCGCGGAGGCTTCGCGCATGGCCCGGACCTCGCCGGGCGGGCGTCCGGCTGCCCGCAGGGTGTCGGCGAGTTCGCTGAGCGCCTGGCCCTCGCGGTACGCGTCGTCCAGCTCGCGGAACACGGCGACGGCACGCTCACCGGCCTCTACTGCCTGCTCGTACGCCTCGGTACTGCGCCACGCGGTGCCGAGGTTGTTCCACGCCGTGCCTTCACGATGGCGGTCGCCGAGTTCGCGGTAGATGCCGATGGCGCGTTGGTGGGCGTCGAGGGCGTCGTCAAAGCGGCGCAGCCCCTGCAGGGCAAGGCCGAGGTTGTTCCACGCCACGCCTTTGCTGTGGCGGTCGGCGAGGTCGCGGCTGATGTCGAGGTCGTGTTGGTGGGCGTCGAGGGCGTCGTCGAAGCGGCGCAGCTCCTTGAGGGCGGTGCCGAGGTTGTTCCACGCACTGCCTTCGCCGTGGCGGTCGCCGAGATCGCGGTAAATGTCGAGGGCGTGCTGGTGGGCGTCGAGGGCGTCGTCGAAGCGCCGCAACTCCTGCAGAGTGCCGCCGAGGTTGTTCCACGCCACGGCTTCGCCGTGGCGGTTGCCGAGGTCTTGGTAGATGTCGAGGGCGTGTTGGTGGGCGTCGAGGGCCTTGTCGAAGTGGCGCAGCTCACGGTGTGCGAGGCCGAGGCTGGTCCACGTCACGCCTTCGCGGCGCCGGTCACCGAGGGAGGTGGCCGCGTTGTGGGCGAGGGTGGCGACGGCCAGGGCGTCCTGCAGATACCGGCGCGAGCGCAGGTGGTCCCCCAGGAAGTGCGTCAGGTTCACGGTGACCTCGCCGTGGCCGGCGGCGTGCGCGGTGTGGACGGCGGCGACGAGGTTGGCACGTTCGGCGTCCAGCCAGGCCATCGCTGCGTGCCGGTCGGGGAAGCGGCTCTTGTCTCCGTCCGTGTTGGGGTCGAGGTGGGCGTCGGCGGCCTGCGTGGTGCGGGTGTAGTGGTCGAGGAGGCGGGTGAGGGCTTTGGCGCTGTGCTGGGGGTTCAGTTCGGCTTGTTCGGTGGCGTAGGCGCGGACGAGGTCGTGCATGCGCCAGCGGCCGGTGTCGGGGTCCTGCCGGACGAGGCTGGCCTTGGAGAGGGCGACGAGGCGGGCGCGGACGTCCTTGAGTTTGGCGACGCCGGTGAATGCAGCGGCGGTCTCCACCGAGAGGTCCGGGCCGGGGTTGACGGCGAGGAGGCGGAACAGCTCCGCGTGGGTGGGGGCGAGGCGCTTGTACGAGCGCTCGAGGACGCTGCGTACTGCACGGGGGCCGTCTTCGAGCATGTCGAGCCGGTCCCCGAGGTTCTCGAGTTCTTGGGCGAGGCGGGCGGGTTTGAGGGAGCGGTCGGCGGCGAGCTGGGCGGCGGCGATCTGCAGGGCGAGCGGCAGGTAGCCGCACAGCTCGGCGACCCTCGCCGTCCCGTCCGGGTCGGCCCCGGTCCTGCCGTCGTTGGGCAGGACCAGGCGCAGTGCGGTGCCCATGAGGGCGACGGCCTGCTCGGGGTTGAGGACGTCGAGGTCGACCAGGCGTGCCCCGAGGACGGCGGTGAAGTCGTCGCGGGAGGTGACCAGTAGCCGGTGCGGCCCGCTTGCGGGGGCGAGGTGCTGGACCTGGTCGGCAGCACAGGCGTTGTCGGCGAGGACCAGGATGCGCTCGCCCTGGCGGGTGCGGGCTGCGAGCCGGGCGCGGTAGAGGGTTGCGCGCTGGTCGGCCTCCGGCGGGATCTGCTCGGGGTCGGTGCCGAGGCCGCGCAGGGCCGCATCCAGCGCCTGGCCGGTGTCGAGCGTGTTGTCGTCGTAGCCATGCAGGTCCAGGAACAGAACACCGGTGAACAGGCCGCGCTTGAGGGCGGCGTGGCCGGCGGCCAGGGCGAGGGTGGTCTTGCCCATCCCGCCCATCCCCAGCACCGACGCCACCACCACCGCTTCGTCGGACGGCCTGCTGGCGGCGGCCGCGGAGTCGACCGGGTCGGCCGTCGGGTGGAGGAGGGCGAGCAGGTTCTCCAGATCCTGGTCTCGGCCGGTGAAGCCGGCAGGGACGGCCGGGGGAGGGGCCAGCGGTGCTGGTCCCTCGCCGTGTCTGGTGGTCGGGGCGCCGTGGTGGTGGATGGTGATGTCCCGGCCTGCCTGGTGGACCGTGCCGCTGCCGGTGCTGTCGGCCTGCATCTCGGTGTGCTCGACACGGCTTTGCGCACCGAGGGCCGCGTGGGCGATGTCGCCGCCAGCGCCGACTGCGCTCTCGCCGGACACCTCGAGTGGCCTCGGCGAGAACGCCTCCGGCCCCACCGCAGATGTCGGTCCGTGGCCGACTTGGACGTCTTCCAGTGCCAGCGGGGGTTGGTGGTCGCTGTGCCGTTCCAGGAGCCGGGTGAACGCGGCTTCTTCGAACAGGGGGTGGACCGGTTCGGCGTGCAGGCGTCGCTGCCCGAGCGCCGGGTCCGCCTCGACGACGACGCCGACGAGCAGCCCGCGGCAGAAGACGGCACTGCCCGACGCCCCCGCCCACGGCGATCCCGAACCGCGCCCGCGCGGGCCTTCCGGCCACAGCGGGGTGTCCAGGACCCACCCCCGGCCGGTCCCGCCCAGCCCTGAGGTGCTGACCAGGGGAAGATCGCCCCGCAGATGCTCCACCTGCGGGGTGCCGCCGTTCTCCGCGAACAGCGGAAAACCCGCACCCTCGTACGGCACCGGCGCCGTTCCCGACGGCCGGCCCCACCGCACCGGCCCGCAACCGACCGGTACGACCGGTTCTTCCAGCCACAGCAGCGCCACGTCCGGCCCACTGCCCCCGGGCACGTAGTGGTCGGGGTCGGGCCAGCACACCTGGGCTGCGCGTTCGTGCAGTCCGGGGCTGAGGGTCGGGTGCCCGACGCGCACCTGCACTCCGGTCCGCAGCCGCCCCACGGAGTCGCAGACCACATGCAGGCCCGTCAGGACCAGCCGGCGGCCGATCAGGTAGCCGCTTCCCTCCGCCCGGCCCCCAATACGGACCAGTACCAGCCGGGACGGGTCCACCTCACTCGTCCCAGGGACGACGCGTCACCGGCCCACCAGACTGGGCACTGTCGACAGGCTCCGGCGTGCCGGCCCCCGCAGTGGGATGTTCCTTCCCCGGGAGCGCGGCTGAACCGGAGGCGCCACGGCTGACCCTGGCCCGCGTCGAGCCCGCGGCCTCGTCCAGGACACCCAGCGTGAGAGTCAGCCGCTGCCGCTGCACCGACCCCAGCACGCCACCGGCCTCCCCCTCGGCCTTCGCACCGAACGCGCCGACAGCGACCTTCACCTTGCCATTGCCCTCCCGCCGGAACTCCACCTCCAGCGACAACTCCGCCTTCTCCACCTCGAACTTCAACTGCTGCCCCGTACCATCAGCCTGCGCCCGGTACAGCTCCGACCGGAGCTCATCCAGCGCCTCACCGAGACTGATCTCGCCCACAAGTCCCCTCACGCCAACTGCCGCTGTACATGGTGTGCAACTGATCTACCACAACCGGCGCGACCGCCTCAGCCCATCACCCAGACGGGACGAACTGCCGCGACGGCGTGTGGGGGGCTGCTGCCGTGCAGGGAAGCGTGGTGACGAAATCCGGCAGGAGCCGGCGCGCTCCCGCCCGCGTCCTCACTGGTCGGCTACTGGTCCGCCTTCTCCAACGCCTTCTGGGCTTCGTCGTTGGCGCCGGCCGCACGGTAGGCGGTTGCCGACTTCTCGCGCATGGCCCGCACCTCGTCGGCCGGGCGTCCGGCCGCGAGCAGGGTGTCGGCGAGCTCGTCCAACGCCTCTCCCAGCCGGCACTGGTCGTCCAATCCGTGGAACAGAGCGACGGCTTGCTCGCCGGCCTCCCTCGCTCCCGTCGGCTCCCCCACCCCTCGCAGTGCGATGCCGATGCCGGTCCAGGCGGCGGCTTCGCCGCGCTGGTCGTCGACAATTCGGAACTGGTGGAGTGCGGTGCGATATGCGTGCTCGGCCTCTTCGAAGCGCCGCAGCTCTGTCAGCGTGTCGCCGAGGTTGGTCCAGGCGATGGCTTCGCCGCGCTGGTCGTCGAAAATCCGGAACTGGTGGATTGCGGTGCGGCAGGCGTCCTCGGCTTCCTCGAAGCGCCGCAGCCACTTCAGAGTGAGGCCGAGGTTGCCCCAGACGAGAGCGGCGCGATGGTGGTCGCTGCGGGCTTCGAATTGGTGGATTGCGGTGCGGCAGGCGTGCTCGGCTTCCTCGAAGCGCCGCATCTCGGACAGCACGCTGCCGAGGTTGGTCCACGCGTTGGTTTCGCCGTGCTGGTCCTTGAGGGCCTGGAGCTGGCGGAGTGAGCTGCGGTAGGCGTGCTCGGCTTCCTCGAAGCGCCGCAGGCCCTCCAGCGCAATGCCGAGGTTGCCCCAGACGAGGGCTGCGCCGTGCTGGTCGTTGAGGGCCTGGAACTGGCGGAGCGCGGTGCGGTGGGCGTGTTCGGCTTCCTCGAAGTGCCGCAGGTCGTTCAGCGCGAGACCGAGGCTGCCCCAGGCAGCGGCCTCTGCGTTCGGGTCGCTGCCGGTCTGGACCGCGGCGAGGGCGGCTCGGGCGACATCCTGGTGGTCTTCGAGCAGACGACGCAGGTTGAGGTAGGGGCCGAGGTAGGAGGCGAGGTACTGGGTGACGTCGAGGTGCCCGGTGGCGTGGGCGGTGTGGACGGCGGCAGTGAGGTTGGCGCGTTCGGTGTCCAGCCAGGCCAGCGCCTCGGCGCGGTCCTCGAACTGCAGTCCCCGGCTGCCGCCGCTCACCCTCGGGCCCAGGAATGCGTCCGCGTTCCATGTGCTGCAGGCGTAGTGTTCCAGGAGCCGGCGAAGGGCGACTGAGGCGCGGTCGGGGTGGGTGTCGGCCTGCTCGGTGGCGTAGGCGCGCACCAGGTCGTGCATCCGCCAGCGTCCCGTTGCGGGGTCCTGGCGGACGAGGCTGGCCCTGGAAAGGGCGACCAGCCCGGTGCGAACCTCTCTGGGCTTGCCGATGCCGGTGAGGACGGTGATGGAGTCGGTGGACAGGTCGGGGCCGGGGTTGACCGTCAGGAGCCGGAACAGCTCGGCGTGGGTGGGAGAGAGCCGCCGGTAGGAGCGCTCGAGGACGGTGCGCACCGCCCGCGGCCCGTCTTCCAGCACATCGAGGCGCTCCCCGAGATCTTCCAGGTCCTGGGCGAGCTGGCCGGGCGCGAGGAAACGGTCCGCAGCAAGCTGTGCGGTAGCAATCCGCAGCGCCAACGGCAGGTGGCCGCACAGCTTTACGACCCGCGCGGCCCCCTCAGGATCGGCGGCGATCCGTCCGTCCTCGGGCAGGGTGATGTGCAGCGCGGTGTCCATCAGGGCGATGGACCGCGCGGGGTCGAGGACGTCGAGGTCCACCAGACGCGCACCCAATATGGCGGCGAAGTCGTCGCGGGAGGTGACCAACAGCCGGTGCGGCCCGCCGACAGGGACCAGGTGCTCGACCTGGCCGGCACCACATGCGTTGTCGGCCAGGACCAGGACACGTTCCCCGGCCCGGGTGCGGGCGGCGAGCTGGCTCCGGTAGAGGGCCGCGCGCTGGTCAGTGCCGGCGGGGATCCGCTCCGGGTCGGTGCCCAGGGCGCGCAGGGCTGCGTCCAGGGCTTGGTCGGTGTCAAGCGTGTTGTCGTCGTAGCCGTGCAGGTCCAGGAACAGAACACCGGTGAACAGGCCGTGCTTGAGGGCGGCGTGGCCGGCGGCGAGGGCGAGGGTGGTCTTGCCCATCCCGCCCATCCCCAGCACCGACGCCACCACGACGGCACGGCCGCCCTCACGCTCCGCACTGGGAGACGGATCGAGGAGCGCCAGCAGGTCCTCCAGCTCCTCGTCCCGACCGGTGAACCCCTCTGGCACCCGCGGCGGCGGGGCCAGCGGCGCCGGCGCCGCCCCCTCGGACGACGGGTGGAGCCCCGATCCGGCCAAAGGGTGGAGGCCCGGCGGGGCTGTGATGACGGTCTGTTGTTCGATGTGGGTGTAGTTGGCCGTGGACCCTGCGCCGATTGCGTTGCCCAACATGTCGTGGCCCACGCCGACAGCGCCGTCGCCCTTGGCCTTTACTGGGGCACCGGTCGGCTCGGGGCCGGCCGTGCCGCGCGCGGCGGGAACGCGGATTCGGCCAGGTTCGGCGGATTCTGCGGGTGGCGGGTTGTCGGCCGGCGGGTGGGTGCCTGTGGGGGTGGGGGTGTGCTTCTTGCGTCGGCCGCGCCAGGGGGTCACAGGACCTCGCTGTCGTCGCCGAGGGCGTTGCCGTGCATGTTCCCGCCGGCGGCAATCCCGCCCTCCGAGGCCTCCACGCCCACATTCGGAGCGGGCGTGCCGCCCGCCGGTGCAGGCCCCGACGGGGTGGTGGGCGGCCGGTAGGTGGCCTTGCTGCGGGCACCTGTGGCGTTGCCGATCATGTCGCCCCGGACCGCGACCGAACCTGCCCCCTTTGCCCGTACCCGCGACCCCGCGCTATCAGGGGTGCGCAGCAGTTGCCACACGGACAGGGCCAGACCGGCCAGTGCGACCACGGCGCCGACCACGCTCGCCGCCTTGTCGGCCGCATCCGGCCCCACCCTCACGGCGACCACGACCAGGGCGGTCGAGGCCGCGGCACACACCGCCGCGACCGACCCCCACACCCATGTCCGACCCGAACCCGCCGCCACATCCGCCCCCACTCCCAGCCCACGGCCGCACACCCCGAAAACTCGGGGATCCATCGTGCCACCCGGACTCCTGACACCGCATCACCCCAGGTCGTGACCGCGCCGCTGCAGACGCCAGGCACCCGCCGGGGCAGTCGCCCCCCGGCTGCCTGCCGTCCATCCCCCGCCCCGCCGAGGGGCTCGCGGACCGCCCCGGCGCCGCTTCTTCCGCCCCCAACCTCGCGTCGGGCCGGGTCGGCTATTCGTCGGCCTTCGCCAGCGCTTCCTCGGCCTCGGTGTCGGCGCTGGCCTGCCGGTAGGCCGCCGCTGAGGCCTCGCGTACGGCCCGGACCTCGCCGGGCGGGTGTCCGGCTGCTAGCAGGGTGTCGGCGAGTTCGCCGAGCGCCTGGCCCTCGCGATACGCGTCGTTCAGCTCGCGGAACACCGCGACGGCACGCTCACCGGCCTCCACCGCCTGCTCGTACGCGCCAGTACCCCGCCACGCGGTGCCGAGGTTGTTCCACGCGATGCCTTCGCTGTGGCGGTCGTCGAGGTCTTGGTGGATGTCGAGGGCGTGTTGGTGGGCGTCGAGAGCGTCGTCGAAGCGGCGCAGATCCTGCAGGGCGAGGCCGAGGCTGTTCCACGCGATGGCTTCGTGGTGGCGGTCGTCGAGGTCTTGGTGGATGTCGAGGGCATGCTGGTAGGCGTCGAGGGCTTCGTCGAAGCGGCGCAGCGCCGCGAGGGTGCTGCCGAGGTTGCCCCAGGCGCCGGCTTCGTGGTGGCGGTCGCCGAGGTCTTGGTGGATGTCGAGGGCATGCTGGAGGGCGTCGAGGGCCTCGTCGAAGCGGCGCAGATCCGCGAAGGCGATGCTGAGGTTGTTCCAGGCACCGGCTTCGCGGTGGCGGTCGCCGAGGTCTTGGTGGATGTCGAGGGCATGCTGGAGGGCGTCGAGGGCCTCGTCGAAGCGACGCAGCATATGGAGTGTGCCGCCGAGATTGCCCCACGCCTTGCCTTCGCCGTGGCGGTCGCGGAGATCGCGGCAGATGTCGAGGGCGTGTCGGTGGGCCTCGAGGGCCTCGTCGAAGCGACCCAGCCCCACGAGGGCGAGGCCGAGATTGCTCCACGCCAGGCCCTCGCGGTCCCGGTTGCCGAGGTCGCGGCAGATGTCGAGGGCGTGTCGGTGGGCCTCGAGGGCCTCGTCGAAGCGACGCAGCTCCGCGAGAGCGACGCCGAGATTGCTCCACGCCATTGCTTCGCGGTGCCGGTCGCCGAGGAAGGGAGCCACCTCATGGGCGAGGGCAGCGACAACCAGAGCATCCTGCAAATACCGACCAGAACGCAGATAGTCCCCCAAAAGGGACGCCAAGTCCACGGTGATTTCACGGCAGCCAGTGGCGTGCGCACTCTGAACGGCAGCGACGAGATTGGCGCGCTCCGCATCCAGCCAGGCCCTCGCTGCGACCCGGTCGGGAAAGCGCTTCGTGTCACCGCCCGCAGCGGCGTCAAGGTGGACGGCGGCGGCGCGCGAGGTGTACGCGTAGTACTCAAAAAGACGTGCCAGGGCTTTGGCACTGTGCTGAGGGTTCAGCCGGGCCTGCTCGGTGGCGTAGGCGCGCACCAGGTCGTGCATCCGCCAGCGGCCGGTGTCCGGGTCCTGTCGGATGAGGCTGGCGTCGGCGAGGACTTCCAGTCGCGTGCGGACGTCCCTGGGCTTGCCGATGCCGGTGAGGGCGATGGCGGTCTCGGTGGACATGTCGGGTCCGGGGTTCACCGCGAGCAGGCGGAACAGCTCCGCGTGCGTGGGCGCCAGGCGCCGGTAGGAGCTCTCCAGAACGGTCCGCACGGCGCCATCGCGGCCCTCCAGCACGTCCAGGCGTTCCGCGAGGTTCTCCAAGTCACGGGCCAGCTGGGCGGGCTTGAGATGGCGGCCCAGCTGGGCGGTGGCGATGCGCAGGGCCAGCGGCAGATGGCCGCACAGCTCCGCGACCCTTCGAGCACCGACGGGGTCGGCGGTAATCCGCCCGTCCGTGGGCCGGGTGATGCGCAGCACGGTGTCCATCAGCGCCACGGCACGTTCGGGGGAGAGGACGTCGAGGTCGACAAGGCGGGCCCCCAGACCAGGGGCGAGGTTGTCCCGCGAGGTGACCAACATCCGGTGCGGTCCGCCCCCTGACGGCAGCAGGTGCTTGACCTGGGCACTGCTGGAGGCGTTGTCCGCGAGCACCAGGATCCGCTCGCCAGCGCGGGTACGGGCAGCAAGCTGTGCACGGTAGAGGGCGGCGCGCTGGTCGGTGTCGGGCGGGATCTGCTCGGAGGGCGTATCGAGGGCGCGCAGGGCGGTGTCGAGGGCGTGAGCGGCGTCGGTGGGGGTGTCGTCGTAGCCGTGCAGGTCCAGGAACAGCACGCCGGTGAACAGGTCGCGCTTGAGGGCGGCGTGGCCGGCGGCGAGGGCGAGGGTGGTCTTGCCCATCCCGCCCATCCCCAGCACCGACGCCACCACCACCGCCTGCTCGGACGGCGCGCCAACGGCGGCCGTGGACTCGAGGTCGGGACCAAGGGAGGGGCTCAGGAGGGTGAGCAGATTCTCCAGGTCCTCGTCCCGGCCGGTGAACTCGGGCGGCACCCGCGGTGGCGGGGCCAGCGGCGCCGACGCGGCCTCTCCGGCCGGTGGGTGGACTTCCGGTCGGGCCGTGATGACGGTCTGCTGCTCGATGTGGGTGTAGTTGGCGGTGGAGCCTTCGCCGATCGCGTTGCCCACCATGTTGCGGCCCACACCGACAGCGCCAGCCCCCTCGGCCTGCACCGGCACACCAGCCACACTGACCGGCTCGGGGCCGGCCGCGCCCCGCGAAGCGGGTACCTGGACCCGGCCGGGTTCGACGGCCCCTGCGGGTGCCGTGGTGTCGGCCGGCGGGTGGGTGCCCGCGGGGGTGGGGGTGGGCTTCTTGCGTCGGCGGTGCCAGGGGGTCACTGGACCTCGCTGTCGTTGCCGAGGGCGTTGCCGTGCATGTTCCCGCCGGTGGCCACGCCGCCGTCGGCCGCCTCCACGTCCGCGCCCGGGGCGGGTGTGCCGCCTGCCGGTGCAGGTACTGGAGCGGTGGTGGGCCGGTAGGTGGTCTTGCTGCCTGTGCCGACGGCGTTGCCGGCCATGTCGCCGCCGACCGCGATCGAGCCCGTCCCTGTGGCCCGTACCCGGGGCGCCGTGGCTTCGGGGGTGCGCAGCAGCTGCCACACGGACAGGGCCAGACCGGCCAGTGCGACCACGGCCCCGACCACGCTCGCAGCCTTGTCGGCCGCATCCGGCCCCACCCTCACGGCCACCACGACCAGCGTGACCGAGGCCGCGGCACACACCGCCGCGACCGACCCCCACACCCATGTCCTGCCCGAACCCGCCGCCACATCCGCCCCCGCCCCCGGCCCACAGCCGCACACCCCGAAACTCGGGTGACTCATCGTGCCACCCGCACTCCTGACACCGCATCACCCCACCTCAGCCATCATCCGAAGTGCACGATCCACCGAGCCGCCGGCACACCACCACCCCAGCGCCGCCGCCGACCGCCCCGGAAGCAGACAGCACCTTGAGGGTGCGCCGAAGCAAGCCTGCAGCCAGACGTTGGCGAGTCGCCGCTGTGCCAGTCGCCGACGCACCGGCGACTGCCCACCGGGGCTGGGCAACACGGCAGACAGACGACCGGGGCGGGGTACCGGATGACCTGTCGGCCAATCTCCTGCGGGACCGGACACACGCCCCGCCTGCTGCTCCCCGTCCCGGCTGGCTGCTAGACGGTCTCCTCCAGCGTCTTTCGGGCTTCCCCGTCGGCGCCGGCCGTGATGTCAATCGCCCGGTGCAGGCGCGTCCTCGGTCCGCGACGGCCGGTGCAGCCCCCGCATCGGCGGCGGCCGAGACGTGCATTCACAGACTCACCCACCACACCGATGCCGCGGCCTGGCTACGACCCGCTCAACTCACTAAGGACCCCGTTGAGCATGTCCTCCGCATAGCGTGTGAGTTCGTAGGTGTCACCCTGCAGCTTGCGGCGGCCGGCGAGGACGGCTTCGAGCGCGGTGCGGGCCGCGTCCAGGTCGCCCTGCTCCTGCAGGACGATGGCCAGGGAATGCCAGGTGTTAAGGGTTTGGGGCTGGGCATCGCCGAATTGGTTCCGCTCGATGGCGAGGACGGCTTCGAACTCGGTGCGGGCCGCCTCCAGGTCGCCCTGCTTGTACATGGCCCAGGCCAGGGATTCCCTGGTCTCGAGGGTGTCCCGGTGGGTGTCGCCGAGCTTGTCGCGCTGGGCGGCGAGGACGGCTTCGAACTCGGTGCGGGCCGCCTCCGGGTCACCGCCCTGCGCCTGTACGACCCAGACCAGGTCATGGCGACTAGAGAGGGTGTCCCGGTGGGTGTCGCCGAGCTGCTGGCGGCGGGCGGCGAGGACGGCTTCGAATTCGGTGCGGGCCGCCTCCAGGTCACCGCCCTGCACCTGTACGACCCAGACCAGGGCCTGGCGGGTGACGAGGGTGTCCCGGTGGGTGTCGCCGAGCTTGTCGCGCTGGGCGGCGAGGACGGCTTCGAGCGCGGTGCGGGCCGCGTCCAGGTCGCCCTGGTCCTGGAGGACGAGGGCCAGGGCGTGGCGGGTGTTGAGGGTGTTCTTGTGGGTGTCGCCGAGTTGGTCCCGTTCGATCGCGAGGACGGCTTCGAGCGCGGTGCGGGCCGCGTCCAGGTTGCCCTGGTCCCGGAGGACGAGGGCGAGTTCGTGGCGGGTGAGGAGGGTGCTCTTGTGGGTGTCGCCGAGCTGGTCCCGTTCGATCGCGAGGACGGCTTCGAATTCGGCGCGGGCGGCATCCCAGTGGCCCTGGTCCCGGAGGACTTGGGCCAGGCAGTAGCGGGTGGTGAGGGTGCTCTTGTGGGTGTCGCCGAGCTGCTGGCGGCGGGCGGCGAGGACGGCTTCGAATTCGGCGCGGGCGGCATCCAGGCTGCCCTGGTCCCGCAGGACGAGGGCCAGGCAGTGGCGGGTGGTGAGGGTGTTCTTGTGGGTGTCGCCGAGCTGCTGGCGGCGGGCGGCGAGGACGGCTTCGAATTCCCCGTTCGATCGCGAGGACGGCTTCGAATTCGGCGCGGGCGGCATCCCAGTGTTCCTGGTCCCGGAGGACGAGGGCGAGTTCGTGGCGGGTGAGGAGGGTGCTCTTGTGGGTGTCGCCGAGCTGCTGGCGGCGGGCGGCGAGGACGGCTTCGAATTCGGCGCGGGCCGCATACAGGTCGCCCTGGTCCCGGAGGACTTGGGCCAGGCAGTAGCGGGTGATGAGGGTGTCCCGGTGGGTGTCGCCGTGCTGGCGGCGGGCGGTGAGGACGGCTTCGAATTCGGTGCGGGCCGCGTCCAGGTTGCCCTGGTCCCGGAGGACGAGGGCGAGTTCGTGGCGGGTGGTGAGGGTGTCCCGGCGGGTGTCGCCGTGCTGGTGGCGTCGGGCGGTGAGGACGGCTTCGAACTCGGCGCG
>NZ_JOAI01000076.1 GCF_000717715.1 Streptomyces sp. NRRL B-24484 | reverse complement strand
CGGCAGCGGTCGAGCTGGCCCAGTTGCTCATCCGGCAGGGCCGCTGCGCCGAGGCGATCGCCGCCGTCCCCGACCTGGCGGCCCAGCGGGAGGAGGAGCGGCAGGAGCGGGCCCACTGGGCCGAGCGCGCAAAGGCCGAGGGCCGCCAGGGGGCGTCGAGCTGAGGGGCACCGCTGCCCGGCCGCACCGGGCCGGGCGTTCAGGGGCGCTGGCGTATCGCGGGCGTATCGAAAATCGCATACGCCACGGCAACGGCACTGCGTCTTGACTGGCCGCATGGAACACACCGCATCACGGCCGGCACCGGCCGGCCGCACCCGCAGGATCGTCCTGACCGCCTCGGCGGTGCTCGGCCTGGCGGGTGCCGCGTTCGTCCTCCGGAGGCCGCTCACGATGGCCGTCCCGATGTGCACGGCCGGGCGGTGGGACATCTGCTTCGGCACGCTCAACGGCGTGGCGTTCCTCGCGCTGGCGGCGCTGCCGCTGGCCGCGGTGGCGGTCTGGGTCCTGGCACGCGGGCGGAGAGCCGTCGACCGCGCCACGGCGTGGCGGCTGTCGCTGGCCGAGGTCGGCATGGTCTACGGGTCGGCGCCGTGGGTGTGGATCACCCTGCAGCCGGGCGCCGGGGCCGGCGTGGTCCCGGGCCGACTGAGCCTGGTCCCGCTGCGGGACCTGCTCACGATGGGGACGGGCGGGATCATCGGCAACCTGCTGGTCTTCGCGACGCTGGGCTACTTCGCCCCGGTGCGGTTCGCGGCGCTCGCCTCGTTCCCGCGCGTCCTGGCCCTCGGGGCGGCCTGCTCCGTCCTGATCGAGACCACGCAGTACGTGCTGTGGCTGGACCGGGTCTCCTCCGTGGACGACGTCCTCCTCAACGCCACCGGCGCCGGCCTGGCCGCCCTGGCGTCCCGCCACCGCTGGCGCACCACGGTGCCGGTGCCCGCGGAGCAGCCCCGACCGGCCCCGGCACGGGTGGCCTAGGACACTCCCCCGGTCCTCACCCGGCGGCGGGCGGGGACGTCGCGGGCAGTTCCACCGTGATGCGGATCCCGCCCTCCGCGCGGGGGGTGAGGGTGAGCGTCCCGTCGTGGGCCTGGGTGATGGTCCGGGCGATGGCCAGGCCGAGGCCGACGCCCGCGTGGTCGGTGTGCCGGCGTTCGCTGCCGCGTTGGAACGGTTCGGTGAGGGTCGAGGCGAGTTGCGGGCTGATCCTCTCGCCGGTGTTCTCGACGGTGAGCACCACCGCCTCCGGGTGCGCCGCGGTGCTCACCCACACGGTGCCGCCGTCCGGCAGGTTGTGGACGATCGCGTTGTGCACGAGGTTCATGGTCAGCTGGAGCAGGAGCGTCTGCGATCCCGTCGTGGGCGTGATGTCGCCGCCGGTCTCGATGGTGACGCCGTGCTTCTCCGCGAGCGGGAGGAGCGTCTCGGTGGCCTCCTCCGCCAGGAGCGACAGGTCGACGGGCTCGCGGGTGAAGGACCGCTGCTCGGCCCGGCTGACCAGGAGCAGTGCCTCGGTGAGGTCGATCGCCCGGGTGTTGACGGTGCGGAGGCGGTCGATGAGTTCGTCGACGTCGCGGTCCGGGTCGGTGCGGGCGACGTCGAGGAGCGCCTTGGAGACCGCCAGGGGCGTGCGCAGTTCGTGGGAGGCGTTGGCCGCGAACCTCCGCTGTTCGGCGAAGTGGGCCTCCAGCCGGGCGAGCATGGTGTCGAAGGCGTCGGCGAGTTCGCGGAACTCGTCCTTGCGGCCGGGCAGTCGGATCCGGTGCGACAGCGATCCGTCGGTCGCCAGGCGGGTGGCCTCGGTGATGCGGGTCAGCGGGGCGAGCATCCGGCCGGCGAGGACCCACCCTCCGACGAGGCCGAACACCAGCAGGAACGCCAGCACCGCGAAGGCCCGCGGGGCGAAGACGTGCAGGAGGTTGGACCGGACGGGGAAGACACCGTCGGTGAGGTCGGTGCCGGTGGAGACGATGAGCGCCCGGTCGGGGACGTAGCGCAGCAGGAACACCCACACCGCCGCGAGCAGCAGAACGCCGGCCAGCATGAGGAATCCGGCGTAGCTGAGGGTCAGTTTGGCGCGGACGCTCAGCCCGCGCCGCCTAGTCACGGTCCCGTTCCTCGGTTCCGGCCGCGGCTCCCGGGCCGGTTCCGGTGCCGGCCGCCGGGTCGATGCGGTAGCCGACGCCCGGCACGGTGGCGATGATCCACGGTTCGCCGAGCCGTTTGCGCAGTGCCGAGACGGTGATGCGTACGGCGTTGGTGAACGGATCGACGTTCGCGTCCCACGCGCGTTCCAGGAGTTCTTCGGCGCTGACCACACCGCCGTCGGCGCCGACCAGGACCTCCAGCACGGCGAACTGCTTCCTGGTCAGCGCGACGTAGCGGCCGTCGCGGTGGACCTCGCGGCGGAACGGGTCCAGGCGCAGGCCGGCGATCTCGCGCACGGGAGGTCTGCTGTGGGCGCGCCTGCGGTCGAGCGCCCTGAGCCTGAGCACCAGTTCCTGGAGCTCGAAGGGCTTGGTGAGGTAGTCGTCGGCGCCGAGTTCGAAGCCGGAGGCCTTGTCGTCGAGGCGGTCGGCGGCGGTGACCATGATGATCGGCACGCCGCTGCCGGAGGCGACGATCCTCCTGGCGACCTCGTCACCGGACGGTCCGGGGACCTCGCGGTCGAGGACGGCGATGTCGTACGCGTTGATGTCGAGGAGTTCCAGCGCGGTGTCGCCGTCACCGGCGATGTCGGCGGCGATCGCTTCCAGCCGCAGGCCGTCACGAATGGCTTCTGCGAGGAACGGTTCGTCCTCGACGATCAACACGCGCATGCCCTCGATCGTACGATCCGGCCCATATCGTCGGCATATCGACATCCCGACGTTCCAACGGCTCGACGGCCCGGCGGCTCGACGGCCCGGCGGCCGCGCCGGCCACCGCCGCCCGCATCGACGCACCCCCGCCGACAGGCCGCGAGCACCGCGCGTAGACATTGCGCGTAGAGTTTGCTTGACCTGCCTGGTTACTCGCCCGTACGTTCAGCCCCGCATCGTGCGCGTCGGGAGTCGGGGGGACGACTCGCGTTTCCCTCCCGACGACAGAAGGGGCAGAACCAGATGCTCAGGAAGACCCTCGGAAACCGCTCGAAGACCCTCGCCACCCTCGCCGTCGGCGTGGTCGTCGGCGGTGCGGTCGCGGGCGGCGGCTTCGCGGTCGCCGACACCAAGGCACCGCGGAGCGACCGTCAGATCACCAACATGACCGACGAGGTCAACGACATCAAGGCGTACTACGGCGACACCGTCGACGCCCAGGGCGAGCACTGGGCGTCGCCGACCGGCAACTACGCCAAGCAGGTCGCCGGGATCGAGAAGGACGCCAAGCAGTACCTGCAGGCGCGCGCCCACCACGACAAGGGCAGGAAGAAGGCGATCGTGCTCGACGTCGACGACACCTCGCTGTCGACGTACAACTACGAGCTGGAGACGACCTTCGTCTACAACCCGGTGAGCAACGCCCAGTACATCGCCACCAAGACCATGCCGGCCGTCTTCGGCATGAACACCCTGGCGACGTGGGCCGAGCAGCAGGGCTACACCGTCTTCTTCGTCACCGGCCGTCCCGAGGCCCAGCGGACGTACACCGCGGCCAACCTGGCCGCGGTGGGCTTCCCGACCGCGGACGCCTCGCACCTGTACCTGAAGAACAAGGAGAACCCGCCGGCGTACCTGCCGTGCGGCAAGACCTGCACCACCGTCGAGTACAAGTCCGGCACCCGCGCCCACATCGAGAGCCTCGGCTACCAGATCGTGGCCAACTTCGGTGACCAGTACAGCGACCTGTCCGGCGGCCACTCCGGCAAGACGTACAAGATCCCGAACCCGATGTACTACCTCCCCTGATCCCCGATCAGGACACCGGGCGCCGCAGCCGGACCTCCGGCCGCGGCGCCCGGCCCGCGTTCCGCGCCCGAACGCCAGGCCCCACATGCCGCCCCACCCCCCTTCCGGTCGACCCCGAAGGAAATCTCTCTCGATGTATACACTCGATGTATACACGTGGGGTACGGTCGTTCCATGAGTGTTCCCCTGACCCTCCTCGGGCTGCTGGAGCGTGAGCCCAGCCATGGATACGACCTCAAGCGGGACTACGACGCGCTGTTCGGTCGGGACAAGCCGCTGCCGTACGGGCAGGTCTACGCGACGCTGAGCCGGCTCGCGCGGGACGGCAAGGTGCTGGCCGGCGAGGCCGAACCGGGCGGCGGCCCCGAGCGCAAGCGGTACGTCATCACCGAGGCGGGGGTGACGGAGTTCGAGACCTGGCTCGCGGAGCCCGTCGCCCCCGAACCCACCCTGCAGACCGTGCTGTTCACCAAGGTCGTGCTGGCCCTGATGCTCGACCGGGACGCCGGGCAGTACCTCGACGCCCAGCGCGCCGCGCACCTGCAGCGCATGCGCGAACTCACCGAACTGCGCCGCAGCGGAGCCCTGTTGGACTCGCTGCTGGCCGACCACGGACTCTTCCGGCTGGAGGCCGACCTGCGCTGGATCGACCTCACCGCGGCCCGGCTGGACGCGATCGCCCGGGCGGTGCGGCCGTGACGGAGACCCTGATCGAGGCCCGCGGGGTGAACCTCGCCTTCGGCGAGACCCCGGCGCTGCGCGGCGCGGACCTCGCGGTCGGCGCGGGCGAGATCCTCGCCGTGATGGGGCCGAGCGGCTCCGGCAAGTCCACACTGCTGCACTGCCTGGCCGGCATCCTCACCCCGGACTCCGGGGAGGTCCTCTTCGACGGTCGGCGGGTCGACCGCCTCGGCGAGGCCGAGCGCAGCGCCCTGCGCCGCGACAGCTTCGGCTTCGTCTTCCAGTTCGGCCAGCTCGTCCCGGAGTTGACCGCCGAGGAGAACGTCGCCCTGCCGCTGCTGCTCGGCGGCACCCGCCGCGCGGCCGCGCTCGCCGAGGCCCGTCCGTGGTTCGCCCGGCTCGGTCTGGACGGCCTGGAACGGCGCAGGTCCGGCGAGTTGTCGGGCGGCCAGGCGCAGCGGGTCGCGCTCGCCCGCGGCCTGGTGACCCGCCCCCGCGTGCTGTTCGCCGACGAGCCGACGGGCGCGCTGGACTCGCTGACCGGCGAGCAGGTGATGGAGCTGATGGTGGACGCCGCGCGCGAACGGGGCACCACCGTCGTCCTGGTGACGCACGAGCCGCGGGTGGCGGCGTACGCGCACCGGGAGGCGATCGTCCGAGACGGCCGGGTGACCTCGCTGTCCGCCGATCGGATCGCGTCGTGATCGCGCTGGCGCTGCGGCTCTCGGTGAGCGGCGGACGGGAGGCGCTGGCCAGGCTGGTCTCCATCGCGGCGGCGGTCGCGGTCGGCGTGGCGCTGCTGCTGTCGACGCTGGCCGGCATCAACGCGGTCGATTCCTCGAACGAGCGGCAGTTGTGGTGGAACACCGGTGCGGCGGCCCGGACGGCGAGCGCGCCGGTCGACCCGCTGTGGTGGCGGGCGCACGACGACCACTACGACGGCGAGCCGATCTTCGAGGTGGACGTGGCCGCGACCGGTCCCACCTCGCCGGTGCCGCCGGGGATGGCCGCACTGCCGGCGCCCGGGGAGTACTACGCCTCGCCCGCGCTGGCGGAGCTCGTGGCCGAGGTCCCCTCCGCAGAGCTCGGCGACCGGTTCCCGGGCCGGCTCGCCGGGGTGCTGGGCGACGCCGCGCTGGCCTCGCCGGACTCGCTGATCGCGGTGGTGGGCCGCCCGGTGGACCGGCTCCGGACGGCGCCCGGCGCCCGGGCGGTGACGACGATCGCGGACGCCCTGCCGGCGAAGTGCGACAACGACTGCCCGGGCAGGGGGGTGCGCGGCGACGCGATGACGCTGATCCTCTCCGTGGTCGCGGGTGCGCTGATCTTCCCGGTGCTGGTGTTCATCGGGACGGCGACCCGGCTGTCGGCGGCCCGCCGCGAGCAGCGGTTCGCGGCGATGCGGCTGGTGGGGGCGACGCCCGGACAGGTGTCGCTGATCTCCGCGGTCGAGTCGACGCTCGCGGCGGTCGCGGGCACGGCGGCGGGCTTCGGGCTGTTCGCGCTGCTGCGGCCGCTGGTGGCGCAGGTGCCGTTCACCGGGGACCGCTACTTCACCGCCGATCTGACCCTGCACGCGGGGCAGGCGCTCACGGTGGCCCTGGGTGTGCCGGTCGCCGCGGCGGTGTCGGCACGGCTGGCGCTGCGCCGGGTGTCGGTGTCGCCGCTGGGGGTCAGCCGGCGGGTGACGCCGCGGCCGCCGCGGGTGTGGCGGCTGGCGCCGCTGGCCGCCGGGATCGGTGAACTGGCCTGGTTCGTGGGCCGGCGTCCGGAGACGACCTCGGGGCAGACCTGGGCGTACCTGTCCGGCTTCGTCCTCGTCATGCTGGGCCTGGTGGTGGCTGGGCCCTGGCTGACCATGGCCGCGGCGCGGCTGGTGGCCCGGCGCACCTCGCGTCCGGCCTCGCTGATCGCGGTACGGCGGCTCGCCGACGACCCGAAGGCGGGCTTCCGCTCGGTGAGCGGCCTGGTGCTGGCACTGTTCGTGACCAGCGCGACGGTCGGCATCATCGGCACGATCAACGCCAACCGCGGTGCGCTGAGCGGTGATCCGCAGACCCGAGCCGTGGTGCAGCACGGCGCGATGCTGGAGGACCCGCCGATGGCGGACCGGGTGCCGGAGGCGGTACTGGCCGGGCTGAGGGCGGTGCCGGGGTACCACGGCGCGGTGGTGGTGCACGCCAACCCGGCCCGGGTCGCCGCCGATCCGGCGGATCCGCGGGCGTGGGCCCCGGCCCTGGTGCTCTGCTCCGAACTCGCGGGCACCCCGGCGGCCGGCAGCTGCGCGCCGGGCGCGGAGGTGGCGGCCGTCCCGATGCACCAGTTCCTCGACCTGCGGACGGCGGACGGCCGGCAGTGGCCCGCAGCTCCCGTCACCCCGGCGCAACTGGCGGCCCTGCCGGTGCAGATGGTGTACGCGACGACCGACGGGTCGACGGCGGCGACCGAACGGGTGCGGACACTGCTCGACCGGGCCTTCCCCGACCACGAGTCGCGGATGGTGAAGGACTGGGGCAGCGACCAGCAACGGCAGTTGGCCGGCTTCCGGCAGCTGGCGAACGTGGTCATCCTCACCACCCTGCCGATCGCGGGCTGCAGTCTGGCGGTGAGCGTGGTCGCCGGACTCTCCGAGCGCAGGCGGCCGTTCGCACTGCTGCGGCTCGGCGGGGCGCCGCTCGGCCTGCTGCGGACGGTGGTCGCGCTGGAGAGCGCGCTGCCGCTGCTGGTGGTCGCGGTGGTGGCGACGGGGACGGGCCTGCTGTCGGCCCACCTGTTCCTGACCTCGCAGATGCACTACGCGCTGGTCTCGCCGGGTGTCGTCTACTACCTCCTGGTCGTGGTGGGGCTCGTGGCCTCGCTTGGGATCATCGCCTCGACCCTGCCGCTGCTGCGGCGGATCACCGGCCCGGAGGCGGCCCGCAACGGCTGACGCCCGTCCCGGCCCGCCCCGGTCCTCCCTCCGCCGCACCTGGCGCAGGGAGGGCCGGAGTGCCGGTGGCCCGTGATCGGCACGGCGTCCGGCCCGGCATGCGGCACCTCCGCCGGGGTGCACCCGGCCGCGGGCTTAGGGTGTGCACCGGAAGGGAGGTCGATGTGCGAGGGTTCGGGCATCTGGAGGCCGAGATCATGGAGCGCCTGTGGGCGTGGGACCGGCCCGCGAGCGTCCGCGAGATCGTCGACGACCTCAACCGGACCCGGCCGGTCGCCTACACCACGGTGACGACGGTCGCGGACATCCTCCACCAGAAGGGCTGGCTCGACCGGCACAAGGAGGGCCGGGCCTGGATCTACGCGCCGACGCGCTCCCGGGCCGCCCACACCGCCGAGCTCATGCGCGACGTCCTCGGGGACACCGGCGACCAGCACGCCGCCCTGCTGCTGTTCGTCGAGGGCATGGACAGCGACCAGGCCCGCGTCCTGCGCGATATCCTGGCCCGGACCGAGAACGGCCGGCCATGACGGTACTGCTGCTCCTGCTCGCACTGCTCGCCGTCACCGGGTGGCTCGCCCCGCGGCAACTCGCCCGCAGCGCGTGGGCGCCCCGGGCGCCCCGGGCCGCGATCACGACCTGGGCCGCGCTGATCCTCGCCTGCGCGGCCGACGTCGTCATGCTGGCGCACCGGCTGAGCACCACCGACCACCACGGACGCGGCCCCTTCGGCTGGCTGCTCCCCGCCGACCTCCGCGGCCCCGGCGAGTCCGCCGGCCACGTCCAGGCGTTCTGGATGGGCATGGCGATCCTGGCCGCCCTGTCCGGCGTCGTCCTCACGGCCTGGGTCCGCGGCGCCCGCGCCCGGCGCCGGCACCGCCGGAAGCTCGACCTGGTCGCCCGTCGGCACGAGGACGGCTGGCTGGTGATGGCCTCGGACGAGCCCGCCGCGTGGTGCGTGGCCGGGGACGGCGGCCGGATCGTCCTCACCGAGGGCGCACTGCGGATGTCCCCCGCCCACCGGGACGCCGTCCTCGCCCACGAGTGCGCCCACCTCGCCGGCCGCCACCACCTGATCACTTCGGCGGCCACCGCGCTCGCCCGGGGACTCCGCCGGCTGCCCGCCGCCCGCCTCGCCGGGCAGGCGGTCCCGGCGCTGGTCGAGATGGCGGCCGACGACCGGGCACTGCGCAGCACCACGCCCAGGGTTCTCGCCGAGGCCCTGTTCCTGTTCGCCACCGCCCGCACCCGCCCGTCGTCGCTGGGCGCCGGCGACCACGCCGTCGTCGCGCGCGTGCGGCGGCTGCTGGACCCGGCCCCGCTGCCGCGCGCGGTGCGCACCGCCTGGTGGATCGCCGCCGTGGTGCTGCCCGCAGCTCCCGTCCTGCTCGCCTGCGGCCCCTGACCCGGGCCCGGGATCCCGATCACGGGACTTGCCAGGACCCCGCCTCCATCTACTAAGTTACTTAGAACATGGAGGTGCGCCGCTGATGGCCGCACCCCTCCGCGACCGTGCCGCGAGCGGGCGGAACGACAGTCAGGGAGTGACCACGCATGGGTAACCGTCGCAAGCCCGCGCCGCCGAGCCGGGCCCGGATGGCCATCGTGACCACGGCCGCAGCGGGCTCCGCCGTCCTCGCCGGCACCGGCAGCGCCGGCGCCGCTCCGAAGCCGGACCTGGCCACGGTCAAGGCCCAGGTCGAGGACCTCAACGAGCAGGCCGAGGCCTCCGTCGAGAAGTACAACAAGTTCAAGGAGACCCAGCAGCGCCTGCAGAAGGACGCCGGCGAGCTCCAGGACGAGGTCGCGACGGCCCAGGACAGGATGAGCGGCCTGCGGGAGCGCCTCTCCGCGGTCGCCGCCGACCAGTACCGCACCGGCAACGTCGACCCCGCCGTCGCGCTGATGTTCTCCTCCGACCCCGACACCTACCTGAAGCGCGCCTCCGCACAGGACATCGCCGCGAGTTCCCAGAGCGACCTGCTGAAACTGCTGCTCGACCAGCAGCGCCGCCTCGACCAGCGGCGCGCCGAGGCCACGGCCGTCCTCGGACAGCTCGACACCACCGACCGGGCCCTCGCCGCCGAGAAGAAGCTCGTGCAGACCAGGCTCGCCGAGGCGACCCGGCTGCTGGACGGCCTCTCCGCCGCCGAGCGGGCGAAGGTCAACGCGCAGGACGGCCGCTCCTCGCGCACCTCCGCGCGGGAGACCTACAACGGGCCGGCCACCGGCCGCGCGGCCGCCGCCGTCCAGTTCGCCTACGCCCAGCTCGGCAAGCCCTACCTGTGGGGCGGCACCGGGCCGAACAGCTTCGACTGCTCGGGGCTGACCGGCGGCGCCTGGCGCGCCGCAGGCGTCTCGCTGCCCCGCGTCTCCCAGGACCAGTGGAACGCCGGCCGGCACGTGGCGAAGGCCGACCTCCAACCGGGCGACCTCGTCTTCTTCTACTCCGACCTGCACCACGTCGGCATCTACATCGGCGGCGGCAAGATGATCCACGCACCGCGCACCGGCAAGAACATCGAGATCCTCGCCATCGAGTACATGCCGTACGTGGGTGCCGTCCGCCCCTGACGCCCTCCGCGGCGGCGCCCGGCCGGGCGCCTCGCTGTGGCGCGGCGGCCCGGGCCGTCTGACACTGGGTCGGACGGGAGCGGGACGGATCGAGTGCAGCGGGAGAGCGGATCATGCGGACGAACACGGTGCTCCGCGGCGTCGGCGTCGTCGTCGGTCTGGTGCTGATCGCCGGCGCGTTCGTCCTCGCCTTCTTCGTCACGCCCACCTACGTGGCCAGGCTGCCCGGGGACACCGACGTCGCCCGCTCCTACACGGGCAGCTTCAAGACCCTGCTCGACGCCCAGGAGGTGGCGAAGGGCAACCTGCTCTCGGCCGTCAAGCGGGACGTCCCGATGGCCGTCGAACGGACCGTCAAGGTGCTGGACACCTCCGGCGACACCGCCCTGGTCAGCGACGTCCGGACGACGACCGCGGCGGGCCGCGCGGTCGAGAAGACCACCTGGCAGTACGCCGTCGACCGCAAGTCCCTCGAACCGGCCACCGACCACCCGTCCGACTGGACGGTGGTCGACGCCAAGGGCCTGACGGTGAGCTGGCCGATCGGCGCGAAGAAGCAGACGTACACCGGCTGGCGGCCGGAGACCGGGACCACCACCCCGCTGACGTACGCGCGCACCGAGAGCAGGTCCGGCGTCAGCACCTACGTGTACCTGGCGAGGCTGCCCGCCACCCGGATCACCGACACCCAGGTGCTCGCCGGGCTCCCGAAGGCCGTCCCCAAGAGCACCCTGGCGCTGGTCGCCCAGGTCGGGACCGTCCCGGCGGAGGCGAAGGCGAAGCTGGCCGCCCTGCTGCCGACCCTGCCCGATCCGGTCCCGCTGAGCTACACGCTCCAGAGCGCCGACACCTTCTGGATCGAGCCGGAGACCGGCATCGTGGTCGACACCGAGCGCGCCCAGCAGCGCACGGCCGGGGTCGTCACCCCGGGCGACGGCGCCTTCCTCCCCCTGCTGCCCGTCTCCGACGTCTCGTACCGTCAGACGCCCGACTCCGTGCAGGACGCCGCGAACGACGCCAAGGACGGCCGGAACGCCATCTCGCTCCTCGGCACCGTCCTGCCGATCGTGCTGGGTGTGGTCGGCGCCGTGCTGGTGGCCGTCTCCCTCCTCGTCCGGCGCCGGGGCCCCCGCGGCGGCGCAGCACCCACCGCGCCCGCCGCACCGAATGCTCCGGGCGCACCGGGTGGCCCAGGTGGCCCGGCCTGGCCGACCCCGCCCACCGGGCCGGGCACGGACTCCTAGCGCGGCAGAGGTCCCGGCGCAGATGGGCCCCGACTGCGCCGGGGCCGGGTCCCGCCGAAGTGACCGGTTCGGTTCCCGCAGCGCCACGGGATCGGCACGGTCGCCAGGACGGCCACCTCGTGCATGCGCTCCACTACCTTGGGTGGCGGGTGAGAGCCGGCCCGCCCCTGGCGCGGCACGCCCCGCCCTGCCCTGCCCTGCGGTGATCGCCCGGCCGTGGAAGAGAGGAGCCCGCCGTGGGAGAGGGTCCCGTGGTCAGCCGTCGAGCGGTGCTCAGGGCCGTCCCCGCCGCGGCCCTCGCCTCGGGGCCCGGCGGAGTCCTCGCGGGGCGGGGTGCGGCAGCGCCACCGGCACCGTTCCCCCAGCCGGCCGTCCCGGTCACCCGGCCGGTGCACGGCTCGGCCGCGCAGGTGCTGGAGCAGACGCTCGACGTCCGCTTCACGGAGGTCTTCGTCCCGGGCCACGGCCGCATCACCACCCGTACCTACAACGGAACGATCCCGGGGCCGACCCTGCGCGTCCGCGGCGGCGACACGCTGCACCTCACGCACATCAACGGACTGCCGCCCGATCCGCCGCACAGCGGCGGCCACAACACACCGCACCGTCCCAACAGCTTCAACCTGCACACCCACGGGATGCACGTCTCCCCGTCCGGGCACGCCGACAACGTGCTGCGGGAATTCGCCCCGCGCACCGCGGAGGAGGCCGCCGCCGGCGGCCCGGAGCCGCGGTACACGTCGACCGTCCACGTGCCGGCCGACCACCCCGCGGGCACCTACTGGTACCACCCGCACCTGCACGGATCCACGGCCGAACAGGTCGTCGGCGGCATGGCCGGTGTGATCGTCGTCGAGGGCGACGTCGACGACGTCCCGGAGATCCGGGCGGCCGCCGACGTCGTCGTCTGCATCAACGAACTCAAGCTCAAGGACGGCCGGGTCCCCGCCTTCACTTCGGGCGGCTGGGTGACGGGCGTCCCGTCGACCTTCACCGTCAACGGCGCGGTCGGCCCCACCCTCCGGCTGCGTCCGGGCGAGGTGCAGCGGTGGCGGCTGGTCGCCGCGACCGCGTTCGCCGCGCTGCGGCTCCGGATCACCGGGGACGGTACGGGCATGACGATGCACCAGATCGCGCAGGACGGCGTCACCTTCACCGGACCCGTCGCCCTGGAGGAGGTGCGCCTGGCCATGGGAAACCGCGCCGACCTCCTGGTCCGGGGCGGCGCGCCCGGCCGGTACGAGCTGCGGGCCGACGCGGCGCCCGGGCCCCTGATGACGATCGAGGTCACGGGAGAGCCCGTCGACCCGCCGATGGGCCTGCCGGTCTCGCTGCCGCCCGGCAGGCCCTTCCTCGACGAGCGGGGCGTCACCGACCCCGGCGCGGACCGCGAGGTGGTCTTCCACGCCGACCCGGGCGTCTTCACCGGGCCGTTCCCCAACGCGTTCCGCGTCCTGGGCACCCATGCCACCCCCGCGGCCGATCCCGGCGGCGACCCCACCCGCGACCCGGCCCACGGCCTGTTCGACCCCGCCTGTACCAATCACACCCTGCGCCTCGGCACGGTCGAGCGATGGACCGTCCGCACCGACGAAAGCCTCCCGGCGTTCAACCACCCCTTCCACCTGCACACCAACCAGGTCCTCGTCACCCACCGGAACGGCGTACGGCTCGACCCGCCGGTCTGGCACGACACCGTCGGCCTCGCCGGCGGCACACCCGGCGACTCGGTCACCTTCCTGGTCGCGTACGAGGACTTCACCGGCCGCACCGTCGCCCACTGCCACCAGCTGCACCACGGGGACCTCGGCATGATGCAGACCGTCCACTACGTCGAACCGTAGGAGCCGGCTGCCCCCCCTGGGCCGACTGCACCGGCGAGTGCAGCAGGTGACGAAGCGACTACCGAACGCAGGATGGCGCCACGGCTCGATGCCCCTGAAGGAGGAAGCCCATGGCCAGCAAGGCCAGCATCGTCTTCGCCCACGGACTCTGGGCCGACGGGTCGTGCTTCAACAAGCTCGTCCCCGCGCTCCAGGCCGAAGGCCACGAGGTGTCCGCCTCGCAGCACGGCCTCGATTCCCTGGAGGGCGACGTCGCGTGCGTCACCCGTTCCATCAACCACGTGCCCGGCCCGGTCGTGCTCGTCGGTCACTCCTACGGCGGCACCCTGATCACCAAGGCCGGCACGCACGACCGCGTGGGCGCGCTGGTCTACATCGCCGCACTCGCCCCCGACGAGGACGAGACCTCACAGGGCCAGCAGGACAAGTTCGCCCGCACGCCCGTCTTCGAGCACATCGACATCGCCGACGGCCGCATCTGGCTCCTCGAATCGGGTGTCGGCGACTTCTGCGGCGACCTGCCGGAAGCCGAGCAGAAGCTCGTCCTCGCGACGGGCGCCGTGCCGGTGCCCGACCTGTTCACCCAGCAGGTCCCCGGCACCGCCTGGCGCACCAAGCCGAGTTGGTACGTCGTCGCGAACAACGACCGCACTGTGAACCCGGACCTGGAGCGGGCCGCCGCCGAACGCATGGGTGCCAAGACCTGTGCCGTCGACAGCAGCCACGTGCCGATGCTCTCGCACCCCGACCTCGTCCTCGAGGTCATCCGTGACGCCGCGAGGACCCTCGAGGGGTAGCACCCCCGTCGCCACGGGCCCGGGCGTTCGCCGCCGGGTGCCCGTCGGCGCCGCCCGTGTCCAGGCCCGCCAGCAGGCGCAGCCCGTCCTCGGCGGGACCGCCGGGCGGCGCGGACAGCACCAGGAGCTCCATGCCCGCGTCGTCCGGCAGCGCGAAGTTCTCCTGGTGGAGGTCGAGCGGCCCGACCAGCGGGTGCCGGTACGCCTTGCGTCCGTGGGTGCGCGCGCGGACGTCCGCGCGGGCCCACAGGCGGCGGAAGCGATCGCTGCCCATCGCCAGCTCGCCGACGAGCGAGACCAGGCGGGCGTCCTCGGGGTACTTCCCGGCCGCCAGGCGCAGGTGGCCGACCACGTCGAGGGTGCAGTTCTCCCAGTCCGCGTAGAGGCCGTGTTCGCCCTCCTCCAGGAAGAGGTGCCGGGCGATGTTCAGGCCCGGTACCGGCCGGCCGAAGAGGAGCCCGGCGAGCCGGTTCCCGGCGAGCACGTCCAGGCGGTGATTCATGATCAGCGCGGGTGCGCCGGCGACCAGGTCGAGGACGCGCAGCAGCTCCGGCCGCACCCGCCCGCCCGGCGTCTTCGTGCGGCGGCGCTGCCGGGCGAGCCGGCCGAGGTGTCCGCGTTCGGTCCCGTCGAGGCCGAGGACGCGGGCGAGGGCGTCGAGGACCTGCTCGGAGGGCTGCGTGGCGCGGCCCTGCTCCAGCCGTACGTAGTAGTCGACGCTGACCCCGGACAGGTGCGCGACCTCCTCGCGGCGCAGCCCTTCGACCCGGCGGCGGCTGTCGGAGGGGATGCCGGCGGCGGCCGGGTCGACCCGTGACCGCCGGGTCCGCAGGAAGCCCGCAAGATCGTCCATGCGCCCAGTATGGCCGCGCTGCGGCGCGCGAAGGTGGCCCTGCCGTTACCAGGAAGTCCCGTCCGACGGAAGCGGCGCCCCTGAACGCCGGGCGCCGCAGCGCCCAGGATCTGAGGCATCCGATCCGAAGGAGTTCCCGTGAAGACGCTGATCGTCTACGCCCACCCCGAGCCGAAGTCGCTGAACGGCTCGTTGAAGGACCTCGCGGTGTCCACGCTGGAGGGCGCCGGACACGAGGTGCGGGTGAGCGACCTGTACGCGATGGACTGGAAGGCGGTCGCGGACGCATCGGACTACGGCAGCCACGCGTCGAGCCCGCTGAAGGTCGCCCTGGACTCGGGCCGGGCCTTCGACGCCGGGGCGCTCACCCCGGACGTCCTCGCCGAGCAGGAGAAGCTGCTGTGGGCCGACACGATCGTCTTCCAGTTCCCGCTGTGGTGGTACACCGTGCCCGCGATCCTCAAGGGCTGGGTGGACCGGGTGTTCACCCACCGCTTCGCCTACGGCGTCGGCGAACACAGCGACACCCGGTACGGCGAGCGCTTCGGCGAGGGGACCCTCGCCGGCAGGAGGGCCCTGCTGTCGGTGACCACAGGCGGTCCGGAGTCGCACTACGCGGCCCGCGGGATCAACGGCCCGATCGACGACCTGCTGTTCCCGATCCAGCACGGCATCCTGTACTACCCGGGCATCGAGGTGCTGCCGCCGTTCGTGCTGTACGGCACCGACCGGATGCGCGTGGAGGACTACCCGGCCGTCGCCGAGGCCTGGGAGCAGCGCCTGCTCACCCTGGAGTCGACCGAGCCGATCCCGTTCCGGCGGCAGAACTTCGGTGACTACGAGATCCCGTCGCTGCACCTGAAGGAGGGATTGGAGCCCGCGGGTCGCTCCGGATTCGGCCTGCACGTGCGCGGTCGCTGACGGGCGCGCCGATCCTCCGGGTCCGGGCGGCTCCCGGCCCCGCCGGTCCCACCCCTCCCCCGGCGGGACTCCCTCACCGCGACGGGATCAGGGCCGCCCGGGCGTCGGCGGAGCCTGCCGCTGCGGCGATCGGCTGCTGGAGGCGCCGTGCAGCTTCCAGATGGTCGCCCGTCCAGATGATGCGCACGCCCGTCCCCGTCGCCCTCCCGCCGCCGTCGTGCAGGTCCCGCCGGACGGCCTCGACGATCCGGGCGTTGTTGGTCGGGTCGGGTTCCAGGGGGTCGGGCACCTCGCCGTCGCCCACCAGTCCGTCGGCGAGGCTCCGGTACCAGCGGGCCACGCGTTCGGCCATGACCACCAGTTCCTTCTGCGCGGCGGCGCGGGCCTCCGGCGACTGCCCGCCCGCCGCGCGACGCCACAGTTCCAGCACCGCGTCGGCGGCCACCCGGAGCCCGACCACGCCGGTGACCAGGGTCGTCATCTCGCCCAGCGGGACGGACTTCGCGCCGCGCTCCGCCAGGTACGTCCGGAAGGCGTCGTCCAGCCGCCGTGCGGCGGCCGCCGCACGGCGGCCCTCCTGGGGGGCCTCGATGGCGGCCGGGGTGAAGGTGCAGCAGGCCACCGCGTAGTCCACCACGCCGAGCAGGTATCGGGCGCTGTCCTCGTACGCCTCCGCCAGCGCCTTCCCGACGGCGGCGGACGCCCCTCTGGGCCAGAAGAACAGGCCGACGACCAGGCTCACCGCGCACCCCAGCGCGATGTCCTCGATGCGGAGCAGGACGATCGACACCCCGGCGGGCTCGGCGATGTTGAAGAGGATCACGAGGGTGACCGTGAAGGCCGCCTGACCGGCCGCGAAGGAGACCGCCGCGGGCACGATGCCCGCGACCAGCACCGCGATCGGCAGCAGGAACCGGAGCGCGGTGGTGTTGTGCCCGATGACCTGGAGCAGGGCGGCGCCGAGCACCGAACCGGCGAGTGTGCCGCCGAGCGCCCGGAAGGCGTTCTGGCCGGTGTTCAGGGCGTTGGAGCGGAGCACCGACAGGGATCCCAGCACGACCCAGAAGGCGTGCTGGACGTTGGCCTGGTGGGCCAGCGCGACACCGATTCCGAGGCCGATCGCGCCGCGGATGCTGTTGTGCAGCCAGACCGAGTGCGGCTGGAGGTGCGCCGCCGCGCGCTCCCGGGCGCTGCTCAGGGGAGCGGTCAGCGCCCCGGGCTCGCGGCCGAGGAGGCGTTCCGGCCAGCTGCGCCGGTGGGCGGCGCAGCTGGTGGCGACGTTCCGGGCGACCTGGAGGACGACGAAGGCCACCTCCTGGCAGCGGAAGGACACGTCGAGACTGTCGATGAAGCCGTCGGGGTCCGGCCGGGTGTCGGCCGCCGCGTCGGGGACGGGCAGGCGGTCGACGACCGCCTCCTCCAGTTCCGCCAGGGCCCGGTGGAGCTCGTCCACCCGGGCACCGAGCCGGTCGGTCGGAACGCCCGGGTCGTCCAGCAGTTCCGCGCAGAGGTCCAGCACCGCGGCCGCCGTCCTCCGCACGGCCGCGGACTGTTCGGTGCCCGGAGGACCGTCCTCGGCGGCGGGTGCCGCCTCGGCGAGGACGGCGCTCAGCCAGGTCAGCTCGTCGACGAGCCGGACCAGGGCCCGGGACTCCGCCGACAGTCCGGTGGGCCGGTACGGCGTGGCGGTGAAGACCTGCTGCAGGCTCTGTGCGGCCGCCCGGGTCTGCTGGGCGCAGGTGCGGCACTCGGCGAACGTGGGGCCGGCCGGACGGCTCCCGGAGTGCTCCGCGTCGGTGCGCAACTGCTCCGCGCCGGCCCGGCAGACCTGCGCGGCGGGTGCGCCGAGCGGATCGGCCGGCCTCCTCGGCCACAGCACGGCCACGGCGATCACGGACGCCGCACCGGCCAGCAGGACACCGGTCAGCCGTTCGGGCAGCTGGGCCAGCGGGGCGGGCGCCGACACCGGCAGGACGAAGCCCAGGAGCAGCGAGGTCGTACTGCCGGCCAGTACGGAGCTGACCACTCCCGAGAAGAGCACGACGAAGCCCACCAGGACCGTTGCCGCCGTCGCGGTCCACACCGTCCGCGTCGCGACCGTGGCCAGCGAGACGAGCACGAGCCACGCGGCGGTGAGTGCCGCCTGGGCGCGGAGCCGTTGGGCCATCGGGCCGGTGAACTCGACCAGCAGGAGCATGGCGAACGCCCCGAACGCGGCGAAGGTCCCGGTGACCGGGGCGTGGAGGACCTGGGAGCACACCGCGAACAGGAGCGGCATCACGATCGCGGTCCGGGCCGCCCGCCGGGTGGCGGCGAGCCCGGGATCCCGGCGGCGGAGCCGGGCGGTGAGCTTCTCCGTCCGGTTCACCGGCCCTCGCCTCCCCGGTCGGTGACCGGGCGGGTCGCGTTCGCCGCCGCTGCCGGCCCCTCCCGGGCGGCCGTGGCGACGCGCCCGACGCTGCCGCTCCGCACGTCGCCGACGCAGAACACGCCGGGAACGCCGCGGCCCGGGATCAGGACGATCGGCAGGTCCGTCGCCGGCACCTCGCGCTCCCGCGGCAGCGCCTCGGCGTCGGGCCGGTCCTCGTTCGAGTGCCGCGGCAGCGGGAGCCGCGCCGGATTCCCGCCCCGTTCGACGTCATCCATCCGGTGCCCCCTTCCTTGGCGCGCCGCGCGGACGACCGGTGTCCCCACGAGCGATTCTCGGGCGACTCCGCCTCGTGCGCGACACCCGCACGGGCTGCAGTCAGGGTTCGACCGGCTGCCGACAGCCGTCCGCACCGCTCCTGCGGGGTGGCACCCGGGTCACCCGGCTACCACCCCGCCGGTCTCCTGCCGATCACCCGTCACAGGTGAGCAGCATCGCCACGGTGTTGCCGTCGGCGTCGAGGCACTCGACCGTGGTGGCGCCGTCCGGGCTGATCAGGATTCCGATCAGGGTGCCGGTGCCGGCCTCGTCCGGCAGCAGCAGCCAGTCCTCCGCGAAGTCGCCCTCGACCGGGTCGAGCGGCCAGTCGCGGGTGTCCGCCCGGACGTCCTGAAGGGCTGCGCGGAAGGTGTCCAGCAGCCAGTCGTCGCCCCCGGCTGCGCGCGCGTGCAACACCGCCCAGGCGCGCCTGAGCACCGGGACGGCCGGGTCGATCCAGCGGGTGTCGGCGCTCGCGTGGAACACGGCCAGACCGGAACTCGTCATCATGCTCTCGCCCCACTCCTGCGTTCGGACCGGGGCGGTGTCCCCGTGGTGCACGACGGCCGCCACCGGGACCTCCGGCCGGTCCGCCCTGGACACCAGGTAGACCGGTGTGCCGTCGGGTCGCGCGGGGAATCCCGCTGCCTCCGGCCCGGCCGGGTCGTACACCGTGCCGGCGTCGGCCGGGCCCTTGACCAGGCCCAGTCGCTTGACCCGCCAGCCGTCCACCGTCCGCTCCCCCTCGGGTGGACCGGCCAGCACCGTGAACAACGCCGGCACGTAGTCGAATTCGTCGGACATCCGCTCTTCCCCTCACTCACTGGTGGGTGAAGCCTAGGAACCACGTCCGACACGCCGCGGCCCGACGCACGGCAGGCCGTCGGCCGGGCCCGGTCGGCACCATCAGCCGGGTCGGCGTGCCCCAGTACGAGGAGGCCCCGGTCGGCTTCGGCAGCCTCTTCGGCGGCAACATCACCCTCACCGGAGGGCCCGCCCCGGCCCGCGCGTACATCGAGGAAGTGCTCCCCGACATCGTCGAGGGCAGCATCGAACCCGGTCGGGTCTTCGACCGCGCCGTCGGCCTCGACGCCACCCCGGAGGGCTACCGGGCCATGGACGCACGCGAGGCGCTGAAGGTCCTGGTGCGGCCGTGAACCGGAGACCGGCGACCAACACGGTGGCCGTTCGGGCACGTCCGCGTCGGTACGTGCCCGAGGCCGCCGTCCTCACCGGCCACGGCCCCGCCGTCCCCGGAGCCTGGGCGTGCAGCCGGAAATCCGAACGGACCCGGCCGACGCGCGCCGTCCGTCAGCCGGCGCCGGACGCCCGGAGGGTGGCCGGGCAGCAGGAACAGGCCGAGTACGGCCGGCGCGACGGCACCGTCGCCGTCAGGGCCGGCCCGTGCGGGCCTCCGCGGCGTGTGCCACGGCTTCGGTGACCGGGTCGGGTCCTGCGGCGAGTTCCAGGACGAGTCCCGCGGTGGTGGGGGTGTCGAGCAGCGCGGCCAGGACCCGGGCGACGTCGTCACGGGTGATCTCGCCGATGCTCCGCCCGGCGGTGAGGCGGACGGTGCCGGTACCCGGCTCGTCCGTGAGGGCGGCGGGCCGCAGGACGGTCCAGTCGAGGTCCTGGGCCATGAGGTGCTCGTCCGCGGCGGTCTTGGCGTTCACGTAGGCCGCCCAGACGTCGTCGGCGTGGGCCGGGGGCGGGCTGCCGGCGCCGCGGGTGGAGACCATCACGTACCTGCGCACCCCGGCCCGGAGCGCGGCCTCGGCGACGAGGACGGCGGCCCGGTGGTCGACGGTGTGCTTGCGGGCGGCCCCGCTGCCCGGTCCGGCTCCGGCGGCGAAGACCACGGCGTCGGCCCCGTCCAGAACGGAGGCGACCTGCTCGCTCGACGCCTGTTCGAGATCGCAGACGACGGGCTCCGTGCCGTCGGCCTCCAGGTCGGTGCAGTGGTCCGGGTTGCGGACGATTCCGATGACACCGTCGCCGCGGGCCGCGAGCAGCCGGCCCAGCCGCCGGGCGATCCGGCCGTGGCCGCCGGCGATCACGATCTTCATGCAACTCTCCTCGGGCGGAAGGGCGGTGTCCGGGGCGGTGCCGCGTGTGCGGCACCGCCCCGGGGGTGCAGGTGGTGTGACGGAACCTCAGAAGGCGATGCGGACCTTCAGCGCCTCGCGGTCGTGCATCGCGCGGTAG
>NZ_JOAI01000075.1 GCF_000717715.1 Streptomyces sp. NRRL B-24484 | reverse complement strand
CGACCACCTCATGGACCAGGTCCTGCTCCAGCTGCCACCCGGCTACGACCTGCTGTTCGGCCGCCCGACCGCAGGGACACGACCCTGACCACCCCTCACGCGTCGCTGGCCCGCCGGCGGCCAACGCGTCCTCGACGTGGTCCTGGCCGTCCTCGGCTCCCAGCTCACCGGCGAGGAGCGCTGCGACCTCGCCGCCGCCCTGCCCGACCGGGCCCGCGCCGTGTTCGCCGCCCAGGTCCCGCTGCCCGAACCCGTTGCCGCCCCGGCCTTCGTCGAAGCCGTCGCCCGGGTTCTGAACACCAGCCTCACCGCCGCCCGCTGGGACACCTCCTCCGTCCTGGCCGGCGACCACCTCACCGACCGGCTCCTCGCCGACCTCCCCCGCGGCTACGCGCTCCTGTTCGGCCGCGCCGACCTCACGATCGCAGCTTGACCCGGGCGGCACCACGGGCGCCGGCCACCCGCCATCCAGCCTGGCAGGGTGGCCGGCGCCGGGCCGTTCAATCCGGCCGTCGTCAGCCTCCGCGCGCAGGCCGACGACCCAGGACCGCCACCGCCCGCGCGGCGCATCCGTCCGCCGGCACACGCGTGCGCCGCGCCATCCACCTCGGCCAGGTGCAGCCCGTCAGCCGTACTGGGCACTGCAGGCACTGGCACCGTGCCCGGAGCTCACCCATCGACAGGGCAGCCGCCCCGCGGCCGCGGCAGGGCGAGCGCACATTCGCAGCGGCCACGACGCCAGGCGCGGGAACGACCTGGACGCCTGGTCGGGCAGGTTCGCGAGCGCGTTTTGGCGGGGTCACCTCCGCCCGCGGTTGCCGGATGGGCGGGCGGCGTCGAGGGCGTTGCACAGGGCGTACAGGTCGGCGATGGTGGCCAGTTCGGCGAAGCGGGCCAGTAGCCGGCGGACGGTTCGGTCGTCACCGTCGTGCACGGCCTCGGTGATCGCTTCGACCAGGGCCGCCTGTCCGTCCCGGGCCGTCTGCGGTGCTGCGGGCACCAGGTGTTCCACTGCCGCCTCCCTGCGCGGTGCCGCTTGCTGTCTCGGGCGCGCGGCGGCGGCTCGGGGGGTTGCCGCCGCCGGGCAGCGGGAGACTACCTCACTCACGGGCGCCGCAAAATCTATGCGCGCCGGAGTAGACATTGCTTACGGGCGGGTCTAACGTTTCTCTCGTAGACAGCAGTCGGCGATACCGGCCAGACACGAACTGGCCGGGGTTGTTGGACAGAGGTTCGCGGTTCGGTCCGGCAGTGGAGTTCCGAAGCCAGGCAGGTGCAGGACGGCGACGGGACTGGCTGCCGGACCGGGCGGCCCGCAGGTATCAGGGGCCGCCGCCAGCGGTACCAGCAGTACGCAGTTCAGTGAGTGCAGCACCGGCAGTCGTGAGATCAGGCAGGGCCTCGGCAAAGGCGCCCAGACTGCGGGCGCGCGTGCCGAGGGGTCCAGGCAGTGGGGTTCCAGGCCAGTGCATGTGCAGGACGGCTGGCGGGGCCGGCTGCCGGACCGGGTGGGCCACCGCGGCCACCGACCAGTAGTACGCAGTTCAGCAGGGTGCAGTACCAGCAGTACGAAAAGTGACAGTTCAGTACAGAGGATGAACGGAGGGCGCAAGCGCCATCAGGATCGCCCGGCCCGTGAACACTCGCCCGGGCGGACACCGCAGACCTCCCTCAGGACACGAAGGACGGTGGTTTCCGGTCACGCATACGCGATCCCCGCACACCCCCTCCCCTGGGGCAGTGTGGACGTAACAGGACCGGCCCAGGCCGGTAGATGGTGTTGTTCCCCTTCGGGGCCCCGGAGCCGACACGGCGCCGGGGCCCCTCGACGCGTTCTCCTCGAGAACCAGAGAGGTGCAGTGACTACCCCGGCTTCCTGCGAGCCCTCGGCGAACACCGCCTCATCGCCCCACTGCGCTCCGAAGGCGGCCACCGGCGCTACTCCCGCTACCAACTGCGCATCGCCATGCGCGCCCGCGACCTCGTCGACCAGGGCACCCCCATCGAAGCCGCCTGCCGCATCGTCATCCTCGAAGACCAACTCGAGGAAGCCCTACGCCTCAACGAACAACTCCGCCGCTCCCAGCACGACCAGGAGCCCACCGCGGACACCTGACCGGACCGGCCGTGTCCGTTTCGTCAACGCGGTGCCCTGGACGAAACCGCCCGGCGCGAGCAGGCTCACCATCAAAGGACTCCCCCGTCGGAAGGGGCCGCCCATGTCCGCCGGACACGGCTTGCGAGCCGAGAACACCATCCCCACCGGGCAGCCACTGCGGATCACGATCACGAGAACCGGTGGGAGCGCCCAGCTCCTTCACCTCACCGGCGAGGTCGACCAGGACCAGCGCCGGGCGCTGGAGCACGCACTGGCATGCGCGGTGGCCGATCGCCCCGCGCGGCTGGTCGTCGGCATGGCGGCCCCGGCGTTCTGCGATTCCACCACCGTGAACGCGCTGCTCGCTATCCGAGGCACCGCCAAGGCGGCGGGGGTGGAGCTGGTTGTGGCCGCGCAGCCGGCACAGGCCAGGTGGCTCTGTACGCGAGAACGGACAGCACTTCGACATCAGTTTGGTAGGCGTTAGGGGGGCTGGTGTCGGGCCGGAACGTTCACGAGTTTCGACAGCACCCCGGTGCCTCGGAACGGCCGAGCTCTGCACGGTCAGCGAAGGATTTGGACTGCGTAGAGTGCGCCGATTCCGGTGGCGAGGGCCCCGAGCAGGAGCCGGAGGGCCGTCTCGGGCAGGTGCAGCTGGAGGCGTGCGCCGAGGTGGCCGCCGAGGAGGCCGGCCGCGGCAGGCACCGCAGGCGCGCCAGGAACGTCTTTGCCCGGGTTCCGCGAGGGGCGTCGGGGCCGCCGGCGTCGGCGCGTGGCTGTTCGGCCTGCGTTCTGGCCTGTTCGACCAGTTCATTTGCTTCGCTGCGGGCCTGGGCGGTCAGGCGCTCGGCGTCGGCTTCGGCACGGATACCCGCGGCTTCCTCCCGCGCGGCCGCCCGGAGGGCCTCTGCTTCCCTTTCCGCCTCGTCGAGGGTCTCCTTCACGGTGGCCTTCAGGTGCGCCAAGGGCTCCTGGGCCTGACGCTGAAGGCCCCGGACACGGGTCCAGCGGGTGCGCCACTCCTGCTGCAGGTCCTCCGGGGACACGGCGTCGCCGGGCGCGGCATGCGCTCCGAGACCGATGACCCGGATGAACTCCATCAGAGCGTTCAGCTGGGGAAGGCGCCTGCCCTTGAGGAACTCGGCGATGCCGGCCTGACTCAGCTTCGGCTTCATCGACGCCTTCGCGATGTCCCGGTAGGACGGTGCACCACAGGCGATGTGAAGCGCGTTCAGCCCGTCGGCGAAGTCGTGCAGCGCGTCCCGGTACGTGACGACGGCAGCACCGCCATCGTTGCCTGCCCCCTCGGATGCACTCTCTGCCAGCGCTCCGCTGTTGGTCCTCGCTTCTGTTTGGCCTGGTAGGGCTAGAGACCCGGCCTTGGGGCAGCCAGTGTTCGGCGCTCTAGGGCTTGTCTGACAAATGATCTCCATCGCCGCGCTGGCCGCGCTCACCGTGGCTCAGGGGCGCTTGAACACCTCTTGTCGACGCCAGTGTCGGGAACCTGGACTAGGATGCTGACACTAGTGTCGGCAAAGCCTGCCGGTGCTTCCCTATGCCTTGGAGCAGGTGGTTTTCGGATGTACACGGTGATGAACCGGATATTGGTCCCCGCGGACGGTGCTGCGGCGTTCGAGGAGCGGTTCGCGGCGAGCATGCGCGCGACGCTGCCCGGGGTGGACGGGCTGCTCGGGACGCGGCTGCTGCGCCCGCAGCGAGAGGGTGGGGTGTACGCGGCGGTGATGGACTTCACGGGCGAGGAGGCGTTCGCGGCCTGGATGCGGTCGGAGTCCTTCCGGGCCGCGCACGGGCCGTCCGAGGGCGGTGCGTCCGCCGACGGGGCGGGCGGCGGCGTGGAGATGTTCGAGACCGCCGTCTCCGTCGACGCCTGAACAGGACGGACGATCCCGTGTTCCTCGCTCTTCGTGATCTGCGCTTCGCCCGCGGGCGGTTCGCCCTGATCGGCGCCGTGGTGGGCATGATCGCCGTCCTTGGCGTCATCCTTTCGGGGCTGGCCAGTGGCCTCGCCGACTCGGGCATCTCCGGTCTGCGCGCCCTGCCCGTCACCCATCTCGCCTTCGATCGCTCGGCCACCGGCGAGCTGTTCTCCCGTTCCACCGTCACCACCGACACCGCCGCCCGGTGGGCCGGCCGGCCGGGCGTACGCAAGGCCGAGCCGCTGGGCCAGCAGCTGGTGCACGCCCAGCTCGGTGCCACCGGTGGCAAGCAGCTCGACCTCGCCGTCCTCGGCGTCGAGCCCGGTGGCTTCCTCGCCCCCGTGCCGCTGTCCGGCCAGCCGCTGGCCGGCGGCACCCCGAACGGCGTCCTGGTCAGCGAGGAGATCCTCAGGGAGGGTGTCAAGATCGGCGACCGGCTCTCCGCCGGGCAGGCCGCAACCGAGCTGACCGTGACCGGCACGATCGGGCACGCCTCCTTCGGGCACGTCGGCATCGTCTACGCGCCGCTGCCGCTGTGGCAGCAGCTCCACTACGGCCTGCCCGGCGTGCTGCCCGACGCCGCCGCCCACCAGGCCACTGCCGTCGCCCTGCAACTCGCCCCCGGCGCCGACACCGCCGCCGCCGACCAGCGCCTGGGCACCCAGACCGTCGACAAGACCGGCACCTACGGCGCCTCGCCCGGCTACACCGCCGAGTCCAGCACCATGACCCTCATCCGCGGCTTCCTCTACGCCATCTCCGCCCTGGTGGTCGGATCCTTCTTCACCGTGTGGACCATCCAGCGCCGCCAGGAGATCGCCCTGCTGAAGGCGATCGGCGCCTCCACCGGCTACATCCTGCGCGACGCCCTCACCCAAGCCGGCACCGTCCTGCTCGCCGCCACCGCCGCCGGAACCGCCGTCGGCCTGGCCCTGGGCGGCGCCATGAACGGATCCGCCCCCTTCTCCCTCCAAACCGACCAGGTCGCCCTGGCCGCCCTCCTGCTGATCGTGCTGGGACTCGCGGGCGCCGCAGTCGCCATCCGCCGCATCACCAAGGTCCAGGCCCTCAGCGCACTCGGAGCCAACCGATGACCCACCCCACCCCGACCCCCGCACCCGACGGCGCCACCACCCCTGAGGCGGCAGCCCTGCGCCTGACCGGCGTCACCCTGCACCTGGGCCACGAACAGCAGCAGGTCACCGCTCTCGACCAGGTCGACCTCGCCGTCGCACCCGGAGAGCTCTTGGCGGTCACCGGCCCCTCCGGATCCGGCAAGTCCAGCCTCCTCGCCGTCGCCGGCGGCCTGCAGAACCCCACCCGCGGCACCGTCCACGTCGCCGGCACCGACCTGACCACCCTCAAGGAACACCAGCGCACCGCCCACCGCCGCCGCCACATCGGCTACGTCTTCCAGCAGGCCAACCTCTTCGCCTCCCTGACTGCCCGTGAACAGCTCCTGCTCACGGCCCACGTCGCTGGCCGTCTCGACCGTGAGACCCGCCGCCGCGCGGACGAGCTCCTCGAAGCCGTCGGCATGAGCTCCCGTGCCGAGCACCGTCCCGACCGGCTCTCGGGCGGTGAGCGCCAGCGCGTCGGCATCGCCCGGGCCCTAGTCCTGGCCCCGGAGGTTCTGCTCGTGGACGAGCCCACCTCCGCCCTGGACCGCGCCCGCGCCTGCGACATCGTCGACCTGCTGGCCCGGCAGACCCGCGCCCACCGCACCGCCACTGTCATGGTCACCCACGACCACGAGATACTGGATGCGGCCGACCGCGTCCTGACCCTGCGGGACGGTCGACTGACCTGACGAACACCCCGAAAGGCATCCCCGCCCCATGCCGAAGATCAGCGCCGCCACCGTCGCCGAGCACCGTGCCCAGCAACGCGCCGCGCTGATTCAGGCCGCCGTCGACGTCCTCGTCGAACAGGGCGCCGCCGCGGTCACCCCGGCCGCGGTCGGCGCCCGCGCCGGGCTCGCCCGCTCCAGCTTCTACCAGTACTTCCCCTCCGCCGCCGCCCTGCTCGCCGCCATCGTCGAAGAAGCGTTCACCACCGCCGACACCGCCACCACCCAGGCCCTCGCCGACATCCACGAACCCGCCCAACGCCTCGACGCCTTCATCCGCACCGAACTCCACCTCGCCGCCCAAGGCGCCCACCGCCCCGCCAAAGCACTCATGCAGGCCGACCTCCCCCCCGAGTGCCTGGCCCGCGTCCACGAACTCCACCACCGCCACTACGCCCCCCTCCAAGCGGCGATCACCGCCATGACCGGAGAAGCTTCCGAGCTGACCGGCCAACTCGTCGGCGGCACCGTCCAAGCCGCCATGACCGCCATCGAACACGGCGCCGACCCCACCCGGGTCGCCGACCGCGCCCTCGCCCTCCTTCACCACGGCCTGACCGAGTCGGCCACCGACCGACCGCCAGCGTGATCACCTCTCCGCCGCGCGCAGTCACAGGAGCAGCGACGCAACAACAACGCCCGCCCGGTAGCGACCTGCGAGCTTGTCGAACCTTGTGGCGATCGCACGGAACTGCTTGAGACGGGCGAAGCACCGCTCCACGACATTGCGGTCGCGGTAGTTCTCCCTGTCGAAGGCGGGCGGACGACCGCCGAAGCCCCCCGGCGTCGGCGGTTGGCGGCTTGGTCACGGCGCTCGGGGATCGTTGCGGCGATGCCCGGCGCCGCAGCAGACAGCGAATCGCCTTGCTGGAATAGGCCGTGTCGGGCTTGGGCACGACAGCCTCCCCAGGCTCGGTACGTCTGCGGCTAACGTGCATTCACCCGTCGTGCTTCCGCGGGCGTGTGGCGCGTGTCAGGGGAAGGGGAGGTCGGCCCAGACGGTTTTTCCTGCGCCGCTCGCGCGGCATCCCCACGCAGTGGCGAGGTGCTCGACGGTTGCTGGTCGAGGTGTCCCGGTGCGCCGTCGTGATGCTGCCGCGGGGAATGGCCGATGTTCCCGGCCTGTCGGCCCTGCGACGGGCAGTGGCGGTGCCTGCGGTGGAGGGCGGAACACGCCGAGGTGCCCGTGTCCGGGTTGCGGCGTGTTCACGGCGCGGTCGTCCAGTAGGGCAGGCGAGGCGGGCTGATGGATCGGAAGGATGCCGCGCGGCCAGACCTTCCCGACCGTGACCACCGGGTGGACGCGGAGATCGACCAGCTCGTCGATCGTCTGCGCGAAGCCGCGCGGTCAGGACCGTTTCCGGGACATGCTGGACGCGTTGATCGCGGTGAGTCGGCAACTGGAGCCGCCGGTCGTGCTGCGAAGCGTGATCACGACGGCGATGGGCCTGGTGAACGCCCGCTACGGCGCCCGGGGCGTGCCCAGCGAGGACGGCCAACCGCTGGAGGAGTGCATCCCGGTCGGGCTGAACGAGCACGAGCTGGCGGACCTGGCCGGGGTCGCACTCTGGCTGAACGCCCGAGTCCAGTGCGGTGGCCGAGAAGGGCCACCGGGGTTGCCGGGGGTGGGCCACTGCTGGTCAGGACCTCACCGTGCGCGCGGGGGCGAGGGGCAGGGCGGTTGGGGGATGGGGACAGCCCCCGCATCAACCCGGGTGTCAGCAGGATGGGTGACCGGTGCGGCGACCCGGCACGCTGGGCGTGAACGGGTACGGACGCCAGGAACAGGGGAGATCGATGAGGGCACGTGCGGGGGCCGCAACACTGTGGGCGGGAATGTGCATAGTGGCGGTGTCGGGGTTCCGCCCGGTGGCCGTTGCGGAGCGGGTGCCGGTATCGCCACCCGTCGGCCTCGTGGAAGGCATTGAGCAGGCGGTCGCGGATGGATTCCCAGGAGTCGTAGCCTACGTCAGGCGTGGAGAGCAGGAGTCGCGCGTGGCGGCAGGGCTCGCCGACAGGGCGAGCGGCGAGCGGGCCCTGCCGCACCAGCGGTTCCGGACCGCCAGCAACACCAAGTCATTCGTGTCGACGGTGCTTCTGCAACTGGAGGGCGAAGGACAGCTCTCGCTGGACGACAGTGTGGAGAAGTGGGTGCCCGGCATGGTCCAGGGAAACGGCAACGACGGCCGGGCCATCACCATCCGGCAGCTGCTCAACCACACCTCGGGCATCTACGACCCCACCACCGAGGCGGAGTTCTTCGCCCCCTACCTGGTGCGCCACGACTGGGACTACGTCTACACCCCGCGGGAGGTAATCGCCCGCGCCGTCCGGCACGAGCCGAAGTTCGCGCCCGGCAGCGGCTGGTCGTACTCCAACACCAATTACCTACTCGCCGGACTGGTGATCGAGGCAGTCACACGTCACAGCGCGCCCGTCGAGATTCATCGGCGGATTCTCGCCCCACTCGGGCTGAAGGACACCTCCTTCCCGCTGACCGACCCCACTATTCACGGCCCTCACCTGCACGGTTACGACCTCAAGGGACAGGATGTAACCCGATTCAGCCCCTCGTACGACTGGACCGCCGGCGCCATGATCTCAACGGTCAACGACCTGGCCCGATTCCACCGGGCCCTGTTCACCGGCGCGCTGCTGCGCCCCGCCCAGCAGCGCGAACTCCTGACCACGGTGGAGTTTCCCGACACGCCGGCGTACGGACTCGGTGTGCAGCGCATGGGCCTGCCATGCGGTTCGGGGCCGGGCGCCTTGCCGATCACTGTCTGGGAGGCCGACGGGGGCGGACCCGGGTTCACCAGCATTTCACTCACCACCGTCGACGGTGAGCGACAGCTGGTCCTCGCTGTCAACGTCTTCGACCTCGGGGCCGATCTGAAGGGCGAGCAGCCCGTCCCGCGGAGCACGGGGTTGGTGAAGGCGCAAGCGGCAGCCCTGTGCGGCTGACGAGACGTCATGACAGTGCGCGCAGCCTTGCGTGGTGGTGGGTGCTCCGGTTCCGCAGGGAGCTTGGTGCGTGGCCGGCGTCAGATCGCCCCCTCCATGCCCGAAACAACGAGCAAGGCAGGCGATAGTCACATGATCGGGCGGACAAGTCCTATGCGTGGTCGATCAGGTAGGTGACGCCGTCGAGGATGCGGTCGAGGCCGTAGTCGAGCGGGTCGTTGCCGTGGGGGGCGAAGGCGCCGGCGGCGATGGCGGCGGCGAGCGCGGGGAAGCGGTGCCCGTGGCGCTCGAGTACTTCGCCGGCGAGCCGGTTCCACTCCTCGTTGCCTTCCTCGTCCGCATGGGCGAGCTGCTGGGCGAGGTTGCGGATGTGGCCGATGATCAGTAGGACGGTGTCGTGCTGCTGTGCGGCCGTCAGCCCGGCCGGGGCGAGGGCGGCCAGTGCCGCGTCGAGCCAGGCGAGCTGGTTGGGGCCCATGAGCTGGCGCCGCATGGCGGTGGCGGTCAGGATCCACGGGTGGGCGCGGTACAGCGCCCAGCACGCGCGGGCCCAGGCGGTCAGCTGCGCACGCCACCCCTCCAAGCGGCCGATGTCCTGGGGAGGCGTGCCGAGCACCGAGTCGGCCATCAGGTCGACCAGTTCGCCCTTGCCGGGGAAGTAGCGGTAGAGGGCCATGGTGGTGACGCCCAGGTCGGCGGCGACGCGCTGCATCGAGACCGCGTCCAGGCCCTCGGCGTCCGCGACCGCGATGGCTGCGGCGACGATGCGCTCCGCGGTCAGCGAGGGCTTCGGGCCGCGCCGCGGCTGCTCCTGCTCTCCCCATAGCAGCGCCAGGGTCACCTTCGGGTCGCGCTTCTTCTCCCTGCTCCCGGCCATGTGTCGACTCCTTCGCGGACGGTGGTGGTTGACGCTCCATCAGAACTGTGTATAGCATACACTCAATTGCGTATCCGATATACAGTTCAGGGGGGTCAACTGTGATCACCGCCGCCCTCATCGTCGCCACCCTCGCCACGCCCATCGCCGGGATTCTCGGCCACCGCCACATCCGCCAGGCCGCCGGCGCCCGGCAGATGCGGATCGAGGCCCCCAACGGCATCGACGAGCAGGGCTACGTGCGCATCGGCGGCATCGACCAATGGATCTCGATCCGTGGCGAGGACCGCGCCAACCCGGTGATGCTGGAGATCCACGGCGGCCCCGGCGCCTCCAACGCCATCTACGGACCGCGCACCCGCGCCTGGGAGAAGCACTTCACGATCGTGCGCTGGGACATGCGCGGCACCGGCAAGACCCTGCGCCGCTCCGGCGCCGCCCACCAGGGAGAACTGAGCTTCGCCCGGCTGTACGAGGACGCCGTCGAGGTCACCCGCCACGTACGGACCAGGCTGGGCGTCGGCCGGGTCGTCCTGGTCGCGAACTCCTTCGGCAGCGCCCTCGGACTGCGCCTGGCCCGCCAATATCCCGACCTCTACTCCGCCTACGTCGGCACCGACCAGAACATCCACGACGCCGGCCGCGACGACAGCGCCCACCGCGCGCTGCTCGCCCGCGTGCACGCCGCCGGCAAGCGCAAGGAGCTCGCCGCCCTCGAGGAGATGGGCGCCGATGCGCGGACGTGGACCGCCGAGCAGTACGCCTCCTACGCGAAGATCGCGGCCACCAGCGACCCGCTGACCTTCGCCACCATGAAGTCCGTGGTCATGAAGTCGCTCTGGTTCTCACCCCTGCACTCGCTCGGCGAACTCGGCGCCCTCGGCAAGGGCATGAAGCTCTCCGCGCAGATCCTCCCCGCCACCGCCGGCTTCGACGACTGGGCCGACGGCACGAGCTTCGACCTGCCTTTCTTCATCTTCCAGGGCGACCAGGACGTCCTCACTCCCACAGGCCGGGCCAAGCGGTTCTTCGACGACGTGCAGGCCCCGGTGAAGGACTTCGCCCTGATCGAGGACGCGAGCCACTTCGCCTCCTTCCGCCACCCCGAGCAGTTCCTGAACCTCATGCTGACCAAGGTCCGCCCCCTGGTCACGAACCAGGAGCAGGTCGCGGCCAAGTGACGGGGCCGAAGGCGAGGGCCCGGCCGCCGCCGGCCCCGGGTAGTGGACCCGTGGATTGCCATCAGGAATGAACCATTCATGGGTCTTTTCCCGCCATGCAGATGTGGACACAAGGCCGGGAGGGAACTCCGAAACGGCCACCGACCAGGGGAGATGCCACCATGAGCACCAACATGCTGAAACCCGTTCTGACCCGTGCCGCCGAGGCGGAGACGACCAGTGACCCGAGCAGCACGATGACCCTGCTGGCCGACTGCGGGACCGACGGCAGCCCGATCACCAGCTATCGCTCCACGTTCGCGAAGGGCGCGGTCGGGGCCCCGGCCCACTTCCACACCCGGGCCTCGGAGCTGTTCTTCGTCATCTGCGGCGCGCTCCAGGTGCTGGTGGACGACGAGGTGAAGACGCTGAACGAGGGCGACTTCCTGCTCGTCCCGCCGCACACCCCGCACGCCTTCGCCGCAGCCCCGGGCTGCGAGGCCGACGTGCTGTTCACTTTCACGCCCGGCATGCCTCGCTTCGACTACCTGCGCCTGCTCGGCCGGGTGATGCGCGGCGAGGCGAGCCCGCAGGAGATCAAGGACTCCTCCGAGCTGTACGACAACCACCACGTCGACAGCCCGCTGTGGCGCGCCACCCTGGAGGCGGCCGCCGAGTAGGCCCAGCCCCTCGAGGAGGACCCGGACGCCGACGCTGAGGCGATCCGGCAGGCTTACGCTGCACGGCCGCGTCGCCTCCGGCGGCAACACCCGCGAAGCCGTAGAACCCGGGCCGGTAGGAGCGGGCCTTCAGCGCCCGGTTGAAGGACTGGGTGGAGGCGAGGACGGCGCCGCAGGCGGTGTCGGCGCTGTTGTACGCCTCGACGTCGAGGTAGACGGTGCTGCTGGCGCGCATGCCGAGCGCGGACGCCTTGGCGGCGGCGTCCGCGCCGTCGGCCGCGCCGAGGAGACCGCGGTGGCGGTGGTGGTCTTCTCCGGGCTGCTGCCGGTCTGGCACGGCGGCTGGGCGCCGACGTGCAGCGGGATCAGCTTCCAACCTGAGGAGCTGACCGGCCGGATCCAGGAGGCGGTGAGCTGCGGCTGGGCGCAGCCGCGGCTCTTGCCGCCCACGTACACGGCGATGGCGCCGTAGGGGGAGGTGCCGCGCCAGGCATTCATGGTGGCGAGCGGCGGGGCGGTGCAGGTGTCGAAGGCGAGGCCGGTGAAGGTGCTGCCCGAGGAGGTGCCCGCCGGGGCACCCCCGGCGGCCGTCGGCGTCTTTGATGCACCGACGGATATCGACGCCGAGGCTGAGGCCGACGCCGAAGCGGAACCTGACACGGAAGCAGAAGCCGACGGTGCCCCCGGTCGCGGTGACCGTGGTGGTGCCGCTGACCAGCGCGGCCTGAGCGTTCGTCGAGTTGACCAGGATGTCGCCGGTAACGTGAATGCTGCCGGGGTGGACGTACAGGGCGTCCGCGGCGCCGGCGTTGAGGACGCACAGGCTCGCCGTACACGCGGTCGCGGCCCGCGCCGTACCGGACGGTCCGGCCACCACCGAGATCAGCGTCCACACGAGCGCGACAACCAGAGCATGAACCGCATACGGCAGACGGCACAGCCTTTGAGGACGGCTGCGCGCTGTCGCAACCGGCCGCGAAGCCGGCGCAACGCGGGCTGATCCCCTGTCGCCGTTCTCACGTCGGCCCGTGCCTGCCTGGGCAATGCCTGCGCCTCCAGCGACAACTCTCACCGCCACGTCCGTCATCCTCAGCGCGGCCCAGAACGTACCAAATACGCTATACCGGACGCCGTTCTTGCACGGAGTGACGTGCCCTCGGCGTGTCGGGCAGCCTCCTCGCCGAGCAGGGCGTTCGATGCCGGTGCCCGGCCGGGACATCGACCTTGCAGCCGGGACGGTCGTCGACGACCCTGCCGCCGGCGCCCGCTTCCGCTCGCTCGACAAACCGCCGCCGCGGTCTACCCGCAGCTCAACCCGCGCTGGCGAGGCCGATCACGGCCAGCAGCAGAAGCTGGAGGCTCATCTCACCGAGACGGTGAAGACCGGCCAGCCGTGACTGGTCGTCGACCTGTCCGGCCTGACGTTCTGTGACCCGACCGGCTTGAACGTCCTGCTGCGGGCCCGCAGGGACGCCGAGAACTCAGGGATGGGGATGGTCCTGGCCGCGCCGTCGCTTGCGGTCACGCAGGTCCTGGAGATCACTGGGACCGACGCGGTGTTCACCGCCCGGGGCAGCGTTCGCGCCGCCCTTGCCCGACCTGATGAGTCCGACCCGCCGTCCCGTTCAGCCTGATGCCGGGTACCCCCGACCTGACCCGCTTCCCGCGCGGCCCCTGGCCGGCGGCGGCCCGCCGCGCCCTGAACGCCGCCCCGCACGACGTGTTCGGCTACGGCGCGACCCGCGTGGCCGGATCGAACTGCGCCAGGCCCTGGCCTGCTACCTGGCCCGGGTCCGCGGCGTGCGCACCGACCCGGAGCGGCTGCTGGTCTGCTCGGGCTACACCCAGGGCCTCGGCCTGCTCTGCGCGGTGCTGCGCGAGCACGGCCTGGCGAGCGTCGCGGTGGAGGAGTACGGGCTGCCGCCGCACCACGAGATCATCACGCTCTGAAAAATCCTTTCGATCCGGGGCAACCTTTCCGGGGGCGGTGACAACTGGGGGATGTCCGGACAGGCGGTCCGGCCAGAGGCCCCGGCTGAAAGAGAGCAGACATGTCCCTCGCGCCAAGTCGCAGGAAGCGGCGCCTGTACCAGCGCCGGAGTTTCTGGGCGGCCGTCGGCCTGGCGGTCCTGGGCGGCTCGGTGGCCGTGGTCAGCACGGCCTCGGCGGGACCCGTGGACACCAACACCTGGTACACGCTGGTCAACCGCAGCACCGGCCAGTCGCTGGACGCCCTCGAGTACGCCACGTACGACGGCTCTCCGCTGGGGCAGTGGAGCCGCACCGGCGGGACCAACCAGCAGTGGAAGTTCATCGACTCCGGTGACGGGAACTACCGGCTGCAGAACCGGAACTCCGGCAAGGTGCTGGACGACTACGGCTGGTCGAAGACCGAAGGCTCCGGGCTGGTGCAGTGGCGCGACCTGAACGGCGCCAACCAGCAGTTCCACCTGGAGAAGTCGTCGGACGGCTACGTGCGTCTGATCAACCGCTTCAGCCACATGGCCGTCGAGGTCCCGGGCGGCTCCAAGACCGACGGGGCCCACCTCGCCCAGTACCACGACTGGAACGGCCCCCAGCAGCAGTGGCAGCTCGTCCCGGTCGGCGGCGGCAACACGGGCGGCTCCGGCAGCACCGCCACGCCCACCAAGCCGGCCGGCAGCGCTCCGGCGAGCCAGGCCCCCAGCACCCGCCCGGCCTCCACGCCGCCGGCGCCCCCGACCACCGGAGGCGGCAGCTCGGCGAAGACCCTCATGGGCAGCACCACGATGCTCATCGGCGGCGCGATGTCCGACGCCTCGGCGAACGCCGCGCCGTTCGACGTGCGGTACAACTACGTGCACAGCCGGCCCGCGCCCTCGTCGGACTACTACACGGCGGCCCGCTGCCAGGATGCGTGGTCGGGCTGGTGGGGCTGCTGGACCGGCAGCACCACGGCGCCCGGCACGTTCATCACCTACAAGGACGCCAATGCGACCAAGATGACCTACCAGGGCAAGTCGCGCCCGCAGAAGCAGCTCTGGACCTGGTACTCGCTGCGCGACCTCGGAGACGCGGCGGGCCAGGGCGACGGCCCGGGCGAGGTCCAGGCCATCAACAGGACCGACCTGCTCACCCGCTACCTGAACGACTACCGCTTCTTCCTCCAGAAGATCGGCACCTCGCACGACATGATCGACCTCGAGCCCGACTTCTGGGGCTACGTCCGCTCGCTCGGCAACCCGCACCAGGTCGCCGCACAGGTCAAGGCTGCGAATCCCACCGACTGCGGATCGCAGGAGAACAGCGCCACTGGCCTGGCCCAGTGCATGATCGCGATGGGCCACAAGTACGCGCCGAACACCGGCATCGGCCTGCACCTGTCCTGCTTCGACTGGCAGCAGAACACCCCGCAGTGCGTCAAGGACTACGCGGACCTCGGCGCGAAGAACGCCGACTTCCTGGTCACCGACGTCACCGACCGCGACGCGGGCTGGTACGCACTGCCCGCCCACGGCAGCAAGAACACCTACTGGAACGACCAGAAGGGCTTCGCCGCCCTCGCCTTCTACAAGACGATGACCGAGTCCGTGGGCAAGCCGGTGGTCCTGTGGCAGGTCCCCCTGGGCAACATGGCGCAGAGCAACACGCCCGACCACTACAAGGACGACAAGGTCGACTGGTTCTTCTCGCACCTGAGCCAGGCGGCGGACGCACACGTCGGCGGCATCCTGTTCGGCGCCGGCTGGCAGGAACAGACCACGCCCGAGACCGACGGCGGGAACCTGATCAACAAGACGATCGCCTACCGCAACGCGGGCGGCACGCCGCTCAAGTAGCCGGCAAGCGCACAAGCGCGAAAGCCCCAGGCCGTCGGCCTGGGGCTTTCGCCCGTCCCTGGGCCTTCGCCGGGCCCGGAGCCCTCCGTCAGTGGCCGCGACTTGGAGCAGGATTGTGGGTCGCCAGGGGCCGCCGGTTGGAGACGACCGGCGGTCCCGTACTACCGATTGACGAACACCAGGCCCCGCACGGCAGCGCCCCTGCCCCCACGACCCCAAGAAGCCGCCACCCGTGCGTGGGTGGCGGCTTCCGGTGCTTTCTCAGGGCTGCAGCAGCGTATCGCCGACCGGCAGGCCGGGCCGGGACGCCGGGTCTACCAGTCGAGTGGCGGGCCGAGGTAGTCGTCGCCGTACGCGTCGGCGGTGCGCTCGTCGGGATCGGACCGCCGGAACACCTGCCGCCAGCCGGACCGGGGCGTGCCCTTGTCGATGCAGGGGCCACGCCGCACGGCACGCTGCCGGGTGGCGTTCCACGGCTCGGGGAGAAGGTGTCCGCCGTGGCAGTCGACGCCCCCGCAGTGCACCCCCACCGGGCCCTCGCTGTGGCCGCTCATGCCCACTCCACTCCACGCCGTGCTCGGCGAGCTGCGCCAGCTGCCCCGGCGTGAGCTTCGCGCGGCGGGCCTTCTGGTTGTTCAACCACGCACCCAGACCGACGTGGACGACCTCGACGCTCTCCTCCCCACCGGGGCCGGCCACCGCGACCTCCAGCGGCTCCTTGTGCGGGCGCGGAACCCGGACATGGCCCTCCCGCTCGACGAACCGCGCCAGGGCGGCCAAGCCCTGGGCGAAGTGGTCCGCGCGGGACACCTTCGGCTTCGCCTCCGCCGCGGCCTTCGCCGCCACCAGCCCCGGGTCCTCCTCGATGCCGATCGCCGCCAGCAGGTCCTGCTGATCCGCCTCCAGACCCGGCCAGCCGGCCCGCTGCGCCACGACCCAGCGGCCGAGCTGCTCGCCCTCGAACACCGTCTCTTCGGGCGACGCGGCCCAGTCGACCCGCCCGTCGGACTCCAGCCACCACATCCGCGCCACGCTGTAGGCGCGCTGCCAGACGATTGGCCAGGCGGGGCACCACCACGGGTCGATCTCCTCCAGCGCGGCCCTCCGCTCCGGCGCCAGCGCCCCCGGCTCCCCGGCCGGGCTGGTGTTGGTGACGGCGATCCGCAGCAGGCCGGTGCCCGGATCGAAGCGGAGGCAGAGCGCGGTCGGCCCGCCCCCGTGGTCGGCGGCGTTGGCGAGCAGCTCGGCGCTCACCAGCACCAGGCATCGACTGGCGGTGATCTGGAGGACCCGGTGCACGGTCCGGCTCGGGGCGGCCGGCATCGGCGGCACGCCCCGGGCATGGGCTGCGGGCCGTCAGCAGCGCGTTCAGGGCGCCGGAGGTGAACAGCCGGGCCTCGGACAGCTCGACCACGACCATCGCCGAGCGCCGCCGAGAACCTGGTCCACCAGTGCCCGTCGCATCCGGTCCTCGTTGTCCGTGTGCAGGTCCCCGGCGAGCGAGCACACCATGGCGTCGCCGACCGCGGTGACGGCGATCTCCAGGTCCGGCGGCGGTCCGCCGGGCAGCGCGGACTGCTTGAGAGTGGCCATAGCGTCTGTCCCGGTCCACCAGAGGCTCCACTGCCATGGTGGGCGCCGGGGCATCCGTGTCCACGCGGGTGCGGGAGACAGCGCGGCGACAGCCGACGGGCATCCGGTGAGCGTCACGATGACACCTGGGGTCAGTCTTACGGGAGCATCGACAGACCAGGCCGCCATCCCCGCGGCGGGTCTGCAGGAGCACTACTTCCGCGACGGCTGCTGCCGCGCGTCCGGCTTGGCGGTGGAGTTCACCGGGATCGAGTGGGCCGACTTCGGCGGCCTGTGATGGGTGCCGGGCCTGGGCTGACCGATCGGCCGGAGGGCGATTCCTCGCGCTCACCGACACCGCCGTGTGCCGCGCTCCAGGGACTGTCACGTGCGCGCACCCTGCGCGCACGTGACGCGCCACGGTTCTGGTGACGGCCCGTATCAGTAGCGGCGTGGTCCCTGCCCCGCCCGTGGGGCACCTCCGCCCCGGGTTGCTCACCAAGTTGCCTAGTGCCGCATCAGGCAACGTTCGCCTTGTCGGTGGCGCCGGGAACGAAATAATCCGTGGGCCGGCCGAGTCGACTCTGCGACGATCGCCGGATGGGTGCATTGGATGGAGTGGCGGCCAGGGTCGCTGGCGGAGCTACGGTTGAGTTCCGGCCGAGCGGGTCTTCGATGGTCCCGCTGATACGCAGTCGGCAGCTGGTGGTCGCCGCCCCGGTCGACCCGTCGAAGCTCGAACTCGGCGACATCGTCCTCGCCCGCGTCGCCGGAACCGTGTACCTGCACCTGGTGTCGTCCCTGGACCCGGCCAGGAGGCGGGTACAGATCAGCAACAACCGGGGCCGGGTCAACGGCTGGACCAGCCACGACCGCGTCTTCGGCATCTGCGTCGCGGTCGACGGGGTCTCCCGGTCAGGTGTCGCGGGCAAGACTCTGCCGCCCCTGAAAGCCGGTCCTGAATAGCGAGACAAGGGAACAGAACCCGCTCTCGCCGCGGCGGGGTCCTTCGTCGCAGCGGCAGGTAGGCCGCCAAGCTATGCGGGTGGCACAACGAGTGAGCGTTCGCGAGATCGATGACGACGAGGGACAGCACCTGCTGCGGATCATCCGCAGGGGGACGGGATCGGTGGTGACCTGGCGGCGGGCCCAGATGGTGCTGTTGTCCGCGCAGGGCATGCCCGTGGCGAAGATCGCTGCGGTGACGTTCACCAGCCCGGACCGCATCCGGGACGTGATCCACAACTTCAACGCCGACGGCTTCACCTCGCTCTACCCAAGGTACAAGGGCGGCCGGCCCAGGACGTTCATCCTGCCCGAACGCCGGGAGATCAAGAAGATCGCCAAGTCCAAGCCGGCCGAGCACGGCCTGCCGTTCTCGACCTGGAGCCTGGTCAAACTGGCCGACTTCCTGGTCGCCGAGGGGGTGGTCGACGACATCAGCCACGAGGGCCTGCGGGTTCTGCTCCGAGAGGAGGGCGTCTCCTTTCAACGGGTGAAGACCTGGAAGACCTCCCGTGACCCCGACTACGCCGCGAAGAAGGCCCGGGTCGAACACCTCTACGCAATCGCCGACGGCGAGGTCATACCCGACGAAGGCGAACCCGAAGTCGTCTTATGCCTGGATGAGTTCGGCCCGCTCAACCTCCAGCCCCACCCCGGACGCCAGTGGGCCGAACGCGGCGGGAGGCACAAGGACCCCAGCCGGGAGCCACGGCCGCGCCGCCGGGCGACCTACACCCGTCCGCATGGGGTCCGGCACCTATTCGCTGCCTACGACCTGGGCAAGGACCAGCTCTACGGCCACATCAAGCCGAGGAAGCACCGCACCAGGTTCCTGGAGTTCTGCCGGTACCTACGCAGCCTCCACCCCGTCGACAAGCGCATTGCGATCGTGCTCGACAACTTCTCCCCTCACCTGAGCACGAAGAAGGACAGCCGGGTCAGCGACTGGGCTGCGGCCAACAACGTCGAGTTTGCCTACACCCCGACCAACAGCTCCTGGCTGAACCGGATCGAGGCCCAGTTCACCGCCCTGCGCTACTTCGCCCTCGACGGCACCGACCACCCCACCCACAAGGCCCAGGGCAGCATGATCCGCCGCTACATCATCTGGCGGAACAAGCACGCCGCCAACCAGCGGCTACGCGAGGTGGTCGACAGGGCGAACGTTGCCTGATGCGGCACTAGGAGTGGCCTACGGACTCGTCCACGCAGTGTCTTGCGACCGGTGCCGTGCGGTGCCTGGTCAAGGGGGCTGATCTGCGGGACAAGAGGCAGGGCAAGGGGGTGCTGGGGCACAAACTACTTCCCTAGGACGACGGCCGCCGCACCCACGGCATGGATGTCGAATTCCTCCATCGAGTCCGGCGTCTGACCCACCCTCACACCCGGGGCCGGCCGGTCCGGGGCCTCTTGCCGAGCGCCGCCCGCCACAGTTCTCATCGGCGTGCAGGGCCGCCAGACGGCCTCGCAGCACCTCCCGCGCGCCCTGGAGACCCCAGGACTGCAGTGCCGGGCACTCGCGGGTCGTCCCAGGGCCCATGTCGCGGCCGTCCGCCGTCTGCCACCGACCCGCCGCCACCGGATCCCTGAGCACCGCGCCCAGGAACGACTTCACCCGGCCGCCCCGCGGCGCCTCATCCGGCCGGTAGACCAGCAGGCTGGCCTGCGCCAGAACCAGCGCCGGACTGCCCTCCCCGGCACGGGCCGGTCACTGCCGTTGCCACCCCCGCTCCATCTGCCGGCGCTCGTCCACCACCTCGCCAGACCCAGCTCCTGCGTCTCCCGCTCCATCCGCTCCTGCCGGGCCGCCCGCTCCCTCTGCTGCTGCTCCGGCGCAGCCGAGCGAATGGCCGACACCAGCAATCGAGACAAGTGCACGCCCAGTTGGTCCTTCTCGGTAGACTGCAGGTACATGGACGGCGATCAGCAGCGGGACGAATGGCGGACCACTCTGGCCCAGCAGGTCATCACCGACTGCCTTGGCCAATGGCTACGGTCGGCCAATGAGGCGGCGGTGGCCGCGGTCGGTTCTGAGCACGCCGCCGAGAGTGCGCGGCGGGCCCTGCAGGCCAGCGAACGGTTGACTCGCTGGCGTGAGCACGGCGACCTCGGCGGCGACACGGCCGCCCGGATCGCCGACGCGGTGGTGCAAAGGATGAAGGATGACGAGAGGGGCGTTCGGGCCGCGGAGAAGGCCGACGACTCCTTTCCGTCCTTCGACAGCAGTTACCGGGCCGCGGCAACCTGCCAGTGGCTCCGCGACCAGGGCTATGAGATTCCCGTCTATCCCGAGGAGCCGGGTATGTGACCTGAATCCAGGTCGGTGGCCTGTTCGGGGACACGCGGGCAGAGCGCCCGGAACGATCACCAGGACAGGGATTCCGTGCACGGCCCCGCCACCCATCATGAGCACAGCCGGCGCCGCCGATCGCCGGTCCGCCTGGCGGCGATGTCGAGGAGCCGGGCTGAGCCGTCGGCCGTCACCGGAAGGAGTTCCGAACAAAGTCGAGCAGTATGCGCGGGAAATGTGGAACCGGGGCCTTCCGGAGAATCGCATTCGCTGGAGCAGAATCCCGACCGCCACGGTCCACCTTCCGGTGGATGTAAACGGCGGTGCGCGGTGCAGCCGGCCCGTCTCGGGCTGCCGGGGCGACCGTCCCCGCCGACTGGCGGCCGCCCGCTGCGCGCCGCTCTGCGCCGGGCGCCTGTCCTCCCGGCTCGGTCTGATCCTGCGGCCATGCTGGGCAACTACCTTGGGGCGAATGCCTGTTGGCGGCTGTGGCGCCGCAGTGGTGCCGTCTTGCGGGCGGCGCCGACACGACCGGGGCGGAATATTCCACCGCCGCGCACTCGAGCCTGCTAGGCTCGTCGGTAGTTGCAGTAGTGGTTCCCATGAACTTTGTGTGCGCCTGCTGATGTATCGCAGGCGCATTTTTGTTTCCCGGCTCTTCCCCGGGTGGGTGCTCATCGCGGCGACTCGAAGCCCGCGCGGTGCGTGCTTCGGACAGCCCCTTGAAGGAGATTTCTTTATGGCTAATGGCACTGTGAAGTGGTTCAACGCGGAGAAGGGCTTCGGCTTCATCGAGCAGGAGGGTGGCGGCCCGGACGTCTTCGCCCACTACTCGACCCGCCTAGCAGCGAGGGGCCCGCACCGCGTACATGATGCCCGGTGCGGGCCCCTCGACATTGCGCCACGACGCATTCCCCGGTCGTTCAGGCTCTCTGGCTCCGGCACCGGCGGCCATCCCCACGCGAGACGCACAGCGCCGCGTGCGGATCGGCGCACTACCGTGACATCTCACGGTTCGAGGTTCTTCGCTCCCGCCCTGTTCGGTGAGCGCCGACCGTAGGTGACGTGCCGCACGGTTCTACCGTCCACGCTCCACCCGTCGCATCTCTCGGCCCGTTCCCTTGCGGTCTCCGCCGGCGCCCCGCGTCACGGAGTCTTCCTCGTGACGTGCCGCCTAGGAAGGTTTCCCGCATGAACCGCTCCAGTCGCTCCTCGTACCAGAACGCCAACTCCCGCTCCGCCGGCGCCTACGGATCCCGCTCCGGCGGCAGCTCCTTCTACGGCGACCGGCCTGCCGGCGGCCGGCGCACCTCCGATCGCAACGCCCGTCAGGGCTCTTCCCCGCAGGGCGAGTTCGCGATGCCGGTGAGCACCACCCCGGCACTGCCGGCCGTCAAGTCCTTCGACGAACTGGACATGCCGAAGGTCCTGCTGTCGGAACTGACCCGCCAAGGCGTCACCGAGCCGTTCCCGATCCAGGCCGCGACGCTGCCGAACTCGCTGGCCGGCCGCGACGTCCTCGGACGAGGCCGCACCGGCTCCGGCAAGACCATCGCGTTCGGCCTCGCCGCGCTGGCCCGCACCGCCGGACACCGCGCCGAGCCCCGCCGCCCGCTCGCCCTGGTGCTGGTCCCCACCCGCGAACTCGCGCAGCAGGTCACCGAGGCCCTCACCCCCTACGCCCACGCGGTACGACTCCGCCTTGCGACCGTGGTGGGCGGGATGTCGATCGGCCGGCAGGCCCAGGCGCTGAACCGCGGCGCGGAGGTCATGGTAGCCACCCCCGGCCGACTCAAAGATCTGATCCAGCGCGGCGACTGCCAGCTGGACGGGGTCGCCGTCACGGTGCTCGACGAGGCCGACCAGATGGCCGACATGGGGTTCCTGCCGCAGGTCACCGAACTCCTGGAGCAGGTCGCCGAAGGCTGCCAGACGATGCTGTTCTCCGCCACCCTGGACCGCAACGTCGACCGCCTGGTGCGGCGCTTCCTCAAGGACCCGGTCACGCACTCGGTGGACCCGTCCGCGGCGGCGGTCAGCACCATGGAGCACCACGTGCTGCACGTACAGAACTTCGACAAGAACGCCACCATCGCCCACATCGCGTCCCGCGACGGCAGGGTGATCATGTTCATCGACACCAAGCACGGCGCGGACCGCCTGGTGGAGGACCTGCTCGCGAACGGGGTCAAGGCCGCGGCCCTGCACGGCGGCAAGTCACAGCCCCAGCGCACCCGCACCCTGGAACAGTTCCGCACCGGCCAGGTCACGGCCTTGATCGCGACCAATGTCGCCGCCCGCGGCATTCACGTCGACGGGCTCGACCTGGTCGTCAACCTGGACCCGCCGAACGACCACAAGGACTACCTCCACCGGGGCGGTCGCACCGCCCGGGCCGGCGAGTCCGGCACCGTCGTCACCCTCGTCCTGCCCAATCAGCGCCGCGAGATGGCCCGCATGATGACCACGGCCGCCATCACCCCCGTCACCACCAGGGTCAGCGCCGGCGATGAGAACCTGGCCCGCATCACCGGCGCCCGCGTACCCGCCGGCATCCCCACCGTGATCGCCGACCCCGTCGTCGAGCGGCCGCGCCGCAGCCCGTCCACGCGCCGCGGCCGCCGCGCCTATGCCGGCCGTAACCCGCAAACCGCCAACGGCTCCCGCAGCACGGCCCCCGGGCGCCTCGCCGCCGCATAGCACTCTCCGTGTAGCAGCTGCCGGGCCCGGCTCGCCGTGCGGACCGGGCCCGCGCAGTTCGCCGGCCCGGCGACACCGGCTGCCCGCGACGGCCGCACGCGGAGTCCGTCAGCAGTGCCGGGGCCCGCTCCGCCGGACCACACCGGCCGTTCCCACCGTTAGTGCCCCGATCACCGCCGGCCCCGGCGGGAGAGACACGAAGGAGCCTGTCCATGACCATCACCCTCGAATACCCCACGACCACCACCACGGTCGGCGACCTCATGAACCCCCCGGAGCTGCAGATCAGCGACGACGTCATGGTCGACATGGCGATGGACATCCTGCAGAGCTCCGGCGCGGACCACCTCCTGGTCCGCGCTGAGGACGGCCGCTGCGCCGGGCTGCTGACCCGCCTGCACCTCGCGCCGTTCCAGGCTCGGTCCTGGTACATCGAGCGCACCCCGGTACGCGACGTGGTCTTCGACCGCGCCCCGTTCGCAACTACCGTCATGCCCGCCGCCACCGCGGCCGCCACCATGCGTGCCCGCGGCCTGGACACCTGGCCGGTGGTGGACCACGACGGCCACGTCATCGGCCTGCTCAGCTTCTAGGACCGGCCACGGGCGTCAACACGCAGCAAAGGGTGCCTGCTCTCGACGACCTGAGACAAGGGGCAGTGCCGCCCGGAGCCTGTGGGATTCCCGCCGGGCCCGGCAGCCGCTGCCACCCGCGCAGGCGAACGGTAGGAAGGCCCCCGCGGGATCCTGGCGGGAAGAGGCAGTTGCGCGCTGAGAGCGGCCTGGGCGATCCGGTCCTCAGGAGCGGTAGTCCGACGGGTGGATCTCGCAGAAACCGTGTCGACGTCCCTGCCCCGCGCGGCGCGGGCGGTCGCGTGGCGACCATGGGGCGTAACTGCGGGCTGGGGCGGGAGCGTGGGCACGGTCCGGTCAACGGGAAGTTGGCCGGGCCCGGGCCCACGCCGCGGGGCACGGTCATCACCCGGGCAGAACGGTGGTGGATGAACGCGCGGCTTGAACTCGAGGTATGGCAGTGAGCCGCCGCACTGGGCGGTCCCGAACGGCTCTGCGTCGGTACGGCAAGGTCTCGGGCCGCCGGGACGGCGAAGACGGGCCGGCCTGCGGTAGCGGCGAATCCCCGCTGCGGTTGATCCCGCACATGACCTGGGTGACCGCGCAGCACAAGCGGTTGGTTCGGTGTGTGAGTCCGTTCCTGGCCGTGGCCGCCTTGGCCGCAGCCCTGGGGTCTGGGAGGCCAGGCGCCGGTGTCCTAATCTGGACGTCATGTCGAACCCTGACGGGCTGCTCGTCGACATCGCCGCGATGGTCGAGTCCGAGCACAACAACCAGATGTCGCTGACCGTGGTGGTGCCCGGAGCCGTGATCACCGGCAGGCTTGCGCCAGTGGCCCTGTGGTGGGAGCGAGTTGCAGAGGTCCTGCAGTCCTCGGAGCACCTGAAGCCGTTCGCCGCCCTGTTCACCCCGCCCGTCGACGCCTCGCCCGCACGCCCCACTCACCTCCACCTGCACCGGGCGAAGATCCTGCAGGGAAACTTCGGGCTCCCCTATACCGGCGGCATGTACCGCATCGCCATCGAGGACGTCAGTAGCTGGACGGTCGGGGACCTCAGCTACTCCGACACCTGACAAGGACTCGACGGGCCGGGGCGCGATCCGCCTTTCGGCCGGCTCGGCGACGGGCCGATGCGGCGGTCAGCGCACGTGCTGGCAGGCGTGTGACCGATACAGTCGGTGGCACAGGGGTGCCCCGGTGTCCTTCGTCAAGCCGTTTCGGCCACGGCCTCGCCGTCATGCTGATGAGGGCGGTCCCGGGTGCAGCATGCCGTCGGGAGCAGTGGACGTGGCACAAGCCTCCAGGCGGGGGCGGGCCGCCGGGAGGTGCGCCAGCGGCGGTCGGCGGTGTCAGCAGCGGTGGTCGGCGGCCAGGATGCGGCGGGCGAGAGTCCGGGTGAGCCGCACACCGCAGGGCCCGCAGGGCTGACCGAGCCGTGAGGTGCCGGCACCGTGGCAGGTCGCGCAGTCCGCGTCGGCAAGGCGTACCGCCTCCGAGCCCGAACCGTCCGTTGTCCTGCGCATGTGCACCACCGTCCTGTCCCGCGAGCACATCGCCCGCTGCCACTGGCCGCACGCCGGATCGAAGACAGAATGTAGTCCGCTACCGGACCATCCAAACGTTGCGGCATTTGCGCAACGTTTGGGCTCGCAGCACGCAGTCGGCTGATCATCCGGCCGGGTAATCGGCCGGTCCGTGACTGCCGGCCCGCCCGCGGCCCCGGCCGGTCCGCGGACACCGTTTTGCTGCGGCACCGTGCATCCGTCCTGCCCCCGCGTACTGCTGTCCTGGCCGTTCGTTCTTCCAGCGCCGACTTCCTGGGGGCGGGGCCCGGTGGCCTCCTGGCGGGGGCTCGAATCCCGGCCGTCCTCGCGCGGCGGGAGGTTACCGACCCTCGGGGTGAGCGGAAATCTGTCCCGGCCGGAGTAGACATTGCGGGTCGGCGCGGTTATGGTTTCTCTCGTAGCCAGCAGTCGAGAGTGCCCGGCAGACACGAACTGCCGGGAGCAGTAAATGGTTCGCAGGTCGGCACGGCTGCGGGGTTCTGAAGCCAGAGTTGTGTGCAGTAAGGCAACGGGACCGGTGGCCGGGCCCGGTGGCCCGCAGGTATCAGGGGCCGCCACGAGTGGTGCCCGCTGGCTGAGTTCAGTGGGTGAATGGTGCAGTACCAGCAGTTGCAGGATGCGGTATCCCAGTGAAGGCGCCGGGCTGCGGGCGCGCGTGCTGGGGGTTCGGCCAGCGGAGTCCCAGAACCCGGGCAGGTGCCGGGGGAGGGCCGGCTTCCGGACCGGGCGGTCTTCCAGGCCGCCGCGGCAGTACCAGGCAGTACTGGCGAAGGATGAACGGAGGGGACAGAGCGCCATCAGGATCGCCCGGCCCGTGAGGATTCTTTCCGGGCGGACACCGCAGACCCCAGAGTGTGAAGGACGGTGGTTTCCGGTCACGCATACGCGATCCCGGCACGCCTCATCCCCCGAGGCAGTGCCCACACAAGGAAGCCGGCCCAGGGCCGGTGGATGGTGATATATCCCTTCGGGGCCCCGGAGCCGCAATGGCGCCGGGGCCCCTCCACGTGCTCCCAACCAGCTCGCACAACCCCACCCGAAGCGCATGTGAAAGAGGTGCAGTGGCCACGACCGCCGTCCGACCCCACACCCCAGAGCCCGACTCCCACGCCCGCCCGAGTTCCGGCACCAGTTCCGATTCCTTCCTCGAAGACCAACTCGAGGAAGCCCTACGCCTCAACGAACAACTCCGCCGCTCCCAGCACGACCAGGAGCCCACCGCGGACACCTGACCGGACCGGCGGCCGCCGGAAGCCGACCAGGCTTCCCGCACAGGTGCGGGCGTTCCCGGCGGAACGCCTGCCGGATGCCGCGGCGGGTCCGACCGGAGCGGGGCAGCGGTGTCTCGCGGCTGCGGCGTCGTCCTCCTCGACGGCCGGCCGTCGCCCCGGTGGGCGCCGTGCTCCGGTCGCGTCGGTGCCCACCGGCCGACAGTCGGCGGCGAAGAGCGTGGCGCCGGTGCGGGCGGCCGCACCAAGGCCGGCCGTCCGGGGAGGCGATGTGCCCGCCGCGCCCGGCCGGGGGCGGCAGTCGCCGCCGACCTCGGTGACACGGCTACGTCGGTGGTGGCCGGGGCGAAGCGGTGGTGTGGGAGGCAGGCCAGAGCCGTCGGGCGGAAACTGGAGCGCATGGAACCCCGCTTCCACCAGAGCGATGCCACGGTGCACGCCGACGGTGACATCTACCGCTGCCGAGCGAACCTGCGCAGTTGGGCCGAGGATCCGGCAACCGGCCACCCGCCCGTGAGGACGAGCCAGGAACAGTGGGCCGGGCGCCTGCACTTCGACAGCGACGCCGATGCTGAAACCGTCCTGTACGCCGACGCGCCGCACCTGGTCGTCGACGACACCGAGACCACGTTCACCGTCGACGACCTGGACCGTCCGACCGCGACGCTCACCATCCGCGGCAGCGGCACCCCGCCGTTCTGACCCCCGGAGCGCGCCTGCTCTCGCGTGCGCGCGCAGGCGCCCCTACGCGTTGGACGCGTATCCGTTTGCGAAGTTTGCCCACCAGGCCGGTCGCGCATGTCGGCGCCGCCAGCCCGGCCGGGCGTTGCTCGAACACCTGGGAGGCAGAACAGGCCGTCCGCTTCGGTGGACGTCCCCAGCGCTGGCCGCCGGCCCCGGGAGAACTACGGCAGGTCCGAGTCCGCCTGCCGGGCACCGGGGCGCGGGGTCTTGGTGACGATCTCGTACAGGCCGGGGCCGGCTTTGCGGAACCAGCCGCCGACGGCTTTGGCGAGGCGGGCCCGCTGCACGTCCAGACGGTCCATCGCGACGCCGGGCGGGATGTCCACGTACGCGCGGACCAGGGCGATCTCTTCCGGTGTCAGGTCGGGCTCGGGCACAGCAGCCTCCCCAGGCTCGGCACGTCTGCGGCCAACGTAGCCAGAAAGGACCCTCGCACATCGTGCTCATCTGCGGCGTGTCGTCAGCGCGTGGGCGTTGTCAGGGCAGGGGGAGGTCGGCCCAGACGGTTTTTCCCGCGCCGTTCGCATGGCATCCCCAGGCGGTGGCGAGGTGGTCGATGATGCGCATGCCGCGGCCGTGCGGTTCTTCCGGCCGGACCGCCCGCAGGCGCGGCCTGGCGGGGCTGGTGTCGGTGACGGCGATCCGCAGCAGGCTGGTGCCCGGATCGAAGGACAGTTCCAGGGCGGTGGGGCCGCCGGCGTGGTCGGCGGCGTTGGCGAGGAGCTCGGCGCCCGCCAGCACGATGGCGTCGACGGCCATGGCGTCCGCCTGTGGCCGCCACTCGGCGACGGCCTGCCGGACGAAGACGAGCCCGCGGCGCACGCCGGGTCCCGGCTCGCCGGGCAGAAGATCCAGCCGCAGGTGGCCGCGGGCAGCACTGGTGGAAGGGCACACAACAGTCCCCGCAGGTCTCGAGGAAATGTCGCCGACAGGCGCGTGTGCCCGCTAGGGAACCGTCCTACACCGCCTCCACGGCCTGCCCGTCACCGCCGGGGTGGCACAGCGCCTCGTCGAGGGTCGGATAGGTGGGGAAGACCTGGTCGGTCTGGGTGATCTCCAGGACGCGTACGACGATTGGGCTCGGGGCGGCCAGGACGATCGGAATGCCGTGGGTGAGGCCGGCGCGGCGGGCGATGAGCAGCGCGTTCATGGCGCTGGACGTAAACAGCCGGACGGCGGAAAGCTCGACCACGACTCGGGCCGGTCGCCGGTCGAGTGCCTCCCCCAGCGCCTGCCGAACGCCGGCCCCGTTGTCCCGGTCGAGCTCGCCAGCGAACGAGCACACGATGCTGTCACCGACAGGAACCAGGACGACCCGCAGGTCGGAATCCGACGGGGGCCCGTCGGACAGCGTGAAATGGGCGGGTATAGCCATGATGCGTCTCCCAGCCCACCAGAGGCTCCACCATCACAGCGGGCCGGGGCATCCATGTCCTCGCGGGTGCGGGAGACAGCGCGGCGACAGCCGACGAGCGACGGTGAGCGCCACGGTGACACTCCACCGACACCCCCACCGTACGCCGCCCGCCATCAGCCGGTCAGCCCGACCGCGGCCGCTGCGCCCCGCTACAGACCGTGTGTTTGGGTCGATTCAACAAGTCAGGGGCCCTCAAGGACCTGCAGCGCCTGACAGCCACCCTCACCAGCAACGGCCACGGCCCCGCACCGTTCTGACCCCGCACCGCCCGCGGACCTGGCAGCCGCGCTCGACCGAGAGCCGCAGGCACGCCACTCCTGGGAGCATTCCCACCGTCCGTCCGACGGGCGATCCTGGAGTGGATCTTTTCCGCGCGCCGCCCCTCCACGCGCAAGCAACGCATCGCACGCATAGCGGCCGACGCCGCAGCCGGCCGACGCGCCAACCAGTGGCGTCGGCCCGGCCCCGCCTCGGGTCCCTGATTCGTGCACCCCACCAAAGGCTGGTGCAAACGCAGGCGCCGAAAAGCCTCCGCAAGACCGTGCGCGCGATGAACGGGGCCCCAAGGCCACGAGGGACCGCCCGGAGACCGTGCCCGCCGCCCCGCGCGGCAGCGAGGATCAACCTCCGAACGAGGCCGCGTAGGCCTCGGCCAGGGCATCGGCCATCGCACGGACGGAGTAGCTGCGCCGTACCGTGCTCCGGCCGCGCGCCGCGATCGCAGCCAGGCCGGCGTCGGAGACGTCGCACGCCGATGCCAGCGCCGCGGCGAGTTCGGCTGTCGCCCCGGTGGGAAGCAGGAAGCCGTTCAGCCCGTGCCTCATGTAGTGCGGGACGCCGCCCCGCAGCGGGCCCGCAGCGGCGAGTCCGGCCTCCATGGCTTCGAGGATCGCGAGGCCGAACTCCTCCTTGGCGCTCGGGCACACGTACAGCACCCCGCCCGGCTTCTCGGCCGCGAGCATCCGTTCCAGCACGCGCACCTGCCGGTTCGGCAGGGCCGGCCACAACGCCACCCGGCGACGGGCCTCGGGGTGGGGGGCGAGGACTTTGCCGATGGCGGCCCGCATGTCGCTCTCCACCGGTGTCGGCTCGCCCGGGGAGCCGCCTACCAGAAGGAGCGTCGTCGACCGGTGCAGTCCGGCCTGCAGCCATGCCTCGACCAGCCGGGCCTGCTGTTTGACGGGGTGCAGCCGGCCGACGTTCAGCAGTAGCTGCAATCCGCGGTCGGCCGGGTCGAGGCCGTCCGGTCGGCGGCCGTCGGCGAACAGGCGGGCTGCCATCGCCTGCGCAAGTCCGTCGTCATCCGGTTGCGGCACGAACGGCGGAATCCCTTCCGGCACCTCGACAACACGTCGCGGCAAGGGGCCGGCGAGCTGCGGGAAGTGGGCGGCGAGTTCACGACTTCCCGCGCGCCCCGGGATCCCCACCAGGAGGTCCGCGCGTGCGACCAGGCGGTCCGCGACGAAGATCCGGTGCAGGTCGGCGCGGAGCGTCCCGCCGGCGTCGGCGTCCGGCAGGGCCGGCAAGCCGGCGTGGCGCTCGACCATCGTGCGGTGCGGGTCCGGCGTCACGGTGAAGGCCAACCCGGCCCCGCACCGTCGGGCCGCGTCCGCGACCGCGAGTGACCCGTCGTCGGCGAACCGCACGTGGACCAGGCGCGGTCGGGCTCCTGGCAGTTCCAGCAGGCGAGCCGCCCACCAGGCGAGAGCGGAGCGGTGCTCCGCAATCACTGCCGGATCCAGGGGACCGTCGGCGTCCACGGGGATGCCGACCTGCCAGTGGCCCGGGCCGAGCAGGGACACCAGGCCGACCCGCCCGCCGCGCAGGGCGGCGCGGTCGGCAGTGACCAGGGTGAGGACCCGACCGATCCGGCCGGTGCCGGTGAGCGCCCCACCCAGGGCGGCGAGCAGAACGCCCATCCCGCCGCTCATGCCGACCCCCGGCTCGGCCGGATTCCCCAGCAACATGGACTGTGCCACCACCGGACCCGGTTCCGCGCCGGGCAGGGCCTGCACGGTGTTCCGGAATGCGGCGGCCTGCGGCGCCCGGGGGCAGGCCCGGTGCCAGCACGCCGCGAGCAGCAGGACCTCGTACGCGTCCGATGGGTGAGGTGCGGTCGACGGCAGCACCTCGTACCCACGGGGGATGCCCGCCAGGTAGCGCCACGCCGCGTGCCGCACCCGCCGGTCCGGACGCAGCCAGGGAGCGCATTCGACCGGCCGCAGCGGGCGCAGCCCCGTCGCCTCGGACAGGTCCAGCAGGAAGGCGGCCTCGGCCGCGGGCGGGCCCGACAGGAGCCGCGTCCGCACCTGGGCGGTCGCCGCCTCCGGGTTCGTGGCGGCGTGCCGCGTCCAGACTTCCGTGAGTGCCGTCCCCAGTTCCGGTGAACGGGGCGCCAGCAGAAGGAGATCCGGCCGAGGAGCCGTCCCGGGGCACCGGGCGAGCCCGCGGACCGCCGCGACGGCCAGGTCCACGGCCCACCCGTCGCGGCCAGCGGTCCGCGGCAGGTCCGGGCCAGGCCGTCCGCCACGGCGGTACTCGGCGCCGGCGAGTATGCCGAGAAGGTCCCGCGGCGCGCCGGGCGGAGCATGACCTGCCCAGAAGTGGCGGCGCCACGCCTGCAGTTCGTCGGCCACGCCCGACGCCCGCGCACGTTCCTCCTGCTGCCCGTACCACCCCGGCTGCGACTGCATCCGTTCCTGCCTCCCATGCACGGCGGGTTGCCGGGGGACGGTTCGGTGCGCGGGCCGGCACGGATTGGTCGCGCTCCGTCGCCTGCCGCGCACGGGCCGGCCTGGCATCATCGACGGCAGCCGCGATGCCTGCCGAGGGAGGATCCGTCGTGCACGTAGTCGTCATCAGCCCGCCGTTCGCCTCGCACGCCGCGCCGCTCGCGGTCCTCGGCGCGGCCCTCCACCACCACGGAGCACGCGTCGACCTGGCCTGCACCCGCCCCTTCGCCCCGCTCGCCGCCCAGGCCGGCCTCGGCTTCCTCGACCTGTCGGTCACCCGCAACGCCAACCACGGAATCGCCGAACGGACCCGACAGGACCCCGAAGAGGAAGCCCGCCTGCGCGAGTTCCTCGCCGCCACCGCCGACGGCCCTGCCGCTGCGCTGCTCACCCAGGCCGCGCACCGCCGGGCCGACATGCTCGCCGAACCCGACCGGGTTCTGGCGGACGTCCGGGACCTCCACCAACGGCTGCGGCCCGACTGGTACCTCGTCGACCAGCTCGCCTACTCGGCCACTCTCGCCCTGCACTGCCTCGACCTGCCGTACGCCACGTTCTGCCCCGGTCACCCCACGTACGTCCCGGCCGGCCCCGATGCCTACTTCGGCCTGCCCTACGCGTGGCCGGACACCGTCCGGCCCACGCCCCGAGACCTCGCCCGCCTGACCCGTGCCGTCGCCGAGAACGACCGCGCCTTCACCGCCGCCTTCCACCGGGTCATCGAGCGCCACGCCCCGCATCGGCCCCGCCCCGAACGGGCCTTCGCGCTCACGTCCTCCCGCGCGGTCGTCCACAACTACCCCGACCTGCCGTGGCTGCCCGCCGCACCCGCAGGCACCGCCATCCACTGCGGCCACTGCACACCCGACCCGCCGCCGTTGGACGATCACTGGACCACCGTGGTCGACCGCCTCACCGCCGACGGCCGACCGCTCGTCCTCGTGGCCCTCGGCACCTTCCTGTCCGCCCGCCACGACGTCCTGGCGACGGCGGCGGCCGGGGTGCTCGAACACACCTCGGCCGCGGTGATCGTCGCGGCCGGAGACCGCGTGCGCGAGGTGTCGGCAGCCCTCACCGCTTCCGGCGCGCCGGCCGACCGCCTCCACGTGGCACCGCGCATCCCGCAGCACGCCCTGCTGTCCAAGGCGTCCGCCATGGTTCACCACGCAGGCAACAACTCGTTCACCGAATGCCTCGCGGCGGGCGTGCCAGCCCTCGCCCTGCCCTTTTCCAGCGACCAGTTCGCCATCGCCCACGACCTCGAACGAGCTGCCCTCGGCCTGTGCCTCGACCCGAACACCCTCACGCCGGCCGCCGCCGGCACCGCTGTCGCCCGGCTCCTGGCCGACAACGGAGCAGCGAGCGAAGCGGTGCGCGAGGAACTCCACCTGCGCGGCCCGCGCTGGGCCGCAGCACAACTGATGCACCTCATGGCGTGACACCGCCCCCGGGCCCGCTCCGCCACGCGTGTGCGCGTGGGGCGCTGCAGGGCTCCGAGGCGGCGGCCCCGCGCCGACAGCGGCGGACGGTCATCCATGGCGATCGGCGACGGCTCCCTCGACGGCCGCTTGACCGGCGTCACGGTCCTGCGGATGCCCGTGCAGCCATCGCCATGGATCCGCAGGCGATGACCGGGCCGCCCGTGGTTGCGACTCCCGCCGGCGACCTCGGGCAGCTCGACGGCGTGGAGCCGCGGACCGCAGCCGCCGACGACCTGCACGAACGCCCCGCCACCGACGGCCCGGCCGAAGCCCTACCGCAGGACGGCACCCGCCTACCGAGATGCGCAAACGCTGCGACTGCCGCTGAGACCCCCAGGCGGTGATGCTGGACCCACGACCGCGAACGGGGGTGCTCACCGTGACCGCGCCACTGACCGCCAGCGAACTGCGGGCGCTCCACGAGACGAACAACACCTGCGACTCACCGACCCCAGGCTCGACAGGGTGCTCGGCACGTGGAACACAGCGCGTCGGCTCGCCTGGCACCCCAAGGTGTTGGTCATCATGGTCGGCCTGTCCGCCCTCGCCGCCGCTTGCGCACTCTGGCCGCCGCAGGCACGCACACAGCCGCCGTCCCTGCCGCCGCCGCGACCGCGGTGCTCGCCGCCGTCTTCCTCAGACCGGGCCGACTCAACCGCCCCTGACACGTGCCACCCGCGCGACGCACCACGGCGCGCAGACCTTCTTGAAGCCCGCAAGCTGCGCAAGCACCCGCCCGGTCCCGCACCGGACCTGCAGCGGCCCGAAGCACCCCAGAGCCTGACCTGTGGAGAAGAACCGGCCGTGGAAGCCGCCGACTTGAGAATCCTCGTCGCAGGGGCAACCGGCGCACTCGGGAGTGCAGTGGCCGTACTGGCCGCAGAGCGAGGCGCCCGTGTCGTCCCGGCCGGCCGCGACCCGCACCGACTGGAGCAGGTCGCCTGTCGCCTGGGAAGCCCGGCGATGCTTCGATTCGACGCCTACGACTCGGACGGATGTACCCGCCTCGCTGCCCGGGCGGCCGATCGACTCGGGGGACTCGACGCCGTGCTGGTGACCTCCGGGACCGTCGCCTTCGGCCCCGCAGAGCGGACGTCGGCAGTCATCGAGGAGCACCTGATGGCCGTGAACGCACTGGCACCGATGGCGGTGCTGCGCGGAGCGCTCGCCGTTATCGGCTCGGGCGGTGCCGTCGGAGCGATCACCGCAGCGATCGTCGACCGGCCCGTGAAGGGCATGGCCGCCTACCAGGCCTCCAAGGCTGCCCTGTCGGCGTGGCTCGATGCGGTGCGGACCGAGCAGAGACGAAACCGGATCTCGGTGTTGGACGCGCGCCTGCCGCACATGGACACCGGCCTCGTTGACCGCGCGGTGGCCGGGACCCCACCGCCGACACCACCGGGCGCGGACCTTCCGGCCTGGGTCGCCGCCCTCCTCGAAGGCATGATCTCCGGAGCGTCCGTCCTCATGCCCCACCCCGTCCACGGCGCACCCGCGCTGCGCCGCTGAGGCAGGGGCAGGGCGGGCGTCCGTGAGGAACGATCGGCCGGGGCGGCCGGACGCGATGGAGGCGTCACTGCCTCATTTTGCTTGACAGGTGGGCCCGGTAGGCGTCGCACGTGCTGAGCAGACACCGCTTCGCCGCGGCGCGTTCGGTCTCGTCCAGACCTGCGGAAGCCTGGTGGAGCAGACCCGGCAGAGGGGCCAGTTCGTCCATCATTACGTGCGTGAAGCCGCTGTCGGTGACGTCCAGGACCTGGCGGCGGCCGTCCCGCGGGTGGGGCCGCGGGGCATGTGGCCTTCCGCGACGAGCCGGTTGACCGACCGGGTCCCGGCGGCGCCGGTGATGCCGAGGCGCGGCGAGAGCTCGACCGGGCCGATCGGCTCTCCCGCACTCGTCCTGCCGGCCGGCCGTAGCTTCTGGTGGCCAGGCCGCCCCGGGGCCACCACCGGTGCCCCGTCGAGGACCGAGCACCACCTCGACCGAACAACCTCCGGGCGTGCCTGCACCGGCACGCCCCCGGCCGTGGTCGCGACCGGCTGCCGGCCACAGGTGGGCCGTGCGCCCCGTCGGCAGGATCCGCTGCACTGATCAGTCGAGGGCGCCGTTGATCGTCGCCTGTGGGATGGCGATGTTCGGCACGTGGTAGGCCTCGAGGATCTTCTTGTAGGAGCCGTCGTCCATCAGGGACTGGAGTGCCGCCCGGACGGCCTCCTTGAGACCGGGAACCGACTTCGAGATGCCGATGCCGATGGGCGACGCGCTGGTCGGCCCGACGGCCTCCTTGCCGGTGACGGTGTCGAAGGCGGTGCCGTTGTCGGCCGTGTCGGCGACGAAGGCCGCGGTGACCTCATCGAGGAAGTCGGCGGAGACCTTGCCCGAGCGCAGGGCGAGCTGGGCCTCGGAGTCCTTCGGGAACGCCAGGACGGTGATGGCCGGCTTGCCCTGCTGCCTGCACAGCTCCTGCCGCTGCTCGAGGATCTTCTGGTGGTTGGTGCCGGTCTGGACCGACACGCTCTTGCCGCAGACGTCCGTGACGACCTTGATGCCGTCCGGGTTGCCCTTGCGCACCAGCCACCCGGGACCCGCGTTGACGTAGTCGACGAAGTCGACCGCCTGCTGACGCTCCTTCTTGTCCGTCATCGCCGACATCACGGCGTCGAACTTGCCGGCCTGGACGGCCGGCAGCAGGCCGTCGAACTTCTGGCCGGTGAACTCGAACTTCACGCCCAGCCGGGCGCCGATGGCCTGGCCGAGGTCGTGGTCGATGCCCGTGATCTCCTTGCTGCCCTCGGAGACGTACATCTCGAACGGCGGGTACGGCACGTCGGTGGCGACCCGCACCTTGCCGGCCTTGCGGATCGCCTCGGGGAGCGTGGCGGTGAGCTTCCCGTCCGCCGAGATCGGCACGCCCTTGACCGTCACCGGGGCGGACGGCGCGGCGGCGGCCGAAGCCGCGTCCGAGGACTTGCCGGAGGAGCTGGAACAGGCGCTGAGCGACAGTGCGGAGGAGGCCAGCGCGAGGGTGACGGCCGCGTGGCGGAGCAGGGAGGAGCGGAAGGAGGTCATGGGGCGCCCTCTGTCGAAGGAGGAAGGGGTGGCGCGCCGTCATCGGCGCGAAGCAAAAGTTACATCTATGCGATGAAGTGAGTGAATGTATTGAACGTTACGTTCCGGCAACGGTGCATTCCCGCGAGTGCGGGTAGCGCTCGGCCTGGCATGGGCGGTGACTTCGCCGCCCGCATGCGTTACATATGGACTAGATACGTCCAATCTTGTAACTTGCGATACATTCCTTCGACTCCCGACCCCACCTGGACTCCCTTCATGACCAGCACCAGCGGCCCCGCCTCCTCACCACCTTCCTGCGAAGGCCGCGGATCACTGCGAACCGAGCACGACCTGATCGGCGACCGCGACCTCCCGGCCGACGCCTACATCGGCATCCACACGCTGCGAGCCGTCGAGAACTTCCCGCTCAGCGGCATCCCGCTCTCCGCCCATCCCGAACTTGTGTCCGCGCTCGCCTCCGTCAAGCAGGCCGCCGCCCTCGCGAACCGCGATCTGGGCGTCCTCGACCCGGAACGGGCCGAGGCCATCGCCCGCGCCTGCGAGGAGATCCGGGAAGGCGCCCTCCACGACCACTTCCTCGTCGACGTCCTCCAGGGCGGCGCCGGAACCTCCACCAACATGAACGCCAACGAGGTCATCGCCAACCGCGCGCTGGACCTCCTCGGCGCGGCGCGTGGCGACTACTCTCGCCTCGGCCCCAACGACCACGTCAATCTCGGGCAGAGCACCAACGACGCCTACCCGACGGCCGTGAAGATCGCGCTGTGCACGGCCACCCGCGGACTGAACCTGGCCCAGGAGATCCTGGCGGACGCCCTCGCCGACCGCGCCCACGCGTTCGCCGACGTCGTCAAACTCGGACGCACCCAGCTGCAGGACGCCGTCCCCATGACGCTCGGTCAGGAGTTCGCAGCCTTCTCCCTCGGCGTACGCGACGACACGGCAGCCCTCGAGCACGCTGCCCGCGCCCTGCACGAGATCAACATGGGCGGCACCGCCATCGGCACGGGCCTCAACGCCCATCCCGGCTTCGCCGAGGCGTGCACCGACCACCTCACCCGCATCACCCGCATCCCGCTTCGGCCTGCCCGCGACCTCATCGAGGCCACCCAGGGCGTGGGAGCGTTCATCGAACTCTCCAGCGCCCTCAGGCGGTTCGCGCTTCGCCTGGTCAAGGTGTGCAACGACCTGCGCCTGCTCGCCTCGGGCCCGCAGGCGGGCTTCGCCGAGATCCGGCTCCCCGAACTCCAGGCAGGGTCCAGCATCATGCCGGGGAAGGTGAACCCGGTGATCCCCGAGGCCGTCACCCAGGTCTGCTTCGACGCCATCGGCGCCGACACGACCGTCGCCTTGGCCGCGCAAGCCGGCCAGCTGCAGCTCAACGCCTTCGAGCCGCTGATCGCCCATGCCCTCCTCACCGCCCTGCGACGCATGGCCGCCGCCTGCAGGCTGCTGGCCGAGCGCTGCGTGGTCGGCATCGAGGCCGATGCGGAGCGCACCTACGCCCACGCCAGCGGCTCCGCCGTCCTCGCCACCGCACTGAATCCGGTGATCGGCTACCGCCGGTCCACCGAACTGGCCCGGCGCTGTGTCGTGGAGCGCCGCACGGTGCGCGATCTCGCGGGTGAGGCGCGCGTGCTGCCTTCCGGGCAACTCGACGGCATCCTCGATCCGCGCCGCCTGACCGGGCTGCAGCCCGACTGACGATGCCCGGGAGAGGAGGCCGGGTCCGGAACGGCCCGGGCCGGCGCGCCGCACGGCGCACCGGCCCGGGTTCCGCGTCGGGGTCGCGGAATCTCAGTAGACGTACAGGTGGGTGTTGAGGTTGGCGAAGGACACGGTGGTGCCGCTCTTCCACGCCTGGTAGCCGGTGCCCTTGGTGAGGTCGGCCTCGAAGGTGGGACCGCTCTCGTAGCTGATGCCGTACTGGTAGGTGCTGCGGCCGGCGTTGACGAGTTCCTTGGCCATGTTGACCATCTGGTAGGGGTGGCCGGTGGGGGAGTCGGGCGAGGAGAAGACGTCGCTCCAGCGGCTTCCGACGGTGCCGGTGCTCGGGGCGTGGCCCGGCTTGGTGGAGCTCGTCGTCCAGGTGCCGGGGGTGTAGGTGTCGCCGCTGGTCAGGTAGCTCCACTTGACGTTGTCGATCGACCAGTAGCCGCTGTGGGTGCCGACGGTGGCGGTGCGCAGGTCGAAGACGGAGACGCCGTTGGTGCCGACGACGGCGTCGGTCTCGTTGGCCGATCCGGGGCTGGTCACGACGAGTGCGGTGTCCTCGTCGATGCCGAAGGCGCGGGTGTGGGCGGTGTCGGCGGCCAGGCGGGTGAGGCGTCCCTGGCGGCCGCGGGCGGCGAAGTGGGTGTCGATCAGGCCGGAGGTGAAGAAGTTGAAGCCGCCCTCGGGCCGGTAGGTGAGGTCGTCGGGGTAGCTGCTGCTGATGGTGGTGTAGGAGCCGTAGCGCAGGCCGTCCCAGCTCTCGCCGCCGGTGACCATGTCGCGGCCGTTGGCGATGGTGGTGCCGGCGCTGGTGCCCATGATGGCGGCACCGGCGGTGAACTTGGCGCGGATCGCCGCGAGGGCGGGGGAGTCGGTGTTGTCGCTCTTGAGGAGGGTGGTGACCAGGCGGCTCTGGTCGCCTCCGCCGAAGAAGAAGCCGCTCATCGAGTTGATCTGGTTGATGACGCTCTGGCTGGAGTTGTTGGTGATGTGGTCGAGGTCGATGGGGATCCACTGGGCGTCCGCGGCGCCGTAGGTGTTCTTCAGCAGGTCGACGTAGTAGCTGCCGTTGCAGACCGAGTTGCTGCAGGTGTTGGGGTCGCTCGCGTTGGGGTCGTTGGCGGGGACGTCGGAGGCGGCGGTGATGACGCCGATCCGCGCGCCGCTCCCGCCGGCCTTGGTGAGGAACGTTCCGTAGACCGCGGAGTTGGTGGGGGCGACCGCGCCACCGGCGAGCACCAGGCTGCCGGTGATCGCAGCGGCGTGGGCCGACTGGGCGGGGGAGAGCAGCGCCAGGGCGAGTGCGGCAGCGCCGGCCAGGGAGGCGGTGCGGGCAGCGGGACGTGCGGACACGGACATGCGTGCTCCTAGGCAAGGCCGGACCCGGATTCGTGGGGCGGGGCCGGCGGTGTGGGGGTGTCGCCCCGGACGCGGGGCCGGGGCAGGGGAAGGCCGCCGACGGGGAACGGCGGCGCGCCGATCGACGCTTGGGAACGGAAGATACAGATCCAGCCCTGCAATCGGTAGATGTAACGGCAAGCTGGGCGGAAATCTTGACCACGCGCTGCGGAAACGATGCGGCACGTAGGCGGATGCCGCCCGTTACCTATTCGTATCCCTCGTTACATCTGTTCATTGAAGTGGCATCGATGTAACGTCATGCCTCGCGGCGCGGCCCCATGGGCGCCGCCAAGGTTCCTGAAAGGTAGCGACGTGAACTCCCTCGTCTTCCGCAGACCGGTCCTGCTGGCGGCCATCGCCCTGTGTGGATCCCTCTGCCTGTCCGCCTGCACCGGTGGAAGCGGCGAACCGTCCCCCGCCGCGGCCGCTCCGGTCACGATCGCGGGCGTCACCATCACTCCCGACGCCGCCCTCCGCGCCACGCTGCCGGATGCCGTCAAGAAGGCCGGCAAGGTCCGTGTCGCCACCGACATCCCCTACCCGCCGTTCGAGATGTACGTCTCCGAGGGCAGCAAGGAGATGACCGGCCTCGACTACGACCTCGGCCGGGCCCTCGGTGCCAAGCTCGGTGTCACGTTCGAGTTCCAGGCGCAGAAGTTCGACGGCATCGTCCCCGCGATCCAGGCCGGCAAGTACGACGCCGCGATCTCCGCCATCACCGACAACAAGGAACGCGGCCAGGTCGTCGACTTCGTCGACTACTCCGCCTCCGGCACCGGCATCATGGTCGCCAAGGGGAACCCCCAGAAGATCGTCACCCTCGACGACCTGTGCGGCCGCTCCGTCGCCGTCCAGACCGGCACCAACCAGCAGAAGCTCCTCGAAAAGCACCAGGACAAGTGCCGCGAGCTCGGCAGGAGCGCCATCCACCTCCAGACCTTCCCCAAGGACTCCGACGCCCAGCTCGCCCTGCGCTCCGGCAAGGTCGTCGCCGACGTCCTCACCAAGCCCGCCGCCGGCTGGACCGCGAAGTCCGCCGACGGCGGCGCCACCTTCGAGGTCGTCGACGACCCCGCCGCCCTCGGCGGCTACAACGCCTCACCCAACGGCATCGCCGTCGCCAAGAGCCTGCCGCAGCTCACCGACGCCCTCCAGAAGGCCCTCCAGCAGCTGATCGACGACGGATCCCTCACCAAGATCTACGCCAAGTACGGTGCCGCCTCGATCGCCGTCAAGCAGGCCACCAAGAACGGTGCGGTGGACTGACATGACCGCCACCCGGACCTCCACCCCCATGACCCGCACCGACGGCGCCCCCGTGCACGCCGACGAACTCACCGCCGTCCCCGTACGCCACTGGGGCCGCTGGATCGCCACCGCCGTCGCGCTGCTCTCCCTCGTCGGACTCGTCGGCTCCCTCGCCAAGAACCCCAACCTGCACTGGGACGTCGTCGGCCACTACCTCTTCGCCGACCTCATCTTCGACGGCCTCGTCACCACCCTGTGGCTCACCGCCGCAGCCATGGCCACCGGCCTGGCCCTCGGCACCCTCGTGGCGGTCATGCGACTGTCCGCCAGCCCCGTGCTGTACGGACTCTCCTCACTGTTCGTCTGGCTGTTCCGCGGCACCCCGCTGCTGGTGCAGATCATCTTCTGGGCGTACGCCGCCGCCCTCTACAAGCACGTGATGATCGGCATCCCGTTCACGACGATCACCTTCGTGCAGTTCGACACCAACAGCCTGCTCACCCCGTCGATCGCCGCCCTGCTCGCACTCGGCCTCAACGAGGCGGCCTACGCCTCCGAGATCGTCCGCGCCGGCATCCAGTCCGTCGACCCGGGCCAGACCGAGGCCGCGCACTCCCTCGGCATGAAGCCGGCCCTGACGATGCGCCGCATCGTCCTGCCGCAGGCCATGCGCGTCATCATCCCCCCGATGGGCAACGAGACCATCAACATGCTCAAGACCACCGCCTACGTCTCGGTGATCGCCGCCCACGACCTGATGTCGAACATCCAGGACGTCTACGCCCAGAACTACCAGGTCATCCCGATGCTCGTCGTCGCGGCGCTCTGGTACCTCGCGCTGACCACCGTGCTGTCCGTCCCGCAGGCCTGGCTGGAGCGCCGCTACGGCCGCGGAACCACCCGCATGGCCCAGGTCTCACCCCTGCGCCGCATGTTCGTCGGCGTCGCCGACCTCCTCCCTGCCAACCGCAACCGGAAGGGCTGAACCGATGGCCCAGCCCATGGTGCACGCCGAGGGCGTGCGCAAGCACTACGGGAAGCTCGACGTCCTCAAGGGCATCGACCTCACCGTCGAACGCGGCCAGGTGTGCTGCCTGCTCGGGCCCTCCGGCTCCGGCAAGTCGACGTTCCTGCGCTGCATCAACCACCTGGAGAAGGTCGACGGCGGCCGCCTGACCGTCGACGGCGACCTGGTCGGCTACCGCCAGGCCGGCAACCGCCTGCACGAACTCCGCGAGTCCGAGGTCGCCGACCGCCGCCGCGAGATCGGCATGGTCTTCCAGCGCTTCAACCTCTTCCCGCACATGACCGCCCTCGAGAACGTCATCGAGGCTCCCGTCCGGGTGAACGGCGTCAACAAGAGTGATGCCCGCGCCGAGGCCCAGCGCCTGCTCGACCGGGTCGGCCTCGGCGGCCGCGCCGGCCACTACCCCTCCCAGCTGTCCGGCGGCCAGCAGCAGCGCGTCGCCATCGCCCGCGCGCTCGCCATGAAGCCCAAGCTGATGCTGTTCGACGAGCCGACTTCCGCGCTCGACCCGGAGCTCGTCGGCGACGTGCTCGACGTCATGCGCGACCTCGCCGCGGACGGCATGACGATGGTCGTGGTCACGCACGAGATCGGCTTCGCCCGCGAGGTCGGCGACACCGCGGTGTTCATGGACGACGGCGTGGTCGTCGAGGCCGGCGATCCCCGCACTGTCCTCGTCGACCCGGAGCAGGAACGCACCAAGGCGTTCCTGTCCAAGGTCCTGTGAGCGCCCCCGCCGACCAGGCGCCCACCACGGCTCGTCAGCCGGACGGCGCTGCCGACCTGCTGGCCGCCGCCGAGGCGGCCCTGCCGTCCTACCTCGCCGACCTCGCCGAACTGGTCGCCATCGACTCCGGCTCCTACAGCCCCGTCGGCGTGAACCGCGTCGCGGACTGGGTCGAGCAGCGACTGGACCGCATCGGCTTCACGACCGAGCGCATCCCCGCCCGCCTGCCCGACGGCCGCCCGTGCGGCGACGTCCTGGTCGGCCGTCTCGCCGGCACACTGCCCGCCGCCGACGGCGGGGCCCGGATCGTACTCGTCGGCCACATGGACACCGTCTTCGAGGACGGCACCGCCGCGGCCCGCCCCTTCCGCACGGACGGGGACCTGGCCCACGGCCCCGGCGTCAGCGACGACAAGGGAGGACTGCTCGCCGGCATCACCGCCGTGGACCTCCTGGTCCGGCACGGGCGGACCGCATTCGCCGAACTGGTCCTCCTCGCCACCCCCGACGAGGAGATCGGCTCGCCCGCGAGCCGCCCGATCACCGAACACGTCGCCGCCGGAGCCGACTACGCCCTCGCGCTCGAGTGCGCCCGGGAGAACGGCGACCTGGTCGTCGAACGCAAGGGCGTCGCCGACCTCCTCGTGACGGTCACGGGCCGCGCCGCCCACGCGGGCATCGAACCCGAACGCGGCGCCAACGCGGCCCTCGCCGCCGCCCACCTCGTGGTCGCCCTCCAGGCACTCAACGGCCGCCGGCCCGGTGTCACCCTCAACGTCGGCGTGGTCCGGGCCGGCACCCGGACCAACATCGTCTGCCCCGAGGCCGAACTGCACATCGAGGTCCGCGCCACCACCACCGCCGGGCTGCACACCGCCATCGCCGGGATCCGCGAGACCGCCGCCCGTACCGTCGTCGACGGCACCACCGCCCGGGTCCACCAGGTCGACCTGTGCCCGCCGATGGAGAACACCCCCGCCGCGCAGGCCGTCCTGGCCCTAGCCCGGGAGGCCGCCGCCGAACTCGGCCTGGACATCGACGGGGCCTCCACCGGAGGCGTCGGCGACGCCAACCTCACCTCGGGCCTAGGCATCCCCACCCTGGACGGCCTCGGCCCGATCGGCGGCGCCGACCACACCCCCCAGGAGTGGCTCGACACGGCCAGCGTGCCCACCCGCATCGCACTCCTCGCGGGTCTCGTCGACCGACTGCGCAAGGCCTGACCCCTGGCACACCCGTGCGCGCCGCCGACGGGCGGTGCGCACCCGGCCGTGTCGGCGCCCGATTCGGCGCACCCACCTTTTCGAATCCACCCCCTCACCTGGCGGGAGACCCCGGATGCACCGAACCCCCACCCCACGCGCCAGCCGCGCGGCCCTCGCTCTCGCAGCCGCCATCGTCCTGGCAGCGACCACGGCCCCGGCGGCCTGGGCCCGCACCGGGCCGGACGGCGGAACACTCATCCTCGTCGGCGGAGGCCTGAAGGACGACAACGCCGAGGTCTACGGCGAGATCATCACCAAGGCCGGCGGAGCGGGCCGTGCCCGCATCGGCGTCCTGACCGCCGCATCGGTGCCCGAGAGCCAGGACCCCGACGCGGCCGACCCCGAGCGTTGCTCCAACTCGGTCTGCAACGGCACCTACTACGCCGACCTCTTCAAGCGCCACGGCGCGGCCGACGCCCAGTGGGTCCCCGTCGACATCGAGCACGTCGCGGCCGCCGACTCCGACGCGGTGGTCGCCCAGGTCGAGTCGATGACCGGCTTCTTCTTCGGCGGCGGCGACCAGTACCGCTACATCACCAGCCTGCTCCACGGCGACGCCCACACCGATTCCAAGGTGCTCGCCGCGATCCGCGCCAAACTGGCGGCCGGCGCGGTCGTCGCCGGATCCAGCGCCGGCGCCCAGATCGCCTCCGGCCCCGACATGGTCAGCGGCGGCGACAGCTACCAGGCCCTGCGCGACGGCAGCACCCCCGGCTACTTCGACGACCCCACCCGCCTCGGCTACATCCCCGCCGGCGGCTTCGGCTTCTTCGGCCCCGGTCTGCTGGACACCCACACCGGCACCTACGGCCGCGAAGGCCGCGCCATCCGCCTCGCCTCCGACACCGGCCACGACCGGGTGTTCGCCCTCGACGAGAACACGGCCATCGAGGTCGAGCACGCCGGAGGCCGGGAGGAGTCCCTGCGCGTCCTGGGCACCCACGGCGTGTCCGTCTTCGACCTGCGTCGGGCCCGGACCCGCACCGTCTCGGGCCGCTGGAGCATCGAGGGAGTGCACTACGACTACCTGACCCGCGGCGACCGCTACCGGCCGCGCACCCGGCAGGTCCAGCCGGCCGCCGGCCGGCACACGCTCACGGCCTCCACCGACGCACCCGTCCCGGTCAACCACGACGTCTTCTATTCCGTCGACGACCCCGACGGCGTCCCCTACAGCTTCTCCGGGACCGCCCGGGCGCTCACCACGACCACCGCCCAGCGCACCGCCACGGCCACCACCTACGAGACCGGCCCGGCGTTCGCGATCCGCTTCGAGAAGCGCGGCGACACCCGGGCCTGGACGGACGACGGCACCACCACCGCCTCCCTCGCCGATCTGACCCTCGGCATCGGCCCCACCGACCGCTGACCCACCAGCTCCGCACGGCTGATCCCCGCAGCCTGACGTTTCGCTAGGCTGCGGGGATCACGCACTGCGACCGACCCGATTCCCGACCCGGGAAAGGACCCCGACCATGGCCCCCGTCACGCTCGCCGAAGACATCCGGCAAAGGCTCGGCGAGTGCAGCCCTGCCGAGCGCAAGGTCGGCCGGGTCCTGCTCGCGGGCTGGCCCGCAGCCGGCTTCGAGACCATCGCCACCCTCGCGGAACGGGCGGACGTCAGCGCCCCCACCGTGCTCCGATTCGTCAGCCGGCTCGGCTACCGCGGATTCCCGGACTTCCAGGCCGCGCTGCGGGTCGAGCTGGACGAGCGCCAAGCCTCCCCGCTCACCCTGTACGCCGCGGGGAACTACGGCTCCTCCGCCGAAGCCGGGCAGGGCGGGCCGAGCGGGCCGGCCGGCCTGCTCGCCCGGGGCCGGGAGGTCTTCACCGCCGCGGTCGACCGCACCCTTGCCGAGGTCACCCCCCACGACCTCGAACGGGCCGTCCAGCTCCTCGCCGACCCCAAGCGCCGCATCACCCTCGTCGGCGGCCGATTCAGTCACCTCTTCGCCCAGTACCTGGGCCTCCACCTGATGCAGATGCGCGACGACGTGCGCTTCCTCCCCGACCGGCCGGTCGAGCGCACCGCGCACCTCGCCGCCCTGGGCCGGCGCGACGTCCTCGTGGTCTTCGACTACCGCCGCTACGAGGACGACAAGGTCACCGTGGCCGAACTCGTCCGCGAGGCCGGCGGGCGCGTCGTGCTCTTCACCGACACCTGGCTGTCGCCCGTCAGCACGCAGGCGGAGGTGGTGCTCTCCAGCCAGGTCGGAGCGCCCTCGCCCTACGACAGCCTGGTGCCCACCCTCGCCGTCGTGGAGACGGTGGTGGCCGGCATCATCGGCGAACTGGGCGACGCCGCCCACCAGCACATGCAGCGGGGCGAGCAGACCGCGCGCCGCATCGGCCTGACCTGACTCGGATCCCAAACGGATCCCGCGCGGGTGCGGCCGGCGGGGAGACTGCTCCCTGCCTGCCGCACCCGCGTGGGTGCGGTTCAGCAGACAGGCGTGCCGGAGTACAGATTGGGGTCGGCAACGCCGTTGGTCACGCCGCGGGTGTAGTACCCGCAGGTGGGCCGGTTCTTGAAGGCGTAGGCGGATGGCGAGCGGGTGTGCGGCCGGTGTCGAAGACGGGGATATCCCGGGGCCGCCGGCGGCCCCACACCGCTGGGAGGCCCCGGGACGCCGCCGCCCCGGTCCATGGCCGTGCGGGCCTTTCCGACCGGCTCAAAGCTAGAACTGCTGACGAAATGAGGTGAAGGATGCCGTCCGACCGGCGAGGATCTCTCAGTACTCGCCGATGAAAGGGCAGCTATGGACGACAACCCTCCGAGGGAACTCGTCTGCCTCGCTGATGACGAGGGGAACAGCGTCACCGTCAACGTTCTGGGACGTAAGGCAGGTGGACTGCTGGCCTCGATGCCGAGATCGTCGTCAAGACGCCCTTCGTCTCCGGCCGCATCGACCTGGCGTTGTACGTGTCGAGGCTGGAAGGCTGGGCGAACGCGCTGGACAGGCTCGACGCCGGCGAAGACGTCGCCTGGATGGAGATGAGCAGCGGGCCGTCCATCTTCATCCAACTCACTGGCGAGCGTGACTGCCCGGAGGTGGTCGTGGAGGACGAGTCGGGGGCCATGGTCACTGTGCGGGTCCCGCTCGTTCCGCCGGACAACTGGATTCCCGACCATCGGCAACGCCTGCACCAGGTGATGAACCACTGGGTGCCGATGCTGTCAGGGTAGAGAGACAAGCCGCCGCCAGCAGATGAGCGCGCAGCCGAGGGGCAGGAAGGCTTCGTGGATGTCGTCGCGGATCTCCCACCGGATCCGCAGCCGACGAAACCAGTGCAGATGGGCGAACGCGCGCTCCACGAGCCAGCGTTGGGTCCGAGTCCAGAGCCGTGCTCGGTGCCGCGTCGGGCAATCACCGGCTTCACGCCGAGGGTCCGGACGAGGCGGCGGTACTTGTCGTGGTCTTGACCGAGCGCTGCCTCGTCCCCGGGGGTCCCCCGGCCGGTGTCCGGCCGGGGGACCCCCGGGGTGGTGGGTGTCGGTCAGCGGGTGGGGCCGCCTGCGCCATGGGCCGCTCGGCTGCGTGTCAGCGGGCGGAGTCCGATGGTGATCACCCCGGGTCGGCGGGTCAGTGCTGCAGGGTGAGGACGCCGGGCCGGTACGGCAGCTGGTCGTAGGGGCCGCTCGCGGTGGGGGACTTGCCCTGGTAGAGGAACTGGAGGTTGCAGGGGTCGATGGTCATGGTCTGGTCGGGGTTGGTGCGGACGAGGTCGCCGTGGCTGATGTCGTTGGTCCAGGTGGCGCCGCTGTTGGCCTTGCCCGCGAAGGGGTTGCTCTCGGTGGCGGCCTGCGGGGTCCAGGTGCCGCTGAGGCTGGTGGCGGTGAAGGAGCGGAAGTAGCGCTGCTCGTTCGCACCCCGCGCCTCGACGATCATGAGGTACTGGTTCCTTCCCGATCGGCATGCTCGCCCGGTAGATGCTGCCGTTGTCGCCGGCGAAGAACAGGTACATGTTCTGGTCGTCGGCGATCAGGGTCTGGTCGATCGGGGCGGCGCCGGGGATGCTGCCGGTGAACAGGGGCTGCGGCGCGGACCAGCCGTTGGGGTTGGTCGGGTCGAAGTAGAACAGCGTGGGCGCCACCGCGGCCTGGCCCATCCCGCTCTGCCCGGCGGACGCCATGTCCGACCAGTTGGTGAACGGGCTGAACATCATCGACCCGTACGACGAGCCGTTGACGTTGGACGCGTAGACCAGGTGCTTGCCGTTGTAGACCACGTCGGTGAAGTCCTTCACCGACGCCCACCCGTTCGCCGGCTGCGCGAGCGCCCCGGTCGAGGTCCAGCGGTACGTCGAGGGAAGGGCGCACGTCCCGGTCGGGGGAGTGGTCGGGGTGGACGACAGGCCGGTCCACTGTTGGTTGCTGCGGCCGTTGCACGTCCAGATCTCCACGGCCGTGCCGTTGGCCGTGCCCGAGCCGGTGACGTCCAGGCACAGCCCGGACTCGACGCCGACGATCGTGCCGTCGGCGTTGACCTTCCACTGCTGGTTCGCGCTGCCGCTGCAGGTCCAGATCTGCACCCGGGTACCGGCCGTCGTGGCGTGGCCGGGAACATCCAGGCACTTGTTGCCGTAGACGGTCAGCTGGCCGCTGTCGGTCGCCGTCCAGAGCTGGTTGGCGCCGTTCCAGCATTCGTAGATCTGCACCGATGCGCCGTCGCTCTGGCTGGCGTTCGCCACGTCGAGACACCGGCCGGACCCCACGCCGCGCAGGGTGCCGGTGGTGGCCGCCTGGGCCGGGTTGGCGACGAGCATCGTTGTCAAGGCCGCCACGGCCGCAAGCAGTGCTGTGAACAGCACGGTCAGCCGACGGCGGCTGGAACGTCGTCTGCGCACGGAAACCTCCTGAGAGTACGGATATCTGCCACACGGCTTCTGTTAGCGCTAACATGCGCGGCCGCCGTGAGCGCGCGCACGCCAATGCACGTCAGTGCCCTGGGTGGTGTCGGGTTTCGTGGTCCTCATCGGGCGGCTGCGGCGACATCGCCCCAGCGGCTGGGCTCACCCGGGGTTCCAGTGCTGGCTGGCGGCGCCGCTGGCGTCCCGTGCCTGGAGCGCGATGCCGTTGCGGAGACGGGTTGTTCCGTTGAGCCGTGGCATGACGGATCGTTCTCCTTGGCTGGGGACGCGGCACCGGCGGGAGAGGCTGGACGTGCCGGCGGTCGTGCGGGCACGTGCGTTCCGCCGGGTGGCGCGCAAAGCGGGTGGGAGTGGCTCAGGGGAAGGGTGGACGCCGGGCCCCGAGCACTCCTGTTAGCGTTAACAATTTTTCTGCAAAGAAAGCCTCTCCAGGCTTGCCTCGGTGAAATCTGTATCAGGCGTTGCGAGTTGTCAATACTCCGCGCAGCTGTCCACCCGAAGCCGGGGCGACCGCCCGACAGCCAGGGACCGTCGAGGGGCACCAGGTCGTCGGAGGCTGCCGGTCCCTCCCTCCGTGCCTTCGCTACGCGGTAGTTGACGCCGATGACCGACTGGCACGAGTATCGTTGGCGTTTCATCCGTGGTGGCGCCGGAACCTTCTCACGCTCATGCAATCGACGGAGAGGTCCCATGCCCCGATCCCGCTCGTTCGTGTCCAGGCTCATCGGCGTCATCGCCGCGGGCGCTACAGCGGTCCGCCGCGACATCCACCACGGCAAGGTGCGGTCGGCCCAGCCCTATCGGGCGATCACCGACACCGGAAGCGTGCTGCACCTCGCCTACTGGCCCGGCATCCGCTCACTCGCCCCCACCGCCTGGACCACCGCGTTGCGCACCGGTGACGACACCGCACGCAAGAACGGCCTGCACGATCTTGTGGCCGGTACCTGGGAGCTCGGCCCCTGGACCTGGCAGCACACTGTCGTGCGGGCGCGCTTCGAGCCGGGGGAGACCTTCTGCCTGCATGACTTCCAGGACCCGGTGACGGCCCGGCCGTTGCGCTTGTATGTGAACTTCGAGCGGCCGGTGGTCCGGACCGGTGCCGGGATCGACACGCTGGGTCGACGGGTTCTGCAGGCTGTACTGCGACCAGCAGGGGACCCGAGTCTGCCGTGTCCGCTGACACTGGGGGAACTCGTCCTCACCGGCCGGGCCGGCACCCGTCTTGCAGCCAACTGCCGAACCAGCACCCAGGCCATCGCCGCCATCCGCAACGGGAAACGCCACCGCGTGTCCATACTTCGAGCGCATCCACCACCTCCGGTCCCGCCTGGCGGCTACCACCCCGCGCATCCAAGGCACCCGAAGGAGCAGACGCCGCCCGCGCTCGCGCATGCTGCTGTGCCAACACGCGTCCGACCCGGACGCCTTTGGCAACGCAGGGCACACCTACAGCCAGGCAGTCGCATGCGGCCGGCGGCCACGCGACCGTCGGTGAGGGCTGCGCTGCAGCCGAGCGGGGCGGCAGCACGCAACGGGTAACAACCCCGGAACTGGGGGTTTCCCAACCCCGGACGGGGCGTGACGCACCGGCATGGGTAACTACGTGATCATCGTTCCCGGAACCATTCAGAGGCCGATGGACCCCTCGGCACGCCGGGCCCTGCTGGCTGTCGTCCATGGGGCCGATCCGGAGGAGGTCGGCGGCCAGGTGCCCGACCTGGATGTGCTGACCCTGGACGAGCCCGATGGCACCTTCGTGCTGCGGCTGGAAGTCCAGGCCGCCGACCGGACCGCTGCCGGCCGGGGTTTGCGGCGAAGAGCTACCGGATCAGGAGCTGGGGCGACTGGCTTCTTCTCCATGCCGTGGGCGCTGATGTGATACAGGCCCGGTTCGGGGAGAGTGACGAGCGCCGCCAGGCCGTCGCCGTCCGAGGGCAGCCGCGGCCGTGCCAAGGTTGCGCCGCTGTCGGTGTCGACGATCTCGCAACTCATGCCGGTTGGGCGGTTACGTCTGGTGAGCCGCAGCTGCCACGGCCTGCCGGCGGTGACGCCGGTGTCCGGAAGATCGAGGCCGAGCTGGCCCGGCGCCATGGGCGGGGCGATATGCGGTTCGCTCGGTCAGTACGCCGAAGACGTACTCCAAGGTGTGATCGTCCTTGGCCGGCGGCGCGTGTTGCAGCGCCATTGGGGTGGGTTTGCCAGCGCCGCTGCTCGTAGCGTCACGGTAGACGGTGCCATCGCCCTGGCGGTCCCACCACTGCGGCATGCCGTGTGCGTTGAGGGCCAGGAGGCCGTCGGTGTGGGTGCGGAAAGCCTTGTGCTGTGGGTGGATAACGCCGTCCCCAAGCCGGACGCTTTGCACGGTCGGCTGGGCTGTGCGGTACACGGCCCGATGATCGGGCAGCCCCGGCAGTTCCTTGGAGCGCATCTTCTCCTGGAAGCGGGCGACCGCCTTGGCCGGGCCCGTCCCATGAAATAGAACCAATGTTCAAGACTTCTGATGTAGCGTCAGTTCTCTTCGCGCGTGCGTGCGGAAGCGTCTTGGGGGAGGGATGCGAGTGCGTATTCGACGCGCTCTGGTGGCGCTTGCCACCACCAGCATGTGGCGGCGATGACGGCCGCCGCACCGATGGCGTCGGCCGGCCTGATGACCGACGAGCAGTTCGCCAAGCTCAGCCTCGCGGAGCAGACGGAGATCCTCACACCGCTGCGCAGGGTCGCCGACGCCGTGGGGGAGCAGGGCCGCAGTGCCCACGCGGACGTGTACGGCTCGCTGTCGATCGATGTGACCACACGCTCGGTGACGCTCTTCGCCACCGACACCGCGCAGGCGACCCGACTACTGAAGGACGCGAAGGCGCAGCACCCAGGCATCGACACGTCCCTGGTGAGGGTCGTCTGGGGCGAGCACACCCGCAAGGAGCTGGACGCGGCCCGCGACGCCATCATGGCGGACGTCCAGAACAAGAAGATCACTTATCCGGTGTTCTCGGTGTCGGTGAAGGCCGATGCCTCTGGGCTCAACGTGGCCACCGACCCGACCACCGCAGCAACCCCTACAGCCGCACAAGCCGCGCACGCTCAGCTTCGGGAAGCTGTGAAGAAGACGCAGCCCGCCCGTGCAGCCAAGAGCGCCGGCACCACGGCACAGGCGGATGCTGGCGCCGCTGCGGAGGTGCCCGTCTCCCTCGCGCAGGGGCAGGGGCAGGGGCAGGGGCAGATCAAGAACCTGACGTGGAGGTGGAACGACTCGCGGCCCTTCATCGGCGGGGACTACGTCGGCATCACCAACCACAGGTGCACCACCAGTGCCGCCGCATACATGGGGACAGGGGATTGGATCCTCACCGCCGCGCACTGCTTCCCCGAGGGGCAGAACGTGTACGGCAACGCCTCCACCTACGGCGACCTGCGCTACTTCACCGCGGGCAACTACACGGGCAGGGTCACCGACGTCCATCCCGAATGGGACATGGAGGCCATCTACACCGGCACGAGCGGTGGCGCCGGCTCCAACTCCGACGAGGCCGACCAGCCCTACGGGCAGTGGTACCCGGTGATCGGCGTCCAGTACTCCTACAACGGCGACTGGGTCTGCCAGGACGGCATCACCGCCTACTACACGGGCAACGGCGTCCCCTGCGGAATCAAGGTCTCCGACGAGGACACCACCTGGACCAGCGACGCGTACTGGTGGGACGGTGCCCGGCACACCGCCCGAGGTGTGTGTGGCTACGCCTCCGGGTACGGCGCCGACCACGGAGACAGCGGCGCGCTGGTCTTCACCGTCGACGGCAACGGCCGCCAGGCCCGGGGCAGCATCTCGGGCGGCTCGGACATCCACCACATCTGCTGGACGGAGACGAAGGACTACCTCAAGGCAGCCGGCCTTTTCCTCTCCCCCTACCCGTAGGGGCGCCTGGAGGGGCAGCACCGAACCGGTGCTGCCCCTGCGGCGTCCTAGGGTTGGTCCATCACCCCGAAGGAGCCCGTTGTGCGAATCTCCCGGCCCGCCGCGGCCTGCGCCGCAGTTGCGCTAGCCGTCGCCGTGTTGTCCGCCTGCGGAAGCGCGACCCAGACTCCCGCAGTCCCCTCCAGCCGGCCCACCGCCACGTCCTCCCTTCCTCCCCACGTCGACGCGCTCACCTACACTGCGCTGCAGAACCTCGAATCGGCACTGGGCGAACAGGGCCGCGGCCCGTTCAAGGCCGTGTTCGGATCCCTGGAGCTGGACGCACAGGCCGGCAAGGTGAAGATCTACGCCACCGACGAGGCCAAGGCCCGCGACCTCATTGCCGCAGCCGCAGCCACCCACCCCGGCATCGAGACCAAACGCGCCGAGGTGGCGAAGTGCCGCTACGCGCGCGTGGACATCGACCCGGTCATCGAGAAGATCGGGAACGCGGCGCAGGCCGGAACGCTCCCGGTGCAGGTCTTTGCCGCCCAGATGGCACCGGGCGCCGCGGGCGTTCAGGTGCAAACCACCAAGGAGGGGACCGACTCCCAGAAGCTCAAAGCCGCGCTGGAGGGCATGGCCGGGAGCATCCCGGTGACCCTGGTGGAAGGACGGGAAATCCACGGCCTCGACGGAACCAACCAGCCCCCTCCCTCCACCCCCGTCCCGTAAGCACCGTGGCGTCGGCCGGCGCATCCTCGGGGACAGGTCGACGTCCTAGCGTGTGCCGACCGAGTCAGGGCCCGAGCGTGGTGATGCATTGTCATCTCCGGCGGCATCCGGGCTCTCGCCGCTCTCCGCCTTTGGGATTGGCGGCGATCCGGTCGGTCGGATCAGGGTGCCGTCGACGATCACGAAGTCGTCCTCGCCCAGGCCCACCAGCGCCTCGCGCACACCCGGGGCCCATGCGGCCAGAAGCTCGAGGGTCTCGTCGACGTACCGCCCGGGGGTCGTCTCCGAGACCCCGAAGCCGGCTCCGACCTGCGTAAGCGTCTCGTTCTTCCGCAGATGGGCCAGGGTGAGCAGAGTCTGCTTGAAGCAGCTCAAGCGCCGCCAACGCGAACGCAGTTCACGCCTTCGGGGGTAGATCAGCCACGAGACGTGCTCAACGAACTCGTGCGGGACGTCGAGCATGGCAGGACACGGAACCAAGCGAGGTTCCTCGGTCAGAGCGTGGTGCGTAGAGAACGCCAGCGCAACGACCAGGAGCCTCGCCCTGTTACTCCACCCCGCTGACCAGCCATTTCACCCTGCCGAGACAGGATGAAAGAGGTTCACTGGCGCTACCACCAGCAACGCGAACACCTACGCGTCCACACCATCCGCTACCGCGGCCTACTCACCCTTGCCGCATGCCAACAGCCCGGGAGCAAGGACTGCCTGCGGCGTTAGTGTTTCCGGGACAGCCATACGGCACGCTGCACCCCTGGGGACGAAACAGTATGGGACACGGAGCGCGGAAGCAGTTGGCGGAGCTGCTCGGCGACGCACAGCGGCGCGGGGACTTCAGCACCCGTATTGAGATGTCGGCCAGCGCGCTGCGCATCGAGGTCGACGGGGTGGGGGAACTGCCGCTGCCGCTGCGTGCCCCGGTCACCAAGAAACTGATCGCGCAGGCCCGGCAGGCATCCTTCGGCCGGGGCGAGCAGACCCTGTCCGACACCAGCGTCCGCGACACCTGGGAGATCACCCCGGACCGCATCACGCTCGGCGGCACTGACTGGGACCGCACCCTGGACGGCGTCCTCGACGGTGTCCGTACCGCGCTCGGTCTGCCGCCCACCACCGTCCTGCGTGCCGAGCCGCACGCACTGCTCGTCTACGGCAAGGGCCAGTTCTTCCTGCCGCACCAGGACTCCGAGAAGGACGACTCCATGGTGGGCACCCTGGTCGTCTCGCTGCCCTCGCATCACACCGGCGGTGAACTCGTCGTCTCGCACGCCGGCCGCAGCGTCGTCCACCAGACGTCCCGGGAGAAGCTGACCTTCGCCGCCTTCTACGCGGACTGCCTGCACGAGGTCAAGCCCGTCAAGTCCGGCTACCGCGTCACCCTCACCATGAACCTCCTCGCTGAACGCATCCGCCCGGCCGGCGAAGACGACGGGGACTCGGTCCCCGACCTGGCCCACTGCCTGACCGAACACTTCACCAAGCCGGCCGAAGAGCGCTACGCCTACGGCCGCCAGAAGGCCGTGCCCCCGAACCGCCTCGTGTACCTCCTCGACCACGAGTACACCCAGCGCGGCCTGGATTGGGACCGCCTCAAGGGAGCCGACGCCACCCGCACCACCCTGCTCCGCCAGGCCGCCGCAGAGGCGGACTGCGAAGCGGTCCTCGCGTTGGCCGAGGTGAAGGAGACCTGGGACGCGCATGCTCCGTACGATCGCTACGACTACTACGGCGAGGTCGAGCACTACGACGACTGCGAGGACGAGGAGTGCGAGGGTGAATGCCTCCTGGACCCCGACGGGGAACCCGGTACCGAGCGCCGCCGCAGCGGCGACTTCTCGAACTACGAACTGAACGAGCTGATCGACGACGAGATCACGCTGAGCTGGTGGACCCGCCCGGACGGCACCGGCGGTGAGCAGATCAACCTGCCCGTCGCGTACGCCGAGGTGTGCGCCACCACCGAGAACAAGGACCTGCCGCCCTACCAGTCCGAGTACGAGGGCTACATGGGCAACTACGGCAACACCCTCGACCGCTGGTACCGGCGGGCCGCCGTGGTCCTGTGGCCCCGGCAGCGCTCGTTCACGGCCCGCGCCGAGGCTGGCTCCGAGGGCGCACTGCGGGAACTTCAAGGCCACCTGGATGCCGGAGACCTCGACCAGGCGCGCACGCTCGCCCGGTCGCTCGCCCCGTTCTGGAGGCACCACGGTTCGGGCGAGGCGGCCGCGGGGCTCCTCGCCGCCGCCCTGCCCGTCGCGGTGGGACTTCGGGAAGCGGACACTGCCACGATGCTCCTCTCGCCTTTCGGGGTGGAGACCCTGGGCGAGCGGCACGCCCCGGGTCTCGCGGCAGCGGCCGCGCGGTACGGACGGACGTGGGCCCGCGGGGCCGTCAGCAGCTGGTTCGGCACAGTTGGCGCGTACACCGGGGCCGACCGCGCGGCGTGGCTCGAATCGCTGCCCGGCCTGTGCACCGCGCTGCAGGCCGCCGACGGCGATGGGGACGCGATGTCCTCGCCGCTGGCCGAGGGCGCCTGGCAAGCAGTCGAGCAGCAGCTCACCAGCTGGCTCGGCATCGGCCGCGAGAAGGAGCGCCGCACAGGAATGGAGGGGCTCGGCGCATCAATGGCCCGCGTCCTGCAGGCGGCAGGGCCCGAGACCGCCGACACCATCGCCGCCACGCTGCGCGGCCTGCCGGACACCGCCCTGGAATGCCTGCTCCCCGCCCTGCGCACAGCGGCCCGCCACCAGACAACCGTCCACGATGGCGCACCCGCCGCCCGCGCCTTCCAGACCCTCGCCGACCACTGCGAGGACCGGCTCACCGCAGCCCTCACCCGCCCGGTGCGCGCGGCCGACGACTGGTCCCTCACCCCGGCCGGGGCATGCCGGACTGTCTGCGGACTCTGCCCCGACTTGGACGCCTTCCTCACCTCCCGTACCCGCCACGTCATGGAGTGGCCGCTCGCGAAGGACGGACGCCGCCACCTCCACAGCCGCATCGACCAGGCCGGCCTGCCCGTCTCCCACACCACCCGGCGCCAGGGACGTCCCTACGTCCTGGTCCTGACCAAGACGAAAGCCGTCTTCACCCGCGAACAGGCGGCCCGCACCCGCGCCGAGACCGACCTGGCGTGGCTGCGGGACAAATGGCCCCGGGCGCGCGGCTGAGGGTGGCTGTTGGGCCCAAGGCGCTCTCGACAGGAGCCAGGCCCTGGCCAACACTGAGCGGTGTGGGGGACAGCGCTATGTGGGTCGCGGCTTTGACCGGTGGCACAGCTGTGTTCGCGAGCTGGGTAACCAATCTGGGGAACGTGCGGGCTGCGCGGGTCCAGGCTGAATCGTCGGTATAGGCCCAGCACCGGGAGCGGGTGCGGGAGCTGCGGCGGGCTGCGTACCTGGAGCTGATGGATCGTGCCCACGTCACGGGCGAGTTGTACCGAAGGGTTGGGGACGCATTCCATCAGATCCCGGATCCAGACCAGCAACTGGCGCGCCTGGAACACCTGCGCTCCGAGTTGCGTGAAGCCTACGACCCTCTCACGCACAGCGTCCGTGTCGTTGTCTTGGAAGGGCCGTCCGCTACAGCCGAAGCTGCCCAGGCCGTCCTCAATGCGGCGCAAATGGCCAACCGGCACCTGTGGCGCCTCACCTGCGGTGACGCCGACGCCCGCGATCGGTTCGACGCGGCGCAGAGCGCCTACCTGCAGTGTCTGGGACGATTTGTTGATGCGGCGCGCACGGCCGTTGAGGCATCCTGACCACACATGTGCGGGCCTGTCCAGCCGATCCCGAGCAGTACGCCCACAAGCAGTCGCCGATACCAAGTCGCTCGCCGGGGCACACCTGGCGTATCGCGGTGCTCCCTCACCGGGCGGTGTCGGGCGGGCGTCCGGCCCTAGGCAGTGTCCTGGCGATCACGAGCGGAGCCAGATGATGAGCGCGGCTGTGGTGACCGTTCCGAGGTGGACGTATCCGCGCTTGTCGAACCTGGTGGCGACCGCGCGGAAGGTCTTCAGCTTGTTGATCGCCCGCTCGACGGTGTTGCGCTTCTTGTAGCGCTCCTTGTCGAAGCCGGGCGGTCGACCGCCGGCTTTCCCGCGTCGGATCCGGTTGGCGGCTTGGTCGGCCTTCTCCGGGATGACGTGCCGGATTCCGCGTCTGCGCAGGTAGCGGCGGGTCCGGCGATTGCTGTAGCCCTTGTCTGCGCTGACACTGTCCGGCTTCGTGCGGGGCCGCCCGGTCGTCGCCCTCGGCACGCGGATCTTCTCCATGACCGACTCGAACTGGGTGCAGTCGGCACGTTGTCCGGGCGTGATGACCAGCGACAGCACCCGGCAGCGGCCGTCTGCACTCAGGTGGATCTTGGTGGTGAAGCCGCCGCGCGAGCGGCCGAGCGCCTCACCTCCCGCACCACCTCCGCCAGCAGGTCGATCAGTTGCGCCCGGATCCGAGCGGCTTTGACCACTGCGGAGAAGCCCCTTTTGAGGCCAGGCGGCGGAGCCTGCCGGATGGCGTCCCGTGGAGTGGTGTAGCAGGGATCTTGGTGTAACCCCTGGTCATGAAGGAGCCATCGCGCAACTCTCCGAGCAGGAAGGTTCGTTGAGTGAGGGGTGCGCGATGGCCTTGTCCCAGCCTGACCTACTCCGCCTCATGGAGTCGCTGCGTACGGCGGACGGAATCGAGTTGATCAGGGCTGTCGCCCAGCGGATGCTCCAGGAGCTGATCGAGGCCGAGGCCACCGCCCGGATCGGCGTCGACCAGGCGCTCTACGCGGTCATCATGGAGGCCTACGTCCTGGGCGTGTCCACCCGCTCGGTCGACGACCTGGTCAAGGCCCTCGGCGCGGACACCGACATCTCCAAGAGCGAGGTCTCCCGGATCTGCGCCGACCTGGACGAACAGCTCACCGCCTTCCGCGACCGCCCCCTGGGCCACACCCGCTTCCCCTACGTCTACTTGGACGCGGCCTACTGCAAGGCGCGGGTGAACCACCAAATCGTCTCCGGGCCGTGGTGGTCGCCACCGGCATCACCGAGGACGGCGGCCGGGAAGTGCTCGGCCTGATGGTGGGCGACAGCGAGACCGAGATGTTCCGGACCGAGGTCCTGCGCTCGTTGCGCGAACGCGGGCTGACCGGGGTCCGGCTGGTCATCGGCGATCACCACAGCGGTCTGGTCAAGGCGATCCGCAAGGTCATGCTCGGCGCCGCCTACCAGCGCTGTCGCGTTCACTTCCTGAGGAACGCCTTCGCGGTGATCCCGAAGGAGGCCGGTGAGATGGTGGCCGCGACGATCCGCACGATCTTCGCCCAGCCGGCAGAGGCCGCGGTCCGGGCCCAGCTGGACACCGTCGCCGAGATGCTGGGCAAGCAGTTCCCCAAGGTCAAAGCGATGCTGCTGGAGGCCAAGGACGACCTGACCGCCTTCGCGGCCTTCCCCGAGCGACATTGGAAGAAGAGGAACGGATCAACCGCGAGATCGAACGCCGCACCGATGTCGTCCAGGTCTTCCCCAACGACGACGCGCTCCTGCGGCTGGTCACCGCCGTGCTGTTCGAGATGCACGACGAATGGATCGCCTTCCCTCGCCGCTACCTGCCTGAGGCCAGCATGGACCAGATCTACCCCGGCGAGCGCACCCGCGACGAACTCCCGCCGGTTTCATGACTGTTGGCGCACGACCACTACACCACTTCACGGGACACGACCCTACGACGGCGACGACGGCTTCGAATGGTCCGGGAGCCTGAAGCAGTACCAGCGGGAGATCGCAGGGAAGGCGCTGTGGTGGTGGGCGAACAGGCCGGATGGCACCGGACGACTGCAGGCGGCCTTCGCGCACAGTCATGGCGGGACGGTGTTGCTGTGGGCTGCCGCGCACCGGGGGTTGGAGACGGACCTCATGGTGGCGCTCGCGTGCCCGGACTACGCGTGGAACAACGCGGAGTACGCGGCCATATGCCAACTGGTCCCGGCCATTGTCTCGGTCCGGGCGCAGCACGACCCGGTGCTGTTGGCTGATCGGCTGATGCCGCTGCACAACGGCCGGCGGCAGAAGGGGAACGCACTGACCGGCGTGTACGGCGAGGTGATAAAGGGCGCCGGGCACTCGCATGTCCACGAAGCCGCACTATGGGACCGGAAGGGAATCGCGAATCGCGTCCTCGCCGCAGCGGAGGATCTCGGCTGGTCTCCCTGAAGATCATCAGCGGCCCGATCGGGGCTCCGCCTCCCAGCACCTTCAGGCCGTGCAGAAAGCTGCGTACGCTCTCAAGCCGGACTCGGTCCGGGCCTACAGCGAGGCGATCAAAGCGGTGGAGGCCGCCGCCCACGCGACCCTGAAGCCGAAGCACGCCACTGCGACGCTCGGCACAATGCTCGGCGAGCTTCGCCAGGTACGGAACAAGGTCAGCGTGCCGACCGCCGGGCGGAGCGGCACCGGATCCTCGATCCTGGTGGCGACGGTCGGGTTCTCTTCGGCAGCCAGCCACGCACCCCGGCCACCGCCGTGCCGACCAGGACCTTCAGCAGCCGCGGGAAGGACTGCGGAGGTCGGCATGGAGGGCCTGAGTAGCATGTGGCCCACTGTCGAAGGGGGCGTGATCATGGGGGGCGACGTGACGGGGGCCGCGGGTTTCGGGTGCGCGGCGTGTTGCGCCGAGGACGCCGTGGTGGCGCGGGCGCATCACCAGAGTCACACCGGGGTCCGGGTCGAGAGGATGATTCAGGACGACTCGCACTTCATCGTCTCCGTTCAGCGCTGCGGCCTCTGTTCGCAGGCCTTTGTGAGCGTTTTCACCGAGTACGTCGACTGGGTCGCCTCACGGGATGCGCAGTACCGGACCGTGCTGCCGATCACGGACGCCGAGGCGGACGACCTGATGGCGGGGCGGTTGAGCCCGCACCGGGCCGGGGCCCTCGGATACGGCCGCCGCCATCTGCAGAGCGACTGGCCGAGCGGGGCCGACGAGCCGTCCGTGTACTGGGACAGCGGCGTCTTTGAGGTGCGCGAGGGGTACTGACCCGGCGGCCCCTTGCTGGCCTTGTCGGTCGGGCGCCGTTGTTTCGCCGCCGGACGCCGGGGGAGAAGGGCCCGGCGGGGGCGACAGGCTCGGTAGCTTGCCGCCCTGGCCGGTGTCCGGCACCCCTTCTATTCCCAGCGCATGCCGAGTTCGGTGAGCCGCTCCGCACGGGCGGCGGGAACGTTGGCGCGCCGGCTGCGGCTGTTGGCGATGAACAGGCCGAGGCTGATCTGCACGGTGGTGCAGCCGGCCAGCACCAGCCACTCCTTGTGCTTGCGCGGCACGTTCAGGTGCCCTTCCCGCTCCCGGAACTGCGCGGCCGCTGCCAGGTTCCGCTGCTCCTTCTCCGCGTGCGACACCTTCGGGGCCGGCCGCTGCTCGGCGGCCGGCGGCGTGAGGCCGAGGACGTGCTTGCACAGCCACTGCTGCGCCGGGCCCAGCTTGTCCCAGCCGACCTGCTGGGCGCGGCCCCACCCGGCGAGGTCTTCGCCCTGGACGGCGATGCTGCCGGGCACGGCGCCGGCCAGCGTCCCGCCGTTCTTCACGTGCCGCCAGGCCAGGGCGAAGCACCGCTGCCACTCCACCGACCAGGCCGGGCACCAGCCAGGGTCGATCGCGTCCAGGGCAGCCTTGCGGTCGGCGGTCAGCGCCCCGGCCCAGCTGAGTCCCTGCTCGCCGGCCTCGGCGCGGCGCTGGAGGGCCTCGGTGCGCCGCTGTGCGGTGCACAGGTTCTTCAGGATGTTCCCGACCGGCCGCAGGATGGTCCCGACCAGCCGCCCGCCCCACACCGCGTCCGCGGGCGGGCAGACGTGCCCGTGCTCGGCCGCGTACCCGGCTACCGCGGTCAGGTTGTCGGTGAAGGCCGTGTCGAAGGCCGACCAGACCATGCCCAGCTCGTCCAGCTCCTTCACCCGTTCCGGGTCAAGGACGTCGGCGGCCTTGTAGCGGCGCTGGTCGGCTACCCATACCCCCAGCCGGTGCCCGGACGGCGCGACGTAGGCGTACGGCACCTTCACGTCGCCGAACTTCTCCCGATAGGCCAGCAGCTCCTCCAGACCCCGCCGGAACTCGGCCCGCTCCGGCTCCAGTACTCGGGTGCGCACGAACGCCGCGATCACCGCCGGATCGCGCTGGGTGGAGAACTGCAGCAGCTGCGCCTGGCCGCCGGCGGAGCGGAACTCGTCCGGATCCCCGGTGTGCTTCGGCTCCCTCGGCGGCCGGGACTCGGACTGCGGCAGGGCCAGGCGCTCGACGGCGGCCGCGTCGTGCGAGCGCAGTGCCATGAGCAGTTTGCTCAGCCCGTCGTATGCCCGGGAGGTCAGCAGCTGGTCGCCGTTCTCGCCGGCGCCGAGCAGGACGGGCACCACGATGGCGGCCACCTTGCCGCTGCCCGGCTTCATCCGCAGCGCCCGGCCGACGGCCTGGACCAGGTCGACCATCGAGCCGCGCACGTCGGCGAAGAACACCGCGTTGCAGTCGAAGGTGTCCACACCCTCGGACAGCACCTTCACCGAGGCCAGGATGTACCACAGCAGCCACTGTGGACGGTCAGCGCAAGTTCCGCCGCCTGGTCACGAAGGAGGTACTCCTCATGGGTCTCGGGAGTTTGCCCACCGAGTTCGTCACGTTCCCACGCTGCCAATGCGGCCTCGGCTACAGCCCTGGGCAGTCGCATCGTGACCCGACCGACCTGGGCGTCGACATGCTCTCCGATCGCTGACAGTACCTTCGCGTCTTCCCGATACCGGAGGTACTGCTGCACCACCGCTGGTTCGAACGGCCGCAGACCTACGTCAGGAAGCACTGAGCCTTTTCAGGGCGGGCACCGATCGGGTGACGGCCGGACGGTCGGCGTGAGCGCATAACGAACGAGGCTCCCGGGCGGTTGAGCGAGATGTCTCATGTCTCAAGCAACCAGCCAGGGAGCCTCGTTGGTCACTTGTCCTGCCGCACTGGACCTGCCGCATGCGCTCGTTGAGTGGGTCACGATGCCGATCGTCACCCGGGAGGGTGACCGCCGGTGCAAGCTCCGGCCCGCCCAGCGAGCCCTGGTCGCGCTGGTGTACCTGCGCAAGCACGACACCCTCGCCCAGATCGCCGCCGGCTTCCGGATCAGCGTCGGCACCGCGCACGCCTACGTCCACCAGGTCACCGACCTGCTCGCCCGGAAGGCACCCGGCCTGACCCGGGCCCTGCGCGACGCCGACCCGGAGTACGTGCTGGTCGACGGCACCCTCGTGGAGTGCGACCGCGTCGGCGACAGCCGGGCCGACTACTCCGGAAAGCACCACCGCCACGGCGTGAACCTGCAGGTCATCACCGTCCCGACGGGCGGGCTCGTCTGGATCTCACGGGCGCTGCCTGGCCGCACCCACGATCTGACCGCCGCCCGCACCCACCGCATCGTGAGGACCTGCGTCCGGCTCCGCACCCCCGCCCTGGCCGACCTGGCGTACACCGGCGCCGGCGGAACGTTCGCTGTAGCCAAGAGGCGCCCGCCTCGCGGAGAACTCACAGCCGGGCAGAGATCGCTGAACCGAGCCCACGCCCGGCTCCGCTACCCCGTCGAACGCGGCGTGGCCACCGTGAAGCGCTGGAGGATCTTCCGACACGCACGCTGCAGTCCGAACTGGCTGACGTCAGCAGCCAAGGCGGTCCGCACCCTGGAGCTGCACCGCTGAAAAGGCTCCTTACCTTCGTGCGTGGGTTCGGTCCGGTCATTCGTACGATCGGGAGACCCAGGGGCGCCGGGTGTGGCTCAAAAAGCTCATGCCG
>NZ_JOAI01000074.1 GCF_000717715.1 Streptomyces sp. NRRL B-24484 | reverse complement strand
GCTGCTTCTCGACCGCGACCCCCTGGTCGTGCTGCTGGCCCGCGCCGCCCAGGGCGACAAGTCCGCTCAGCAGGCGTTCGGCGCCGCTCGGGCGTTCCGGATCCGCATGGGCGAGCGGCTGACCGAGCACAGCCGCCAGGCCGCCCGCCGGTTGCTCGATCCCCGCTACGACGTCTGACCCCTATGCGGCTGCTGCGCCCCGCCGAGGGGCGCAGCAGCCCGCCAACCGTCCCATCCGACCCCCACCCAGCCAGCCGGCCCCGATCCGGCAGCCCGAGGAGGCACCCCGTGTCCGTTCGCTGCTCCCACTGCTTCCTGCCCGTCGAGGCCGACGGCGACCAGGCCGCCGCCCACGATGCCCCGTACGCCGTCGAGGCATACGGCCAGTGCCGGGGCAGCGGACAGGCCACCGTGTCCGGGCACGCCGTCCCGCCGGTGGTGTGGGGGGTGGAGCCCGGCCGGACCTTCGTGGAGTTGGGGGTGCTCCCCTCCCCGCTCCCCGAGGTCACCCGCGAAGGGTGGACGGTGTCTATCACGGGGGCGCGGTTCACCCACGCGGCATGGTGCATGTGGTGCCGCCGGGCGGTGGAGACGTTCCGTGAGGGCGGGACGATCCGGATCGGTTTCGACCGCCGCGGCCGGTCGTTCGAGGAGTACCGGGCCGGTCCGCTCCCGAAGTTCGACGGCGTGCCGTGCCCGAACGCCGGCTGCGAGAACCGGCGGGTGGGTTCCGGGATGTGGTCGCGCAGCGGCAGCCCGGCGCTGCCGGTTGCGGACGTCCAGAACGTGCAGGGGCGCGAGTGGGAGCGGCTGCGGCGGCGGCTGGGGGTGTGGTCGGTCGACATGTCGCCGGCGGATGTGGCCCGGTTGGCGGCCGCGGCCCGGTAGGGGTGGTGTGCCCGGCCGCGTGGCGTCCGGGCACACCACAAAACGGTGCCATATTGTGGTATGCTTCTCATGTCGGAAGGGGTTGGCGCCCCTCCCGGCCACTCGATCGGAACTTTGGAGGAATCGCCATGGAGCACCAGATTTTCGAGATCGTCGACACCGTCGAGGAGGGCCCGTTCTACTTCGTGGTGGACCTCAACAAGGTCACCCGGTCGTGCTGGTGCAAGCTGGCCGACGAGGACGAGCGCCCCGCCACCCCCTGCCCGCTGGACGAGGAGCGCCGCGCCGAGCAGTTGGGCCGCCTCTCCGGCGCCTTCCGGTCGGTGCTGGAGCGCGGCCAGGAGCAGCCGGAGCCGGTCCGGGCACAGCTGCTGGGGTGGAGCGTCGGGGACTACGTGTCGTGGGATCTGCGCGACGGCGCCGCCACCGTGCGGATCACCGGCATCAGCACCCAGTACGGCCGGTTCTTCACCTACGAGTCGTGGGACGGGCACCGCGAGGGGGTTGACGACTCCGTGTTCATGTCCCTGGAGGAGAAGGTGGCCAACTGGCGGCGCGCGACCGACGAGGAGCGCGAGCGGTTCGACCGGCTGTACCGCCCGGCCCCGCAGAACTGGGACTGATCCCCGCCCGGGGCGGGCCGCCGGCCCGCCCCTCCCCCGTGCCCCGGACGCACCCCGGACAACTGAGGAGAGACCCGTGACCCGCCGACGCAGTGTCCAGCCGGACGCCCAGGCCGCGCCGCTGTTCGATGTCCTGCCGACCCACGCCCGTCCGGCGCGGCCAGTGCCGGGCCCGGTCCCCGCGGCATCCTCGCTGCTGCTGTTGGCGACCTACGAGCAGCCGGAGCAGCCCGCCCGCCGGGCGGACCCGGAGTCCGGCGCCGGGCCGGTGCCGAGTTGGTCGCAGATGACGCCCCGCCAGTTCGGGCACGCCATCACGTCCCACCAGTCCGGGCTGTTCGAGTCCCCCGAGCACGGCGGCCCGGGCGAGACGGCCGCTTTGTTCTAGCCGCACCGAGCGAACGGGGGTGACGCAGCCGCGCCGACTGCGCCGCCCCGACCGACCATCGACCAAGGAGACGAGACCATGCAGACCGTGGAGCAGCCGACCGGCACCGTGGAGACGGCCGAGGAGTTCCGGCCCGCCCCGGGTGCCACCCCCTGGCACGTCCGGGCGGTGGCGCGGGTCATGAGCGGCCTGTGCCCGCCGGCGGCGAGCGGCCGGGACGGGTGGTGGTTGGTCGAGGAGGGCCGGGACGCGGTGGCGGTCCACCGCGCCGCCGGCGGGGAGTTCCAGCGTCCGGAGGCGCCGGGCGCCGAACAGCAGCGGTGGGACGAGGCGTTGCGCGCCGATCGGGCGCACCTGGCCGCCCACGGCATCCCGGTTCTGTTCGCCGAGGGCGACCGGACCGTGGTGCACGTCCCCGCGCCCGACCGCCCGCAGTCCACGGCGACAGCGCGGCGCGTCGGGCCCCCGACCGCTCTCACCACCCGAATCGACTTCGAAGGGTTTCCGGGCATCGGCGGCATGCTGCGCTACCACCCGGGCGACCCGCTCGGCGCCTACGAGGTGGCCGACCACCTGGGCCAGGCTGCGCCCGAACGGTTCACGGAGGCAGCCGAGGCGGTCGCGGCGCTGACCCATCACTACGGCCTGCCCCTCCCCGTGCGAGTCATCCCGCGAAGCAACCCGCACCACGCCACCAATCGAACCTGAAATGTGGTATGCTTCTTTCTGTTGGCAGGCGCGAACGAGGGAGCCTCCACCATGGACCGCCACACGGAGAAGATCAGCGGCAGCGACCACGTCGTCCGAGGCAACGCGGCGGCGAGGCTGGTAGCGGAGTGGGCCGAGGCGGCCGGATGGTCGCAGGCCACGGACCACAACGGGTGCCGCAGCACGGTCGAGAACCTCGCCGTCCGGATCGCAGGATCGGCGGAGGCGTGGGACGGCATCACGCTGATCCGAGCCGAGCAGGAGCTCAAGGTGACCATCCCCCAGCTCGGCGACCGGACGTTCACCTACCGGATGTACAGCAGCCGACGGCTGCGCACCTCCTGACGGGCGCGGCGACGCTGAACTCTGCCTGTTCTGAGCGCTATGGGGGCGTCGACCAGGCGCCCCACCCGGAACATCCACCACGACCGCATCCGCGCACCGCCCCGAGAAGGGAAACCCCGTGCACAACCTGAAGTTCGACCCGTCGACCCCCGAGGGCGCCGAGATCGTCGACCTATTCAACGGCATCAAGGAGTACATCGAGGACGACAGCGGCGGCTGGAACGGCGGCGACGTCGTCGACGCCCTCACCCAGTGGTTCGCCGACCTCGGCATCGACGTGGACGCCGACGCCATCACCACCGACGTCGCCCACCCCGGCACTGACTGATTCCGCCCCGAGCGGCGGCACGTGGCCGGGACCACCCAATCCCCAGGGCCAACGCGCAGCGCGCCGTCCAGGTCATCAACTGCTGGCGCCGCGCACCCGGGCCGGCCGGGCCCATCCGCCCGGCCGGCCGCCCCACCCCGACCGAACCCAGACGAGGAGTCCGCCCATGCCCCCGCACCCCGCAGCCGCTGAAACCCCCGGCGCCGAGGCTGCGCCCTTCCGACCCGCCCCCGGTGCGAAGCCCTGGGACGTCCGGGCCGTGGAGGCGATCATGGCCGAGCGCGCCCCGGCCGTCCCGCACGAAGCGGCCGACGGCTGGCACGCCGTCCCCTGGGACCAGGGGGTGGCCGTCCAGCGGATCATGGGCGGGCACTACCTGCGCCCCTCCCGCGCGGGGCGGGCCCGCGACGAGTGGGACGAGCTGATCCGCGGTGACCGGGAGCACCTGCGCGCCCGCGGCCTGCAGATCGTCAACCCCGGCAGCTCGCAGACCTACGTGCGGGTGCCGGTGCCGTCCGAACCCCAGAGCGTGGCCCGGCTGCGCAGGGTCGGCAGCCCCGAGGAGTTCCGCCGTTCGGTCAGCTTCGACGGCTGGCCGGAGATCGGCGGGACGCTCCGGTTCCTGGCCACCCACGCCAGCGCTCGCTACGAGGCCGCCGACCACGCGGGCGGGGCTGTATGGGTGGGCGACTCCGACGCGGCGGGGGCGGTGAAATGCCTGGCCCGCCACTACGGACTGCCGTTCCCCGTCGCCGTGGTCGACGAAGGCGCCCGCGACCGTTCGTCCCTGCCCGCCAGCTAAGATACGTTGAATCGGCGTTGAATTGTGGTATGCTTCTCATGTCGGGAGGGGTTGGCGCTCCCCCGGCCACTCGACCCACCACCACGGAGGCACACATGTTCCACCCCCACGGTCTGCACTGGATCGGCTGCCCCTGCGACACCTGCCGCTGGGCGCGCACCACGCGGCCGCTCGACCGGGCAAGCTCCACGGATCTCCTGGAACTGATGGCAGGCAACATCCAGACGGGCACCCGGCAGCCGGTGCGCCTGCGGCTGGAGGTCGAGATCGGCCAGGGCGGCCGGTCGCTGCGCGACAGCCGACCGGTGCGCGTGACCGTCCTGGCGGTGGGCGAGGACGGCGAGCCGATCCCGCTGGAGGGCGGCGACCTCGACCCGGCGCTCCTCCCGCTTCTGCTGCGCCCCCTACAGCCCAAGTTCTAGCCGGTCCCCCCGGTGCGCGGCCGCCCGTGGCCGCGCACCGGAGGCCGACCCGCCCACCGGAGGAGTTGGCGCTCCTCCCCCCGCTCGATCCGACCGGCCCCCACCCGGGGCCCCACCCCTTGGAGGCATCCATGCCCCGTGCCATCGCCTGGCCGACCCGCGAGCAGTGGCAGGCCGACGCCGAGCGCGCCGAGCGCACCAGCCGCCGCGCCGCCGACCGCGTCCCCTCCGCCCCAGCCGACTGGCTGCCACCCGCCGAGCTCGCCGAGGCCCGACGCCTGGCCGCCGTCGTCGTCCGCCAGGCCCGCAAGGCGCTGACGGCCGCCGGGAACGCGGCGCACCGCCCGACGCTGAACGAGTACGGCCGAGAGGCGGCGGACGCCGACGTCACGGTGAGCGCGCTCACCTGCGCGTGGCGGTCGATCCTGCGCATCGCCGAGGAACAGGGGGAACTCAGCACCCCCGAGACGGCGCAGCTGCACAAGGTGTACGAGGAACTGACCGACTCGTACTACTCGGGTGCGCAGGCCGCCGAGGACCAGGCCGTCCGCCAGGCCGTGGAGTTCCGGGCCACCGAGGAGGCGTGGCAGCAGGAGCTCGACCGCCGCGCACGGGTGGAGCGCGGCCCCAAGGTCACCACGATCACGGTGCACGCCGACGGGACGTCGACCGTGTCCGACCCGCAGCCCTACCGGCCGCCCGCGTCGCACCGCCGCTTCTGACCGCCCCGCGCCGGGGGCGGCACCCGCCGCCCCCGGCCCCCGCCATCACCCCGAGACGAGGACCCGAGCATGCTCACCCACCACGAGGCCCGCGAGCGCGCCCGCGAGGCCGCCCCGGCCGGCTACCGGCTGCACACCATCACCCAGGCCCGCCCCGGCCGGTTCATCACCCGGTATGTCGACGGCCGCTGGCGCAGCCGACGGGGAATGGTGACCGCCGACGGCGCGAGCGTGGGCCGGGTCGTGTTCGGCCCGAAGTACCGGCGCAGCGACGGCGAGCGGGAGGTTCAGGTCGCAGCCAGGATCCGGGCCGACTACCGGCAGGCCCGGGACCGCGGCGTGATCCCGGCACGCCTGCGCATCTCGGTCCGGTGCGGTTCGGGGTACGGAATCCTGGTGGACGTCTCCGGGTTGACCGACGCCTTCCTGAACGCCGAGCGTCCGGCCGGCTCGCTGTACGGGCGCGAGGCGGCGGCGCTGCTGGAGACGCTGGAGCTGATCTACGACGCGTACCAGCGGGACGGATCGGACAGCTTCCAGGACGGCTACCAGCTGCGCTACTCGGGTCGGGTGCGGCTGCTCAGCGAGGCGCAGCAGGTCGAGCGTGCGCGAGAGCGGGAGGCGAAGCGCAAGAAGACCGCCGGCGGGCGGCCGTCCGGGCGATAGTGGGCGGGTGCAGCGGGGGCCAACACGGCACCAATCAGAGCGCAGTTGTGGTATACTTCTTTATGTCGGAAGGGGTTGGCGCCCCACCCGGCCACTCGATTCACTCACCCAAGGACGGACCCCATGAACATTGCCGTTGTCGACCCCGACGCCCTGCGCACCGAGACCGCTTGGCGCGGGCTCACCCTGCGGACCGCGCTGCTGCGCGCGCTGCGCCCGGCGACGGGCGTGGTGATCGCGGCCGACCCGGAGCAGGAGGCCGACCACCGCGCGCTGCGCGAGCAGCTCAAGGGGAAGGGCGCCCTGGTGCTGACCGAGGAGCTGATGGCCGAGTCGCTGGCGCTGCTCCTGGCCGTCGGCAGCGGGCTGAACGAGGAGGGCCGAACGTTCGCGGAGCGGCAGGCGGCGCAGCACGCCCTGGCGCTGGCCGACCAGCTGGCCGACCCGATGTGCCCGCACGTCTGCCTCACCGTCGCCTGACCGACCGCCGGGGCTGCGCCCGCCCGGCGCAGCCCCGGGATTTCCCTCCTGGCGCTCGACCCCGACCCCACGACACGGAGCCCCACCATGCCCGAGGCCGGCAGCCCGCTCGCCCTGTTCGACGCCCCGCCCGCCAAGCCGAAGCCCCACCTGTTGACCGCCAACAACCGCGACCTGAACCGCGGCGGCGCGAGGAAGATCTACACGTGGACCCTGCCCGCTTGGGTGGTCACCCTGCCTGACGGCCGGCGGGTCAACACCTGCCCGGAGGCGGGCGTGTGCGCGCGGCTGTGTTACGCCACTGCGCCGACCAGTTCCTACCGGCGACTGCCGAACGTGCTGGCCTCCCATCAGCAGAACCTGGCGATGGTGCTGGACACGCCGCGCGATTGGGAGCGCTGGATGACCGAGGAGCTGCGCCAGCCCCGGTTCCGCGATGCCGTCGTCCGGGTGCACGACGCGGGGGACTTCTTCAGCGACCCCTACACCGAGGCGTGGTTGCGCATCATGCGATCAGCCCCGCGCACGCGGTTCTACGCCTACACCAAGGCCGTGGACCGCTTCGCCCGGATCGTGGCCCCGGCCAAGCCGGACAACTTCGAGTACACCCTGAGTCTCGGCGGGCGGGAGGACCACCTGATCGACCTTCAGACCCAGCGGCACGCCGACGTGTTCCCGACGACGGAGCGGCTCGAGGCGGCCGGCTACCTCGACCAGGCCGCATCCGACCTGCTGGCGGTCTCCCCGGATGTGGTGCGGGTAGGCATGGCGGCCAACCCCAACCCGATCACCAGGAAGCGCCAGGGCCCGCACACCTTCGGCGAGCTCCAGGCCGACCGGGACGCCCGGCTTGCCGCCAAGCGGCGGCGGCACTCCCCCAGCGAGGCGACGCCGGAGCCGAATCACACCCCATAACGGCGTCGAAATATGGTATACTTATTCATGCCGGAAGGGGTTGGCGCCCCTTCCGGCCACCCGATCCACCCAGCCCGAGGACGGACCAGATGCCCTACTCCACCGACGACACCCCCGGCATGCGGTACGCGCAGGCCGCCCAGTCCGAGCTCAACAAGGCCGGCGCCGAGCCGGACCGGCCGCACCAGCTGCTGCGCCTGCCCTCGTTCGAGGGCTACCTGGGCGAATGCCCCTGCGGCGAATGGAAGCCCGGGCCGCAGCCGACGTTCGGCGACTTGCTGGCCTCCCTGGCGCAGCACTACAAGGCCGTCGGGTACACCCCGCCGGCGCGCTCCCCCATCGTTCCCGGCGGCCCCACCGGCGAGCTGGAGTGGATTCCCGCCGAGGACGTCAAGGAGGGGATGCGGCTCGCGTGCAGGCTCAGCGACGCGAGCGCCTACCCGACGGTGACCGGCTGGACCGACAAGCACCTCACGCACAGCCCCGGCACCGTGCACCGCCACTTCGAGGTGAGCGGCGCCCCGTGGTGGGTGGACGACGACATGCTCCGGTGCGGGCTCGGTCACCGGGCGAAGATGCTGGTCGTCCGCGAGCGCAGCGCCGAGCGGCAGTAGCCGCCCCGCGGCCGCCCGCGCCGCCGAGCGCGCACGGGCGGCCGCGGCCCACCTCGGGCCGGCGGCCCACCGTCCCCCGCTCGACCGCACCGCAAGGAGAGTCGTGACCGACCAGACCGACCAGGCCTACCGCGCCGAGGGCCCCGGCTACTACGGAATCCCGATCGTGCTGCACGTGCGCGCCGACAGCCGGGAGGACGCGCGCCGCGCGTTCGAGAACCTGCTCAACCCCGACGGCTTCGGCCCGGAGGACTTCGAGCCGACCCTGATGCGCCGCGCCGGAATCCACTACGGCACCTGCGCCTACGACTGGGACGCCAATCCGGGCGAGGTCCCCGCCGAGCAGATCCCCCACCTGTACAACCTTTCCCACCTGCCAAACTAGACTCTAAATGTGGTATGCTTTTACATGCCGGGAGGGGTTGGCGCCCCTCCCGGCCGCCCGATCCGAGCCCGAGGAGCCAGCAGTGACCCAGCCGACCGCCGCCCCGCCCCGCCAGCCCCTGCCCGGCAAACCGATCACCCCCCTCCCCGACCCGCAGTGGTACACCGGCCCGGCCCGGCTACTGCTGGAGGAGGTCCCGCTGCACGGCCGGTACACCCAGCACTACGGCCAGGACGAGGCCGGCTACCCCGTGCGGGAGTTGATCTGGTACGGCAAGCGCGAGGTCACGGGCGTCGAGGTGCGCAACTTCATCAAGAACAGCATGCGCTTCTGGCTCGCCAGCAGCGCCGCAGTCGACGCCGACGGGACCGTCTACTACCGGCAGGGCGACCACCACAACGCGGTCATGTTCGTCCCCGACCCGCAGTCCGGCACGGTCGTCAACCGGCCGCACCACCAGATCCCCGAAGGCGCCTACCTGGTCACCGGCCCCGACGACACCCCCCGACCGTGGCGGGCGTTCGGCCTGCGCCAGGCCGTGGAACGCGCACTGCAGCCGGGCCCATTCGACTGGCCGCAGGGCTGGGCACTGCTGATGCCGGACGGCGCGGTCCGCTTCGCCCCCTGCGGCACCCCTTGGAGCCAGGCCGTGTACACGGCGCAGCCGGCCCAGGAGCCGGAGGCGTGGGGGCCCGAGTGCATCCGGTGCCGTCGGGTTGCGACCGAGCACGACCCGACGCGCGCCTGGGGCGGGTGCTCGCCCAAGGAGATGACCACCACCGCCTGACGACCCGGCGGGGCGGCACCCCGCCCCGCCGACCGGAAGGCCCCGGATCGAACGCCACCCCTCATGCGACACACAAATGTGGTATTCTTTTTCTTGTCGATGGGGGTTGGCGCCCTCACCGGCCGCCCGATCCGCATCCCGCCCCAGGAGGCCGCCTTGTCCGCGAACGCCCTTCCCGACACCCCGAACCCGGCCGAGATCGTCGGCGCGGCCGCGCCGGTGATCGCCGTCGCCCTTGGCGCGCTGCCGATCGGCGCGTTCACCCCGGGCCGGATCACCTTCTCGTTCATCCGCAGCGGAGTCGTCGCCACCGTGCGCAGCGCCGACATCGGCCCCCTGTTCCTCCAGGAGATCGCGGCCGTCCTCACGGAGACCTTCGTGAGCGCCGGGTGGGGCCACGGCGGGTGGGAGCGGAACGGCAGCAGCGCCGCCATCCGGTTCCGGCACCCCTCGACCCTGACGCGGACCGACATCCCGACCGGCTGACGACCCGCCAACGCTGGACCGCCCCGCCACCGAGCGGCGCGCCACCGCGCGCGCCGCCCGGCCCACCGAGACCCGGAGAGCACCGATATGTCCACCGCACACCAGCCGTTCACCTACACCGGCGAGACCGACCCCTACCGCTCCGGCGGCGACGTCTTCCCCGGCCCGCACGTCCGCAACGCGGCCGTCCTCGGTATCGAGGCGGTCAGCATCCCCTCGCCGTCCGGCGACGGAACGACCCTTCCCCGCCCGGCGGTGCGCCTCACCCTGGCCAGCACCGCCGACCGTGGCCCCCGGGAGGTGCAGGCCACGGGGTGGGGCACCCCGGCCGACTGGCGGCTGCACCCGGCCCACCTGCCCAACACGGCCCGGGCCCGGCTGGTCACCGACGCACTGACCGCCGTCGGCATCCCCGCCAGGACGGAGGCGGTCGGCCACGAGCTGTACTGCACGGCGGTCGACCTGACCACCCGCTCCGGTCTGCGCACCCTGTACGTCGGCATGGAGGACACCCTGGTCTGGGAGCTGCTGAACGACGACCCCGACAGCGCCCAGCCCGGCGGCGTCTGGCGGGACACCTTCCCCGACGACGCCCCCGGCCTGGTCCGCCGCTTCGCCCGCAGGGCCCGGGCGACGTTCGCCGGCATCACGCCCGATGGGGCGTGAGGGTGCGGGGTCTGCCGGGCAGGTGACGCGACAAACGCCATCACTAACACCTCAAATGTGGTATGCTTATTTATGTCGGAGAGGGGTTGGCGCCCCTCCCCGACCACCCGATCCGCCGACCCCGCAGGAGCGCCTGTGTCCGAGACCCTTTTCACCGCCGAGGACCCGCTGGAGGAGGCCCTGGCCCGGGCCGCGACCGCACGCGGAATCTCCTTCCACTTCGACGGACACCTCACGCTCGACCGGATGGTGGTCAAACTGCCGGACGAGAGCGAGATCTGGATCTGCGATGTGAACGGCGAGCTCGACGGAACCCTGTCCGACTACACGGGGCTGCAGGCCGTGCTGCGCAGCGGCCCGGAACGGCGGACCACGCTCCCAGTGCACCAGTCGCCCGAGCTCGGGATGGAGGCTCGCGGCCTCGACGCCTGGCGGCAAGAGGTCACGGTGCTACTGGACGCCGTGCAGCAGCGCATCCGCGAGGTCAGCGCCGACTGGTACACGGCAACAGCGGTAGCGGCGCTGATCGGCCGCGGGTGGACCGTCGACCCGGCGCACCCCGCCGACGGGGACGGCCGGATCCTGCGGCACGGCGACGGTTCCGCGCTCCGGACCCACCGTCGCGCCAACCGCCGTGGGCGGGCCCGTGTGTCGGTCACCGGCCTCTACCCGGACACGCTCCGTCCGTTCGGCCCGAAGGAGCACGCGGTCGTGTCCGTCGCGGCCGGGCGCGCCCCCGAGGTCCTGGCATGGCAGGTCTTCCGCCATCTGCTGCCCCGCTACCGGTCCGTCAGGTCCGCGATCATGGAGTTCAACGCCGAGCGGCAACGCGAACTCGACTTGCGGACGCGGCTGGCCGCTCGGGTCGGCGAGCTGCTCCCGGAGGTCGACCGGCACCGCGGGGACGAGGACGTACGGACCCTGTCCGGCTACGTCCCGGGGGTCGGCGAGGACGTCGCGGTCCGCGTCTCACTCTTCGACAACGGCCTGGTGGACCTGCATTTCGATGACCTCCCCGGGCCCTGGGCGGTCGCCCTTCTCGGGACGCTGGCCGGTCTGCGCACCCTGCAGGACTGACGCCAAATGGCGGCCTGTCCGCCCCGGCACGGGGCGGACAGGCCCACACCCGCGCCGCCGGGCGACCGCCCGGCGCTTCCCACACTCTCCGGAAGGGACACCCCCGATGAACCGACGCCCGCACGCCGGCGCCGACCAGGACGCGCTGTTCGACCTCACTCCGCCCGCGGCGGACGGGCCACCGGGGCCGACCGTCGGCGGCAGCTGCGTGTGCGGCGCAGCGATCGAACGACCCCTGAACGGGCCGCGGCCGGCCTGCACGCACCCGGAGCGGGTCACGGCTCGAGCGGCCGCACGGGAGTGGGCGGCCAGCCGGTGCTCCCTGCGGATGGCGGAGAACTTCGCGTCGTGGTTCGTCGAGGCCAGCCCGCCTGGCGCCGGCGAGTTCGCCGTGGCGTACGAGCAGTGGCGCGCGGTCATGGGCCGCTGGTTCGACCACTACGAAGCCCAGGAGCGCGGCGGCTGATCGGACTGACACCAGCATGCCCCCAATCAAGACTTGAATGTGGTAAGCTTCTTTCTGTCGGCAGGGGTTGGCGCCCCTCCGGCCACTCGACCCGCCCCCGACGGAGGACACGACCGTGCCCGCGACGACCAAGCCCCGCCCGAACCGCATCCAGTTCCTGCAGAACCTGATCGACCACCCGCGCACCTCCCCCGAGGAGCGTGCCGCTGCCGAGCGCGCCCTGGCTCGCGTCCGCGCCGCCGAGGCCGCCGCAGGCGACAGCGCCGAGCGGCAGGGAGGAGCCCGGCCGAACGGGTTGCCGATGTGGTACGGCGAGAAGTACGACCGCAAGCTGACGGTCACCGAGATTGCCGCGCTGATCCGGCAGGACATCAAGCTGGCCCGCAAGCTGGCCGCGAAGGCCGGCCCCGACGACGGCCCCGGCACCGTCAAGCTGCCCAACCCCATCGGCGACGCGCCGGCCGGGGTCAAGTTCTCCGTCCGCTCCCGCCATGGGAACGCGATCGACATCACGGTGCAGAACACGGACCCGGCATGGGCGTGGACCACCAAGGACCACAACGGCCACCCGGTGAAGGTCCCGACGGAGACGATGCGGACCCTGGCCGTCGAGTTGAAGACGCTCGGGAACGCGTACAACTTCGACGGCAGCGACATCACCACGGACTACTTCCACCGGAACTACTACCTGTCGCTGCGGATCGAGTCGACGGACGGCTACTGGGGCAACGCCTAGGCGCGGTGTGGGTGCTGCGGACTCTCCGCAGCACCCACACCGCAAAACAGACTCCACATGTGGTATGCTTTTTACGTCAGCAGGGGTTGGCGCCCCTCCGGCCACCCGATCCCACCCGCCCCCGACGGAGGCTCGCATCATGCCCACCACGACGAAGACCAAAGCCCGCCCGACCCGCATCAAGTACCTGCAGGGCCTGATCGCCCACGAGCGCACCTCGCCCGAGGAGCGCGCCGCGGCCGAACGCGCCCTCACCCGCGTGCTGGCCGCACAGAAGGCCGCCGACGACGAGGGCGAGAAGCGCGGCGGGGGATGGGCGAGCCTGCCGATCTGGTACGGGCAGAAGTACGACGGCCGGCTCTCGACCACCGAGATTGCCGCGCTGATCCGGCAGGACATCAAGCTGGCCCGCAAGCTCGCCGCGAAGGCCGGCCCCGACGACGGCCCCGGCACCGTCAAGCTGCCCAACGCCATCGGCGACGCGCCGGCCGGGGTCAAGTTCTCGGTCCGGCGGGAGTACTTCTCGGGCGGCAGCGCCGTGCGGATGACGGTCAAGGTCCCCGACGCCGAATGGGCGTGGACGATCAAGGACGACCGCGGATACCCCCGGAAGGTCGCGACGGAGCCGATGAACGCCCTGGCCGACGAGCTGCGGGCACTCGCGAACGCCTACAACTTCGACGGCAGCGACATCGCCACGGACTACTTCCACGTGAACTACTACCTGTCGCTGGACGTGGAGGCGCCGGATGGCTCGCGCCTGTGCCTGTAGCGCCGGGCATCGGCGTGGGTGGGCAGGCCGGTTCAGCCTGCCTGCCCATGCCACAAAGCAAGACTCATATGTGGTATGCTTCTCATGTCGGCGGGGGTTGGCGCCCCTGCCGCCCACCGATCCGGCCCAAGGAGCCCCCGTGCTGAACTCCCGCGACACAGAACCGACCCCGGCCATGAACGACTCGCTCCTGACCGCCCTCACTTCCCAGGGTCACGCAGTGCACGGCAACCCGGCCACGGTGGCGGGGCTGGTGCGGCGCGGCCTGGCCCAGCCGCTCACTGACGGGCAGTCACCCAGCTTCCGACTCACCGAGGCGGGTCGCCTCGCCGCGTCGGAGATCGCCCGCGCAGCGCACGGGGCCGCGTACAGCCAGGTCTGGGCGGACGCGCTAGCGGAGGCCCGGCGCCTGCTGCGCCTGGGCGACGACGAGCGCACCCAACCCGCCCGGCAGATCCTGACCTGGCCCGCGACGCGCGAAACCTCGACGGACGCGGGCGTCAAGGACGCTGAGCGCGCCCAGCGATGGATGGCTCGAGCGATCCTGGCCGGCGCGACGTGCCGCCGCCTGGACCCGGAGGGGCGGCGCGTGGAGTGCGTCCACCTGACAGGCATTGCCAACGAGTTCATCGCGGCCGACCACGACCCGGCCGGCACCGGCGGCGCGGAATCGAGCAAGGTCACCGCTCGGCAGGACTGAGCAGCGGAACAGAAACACTCACAAACAGCGCTTAAATGCGGTATACTTCTTCATGCCGGAAGGGGTTGGCGCCCCTTCCGGCCCTCGATCCATCACGACCACGGAGTGCCTTCATGAACCCGTCCGCCTTCTTCGAGCCCGGCCGCACATACGCACGCGCCGACGACCCCACGGCGATCGCCCAGATCTTCCGTTGCGACACGGTGTCCTGCCATCCCGTGACGCGCGAACCGCACGCCCACGGCTTCATCACCCGGGCCGACGACGCCGCCGAGTGGGAGAGCACCTCCCTGACGGCCTTCGCCTGGGGGCGCGGCTGGGAGGACGTGACGCCGGAGCCCGCCGAGCCGGACACTGACGACGCCCCCGACAACCCGGCCTTCTCCGACGGGGCGTTCGAGGAGATCGCCAGGGAGCTGCAGGAGGCCGGGCCGATCTGGCCAGGTGAGCTGGTGATGTACCACGGCGAGCACCGCGAGTACCGGGCCCTGTACCTGGCCGACGTGTGCGAGTGCGAGAAGTGCGACAAGGACGACGTCCAGTACGTCCTGCTCAGCCAGGACGGCATTCCCGTGCTGCGCAACGTGCGACGCGAGGCGATCACCCCCGCGCGCATCGCCTGAGCGGCGCTCGCACACCACGGGGCCGGTGCCCGGCGCGCCCGCCGCCCGGGACCGGCCCCGCCGAACTTGAGGAGTCGCCATGGCCGACCGCATCACCCTGCGCTTCAATCTCTCCGCCGTTCTCGCCCTGGCGGAGCACGCCGCCACCGCCAGCGCCCACCAGGGGTATGGCGGGCTCCCGCCCGTCCCGGCCCTGGTCTGGGCGCGGATGAACGGAACGTTCCTCACGTCGAACGGCCGCCCGAGCGAGCTGCCGGACATCTACGCCGAGGGCCGGGGCCCGGGAACGGGCGAGGCTCTCGCCGAGACGCCCGTCGGTGGCGACGACTTCGGGCAGATGATCCCGGTCGACAGCCCCGTCGAGCTGGCCGATGGCCGTACGGCCACCCTGCTGGAGTGGCTGCGCGAGAGCCACGGGCGAAGTGGTCGCGGCCGCCGCTTCCTTCTGGAGGTCACCGCGGATTCGCTCGGCTTCGCGGTCGAGTAGCCAAGCGATCCCGGCCGACCGACGCGGCCGGCCGGGATCCGCACACTCCCAAGCAAGCCTCATATATGGTATGCTTCTCTATGTCGGAAGGGGTTGGCGCCCCGCCCGGCCACTCGATCACCCACCACTCACGCCCTGGAGGGCATCCGTGATCACCAGCACCACCGAGACCCCGAACAACACCGAGCCCAAGTCGCTGACCATCCGACACACCTGGGAGGACGGCACCGTCCTCGAAGGCTCCAGCAAGGGCGACGGCGCCTACGAGATCGCCCGCGGCGCCGGCTTCACGTGGATGCGGTCGGTCCAGCTGATCGCCCTGCGCCGCTCCCGCGACAGCCGCGCCGACATGTACCGAATCAACCGCGCCAAGACCCTCCTGGAGGCCACCGGCCGGTTCACCGTCACCATCGAGGTCGACGACACCCAGACGCGCAGCTTCGCCGACGCCGAGCAGGAGCGCTACGAGCGGGCCGCCGGCCGAGCCGAGCGGCACGAGGAGCTCAGCGGCAACGCGGCGGCCCGGTCGGGCGCCGCCTACCAGGCCGCCCGCGCCATCGGCGACGGCATCCCGTCCGGTCAGCCGGTCCTGGTGGGGCACCACCGCGAGCGGCGCCACCGGCGCGACCTGGAGCGCATCGACAACGGGATGCGGCGCAGCATCGCCGAGAAGGGCAAGGCGGAGTACCACGCGGACCGGGCGGCAGCCGCGGCCGGGTACGAGGAGTACCGCCGGGACCCGGGGCGGACGTTGCGCCGGATCAAGGAGCTTGAGGCCGCCCTGCGGCGCAACGCGCGCAACCTGGCGGGCACGGGCTCGTCGGGCTGGAACCCGGACAAGTACCCGGAGCAGCGTGCGCAGCTGGAGGCCCGCCGGGCCGAGATCACGGAGCAGCTGGAGTACTGGCGGGGTGTGGTGAAGGCGGCCGAGGAAGCCGGCTTCAAGGTCTGGGGGTCCGACGACTTCGCGCCTGGCGACTTCCTGAAGTCGCGGGGCGAGTGGTACGAGGTGCTGAAGGTCAACGCGAAGTCGCTGACGGGGCCGCACATCCACAACGACGGGCCGGTCGTCACGAAGGTCGGCGCCCGCCTCGACTGGACGTGGAACTTCCCCTACGACGACATCCAGGGCCGCAAGAGCGGCGAGGAGATGGCGCGGCTTCTCGCCGAGGCGCTGGGCCTGCAGATCGCGAAGGTCTCGGAGTCGCTCGCGGGCGTCGATCTGGAGCGGCAGCCGGAGGAGCACCAGCGGTGGACCGCCCGCCGCGATGACCTCACGCGCCAGCGGGAGCACTGGGCCGTGGTCATCGAGGAGGCCGAGGCCCGCCGCGAGCGGACATGGGAGAAGGGCGACTTCGTCCGGGGTGACTTCCTGCGCCACAAGGGCCGGTGGTTCGAGGTGGTGCGGGTGAACGCGAAGACCGTCACCGTCCCGCACCCGGACAACCCGGGGCTGGTGGTGGACCGGTCGGCGGCCGACAGCCGGACGGCAGCGGCCCCGTACTCCGAGATCACCGGCCGCATGTCGGCTGCGGAGATGGCCACCCACCTCGCCGGGCAGCGGGAGGGGGGAGAACACGGCGCGGCCGACGTCGACACCGAGTAGCAGAGGTCTGACCGGGGGCCGGATTGCGAGTCCGGCCCCCGGGCGGTGGCGTTCGAACAGACCAGACGTACAGGAAGGCATCACAGTGAGCGTGAGGACAGACGCCCGGCTCGACTTCGGCTTCGCGCTGGGGGGTGACGAGAGCGGGTGGCAGGTCGCCGAGGTCGACGCGTACGGCGCGCTCCTCGCGGACTGGGCCAGGGTGGACGACGGCACGCCCCTGGAGGAGGCCGGCGAGCGGGTCCTTCTCGCCGCGGCCGGATTCGCCCCGGACCCTGCGACCGGCGGCTCCCGATGGCGGCAGCAGGAGGAGGCGTTGCAGCGCCAGGGCGTGCGGATCGTCGTTCATGGGCACGTGGACTTCCCGAGCTACGTGCTCGCTGCGCACTCGATCGAGGCGGAGCGCGGCCACTGGGCAGCGGTGGACTTCGCCGAACTCGAGGCGCGGGCGCGCGCCGAGGACTGGGCCGGCCGGCTGCGCGCCGCGCTGGCCGCGCTCGGCCTGACCCCTGCGCAGGCATACCCGGCGTGGCTGCTGGCCCCCTGCACCGACTACCGCTGACCGGGGGCAGGGCGGCGCCAGGGAGAGGCCGGGCACCGTCCTTGGGGCCGGGGTGGACGTGGCGGGCGAACCACTTCCTGCCCACCTCCTGCCCCACCGTCGGCGGCACGGCCGAACGCAGCAACGGCGGGCCCGGAACGCGCGGATAGGAGTTCTGCCCTGGTGCGCGGCACCGGGGCGCGGGCACCGCCATGGTGTGTCGGCCGGCCTGCGGGAGCGGCTCGCGGCTCAGCCCCTCGCCGGCGCGGATACCCGATGGTCGGAGATTCTGTCTTCACCTGCGGAATTGACACCCCAACACGCGCATTCAGCTCTCAAATGTGGTAGAGTTCTTTCTGTCGGAAGGGGTTGGCGCTCCTCCGGCCACTCGATTCAACGACCTCGAAGGACATGCATCGCCATGAGCGCGACCATCATCGAGAACCCGCCCGCCGACGCGGAGCAGGAGACCACCACCGAGCTGCAGCCCACCGCTCCGGACCCGGCCGCCGATGCCGAGGGGGGTCTGACGCACGCGATCGGCGAGCTGGAGTGGCACTACCCCGAGGACCTGGTCCTCGACGCGTACAACCACCGCAAGCAGATCGACACCGAGCCGGACGCGACCCTGAAGGCGTCCGTGCGGGACATCGGCGTCCAGGAGCCGGTCGGCGCTCGACCGCAGGCCGACGGAAAGATCGGCATCTTCAAGGGTCAGCGCCGCTGGAAGGCGCAGCTCGCGGCCAACCGCGAGGCCGACCGAAAGAAGAAGCCGCGCCGCAAGATCCCCGTCCTGGTGCGCCGGGACCTGGCCGGGGTCGACGACGACACCCTGGTGCTCTCCATGATCGAGAACATGCAGCGGGTGCAGTCCTCGCAGCGGGACGTGGCCGATGGGCTCACCCAGCTCGCCCTGATGGACATCCCGGCTGGCCAGCGGGCCAAGCACGCCCGCCGACTCGGGTACAAGCCCGCCGAGATCGCCGCCGCCCAGCGCGCCAGCGGTCTCAAGGACGAGAACCTCAGCAAGTACTCCACCGCCGGGTGGGACTTCGTGGAGATGGCCGACCTGGCCGAGGTCGAGGAACTGGGCTGGGACGCCGAGCGGGCGCTGAGCGAGGCCCGGCGCGCGGATGCGCGCAGCGGCAACAAGTCGCGCGGCAACTGGGAGCAGGCGATGGCGCGGCTGCGCCGGGACCTGGAGGAGAAGCGCAGGCGCGCGGCGCTGGTCGCGGAGCTGGAGGCGGCCGGAGTCGCGGTGGTCCACTACGCCTCGTGGGACCGCAACAGCCGGGTTCGGCCGCTGTCGCACCTGGTGACTCCGGCCGGGAAGAAGATGACCCCGAAGGCGCACGCGGAGCTGTGCCCGGACCACGCCGCCTACATCGACCACGACAAGATCCGCCCGGTGTACGCCTGCAAGGACTGGTCCGGCAACGGCCACACCCTCTCGCCGGAGGAGGCTGCCAAGAACCCGGTGGAGGACAAGGAGGCGGCGAAGGCCAACGCGCGGCGTGTCCGCGAGGGCAACGCGGCGTGGCGGGCCGCCCGGGACGCGCGGCGGGCCTTCCTGATCCGGCTGATCAACCCGGGCAAGGACGGGCCCAAGGAGGTCTCGGACGCCGCGTGGTCGTGGATCATGCTCGCCACGTCCGGCAACACCCGCTGGTTCGCCCGCTACTACGGGTCGTCGCGGCGGCTGGATGAGCTGGCCGTGCTGCTGAAGACCGAAGCGCCCAAGACCACCTACCCGCGCGACGAGGAGCCGTTCGCCCACGTGGTCAAGCGGCGCGGGCGTCCGGGCCGACCGTTCATCCTGCTCGCCCAGGTCGCGGCTGCGTTCGAGCGGGAGGAGATGCATGACATGAAGTGGCGGAACCCGGACGACGCCGCCGCTGGCTGGCTGGAGTTCCTGGCCGGTGAGGGCTACACCCTGGCCGCGTGCGAGCAGGAGCTGATCGCCGAGGTGACGGCGAAGCAGCAGGAGGCCGCCGCGAAGGCCAAGAAGAGTGACGAGGAGGCCGAGAAGGAGCTGGACGCGGCGCTCGCCGACGCAGCCGCCGAATCCGGGGAGCTGCTGGACGCCGAGGACGACGACCAGGGCGCGGACGGCGGAGAGCTGGAGGAGGACGTGTCCGACGACGATGACCCGCTGGAGGTGCAGGCCGGAGGCGCGTCCGCCGAGCACCCCGCCGCCGGGGCTGCGACCGAGGAGGACGCTCCCGGCCAGGAGGACGACGGACCGGGGGCGCTGGCCGCCTGACGGGTGCGGGCGCGGTCCCCTGGGGCCGCGCCCAGCCCGGGGGCCGGAAAGTCAGCGAGCGGCAGACCGCCCACCCCGGAGGGTGGCCACCGTTTCCGGGGGCGTTGGCGCGCTCAGTCTGCCGCTCTCACTCGATCCAAACCACCACCGCCGGGGTCGAAGACCACCGAACAGAGGGCTGGAGTCGCTTCTGAGTGTAGCGGGCGTAGTCCGGCCGAATGCAAGCCGCCAGCCGAGCCTCCGGGGTCGGCCGGCCCCCGTGAACCATCCCGAGATCGGAGCCCCACCATGAATCACCTGGACCTGACGGCGAAGCAGAGCGAGGCCCTGCGCTTCGCCGTCTTCAACGAGGGGCACCGGGTCGACGCGCAGCCCCGTGTGCGCAACGACCTGGTGCGCCTGGAGCTGGGGGAGCGTTTGCGCCCCGGTGACCCGCGCTCGATCGTGCGGCTGAGCGAGCGGGGGCTGGCCGTCGCCGAGCACCTCGCGGCGGAACGGATCGCCGCGAACCTCGCTGTCGGCGGTCCGTCGCGGCCGGCAGACGAGGAGCTGGGGATCTGCCCGGGCCAGGGGGCACGGCTCAACGTCCGGGCCTGTGCCCTGGTGCTGACGGCCGCCGGCTGCGCGCCGTTGGTGGATCCGGAGGGCGGGGGAGTGGGGTTTCGCCTGTCGGTGCCGCAGTTGCCTCGGACGGTGTCGGTGGACGTGCTCCCCGTCGCGTTCCTCGGGGCCCGACCGGTCGGCGGGTGGCCGGCGTTCGTCGACACAGCGGAGGCGGTGGAGGCCGAGGCCGAGCTGGCCGCGGCTGTCACCGCCGCCCTGCAGGCGCAGCGGTGGCAGGTGGCCGAGGAGCGGTCCGGCGGAAGGGTGCGCTGGTTGCGCGCGCGGCCGTGGGGATCCCGTTGACGGCGACCTGGGCACCCCACATCCTCAATCAGGCCCATAATGTGGTATGCTTATCATGTCGGTAGGGGTTGGCGCCCCGGCCGGCCACTCGATCGCCCGAGCCTTCGAAGAGTCCCCTGTGCCAGCCTTCGCGCCTGCCCTCGCGGCCCATGTCCTGTCACCCCCTTCGCCGGATGACCAGGTCCTGCTGAGCCTCGGCCTGGGTGCCGACTCGGCGCTCATCCTGCTGCGGCTGCTCGCCGATCCGGTCGGCCACGGCTTGCGCGAGGATCTGTCGAACCTGACCGTCGTAACCTCCATGACGGGGGACGAGTGGTCGGACACGATCGAGCTGGCCCGCCTCCACCTATTGCCCCTGATGGCAGAGAAGGGTGTCCGCTACGTCCAGGTCGCCCGCGGCGGCCGGCGGGACGCGGACGGGTACGTGGTTCTCTCCGACACCCGCCATCCTGTCGACATCGAGCCGGCCGGACCCTGGACGCTGTCGGACGAGTTGCGCGCCTCGGGCACGCTGCCCATGTACAGCGGGGGCAAGCACATCTGGTGTGTTAACTGCACTAATCGCTTCTGATCATGGAGCGAGACGATCCCTATCTGCAAGGAACGTTGTGCAGCAAGACCTCCACCGCCAGCTGATC
>NZ_JOAI01000073.1 GCF_000717715.1 Streptomyces sp. NRRL B-24484 | reverse complement strand
GATCAGCTGGCGGTGGAGGTCTTGCTGCACAACGTTCCTTGCAGATAGGGATCGTCTCGCTCCATGATCAGAAGCGATTAGTGCAGTTAACACACCAGAGCCTGGCGCCCCCGTACATCGGGATGGTGCCCGACAGGCGCAGGTCCTGCAGCAGGCTCCAGCGGCCGCTGGTGTGGACGACGGTGGGGTTGCGGGTGTCGGAGAGGACCTCGATGCCGGACTTGGCGATCGAGGCGCCGCCGCGGGCGATCTGCACGTAGCGGACCTGCTTGGCGCGCAGCAGCGGCAGGACGTACCGCTCCGCCAGGTCGACCGAGTTGGGCCACTCCATGCCGGTGAGGCTGGTGATCACGGTCAGGTCGGCGAGGTCGGGGCGCAGCCCGTGGGCGGTGGGCTCTTCGAGGAGACGGATCAGGATCGCGGTGGAGTCGGCGCCGAGCCCCCAGCACAGCACGGTCTGGCGGCAGGGTTCGGGCTCGGGAAACTCGTTCGCCGACTGGAAGAGGGCGAGCTGACGGGACATGGGCTTCTCCTGAGACGGGACCGCCGACGGCCTGGGCCGTCGGCGGTCGGAGGGAGGGTTCGAAGGGGCGCGGGTCCGGCGGTGCCGCCGCCGTATCGCGAGGTCGGGTCAGCGCAGGGTGGCCAGTGCGAGCAGTGCCAGGTCCACGCCGCAGCGCAGTCGCAGGTCGACTCGTTCGCGGTCGTGACCGGGCAGGCCCGGCCAAAGGGTGATCTCCAGCTGCGGGGCGTACGGGTGCATGGGTCGGGCGGTGAGCCGGGTGGTGCCGTCGGCACTGCCGCCGGTCGGCTCCAGCGGCCATGCGGCGGCCAGGCGCCGGGCAGCTGCGCCGACGACGGCCTTGCCGGGGGCCTGGGGTGTCCGGCTCTCCAGGGCAAGGCGCAGCAGGCGCTCGGCGTAGGGGAGCCGGATGGCGGTGGCGCGGACGACCACGGCCGAGTCGCCCGAGGGTGTCGCGACCACGCGAGCCTGCTCGTCCAGGTACCAGGTGACCTGGTACGGCAGGTCGTTGTGGGTGCTGATGGTTCGCCGGCCGGGTGCCAGGGGGCTGGAGCACAGCTCGCGCAGGAGCTGGTGGGCGTGGTCGAAGCGCTCGGCGTGGCCGGGCTGGTGGCGGACAGCGTCGGCCGCGGGCAGGTGGCGGCGGACGGCGGTGGCTGCGAGGTGTCGGGGGTGTGCGTTGCGGCCCGGGACGGGGCAGGCGGCAAGCGGCGTGCCTCCCTTCGGCCAGGCGGTCATCCGGACCTCGCCGCACGGGGCCGCGGTGAGCAGTAGGGTGCGGTCGCCGTCGCTCAGACCGGCGGCGGGGCGGCCGTCGAGGTGCAGGTCGCGCACCAGCGACCAGGACCGGCCGTGCCGGGCGGGCAGGTGGGTGGCGGTGGCGGCGGCGAGGCCTTCGGGGGTGCGGTGGTGGGCTGCCAGACGCATGACGGGGTGCTCCTTGGGTGTCGGGTTCGAAGGGAGGGCCGGGCGGCGGTGCCTGCCGCCGCCGGCCTGGTCAGAAGAGGGTGGTCTCGGGAGGTGCTGTCGGGGCCGGTGCGAGCAGGTCCAGTAGCGGTGCGACTCGGTCTCGGGCCGCGCGGGCACGGGCAGTGAGCTCGGCGGAGGTTGCGGAGCGCACCCGGACGCCGTCGAAGTCGTCGGTGTCCTCCACGGTGTAGCCCTCGTCCTGGAGGACACCGGCCATGGCGGTCAGGGTGCTGACGTAGGTGTCGGTGACGCACCACAGCAGGACGGTGGCCGGGGTGTGCTCGGTGTCGGCTGGCTCGGAGTGGAGAAGGAAATCGCCTTCGTCGGCGGGCGCGGTGTCTTCGACGGTGATGAGGCGGCCATTGGTGCGGGCCGGGGTCCAGCCCTTCGCCGTGAGGATGGCCGCGATGGCGTCCGGGGCGGCCTCGGGTGCCGGGCGGGGACGTGCGCGTCGGCTGGGCATCGTGTCCTCCTGGCGCCCGGGTCGGGCGGGCCGCGGGAGGCCCGCCCGCTTCAGGGGCGGTTGCTGGTCGGGAGAGGGCCCGTCGGCGGGGCCGAAGTAGGCTCCGCCGACGGGCTGGCAGTTGGCGAGCCGCCGCTTTGCCGCCGGCGGCGTCGGCGTCAGGCCGCGAGTGCGAGGACGTCGCGCGGGAGGTCCTCGCCGGTGATCGCTTCGACCAGGGCGGAGATGATGAGCTCGGCGACCGGCGGGGTGACGGCGTTGCCGTACTGGCGGACCTGGTCCTTGGCGGAGCCGAGGACGATGTAGCCGGGCCGGAAGGCCATGGCCTTGCCGATCTCCGCCGGGGTGAGCATCCGGAAGCGGACGTCGTCCAGGTGGATCCGGCCGCCCTCCAGGAGCTGGTGGGTGATCAGCGACCACCGGTCCTTGGTGGTGATCGTGCCGACAGGGTCGGTCACCGGCCTGGCACGGCCGTTGCTGTAGTAGGGAACCAGCAGCCGCTGGAGGCGGGCGTTGGGCGCGGTGACCAGGCCGTGGTGGTTGCCGCTGGCGGTGACCGTGGTCAGTGGCGCCGACACCGGCCGGAAGCGGCCCTTGTCGCCGCCGCCGCGCAGCGGCACGATGAACGGCTCCCAACCGTCGGGGGCGGTGGTGGGCCTGGTGGGCTCGGTTTCTCCCAGAATCGGGACCTGCCCCGACGGGGCGGTCGGCTGCGCGGGCATGTACTTGAGCAGGCCGGCGACGATCCGCTCGATGGTGGCGGGGGCGAGGGGCTCCTCCCGTTCGGCGAGCCTCGTCCCAGCGATGGTCCAGTCGATCGCGGTGTCGGCGCCAAGCGTCTCTGGCTCGACGATGCGGTGGCGGCACGTGCTGTTCGGGCAGCGGTAGTAGTACTGGCCGTGGCGGCCGTGGGTCCCCATGTCGGTGCCGGGCTGCTTGAAGACCTGGATGGCGTCGACCGTCTTGTCGCAGGTCGGGCACCAGGCTCGGGGGCGCAGCCACTTGTCCCAGTCGGGCCGGCGGCCGAGCTTCTTGTGCCAGTAGGCGACGTAGGCCCGGTTGCGGGACTGGGGCGACCACTCGCAACGGACGGGTCGGGCGTGGGCCGAGTTGTAGGCGATCACCTTCACCTCGTAGCCCTCGGCTTCGATCTCCTTGATCCAGCGGTCCCACTCGTCCCACTTGCGGACCTGGACCACGTTCTCGACCATGCCGACCAGGACGGGCGTGCCGCGGAGGTTCATCGCGCGCAGGTACCGGGGGACCTCCTCCATCAGCGCGCGTGCCCGCTTGATCTCGGGGTCCGGCTCCTTCTCGCCGAAGAGCACGCCCTGGGTGGTGTTGTCGAAGTCCCGGCGCTTGCCGCGGGCGTCGGTCCAGGGCGGGCAGCTGGGGGAGGAGCAGAAGATGTCAGCGGAGGGGAACTTGGTGATGTCGGTGCGGGCGATGTCCTCCACGAAGTGCTCGACGTCCGGGAAGTTCGCCGCGTGCGAGTCCACGGCCTGTCGGTTGTGGTTCGCCGCGAAGATCAGCTCGGTGCCCGGGACCGCGTGGACACCCTGGCTGGTTCCGCCAGCTCCGGCGAACTCGTCCAAGACTTTCAGCATGGATGTGTCTCCTCGTCAGAGGCTCGAAGGGATGTCGAGGCGGTGCCACCCGCCCTGCCAACAAGAAAACTATATCTCATCTGATTACCGAGTGTCTACCCGTTTCTGCTCTTCGGGGAGCAGCGGGTCCGGCCGGGCGGCCGCGGCGTTGCTGTCGTCGGCCGCCCGACCGCGGATGGTCAGCGGGCCGCGATGACTGCGGCCGCGGTTTCCATGGCGTGGTGGAATGCCTGGTCGAGCTGGTAGGCGCCGTTCATGCCGTTCGAGGTGAGCGAGTAGAACGGGGCCTTTCCGACCCGGTCGGCGAGCTTCTTCAGCGGGCGCCGCCGGTCGGCGACGTAGTGCGTCGCGCCGGACAGGGCGAGAGCGCAGACGACCGCCTGGGGGCGCAGGCGCAGGCCGAGTACCCGGGAGCCGAGCAGCAGGGCGGCACCCTGGGCGGCGGTGTAGGTGGCGACATGCGCGGCGCAGGCCCGGCGCCCCTCCGCGGACGTGCGTGCGGCGCCGGTGGCGTCGACGTCGCCGTCGTGCCACCCCTTGCACGCCGCCTGGTGGGTGGTCTGCAGCCAGTGGTCGGCGATGGTGGCGGAGGCGCGGAGCAGGGCGTAGGCGGCGGCGAAGCGTGCGGCCCTGGCGGTGCCGGTCATGGTGGGTCCGTCCTTTCGAGACAGTGGGCGGTGGGCGATGTGGGGAGTGCCGTTCAACGGCACTGTGTCCGACCTTCGGTGGGCGCTCTGCCCTGTGCTGGGCAGAGCGCTTGTTCCGTGTGTCACCCGGCGGTGTCGTTGTCGAGCCGGCGGGAGGTAGGGGCGCCGCGGCGGTCAGATGCCGGCGAGTTGAATAGCCCGGCGCATGGAGAGGTTCTTCTTGAAGGGGTGGCCCAGGTGTTCTTCGGCGGCGGCGTACTCGCGGGCCAGGGCCGGGTTGAGCTGGACCGAGCGGATGACGTCCTCGTTGCCGGCCAGCGGGCAGAACCTGCAGCTGAGCCGTCGCATCCCCTGGTCGTACGCCTCGTGGTGGGGGATGCCGTGCTCTCGGTGGAGCCGCCACACGTCGTCGGTGGTCCAGCCGTGGATGGGCAGCCAGGTGGTGACCTCCCGGAGGGTGCCCTTCCCGGTCATCCGGTGGGTTTCGATGGTCCGGATCTTGGCCCTGCCGGTGGATTCCTCGGCCCGCATGCCCAGCGCGTAGCCGGCGCGCACGGGCCGGCCGAGGCTGAGCTCCTTGCCGGTCTCGTCCACGTAGTCCCGACCGACGACCGTCTTGGTATCGGCCGTGCAGAACCTCGCGAAGAATCCGGGCCAGTTGCCGTGGGCCATGATCCGGTCCCACAGCGACGCCCACCGGGCGGCGCGGCGCACCGCGAACGGCACGCTGTACAAGGCGGCCTGGCGGCGTGCCAGCTCGGCGACCATGGGCCACTCGATGTCGTGCCCGTTGGGCGTTGCCCCGAGGTCGCAGTGCAGGACCCGCACCTTGTGCAGGGCGCCTGCCTGGTCGGCCTGCTGGCAGACGGTGTGGAGCATCGCGGCGCTGTCCTTGCCGGCCGAGCTGCCCACGATCACGACGTCGTGGCGGTCCCAGTCGAATTCCGGCACTGCGGTCGTCGGGTCGGCCTCGAAGAGCGAGAGTTGCCGTCCGCAGGCGCTGGCGCAGGCTGGCGGAGAAGTCGGGTTGCCCGTCATGCCCCGCCTCCGGTGGTCGGTGCGGCCGAACGGCGCGGGGGGAGGATGACGGCCAGGCAGTCCGCCCCGGGGCCGGCGGTGGTGATCCGCCAGGGCAGGTCGCGAAAGAGCGGCTCGTCGGCCGCGGCGGCGGCGGAGGCGAACCGGGTCTGCCAGGAGCCGGCGGCGCCGGTTCGGCCGGTGAGCTCGATCGCTGCATAGACGGAATGGAGGGCCAAGGCGAAGAGCTCGGCGTCGTCGGGCCACAAGAAGGGCAGGTGCCCGCGGGCGACCAGGGACGTCGACGGGGAGCGCAGCTCGTCGAAGGTCGGGTGGGGCCCGTACCTGCCGGGTCGGCCGAGCCGGACGACCACCTGGTGGGCGGCCGGCCATAGGGCGCGGATCTCGTGGGCGGCGTTCTGGACGAACGCGTCGGCGAGGGCGGCGCGGTTGCGGTCGCCCGGGTCGTGGTTGAAGCGCTGCTGGCAGGCGGCCAAGTGGGCGGCGAGCTGGGTGTCGGACACAGAAGTGCCTTCCTGGAATCGGGTTCGAAGGGGGCCGGGGCGGGGGAGCCGTCCGCCGCCCCGGCAGGAGTGGCGGGGATGTCGACCGGAGGGGATCAGGCCGTCAGGCAGCGCAGGGCGGCCACCGCGTCGCGCAGGTTGATGTCCGGCAGGTCGAGCTGTGCCAGGCCGCCGTCGAGGACCACGACCCGCAGCGCTCGGCAGGTGCGGCGGTGGACGTCGTCGTTGTTGTCCTCGAACTCGAACTCGGCGCCGACCTGGGCGCCGTCGAGCGTCGCAGCACCGTCGAAGTGGCCGTGCTCCTCGCCCCACACCGCCCGGTAGACCTCGGCGGCGCGGCGCAGCGGGACGCCGTCCAGACGCAGCGTGCAGCACTGGATGCGGTCGTCCACGTCGATTCGGATGGTCCCCGTGCCGTCTGCCGTCTCCACGGTCAGGGAGACGGCGGAGAGCTGCTCCTCCTGGTCCGGTGCGGCGGGCAGCGCGAGCCCGGTCTCTGCGCGCAGGTAGTCGGCCGCGGCCGTCACGTGGGCGCGCACGGCGTCGGCGAGGGCCTCGATCGGCGATGCCGGGCCGTGTGGTGGGGTGGTGTTCATGGTTCTTGTCCTCTGCTGTGGGGCCGCAGTGCGTCGCGGCCGGTGATTGATCCGAAGCGGACCGGTGCTGCGCGGCCCTGTCGCCGGCGCCGGGCCGTCAGCCCGACGGCCTTCGGGCAGGGCCGCGGAGACTGCCCCCGCCCGGCAGGCGGGGGCAGTTGACCGCAGCCGGGCCCGGCAGGGGCTAGAGCCTCGGGCCTTCCAGGGCGAGGGAGTAGGTGGTGCGGTCCACCTCGATCACCAGCCAGGCCATGCCGGACTGCTGGCCGCGGCGCAGCCACTCCAGCGTCGACATCGTGGTGCCGTGCTCGTCGGTGATGGGGTCCTGGAGCGGGATGGGCTGGGCGAAGTCGTCGCCGCCGACCTCGGTCCGGCGCAGCAGGGCGTCGGCCTCGGGGCCCTCCAGCCCGTCGGCGTAGATGCCCGACATGATCGGCAGGCCGCTGGAGTTGAGGAACGCCCCGCTGCTCTTGCCCCAGACCAGGGCCGGAACCGCTTCGGCGGACATGCCGTAGGCCCGGTGTTCGTGGGCGGCAGCGGCGTGCTCGGCAAGGCGCAGCGCCGCGGAAAGGTCGTAGTACAGGTCCATGAGAACTCCCGGTGGGTTCGAAGGGGGCGCCGGGGCGGCGGTGCCATCCGCTGCCCCGGCGTGACGCGGCGTCAGTCCTGCGGGGCGATGCTGGCGACGTGTGCGCCCTCGATCAGGAAGGTCGTCGCGCCCGGCGGGACCGCGAACCGGGTCTGCCGGGTGGCCGCCAGGCGGGCCGTCGACTCGGCGTCGAGCGCCACGTCGACCCGGGTGCGCCGGGCGTCCGTGATGATCCCCGTCAGGCCGATGAGGTACTGCGGGCGGATCTTCTGCAGACGGACGCGCTCGCCCACAGAGGGGATGCGGACCATCGTGGCGGTCGACTCGGGACGCGGGCTGAGGCGGGCGATCCGTTCCTCGCACAGCGCTCGGAGCGTGCGCAGCTGGTCGACGGAGTCGGCCTCGGCGACGAAGGCGGCCGCGGTCTCGAAGGTGGTGGTCGACATGGCCAGGTCTCCTTGGATCTTGGGAATGGTTCGAAGGGCGCCGGTCGGGGCGCCAACCCCTTCCGACAAGAAAACTGTACCACACTTAATGCCCGACGGGTGTCGGGTTTCGAGCCCCCGTGGTGGCGTTTCACGGCCAGAGTCCCAGCTGCTTCGGTGCCGCCAGGGCGGACAGGACACGCTCGCGCCAGGCCATGGCGTAGGCGCGGCAGTTGCGGCAGTCGGCGGCCTCGTGGGTGCACGACGGCAGCCGCTCCGAGCGGCGGCGTGCGCCGATCGACCAGGCGTAGCTGTCGGCGCTGACCAGGTGGTGCCCGTGCAGTCGCAGGCCCTGGGTCTTGATGCCGAACCCGTGCAGGCGCAGGCCGCGGCCGGCCAGTGCCGACAGGATGAGCCCGGTGTCCCGCATGCCCTGCCGCCGACACACCGACCCGACCCCGACCCGTGCGGCCTCCGCGAGGTCGATCCCCGCCCGCTCGTACATCGCGCAGTGGGCCAGGTAGTCGGCCAGGGTCTGCCCCTGCAGGATCGGAATCCACGGCGCGTGCGGGAACTCCCGGGTCAGGTACAGGTACGAGTCGACGGTGAACGCCTGGTGCTGCTCCACGGTGAAGCCGGTGCGCGCGGTGATCTGGGGTTCGGTCATCCAGTCCTGGATCGAGACGAACGCCGGCGGTGCGCCGAAATCGTCCATGATCCGGTAGACCAAGCCGCCGTACTCGTCCGGGCCGAGCAGGTATTGGCCGTGGTCGTCGAGCTGGGAGAAGCCGGCGCTGTCCATCGCCCATGCGCAGCGGGCCTTGGGGAAGCGATCGCCTCGGCTGCGGTACCCGGCGAGGGGATTGGCGGAGATCATGAGCGGAACGTGCGAGGTGGCGGCCCAGTGGGGCGGTGCCCCGAGGTAGAAGGTCGCGGCGGTCTCCCGGCCGGCGGTGGATGCGTCATGGCGGATCACGGCTGTGCCTGTCCTCGTGGAGGTGTGCGGGCAGGGGGCAGGGCTGGGGCGGCGTTCGGGCCGCCCCAGTGCGGATCGGGGCTGCAATCAGGCGGCGGAGGCAGCCGCGGCGGGGGCCGGGGCCGCGGCGAGGTCGACGCCGATGCTGGCGACGTCGAAGATCTCCATGCGGCGCCGCACGTCCCCTTCGAAGCGGTAGACGACCGAGCGAGCGCGGCCGACCACGACCAGGGCCGTCCCGGCCGGCAGTGCGCGGACCTGCTCGGCAGCGGCCCCGCGCACGGTGCACACCAGCACCCCCGGGCGGTCCTCGCGCCAGGTCACCCGGTCGGCGGGGGCGGCGAGCTCAACGTGCAGGAGCAGTGTCGGCTCGTCCCCGCCGGGGCCGGACGGCTCGTCCGTGCGCACCAGCCGCCCAGTGACGGTCTGCAGCTCCCCGGACTTCTCCTCCATCGCGGGCAGTTGCGGCTCCTCCTCGGAGCCGCCTCGCGCGGCTGCGCGGGCGGCCTCCGCGTTCTCGTGCAGTGCGTCCTGCTGGGCGCGCGCCCGGATGGTCTCCGCCTGGTCGGCCAGACGGCCGGCGAGGCTGGCGCGCTCGCGCAGCTGCTCGTCACCCGCCCGCTGGGCCGCACCCGTCAGCAGGGCGCACTCGTCGGCGAGCCACCGCGCCGCAGCGCGGGTGATGGCTCGGGCGGTGCGAAACCGGTGCGTGCGGGTGAAGCCATACTCCGCGGTGTCCTGCTCGATCACGACCAGGCGGGCGGTCGGCCAGCCGGTGTCGTCCAGCGCGCCGAGTTCCAGATCGAGCAGCAGGCTGGGGCGCGAGTCGTGCAGAGCCGCGTAGGGGAAGCCGAGGGTGGGGGTGGGGAACGGCACAACGTCGGACGCCAGGTGGGAGCGGAGGGTCGCGCTGCTCGGCTGGACCTGGTGGCGGCGCAGCCGGGCCAGGTACAGCGTGATCGACCACAGCTGCCAGGCGGCGGCGCCGAACTCGTCGGCTGGCATGGCCAGCTGGAGCTCCTCCGCGCCGCCGATCCCGTCGGGCAGGGTCGCGCGCAGCACCGCGTACGCGGTAGGCACCGCGGGAGCCGGCTTCGGCTGCGGGGCGGGAGTGGTCTCGACGGACGGCACGGGGCGCTTGCGGGATGCACGGCGCATCGGGGCTCCTCGGATCGGACGGGAACGGTTCGAAGGGGCCGGAGGGGTGGTGCCACCCACCGCTCCGGCAACAGAAAAACTATATCAAGCAAATAGCCCGTTGTCGAGCAGGGCTGCACTGTCCGGTGCCGTCTTCGCCGACCGATCGCGGGCCCTGGCCTCGAACAGGTCCCACAGCACTTCCAAGTCCTGCGGCCGAACCCGGTGGAGCTGGACGGACACGGTCTCCTCCGCGCCGTGCATCTCCACGTGCGCGTACGCGCCGCCGGACGGCTCCAGGTCGACATAGGTCTCGTGGTGGCCTGACCGGGACTCGCCGTGCCAGCCGCCGTTGGGGAAGCGGGCGAGCAGAGACAGTGCGAGGTCCTCGCGGCGGCCGCCGGCCACGGCCCGGGCGTGTAGCTCGTTCACCGCACGCTCGTGCGCAGCCAGGAACTCGGGCAGGAAGCGGCGCCGGATGTCCCTGGCGAGGGTGTCCAGCGGCCGGGAGAGGTTGAACGCGATTCGCGGCCGCCGCCGGTCTGTGAAGTGGCCGGGGACGTCCGGGTAGCGGCCGACCACCGTGATCCAGTAGCCGTCGGGCCGAGACGGCTCCCTGTCGAGCGCTCGGCGATCCACCTTCATCCAGAAACCGCGCCCCCGCCCGTCGGTGACGTACTGGCGGACGTCGTCCTGTCCGTACGGACAGGGGGCGGGATGCCAGGGCGCGTCGAGCAGGGCAATCAGCTCCTCAATGCGGGTGCGGGGGAAAGCGGGTGTGAGCGGGCATGACGACTCCTTGTCTGCGGCAGATGCCGCGGTCGGTTCGAAGGGAAGGTGGGGTCGGGCTGCCGGGCCCGGCCCCACCGGCCGCCCCCCGTGGCGTGCGGCCGGCTGTCGGGGCGACTTACCACCAGTGCGGGTTGCCGGGGCCGGAGGCGTGCTGCGCGGCCAGCTCGTTCAGCTGGGTGATCTCGGCGGCGTTCTCCTCGCACCACCGGACCAGGGTGGTCCCGCCGGGGTTGGCGCTGTGCGCCGTGTAGGCGGCCATGGCTGCCTCGCTGGTCGGGTGGCCGGCCGAGACCCATCCGAAGGTGTTCAGGTACTCGACGTCCCATTCCTCGTCACGGTCGTCGCCGCCGGTCTCCACGAAGTCGTAGAACCCGATGGTCCAAGTGCCGTCGGCGCTCTCCCAGGTGACGTTCTCTCGGTGCAGGCTCACATCGTCTCCGTCGCATGTGGCTGCTCCGCTTGGTGCGGGCAGCAAGGGTGCCTGGCTGTGCGCTTTGCGGCGCCCGCCCGGGCTCGGTGAGCGGGGGCGGCCCGCTGCTGCGGGCCGCCCCGATGGCTCAGATCCCGCCGAGCGGGTCGCCGAGCTCCTTCTGGACCTCGGCGATGGCCGCGCGCTTCAGCAGCTGGTTGGCGTACCAGGCGTCCGAGCTGTGGCGGCGACGCTGCTCCGGCGTGAGGCGGAGTGCCCAGGTGCGGTGGGACTCGTACATTCCGCGGGCGGGCTCGATGTGGTCGTGGAACCAGGCGTGGGCCTCGGAACGGATGGCGTCCTGGATGTGCGGCGGGTACTCGGTGAGCGGGTCCGCGGCGGTGGTCTGGGTCAACGGGGCCTCCCGTGTAGACGGTCCGAAGGGGCCGGCGGGGGAGCCATCCCTCGCCGACAAGAAAACATTATCACACTCAAAGCCCTTCGGTGGGTGTGATTGCCCGTCAGTCCTCCTGCTGCGCACCACCGACCGGCAGCGACCACCGACGGTCGGTGTCCGCAGCGTCGAACACCTCGACCTCGACCAACCCCGTGCGGTGTGCCCGTGTGGCGGCGAGGCGGGCGGCCTCCTCGGGCGAGCCGGCCTCGACGTCGACATTCCACTGCACCGCGTACGTGCGCATCCCGCCGCTGACCGGGGCCGCCGTGATGTGCAAGATGTGCGGCTGCGCGCGCTCGACCTGCCACAGGCCGTCGGCGGCGAGCACCTCGGCAATGCCGTCCGCGAGCTCCGCCTGTTGCTCTTCGTCGGGCTGTCGGCCGGGGCCGTCGGTGAGGAGCACGACGCCGTGGCCGTTGCTGTCGAGGTTGCCCAGCCGGTAGCCCCGGACCGGGCGGCGGGAGCGGTACGCGTCGAAGCCGGCCAGCCACAGCATGCTGTCCACCCTGCCGAGGTTGCTGTACGGCGCGCCAGGGCCGAACTGGGCGCCCAGCCACAAGGTGGGTCGGCCGTCGGCGGCCGTCGGCCCCTGGACGGCCCGCATGTCCGCTTCGCGCAGTGCGGCCAGGGCGGTCCGCACGTACTGCGGCGGGCGGTTCGCGGGCAGGGTGAGCGCGTAGCAGCGGCGGCCGTGCATGTCGGTGGCCGTGTCGGCCGTGATGCTCGCGCTGTCGGTCGCTGTGTCGGGGAGCGCCTCGTGGGCGAGCCCGGCGAGCAGGGCCGCGGCCAGGGCCTGGGGGTCGGCGCCGTCGGCGGCGCCGACCTGGTGCGCGCAGGAGTGGTGGAGCCAACGGATGTGGTCGCCGAACCCGTTGTGCAGCTCCGCGTTGAAGCCGGTCAGGTCCTCGCCGGGCTCGGGCAGGTGCTCCGGGTGCCCGATCAGCACGTAGGTGCCGCGCGGGCCGGGGATGTGCAGCTGGTAGCCGCCTTCGTCGGGTGAGTGGACTGTGGTGTGCAGGCCGGCCGTGCGCAGCTCGGCCAGGACAGGCGGGATGCCCGGGTGCAGCTTGGTGAACATGGCTCCTCCTCGAAGCGGCGGCCCGGCCGCCGCTCGGCGGCCGGACCTGGGTGATGGAACGGGCGCTGCGGGGCGGGCCTCAGTGGTTCCGGGCGGTGCGCCGTCGGCGCAGTCGGCGCGTAGCGATTGCGGCCAGGTCGGCGCGCAACGGGTCGGTGTCGGGCAGGAGCGCGGAGCACTCCGCGCAGCTGACCACGAGGTCGCCGGACGGCGCCGGGTCGGGCTCGATGTGCAACTGCTGGGCGGGACCGCGGGTGGTCGTGACGCTGAGGTGCATGATCCAGCGGCGCTGGCCGCAGTTGTCGCACGAGGCGTCGGGCAGCGCGCGGCCGTTGGCGATGTCGGATGCGGGCACGAGTTCTCCAATCGGGTCAGGTGGTTGGCGGGCCGGCCGGGGCCAGCCCGGCGCCCGGGGCTACTAAGTGGCGCTCGCCCGCGGGGCCGCAGCGGACCGCGGCCCCGCGGGCGAGCCAAGTCCTTCGGCGGTCAGGAAGCGGCCGCGGGCAGCGACTGCTCGGGGTGCCGGTCGGACGCCGGGCACACCGGCATCGGGAACGCCGTGCCACGCGTGCGCTCGTCCTCGTGGCCGGGCAGGTAGCCCGCCAGGGGGCCGCACTCGTACAGCCGCATCACCGCGTGGCACACGGGGCATTCCGTCTCGCTGTCGAGCGCGTACCGGTGCCCTCCCCCGGTGTGGGCGCACGGCAGGTCGGGGCGCAGCGTCCCGTCGCAGGTGGCCTCCGTCGCCCACGCGGCGGCGCACTGCTCGCTCGTCCTGCGCTGCTGGGCGGCGTTGGTCCGCAGGTTCGCGGCGAACCGGGTCTTGCCCTGGCGCTCACGCCAGGCGGCGCGCTTGAGCAGCCGCGTGTACTCCTCTCCGGCGGCGGCGAGGTCGTGGCGGGCGCTCTGGGCCATGCAGATCCCGCCGTTGTCCGCGCGGAAGGCCACTCCTCGGCACTCGGTGCGGCACGGCGGCAGGGTGAGCAGCAGGTCGTGGAAGGGGTTTTCCGCGGTGACGGTCACGGTCTCGGCCTGGCCGTAGCAGGTGGGGATGCGGTAGGTGACGGCGGGTGCCGGGGCGGTCGGGTTCTGCACGGTGTGCTCCTCGGGTCGCGGGTGGTTCGAAGTGGTCCGGGGCGGCGGTGCCAGCGCCGCCCCGGGGGCGGTGTTCAGGTGTTGCGGGTGCCGCGGTCGGGCTGCGCCGGAACCGTCCGGCCGGGCTGCGCGGCAGGTCGGGGCGCGTGGCCGGCGTCCTTTCGGCGCGGGGCCGGGACGGTGGGGATGGCGCGGTCGTTGCCGTCGTTGCGCTGCATGGCAGTGCCTCCTTGCGGTGGTGGTTCGAAGGGAGTCGGGCCGGGTTGCCCACCAGGAGCCAACAGAAAAACTATATCACGCCTCGCGCCCGATTGTGGGGTTGGCGACACGCGTCGCGGGCCCGTGCTCGGTCTGCCGGGCCTCCATCGCGGTGAGGAGCACCTCGCCCGCGATGACCCGCGCGGCCGGCTCCAACTCCCCCACCGCGGTACCGACCTTCCGCGGCATCACCCGGCCTTCCAGCGGCCTCGGGTCGGCATTCAGCAGGGCGAGCATCTCCAGCAGCACCTCCAGCGGAATTCCGTCGGCCTCCAGGCGTCCGCTGCGCCCGTCGTGCGCCAGCCGGACCCGCCCGTGCGCGTAGGCACGGTGCGGCCGACGGCCCGCGCTGCCGTCGCGGAACGTGGCGTAGCCGTGCTCCAGGCTGCTCGGCCCGGGGGAGAGCGCGGGAAGCGCCGCCTGCATCTGCCCGATAGCCGCCTCGCGCCGCTGCCGGTGGGCGAGTTCCTCGGCGACGTGGCCGAGCGTTGCCCGGGCCGCCTCCTTGTAGGCGGGCAGCAGACGGCGGGCGATGTCGGCCGCGATCGCCTCGGGTTTGCGGTCCAGGCCCACAGTGATCTCGTGCGCCTCCCGGCCCCGGTACTCCGGGGGCAGCACCCCGCTGACCGTCACCCGCCGACCTGCCGCACCTTTGCGGTAGCTGCCGTTCCACGCCAGGTTCAGCTCCCAGCCTGCCGGGTGTTCCAGCTGCACGCGGCCGTAGGCGGTCAGCGCTCGGACGTGCCGCCAGCCGCGTTCGCTTGCGGGCGACAGGGCGTCCAGTGCGGCGGCGACCGCTGCGCCCATCGCTGCGAACCGATCGCTGATGTTCTCCCAGCTCTCGGGGGTTTCCATCTCGACTTCCTCTCTTCGGCCTCTCGCTGGTCTGGTCTCACGAAGGGGGATACCGGGGCCGGTTGGGCGGCGCCATCCGTGCACCCGGCCTTGTGTGTTCGAGGGCGCGGCGGGGCGGAGGTGCCATCCGCCGCCCCACCGCGGTGGTGTCAGAACAGGTGGAACTCGTCCTCGGCGGCGAGCAGAGACGGCGTTCCCATCGGGTCCTCACCGGCGGCGAACAGGGCGACCTGGGTGGCGCGCGGCTTGTCGGTGAAGGCGTCCGCCGGAAGGGCGGTCCACCGCGGGCGGGCCGGCCGGCCGGTGAGCGCTTCGCTGCTGACCTGTGGCGTGTGGTCGGTCATCTGCTCTCCTTGGGGCGAGACTTGAAGGGAGCTGGCCCGGGGCGCCACCCCGGGACAACAAGAAAACTATACCACATCTAAATCCCGCAGCGGGTGGGAATGGGGCACTCCGGCGGCCGCTATGCTGGAGGCTCGACCATGCGCTCCTTGGGCGGATGGTTCGAAGGGATGCGGCGGGTGTGAGCCTGCCGCCGACCGGCGACCGCGCCAGCCTGCTGTCAGCTCGACGGGGGGTCCACCTTATGGTGGGCGGTCGCCGTTTCGCTTTCCCGGGCCGGTGGCACCGGTCAGGCGGGCGCGCCGTAGATTCCTGGAGCGAGGAACCGCAGTGCGGCGGCTACGGGGGCGGCCAACTGACTGGGTACGACGTTCGCGCCCTCGACGGCGTCGAGCGCATCGGCGGGCGGCATGTCGTACAGCCGGTCCACCCAACCGGCTTCACTGTCGTCGGCCCATTCGCCGGCCTCCTTCAGCAACGCGGCGAACAGCTCGGCGGCGACGGTCTCGGCGCTCGCGCGCATGGTGGTACCTCCTGGTCTCGAATGCTCCGGCCGGGGCCGTACGGGCGGCCCCGGCCGGAGCGGGATCAGCTCGCGGACTTCTCCCCGCCGCCCGCGCGGTCGGCGGTCTTGCGCTCGTAGGCGGCCACGGCGTCCTTCTCGGCGTCGCCCAAGGTGTGGCCCAGCTCGGCCTCCAGGAACCGGAGCCAGCCGACCATCGCAGCGGTCGGCTGCTCCCACGCGCCGTCGCGCATCTCGGTCTGCTCGATCGCGGCGGCGACCCGGGCGAACAGGCGGAACCGGCGGCGGGCCTTGCCGCCCCGGCGGCTCACCTCGCGGAACGGGTCCTCCAAGCGCTCCCACTGGTTGCGGCCCGCGTTCGGGTCGTCGACTCCCAGCAGGCGTGCGGTCAGCTCGGTGCGGGCGGAGTTCACTGCCCGCCGCCACCAGTCCTGGGCGCCCATGACGGCGTCCTCCACCAGCTCGTCGGCAGCCTCGGGCAGCTTCCTGCCCGCCACGATTCCGGCCAGGAAGTCGAGGCGGACCTCGCGCTCCGACCGCCAGGCCCGGTTGCGTTCGCGCCGGGCGCGGTCCTCGGCCTTCTTGGCCTCGGGGTCCACCGGCATCCGCCCGGCCTGGATCAGCTTCTCGGCCTCCTCGGCGACCAGCTGGTGGCCCGCGGTGTGCCAGTCGGTGCACACGTGAACGACCTCGAAGGTGTCCGGGTCGACGGCGGCGGCGTGGCTCGCGCACACCTGCGCGTGCACCGAGAGGGTCATCGGCTTGCCCAGTGAGGTCAGCAGGTGCCCCAACGGCCGGGCCGTGCCGTACATCCAGCGGTCCTGGTGCTCGACCACCGCCGTCCCGGCCGCCCGCAGCTCCTCCTCCACAGCGGCCTGCCGCTCCCGCACGGCGCGCTGGTCACGGATCTTCTGCAGAGCCTGCTTCCACTCCCCGCGCCCGCCCTTGCCCGAACTCAGGTCCCGGCTCTTGGCCCGGCTGAGCACCCGGAAGCTCTCCAGGTCCCCGCCGACCTGGTGCCACTCGTGCATCTCGACCAGATCGAAGTCCTCGGCCAGCGCCCGGTCCTTGTTCTCCGCGCTGAGCTGCGCCGTTCCCTTCGCCGCCGCGAGCGCGGCGGGCGTGATGCCGAGCACCTTTGCGTGGCGGCGGCGCCGCTGCTCCGGGATGTCCATCATGGCCAGCTGCTCCGCCACGGCGACCTCATCGGCCTTGGTGGCGTTCTCGCGGAACTGGTTCTCCAGCAGGGACATCAGCAGGGTCTCGTCGTCCGCGTCGGCCAGGTCCCAGTGGATCAGTGCCGGGACCAGGACGGCGTCCTCCGGCTTGGCAGCCTTGGCGGCCTGCTCCTGGGCGGCGAGCAGTCGGCGCCGGCCCTTGAAGACGGCGAACGTGCCGTCGGGCTGCGGGCGGACGCCGATCGCCTCGCGGACCCCGACCGTGGCGACGCTGGCCTTCAGCTCGGGGCTCGGCGGCTTGGTGTTGCCCTGCCGGTGGTTGAACGGGTCGACGGTCAGTTCGGCGGGGTGGAACTCGCGCCACTCGATGCCGGTGGGCCGGATCTCGCTGGCCTGCTCGGCCGCGGTTTCGGTGGTGTGGGTCATGATGCCTTCCTTGTGATGGTCCGAAGGGCGCAGCGGCGGGTGCCGGTGCGGGCCGGGCGGCGGTGCCATCCGCCGCCCGGCGGTAGAGGGTGTCAGCGAGGGTCGGGCACGTACAGGCCGCGGCGGCGGCGTTCGTGCTCCCAGTCGGCGCGGCCCAGCTCCGTGCCCGGGGTGAAGTCCTCGCACGCGAACGGGCTGCCGCCGGGGCCGTGCTGGCCGCGCAGGTCCCCGCAGCTGAGGCACTGGACCAGGCAGTCGCGGAACTCGAAGCACTTGGCGCGGTGCTCGTCGTGGGCGGCGGCCCACGCGTGGTGGGGGGTCGGGTGTCCGCTGTCGGTCAGGGGGTTGCCCCAGTGGCCGGGGTTGGCGCAGCCCTCGCTCGTCGCGACGTCGAAGCATCCGGAGAACGACCAGGGGCCGGCCGGGGTGAACTCCGCCGGGGCGTCCGCGTCGTTGACCAGGTTGTCCGGCGAGATCGTGATCTGGCAGGAGCACCACGGGGCGGTGTGCAGCCAGAGAGCGAGGTAGCCGCCGTCGGGCCACACGGTCGGGGTGAAGGCGCCGAACGCGAGCGGGGCCAGGGCCTCGGCGGCCGCGGGGTGAAGGGTGATTGCGCGCATCGGATTCCTCCCGGTGGACTGGTTCGAAAAAGGGTCGGCCAGGGCGCCATCCCTCCCCAACGAGAAAACTATATCACATGCAATCCCCGCCTTGGGGTGTGGATGAGCCTCATTCCCGAAGAACTCCCGCCCGCCCCGGCCTCAGCCGGCCACCCTCGGCCCCGGCGGGCGCCCCTGCGCACGCTCCTCCGCCCGCTGCCGCTGCTGCGCCTCGCTGAGCAGCACCACATACCCGGCGTACCGCAGTTGGAACAGATCAGACGCGCTGTCGGTCCCGTCCCGCTGGTACGCCTCGCGGATCTCCTCCAGCACCCGCAGCAGCCCCGCGGCACGCGCCCCGTACTGCTCGCCGCCTCGCCGGTCCTCGTTCAGGAACCGGTCACTCAGCCCGGACACCTCGACCACGATTCCCCGTCCCCGCCCGCTGCGCACCGACACCCGCAGATCTTCGGGGATTACCCCCCGCGTCCGGGCCTGTCGGTAGTCGGCCCGGATACGGGCCGCCACCTGGGTCTCGCGTTCGCCGTCGCTGCGCCGGTACTTCGGGCCGTACACCGTGCGGTGGACGGCGGCACCGGCTTCGGTGACCTCGCCGCGGCGGCTGCGAAACCGCTCGTCGACGTAGAGGGCGGTGAAGCGGTCAGCACGTACGCGTGCCAGGGTGTGCAGCCGGTAGCCGGCTGGGGCCCGGTCCTGCGCCATCCGGCGGGCCTGGCTGGTCGTCAGCATGCTGTTTCCTTCCGTGGTCGATGGTTCGAAGGGGCCGGGCGGCGGTGCCATCCGCCGCCCGGCGGGCTGCCGAGTACGGCGCTGTCAGCGCGGCCGGTCGGCGGCCAGGAAGTAGTAGCAGAACGCGGGCACGTCCTTCACCGTGCCGTCGTCCAGCACCATCCGGAAAGCGTCCCAGCCCTCGTAGGCCAGCGCTTCGGCCATCCATTCCGGGTTCAGTTCCGCGTGTTCGATCCGCGCGATCGACGTGATCGCCTTGCGGCCACCGAACAGCAAGACGTCGCCCACCTCCAGGTGGTGTACCTGTGCCCGCGTCCGGCCGGAACGGTCTCTCTTGACGAAGCGTGCCATGGCTTCCTGTCTCCTCGGTGAGTTTTCGAAGGGGCGCGGCCGGGCGCCCGCCCTTGGCTGGCTAGCCGGCTGGCTGGCTGTCGGCCGGCCTGGCTCCCGTCGGCGCTGCTCGGGTTCGCCCGTGGGATGTGCGCTGCGAACGTCGATGCGGTGCCTCGTCCGGGCGGCCCGCTTTGGCGCCTGTGCGGCGGGTGGGGGCGGCGAATGTGCCGCCCCCACCCGGGCGGTCAGCCGTTCCAGGCGGCGGGGGTGTCGTCCGCGACGAACATCCACGGCTCGTCCAGGTAGACCAGGCCCACCACGTGCTTGCTGATGGCGACGGGGCCACCCTCGGCGGCGAGCAGGCTCACCATCTGGCCCAGCTCGTAGGCGGTGGCGCTCTCCTGGGTCAGGGAGTGGCTGCCGGGGACGGTGCTCCACCAGGTGCCCGCGAGCTGGGCGGCGGTCTCGGCGGCCTGCTCCCGGCTGAGGGTGCGCCACTCCAGGTCCAGCGGGGTCACGGTGAGCAGCGGCTGGCCCCCGAGGTGGGCCGGGTAGCGGATCTGCACCTGCTCGGCGGGCAGCGTCTCGCAGTGCAGCCTGTCGAGCACGAATCCCCCGCCTTCGATGCTGACCGAGCGGCGCAGCCGCGTCTCGGCGTCGTGCCCCTTCACTACGAACAGCGGGCCGAGGATGGCGCGGGCGCTGCTGGACTGAGCGGTCATGTGCCTGTCTCCTTGCGGTTGGTTCGAAGGGGCGGAGCAGGGTGCCACCCCTGCTCCAACAAGAGAATGCTGTCGCGGTTAAAGCCTATTGGGCGGGATATCGCCTTTCCCCGGCGGGCGGGACGGACCCGGGGCGGCGCGCTCGCACCGCCCCGGGTCGCCTGTCAGAACAGGTCCCAGTTCACCCGGCGGCGCTGCGGGCGCGGCGGCTCGCCGCCGATCCGCAGCGCCCGCCGCAGCGCCTGGCGGTCCTGCTTGTGGGCCGACCGCTGCGCCCCCTTGCGGCGGCGCCCGGACATCGCGGCGTAGCCCAAGTAGGGGCGGTCCTCGCGAACCATGCGGATGGGGCGGGTGTTGTCGGTGCGAGCCATGAAGGTCTCCGTCGGTCGATGGGCTCGAAGGGCGTCGGCCGGGGTGCCACCCCCTGCCAACAAGAAAACAATACCACGCAAAATGCCTTCGAGTCCACACAGCCGCCGATTCTCCCGCCGCGTCACCGCTCAACCTGCCCCCGGCCGGCCCACCGCCTCGACGGACGAACCGACACCGGCTGTCTGCTGCGCCCTGCCAGGGCGCAGCAGACAGCCGAGATGTCAGTCCTCGTCGAGGATGTGGGTCTTCAGTGCGCGGGTGCGGTCGTTGCGGTCGGTGAATCCCTGAACCGTGACGTCACCCTCGATGCAGACGGCCAGCCCGTACACGCTGCGGTGGGGATCCGCGTAGATGGCCACGATGTAGAGCGGCCACTCCCCCACAAGCGTGCCGTCCTTCAGCCCGGCCACCGCGTGCCAGCCGTCCGAAAGGGCTTCCATCCAGTCCCATCCGTCGTCGCAGCCGACCCGGCCGTCGGGAACGGCGGGCAGCATCTCGGTCGCCTCGGCGTCGGTGCGGGCCTGTCGGTTGGTGTTCTCCACCTGGTGCTCCTGAGTTGGGTTCGAAGGGCACGGGCCGGGGTGCCACCCCCGACCCGTAGCTGATTGGCAAGGCTGGGCCGGGCGGCGAATCCGCCGCCCGGCTGCTCGTCAGTCCTCGTCGGCCTGCATGATCGTGATCACGGGCTCCCCGCTGTCCCCGGGGCCGCAGAACACTGCCAGTCGCGCCGTGCTGGCCCGCCCGGTCACCCCGGTTGCCCGGATGCGCAGCACCTCGAACCTCACCGACCGGTGCCCGGGGTTGGTCCGGCGGGCGGCGAGGAAGGCGAGGAACAGCACGTCCCACAGGCGGCCGGTCTCGGACTGCCCGTAGCCCCCGTGGCGGGCCTCGGCTTCCGCGTCCCACGCGACGCAGTCGGTCCACGCGGCGGCGGTGAGGGCCACCGGCCAGCGCCAGCCGGCCTCCCTGGCCAACTGAGAGTCAGCCGCCACCAGGGCGCCGGACTCCAACGCCTCGGCCCGCGTCACCGCGTGCACCGCGCTACCGAAGATCTCCGACAGACTCATGTAGATCACTCCTTTGGAGAGTTCGAAGGGTGTCGGCCGGGGGAGCCACCCCCTGCCAACAAGAGAACTATACCACGAAAAAGCCATGACGTGGGGCGCGTGTCGCTCGAAATATCAGCTATCGGGCGACAAGAGGCGCCATCCCTCAAGGCGTTGACGAGTTGCCTCACAGAATCACGAAATTCCGAAGAGAGCCCAACTCGCCGAGCTAATCGCGATCGTGAATGATGCGGTCGGCCTTGGCCCGAAACGGCGTTGGCCAGCCGCAGCCGGTTCGAATGCCGGGGCCCGGCGCACCTGCCGGGCCCCGGTGCGGTCAGTGCGAGTCGCCTTCCGCGTCGCCCTGCGCGTGAGCCTCGGTCCACATTTCCGCGCGCCCCGGGTACCCGAGGGACCTCATGACGTCCGCCAGGGCGTTGAGCTCACCGCACGTCAGGAGCTCGGCGATATCACCGGCCGCAATCTGACCGAACGCCTCGCCGAATCGGTCCGCGACCTCGGCGGGCACCTTCACCGTGCGGCGCTGCTTTCGGAAGAGCTGGATCATGTTGACTGCCTCTCATCGGTGGGCGGATTGATTCGAAGGTGTTGCCGGGGGAGCCACCCCCCGGCAACAAGACAACCATATCACGCCTTAAGCCTGCGCTAGCGCACGCCAGCCCACCCACGCTTCCACGCCCGGTGAATGAAACCCAGCGCCACCGACATGTCCCCAGCCTCCGCGAACCGCACCGCTGAAATCAGCAGCGAGAACACCTCACGCGCCCTTGCCACCTGCTGTGCCTTGCGCTTTCCGGCGCGGCTGAGGTCGAATCCGTTGAGCTCCGCCCGGGTGACGCTCCAGAATTCGAGCATCTCGTGGTACCCGTCGGACTGGCTGGCGACCAGGACCAGCCAGGAAGACGAACCGGGGATTACCTTCTCGACCTGCTCGCCGACTCCGCGAACGGCGCTGATGAACACGAAATCGAACTCGGTCTTGTCGTTCATCTGGACTCCTTGATTTTTCTGGTTGATTCGAAGGGATGGTGTGCAGTGCGGCGGTGCCATCCGCCGCACTGCGGGACTTTGTCAGCTGGAGATGACCGTAATTTCCAGATCCAGCTCCAGAACATCCCAGCCCACCGGGGGAGCGAACTCGCGCACCGCCTTTTCAACGGTCTTCTTGTTGACCGTTCGGGGCATGTGCGCGGCGACCGCGCGGGAGTCCTTGACGCGCTGCCACGCCTCGTACAGGAGGCGATTTCGCCGGCTTGTGAGGTCCGCCGCATCCTTGAGCTTCGACTGAAGCTCGGCCTCCAGGGTCAGTGCCTCGACCAGGAGCTCGGGCGGGAAGTCCATATCTTCTCCCTCTTTCGGGGACGGTTCGAAGGGTGTTGCTCGGAGTGCCACCCCGACCAACAAGAAAACTATATCACGCCATTACCCCTTATGAGGCCGATGTGCTGCGGGAATCGCTGCGGAGCACCGAGCCTGACGGGAGATCAGTCCGCCCGACTGCGTGCCCGACT
>NZ_JOAI01000072.1 GCF_000717715.1 Streptomyces sp. NRRL B-24484 | reverse complement strand
CCAGAAGCGGGGAGATCAACTGTCCACCGGGGACTTTCCACGTCCGCCAGTGGGGAGATCAACTGTCCGCGAGCGGGGAACTCCTACTGTCCCTTGACACAAGGGCAACCTGAACTACTGCTACACCTGATCGGCCTGCTCGTCACAAACACTATGCGGCAGCGACAGCGATCCCTGCCGCAGTGAGCGCCGACACCGGCTGCCGGCCGCGCCACCGGACTCCAAGCTGACCCGCGCCCTGCCGACGCCCTCGCTGTCCGGCCCGTCGCCTTGACCCGATCCAGCCGGACCCGCACCCGGCGATACGCCTCCACGGGCCGGCCCGCCCTCTTCCGCTACCGGGCCTGGCCAGCCATAGACCTGGGCGACCCAGCACGGGCAGGCCCCGAGCGGGGCGTCCTTGGCGGCGCCGCAACCCGCGTGCCGCATCACAACCTCCACCACGAAAAAGAGGAACATTCATGACCGCACGTCGAAGCACTGCCACGTCCCTCCGAGCGAAGGCGGCCCGGGCCGCCATGGTTTGCGCGGCTGCCGTCGCCGCCCTCGGCTTGACCACGACCCAGGCGATGGCCGGTGGCACCTGGGACGCGCAGGCGGCGAACTTCACCCTCAACCAGGGCGACTGGTACGCGGGAAGCTTCGTCAACTCGTCGAGCGCGAAGCTGGTCTTCCAGAGCGACGGCAACCTGGTGCTCTACTCCAACGACGGTGGCCGGGCCCTGTGGGCCAGCGGCAGCTACGGCCAGGGCGTCAACCGTATGGTTTGGTCGGCCTCCGGATACATCAAGCTGCAGCACGACAACGACATCGTCTGCACGATCGGGAAGCTGGATTCCGCCCCGGGCGGCCGCGCGATGGTCCAGGCCGATGGCAACTTCGTGTTCTACCGGTATGACGGCTCCGCCGCTTGGTCGAGCGGCACCTACGGTCTGTCCCAGAGCACCGTGGACTACTGCGCGTCGTAGCGACTGTGTGACGGGAATCTTGTTTGCGTACAACCCGGCCTGACAGCCGGGACACCAACGAGGACTCGTCGGGACACTGGATGTGAGGGCTGGTGTGGCGGCTGATGCCGCCACACCAGCCCCTCCTCGATGTCACGCAGGCGCCGTCGGCCAATGATGGGTTCGGCTCGTTCAGCCGCGGCACCGGGGGAGCCTTCGCCTCGGCCGTTCTCCGAAGCTGGTTCGCACTGCTGGCTGGGAGACTGAGTTCATGGCTTCCAGCATTTTCGTTCAGTACACCAAGCTTCCGCGGACCAGCCCCATTGACCTCTGGGCCCGGTTGCGGGAGCTTCTGCGTGCTCAGGGGCTTGATCCCGATGTGACAATCGTCGTCGACCTTTTGCAGGAGAGCCTCAGTCACGAAGAGGACCAAGTCATCTCCGACGAGGGCAGCGTCTACAGGTTCAACCTCGTCTACGACCAACTGGCAGAAGATGGTGCCCGGAGCGCATACCTCCACAAGTGGACCGACATCACGGAATCCTGGCAGACCAGCGCGTTGGCCAGGCGGACCGCAGACGCCTTCACGTGGAAGTCCCGACGCGGGCATTGAAGCCCGGGCTTGATCGTGCTGGGTGAGGCCGGCCTGCAGGTGAAGATGGCCACCGTTGATCATCGTGAGTTGGTCGATCCCAGGTTTGACGCTATGACCCGTCCTGCAGGATCGTGAGGACTTCCTCGCGCCGCCAGAGGCTCAAGTCGCGGCTGAGGGCAAGCGCCCCGTCGGCATGCGAGGCGGCAGCTGTGGAATCGCCTCGTGCAGGCCTGCCGTCCCATCATGCATTCTCGACCCGATCCGCGACCAGTTCCTCGCGCTCCTGCCTGTGCGCGAGGACCGGCACCCGCTGGGCTGTCACAATCCTCGGTTCAGCGACGCCGTCGTCTTCGACCGGCGGGTGCAGGTCCTGGTCTTCGGCTGCGGATACGAACGCGCCGCCGACGAGCACTGCTCGGCCACCACCTTGCGCCGACGCCGCGACGAGTGGATCGCCGACGGCGTGATGGAGAGCCTGCGGCTGCTCGCGCTCGCCGCCTACGACCACATGGTCGGCCTCAAACTCGACCGCCTCAGCGCCGACGGCTGCATCACCAAGGCGCCCTCCGGCGGTGAATGCGCCGGGAAGAGCCCGGTCGACCGCGCCAAACTCGGGCTGGAACGCTCTCAGTTGACCGACGGCACCGGCATACCCCTGGTCACCGAACCGGCACCGGCCAACACCCGCGACCACACCCTGCTGCCCGCCACCCTCGACCGCTTCACCGCCCTCGAACAGGCCCTCGGGCCGCTGCCGGAGTATCCACGTCTCGCCCTGGACGCCGGCTACGACTACCGGATCGTCCACGATGACCTGGCCGGCCGGAGGATCGACGCCCGCATCGCCCCGCGCGGCGCGAAGAGCCCGATCCAGACCGGCGGCCGGTGGGTCGTCGAACGCACGAACTCCTGGATGAACAACTTCGGCAAGCTCCGGCGCTGCACCGAACGTCGGAGAGCGGCCGTCGAGTTCTTCCTCGCCCTGGCCGCCACCGTCATCACGGTCCGCTGCCTGATCCGACGCGCCTGGACCCTCTACCGCTGGAACACCCGCCCTCGAAGCCCACGAATCCGATGACCTACTGGCGGACGCCCTTATAACAGGCAAGTTCGGAGTCCGACTGTCGGTCGGCCACACCGGCCAGTGCTGGGACAACGTGCTCGCCGAGTCCTTCTTCGCCACCCTCAAACGCGAGTTGCCCGGCGACCGCCCCTGGCCCAGCCGGGCCGCAGCACGGACCGCGATCTTCGAGTGGATCGAAGCCTGGTACAACATACGCAGGCTGCACAGCAGCCCCGGCTCCCGCAGTTCCGCCGAATACGAGACTGCCCTGGCGGCCTGACCACCGCACCAACGGTGTCCGTCAAAGCGGAACAAGCTCAGGGTGCGACGGTTCTGCCACACGGGCTCGATGCGGCGTCTGCCGGCGGCATTCCTGGACGCCAGCCGCGCGGATCGTGCTGCGGCCCGACCCGGCCGCCACCGTCGCCGCCACACCGAGCACTTGGCGCACCAGCAGGCAGCGCGGGCAGTGGGCGCCGGTCAGCGACGGCTCATGGAGGGCGCCCAGCGGGATGTCACTGCTGGGGCGCGGCCAGATCGCCGGTCTCCATGTACACCTCCTGCGTCGCCTCCAACTGCACGGCGAATCCGTGGAATCCGCTCGGCGGCGCGGTGGCGAAGAAGACCCCGCGGACACGCTCCGGGGGCACCACTCGATGGTCGGCGTTGTCGGTCCGCTCGCCGATCTCAACCGGTTCGGCCGAGGCGAAGCGCTCTGCGAAGAACTTCTCCAGGGTGGCCTCGTCGTCGGGCAGCTGGTCCCCGCGCATGTCGGTCGCGGTGCTGGGGACGGGCCGGACGGTGAGGACCTGGTCGAAGTTGGGCGCGCCCACGATCCGGTGCGCGAGATGCAACTGCCCGCCGCGGCCGAAGCAGAGGTAGGACAGCTGGCTGTCGTCTCCGTGCTCCGCCTGCACGTCGAGCTCCTGGAAGTGCACGATGCTCTGGACGGTGACGACAGCGCGTTCGGCGAGCGGCGGGTGCTTCCCTCCCTTCCGCTCGAAGTGACCACAGAAGAACGTACCGGTCATCGAGGTCCGCCGAGGACCGGTGCCTTTCGGATCGAGTTCACTCATCGGGAAATCGTCGGGAATGAAGGTGTCGTAGGGCTCTTCGGGAACGGCATGCCGATGGGAGCGGAGTACCGAGCCGACGGCGTCGTCCACTCCGACCTGCAGGATGACCTGGTAGTTGTGCGGGGCCATGAACATCGGCAGATGCGACATGTAGATGACGTCTCCGCCGACGACCAACATGCCGTGGGAGCCGAGTGTCGGGTCGCCGCCGTGGCCGCCGTGGTGTGTTTGGTGTCCGTGGTGCATGTCCATTGTCGTCCCCTTGATGTCGGGCGATGGTGTGTGGCAGACGGAGTCCGCGGGGCGGCGGACAAGGAGTGCGTCCGCGACCTGGGCAGCGGGTTCTGGGATCGTCCTGCCCTGCTCGGACCCCCTGGCCGGGCGTGACGCCGTCCATGGATGCGCGACGCTGACGACGAGAACCCCTTCATCCGGACGGGCCGCACCCGCCACGGTTTCCCGGCCCTTTGCTTCAGTTCCCTCCGCTGTCAGCTTCTCCCGCCGCACCACGGTGAGCATGGTCTGTACACCAAAGGGGTGATCAAGCCCCGCCGCAAAGGCCACCGGATTTCCCCGCGACAAGTCGCTGCAGCTAGCTGGGGCACAAGTAATTCGATCTTGCAAAGCGGCTGGTTGATCCTGCGAAAGTTCCTGGCCGGGACACCCCTGACCGACTCTGTCGTGGTCCCCTGCGATGATCAGCGGAGTGTCGACAGAAGCGGAACAGAACATGGCCGAGCTGATTGAGCAAGGCGTCGCGCGGGTGGTCAGGACAATCGCGGCGAACGCACCGGAAGGCTGGACAGAGGCGGTGCTCGTCAGCACCGAAGGCCTCTCCGGCCTCGGCGTCTCCGGCGAATGCGTGCTTTCCGACGCGACGCCGCGGCCGCTCTATTTCGCCGGCCGCTTCCAAGACCTGAGCGACGTGACGGCGGCAGTGGGCACAGCTCACGGTTGGGAGCGCACCAGACTGGAAATACGGTGCCGGCCGTCCGGGGAGTACTCGCTGGTCGCGTCCCATGACGTCGTCTCACGCCTCCACGGAGAGCGTCCGGGCTTCCTGGCTGTGCTGGATCACGGCTACCGGCTCTCCCCGGCGGGGTACGCCCAGAACGAGGGCACGGCCGGCCCGGCGGGCGACCCGGAGCTGGCGCTTGCCCGGCTTCGTGCCTACCTGGAGCGACGCGCCGAGATCCTGGGACGCTCCGAGACACTGCCACCGCCCGTGACCGAGGCGGCCCTCGCCGACGCGGAGCGCCGCCTCGGCCGACCGCTGCCCGCCGACCTGCGCGCGCTGTACCTGGCCGCGGACGGCAGCGGGGATGACGCCTGTGGCCTGTTCGGCAACCTCAGCTGGATGCCGCTGGCCCGGCTGGTCGGCGCCAACGCCGACCTGCGGGAACCTGTGTGGACCGGCTGGGAGAACCACTGGGACGCGGTCGTCCTGGACGCCGACCCGCCCGGTACGGTCCGGCGTTGCCACGAGCACCCCGCGTGGCTCCCGTTCGCCACTGCCGACGATGGCAACTACCTGGCGGTTGACATGTCCCCGGCCCATGCCGGACTGCCCGGACAAGTGATCGAGATCGGCCGCGACTACTACGACGGGCCGCTCTACCTCTGCGACTCCGTCACCTCGCTCCTCGCCCGCTACCTGGACCTGCTGGATCGGGGCGCCTACGAGGTGGAGGAGGACGACGTCGACTACATCGACTTCGTGGAGGGGCCGCGCGAGCCCGGGTCCGATCAGGAGCTGCGATCCGGCGGAATCCCTCACACCGTGTCGCCTGATCTCCAGGCCGTTCTGATCCAGGTCAACGCCCCTACCAGCCCGATGGACCTCACCCCGCTCGCTGCCGCGCCCCACGTACAGAAGCTCGAACTCAAGCGCCGCCCTGTCACCGACCTGACCCCCCTCCGGAACCTGCCTGTCGAGTCCCTGGCCGTCAGTCTCCACGGAGGCGACCTCGCACCGCTCGAGGGCCACCCGCACCTCAGCTCGCTGGACCTCGCCACCACCGCCCCGGCTGACATCACCCCGCTGCGTACGGCGCCGAATCTGCGCTGCCTGGATCTCTCCCAGGCCACGGTCCAGGATCTGACCGTGCTCGCGGACTTTCCGCACCTGCGCTACTTGGCCCTCACCGGCAGCCAGTGGGCCGTCTTGCTGAACGAGGACAAGGTGCCGCCCTCCTTGGCCGCCGCCCGCCTGGCCGAGCGCGACGCGTCCCACGCCGAGGCGCTGTCCTGGGCGGCGAGGCTTGGCTTGCCCGTTGGGGCGTCTTACGTCATCTCCGGGACTCTCGCTTCGGACGGTGATACCGGCTACACCCGGTAGACGTCCGCCAGCTTGGCAGATGGTCGAACTAACCATGGCCTCATGGCTGAGGGTGCGCCGACAAAAGCCGCAGGCTGGAGGTTGGCGTGGTCGGTTCTGTTCTCAACTGCTGCTTCTCCAGAGTGAGTTGGTTGACGCTCTGAACGAGGGCCTGGACATCTGCCCGTAGCCCCTTGAGCTCCTCGGCGTCCTTGGCCCTCAGTTCCTTGAGTTTGACGATCTGCCTGCGCAGGCGGGCCTCGCTATCCGGAATCTTGCCGCGGTCGCGGACCTTGGCGTAGAAGTCGTTCTTCAGGTCGAGGTGGCGCTGGGTGAGGGCGTTGCGGGGGACGCCGGCTTCTTGGGCGAGGGCGACGATGGTCATTGCACCGTTGGAGTGCTCGGGAGTGCCGGCGAGAATGCGGTCAATGGCGGCACGGATGCGGTCGCGTTCGTCGAGGGCGGGTGCGGCGGTCGGCGTGGTGCCGGTCGGCGAGGGCGGTGAAGCGGCCGGCGGTAGCGGTGAGGCGGTCGGCGAGCGGACCGGGCAGGTGGGTGGCCTGGCGGGCGAGGTCTGGGCGCGGTGGCGCAGGTGCTCGGCGTGCTGGTCGGTGCGGGCGATGTTGGCACACCCGGCGATGCAGCGGTCGAGAGTGGGGGTGCTGGTGCTGCTGGGGGCGTGTCGCGGTGGCACAGGGCCTGGTCACGTTTGTAGACGCACATGAGCAGGGTGTTCGGGTTGTCGTAGATCATCAGGTCGTCGTTGGCGAGGTCGCGGCGGGCGGTGGTGGCGGTGATCGCGGTGCCGGCGAACTCGGGGGCGCGGGCGGCGACCTGGATGGCCCGACGCGCTGCTGGACCGGAGATGCCCCCACCGTATTCGAGATGCTGGTGGAGGTTGGTGGCGGTGTCACCGACGGCGCGGACGGTCTCGATGTCGAGCAGGGTGTGGATGCCGTCGCGGCTGCGGGAGGCATGGCCGGCAGAGATTGCGGTGCGTAGGTGCCCGTACTGGATCGCGAGGGCGACGAGGCCGCCGGGGCGGCGGGCGATGTGCCAGGCGAGAGTACGGCGGAAGCGGGCGCCGGCGACCCTGCCGTGGGGGTCGGGTGGGATGGCCTCACGGGCGAGGCCGTGACGGGCGGCTTCGGCGTTGGCCCAGGTGATGAAGTCCTCGATCCTCCGGACCATGGAGCTCGCGGTGAGGGAGCCGGTTGCGGGCCTGGGGCTGGTGAAGTGGTGGGTGCGGCTGTCGAAGAGCAGATGGCCGTCGGGGACCATGCGTTCCAGGACGCGGATGGCGTTGACGACGGGGGCGATGGCGACCCAGGGCAGGGCGCGCTCGGTGCCGCGCGAGAGGTGGTTGCCGTCCTCGTCGCGGGCGGTCTTGAACTCGCGGCCGCGGACGAGGTGGCGGCCCGGGGTTCCGTCGGGTTCGGGCGGCGGGTCGGGGCAGCAGCCGGTGCGCAGGCCCAGCACCTCGCCGGGGCGCATGCCGGTGAGGTAGGCGATGACGATGAAGCAGGCGGTGCCGAGGTGGCGCATCAGGGAGGGGACTCGTCCAGGTTCACCGCTTCGCGCCACGGCTGTCCGTGCACAGTTCCCCTGATCGGAGTACGCAGAGGGCAGGGGCCCGGCCTCAGCCGGGCCGCCCGGGTCAGGCCGCGCTTGGCGTATTGGTTCACCTGGTCCATGGAGGCTCCGGTGAGCGCGGCGATGTACTGGCGGGCAAGGACGGTGCGGCCCCGGTAACGGATCACGGGAACGGACGCGCCGGTGGCACCGAGCAGTTTCGTGTAGGCGTCGAGGGCCGCGAGGCCGGTTCCGGTCGGGGTGGTGGTCTTGGCGACGGCAAGGACCTTCTGGTGCTCGGCCCAGGCCGTGAGGACGTCGTCGGCCAGGTCGTCGACCATGCGCATTGCCCACACCAGCAGGGGTCCCATCGTCGCCTCGGCGATGGCGTCGGTGGCGTTCTCCCCACCGCTCGTGGATGCGGCGGGCAGGTAGTCGTCGGCACCATGCTCGTCCCAGGGCGGCCGGCCGATCCCGGCCGGGCGGGCGGTGAGTTCGTCGAAGGCCCACAGGCGGGTCAGGGCCAGGAGCGCCTGGGCGACGGAGCTTCGGCTGCCCCCGGCCTCGCGCAGGTGGGTGGCGTATGCGTAGAGCATCTCGGAGTCGCAGTCGGCGAAGGTGCTGGAGCCGTGGGCCGAGAGCCATCGGGCCAGGTCCATCCACACGCGCACGGTCGTCACGGTGCCGGCGACGCTGGTGCGAGAGCGAAAAGTCCGGGCACGCTCGCGCAGGAACGTCGGGCGGAGCTCCCCGTTGATCAGCATCCACACCAGCAGCCGCAGCTCCCGCGGGAACGGCTCGGGGCAGTTGCGCCAGTGGATCGACGACGTTTCCTCGCTCGGGTTCTCGATCAGCGGTGCGAGAGACCAGATGTCCTCCGCGAAGCGGGAGTTCAGGTGCGCACGGCCTGCAGCGACGCGCTGCGGTGGGACGACCGGACTGAGGTGACCCCCGGAGTGTGGACACCCCTGACAATCGGATCCGAGGATCCGGGAGGGGAAGTCCAGGTGGGACGGCCGGCGAAGTACAGCGACGAGTTCAAGCGGGATGCGGTGACGCTGGTCCGGTCCACGGGCCGGACGGTCGAGTTGGTGGCGGTGGAGCTCGGGGTGAACCGAGAGACACTGCGGACGTGGGTGCGCCGCTCCGAGCGGGCGGACGCGGTCTCGGGCGGGTTGGGCGCGGACGAGCGGGCCGAGCTGGCCCGGCTGCGCAAGGAGAAGCGCGAGTGGGAGCTGGAGCGGGAGGTCCTGCGCCGGGCGGCCCAGTATTTCGCGAAGGAGATGAAGTGAGCCGCCGCTGGGTCTTCATCTCCACTGCCGCCGAGGAGTTCGGCGTCCAGCGGCTGTGCCGGGTCCTGGGGGTCTCTCGGTCCGGCTTCTACCGGTGGCAGGCCGGCGCGGAGGTCCGCCGGGCCCGCGAGCGGGCCGACGCCGAGGCGACCGCGGAGATCCGGGCGGTCCACGCCGAGCACGCTGGTGCCTACGGGGCCCCGCGGATCCACGCCGAGTTGCGGGCCCGCGGCCGGCTCATCAACCGCAAGCGGGTGGCACGGCTGATGCGCGAGCACGGCATCGTCGGCCTCCACCTGCGCAAACGCAAGCGGACGACCATGCGGGACCACACCGCGCCGCCGGCGCCGGACCTGCTCGAGCGGGACTTCACCGCCGCGGCGCTCGATGTCCGCTGGTGCGGCGACATCACGTATATCCCGGTCGGGTCGTCGTGGCTCTACCTGGCCACGGTGATCGACATCTGCTCGCGCCGCGTGGTCGACTGGTCCATCGCCGATCACATGCGCGTGGACCTGGTCGTCGATGCGATCGAGGCAGCCGCGGCTGCCCGCGGTGGGAACGTCGCGGGCGTGGCGTTCCACACCGACCACGGGGCGCAATATACGAGCCGGGCCTTCGCTGCCGCCTGCCGCCGCAACGGCATCCGCCGTTCAATGGGACGTGTCGGATCCAGCTACGACAATGCTCTGGCCGAGTCGTTCTTTCAGGGGCTGAAGCGGGAGTTGACACACCGGCTTCGGTGGACCTCGAAGGCCGACGCGCGGCTCGATCTGTTCCGCTGGCTTTCGTACTACAACCACCGTCATCGGCACCCGGCTCTGCAGTACCTCACACCCGTCGAGTTCGAACAGCGGTTGGTCAACTCCGCTAACCTCGACCTCGCAGCATGAACCCGGTGTCCACGCTCGGGGTGCAACCTCAGGCGTCGGTACGCACCACCTGGCGGGTCGCGATGAGGTGCTCGACCTCGGTGGCCCACGAGGCGATGCTGCCGGTCTCGGGCAGCCAGGCGATGATCGCTTTGTTGGCGGCCATCGCGTGCGGGGCACCGGTCAGGCCGGCGCCCTTCGCGGTGCCGCCGGTCGCCGGACCGCTCTCCCGCACCGCGCTCGCGCTGTCCAGGCCGGAACCGTTCGGGCCCACTGCCGGAACGCGGCAGACGGCCGGTAGCACCGGAACCCGCACTCCTCCCGGAGTGTGACAGCACCTGCGGGCGCAGAGCCGATCCGCCCACGGCGCGGGCCCGAACGGGCCGGTACCGTGCGACGGTCAGATCCGCTGGATCAGGAGCACCACGATCCACCCGAACATGATCAGACTGATGCCGGCTGTGCACCCGCAGCCGGCATTCAGGCAGCCGTCCTCACGATTGGTCACATCCGCGTCCACACAGCCCTCAACTCACCGGATCCGTAGTACAAGGCATCGCCGACCGGTTACTTCGGCGGCCGGGGGCCGGTCGCGGATGGCCCAGTGCCCAGCGCGCCGGGAGTACCACCCCCGCTCCAGGCCGGGAACGCGCGGGCCGGCCGGGCTTCAGACTGCCGTGGGGAAGTCCTTGCGCTTGATCTTGGCACGGCGGCCGTCGGAGTGGTGGAACACGATCCCCTCCGCCAGACTGCCGGGCGCGTAGCGGCTCTCCAGTTCGGCGAGGAACTCCCGCAGGCCGTCGTAGCTGCGCGGCACCGCCTCGTACACCGGCACCTCCAGGTCGAACGGCACGCACAGGTAGCCGTCCAGCCCCAGCGGGTTGCCCTGGATGCGCGGGCCGAGGGCCTCGCAGGCGTGCTCGCCGTCCGGCCAGGTGGCCACGTCGGTGTTGCGGGCCGCGGCCAGGATCCACTTGTCCTCGGGGCCGTGCTCGTCGGTGTCGACGTACCAGCCGTCGACGATGCCCTGCTGCTTCTGCGCCTTGCTGGGGTTGCGCCGCTTCTCCACCCGCACCAGGTGGCCCCCGCGGACGGTCAGGCGGACATTGGTGCCGTCCAGTTTCTCGGTGGGCGCGCCCTCCCCGGCGAACACCCAGGCGCACTCGGCGCGCGGGCGGTCCACGACGCGGAAGTCGCCGTCCCGCTCGAACAGCGTGGGGATCTTCTCCATGACCTGCCTGCCTCTCCTGACCTGCCCGACCAGTTCCTCGTGCGTGATCGCCCCCGCGGCCAGGCCGCCCGCCAATGACCGCACCAGGTCCGCGACGGACACCCCGGCATCCACGGCGACGCGCTTCAGCGCCTTCTTTTCCTCCGGCGAGACCCAGGCGACCAGCCGCGACCAGCCGTCCGGCGGTACCCAGCGCGCCAGTCGCTCCGGGTCCTTCCGCGGCCGGCCGCGGCGTTTGACCTCTTCTTCCATGGCCGTGAGCCTAGGAGCAGATTTGATGTTGTGTCAATTGGCATAACAGAAATTCGGCCGACCAGGAGCCGGCCCGCCGTTCCGGCCTGGAAGGCCACCGACCGAGCGGCCGTTCGGGAACCTCGGGTGCGGCCGTCGGCTCAGCCCTGCGGCCTGCCGATCCACCCCCTGGTGGTCAGACGCGGGCGTTCGGCCAGAGTTCGGGAACGTCTCCGCTGTCCCGCTTGTGCTTGGGCCGGCGTTCGGCGTGGATGAGACGCACGGTCGCCAGGGGTCGTCGGTGGGTGGGCCGTGTTTGGCGGCCTTCTTGAGGTCGCGGGCGGTGGGCAGGGCGAGGACGGTCGGGCGGCCACGCTGTTCGCGGCGAAGCTGTTCGCAGGTGGGGCATTCCAGGCGGTCCGGTTCGGCCTGCTCGCCGAGCTCGCCCGAGTGTCGTGTTCGCCGCCGAGCGGGCCGTGGTGGGTGTAGCAGGGGTGCAGGGCGTCGTTGTGGGCGCGGGCGGCCAGCAGCTGCGCCAGCCACTCGGCCCGTTGGGCGTCCCGCTCGGCCTGTGCCTTCCGCTCCTGCTCGGCATGCTCGGCGGCTTGGCGTTCGGTGCGGCGCTGGGCGATCAGGGCCCGGTCGGGCCGGTCGTCGAGGGCGTCGGTGAGGGTTTGCCAGTCGGAGCGGCCGAAGCGCCACCAGGCGGGGCCGAGGAAGCCGTGCTCGCGCAGGCGGGCGGTGGTGGTGGCCAGGACCTGGATCTGCCCCCGGAAGCTGTAGTAGGTGACGCCTTCGTCCTCGTGCCGCATGCCGGCCCAGTGGTCGCTGGTGGCATCGCGCAGGGCCTTCATGCGGCGGCGCAGCGCGTCGGCGGTGAAGCGGGGCCGGCTGCCGCGGGTGCCCGGGGCGAGAACGAACGCGACGGGCGGGCGCACCACGTGGGCCGGGGTGTAGCCGTAAGGCCGGTCGTGTGCGGTCCCGTAGGTGACTTCGAAGATGGTCCGGTCGTAGCCGTCGGTGTCCTTGACGACCTTGTCGAACCAGCGTTTGTAGTTGTCGAGTTTGGCGGCGACGTCGACGATGTCCGTCATGGTGCCGCGGTCCAGCTCAAGGAACAGGACCGGGATGCCGAGCTCCGGTGCGCGCAGCACGGCGTGGAGTGGGCCTGAGGGTCGCTGATTGGGCCGGGAGCCGGACCCGCCCGCCCGGATTCCGGACGGGCGGGTCGTTTGCCCGGGCTCGTGGCTGCTGGCTTACAACGGGGTCGGCTTGATCACGGCGAACGGTGCTCCCCGGGTCGGCGAGTCTGCGTGATGGGCTGTGGCGTCCCGGATGGCCCACCCGGGAAGCAGGCGGGATCTGTCCGTGGTGACTTTATGTCAGGCCTACGACTCCCGTGCGCGGTACTTCAGCACGCTTTCGAAGCGGTCTTCGACCGGCCCGGCGAGCGGAGCGCCACCCACGTGCGAGGCAGTCCTCAAACCACTCCGTGCCAGGAGGCGATCACTCGTTGCTGCCCGTCCACAGGTCGTCGGAAGCCAGCGGGACGCCGAGCCGGGCCGACTTCAGAGAGAAGTGATCATGCAGCCTTCGCGTTCCTCGCGTCATCCGGCGTTCGCCCGTCGTGCCGAAAAGCCGATGGCGGGCCTGGGTGTCCTGGCCCTGGCCGCCGCGGGTGCCTTGGCCGGGCTCGCTCCGGGTGTCAGCTCGGCGTCGAGTCACCGTGAGGCCCCGCTGATCGCGGGTGACCCGCGGGCGGACAACACGGACGTATACGCTTTCACCAGCCCGGACAAGCCGGACACCGTCACGCTCATCGCCAACTGGATCCCGTTCGAGGAGCCCAACGGCGGCCCGAACTTCTACGCGTTCGCGGACGATGCGCGCTACAACATCAAGATCGACGCCGACGGCGACGGCAGGGCCGACACCACCTACACCTGGACGTTCAGCAACCACTACCGCGACGACGCCAACCAGTTCCTCTACAACACCGGCGTCGTGAACAACCTCGACGACCCGACGCTGAACTTCCGCCAGACCTACACCCTCACCGAGACCCACGCCGACGGGTCCTCCAAGACGCTGCTCAAGGATGCGATCGCGGCCCCGTCCAACACGGGCCAGGCCTCGATGCCGAACTACGCGTCCCTGCGCCAGCAGGCCATCCGTGACCTGCCCGGCGGCGGCCAGACCCTCGCCGGCCAGGCCGACGACCCGTTCTTCCTCGACCTGCGGGTCTTCGACCTCCTCTACGGCGGAAACCTCAAGGAGTCCGGACACGACACCCTGAGCGGCTACAACGTCAACACCATCGCCATCCAGGTGCCGAAGAAGGACCTGGCGCTGAAGGGCGACCCAACACGCAACCCCGTCGTGGGCGTGTGGTCCAGCACAGACCGCAAGGGCGCGGATGTCGTCGACAAGGGCGGCGAGGGCAAGGGCGAGGCGGCTTTCCACCAGGTCTCCCGGCTCGGCAACCCGCTGATCAACGAGGTCGTCGTCCCGATCAAGTACAAGGACGCCTTCAACGCGCTCAGCCCGGAGAAGGACGCGACCGTCACCCCGGTGGTCGACAAGGTCAAGGACCCGATGGTCCCGCAGCTCATCCAGAGCATCTACGGCATCCCGGCCCCCGCGACCCCCCGTAACGACCTGGTCGAGATCTTCCTCAACGGCATCTGCAAGGCCTGCGGCCCCATCCAGGCCGACCTGAACTCCCAGCAGCTGAACGCCGACGTCAACAAGGCCAAGTTCCTGCCCGGCGAGGAACTGCGACTCAACATGGCGGTGCCGCCGTCCCCGTCGCCCAACCGGCTGGGCGTCCTCGGCAACGACCTGGCGGGCTTCCCCAACGGCCGCCGGCTGACCGACGACGTGGTGGACATCGAACTTCTGGCGCTGGAGGGCGCTGCCCAGACCGGCAAGATCGTGCCGGCCCTCGCCGCAGGTGACGGCGTGAACGCCAACGACCACGCCTTCGGCAAGACCTTCCCCTACGTCGCACTGCCGAACACGGCAGCCGTCAACCAGGCCACCTCCGACAACCCCGGCGGCAGCGTCGCCGCCGGCTTCGGCGGCCTGGCATTGCACCGCGTCCCGATCGCCGGCACCGCTGCTCTCGCCGGCGGTGTCCTCCTGACCGGCGCCGCCGTGATCGCGCTGCGCCGCCGGCGCAGCTCCTGACGATGGAGCCTTTGTCGGGCCCGGGTCGCCCGTCCCCCGCCGCCGGGGACGGGCGACCGGGCCGTGGCAGCAGCACCAGAACCCGTCGCGGTGCGGTGGTGACGGCTCTCCTGATCGGTCTGGCTCTCACGGGGGTCGGCGCGGCGAACCTCACGTCGGCCCCGGGATACGGCGGTCCCGCTGCGGTCCGCGACATCGGTGAGCTCCCCTCTGCCGTGGCCGGCGAGCCTGCCGGCCCGGAGGTGCTCCGGGCTCCGCCGACACGGCTTCGCATACCCCGCATCGGGGTGGACACCGCGCTGACCGACCTTCAGGTCCAGGGCGACGGGCACCTCGCGACGCCGGACGATCCGAACGTCGCCGGCTGGTGGAGCCAGGGGCCGGCCCCCGGCAGCCCCGGCGCGGCCGTAATCGTCGGCCACGTCGACTCGCTGACGGGACCGGCAGTCTTCGCCGGCCTGTCCGTCCTGCGCCCCGGGGACACGATCACCGTCGAGGGCAACGACGGCACAGTCACCGACTTCACCGTGCAGGCCCTGCGCACCTATGCGAAGGACGACTTCCCCGACGGCCTCGTGTTCGAGGGGAGCACGGTTCCCAGCCTCCGGCTCATCACCTGCGGCGGCACGTACGACCGGGACACCCGCGAGTACCTGTCCAACTTGGTGGTCTTCGCCGTCCCCACCAAGGCCCCCGGCACCGATCCCACGAACGAGCCCACGGCGGAGTCCGGCACGTCGACGTGAAGACCGCCGCACACAGCCCACCGCCCAGGAGTACGCCTTGGCCACGACCGACCCCATGCCCCCGCGACGTCATCGCCTGCGATCCGCGGCGGTGGCCGCAGCCCTCGGCGCCGGGCTCTTCCTGGCCGGCGGACTCGGCCTCGCACCCCAAGGCGGCAGCGCCGTCCAAGACTCGCCGCACGACTCCGCCGAGGGTGCCGGCTCCGGGGCAGGCCGGGACGCAGCCATCGTCGGCCTGCAGGAACGGCTGCGGACGGCCCCGGACGACGCCGAGGCCCTGGGTTCGCTCGGCCTCGCCTACATCCAGCAGGCCCGGACGACGGCCGACCCCTCGTACTACCCCAAGGCCGAGAGCGTTCTGACGCACTCACTCTCCGTACAGCCCGCTGACAACGCCACCGCGACCGCCGGCATGGCCGCCCTCGCGGCAGCGCGGCACGACTTCGCCGCCGCACTGGACTTTGCGCAGAAGGCCGTCGCGCTCAGCCCCGACAGCTCGACCGTCTACGGGATCCTCGCCGACGCCTACACCCAGCTCGGCCGGTACCCGGAGTCGTTCGAGGCGGTGCAGCGCATGGTCGACCTCAAGCCCGGGACCCCGTCGTTGTCCCGCGCCTCGTACGCGTGGGAGCTGCGCGGCGACACGGCGGCGGCCACCGGGAACATGCAACGCGCCCTCGACGATGCCAACACCCCGGCCGACCGGGCATTCACGCTCTACCACCTCAGCCTGCTCGCCCTCGACAACGGCGACGCCCGGACGGCCCTGGCCCGCGCCGAAACCGGCCTGCGCGCGGCGCCCGGCACGGCCTCGCTACTGGAGGCCAGGGCCCGGGCGGAAGCCGCCCTCGGCAACCCGGACGCCGCCGTCGCCGATCTCCGACAAGCCGTCGCCCAGGTCCCGCAACCCGAGTACGTGCTCGAACTGGGCGACCTCCTCCAGTCCCTGGGACGCTCCGCCGAGGCGGCGCATCAGTACACCGTGTTCCGCGCCGAGCAACAGCTGCTCGCCGACAACGGCGTGGCGCTCGACACCGACGCGGCGCTGTTCGAGGCCGACCACGGCGACCCCGGCAAGGCCCTCGCCATTGCCGAACAGGGACTGCGGACCAGGCCGTTCCTGGAGATGCACGACGCCTACGCCTGGGCCCTGCACGTCAACGGGCGCGACCGGGAGGCACTCGGGCAGTCCGACCGGGCACTGACGACAGGCATGCGCAACGCGCTCTTCCACTACCACCGCGGCATGATCGAAAAGGCCCTCGGGAACCTCGCCGATGCCCGCACCGAGCTCACGACCGCACTGGCGATCAACCCCGCGTTCCATCCCTTGGACGCGCCGGCCGCGCGCACCGCGCTCGCCGCCCTGCCCTCCTCGCCCTGACAAGCACCGGCGCGGCGGCACCTGCGGGGCAGCTCTACTTCGCTGTGGCCACGTGCTGCGCATCGCCGCCGAGCTGTGTGTACAGCTCCGTCCAGCGGCGGTCGGCGTCGGTGGGCGGCTTGCCGTCGCAGAATGCCTTGGTGCCGTTGGCGGTGTAGAAGTGCATCATCTGCAGCACGGCGGCGGGATCGGACTTGTCTCCGCCGGTGTAGCGCGTCCCGGGCAGGGTGCTCTGGTGCTGCAGGCAGCTCGGGGACGGCGTGCCGGGTTGGGCGTCGAAGCTGCCGTCCCGCCCGGTGGCGCAGGCGGTCAGGAGGGGAGCGGCGAGGAGGGCGAGGCACAGCAGGTGCGCCGGGCGGGTGGTCATGGCGGTCGGCCTCCGGTAGGGGGAAGGGTTTCGTCACAGGGTCGACGGCAGGCTGCGGACCATCAGGCCCAGCCCCACCGTCAGGATCAGCAGCGCGGTCAGCAGACCGCTGTACGGGGTGATCCGGCGCAGCCGGCCGAGGAGCGGGCCTTCTGCCGCACCGGCCATGCGGTCGCCGACCCGGACGAGGAGCAGCCCGACGGTGGTGAGCGTGGCAGCCATGCCGAGGCCGTAGGCGACCACCAGGGCCGCACCGAAGAGTGTCCGGCCGAGTGCAACGGCGCCCAGCAGGACGACCAGGGCGGAGGGGCTGGGTACCAGTCCGCCCGCGATGCCCAGCCCGATGAGGCTGCGCCGACGTGAACCGGGCTCGTGGTGATGATGGTGGCTTCCGCCGAGCAGTCCGTGTCGGTGGCTGCGGGGTTGGTCAGCGTCGTGGTGCGCGTGCGCGTGGTCGTGGTGCGCGTGGTCGTGGCCGTGGTCTTGCTGGTCGTGCGCGGTGCCGGCCTCGTGGTCGTGGTGGTCGTGCGCATGCGGGTGCACGTGGTCGTGACGGCTTGTCGGCGTGGGTGCCGTCGCCGCGTGAGCGAGTTCCTTCGCGGGTTCCGTGCCGCTCTCGGGGCTGTCGGTGACCGGGGTACGGCGTACGAGACCGCTTGTGCGCGCACGCCGGACCGCGTCGCGCAGCAGCCCGACGCCGACGAGGGCGACCAGGGCACCGCTGAGCACGCCCAGCCACCCGAGGAGGACGTCGCCGGCCAGTGAGGAGAAGACGGTCAGGCCCAGTCCGAGGACGAGGACGCCGGCCGTGTGGGTCACGGTGACGGTGGCACCGACGGTGACCGCGTCGCGGGTCCGGCCGCTCCGCCCGGCCAGGTAGGCAGCCATCACCGTCTTGCCGTGGCCGGGCAGCAGGGCGTGGCCGGCGCCGAGGACGACGGCGAGCAGCACGGCGAGCAGGCCCACCGGCAGGGTGAGCCGCTGCGTGGCGCCGAGCTGGGTGAGCCGGGCGTCGAGGCCAGCCAGCCAGGCCGTGGGACCGGAGCCGTCCGCCCGGACGGTGGTCCCGATCGCCGTGGCGCCGCCGCCGGGCCGGGCGTGGACCTCGGCGCGGGTCACTCCCTGCGGGCTGGCCAGCAGGTCGCGCGGGTAGTCGCGCAGCTCGTTCGAGACGGAGCGGGCGGGGACGTCCGCGTGGTCGAGGGTGGTGCCGTCACCGCGGGCGGTGATCTCGTTCCAGCCGACCCGGCCGGGGTCAATGCCGCTGGCGATGTGGAGGGTGGTGCCCGCAGCCGGAAGCTGCAGGGCCGCCCGCAGCGTGCATTCGAGTCTGCTGGTGCGCAGGCCCGCGGCGCCGTCCTGGTAGGCGAACCGCGCCGACTCGGTGCTCCAGGCCAGGGTCGCGGCGGGCTGGTCGGTCGTCACCTTCAGGCGCTGGGCGGTCTGGGTGCACCGGGCGCCGGCCCAGGCGGCACGCTCGGCGTCGTCGACCGTGCCGTCGCCGTTGCGGTCGACGCTCGGCTGCTCCTGGAGGGTGGGGATCTCGGCGGTGTCGGTGACGGCGAGGACCTCGACGCCCTCGGGGTGCACCGTGAACCCGAGGTAGTGGTTGAGCGAGAAGTTCCCCAGCGGGTGGGCGTCGGCGGCAGGCGCTGTCAGGCTGAGCAGGCACAGCGCGCCTGCCACCGCCGCACCTGCCCGGGAGAGGGGTCGTGGGACCAGCACGCTGGGCCTCCGGGGACGGGGCCGGCCGCCGCAGCCGCGAAGCGCCCGGCCGGCGAGAAGAGGGATGAGGCCAGGACGGCCCACACCACCATCGCCGCCACGAGCTCCCGGACAGCGGCCACCGTGCCGATCCGCCGACGAGACCACCCCCGCGGAGCAACGACGCGCGGGCATCCGCGCCTGCAGGTCGAGCACCGGATCGCCTGCGGTAGCTTCGGGTCGAGGGCGCCGGTCGTGAAACCCATCGCGCCCCCGGCGCGCCCCGTGACACGGCCTCTCCCTACGGGAATGGTGCAACGACGGGAGTGATGCACCCGGATGCAGCGTCTCGCCGCCGAGGTAGGAAGGACACCCGTGACCTCCTCGCCCGTAGCCCACTCCCAGCCCATGCCAAAGTCCGGTCGCACGCGGGCCGTGGCCCCGATCACCTGTCAGGAGTGGCAGAAGCTGGCCGCGATGGCCAGTTTCATCGTCGCCCTGCACCTCGTCGGCTGGGTCACGCTGGTTGCCGTCGTCGCCCCCGAGCACCACCTCGTCGGCACCAAGTCCTTCGGCATCGGCATCGGCGTCACGGCCTACACCCTGGGTATGCGGCACGCCTTCGACGCCGACCACATCGCCGCGATCGACAACACCACCCGCAAGCTCATGGACCAGCGCAAGCGCCCCCTCGCCGTGGGCTTCTGGTTCTCCCTGGGGCACTCGTCCGTCGTGTTCGCCCTCGCCGTCCTGCTCTCGTTCGGCGTGAAAGCCCTCGCCGGCCCACTCCAGGACGACGGCTCCCGGCTCCACCGGGTCACCGGTCTGATCGGCACGGCCGTCTCCGGCTCGTTCCTGTACCTGATCGCGATCGTGAACCTGGTCATCCTGGGGGGCGTCTGGAAGGTGTTCCGCCGCATGCGTACTGGCCGCCTCGACGAACAGGCGTTGGAGGAGCAGCTCGACAAACGCGGCCTGATGAACCGCCTGCTCGGCCGGGTGACGGGGTCGGTCGGCAAGCCGTGGCAGATGTATCCGTTGGGGATGCTGTTCGGGCTCGGGTTCGACACCGCGACGGAGATCGCACTGCTGGTGGTGCTGGCGGGCTCAGGGGCCGCGTCCGGCCTGCCGTGGTACGCCATCCTCCGCCTGCCGGTGCTGTTCGCCGCAGGGATGTGCCTGCTGGACACCATCGACGGGTCGTTCATGAACTTTGCCTACGGGTGGGCGTTCTCCGAGCCGGTCCGCAAGATCTACCACAACCTGACCATCACCGGCCTGTCTGTCGCCGTCGCCCTCATCATCGGCACTGTCGAACTGCTCGGCCTGCTCGCCGACCAGCTCGACCTGCACGGCGTCTTCTGGGGCTGGATCTCCGGGCTCGACCTCAACACCGTCGGCTTCGTGATCGTCGGCCTGTTCTTCGCCACCTGGATCATCGCGCTGGCGGTGTGGAAATTCGCGCGGATCGAGCAGAACCGGACCGCCCCCGGGACGCCGGCTGCGCCACTGACCGCGCCGAGCGAAGGCTGACCGTGCGCGGCGGGCGCCGTGCACGGATCGCGGGAGCCGTCCGTATCGGCCGCCGCGGTGGATCGGCCGCCCGGGCGCGGTCGGCCGAACGGTTCGAGCCCGCTCCGGGTACGGGAACGGGCTCGAACCGTATGGTGCTGCCGGGTGGTCAGGAGGCGGGTTCGGCCTCGACGGGCACGGGCACGGCTGGCTTGGGCGCGGCGCCGCCCGAGCCGCTGAGGAAGAACACCAGGGTCGGCACCAGGTAGAGCGCCCAGGCGGTGAGCTGAAGGATCGTCGGGTCCGGCTGGAAGTTGAACACGCCCTTGAGCAGGGTGCCGTACCAGCTGTCCTTCGGGATGACCGAGGAGATGTCGAACGCCAGGTCGTGCATGCCGCCGATCCAGCCGGCCTCCTGGAGGTCGTGAACGCCGTGGGCGACCGCGCCTTCGGCCCGCACCACGTCCACCAGGTAGTGAATCCGTCTTGGGCGGAGCACGCCGTGTCGGTCCACGTCTACTATCCTCCGCTGCCCCTGATGCGCCGGTACACCTGTGACGGCCGGATCCTGCGGCTGGCGAAGACCGAGCAGTCCCAGGAGTGGTGATCATGACCGTGACCCCCAAGAGTGTCGACCAACTGCTGGATGAGACCCGGCACCGCCTGGACCGCCTGACACCGGACCAGGCCGCCGCAGCCGCACGTGAGGAAGGGGCCCTGCTGGTGGACACCCGGTACGGCGCTCTGCGCGACCGCGACGGTCTCGTCCCCGGATCGGTCGTCGTGGAACGCAATGAACTCGAGTGGCGCCTCGACCCGCAGCCCCCCTACCGGTTGCCCCAGGTCACCGGCCACGGCCTGCGGGTGATCGTGCTGTGCAACGAGGGCTACGCCTCGTCCTTCGCCGCGGCCTCGCTGCGGCAGCTCGGACTGTGGCGGGCCACCGACGTGATCGGCGGCTTCCAGGCCTGGGCGGCCGCCGGCCTGCCGGTCACCCCACCGGGCCCGGAGCCGTCCGCCCCGACTTCCCGCCTGTCCCCGCACGCGCCCGACCCGTCTGGGCAAGCGGGCTGATTCCGCCGGTCGGGGACCCCCGGTTCCGCCGAAAGCGGTCGGGGCGCGTACACGGGGACAGGGCCTGCTCTCACCACCAAGGTCACGATCGCGTGTGTCGGCGCGAACAGCCGGGGGCAGCTGCGGCGGTGACGAAGAAGCAGTCTTGGTGCCCGGGAACCGAGGGCCGCGAGCACCAGGTCAGGGCAGTGGCACGGCGTGAAGGCAAGTATGGCGGCCGGGCCCCGGCAACGCGGTGAGCGGCCGGGCCGCCTCTCCTTCGATCGCCACCCGGAATGCGCCCGCCTCATCTGCGTACACCGGTGCCCCGGCAGCGGTGTACGCGCCGGTGGGACGGACGACGACAACCTCGGGCGGCCCGTGCCGACCGGGCGGGCCTGGCAGGGTGACCGCGTAGCGCTGGGGTCTGTCCATCGGTCGCCTCGCCTCATCTGGTGTGCGGTTCGGTGTCGGCCAGGGCGGCCCGGACACTGTCGTGGATGGTGAGCACCTCGTCGGCGCCGGTGATCTTCAGCAGTCGGCCGGCCTGGGGGGTGGGTGCAGCGAGCACGAGTGGAATGCCGGCGGCGCACCAGGCGATCCGGGTCTTGAGGAGCGCGTTGAGGCAGGTGGAGTCGCAGAAGGTGAGGCCTGCGAGGTTCACGACCAGTCGGGGCGGGCACTCGGCCACGGCACGCTCGAGCGCGCTCTCCAGCCGCTGGCGCTGGTCGTGGTCGCTCTCGCCGTGCAGGTGGAGGACCTGGGCGGTGCCGCTGACGGTCGTGGTGGTGATCTGCAGCAGCGGTACGCAGACACCCGTGTTTTCGGAGCGTGTGCCGTTCCGGGAGGACATGAGGGCTCCCTTCTGGCCGGGGAAAGGTGTCTGTTCGCAAGCCTGCCCCCGGGCCGGTGGCCTCGGCCGAGACGACGCTATCGCCGAAACGACGGCCCGACTTCGAAGCGCTCCCGCGCCGACGGGTCGGACCCGCTGCTTCAGGCGACGGCGGCCAGGTCCGCGCGGCCGAACAGCAGGGCGTAGCCGCGGGGCAGGTGGGCGAGGATGCGGTCGGTGAGGTTGTCGTCGGTGAGGGTGGTAAGGGCGGCCAGGGCGGAGGAGGTGTCCCAGCGGGCGGCGGTGCGCGGGCCCGGTCGGGCAGGGCGGCGGCGAGGTCGCAGCGCTCCTCGCCGGTGAGCTGGGAGCCGAGGACGGCCAGGACCACGTCGAGGACGCGTTCGGTTTCGTCGTCGGTGGTGTAGCGGCCCAGGGTGCGGACCTGCTGGAGGAGGTGGCGGTAGCGGGTCATGACCGTGGGGCCTTCCAGGGGCTGGCCGCCGGCGGGTCCGCGGCCGGGGTGAGGGGTGGTCAGGGTCGTGTCCCTGCGGTCGGGCGGCCGAACAGCAGGTCGTAGCCGGGTGGCAGCTGGAGCAGGACCTGGTCCATGAGGTGGTCG
>NZ_JOAI01000071.1 GCF_000717715.1 Streptomyces sp. NRRL B-24484 | reverse complement strand
GCCCCACCCCGTACCCGACCCCGCACCCCGACCCCGCGCCGGACGGGCCCTTCCGCCCGGCGTCCGACGGGGACCACCACTGGAGCGAGGCCCCGTGAACGCGCTGCCGTTCCACACGCTGTCGTACGAGGTCAGACGGCTGCGCGGCCTGCGGTCGACCTGGCTGACCGCGGCCGCCGTCCTGGTCGTGGGTGCTGCGGTGGCGGCCGTGGCGGCCCGGCAGCAGGTGCCGGGCCCGTTGCCGGCGGAGGCCGCGCTGCAGGCGCTGGCCGCCGTCGTCCCGCTGCTGCCGCTGCCGGTCGCCGCCCTCGGGACGTGCCTGCTCGGTGCGCTCTCCTACGCGTACGAGGTCGGGCACCCGGGCCTGCCGGCCTCCCGGGTCGCCCTCTCGCGCAGGGCGGCGCTGCTCCTCGCCAAGCTGCTGGTGATCGGTGGAGCCGGCCTGCTGCTGGCCGCCGCCGGCGTCCTGGTGAACGCCGTGGTGCTGTGGCTCGCCCTGCCCGCCGGCGTGGACGCCGGCGCGCTCCTCCCGGGTGCGACCCCCGGCATCGCGTCCGCCCCCGCCGCACACCCGTACACCGGGGCCCCGGCCTGGGGGGCCGCCCTCACGGTCGCCGCCCGGCCGCTCGGCGTGTTCGCCGCGGTCGTGGTGCTGGCCGGCTGGGCCGGTCTGGTCGCCACCTCGCTGGTCCGGCAGGCCGCCGCCGGGCTGGTCCTGGTGGGGGCCGTCGTCGTGCCGGGGGAGCTGTTCGCCGGCCTGCTGCTGCGCCGGTCCCCGGCCGGCGGCGACGGCGGGCCCGGAGGCCTGCGCACCGTCCGTGACCTGCGGACACTGCTGCCGCTGTACCGCGGCTTGGAGCGGCTGCGGGTCCGCGACGGGCGCGCCGTGGCCGACGTCCTGCACCTGCCGCTGCCTTTGCTGCTGGCACTGCTGCTGGTGCCGCCGGCGCTCGGTCTGGCGGCGGCGCTCGCGCTCCAGGTCCGGCGCCGCGAGCTGTGAGACCGGTGCCGGCGCGGGCCGCCGGTCCGCCCGCCGGGCGGGACGGAAGTGGTACCGGAGTGATCGGAAGAGGACGGTCTGCCTGATAAGAAGTCAATGATCCAGCCGCAGACGATCACCCTTTCGTGTGCTTTTCACGAGAATCCTCAAGCCGGGTGGGGCGATCGCCGACAAAGGACGTGTGAGTACCCTTGCGCACCCCGCCATGACCACCGCCCGTCCGGCCGACACGATCGCCGCCGCCGAGATCGACCGCTTCCCCTACGCCGAACGGCCCGTCCCGCCCGCCCCCCGCTGGGAGGGCGCCGAGTCCGAGCTCGCCCGGGTCGGCCGCAAGACCACCAGCAGCCGCGGCCGCGGCCTGCACGGCCAGCTGGTCCAGCAGCTCGGCCAGATGATCGTCTCCGGTGACCTCGGCGCCGACCGTCCCCTCGTCCCGGAGGAGATCGGCCAGCGGTTCGAGGTCTCGCGCACCGTCGTCCGCGAATCACTGCGCGTGCTGGAGGCCAAGGGCCTGGTCAGCGCCCGGCCCAACGTCGGCACCCGGGTCCGCCCGGTCGCCGACTGGAACCTCCTCGACCCCGACATCATCGAGTGGCGCGCCTTCGGCCCGCAGCGCGACGAGCAGCGCCGCGAGCTGTTCGAGCTGCGCTGGGCGATCGAGCCGCTCGCCGCCCGCCTCGCCGCCGGCCACGGCCGGGAGGACGTCCAGCACCGCCTGGTCGAGCTGACCGAGATCATGGCCCACGCCGCCACCCAGGGCGACGCCGTCGGCTACGGTCGGGCCGACGCCGAGCTGCACGGCCTGGTCCTGCAGATGGCGGGGAACCGCATGCTGGAGCACCTCTCCGGCATCGTCTCCTGCGCCCTGCAGGTGTCGGGCGGTCCCGGGTCGACCTGCGAGCGCCCCTCGGACGCCGCGATCAGCCTGCACGTCCGTCTGGTCGACGCCCTCGGCACGGGCGACGGCACGGCGGCCGAGACGGCCGTGCGGGCACTGCTCACCGTCCACCCCGACATCGAGCACGCCGTCCCGGCCCCGCGCGAGCACTGAGCGGCGCGCCCGGCGTACGCCCATGGCCCCGCGCGGCCGCACCCCGAAGCACCCGGAGCACCCTGGAAGCACCCCCGAGGCGTTCTCGAAGCGCCCGAGCAGGATCCGCGGCCGCACCTCGCAGCACCGTCGCCGCACGGCCCTTCCGCCGCCCGAGCCCCGTCCCCCGGGGCGGCCGGAGGGCCGTGTCGCCCGGCCTCCGAGGGGGGCGACGGCGGTTCCGCCAGCGGTGTGACCCGCGCCACGAACGGGATGCGTAACACTTGAGGGGTGGCAGCGATGTGTACGGAGCGGAAGCAGCTCCGGAATACCACCACCATGTCAGAATGCTGTGTTGGTCTGCGGCGCTGCTGCCGTCCCGCAAACCCAGTCCTCGTCCTCAAGTCCGAGCCGGTCGGAGTCGACCCCGCACGTGATCGTGCGTGATCGTCTTCCGTCCTCTCGTACGGTCGGGTACGGGTTCGAGTCCACTCATCGTCCGAGAGGTTGTTCGTGTCGGCCAGCACATCCCGTTCGCTCCCCCCCGAGATCGCCGAGTCCGCAGCACTGCTCGCGCTCATCGAGCGGGGCAAGGCCCAGGGGCAGATCGCCGGTGACGACGTGCGTCAGGCGTTCGAGGCGGACCAGATCCCGGTCACCAAGTGGAAGAACGTCATGCGCAGCCTCAACCAGGTGCTGATTGAGGAAGGAGTGGACCTCATGGTCAGTGCGGCCGAACCGGCCGGCTCCAAGCGCAAGAGCGTCGCGGCCAAGAGCACCACCAAGCGCACCGCGACCAAGACGGTCACCACTCGGACCCCGGCCGCCCCGGCCAAGCCGCCGGTGCGCATCGCACCGGCCGCCACGCCGGCCGCCCCCGTGTCCGCCCCGGCCGTGGTCTCCGCGGTCGCCGCCGAGGTCACGGTCGTCGATTCCGCGTCCACCGAGGCGAAGCCCGCCGCGAAGAAGGCCGCCGCCCCGGCGAAGAAGGCCGCGGCGAAGAAGACCACCGCGCCCGCCAAGAAGACCGCCGCCAAGAAGACCACCGCCACCAAGACCGGAAAGGCCGGCGAGGAGGAGCTGCTCGGCGAGGAGGAGCTGACCGAGGACGTGGCGCTCCCCGGCGACAAGGCCGAGGGCGAGCCCGAGGAGGAGTCGGAGGGCTTCGTCCTCTCCGACGACGACGAGGACGACGCGCCGGCCCAGCAGGTCGCCGTCGCCGGTGCCACCGCCGACCCGGTCAAGGACTACCTCAAGCAGATCGGCAAGGTCCCGCTGCTCAACGCCGAGCAGGAGGTCGAGCTCGCCAAGCGCATCGAGGCCGGCCTGTTCGCCGAGGACAAGCTGAGCCAGGCCGACAAGCTCGCGCCGAAGCTCAAGCGCGAGCTGGAGATCATCGCCGAGGACGGCCGCCGCGCCAAGAACCACCTGCTGGAGGCCAACCTCCGCCTCGTGGTCTCGCTGGCCAAGCGCTACACCGGCCGCGGCATGCTCTTCCTGGACCTGATCCAGGAGGGCAACCTCGGTCTGATCCGTGCGGTCGAGAAGTTCGACTACACCAAGGGCTACAAGTTCTCGACCTACGCCACCTGGTGGATCCGTCAGGCGATCACCCGCGCCATGGCCGACCAGGCCCGCACCATCCGCATCCCGGTGCACATGGTCGAGGTCATCAACAAGCTGGCCCGCGTCCAGCGCCAGATGCTCCAGGACCTGGGCCGCGAGCCCACCCCGGAGGAGCTGGCCAAGGAACTCGACATGACCCCCGAGAAGGTCATCGAGGTCCAGAAGTACGGCCGCGAGCCGATCTCGCTGCACACCCCGCTCGGCGAGGACGGCGACAGCGAGTTCGGTGACCTGATCGAGGACTCCGAGGCGGTCGTCCCGGCCGACGCGGTCTCCTTCACCCTGCTCCAGGAGCAGCTGCACTCCGTGCTCGACACCCTGTCCGAGCGCGAGGCCGGCGTGGTCTCGATGCGCTTCGGCCTGACGGACGGTCAGCCGAAGACGCTGGACGAGATCGGCAAGGTCTACGGCGTCACCCGTGAGCGCATCCGCCAGATCGAGTCGAAGACCATGTCGAAGCTGCGGCACCCGTCGCGTTCGCAGGTCCTGCGCGACTACCTGGACTGATCCCCCGGGGGCCACGGCGGCCCGGCGACGATCGGTCCGAAGGGCCCGGAGCACCACGCTCCGGGCCCTTCGGCATGCCCGGGGTCTCCTTCCGTGCGGCCGGGGGGCGAACCGGCCGGCTGAGCGGCCGGTGTCGCTCGTACGGGTGGCCGCAGGCAAGGTGACGACACGTTGGGTGACGGCTCGACTACGCTGTGCCGGTTGTCCGTCGTCGAGCCAGCTTGGAGATCCGGTGCCCTCCCTGGACGTCCCCGCCATCCGGCCCCGCCCCCTTGGCCTCCGCAGCGATCCCCGGCGGGCGGCCGCGGCCCGTGCCGGCCGTCGCCGCACCCGCCGTGCGGTGGCCGCGGCGCTGCTGGCCTCGCTCCCCGCCTCGCTGGCGGTGCTCGGTGCGGCCGGCCCCGCCGAGGCGCAGCGCAGGATCGTCGGTGGCGCGGCCTCCTCCACCGCCGACCACCCGTGGATGGTCGCCGTCGCCAGCCGCCAGCAGTTCGGCAGCAGCCGGTCCGGGCAGTTCTGCGGCGGCGTGCTCGTCTCGGCAACCAAGGTGGTCACCGCCGCGCACTGCTTCTACGACGAGCGCACCGGCCACCGCGCCGACCGGCCGGGGTTGCAGGCGGTGATCGGCCGTGACGACCTGCGCAGCCGGGACGGGCGGGAGGTCACCGTGCGCAGCGTGTGGATCGACCCCGGGTACGACTTCACGCACAACCTGCGGGACGTGGCGGTGCTCACCCTCGCCGAGCCGCAGGCGGGCCGGCCGGTGATCGGCATGGTCGCGCAGGGGGAGACGGAGCCGTACGCCGCGGGCACCGAGGCGCGGGTCTACGGCTGGGGTGACACCCGGGGCAACGGCAGCTACTCGCCGACGCTGCGGTCGGTCGACGTGCCGGTGGTCTCCGACGAGGTGTGTTCGCGCGACTATCCCGCGGGTGGGGACAGCCCCTACGACGCGAGGGTCATGGTGTGCGCCGGCGCCGAGCAGGGCGGTCGCGACGCCTGCCAGGGCGACAGCGGCGGGCCGCTGATCGTGGCGGGCCGGCTGGTCGGGCTGGTGTCCTGGGGGACGGGCTGTGCCGAGGCGACCCATCCCGGGGTGTACACCCGGCTCGCCGCGGTCGCGGACGATGTGCGCTCCGCACTCTGACGGTCACCGTCCGACGCGGTGTCAGTCCGCCGACGGGTGGTGGCAGTCCGTGCGCGCCCGGTGGCGCTCGGTGCGCGCACGGCCACGGAAAGTGGGGCCGGGAACGCAAAAGGGCCGGGCGGCAGGCCTTTCGACCTGCCGCCCGGCCCCGTGCCCCGGGTGGACCCGGCTCGCCGACGGGGCGCTGCGGTCAGCGCTCGTCGTCGGAGGCCGATGCGGGTGTCGTGCCCAGACGACCCGTCTCGTCCTGTATCTCCACAGAGATCTTCTTGAGCTCGGGCTCGAACTTCCGGCCGTGGTGGGCACAGAAGAGCAGTTCGCCGCCGCTGGCGAGGACGACGCGCAGGTAGGCCTGGGCGCCGCAACGGTCGCAGCGGTCAGCCGCGGTGAGCGGGCTCGCAGGGGTCAGAACAGTAGTCACGTCGCCTCTTCTCTAGCTCGACGAGCTGTCGTACCAGGGTGAACATCCAACCAGGTCGATTTCGTTCCCGCTCGTGGCTTTTCTTCTCTGAGGATTCTGCTGTGTTGATGAGGACGTGCCCCGGGACCCGGCGGTTCATGCGTGCCGATTCCCGTGGCGGCCACCCCTCCTCGAACGTCCGATCGAGGCGATGTCCGAGGTCCGCGTAGCATAATCCTCTGCTGGGTTGGAGCATAAGCCCCGTCCCGAGCACCGGTAGCCTGCATCGCAGCAGCTCCGCCGCCTGCGCCCGGTGCCACGGTCCGCCAGGAACCGTGGTGGCAGGAGGAGATGGCGTCCCCGGGCGCCGGTGCCCGGCCACGGTCGTGTTCGCGCAGCGCGTACAGGCTGCGACGGGCGCCACACCCCGCCGTCTCGCCCTGTGAGAGCGCGTCGGGGGCAAGAGGCCGTCCGCGCAGACGAGTCAGAGAACTTCATTGAGGAGTGCAACGCCGCATGAGTGCCGAATCAGTGCCGTCCGCCCTGCTGGCCAAAGACGACGGTTCCAACTACACCGCTCGGCACCTGCTCGTCCTCGAGGGCCTGGAGGCCGTCCGCAAGCGGCCGGGCATGTACATCGGGTCCACCGACAGTCGCGGTCTGATGCACTGCCTGTGGGAGATCATCGACAACTCCGTCGACGAGGCCCTCGGCGGCTTCTGCGACCGGATCGAGGTCCTCCTGCACGAGGACGGCTCGGTCGAGGTCTGCGACAACGGCCGCGGCATCCCGGTCGACGTCGAGCCGAAGACCGGGCTGTCCGGCGTCGAGGTCGTCATGACCAAGCTGCACGCCGGCGGCAAGTTCGGCGGTGGCTCCTACGCGGCCTCCGGCGGTCTGCACGGCGTCGGCGCCTCGGTCGTCAACGCCCTCTCCGCCCGCCTGGACGTCGAGGTCGACCGCAGCGGCCACACCCACGCGATCAGCTTCCGCCGCGGCACCCCCGGCCACTTCACCGAGCTCTCCCCGGACGCGCCGTTCGACGCGGCCTCCGGCCTCGTCAAGAAGGGCAGGGCCCCGCGCGGCCGCACCGGCACCCGGATCCGGTACTGGGCCGACCGGCAGATCTTCCTCAAGGACGCCCGGCTCTCCCTGGAGAGCCTGCACGCCCGTGCCCGGCAGACCGCGTTCCTCGTCCCGGGCCTCACCATCGTCGTCCGTGACGAGCGGATGACGGAGAGTGAGGGCGTCGACGAGGCGACCTTCCGCTTCGACGGCGGCATCGCCGAGTTCTGCGAGTTCCTCGCCCCCGACAAGCCGATCTGCGACGTGCTGCGGCTGCACGGCGAGGGCAACTTCAAGGAGACCGTGCCCGTCCTCGACGACCTCGGCCACATGACCCCGACCGAGGTCACCCGCCACCTCGGCGTGGACATCGCCCTGCGCTGGGGCGCCGGTTACGACACCACCCTGCGCTCCTTCGTCAACATCATCGCCACCCCCAAGGGCGGCACCCACGTCACCGGCTTCGAGCGCTCCCTCGCCAAGACCGTGAACGAGGTGCTGCGCAGCGCCAAGCTGCTGCGCGTCGCCGAGGACGACATCTCCAAGGACGACGCCCTGGAGGGCCTCACCGCGGTGGTCACCGTCCGGCTCGCCGAGCCGCAGTTCGAGGGCCAGACCAAGGAGGTGCTCGGCACCTCGGCGGCCAACCGGATCGTCGCCGCCGTGGTCGCCAAGGAGCTGAAGGCCTTCCTCACCTCCGCCAAGAAGGACGACAAGCTCCAGGCGCGAGCCGTCCTGGAGAAGGTCGTCGCCGCCGCCCGCACCCGGGTCGCCGCCCGCCAGCACAAGGAGGCGCAGCGGCGGAAGACCGCGCTGGAGACCTCCTCGCTGCCGGCCAAGCTCGCCGACTGCCGCAGCGACGACGTCGACCGCAGCGAGCTGTTCATCGTCGAGGGCGACTCGGCGCTGGGCACCGCCAAGCTGGCGCGCAACTCCGAGTTCCAGGCGCTGCTGCCGATCCGCGGCAAGATCCTGAACGTGCAGAAGGCCTCGGTGGCCGACATGCTCAAGAACGCCGAGTGCGCCTCGATCATCCAGGTCATAGGAGCGGGCTCCGGCCGCACCTTCGACATCGACCAGGCCCGCTACGGCCGGGTCATCTTCATGGCCGACGCCGACGTCGACGGCTCGCACATCCGCTGCCTGCTGCTGACGCTCTTCCAGCGGTACATGCGGCCGATGGTCGAGCAGGGCCGGGTGTTCGCCGCGGTGCCGCCGCTGCACCGGATCGAGCTGACCAACCCCAAGCGCGGCCAGGACAAGTACCACTACACCTACTCGGACGCCGAACTGCGCCGCACCCTGCTGGGGTTCCAGTCCAAGGGACTGCGCTGGAAGGACCCGATCCAGCGGTACAAGGGTCTCGGCGAGATGGACGCGGACCAGCTGGCGGAGACCACCATGGACCCGCGCCACCGCATCCTGCGCCGGATCAACCTCGGCGACCTGGAGGCGGCGGAGAAGACCTTCGACCTGCTGATGGGCAACGACGTGGCCCCGCGCAAGGAGTTCATCGTCGACTCCGCGGCGACCCTGGACCGCTCGCGCATCGACGCCTGACCGGACCGCCGGCCCCGCGCGCCGGGGGTTCTCCACCCGCGGATGGAGAACCCCCGGCGCGCGGCCGTCGCGGATCTCGACCCGGGCTCCGAGGTGCGCGGGGCGCCCGCTCCGTAGCGTCGGAGGGGTCAGGAAACCTCTCCACGGGAGCCCGCCATGTCGTCCCTCGCCGCCCTCGCCAACCTGCTGATCGCCCTCGCGGTGGTCGTCCTGGTGGTCACCCGCCAGATGAAGGCGCGCCGGATCGACACCGGCGGCCGCTTCTGGCTGGTGCCGCTGGTGCTGGCCGTGGTCGCGCTGCGCGACCCGGCGCTGATCGACCGCGACCACCCGGGCGCGGCGGTGGCCGTGCTGGCCGGCTCGCTGGTGACGGTGCTCGCCATGGGCTGCGTCTGGGGATGGACGGTGCGGCTCTGGCAGGAGGCCGACGGCACGGTCTGGGCGAAGGGCACCCGCGCCACGGTGGCGGCCTGGGTGGGCATGATCGTGCTGAGGATCGGCTGGTACGCCCTCGGCGGCGCGCTGCACGTGCACCAGACCACCGACGTGCTGCTGCTCTCGCTGGGCGTGCTGCTGCTGGTCCGCGGTGCGGTGCTGAAGCTGCGGGTGGCGCAGACCTTCGACCGGGCCGCCGCTCTCTGACCCCCGCCGACCGTTCGGCCGACCGTTCGTGAGGAGCCGTAGGTGACGCTGGAGTTCTGGACCGGCTGGCCCGCCGGGAGCGCCCCGCACCGGGAGCCGCCGACCCGCCCCCGGCAGCTGATCACCGTCGGCGGCCGGCTGGTCCTGCTGGCCGTGGTGGTGTGGGGCACCTTCTCCGGCGGCGGCCTCACCGGTTGGGCGGCCGTCGTCGCGGCCGGCTGGGTGGCGGAGACGGCCGCACTGCTGGTGGGGTTCCGCCTCGCGTCCCGGGCCCGCCGGCTCCGGCCCGCGCTGGCCTGCGCCGCCGGACTGCTGGTGGTGGCCGCGCTGGCGGGGGACGGCGGCGCGGACACCCTGGCCGGGGTGATCTGGGCCGGACTCGCCGTCCTCGCGCTGGTCCGGCTGCCGCTGGCCGCCGGCGCGGCGGTCACCGGCGCCGCCCTCGTCTCGTACGCGCTGATGAGCGGCGAGCCGCTGATCGCAGGGCTGACCACGGCCGGCGGGCTCGGCCTGCTCGGCTACCTGCTGCGGTTGGACGCCGAGGCCCGCGGCACCCAGCGGCGGCTGCTCGACCAGGAGCGGGCGGCCCGCGCCGCCGAGGCGGAGAGCGCCGCCCTCGCCGAACGGGCCAGGATCGCCCGGGAGATCCACGACGTGCTGGCGCACAGCCTCTCCGCGCAGCTCGTCCACCTGGAGGCGGCCCGGCTGATGCTGGACCGCGGTGCGGAGCGCGAGCAGGTCCGCGAACGGGTCGTGGCGGCCCGCCGGATGGCGCAGGAGGGGCTGGCGGAGACCCGGCAGGCGCTGTCCGCGCTGCGCGGCGAACTCGCCCCGGTCGGCGACTTCCTGGTCGAGCTGACGGGCCGTGAGCAGGCCGGCCTGGCGATCGAGGGTCCGCCGCGGCCGCTGCCGGCCGAGGCCGGACTGGCCGTGCGCCGGGTCGCGCAGGAGGCCGTCACCAACGCCCGCAAGCACGCGCCGGGCAGCCGGGTCTCGGTGCGGCTGGCCTACCTGCCGGACGCCGTCGAGCTGGAGGTGCGCAACACCCGCCCGGCGCGCGGCGATGCCCCTCGGGGGCTGGCCGACAGCGGTTCCGGGTACGGTCTGCTGGGGATGCGGGAGCGCGCCGAACTGCTCGGCGGAGAGCTGTCCGCGGGTCCCGAGGACGGAGGTTGGCGGGTGCTGCTGAGGGTGCCGGCGTGAGCGCGGGGCCGGTCACCAGGGTGGTCGTCGCGGACGACCAGACCGTGGTGCGCGAGGGCATCGTGATGCTGTTGGGCCTGCTGCCGGGGATCGAGGTGGTCGGTGCGGCCGGGGACGGCGAGGAGGCGGTGGGCCTGGTCGCCGAACTCGCGCCGGACGTGGTGCTGATGGACCTGCGGATGCCGCGCTGCGACGGTGTCGAGGCGACCCGGCGGATCCGGGCCCACCACCCCGGCACCGAGGTGGTGGTGCTCACCACCTACGCCGACGACGACTCGCTCTTCCCGGCGCTGCGGGCCGGGGCCCGCGGCTACCTGACCAAGGACGCCGGGGCGGAGGAGATCGCCCGGGCGATCGCGGACGTCCGCTCCGGCGCGGCCGGGCTGTCGCCGCAGGTGCAGCGGCGCCTGCTGGAGAGCCTCTCGGGGCAGTCCCGCGACCCGCGGCCCACGGAGCCGCAGCAGCCCCGCGAGCCGCAGCGGTTCGGGGCGCCGGCGCGGCCGCCGGGGCCGCCCGCGCTGCCGGACGGGCTCACCGCGCGGGAGGCCGAGGTGCTGGCGCTGATCGCGGAGGGGCTCTCCAACGCGGAGATCGCGGCCGAGCTGTTCGTCAGCCCGTCCACGGTGAAGACGCACATCAACAACCTCTTCGCGAAGACCTCGGTGCGGGACCGCGCGCAGGCCGTGGCGTACGCCTATCGGCATGGAATTTCCCGGAGTTCGTGAGGCCGGATCCCGCTCATCAGTTTGGGTGAACGTTCCTGCGTCGATTGGCGCAGCGGCGGACGGCGGTCCCATTCTGGTCGGGTCAGCGGCCGGAGGCTTCCGTTCCGGCGCCGTGCCGGACGCCGCGCGCGCGTGCGTCCCCGTCCAGGAGCGTTCGTGGCGCAGCAGCATAGCTTCGACTGGTGGGCCGACCGGCTGCCGGGACGGCCCGCCGCCCGACGGGCCGCCGTCCCGGCGCAGGCGGGCCCGTCCGCCCCCGCCGCGGGCGCCCGCGAGGCGTCCGCCCCCGCGGTCCCCGCCCAGGGCACGGCGGATGCCGCCGGGGTGCCGGGTGCGGCGGACGCCGCCGAGGTGTACCGGGCGGTCCAGTCCAGCGAGGCCTTCGCCCGGATCCGCCGCGACCACCGGGGCTTCGTGCTGCCGGCGACGGCGCTGTTCCTCGGCTGGTACCTGCTCTACCTGGTCGCCCAGGCCGCCGCACCGGAGATGATGCGCCGTCAGCTGGTGGGCCCGCTCAACGTCGCCTGGGTGCTCGCCCTCGGCCAGTTCGCCTCGACCTTCCTGCTGACCTGGCGGTACGCCCGCAACGCGCGCACCAAGCGCGACCGGGCCGCGCTGGAGCTGCGCTGGGACACCCAGGACCGGCTCCGGTGAGCGCCCGCACCGCCCTCGCCGTGGGCGCCTGGTCGTCCGGCCGCCACGGGCTCGCCGTCGCGCTGTTCGCGGTCGTCGTCCTGGTCACCCTGGGCATCACGCTGTGGGCCGGCCGCCGCGGCCGGGCCGCCGAGGACTTCTACGCCGGCGGCCGCGGCTTCAGCCCGCTGCAGAACGGCCTCGCCCTCTCAGGCGACTACCTGTCCGCCGCCTCCTTCCTGGGCGTGACCGGGCTGATCGCGCTGTACGGCTACGACGGCGTGCTCTACAGCATCGGCTTCCTGGTGGCCTGGCTGCTGGTGCTGATGCTGGTCGCCGAACTCGTCCGCAACGCCGGGCGCTACACGCTGGCCGACGTGCTCGCCGTGCGGATGCGCGCCCGGCCTGTCCGGGCCGCCGCGGGCACCGCCGGGCTGGTGGTCTCGCTGCTGTACCTGGTGGCGCAGATGGTCGGCGCGGGCAGCCTGGTGGCCCTGCTGCTCGGCACCGGCGACGGCCCGGCGAAGGCCTGGACGATCGTCGGCGTCGGCGCCCTGATGATCGTCTACGTGACGATCGGAGGGATGCGGGCGACGACCTGGATCCAGATCGTCAAGGCGGTGCTGCTGGTCGCGGGTTCGGTGCTGCTGACCGTCCTGGTGCTGGTCCGCTTCCACGGAGACGTCGCCGAGCTGATGCGGACGGCGGCCGAGCGCAGCGGTGCCGGCGCCGCCTACCTGGAGCCCGGCCTGCGCTACGGGGCGAGCCTCAGCAGTCGGCTCGACTTCGTCAGCCTGGGCCTCGCCCTGGTGCTCGGCACCGCGGGGCTGCCGCACATCGTCTGCCGCTTCTACACCGTGCCGACGGCGCGTGCCGCCCGGCGCTCCACGATCTGGGCGATCGGCCTGGTCGGCGGCTTCTACCTGATGGCGGTGGTGCTCGGCCTCGGCGCGGCCGCGCTGGTCGGCTCCGCGGAGGTGCGGCGCGCCAACCCCGCCGGGAACACCGCTGTTCCGCTGCTCGCGGCGGAGCTCGGCGGCGGTACCGGCAGCACCCGCGGGGTGCTGCTGTTCGCGCTGATCTCGGCCATCGCGTTCGCCACCATCCTCGCCGTGGTCGCCGGGCTCACCCTGGCCTCGTCGGCGGCCTTCGCCCACGACCTGTACGCCGGGGCGTGGCGACGCCGTGACGGGGCCCAGGTGTCGGAGCACCAGGAGGTGCTGGCGGCAAGGCTGTCCGCGGTGGCGATCGGCGCGCTGGCGATCGTGCTGAGCCTGTTCGCGCAGCGCCTGAACGTCGCCTTCCTGGTCGGCCTGGCCTTCGCGGTGGCCGCCTCGGCCAATCTGCCGACCCTGCTGTACAGCCTGTTCTGGCGCCGCTTCACCACGCGCGGTGCGGTCTGGGCGGTGTACGGCGGGCTGGTGCCCGCGGTGCTGCTGGTGGTGTTCTCGCCGGTGGTGTCCGGCACGCCGGCCTCCGTCCTGCCCGGCGTCGACTTCCACCTCTTCCCGTTGGAGAACCCGGGCCTGGTGTCGATCCCGCTGGGTTTCCTGGCGGGCTGGACCGGCACGGTGACCGACCGTGAGCCGGCCGACCCGGACGGCTTCGCCGAGATGGAGGTCCGCTCGCTCACCGGCGCCGGGGCGGTCTAGAGCTCCCCCACGGATGCTCCAGGCCTGCCCGCGGCGCCGGTGGCGGTGCGTCAGAGCGTGCAGTTGGTGCTGTGCAGCTCGGGCGCGTCGGCGGGGCCTCCGGTGGCACAGACGATGGTGCGGTAGTCGGTGCGGACGGCCGGGGTGGTCAGCGAGAGCGTCCCGGTGGTGGCGACCAGCGTGGAGCTGGCCACCGTCTCCCAGGGGCGGCCCCAGGCGCGCTGGATCCGCACCTCGACCCGGAGCAGCGTGGGCCGGGTATGGTCCGCGGTGTCGAGGCGGGCCGCGCCCACCACGCCCTCGGTGCTGGGCTGCTGCCAGACGCACGGCCGGGTGATCGAAGCGGGGCAGGCGGGCTGGGGCGCAGCAGCCGCGGTGCCCGAGGCGAGGGTGCTGATCGTTGCCACAGTTGCGGCCAGGCCTGCGATACGTGAAATCATGGCTCTCGTTCTCCTTTGAATCAGAGCCTTGTCGGGTTTGCTGTGGCGACTATGTCATGTCCGTGACAGAATCGCCACCGTGAGTGCCCGACAAATGACCGAACGTCAGGCGGCTGCCCTGCCAACGGCGTGGGAAACCGCGTGCGCCGCGGCCGGCCGGCCCCGGGACAGACCACCGGCGGCCCGGCCCCGCCCGGCCGCCCCGTACCCTGCCGCCCCCGGCCCTGCCGTCCTTCGCCCTACCGCCCCCGGCCCTACCGGCCGGACGGGAGCCCGTACCGGTGCTCCGGGCGACCGGTGTCGCCGTACCGCAGGCCCAGCCGCAGCCGCCCGTCCCGGGCCAGCTGCTTCAGGTACCGCTGCGCCGTCGACCGGGACAGGCCGGTGGCGTCCGCGACCTCCTGGGCGGACAGCGGCTGCCGGGCGGCCCGCAGCGCCCCGAGCACCAGATCGGTGGTCGGGGCGGAGTGGCCCTTCGGCAGCGAGGCCGGCGCGGCTGCGCTCCGCAGGGCCGCGAACATCCTGTCGACCTCGTCCTGGCCGGCCTCCCGGGTGGCCGCGCCGGCCAGGGCGTGGCGCAGCTCGGCGTACCCGGTGAGCTTCTCCCGCAGCCCGGCGAAGGTGAACGGCTTCACCAGGTACTGCAGGGCGCCGTGCTGCATCGCGGCGTGCACGGTGGTCACGTCCCGGGAGGCGGTGACCATCATCACGTCGCAGCCGACGCCGGCCTCGCGCAGCCGCCGCACCAGGGCGAGACCGGTCTCGTCCGGCAGGTGGTGGTCGAGGAGCACCAGGTCGACCGGGGAGCGCTCCAGGCTGGCGAGGGCCTCGGCCGCGCTGTGCGCCCGCCCGGTGACCCGGAACCCGGGCACCCGGGCGACGTACGCCGCGTGCACCTCGGCGACCCGGAAGTCGTCGTCCACCACCAGTACATCGATCATGCCGTCTCCACCGGGTGCAGGGCCTCGGGCAGTTCCACCGTGAACCGGGCACCGCCGCGCGGGCCGGTGCCGACCGCCAGCCGGCCGCCGGAGCGCTCCACCACCCGGCCGACCAGTGCGAGGCCCAGGCCGCGCGGCCGGTGTGCCGGTGCGTCCTTGCTCGTCCAGCCCTCCTCGAAGACCAGCGTCCGCAGCTCCTCCGGCACGCCGGGGCCGCTGTCCGCGACCTCGACGAGCAGGGTCGCGCCGACCGGCCGCAGCCGTACGTCCACCGCGCCGGGGCCGGCGCCGACCGCGTCCAGTGCATTGTCGACCAGGTTGCCGACCACCGTCACCAGTGCCCGTGCGTCGACGGCGGCGTCCGGCAGGTGGCTGTCCGCGGTGACGGCGAGCTCCACGCCCCGCTCGGCGGCGACCGCCGCCTTGCCGGCCAGCAGCGCGCCGACGTGCGGGTCCTGCACCTGCTCGGAGATCCGCGCGGTCAGCGCCGAGTGCGAGCCGGACTGCTCGGAGATGAACGCCGCGGCCTGCTCGTGCCGGCCGAGCTCCAGCAGGCCGAGCAGCGTGTGCATCCGGTTGGCGTGCTCGTGGTCCTGCGCCCGCAGCGCCTCGGTGAGGCTCCGCGTGTTGTCCAGCTCCCGGACGAGCGATTCGAGCTCGGTGCGGTCGCGGAGCGTGGTGACGGCACCGCCGTCCGCGGTGGCCATCCGGTTCACCACCAGCACCCGGTCGTCGCGGACGGCCGGCAGGTCGGTGCCGGCGATCCGCCCGGTCAGGACGTCCGCGAGCCGGCCCGGCGGCAGCAGCGCGTCCACCGTCCGCCCGGCGCAGTCCTCCGGCAGGGCCAGCAGCCGCAGCGCCTCGTCGTTGGCGAGCCGGATCCGGCCCGCCCCGTCGAGGGCCACCATGCCCTCGCGGATGCCGTGCAGCATCGCCTCCCGCTCGACGAGCAGCGCGGCGATGTCGGCGACCGCGATGTTGTGGGTGCGCCGCTTGAGCCGGCGGGCGAGCAGCAGGGTGGCGGCCAGGCCGGCGGCGAGCCCCGCACCCGCGCACAGCAGGATGCCGTGCGTCATCGACAGCAGCCGGCGGCGGATCGAGCCGTCGCTGATCCCGACCGACACCTCGCCGACGATCCTCCCGTCGGCGAGCCGCAGCGGCACCTTGCCGCGGGCGGTGCGGCCCAGCGTGCCGTCCTGGATCGCGGTGACCGACTCGCCGCGCAGCGCCGGCTCCGGGTCGGTCGACACCCGCAGCCCGATCCGGGACGGGTCGGTGTGCGAGAGCCGGATGCCCTCGGTGTCCGTGATCACCACGAAGCTCGCGCCGGTCGCCAGCCGGATCTGCTCGGCACCCTGCTGCGCCGTCCCCGAGTCCCGGGCGGCGGCGGCCCGGGCGAGCGCGTCGTCGGCGGCGGTGGCCTGGGCGATCGACAGCGCCCGCTGCATCGCGTCGTGGTCCAGCTCCCGGCTGACCGGCGCGAGGAACAGCCCCGCGGTCACGGCCGTGACACCCACGGTGACCACCGTCTGGCTGAGCAGCAGCTGCGCGAAGACCCTGCGCGGCCAGTGCGGACGCCTCATCGCGGGCTCCTTCGTGCTCGGCGGGGGCGGGGTGGACGGTCACCCTACGTTTCGTCCGTGTTCCGTGCCAGCCCCGCCCAGCCGTTGTAGCGGAAGCAAAACGAGCAGAACAGCCCTCAACGCGGCAAAGCCGCGTTACGCCCGCAAGCCTCCCGCGGCGGCCGGTGCCGCTCGTAGCGTCCCGGAGCACAGCACCGAGCCGGCGACGACGCCGGCCGAGGAGGTAGGTGGTCCACGTGAGCCCGCACAAGGCCGGAGCCGTCCCGGCGATCGAGTTGACCGGGGCGACCAAACGCTTCCGGACGCCGTCCGGCACCCTGCATACCGCCGTCCGGGACCTCGACCTGACCGTCGCCCCCGGCGAGTTCGTCGCCGTCGTCGGCCCCACCGGCTGCGGCAAGTCCACCACGCTGACCCTGGTCAGCGGCCTGGAGGAGCCCACCGAGGGCGAGGTGAAGGTCTACGGCGAGCACGTCGACGGGATCGACCCGAACGTCGGCTTCGTCTTCCAGCAGGACGCCGTCTTCCCGTGGCGCACCGTCCTGTCCAACGTCACCGCCGGCCCCCGGTTCCGCGGCGTCCCCGCCGACGAGGCCCGCGAGAAGGCCCGCGACTGGCTCGCCCGGGTCGGCCTCGCCGCCTTCGAGGACCGCTACCCGCACCAGCTGTCCGGCGGCATGCGCAAGCGCGTCGCGCTCGCCCAGACCTTCGTCAACGACCCGAAGATCCTGCTCATGGACGAGCCGTTCTCCGCGCTCGACGTGCAGACCCGGGCCCTGATGTCCGACCAGCTGCTGGAGCTGTGGGCCGGCACCGGCTCCTCGGTCGTCTTCGTCACCCACGACCTCGACGAGGCGATCGCCCTCGCCGACCGGGTCGTCGTGATGACCGCCGGCCCCGCCACCGTCAAGGAGGTCTTCACCGTCGACCTGCCCCGGCCGCGCACCGTCGAGGCCGTCCGCCTGGAACCCCGCTTCGTCGAGCTGTACCGCGAGATCTGGGCCTCCCTCGGCGAGGAAGTCCGCATCACCCGTGAGAGAGGAGCGGGTCGTGCCGCTTGAGACCGCCCCCGCCGCCACCCCCGCGGCCGCCCCCGCCACCACCCGCAGCCAGGTCCGCGAACGGGCCGCGCGCAACCGCCGCAACGGCGTGTTCGCCGCCCGGGCCGGCGTCCTCGTCGTCTTCCTCGGCCTGTGGGAGGTCTGCGCCCGCACCGGCGTGATCGACCCGTTCAACTTCTCCCAGCCGTCGAAGATCTGGGCCCAGATCTGGCAGTGGATCACCCACGGCACCGCCCAGGGCTCGCTCGGCGAGCAGATCGGCTACACCCTCTACGAGGCGCTCAGCGGCTGGGTGGTCGGCGTGGTCACCGGTGTCCTGCTGGGCATCGCCCTCGGCCGGATCCGCTTCCTCGCCGACGTGTTCGGGCCCTACATCAAGGTGCTCAACGCGATCCCGAGGATCGTCCTCGCGCCGATCTTCCTGATCTGGTTCGGCCTCGGCCCGGCCTCCAAGGTCGCCTCCGCCGTCGTCCTGGTGTTCTTCCCGGTGTTCTTCAACGCCTTCCAGGGCGCCCGCGAGGTCGACCGCAACCTGGTCGCCAACGCCCGCATCCTCGGCGCCGACAACCGCAAGGTCACCCTGCAGGTCGTCATCCCCGCCGCCACCACCTGGATCTTCACCAGCCTGCACGTCAGCTTCGGCTTCGCCCTGATCGGCGCCATCGTCGGCGAGTACATCGGCGCCACCAAGGGCCTCGGCCTGATGGTCGCCGCCGCGCAGGGCACCTTCAACGCCGCCGGCGTCTACGCCGCGATGACCATCCTCGCCGTGGTCGCCCTGTTCACCGAGGGCCTGCTCACCTTCGCCGAGAAGCGGCTCTTCCGCTGGAAGCCCGCCGACTCCGGCGACGGCCGCTGAGCCGCAGCCCCACCCCGTAGCCCGCAGCCCCACCCCCGCTGCGCCCACAGAACGTCCCCCGAAGAACGTCCCCGCAGAACCGTCCCCCGCAGAAGACTCCCCCCGCGCACCCAGGAAGGCCCCCACCCATGCGCAGAACCGCCGCCGCCGCCCTCGCCGCCGCCCTCCTCCTGCCGCTGGCCGCCTGCGCCAACGACGCCGCGTCCACCTCGCACAACGGCGCGGCCCCGGCCGGCCCCACCGTCGAGGGCCCCAAGGTCAAGATCATGGTCGGTGGCCTCGACAAGGTCATCTACATGCCCGCCATGCTCACCCAGCGGCTCGGCTTCTTCGCCGAGGCCGGCGTCAACGTCGAGCTGATGAGCGAGCCCGCCGGCGTCAACGCCACCACCGCCCTCCTCGCCGGGGACGTCCAGGGTGCCGTCGGCTTCTACGACCACACCATCGACCTGCAGGCCAAGGGCAAGAGCGTCGAGTCCGTCGTCCAGTTCTCGCAGGCCCCCGGCGAGGTCGAGGTCGTCTCCGCCAAGCAGGCCGACGCCATCAAGAGCGGCGCCGACTTCAAGGGCCGCAAGCTCGGCGTCACCAGCATCGGCTCGTCCACCGACTTCCTCACCAAGTACCTCGCCGTCAAGAACGGCGTCGACACCAGCCAGTTCAGCCCGATCGCCGTCGGCGCCGGCCAGACCTTCATCGCCGCGATGCAGCAGGGCTCCATCGACGCCGGCATGACCACCGACCCGACCGTCGCCAACATCGTCTCCAAGAACATCGGCTCGGTGCTCTACGACATGCGCACCCCCGAGGGCTCCAAGGCCGCCCTCGGCGGCCTCTACCCCTCGTCCTCGCTGTACATGAACACCGCCTGGGTGAACAGCAACAAGGACACCGTGCAGAAGCTCGCCAACGCCTTCGTCAAGACCCTCAAGTGGATGAACACCCACACCCCCGAGGAGATCGCCGCGAAGATGCCCGCCGACTACGCCCAGGGCGGCGCCGAGCAGTACGCGGCCGCCATCAAGGCCACCCTGCCGATGTTCACCACCGACGGCGTCATGCCCGCCGACGGCCCGAAGACCGTCCTCGCCGTCCTCGGCGCCTTCCACCCCGACGTCAAGGGCAAGGAGGCGAGCATCGACCTCGCCAAGACCTACACCACCGAGTTCGTCACCAAGGCCGCCGGCTGACCCGGCCCAGCGACCTGTGACGGCCCCCCGCCCTCCCGGACAGCGGGCGAGGGGCCGTCACAGCCGTTCCACCGGACCGGCCACCATCCGCGACGGCAGCCCCGCCGCCTTCCCGCAGCTCTCCGGACGCGGCGGCTCCGACACCCCCTCCGACACCGGCACCCGCCAGCCCCGGCCGTCCACGTGCCGCACCTCCACCGACCAGCCGCCGGCCACCGCCGTCTGGCGCACCGTCAGCGCCTCCGCCGCCGTCTCGCCCACCGCCAGCCGCACCGCGTGCTCCGCCGCCTGACCCGGACGCTCCCAGCACGACCGGCCCCGCGAGAACTCCGGGACCGTGTGACCCGAGGCCGTCGACGCCAGCACCTCCTTCGCCGCCGCCCCCGACAGCCGCCCGTACGCGTACCCGAACGGCAGCACCAGCATCGTCGGCGAGAACCGGTGACCGCCCAGGTGCGTCACCTCCCACACCTCGCCCGGCCCCGACGCCGCCAACTCCGCCGCCAACGGCCGCCCCAGCAGCGCACAGCAGCGGTCCCGGCGGCCGTTCGTGCAGACCAGCGCGAGCGGACCCCCGTCGTGCTCCGTCCCCAGACCGCCGTGCACCCCCGCACCCAGCGCCGCGAAGTCCAGCCCCAGCAGCTCCGCCGGATCCGCCACCGACCAGCGCCGCACCCACGACCGGCCCGGCACGGTGTGCGCCACGACCACCCGGTGCCGCGCGTCCGCCCCGGCATCCGCATGACGGCCCGGCGAACGCACCAGCGCCACCCGCACCCCCGAGCCCGCCGCAGCGGCCTCCAACGCGGCCCCCACCGCCGTCTCCAGATGGCTCTCCACCAGCGCCTTCGCCCCCCACGGCCCGGCCTGCTCCAGCAGCAGCCAGGTCGAGGCCGTCGCCGCGGTCGCGGCCAACGGCTCGGACAGTTCCAGCGACAACGTCGCGCAGGTGCTCACCCAGGCAAGCCTACCCTCGCCACCCCCGCCGGCCACGGCGGCGGAAGACCGCCCCGGCAGCACCAGCGACTCCTGCAGCAACGCCGACGGGGGCGCCGCCGAAGCAGCGCCCCCGTCGGACGAACCCACGGACGACCCGTCCTACAACCGGCTGCCGACCGCCGCGACCTGCGCCGACACCGGCGAACCCGAACCGTCCCGACGCGGATCCCGCTCCGGCAGCACCACCGGCGAACCGTTCGCCGCAGCCGCCAACGCCGGAGCCGCACCCGCCCACGCGAACGCCAGCACGTCCTCACCCCGCAGGAACCGCTGGCAGCGGACACCGCCCGTCGCCCGGCCCTTGCGCGGATACACCTCGAACGGCGTCACCTTCCACGTCGTGTGCTCACCGCCCGACAACGTCGCCGACGCCGCCGCCACCGACAGCACCACCGCGTCCGCACCCGGATCCACCGCCGTGAACGACAGCACCCGGGCCCCCTCCGACACCTTGATGCCCGCCATACCGCCGGCCGGGCGACCCTGCGGCCGGACCTGACCCGCCGGGTAGCGCAGCAACTGCGCGTCCGAAGCGATGAAGACCAGATCCTCCTCGCCCGTCGCCAGCTCCACCGCACCCACGACCTCGTCACCCTCCTTGAGGGCGATCACCTCGAACTCGTCCTTGTTCGACGGCCACTCCGGCACCACCCGCTTCACCACGCCCTGCGCCGTGCCCAGCGCCAGACCCGGCGACGACTCGTCCAGCGTCGTCAGCGCCAGTGCCCGCTCCCCGGCCTCCAGCCGCAGGAACTCCGACACCGCCGCGCCACCCGCCAGCGACACCGCACCCCCCGGCGGCAACTGCGGCAGGTCGATCACCGGCAGCCGCAGCACCCGGCCCGCCGTCGTCACCACACCCACGTCCGCCCGCGCCGTCGCAGCCACCGCCGACACGACCACGTCGTGCTTCGCCCGCTGCTCCGACACCTCCACCGACTCGCCGTCCGCCGTCCGCGCCAGCAGACCCGTCGACGACAGCATCACCCGGCACGGATCGTCCGCCACCTCCAGCGGCACCGACAGCGACGCACTCGGCAGCGAACCGGCCTCCAGCAGCACCGTCCGCCGCGGCGAACCGAACTGCTTCGCCACCGCACCAAGCTCCGACGACACCACGCTGCGCAGCCGCGAGTCCGACTCCAGGATCTCCGTCAGCTCCGCGATCTCCGCCGTCAGCTTCTGCTGCTCGGCCTCCAGCTCCACCCGGTCGAACCGGGTCAGCCGCCGCAGCGGAGTGTCCAGGATGTACGCCGTCTGCACCTCCGACAGCGAGAAGCGCTCGATCAGCCGCTCCTTCGCCTGCGCCGCGTTGTCGCTCGACCGGATGATCGCGATGACCTCGTCGATGTCGACCAGCGCCACCAGCAGGCCCTCGACCAGGTGCAGCCGCTCCTGGCGCTTGCGCCGCCGGAAGTCGCTGCGCCGACGCACCACCTCGAAGCGGTGGTCGACGTAGACCTCCAGCAGCTCCTTCAGACCCAGCGTCAGCGGCTGACCGTCCACCAGCGCCACGTTGTTGATGCCGAAGGTCTCCTCCATCGGCGTCAACTTGAACAACTGCTCCAGCAGCGCCTCCGGCACGAAGCCGTTCTTCACCTCGATCACCAGGCGCAGACCGTTCTCACGGTCCGTCAGGTCCTTGACGTCCGCGATGCCCTGCAGCTTCTTCGCGTTGACCAGGTCCTTGATCTTCGCGATCACCTTCTCCGGCCCGACGCTGTACGGCAGCTCGGTGACCACGATCCCCTTGCGGCGCGCCGTCACGCTCTCGATCGACGTCGTCGCCCGGATCTTGAAGGTGCCGCGGCCCTTCTCGTACGCGTCCCGGATCCCCGACAGACCCACGATCCGGCCGCCCGTCGGCAGGTCCGGACCCGGCACGAACCGCATCAGCGTGTCCAGGTCCGCGTTCGGGTGCTTGATCAGGTGCCGGGCCGCCGCCACGACCTCGGACAGGTTGTGCGGCGGCATGTTCGTCGCCATGCCGACCGCGATGCCCGAGCTGCCGTTCACCAGCAGGTTCGGGAACGCCGACGGCAGGACCTGCGGCTCCTGCTCGCTGCCGTCGTAGTTCGGCCCGAAGTCGACGGTGTCCTCGTGGAGCGACTCCACCATCGACATCGACGCCGCCGTCAGCCGCGACTCCGTGTACCGCATCGCGGCCGGCGGGTCGTCGTTGCCCAGCGAACCGAAGTTGCCGTGCCCGTCGATCAGCGGCAGCCGCATCGAGAACGGCTGCGCCAGACGCACCACCGAGTCGTAGATCGACGCGTCACCGTGCGGGTGCAGCCGACCCATCACCTCGCCCACCAGCCGCGCGCACTTCACGTGCCCGCGCTCCGGCCGCAGACCCATCTCGTTCGCCTGGTACAGGATCCGCCGTTGCACCGGCTTCAGACCGTCCCGCGCATCGGGCAGCGCCCGCGAGTAGATCACCGAATACGCGTACTCCAGGAACGAGCCCTGCATCTCGTCCACCACGTCGACATCGAGAATCCGCTCCTCGAAGTCACCGGGCGGCGGGGTGGGCGAACTGCGGCGGGCCATCGCGGCGGGGCTCCTTGCGTGTCGGGCTTGCGTCTGTCGAACGGCGGCCGTCCACGGCCGCCGCGTCGAACCCTACGGGGGCACGGCGCCCCCCATTGTGGACCCTCCCACCCACAGCCACGCCCACCCCCGCCGACCAGGCCCCGGCAGCCCCCACCCCCGCACCCGCCCCGCCCGCCCCGCGCCGCGTCCGCCC
>NZ_JOAI01000070.1 GCF_000717715.1 Streptomyces sp. NRRL B-24484 | reverse complement strand
GGCGATGATCTGGGACGTGAGGTCGTCCGGGCGGACGTCCTTCAGCGAGCCCTTGAAGGCCCGGCCGATCGGCGAACGGGCGGCGCTGACGATGACGGCCTCGGGCATGGTGGCCACTCCATTTCGTGGGTGCGGTGCGGGACGGTGCGGGGTCATGCGGTGTGGTCGTAGAAGCCGCGGCCGCTCTTCTCGCCGAGCAGGCCGGCGTCGACCATGCGCAGCAGCAGCGGCGGCGGGCTGTACAGGGGCTCCTTGAACTCCTCGTACATCGCCTCGGCGGCGGCCTGGACGGTGTCCAGGCCGACCAGGTCGGCCAGGCGCAGCGGGCCCATCGGGTGGGCGCAGCCGAGCACCATGCCGGTGTCGATGTCGTCGGCCGAGGCGAGGCCGGACTCCATCATCCGGACGGCCGACAGCAGGTAGGGGATCAGCAGGGCGTTCACCACGAAGCCGGCGCGGTCGCAGGCCCGGACGACGGTCTTGCCGAGCAGGTCGGTGGCGAGGTGTTCGGCCTGCCGGAGCGTGTCGTCCGAGGTGAGCAGGGAGGGGACGAGTTCGACGAGGCGGAGCACCGGTACGGGGTTGAAGAAGTGGATGCCGATCACCCGCTCGGGGCGGCGGGTGGCGGTGCCGAGTTTCATGATCGGGATGGAGGAGGTGTTGGAGGCGAGGACGGCGTCAGGTGCCTCCACGATGCGGTCCAGTGCGGCGAAGAGTTCGGTCTTGAGGGCTTCGTCCTCGGCCACGGCCTCCACGACCAGCTGCCGGTCGGCGAAGTCCTCGATGCGGGTGGTGAAGGTGAGTCGCGCGAGGGCGGTCTCGGCGTCCGCCGCGTCGAGCCGGCCGCGGGTGACGGCGCGCTGCATGGATGCGGCGATCCGCTGTCGGCCGCGGTCGGCGGCCTCGAGGCTGTGCTCGGCGATCAGCACGTCCAGGCCCGCACGGGCGCAGACCTCCGCGATGCCCGCGCCCATGAGGCCGCAGCCGACGACGCCGATTCGACTTGTTCCCATGCCGTTCCTCTCGAGATCGTGCCGCGCCGTTGCCCGGGTGGGACCCGGCGGTGGCTCGGTCCCGCGACCGTATGGCACTTGGTGCCGTCACGTAAAGGTACTCAGTGCCAAAGCGCTCACGTTTTGCACCCAGTTGCACAAGTGGCCCCCGGCGGTCTACAAAGGGCGCACGACGACCCCGCCCTGGAGGCCCCGGATGACCGCCTACCCCCGCCTGCTGAGCCCGCTCGACCTGGGCTTCACCACGCTGCCCAACCGGGTGGTCATGGGCTCGATGCACGTCGGCCTGGAGGAGGCGCCCGACGGCTTCGAGCGGATGGCCGCCTTCTACGCGGAGCGCGCCCGCGGCGGCGTCGGCCTGATCGTCACCGGCGGCATCGCCCCCAACGAGGCCGGCCGGCCGTGGGAGGGCGGCGCCATGCTGGCCACCGAGGAGGAGGCCGCCCGGCACCGGGTGGTCACCGACGCGGTGCACGCGGCCGGCGGCCGGATCGCCATGCAGATCCTGCACTTCGGCCGGTACGCCTACCACCAGGACCTGGTCGCGCCCAGCCCGCTCAAGGCGCCGATCAGCCCCTTCACCCCGAACGAGCTCACCGACGAGCAGATCGAGCGGACGATCGAGGACTTCGCCCGCTGCGCCGAGCTCGCCCGGGCGGCCGGCTACGACGGCGTCGAGATCATGGGCTCCGAGGGCTACCTGATCAACGAGTTCATCGCCGCCCCCACCAACCACCGCACCGACCGCTGGGGCGGCTCCTACGAGAACCGGATGCGCTTCCCGGTCGAGATCGTCCGCCGGGTCCGCGAGCGGGTCGGCGAGGACTTCATCCTCGTCTACCGGCTCTCCATGCTCGACCTCGTCCCCGGCGGTTCGACCCTCGCCGAGGTGGTGCAGCTCGCCAAGGCGGTCGAGGCCGCCGGCGCCACCATCATCAACACCGGCATCGGCTGGCACGAGGCCCGCATCCCCACCATCGCCACCTCGGTGCCGCGCGGCGCCTTCACCTGGGTGACCCGCAAGGTGATGGGCTCGGTCGGCATCCCGCTGGTCACCAGCAACCGCATCAACACCCCCGAGCTGGCCGAGCAGATCCTCGCCGACGGCCACGCCGACCTGATCTCGATGGCCCGGCCGCTGCTCGCCGACCCCGACTTCGTCGCCAAGGCCGCCGCCGGCACCCCCGAGGCCGTCAACACCTGCATCGGCTGCAACCAGGCCTGCCTGGACCACACCTTCAGCCTCAAGATCACCTCCTGCCTGGTCAACCCGCGGGCCTGCCACGAGACCGAGCTCGTCCTCTCCCCCACCGTGCTGCGCAAGCGGATCGGCGTGGTCGGCGCCGGCCCGGCCGGCCTCGCATTCGCCGTCTCCGCCGCCGAGCGCGGCCACGCCGTGACCCTCTACGACGCGGCCGACACCGTCGGCGGCCAGCTGAACGTCGCCCGCAAGGTGCCCGGCAAGCAGGAGTTCGACGAGACCGTCCGCTACTACCGCCACCAGCTGGACGCCCGCGGCGTCGAGCTGCGCCTGGGCACCACGGCGACCGCCGAGGCGCTCGCCTCCGAGGGCTACGACGAGATCGTCCTCGCCACCGGCGTCACCCCGCGCGTCCCGGAGATCGAGGGCGTCGACCACCCGAGCGTCGTCGGCTACCTGGACGTGCTCCGCGACGGGGCACCGGTCGGCGAGCGGGTCGCGATCCTCGGCGCCGGCGGCATCGGCTTCGACGTCGCCGAGTTCCTCACCGACCCGGGCGAGCAGGCCGCCCACAACGCCGACGTCTTCTTCGCCCAGTGGGGCGTGGACACCGACCACACCACCCCGGGCGGCCTCGCCGAGCCGGTGCGCAGCGCCTCCCCGCGCCGCGTCCACCTGCTGCAGCGCAAGACCGGCAAGGTCGGCGCCGGCCTCGGCAAGACCACCGGCTGGATCCACCGCACCGAGCTGAAGCACCGCGGCGTCACCACCGTCGCCGGCGCCACCTACACGCTGATCGACGACCGGGGGCTGCACTTCGAGCTCGACGGCGAGCCGCAGCTGCTGCCGGTCGACACCGTGGTGCTCTGCACCGGTCAGGAGCCGCGCCGCGACCTGCACGAGGAGCTGCGCGGGCTCGGCATCGAGGCGCACCTGATCGGCGGGGCCGACGTCGCCGCCGAGCTCGACGCCAAGCGCGCCATCGACCAGGGCACGCGCCTCGCCGCGGCGCTCTGACGGACGAGCGGTCGGGAACGCGGTCAGGAACGGGTCAGGGCACGAGCGGGCTGAACGTGTGCAGCTCGCCGTGCCCGTCCTCGACGACGCCGTAGGAGGACTCGGGCACCGCGTGCCAGGCGCCCTCCAGGTCACCGAGCGGCTCGGAGACCACGATCCGCGTACCGTCCGCGACCTCCTGCAGGGCCTCGATCTCCGGGTGGAGGGTGCGCAGGGTCCGGACGTCGGTGCTGAAGAACAGCGAGCGGGAGTGGCGCTCGGTGGAGTAGCGGAAGGCCCACAGCCGGTGGCCGTCGGAGACCGCGACGGTCATCTGCAGCGGGTCCGGGACGCCGTGGCGCTGCGCGACCGCCTCGATCGTGCCGATCATGCGCTCGACGGCGCGCGGCACGTCGTCCTGCAGGCCGAGGGTCAGCGCCACGTAGAACATCAGCTCCGAGTCGGTGGACCCCTCGATGAACGGGTACAGCGACGGGTCCACGGTGAGCGCCAGGTCGCGCTTGAGCTCCGGGAAGCCGCTGATCGCACCGTTGTGCATCCACAGCCAGCGGCCGTACCGGAAGGGGTGGCAGTTGCTCTGCTGCACGGCCGTTCCGGTGGAGGCCCGGATGTGCGCCAGGAAGAGCGGGGAGCGGACGCAGCGGGAGAGTTCGAGCAGGTTGCGGTCGCTCCAGGCCGGTCCGGTGGCGTGGAAGATCGCGGGCTCGGCGTCGTCCGTGCCGCCGCCGACGTCCGGGTACCAGCCGACGCCGCAGCCGTCGCCGTTGGTGGTCTCGACGCCCATCCGGGCGTGGCGGCTCTGGTCGATCAGGGAGTGCCGGGGCTTGTAGAGCAGCTCCGCCAGCGCGATCGGCGACCCGGAGTAGGCCAGCCATCTGCACATGTCCTCACCGTCCCCTCGCGGGCGCACCGGGCGGCCGGGCGGACCGGCCACGGACCCGTCACCCGCCTTCCACGGTAGGCGGGGCCGGACGGGCGGGCCCCCCGGACGGCGGAGCGGGGCGCAGGGTGAGGATCTCGTCGGTGCCGGTCACCGCCAGCAGCCTGCGCAGCTGGTCCGGCAGGTTCTCCAGCAGCAGGGTGCTGCCCCGGTCGCGGGCCTGCCGGTCGGCGTCCAGCAGCACGTTGAGTCCGCTGGAGTCGCAGAACGCCACGGCCGCGAGGTCGACCCGGACGGTCGGCGGCGAGCTGCGCGAGGCCCACGGCTGCCGCAGCGCGTCGGCCAGCCGCGGCGCGGTCTCGCGGTCGATCGTCCCCGCGACGCGCACCAGCGGGCCGCCGGCCTGGGCCAGCACCACGACCGTGAGGTGGGACGGTGTCCGGACCATCTCGGCATGCTCCCTCCGCCCCCCGTCACTCCACCGTAGGCCGCGCCGGCGGCCCGGGCCGTGCCACGCCGGGGACCTTGCGGTGGGGTCTGCCGACGTTGCCGTGCCGACGTTGCCGTGCGGACGTTGCGGTGCCGGGGTTGCGGTGCGGGCGCTGCGGCGCCGATGTCGCCGTGCCGGCGCTGCGGCGCCGACACGAGGGCCCCGGCGGGGGTTCGCCGGGGCCTGGCGTGGGGTGCCTCGGTCGGGCACCGCGGTCGGACGCCGTCGCTCAGGTGCCGTCGATCAGGTGCCGTCGATCAGCTGTTGCAGGGCCGGGGCGCAGAGGTCGGCGATCCGCTCGGGGGCGGTCCGCTCAGCGGCGCCGCCGTCCCGGTGGATGCTCAGCGTGGCGCCCAGCCCGAGCAGCTGTCCGAGGATCAGTTCGGCGCGCAACTCCGCCTCCGGGTCTTCGAGTCGGGCCGCGAGGCGGCGGGTGGCCTGGTCCCGGAACCGGTCCCTGATCAGCGTCCGCTCGTCGGCCATGCCGAGCGAGAGGACCACCCGCAGCAGCGGGTCAGTGCGGCGCTCCCGACGGACGCGGACCAGGGTGAGCACCAGGTGGCGGCCCAGCCGGTCGAGCGGGGCGTCGAGCAGCTCGTCGAGGTCCGCGGAGAAGTCCGCGGTCTGCGCGAAGAGTTCCTCCTTGCTGCCGAACAGCTTGACGATCAGCGAGGCGCTGACCTCGGCCTCGGCGGCGATGCCGCGCAGGGTGACCTGCGCGTACGGCTGGACGGCGAAGGCCCTGCGGGCGGCGCGCAGGATCGTCCGCCGGCTGCCGGTCGCTGCGGGGTCGGTCATGCCCGCTGCTCCCCGACCGCCGCGGGCGCCCGTCCGCCGGGCGCGGCCGCGCCGTCCGCCGGGCCGGTGGCCGCGGCGCGCTGCCGCCCTGGCAGGGCGAGGGTCACCAGCAGGGCCAGCACCGCGGCCGCGGCGGCGACCAGGAAGACCAACAGGTAGGCGTGGAGCGTCGGGGCGGTGCGGCCGCCGACCTGGAAGGTCAGGTTGGCGAGCACGGCGGCGACCACGGCGCTGCAGACGGCCTGGCCGAGCGAGCGCATCAGGGTGTTGAGGCCGTTCGCCGCACCCGTCTCGGAGGCCGGCACGGCCCGGATCACCAGGGCGGGCAGTGCGCTGTAGGCGATGGCGGTGCCGGCGGAGACCACCGTCGCCCCGGCGATGATCATCCACAGCTGGTGGCTGGTGAAGAACCGGACGACGTAGCCCACCGCCATCACGCCCGCCGCCACCGCGAGGGTGACCTTCGGGCCGAAGGCGGCGGAGATCCGGGCCGAGACCGGCGAGAGCGCCACCATCGACAGGCCGCCGGGCAGCAGGCACAGGCCGCTGACCACGATGGACGCGCCCAGCCCGTACCCGGTGCTCCTCGGCTCCTGCACCATCTGTGCGGTGACCAGCGAGTTGGCGTAGAAGGCGAAGCCGATCAGCAGGGCGGCCACGTTGGCGAGCAGCACCGCGGGACGGGCCGAGACCCGCACGTCCACCATCGGGCTGGAGTGGCGCAGTTCGTGGCGCAGCCAGAGCGGGGCGAGCACCACGGCGACGGCGATCAGGCCGAGGATGCGGCCGGAGGTCCAGCCCCACTGCGCGCCCTGGGTCACCGCGAGCAGCAGGGCCACCAACACGGCGGAGAGGCCGAGCGCACCCAGCACGTCGAAGCGTCCGGCGGTGCGCACCGGCGACTCGGGGACCTTCCACAGCACCAGTGCCATGTCCAGCAGCCCCAGGCCGGCGGACACCCAGAACATGGTGTGCCAGTCGGCGTGTTCGACGACCAGCGCGGCGGCCGGCAGGCCGACCGCGGCGCCGATGCCGAGCGTGGAGCTCATCAGCGCGACGGACGGGAGCACCCGGGCGGGCGGCAGTTCGTCGCGCATGATGCTGATGCCCAGCGGCACGACGGCCAGCGCGGCGCCCTGCAGGGCGCGGCCCGCGATCAGCACGCCGATGTGGGAGCTCACCGCGCACAGCGCCGAGCCGAGCACCAGCACGCCCAGCGAGGCGAGCAGTACGCGGCGCTTGCCGTACATGTCACCGATCCGGCCGAGCAGCGGCGTGCAGACGGCGCCGGTGAGCAGGGTGACGGTGACCAGCCAGCTGGCGGCGGTCGGGGTGCTGCCGGTCAGCTGCGGGACGTGCGGCAGCAGCGGGACGACCAGGGTCTGCATGACGGCCACCACGACGCCGCAGAAGGCGAGGACGGCGACGAGGTACGGGGGTGCGGAGGGTCCGGCGCCGGGTGGTTCGGTCTCGGTCATCGTGCTCCCTGATCGGCAGGCGGGGAGGGGTGTACGCGTGTTCATCCCTCAGGGTAAACGCCTGTGCACCCCGGCCTGTGGGCGGGGGTGCGGGTGGGGACCGCGGGGCCCGGCGGGTCGGCGGTTCCGGACCCGGCACGCCCGGCGGGCGGCCGGACGGGTGGGCGTGTGGGCCGAGCGGGGGCCGCTGCGGGGCCGGGCGGGTGATCCCGCCGCCGTGTCGGCCGCGGATCGGGGCGGGGGCCGTGTCTCGGTGGAAGGGCGGCGCCCGCGGGTGCCGCCGTCCTGTCCCCGAGGTCCGGAGTGCCCTGTGCCGTCCACCGAGTCGCTGCACCGCCGTGCGCTGCACCTGTTGCTGGCCGTCCTGAGTGCGGCAGGGGTCTGGGCCTGCACCGGGGGGGTCGGCCACGCCGACGCCGCGGCCGCGGCCCGCAGCGGGGGCGTCGACTGGGACCGGATCGCGGCCTGCGAGAGCGGTGGCCGCTGGCACCTCGCCACCGGCAACGGCTACTTCGGCGGCCTGCAGTTCGACCGGACCACCTGGCAGGCCAACGGCGGGACGGCCTTCGCACCGCGGGCCGACCTCGCCACCCGGGAGCAGCAGATCGCCGTCGCCGAGCGGCTGGCGGCCCGCCGCGGGCTGAAGCCGTGGCCGGTCTGCGGCGGCCGCGGGGCGGCACCGGGCGCGGCGTCGGCCGGGGCGCCACGGGTGGAGACGGCCGCGCCCGCACCGGCCGCCGAACCGGAGAGCACCGGACCGGAAGCCACCGAACCGGAGCCCGCCGACGCCGGCCCCGAGCTCCGGTGGACCGTCCAGGAGGGCGAGGACCTGGCCGGCATCGCGGAGGCCCACGGTGTCGCGGGCGGCTGGCAGGCCCTGCACGAACTGAACCGCGACGTCGTGGGCGACGACCCCGACCTCATCGTCCCCGGCCAGGTCCTCCGACTCGCCGACCAGGCGTCGGCTTGAGAGGGCGGTCGGGAGGAGCGCGCGGTTCTCCCCCCGGCCTTCGGGCGGGCGGTGACCCCGCGCGCCCCCTCCGAGGCATCCGTACGCCGCGGCTCCGGTGGCCGGACCGCCCCGAGGCATCACGTCGGACTCCCCCGTCGCGGACCGTCCGCGGGTCAGGCCGAGGCGCGGTAGCCGGCCATCCGCTCCAGCAGGCCCTGCGGGGCGTCGGCGGCGAAGCAGAGGTCGAGGTTGGCGGCGGACTCCGCGGCGGCGGACTCGCTCCGCGGGAAGAGCTCCCGCTCGTACGCGGCGAGGGCGGCCTCCGGGTCGCCGGGGTGGGCGGCGATCGCGGCGGCGAGCTCCGCGCCGTCCAGCATGGCGAGGTTGGCGCCCTCGCCGGCGAACGGGGACATCAGGTGGGCGGCGTCGCCGAGCAGGGTGACGCCGGGGGTGCGCGGCCAGCGGTGCCCGATCGGCAGGGCGTGGATCGGCCGCGGCACGAGGGCGCCCTCGGCGTCGGCGATCAGCGCGCGCAGCCGCGCGTCCCAGCCGTCGAAGTGCTGCAGGACCTCCGCCCGGGCGGCGTCGGTGTCGGCGAAGTCGACGCCGGCGGCCCAGTCCTCCGGCACCCGCAGGGCGGTGTAGCTGTGCACGGTGCCGTCGTTCTCGAGGTGGGTGAGCATGCCACGGTCGTCGCCGAGCGCGAACATCATGCCTCGGCCGGCGAGGCCGAGCGTGGCGGTGTGGGCGGCGGCGCTCGCGGGGAGGTCGGTCTCGACGAAGGAGATGCCGGCGTAGGCGGGGACGGCGGCGGAGACCAGCGGGCGGATCCGGGACCACGCGCCGTCCGCGCCGACCAGCAGGTCGGTGGTGAGGACGCCGCCGTCGGCGAGCCGCAGTTCGTGCCGCCCGTCACCGAGCGGCCGGGCGGCGGTCACCTTGGCGCCCCAGCGGACGGTGCCGGCGGGCAGCGAGTCGAGCAGGATACGGCGCAGGTCGTTGCGGTTGACCTCGGGCCGGTCGCCCTCGTCGCCCTCGTCGTCCGCCATCAGCACGGAGCCGTGCCGGTCGACGATGCGCATCGCCTGGCCGCCGGGGTGGACGATCGCGAGGAACTCCTCGTACAGACCGGCGGCGCGCAGCGCGACCTGCGCCGTGTCCTCGTGCAGGTCGAGCATGCCGCCCTGGTGGCGGGCGGTCGGCGAGGCGTCCAGGTCGAGGACGAGGGCGTCGATGCCGTGGACGTGCAGCACCCGGGCGAGGGTGAGGCCGCCGAGGCCGGCGCCGACGACGGTGATCGGGTGGTGGGTGGCGGTGGTGGTGGTCATGGCGGAACTCCTGAGGTGACGGGGGCCGGGCAGGGCGGACGAGGGCGGACGAGGGCGCGCGGCGGTTCGGCGCGCGGTCGTTCAGCGCGGGGTGTGCAGCGCGCCGTTGAGCAGGACGCGGAACCCCCAGGCGAGCCGCTGCTCGCCGGGGCCGGCGAGCAGTTCGGTGCCGAGCACGGCGAGGTGCGGGCGGGTGTCGGCGCCGGCGCCGCTCAGGGCGGTGGCGAGCGCGGCCCACTCCTCGGTGCGTGCGCCCTCGCCGCTCGGGGCGCCGCCGCGGGGGGCGTGCTCGGCGGCCGTGGCGGTGGCGAACTGGAGCAGCAGGTCGAGCACCCAGGCTGCCCGGTCACCGGGGACGCCGCCCTCGGCGAGCAGGGCGAGCACCGCCTCCACCAGGTCGAGGTAGCGCTCGCCTGAGGGGCGGGCGACCAGCGCGGACTGGGCGAGACCGGGGTGCGCGAAGAGCAGGTCGGTGTACGAGGTGAGGACCCGGACCAGGCGGTCCTGCCAGTCACCGGGGGTGGTGACGGGCGTGAGGTCGACGGAGCCGAGCAGGTCGTCGAGGACGGCGGCGTGCAGCTCGGCGGTGTTGCGGACGTACACGTACAGCGAGGCGGGGCCGGTGTCGAGCTCCTGCGCCAGGCGGCGCATGGTGACCCGCTGGAGGCCCTCGGATCGCATCAGCTCGACGGCCGTGGCGACGATCCCGGAGCGGCTCAGCGCCGGCTTGGCGGGACGTTCGCGGCGGCTGCGCGGGGCATCGGGGTGTGCGGTCATGCCTCCACTGTAACGAACATGTTCGTTACGAACAAGAACGTGACGAACATGTTCGTCCGGTTCTCGTGCCGGTCCGCTGCCGGTCCGCTTCGTTCGACCGGTTTCCACCGCCCCCACGGCCTCCCCCGGACTACGATCGGGCCATGGTCGCTCGCACGCCCGCCCGCGCGGACTCGCTGCTGTCGCTCTGGTCCAAGGACTCCGTACTGTCCATCGCCTCGACCGGTTCGGCGCTCTCGATCGGGTCCGTGGGCTCGGTGCTCTCCGTCGGCTCGGTCGGCAGCGCTCTCTCGGCCGGTTCGATCGGCTCCGCCCTCTCGCTCGTCTCGGTGGGCTCCTGGCTCAGCACCGGCTCGCTGCTCTCCGCCCGGTCGTGCTGGTCGGTGCTGTCCTGGCGCTCCTCCCGCGGGCTGATGGCCGCCGGCGCCGTCGCGGCCGTGGCCGGTACGGCCCTGCTCGCCGGCCGGCGAACCGCGCGCCACTGACCCGCCTGCCGCGTCACCGGCCGGCCCGCCCGAGCCGCTCCCCCGCCCGCCGCATCACCGGCCCGCCGCATCACCGGCCCGCCGCCCGGGACGCGCTCGGCGGCGAACTCGACGCGTGGATAGGGGAGGTGCGGGCGGTCGTCGACGGCCCGCGGCACGGGGAGCGGCGGCAAGGGCGCTGGCGGGGTGTCAGCAGAGTGTCAAAGGTCGGCGACTCTCCCTGCCAGGGTGGGCGATTGCCCCGGTCGGGCCGGGGCCCGAGACTCTAGGGACGTCGGCGGGCCGCCAGGGCCCGGCCGATCTTCCGGGGGGCCACCGCGCCGGCGACACCGCGTCGACGGCCGGCTGGGGCGCGCGCCCAGGCGACCCGGGCACCGTGAATCCGCCGGCCGACCCCCACCGAGGTGACGATGACCGCCCTGTCCCTGAGCAAGCCCAGGCGGGTGCGCCTGCTCCCGCTGGTCGCTCTGATCTTCTTCAGCGTCTCGGGCGGCGCGTACGGCATCGAGGAGCTGTTCTCCACCTCGGGGCCTGGCATCGCCCTCCTGCTGATCGTGGTGACCCCGCTGATCTACAGCGTTCCGCACGCGCTGGTCTGCGCCGAACTCGGCACCGCGATACCGGTCGAGGGCGGGTACTACCACTGGGTCAAGCGCGGCCTCGGCAGGTTCTGGGGCTTCCAGCAGGGCCTGCTCCAGTGGATCTGCAGCTTTGTCGACATGGCGCTGTACCCGGTGCTCTTCACCAGCTACCTGCAGAGCGTCGCGGGCTTCGTCGCCCCGGGCCGGCACGTGCTGTTCCGGCTGGGCCACCTGCAGTTCGACCTGAACTGGTTCATCTGCCTCGCCGTGATCGCCGTCTTCACCCTGCTCAACCTGCTCGGCGCCGGCTGGGTCGGCGAGTCCTCGGTGGCCTTCGCCGCCATCTGCCTGACGCCCATGCTGATCCTCACCGTCGTCGGCGCCGCCCGGCTGATCGGCGACGGCACCAACCCGGTCTCCACCGCCACGGCCACGACCGACCAGTCCGCCTGGACGGCCTTCGGCGCCGGCCTGTTCATCGTGATGTGGAACTACTCCGGCTGGGACAGCGTGTCCAACGTCGCCGGGGAGATGGAGGATCCGCGCAAGCACCTCCCCAGGGCGCTGGCGGTCTCGGTCGTCCTCATCATGGTCGGATACCTGCTGCCGTCGATCGCAGCCCTGGCCACCGGCGCCGACGGGGAGGCCGGCTGGCGGGGCTGGGAGGCCGGCTCGTTCTCCGAGGTCGCCCGCGAACTCGCCGGGCCCTGGCTCCAGTTGTCGGTCACCGTCGGCGGCATGTTCGCCGCCGTCGCGATGTTCTCCGCCCTACTGGCCTCCAACTCGCGGCTGCCGCTGGTCCTCGCGCAGGACGGCTACTTCCCCCAGTGGATGGCCAAGGAGGGCCGGCGCTACCGGGCGCCCGTCGTCTCCATCGTCGGCTCCGCCGCCGTCTACGCGCTGTTCTGCCTCAGCAGCTTCGCCAACCTGGTGATCTTCGACGTCTTCCTCACCAACATCGGCATCCTGCTGGAGGTCGCCGCCCTGATCGCCCTGCGGGTCCGCGAACCCGAACTGGAGCGCCCGTACCGCGTCCCCGGCGGGATGTTCGGCATCGCCGGCATCGTGGTCTGCCTGCTCGGCATCTCGGTCTGGGCCGCCTGGCAGCAGTACCTGGAGAGCGGAACCCAGGCGGTGACGTACGGCGTGGTCGTCGTCGCCGGCTCGTTCCTGCTCTACTTTCCGCTCGCCCGGCTCCGGGACCGCCGGCTCCGGCTCGCCGCGGCGGACGTGCCGCCCGAGCCCGCCGGCGTGTCGACGGCCGTCTGAGGCCGACCCGGCGACCCGGCCCACCGGCCACCGCCCGGTCCCGGCGGCGGGTAGCCTGCCCGGATGACGGACCGTCACCCGGGAGACGCCCACGCATGAGTACGCCGGCATCGTCACGTGAACCGGAGCGGACCGACGGACCGCCCGTCCGGATCGGCGCCCTCGTCCCGCTGACCCGGCCCGGCTGGGTCGAGGCGGGCCGGCACCTGCTCGCCGGGCTGGAGCTGGCCGCGCAGGAGGCCAACGACTCCGGCGGGATCGCCGGAAGGCCGCTCGAACTGCTCGTCCGGAACACCGCCGCCGACCCGCAGCGGGCCGCGGCGGCCGTGGACGAACTGGGCCGCCTGGGCGTGGCCGCCCTCGCGGGCGAGTACCACAGCGTCGTCGCCCGCGCCGCCGCGGCCAGGGCCGACGCCTTGGGCCTGCCGTTCCTCTGCTCGTCCGCCGTCCTCGACGCGCTCACCGAGCAGCCGGCCGACGTCGTCGCCCGACTCGCCCCGGCGCAGTCCCACGGCTGGCGGATCTACGCCGACTTCCTCGTCGGCGCCGGCCACCGGAGGATCGCCGTGGCCACCGAACCGAGCGTCTACTGGGCGACCGGCACCGGCATCCTCCGGGACCATCTCGCCGCACACGGGGGGACGGTCGTCGGGTGCGACATGCGGGCGCTCTCCCCCGCGGACCTGTGCGGGCAACTCGCCGACTCGGGCGCCACGGCGCTCCTCCTCCTGGTCGGCAGTCCTGAACCGGCGGTGCCGATCGTCCGGGCCGTCCGCCGCGACCCGCGCCTCGCCGGGTTCCTGATCGGCGCTCCGGCCGGGCAGCCCGAGTTCGCCGACTGGGCGGCGCTGCTGGGCGATGACGGTGCCGCGATCCCGTTCCTGCGCTACCTGCCCGAACGGCTCGGCCCGCTCGGCACCCGTGTCGGGGCGGCCCTCCGCGAACGACTGGGCGAGGCACCCTCCTTCGTCGCCTTCGAGGGCTACGACACGATCGCCGTCCTGACCGAGGTGCTGCGCACCCACGGCACCGGGCGGACCGGCGTCTCCGGATCCTGGCCGCACGTCGCCGTCGAAGGCACCCGCGGAACGATCCGGTTCTCCCGGGTGCCGGGCATCGGCGTACGGCAGTGGGCCTGGCCGCCGGTCCAGGTCGTCGACCGGGACCCGGCGGCGCCCGACCGCTTCCGGGTCCTTCACTCAGGCTGAGGGCTCCCAGCCCCGGCGCATTGGGCCTCGCGGCCGCGCAGACGGCGGACCGTCTCCGCCAGACCGAAGCCCTCGGCCCATTCGAGCGCCGTCCGGCCCCTCGTCCGGGCCTCGATGTCGGCCCCTGCGTCCAGCAGCAGGTCGACGGTGGACGGGTGGCCGTACCGGCCCGCCGTCGCGGCCAGGACGAGGGGCAGGTGGCCGAGCCGGTTCCGGGCATCGGGGTGGACACCGGCCTCCAGCAGCACCCGGACGACGGCGGTGTGCCCGGACGCCGCCGCCGAGCAGAGCGGGGTCGTCTCGCGGTACTCACCGATCGGCTGCTCCGGGTCGGCCCCGGCCGCCAACAGCCGGGCCACCTCGGCGGCGTGGCCCCGGCGGACGGCCTGCTCCAGTGCCCCCCCGGTACGGCGCCGGTCGAGCGCCCCTCTGCCGGCGCAGCGGTGCCGGCGTCCGTGCGGGGATCCACGTCGTCAGCCGTTCCGCCACACGAGCGTGTAGCGCCAGAAGAGCCGCCGCCGCAGCCGGGCACCGGGGAGGACGGTACGGGCCTCGGTGGCGATCCGGTGGAAGGTCGTCTCCGCTGCCCGGGTCGGAGCCGTCATCGCCACCGGGCGCGGGGCGGGCCGTCCCCGGTTCTTCAGGTAGCCCGTCAGGGCGTTGAGCGGGACGGCCGCGAGGCCGAGCAGGTGGTCCACCGGGGTGTCGGCGCGGGACAGGCCGACGATCACCAGTGCCCCGCCGGGCGCGAGGCGTCGGCGGAACTCGGCGAGCGCCTCGGCGAACGGCAGGTGGTGCACGGTGGCCACGCAGGTCACGACGTCGTACGGGCCGGCCGGAAGCCCCGTCGTGGCATCGGCGACGGTGAAGACCACCCGCGCCGCCGGCGGAGTCGGCTGCCGGGCCCGCTCGGTGATCGCCGGATCCGCGTCCACCCCGACCACCTGCTCCGCCCGGCCCGCCAGCAGCCGCGCGAGGTCGCCGGCGCCGGAGCCGACGTCAAGCGCGCGGTCGAAGCGCCTCGGCAGCTGCCGCAGTATCCAGCGGTGGTAGTGGGCGTTGAGGGGCGACGCCCGCGCCCGGAGGGCCTCCCGGGCGGTGTCTCCGCCCTTCGTCCACGGCCGGATCCGGTGCAGCGGGCGGCCGGTACGATGCACGCCGGACGACTGGGGGGAGCCGCGGTGTACTGGGCCGGGTTGGCGTTGTGCGTGCTGTTCGGTGGCGAGTTGGGGGCGGTGGCCGCGGGGATCGCGGACACCAGTGTGCCGATGATCGTGATCAGCGCGAACCTGGCGCCGTGGACGGCGATGCTCGGTTTCGCGTTGCTGCTCGCGGGCCGCCGGCGACGGGAGGAGGTCGCGGCGGGACCGGTGCGGACGGAGGCTGCGATGGCCCGGATCGAGTCGTCCCGGGCAGTCGGCGAAGGTCCGGAGATCCCGCTGCAGCTGGACCTGACGGTGGCGCCGACGGGCAGCTCCGCGTACCGCGCGCACGCCACCGCGGTGGTGAACCTGATGGACCTGGACGACTACCGGGCGGGCCGGACGGTCGTGGTCGACCACGACCCGGAGCGGCCGTGGGACGTACGGGTCCGCCGGCGGCCGGGCGCGGAGTTCGCCGGCAGGATCGCCCTCGCCAAGATCGACACCGCCCCGGTGGAGACCCGGCGCAGCGCCCCGTCCGGCGCCGGGGGTCGGGGCGGCATCAGGCTCGGCCTGCTCGCCGCCCTCGCCGGCGCACTGCTCTCGCTGGTGCCGTTCCACGGCTCCTATTAGGGAGCGTGTTCGGTTGTGATCAAGCGGTGGTCCCCGGGGTGCGCATGCCGAGCCACTGTTCGGCGCCCCAGGCCTCGAACCGCTCGACCTCGGTGAAGCCCAGCTTGGCCGCGAGACGCATCGAGCCGAGGTTGGCGGTCTGGGTGGTGAGCACCACGGGCTCGCCGGGGAGGGCGTCGGCGAGCCAGCCGAGTGCCGCCGTGCACGCCTCGGTGGCGTATCCGCGTCCCCACGCGTGCGGCAGGAAGAGGTAGCCGAGGTCGGCCTTGCCCGCGGCGGCCGGGCGGCGGTGCTCCGTCGCCCTCCTGAGCAGGATCTGGCCGATCATCGCCCCGTCGAGGTCGACGACGAAGCTCCCGGGCCGGCGCTCCGGCACCTCGGGCGTCTCACGCTCCAGCTCGTCCCGCGCCCGGGGACCGCCGAGGTGGGTGTGCACCTCCGGTGAGGCGAGCAGTTCGATGAACGCCGCACGGTCCCGCGCCTCCGCCCCGCGCAGGACGAGCCGCTCGGTGCCGATCGGCGCGGGCGGCCAGGCCACCGGTCCGGGATCTCCCATCCCCGCACCCTAACAGGCAGTCAGAACACCGGGCGGGGGCCGCCGCACGGTCGTGGCCGGCGGTCGCCACAGATGCAAAGACTTCGTTGCAAAGAAATGGTGGCAATCGCTAGGGTGCCGTTCATGACGGAACCTCAGCCCGCCGTGCGCAGCCTCGACGCCCGTTCCCTGCGCGGTCTCGCGCATCCGCTGCGGATGCAGCTGCTCGCCGCGCTGCGGCAGGGCGGCCCGTCGACGGCGACGAAGCTGGCCGCCCGGCTCGGCGAGTCGTCCGCCTCGGTCAGCTACCACCTGCGGCAGCTCGGCGTGCACGGCTTCATCGCGGAGGACCCGGGACTCGGCACGGCCCGTGAGCGCTGGTGGCGGGCCGAGCACCGCGGCCACCGGTTCGACCGGCTGGAGGACTTCCTGGAGAACCCCGACCCCGAGGTGCGCGGCGCGATGGACGTGTTCCTCAAGGAGGTGGCAGCCGTCCACGCCCGGGAGCTGGGCGAGTGGCTCGCCAGTACCGCTGAGTGGCCCGAGGAGTGGCGCCGCAGCTGGGACATGAGCGACTTCACCCTGCACCTGACGCCCGAGCTCGCGCGGGAGTTCGCCGCCCGGGCGCACGAACTCGTGCAGAGCTTCCGCGACCGGGCCGCCGACGAGGACGGGGCCGTCGCGGCCCGCGTCCACCTGCACGCCTTCCCCCTCCCGAGAGCCGACGTCGACGAGCCGACCCCCAAGCACTGAGCCCGAGGAACCGACCCCGCCGAACGTCCGGAGGACGCCCATGACCGTCGCCGCCCGCTCCCGGGCCGACGAGGACCGTACCGTCCCGGACCGGCGGCCCCTGGGCGCCCTGCTGACCGCGAACCTCGTCTCGATCACCGGCAACGCCCTCGCCGGCATCGGCGTGCCGTGGTTCGTCCTGCAGACCACCGGCAGCGCCTCCCGGGCGGGCCTGGTGGCCTTCTGCCAGATGCTGCCGCTGGCGGTGTCGGCGCTCGCCGGCGGACCGGTGATCGACCGGATCGGACGGCTGCGCGCGTCGGTGCTGTCGGACGTGGTGTGCGGCACGGCCGTCGGGCTGGTCCCGGTCCTCCAGTGGGCCGGGGCCCTGCGGTTCTGGCAGCTGTGCGTGCTGATGGCGCTGAACGGGCTGTTCCAGGCACCGGGCGAGACGGCACGTCAGGTGCTCACGCCGGACCTCGCCGACCGTGCCGGCGTGCCGCTCGCCCGGGCCATGAGCCTGTACACCGGTGCGTCCCGGGGGGCACGGCTGGTGGGAGCGACGGCCGCCGGTGTGCTGATCGCCCTGTTCGGGGCCGGGCCGGTGCTGCTCCTGGACACGGCGACCTTCGGCGTCTCGGCGCTCCTGGTCGCCCTCGGTGTCCGGCACGTCCCCGCCGCCGCTCCCCGACGGGACGGGCCGCCCGCGAGTCTGCGCGGGTACCGCGACGACCTGCGCGAGGGTCTGGTCTTCCTGCTCCGTCGGCGGCTGCTGCTCGCGTTCACCGCCGTGCTCATGGTCACCAACGGGCTGGACCAGGGATGGCGGTCGGTCCTGCTGCCGGTGCACGCCGGACGCGACCTCGGCGGGTCGGTCGACCTTGGCCTGCTCGCCGGGCTGTTCGCGGCGGGCGCGCTCGGCGGCTCGCTGCTGCACGCGGTGCTGGGGCCGCGGCTCCCCCGCTGGTCGCTGTACGCCGGCTGTCTCCTCGTGAGCGGCAGCCCGCGGATGCTGGTCGCGGCGTTCGCGCCCGGCCTGCTGCCCCTGGGCGTCACGCTGGCCGTCGCCGGCGTCGCCTCCGGGATCCTCAACACGATCGTCTCCACCGTGCTGTACGAGCTGGTGCCCGACGCCCTGCGCAGCCGCGTGACGGGCGTCCTGGCGGCCGGCGTGCTGCTGGCGACCCCGGTCGGCGGCCTCGCCTGCGGCTACCTGGTGGACCGGGCGGGGCTGACGGCGGCCCTCGTGCTCCTCGGCGGAACGTACCTGCTGATCACGCTCTGCCCGCTGGTCTTCCCCGTCTGGCGCCGGATGGACAGCACCGGCGACGCCGCCGCACGGTCGTAGACGGCTCGGCGGGGGCGCGGTTCGGGTCGGGTTCGCCGTGCGGACGAGGGCCGCTCGGTCGCGCCGGGGCTGCCCCTCCCGGACCACGCGGTCCTCACCGCGATGCGGCCGGGAGGGTGCCCCCGCTCCCCGGCGGTGTCAGGTGCGGAGGTCGAAGACGCCGTAGGAGAAGCCCTCGGCGCGGATCCGGGAGCCGTCGAGGGTGACCCGGTCGACCTCCAGGGGGTGGGCGCCGGCCGGGGCGGTGCCGGGTGCGAGGTCGGCCTCGGCGGGATCGCGCCGCGGGTTGACCACCACCAGGTGGGTGCCGCCGCGGAGGTAGACGAACGGATAGCCGCTGTGCAGGACTTCGACTCCGGCGCCGGTGCCCAGGGCGGGGTGGGCGCGGCGCAGCGCGACCAGGCGCCGGACGCGGTGGAACAGGGAGCCCGGGTCGGCCAGGGCCGCGGCGACGGTGGGGCGGTCCTCGGCCGGGTCGACCGGCAGGTAGAGGCGGTCGGCGGGGGCGGTGGAGAAGCCGGCGTTGGGGCCGTCGTCCCACTGCATGGGGGTGCGGGAGCCCTGGCGGACCTGGCCGTCGCCGAGCTGCGCGCCCTCCTTGTCGGGGGTGCCGGGCACGTACCGCATGCCGATCTCGTCGCCGTAGTAGATGGTCGGCAGCGTGGGCCAGGTGAGCTGGAAGGCGAAGGCGGGGGCGGTCATGTCGCGGGTGCGGGTGCCGCAGGCGAGCCGGGAGAAGTCGTGGTTGGCGGTGGGCAGGGCGACGTGGCCGGTGCCAGCGACGGCGGCGGACGCGGCCTGCCAGGCGGCGAGGAAGGGTTCCATGCTGCCGCCGCCCTCCGGGGCGAAGAAGCACGGGGCGGTGCCCCAGTCGGCGCGGTGGCTGCCCTGGGCATTGCCCCAGAGCGAGCGGAGCGCGTCACCGACGAAGTGCAGGAAGAAGTCGGCGTGGAAGCCGGCGGGCACGGAGACGGCCGGGTCGCCCCACTCGGCGATGAGCGCGCAGTCGGGGTGGTTGGAGTCGATCCACTCGCGCATCTCGGTCCAGAGTTTGCCGGTCTCGGCGAGCCCGGGGTCGTCCTTGACCAGGGAGAAGGCCATGTCGACGCGGAAGCCGGAGATGCCGCGGTCGAACCAGTACGCCATGATCTCGCGCAGGGCGGCCCGGTTGGCCTGCGGGCCGGGGGCGTCCACGCCCTGCCGCCAGGGCTCGTCGGGGTGGGGCCGGGCGTAGCCGAAGTTGAGGGCGGGCTGCACGGGATAGAAGTTGGCGAGGTAGTAGCCGTCGCGGGCGCCGGGGGCGGGGATCCAGTGCGAGACGGGGGTGCCGATCCGGTCGGACCAGATGTAGCGGTCGTCGTCGGGGTCGGCGGCCGAGGCGGTGAACCAGGGGTGCCGGTGCGAGGTGTGACCGGCCACCAGGTCGAGCATGACGCGGATTCCGCGGCGCCGGGCCTCGGCGACCAGGCGGACGAGGTCGTCGTTGGTGCCGTAGCGCGGGGCGACGGTGAGGTAGTCGGCGACGTCGTAGCCGGCGTCGCCGAAGGGCGAGGTGAAGCAGGGGCTGAACCAGACCACGTCGACGCCGAGCTGCGCCAGGTGGTCGAGGCGGCTCAGCACGCCGGGGAAGTCGCCGATGCCGTCACCGTCGGAGTCGGCGAAGGTCTGCGGGTAGATCTGGTAGATCACGGCGTCGGCGAGCCAGGCCGGGGTGCGGCGGCCGGGCGGCTCGGGAGCGGGCCGGTGCGGCGCATCCGGCTGCGTCGGACCTGTCGGCGGGGTCGGCTGTGTCGGCGGGGTCATCGGAGGCGGTTCTCCTTCGGCGACGGCGAGCAGGGGCCTGGAGGGCATGCTGCCAGGCCCCTACCCCTCGGGCCCGCGCGGAACGCGGCCGCGTCGGGAGACGGGTGCCGAACCGGACACCCGGCCGCCACCGGACGTGTCGCCACCGGACGTACCCGGCCGCCGCCGGACGGACCGGGCCGGGGTCGGCGGGTCCGTCCGGCGAAAGGTCCGTCCGGCGAAAGGTCCGTCCGGCGAAGGGTCCGTCCGGTGGCGGTTCAGGTGAGGGTGGTGCGGTCCGCGCGGGCGTGGACGGTGAGACCGTCTGCGTCCACCGAGACGCTGCTCGCGGCCAGGCCGATCGGCAGCTGGGGCAGGGTGCGGTCGCGCTGCTGGAAGACCGCGGCGAAGCGGGTGTCCGCCGGGTCGAGCGGGCGGCCCGCCAGGGTCGCGGTGACCGGCCGGACGGTCACCGTGTGCCCGCTGAGCCCGACGTCGGCGGTGACGTCCAGCGGCAGGCCGAGCACGCTGCGGGCGAGGTGAAGCCGGCCGTGGTCGGCGGTCACCTCGGAGCCCGGGCCGAGGGACGAGGCCAGCGCGTCGAACGGGACGGTGAACCGTGCATCGGCCCCGGCCGCGGTGTAGTGGCCGGACCGTTCCGAGACGTCCCGCAGGTCGACCCGGGCCGTCACCGGGAGACCGCCGGTGGCATGGGCGTCGGCCCGGACGGACACCGCGGGAAAGGTTCCGCGGGCCGCCTCCAGCAGGAAGGGAAAGCCCTCGACGGTCACCTCCGGCGTGCCGACCACCGCTGGCTGCCGGGCGGCGACCCGGTGGGCGAGCCGGTCCTCGGCGGCGCCGGCGGCGACCCGGTCGGTGCCGAGGGCCGCGGCGGCGAGGCCCGCCAGGGCGGCGAGGGCCACCCACCGCGGACGGATCAGGCCCCGCGTGCCCGCCTGCCGCGGGCGCCGCGCCGGTGCCGGGGTGCGGCGCCCGACCGCCGCCGGGGGCGTCACGGTGCACCCGCCGCAGTGGGCACGGCGTCCTCCGCGGCCGCGACCGGCCGGTCCTGGGAGTCCGACCGGTCCTGGTAATCCGGCCCCGCGTCGGCGGGCCGTTCGGCGCGTACGGTCGGTCCCGCGTCCGCTGCCGCGGGTTCCTCCGTACCGTCGCCCTCGATGTCGATGTGCGGCAGCAGCGCGTCCAGGCGGCGCGGGAGCCACCAGTTGCCGCGGCCGAGCAGCACCATCGTGGAGGGCACCAGGATGCCGCGCACCACCGTGGCGTCCAGGGCGACGGCCGTGGCCAGGCCGATGCCGAACATCTTCACCACGGGGTCGTCCGAGAGCAGGTAGCTCAGGAAGACGCTGACCATGATCAGTGCGGCCGAGCTGATGATCCGTCCGGTGCCGCCGAGACCCTCGACGACGGCGCGGCGGTTGTCGCGGTGCCTGAGGTAGGCGGTACGGACGGCGGTCAGCAGGAAGACCTCGTAGTCCATGGAGAGTCCGAACAGCACCGCGAACATCAGCAGCGGCACGTAGCCGGGGATCGCCACCGGGCCGTCGAGGCCGAGCAGTCCGGCGCCGTGGCCCTGCTGGAAGACGGCGGTGAGCACGCCGTAGGCGGCGCCGACGGAGACCAGGTTCATCACGGCGGCCTTCACGGCGACGACCGGGGCGCGGAAGGCGAGCAGCAGCAGGACCCCGGCGATGGCGAGGACGAAGCCGACGACCAGCGGCATCCGGTGGGCCAGCCGGTCGTTGAGGTCGGCCTGGGCGGCGGGCGTGCCGCCGACGTGGAGGGTGTCGCCCGGACCGGCGACGGCGGGCAGGGTCCCGCTGCGCAGCCGGTCGACGAGGTGGGCGGTGGCCGGGTCGGAGGGCGCGGTGGACGGAGTGACCTGCCAGCGGACGGAGCGCCGGTCGGTGGAGAGCTGCGGCTGCCCGGCGGCGGCCACGCCCGGGGTGCCCTGCAGGGCCTTGGTCACGGCGGCGATGCGGTCGTCGGCGACGCCCTCGGCCGGGGTGGTGAGGGTGTCGGTGACCTGGAGGGCGCCGTTGATGCCCGGGCCGAAGGCGGCGGCGAGCCGGTCGTAGGCGGTGCGGCTCGCGGAGCCGGTGGCGTTCGAGCCCGCGTCGAGCTGGCCGAAGGCGAGCTGGGCGGCGGGCAGCGCGAGGGCGCCGACCAGGAGGGTCGCGGCCACCAGGCAGCGCCAGGGGCGGGCCGCGACGACCTCGGCTGTCCGTCCCCAGCCGCGCGGGCCGGCCTGTTCCGCCTTCGCGGCGCGCCGGGGCCGCGCGGCGAGCCGGGGCCGCGCGGCGAGCCGGGGACCGAGCAGGACGAGGACGGCGGGCAGCAGGGTCAGGTTGATGCCGACGGCGACCAGGACGGCGATGCCGGGGGCGAGCGCCAGGGCGTACAGCAGCGGGATGCCGCCGAGGGCGAGGCCGGCGAGTGCGGCCACGACGGCGCTGCCCGCGAAGGCGACCGCCTTGCCGGATCCCGCCGTGGTGCGGACGGCGGCCTCCACGCGGTCGACCCCGGCGGCGAGGAGCTCGCGGAAGCGGGTGAGTCCGAAGAGCGTGTAGTCGATGCCGACGCCGAGGCCGATCATCGCGGCGATGGTCTCGCCGGAGGAGGGCATGTCGACCAGGTGGCCGACCAGCCCGAGCACCGAGAGCGAGATGCCGAGGCCGAGACCGCCGGCGAGCAGCGGGAGGCCGGCCGCGACCAGGCCGCTGAAGGTGAGGGCGAGGACGACGAAGGCGGCGGCGAGGCCGATCGCCTCGCTGTGGCCGGTGGAGCCCTTGTCGACGGCCGCGGCGAGGAAGCCGCCGGGGGTGACCTCGATGCCGGCCGCGGTGGCGGGCGCGGCGGCCGCGGTGATCCGGTCGGTGATCCCGGGGGTGATCTCGCGGCCGGTGACGTCGAGTTCGACCGAGAGGTAGCCGGTACGGCCGTCGGCGGAGATCGCCTTGGCGCCGGCCGGGTCGTACGGGGTGGTGACGGCCACGACGTGGTCGACCCGGGCGATCGCGGCGGCCGCCTGCTTCACGGCCTCGGTGCTCGCGGGCGAGGTCAGCAGCGGTCCGTCGGCGGCGGTGTGCAGGACGAGCGGCTGGCGGCCGGAGGCCGAGCCGGTGAAGGCCGTGTCGCCGAGGTCACGGGCGGCCTGGCTGTCGCTGCCGGGGATGGACACCGCCTCGGTGGTGACGCTGCCCAGCGCGCCGACGGCGGCGAGGGCCGCGGCCAGGAGCAGCAGCCAGGCGGCGACCACGCGTTTCGGTCTGCGGGCGCACCAGCGCCCCACGGCGGTGAACATCGGCACACCGGCCTTCCGTACGGGGACGGGTGGCACCGGGCCCCCCGCCGAACTCATTGCACTCTCCGTGCAATCAGTACGTTGCACTGGCGGTGCAATAATGTCAACGTGACCGAAGGAGGCCCCGGCATGCCGCGCAACCCCGGCCCCGCACAGCCCGCGGACGACCGCACCGGACCGACCGCGGACACCCGCGCCGACGGCCCCGCGGACGGCCGCACCGAGCGCGGGCGGCTGACCCGCGAGAAGATCGCCGACGCGGTGCTCTCGCTGCTCGACGAGGGCCTGGTGCAGTTCCCCGCCGAACGGGTGGCCGAACGGGCCGGTGTGTCACGGCGCCTGGTGTTCCACCACTTCGCGGACATGGCGCAGCTGACCGACACCGCCGTCACCCGGCGGATCGACCAACTGCTCGCCCAGATCAAGCCGTTGCCCACCGACGGCCCGCGGGACGTCCGGGTCGCCGCGCTCGCCGAGCAGCGCGGCCGGATCCTGGAGTGGCTCACCCCGACCCGGCTGGCGATGCTGCGGCTGGAGAACCCGTCCGAGCGCGTCCAGCAGGCGGTGCGGATGATGCTGGACTACGGCCGGACCAGGATCTCCGAGGTCTTCGCCGCGGAGCTGGACCGGCTGCCCGAGGCCCGCCGCACGGACCTGCTCAACGCCCTGGACGCCGTGACCACCTGGAGCACCTGGCACCACTGGCGCAGCGCCGGCCTCGACGTGGACGCCGCCCGCCGCACCATGGCCACCGCCGTCCACGCCCTGCTCGCCGCCACCGACCGCCCGGAGACGGTCCCCGACCCCCCGGACACCGCTCCCGGTTCCGGTCCCGGCTGACCGACCGGCCCGTTCCCCCCGAGACGCCCGTCCGGCTCGGAACGCCGTGGCACGGGGCTCCTGTCGCTGCCACCTGGAGATCAACGGGGGCGGGCGCAGCCGGCCGGCCCGCGCCACGGACCGGCACGGTGGGCGGCCGCCGGATTCAGGAGGCGAACACGACGAGGACGGCTCGCCGTTCGATCGGTTCGGGATCCCACTGGCGTCGGAGTCCGAAACTGAGCCGGAGGGGTTCCGTACCGGACAGGTCGAGGCGGAATATTCGCATTCCTGCACCGCCTACCAGCCGCTCGGAGGAGCGGATTTCTTCGAAGATCGAACCGGTCACGCGGGCGCGATCGTTCTCGCCCTCGAGCTCCCAGCGATACCCGGTCGTCGGAGATTCCGGGAATACGATGTCGACCGATCCGTCGAGCGCAGTCACTTCAGAGGTCGGACCTTCGCGGGTCATCTTCCGCCTCCATCCGAGGCCTCATGCACCCCGCCTCCGTCCGGGAGGTTCGCCGTGTTTCCGCATCATGAGGCCGGTCGATCACTGAGTGACATCGCGAGGTGACCATGCTGTTGCGCTGTCACTTCAGGCGCCCCGGACCTCTGATGTCGCGCCATCCGAGAACACGGCGTTCCCTGCACCGAATGGCTCCTGGACCGCAGTCCTTTAGGGAAGCCTACATCCGGCACTGCGACGCATGCTTGCGTGGGCACTTCGAAAGGGGAACCTCGCCGGATCCGCCGGACCGGGGCCGCGGCCGGCGAAAAGGCCGGGCCTTCTGCGTGGCACTCGGTCAGCGTTGCGTCGCGGTCAGGCATGAGGGCCCACCGCTCACCGGTACGGATGTCGCGATCCATACCGGGCCGGTAGGCCCTCACTCTTTTCAAGGCCTCAGGACCGGAATCCAACAGCCGTGGAACACCCGGTCACCAGGCCGGTTCACTGATACCAGAAGTTGTCCCTGACGGTGCCGTTGATGCCGGTCCACCACAGCTCCATGCTGTTGGGGATGCCCGTTCCCGCCGACCCACCACAGCTCCATGCTGCCCGGAATGCGCGACACCGCCGAAATACCACCGGTCAGCGAGGCCGACCCGGCACCCGCCAGCTCGTAACGCTGCCACTGGCCCCCGTCGTACCAGTACGCGGCCTGCACCGAACCGTTCCCGCCGACCCACCACAGCTCCATGCTGCCCGGAATGCGCGACACCGCCGAGACACCGCCGGTGAGCGAGGCGCTCCCCTCTCGTACCAGTACGCGGCCTGCACCGAACCGTTCGCACCGGTCCACCACAGCTCCATGCTGTTGGGGATCCGGGACACCGCCGAAATACCACCGGCCGGCGAGGCCGACCCGGCACCCGCCAGCTCGTAGCGCTGCCACTGGCCGCCCTCGTACCAGTACGCGGCCTGCACCGAACCGTTCGCACCGGTCCACCACAGCTCCATGCTGTTGGGGATCCGGGACACCGCCGAAATACCACCGGTGAGCGAAGCGCTCCCCTCGGGAGCCAGCTCGTAGCGCTGCCACTGGCCGCCCTCGTACCAGTACGCGGCCTGCACCGAACCGTTCGCCCCGACCCACCACAGCTCCATGCTGCCCGGAATGCGCGACACCGCCGAAATACCACCGTTCCCGCCGACCCACCACAGCTCCATGCTGCCCGGAATGCGCGACACCGCCGAAATACCACCGGTCAGCGAGGCCGACCCGGCACCCGCCAGCTCGAATCCCTTCCATCCTCCCGGAACCAGGACTCCCTCGATTCCGAACATCGGGAATTGATTGAGCGAGCCGTCCGGGTCGCGGTCGGTGCTTGTTTCATCGATGCCGCACTCGCCGTATCCGATCCGGAAGAACCCGTTGTCCCCCCAGTTCTGGCCCCACGAGTTCTTCGCGATCCAACAACGATCGGCGTCCGAATATCCCACGATCTCCACGCAGTGGTAGCCGGCATGGCCGCCCGTCAGGTGCCGGTAGACTTCGCCGTGGAGAGGGAAGAAGTCGTCGTACACGTGGAAAACCCCGCACACAGGCCCACGGGACGCCAGCCACTGCTTCCGCTCCGCCATGGTCGTCAGCGTCGAGAGCCCGCTGGGCCGGTACAGCTGCTGGTCACGGTGGGGATCCACCCGGCAACTCGGGTTGCCTGCATTGTCGAACGCACTGACGTAAGGGAAGAGCGCTTCTGTCGTGATGCCGCGACGCTGCGCCTCACCGATGGCGTCCGAGGGCCACCAGCCCCCGCAGCTGGAACCGTGCGAGGAACAGAAATGAAGGTCGGCCTCGCTCAGATCGACCATTTCGCCTGCCGCGATGGATACCATCGACTCGGTGGTTGCACATACGCAGAAGGACACACACGAACCGCAGTTGAGCTGGTCCTTCACCGGGGAGACGTGGTTCCGGCCGCCCACATTGCGCCAGTCGAAGGCAGCGGGAACACCCGCGATCACCGTGGCAGCACGTGGCCGCGCGGCGATCTCCGCCAGGGCCTGCCGGTCGATCACCACACCGAGCAGCTGGCTCCGGGCTTCGTCGTCGAGGGATGTGATGTTGTTCTCGGACACGGTCCAATTGGCGTGCGAGCCCTTGATCAGATTCCGCAGTTCTTTCAGATCGGGCACAGGCATGGAGACTCCCTGGAGATCGAAGGTTTTCCGGTGCATTCGAGTACCGGATCGGCGCGAAGCGATGGCTCGACGCGCCCCGTTGAGTCGCCCGGCACCTCAGCCGCGAAATCGGCCGGTCCATTTGAAGGCGGTCCGTCGACGACCCACTGGACATGCTCGGCCGCGCAGCGACTCCACGCCGCCTGGTTAGCCCAAGCAGGGCAGCGGCAGTGACGACATTTGATCTCCTCCGCGCAATTCCCCCAGCTCAGGGGAGTCCGGACGACGCCGGTCGTCCGACCCGTCGGGCTGCTCGTGCACCGGGCCTGCAGGGCCCCGGGGCGTGCAAGTGCTCCTGCACCGGGTCCTCGATCGTGCCGCTACGGCGCTTCCGCCGGCGCTCGTTCGTCGAAGAGGCATCGTCGGGGCGGCCGCCCCGACGGCCTGCGGGCAGTGGGCGAGCTCAGCGGGAGCGGCCCGGTCCGCACGGTCTCGCGGGGTCGGTGCGACGGCGGCCCCGCCACCACGACGTGCTGCCGCCCCGGTTGGGCCGACACCCGGCCTGACCAGGGCGGCAGCGGGTTCACGGGCGGTCCGTGTACGCCCGGGCGCAGTTCGATCACAGGGCGTGCGATCGCTTCCCGGGACGGGCACCGAGCCCCCTAGAGTGTCCGCCGTGACCCAGGACGACGCGGAACTCATCGCCGGCCGCTACGAGCTGGTCGAACGGATCGGGCAGGGCGGCATGGGCCGCGTCTGGCGCGGGACGGACCGGCACCTGTTCGGCCGGGAGATCGCCGTCAAGGAGATCCTCTTCCCGCCCGGGCTGGAGGACGACGAACGCGCCGTGCTGCTGCGCCGTTTCACCGCCGAGGCGCGGGCCGCGGTGATCCTCAACCACCCCAGCATCATCACCGTCCACGACGTGGTCGAGCACAACGGCTCACCCGTCATCGTGATGGAGTTCGTCCGCGGCCGGTCGCTCGCCGCCGAGATCCGCGAGCTGGGGCCGCTGCCGGTGCGCCGGGTCGCCGAGATCGGCGCGACCATGCTCGGCGCCCTCGCCGAGGCGCACGGCGCCGGCATCGTCCACCGCGACATCAAGCCGGACAACGTGCTGCTGACGAAGGACCGGGTGGTCCTCACCGACTTCGGCATCGCGCACCTCGCGGACGCCGGCACCAGGCTGAGCCACAGCGGCACCGTCATCGGCACCCCGCACTACATGCCGCCGGAGCAGTTGGAGGGCAAGCGGCCGACCGCCGCCAACGACCTGTGGGCGCTCGGCGCCACGCTGTACCACGCGGTGGAGGGCCGGACACCGTTCGACGCCGAGGGCCTGCACGCGCTGGCGATCGCCATCTTCGCGCAGCCGCACCGGCCGCCCGTCCTGGCCGGTCCGCTCGCCCCGGTGCTGGAGGCGCTGCTCACCAAGGACCCGGCGGGCCGGGCGACCGTCGCGCAGGCCGAGGAGCTGCTGGCGGCGGTACTCCGGGGCGGCGACCCCGCGGCGCCGGCCGGGCCCGCCCCCGATCCGGCGCCGCCCGTGCCGGTGCCGGTGCCAGTACCCGTGCCGGTACCGCACACGCCGACCGCGCTCGATTCCGCACCGGACCGGGTTCCCGACAGGGCGGACCGCCGGGTGCCGCCCCCGTCGCAGGAGGCGTTCGAGGCGGAATCCGCAGACGCTCCCGCCGAGGAGTCCGGGCCCGCCGTCCCCGTCCCGGCACCGCCGACCACGCCCCCGGCGGTGCCCGCGCACCTGCCGCAGGGCCGCCCGGTGCCGGACAACCCCTACGCCACTCCCCCGGCCGCCGAGCGCCCGCAGCCGACCGACCGGACGCCGGCCGACCCGACACCCGCCGACGGGATGCCTGCCGAGGCACCGGAGACCCGCCGGTACGAGGAGTTGACGGCCGATCGGCCGGTGCGGCGGCCGGTGGGTCGCAGGGCGACCGTGCTGGCGGGGGCGCTGGCGACCCTGGCCGCGGGCGGCGTCCTCGCCTGGACGGTCGAGACCACCGGCCACGGCAGCGGCGGCAACAGCGCCGACGGACGCACTTCGGGCGTCGGGGCCACCACCACCGTGGTGATCGGCGTGGACGCCCCGCTCACCGGCGGCCTGGCGAGCTTCGGTGCCGGCATCAGGAACGCCACCGACCTCGCCGTGAAGACGGCGAACCGGCGGAAGTCCGTGCCGGGCGTCACCTTCGAGGTGAAGGCGCTGGACGACCAGGCCCAGCCGCAGGTCGGCCGGCAGAACGCCGACACGTTCGTCGCCGACCGCCGGGTGGTCGGCGTGGTCGGTCCGCTGAACTCGGGCGTCGCGCAGTCGATGCTGCCCGGCTTCGCGGCGGCCGGCCTGGTGGACGTCTCGCCGGCCAACACCAACCCCGTGCTCACCCTGGGCAGCGACTGGCAGAAGGGCGCCAAGGCGCGCCAGTACCGCGTCTACTACCGCACCACCACCACGGACGCCCTGCAGGGTCCGTTCGCCGCCCGGTACCTCGTCGAGGTCGCGAAGAAGACGAAGTTCTTCGTGATCGACGACGGGAAGACCTACGGCGCCGGCCTCGCCGACGGGTTCACCGGCGAGGTCGCGGCCCTCGGCGGCACGGTCGTCGGCACGCAGCACGTCGCCCCGGGCGACCACGACCACGCCGCCCTGGCGGCGGCCGTCCGCGCCAGTGGCGCCGAGGCGGTCTACTACGGCGGCGAGTACCCGGACGCGGCGCCGCTCTCCCGGCAGCTCAAGGAGGGCGGTGCGACGGTGCCGCTGGTGGGCGGCGACGGCATCTTCGACACCGAGTACACCCGGCTGAACGACCGGGCCGAGGGCGACCTGGCCACCTCCGTCGGCGCCCCGACGACCGAGCTCAGCGGCGGGAACGCCTTCCTGACCGACTACGGCGCCGCCGGCTACGCCGAGGAGGCCGGACAGTACGGCGCCTACGCCTACGACGCCGCGTGGGCGCTGATCGAGGCGGTCAAGGCCGCGGTGTCCGCGAACGGCGGCACCCTGCCGTCCGACACCCGGGCCGCGGTGGCGAGCGCCATGGCCGGGGTCTCCTTCGACGGCATGACCGGGCCGGTCTCCTTCGACACGTACGGCGACACGAAGAACCGGCAGCTCACCGTCTACACGGTGCAGGGCGGCACCTGGCGATCCGTCAGGACGGACCGCTACTGACCACGGCGCCCCCGCCCGGCAGCGCCGTCCTGAAGGGTGCGCAGCAGGGCTGCGCCGGGGGCGTCCACGGAGCGGTCGGTGTTGCCGAGGACGGCCACGGCCGTGCCGGTCTCCGGGTCGAATCCGGTGTACGAGGCGAAGCCCCCGGTGCGGCCGTTGTGCCAGACCTGCAGGTGGCCGCCGTGCTCGGGGTGCAGCCGGTGCGCCGACCAGCCGAGGTGCATCCAGGAGAACGGGCTGGTGCGGTGCTCGACCTGCCGGGTGAGGGCGATCGCCTCGGCCGGGCCCGCGGGTGCCTCGCCGAGGTGGGCGCGCAGGAAGGCGGCGAGGTCGCGGCCGGTGGAGCGCAGGCCGCCGGCGCCGGCCAGATCGGCGAGGTGCCACGGGGCGACGGGCCGGCGGCGCGCGCTGTGGCCGCCGGCGAGCCGCCCGGCGGCCTCCGGTGCCGGCACGACCGCGGTGTCGGCGAGCCCGAGCGGCCGGCAGACCTCGCGGCGGACGAGCGTCGCGTAGTCGGTGCCGGCGCGCCGGGCGAGGGCGAGGCCGAGCAGCCCGGCGCCGAGGTTGGAGTAGTGGTAGGTCTGGCCCGGCACCGAGCGCAGCCGCGTCCGGGCGAGCCCGGCGAGCAGCCGGTCGGCGGTGCAGCCGACGTACGGATCGGCGCTGCGCAGGGTGAGCAGGGCGGTGAGCAGCATGCCCCTCGGCAGTCGGGGCAGGCCGGAGGTGTGGGTGGCCAGCTGTTGGAGGGTGATCCGGCGGCCGTCGCGCTCGGGCACGGTACTGCCGGGCAGCAGGTCGGCGAGCGGCTCGTCGAGGGCGGCGTCGCCGGCGAGGACCGTCCGGGCCAGGACGAGGGCGGTGAAGACCTTGGTGACCGAGCCGATCTCGAAGAGCGTGTCCGGGCCGGGCGGGCTGGTCACCGCGCCGCCGGCCCGCCCGGCGCCGCGGATCTCCGCAGCGCCGTCCGCGATGCCGACCACGACCGCGCCGACCTGCTGCTCCGCCAGCCGGTCGGCGGTCCGCCGGACGAGTTCTCCGAGTTCTGCCATGCTCACCACCCTAGGTACGGTCCGCGACCGGCCCGTCCTCCCGGATGAGGAATCCCACCTCGCCCGGATCGTCCGCCAGGTGTACGCCGCTGGACGGACCCGGGACCGGCGCCCCTCCGCCGAAAGACAGACCGTGCCCTGCGCGCCGACGGGTCCTCAGGTCGGCCGCCCGGCCTACGGCCTGACGGGCCGCCGTGCGCGGTGGCCCGCGCGAGGCAACTTCGTCCACGCAGGGCCCTTGTATCGGGCGCATCTCAGCTGGTGAACGGGTTGCTCACATCACCTTGACAGCGAAGGAAGGGTTACCTAAGTTCTGCTGGCATGTCTCCGCAGTCGCACCACCGCACCGAGGACGCCGACCGCCCCGGGTCGTCGACCACCTTCGTCTTCGACATCACCGCCGACGAGATCCGCCGCCGGTCGCTGGCCGCCGCCTCGCTCGGGCCCACCCGGGACATCGCCGAGGAGGAGCGCCGCGAGGCCGAGGCCCACGCCCTGCTGTACTCCGGCCTGGACGCCGAGCAGCAGCGGCTCTACGACGACCTCGTCACGGCGGGCGTGCTGCCCGTGGAGGAGTGGACCGATGCTGCCCATTGACCCGCAGGCCGACATCGGTCGCCGCGCGTGGATCGCCTGCCCCAACTGCGACGACGCCCGCGACTGCGTGCCCTGCGGGGAGCGCCGCTCCTGTTCCGAGCACTGGCGCTACCTGATCTCCAACACCGGGAGCCTGCTCCACCTGCAGTGCCCCGGCTGCACCCACGTGTGGGACCACGAGACCGGCTTCGGTGCGACGCGCTCCGCGCTCGGCCGGGTGCCCGGCCCGCGCCGGTCCGAGCCGACCGCCGGCGTCCTGCCCGAGGAGGGCCCGGAGGCCGGCGACCGGGAGCCGCACGAGGCACCGTGATCCACCGCGGGCCGGCCAAGGCCTAGACTGCGCGGCATGAACGCCACGCCGGATGACCGGCTCGAACGCCTCGTCCGTCTCGCCTCGGGCAGCTACCTGCTGGTCACCACCTTCAAGAAGGACGGCACGGCGGTCCCCACCCCGGTGTGGGTGGTGCGGGACGGCGACGCCCTGGGCGTCTGGACGGTCGCCGACTCCTGGAAGGTCCGCCGGATCCGCAACCGGGCGGACGTGCTGGTCGGCCCCTGCGACGTCCGCGGCAGGCCGACCGGTGAGCAGGTGCCGGGCACCGCCGAGATCTGTCCGCCGGAGCGGACCGCCGCCTACCGCACCCTGCTGCGGCAGAAGTACGGCCTGCTCGGCGTCCTCACCCTGCTGGGCAGCCGGGTCCGCCGCGGCGACCGCGGCACGGTCGGCATCCGGATCACCCTGACCTGACCCGACCCGCGGGACACCGAGCGGGACCCCGCGGGACACCGAGCGAAGCGCCCGACGGCGCGGCCGGGCGGACCCGGCCGCGCCGTCGGGCGCAGCTGCACGTGGCGGGTGCTCAGTTCTCCGCGAGCAGTTCGAGGGTGTCGATGACGCGGTTGGAGAAGCCCCACTCGTTGTCGTACCAGGCGACCACCTTCACGTGCTTGCCGTCGACCCGGGTGAGGGCGGCGTCGAAGATGGACGAGGCCGGCTGGCCGGTGATGTCGCCGGAGACCAGCGGCTCGTCGGCGTAGTCGAGGATGCCCTTGAGCGGGCCGTCGGCGGCGGCGCGGTAGGCGGCGAGCACCTCCTCGCGGGTGACCTCGCGGGAGACCGTGGTGTTCAGCTCGACGATCGAGCCGACCGGGACGGGCACGCGGATCGAGTCGCCGGAGAGCTTGCCGTCGAGCTGCGGCAGCACCAGGCCGATCGCCTTGGCGGCGCCGGTGGTGGTCGGCACGATGTTCACGCCGGCGGCGCGGGCGCGGCGCAGGTCGCGGTGCGGGCCGTCCTGGAGGTTCTGCTCCTGGGTGTAGGCGTGCACGGTGGTCATGAAGCCGTGCTCGATGCCGGCCAGGTCGTCGAGGACGGAGGCCAGCGGGGCCAGCGCGTTGGTGGTGCACGAGGCGTTCGAGACGATGACGTGCCGCGCCGGGTCGTAGGCGTCGGTGTTCACGCCGTAGGCGAGGGTGACGTCGGCGCCGTCGGAGGGGGCGCTGACCAGCACGCGGCGGGCACCGGCCGTGATGTGGGCGCGGGCGGCGTCCGCGGCGGTGAAGCGGCCGGTGGCCTCCAGCACGATGTCGACTCCGAGCTCGGCCCACGGCAGGTTGGCCGGCTCGCGCTCGGCGAGCACCTTGATCCGGCGGCCGTCGACGACCAGGTCGGTGCCGTCGATCTCGACGGAGCGGCCGAACCGGCCGAGCGCACTGTCGTACTTGAGCAGGTGGGCGAGCGCGTCCGGGGCGGTGAGGTCGTTGATGGCGACGACCTCCAGCTTGCTGTCGCGTTCCAGCAGGGCGCGCAGGGTGTTGCGTCCGATGCGGCCGAATCCGTTGACGGCGATGCGGGTCATGGAGGTTCCTCTCGAAGTCGTCCCGCAACCATGGTCGGCGTCGCGGCCACCGCCGGACAGTGGCCCGGATGACAGCGTGCGCAAGGATCTCGCCAGATCCTTCGCCAACGCTCGCAAGGATCTCGCCACCCCGGCCGGCGGGACCTGCGGCAGCGCCCGTCGTGCCCGGATCCGGCCGCCGGGCCGAGGAGCCGTCAGGCCGAGAAGGTGTGGCGGTACTCCGTCGGGGAGGTGCCGAGGATCCGGTGGAAGTGCAGGCGCAGGTTGGCGCCGGTGCCGAGGCCGACCCGGTCGGCGATCTGCTCGACCCCGAGGTCGGTGCGTTCGAGCAGCTCGCGCGCCAGGTCGACGCGGGCCCGCAGCACCCACTGCATCGGCGTGTAGCCGGTGTCCTCCACGAAGCGCCGGGAGAAGGTGCGGGCCGATACCTGGGCGTTGCGGGCCAGGTCCTCCAGGGTCAGCGGTTCGGCGAGGTGGGCGAGGGCCCACTCGCGGGTGCCCGCGAACAGGTCGCCGAGCGGTTCGGGGACGCTCCGCGGCACGTACTGCGCCTGCCCGCCGCTGCGGTAGGGCGCCGCCACCAGCCGCCGTGCCACGTGGTTGGAGAGGCCCACGCCGTGGTCGCGGCGGAGCAGGTGCAGGCACAGGTCGATGCCGGAGGCGGCGCCCGCCGAGGTGAGCACGTCGCCCTCGTCGACGAACAGCACGTTGGCGTCCACCCGCACCAGCGGGTGCCGCTCGGCGAGGGCCCGGGTGTAGTGCCAGTGGGTGGTGGCCCGCTTGCCGTCGAGGAGGCCGGTCGCGGCGAGGGCGAAGGCGCCGGTCGAGATCGCGGCGAGCCTGGTGCCGCGGGCGTGGGCGGCGGTCAGCGCGGCGACGACCGCGGCCGGCGGCTCGGTGGTGGCCGGCTCGCGGTAGCCGGGGATGAAGACGGTGTCGGCCTGCTCGAAGGCCTCCAGTCCGTCCGCCACGTGGTACGAGAGGCCGTCGCCGCCGGTCACCAGCCCCGGTGCGGCTCCACAGACCCGCACGTCGTAGGGCATGCTCGGCCGGTTGGAGAAGACCTGGGCGGGGATGCCCACGTCGAGCGGCTTCGCGCCCTCCAGCACCAGCACCGCGACCTGGTGGTTCCGGCGACCCATCGGTACTCCTCCTGCGCACGGCGCGGCCACTGGTCGTCCGCTCCCCCGCGGGTGGCCCGAACGACGACTGTCGCAAGCATCCTGCCACCCGCGGTGGGCCCTTGCCCCGGCACGCCTCAGCCCTCCCGGTGGTGGAGGGCGCCGAGGACGGCCAGGTCCTCGGCGGTGAGCCGGAGCGCGGCGGCGGCCACGTTGGCGGTCAGGTGGTCCGGGTCGCCGGTGCCGGGGATGGCGAGCACGTGCGGGCCGCGGTGCAGCGTCCAGGCGATCCGGACCTGGGCGGGGCTCGCGCCGTGGCGGCGGGCGACGGCGAGCACCTCCGGCGGCTCCTCCCCGGTGGTGCCGGCCTGCCGTCCGGGGCCGGCGATCGCGTAGAACGGGACGAAGGCGGCGCCCCGCTCGCCGCAGGCGCGGAGCAGCGCGTCCTGCTCGGGCGGGCCGCCGATGCCGTACGGGTTCTGCACGCAGACCACCGGGGCGATCGCCGAGGCCTCGGCGAGGTGGTCGGCGGTGACGTTGGAGAGGCCGAGGTGGCGGATCAGCCCGGCCTCGCGGAGTTCGGCGAGGGCGCCGAAGCGGTCGGCGACCGGGTCGGTGCCGACGACCCGCAGGTTGACCAGGTCGAGGTGGTCGCGGCCGAGCTGGCGCAGGTTCTCCTCGACCTGGCCGCGCAGCTGCTCGGGGGTGGCGTGCGGCAGCCAGCGGCCCGAGCGGTCCCGGCCGGGGCCGACCTTGGTGGCGATGACCAGCCCGTCCGGGTAGGGCGCCAGGGCGCGGTTGATCAGCTCGTTGGCGGAGCGCAGCGGGGAGAAGTAGAAGGCGGCGGTGTCGATGTGGTCGACGCCGAGGTCGACGGCGCGGCGCAGCACGGCGATCGCCTGCCCGCGGTCGCGGGGCACGGCGCTGCGCACCAGGGCCGGGCCGGTCTGCGGCAGGCGCATGGCGCCGAAGCCGAGCCGGTTGACGGTCAGGTCGCCGAGCGTCCAGGTGCCGGCCGCCGCCGCGGTGATGGTCTGTGAGGTCATGCGCGGCATCATCGGCGGGGCCGTAGAGTGGCCGCCAGTGATTCGGGCAGGGGCGAATCCGGGCGGGGGCGCGGGTGGCGGAGCTGGTCTTCTCGGTGCGGGACCTGGCGCAGATGCGGTTCGCCGTGTCGCCGATGTGGGAGGTCGGTCCGAGCCTGCGGCTGCTGCGGTCGGGGGTGGTGCATCCGGTGCACCGGCGGTGGGCCGAGCAGGTGCGGCCGCGGCTGGCGGCGGCGGGTCTGGACCGGGGCCGGCTCGCCGAGTTGGTGCAGCCGTCGGGGTACGTGCCGGACTTCCTCAATCCGACGCCCGCGGCGCCGGTCGCCGAGCTCGCCGAGGAGGTGGACGGCATCCTGGCCACCCCGCCGGAGCGGGTCCGCCGCGACCTGGACCGGCTGCGCCGCGAGCAGGGCGGGCTCGGGCCGCGCACCGAGGCGCTGTACGCCCGGCCGGAGGCCCGGCTCGCGGGGGTTGCCGAGGAGATCCGGCTGTACTGGGAGCTGGCGCTCGCCCCGTACTGGGCGCGGATCCGGGCCGTGCTGGACGCGGACGTGGCGCACCGGGCCCGGCAGGTCGCGGAGCGCGGCGCGGCGCACCTGCTGGGCGGGCTGCACGCCTCGGTGCGGTGGGACGAGGACACCCTGCGGCTGCTGCGCCGGTCGAGCTCGCTCTCCCGGCCGACGGCCGGTCACGGGCTGCTGCTGATCCCGTCGGTCTTCACCGGCCCCGTCCCGTTCACCCGGGTGACGCCACCGGACCCGCCGCAACTCGCCTACCCCGCCCGGGGGATCGGCTCGCTCTGGGAGGCACCGTCCGGTGGCGGGGGCGAGGCGCTGGCGGCCGTGCTGGGCCGTACCCGCGCCCGGCTGCTGGCCGAGCTGGACTCCCCCGCGTCGACCACCGAACTGGCCCGCCGCACCGGCCTGTCGCCGGCCGCGGTCTCCGAGAACCTGACCGCGCTGCGCGCCGCCGGCCTGACCACGGCCCACCGCGCCGGCCGCGCCGTGCTGTACGCCCGCACGGCGGCCGCGGACACCCTGCTCGCGGCGGCCGCCGCTGTGGGTGGCTGAGCGGAGAACGGGGGCTGAGGAACATCGGAGCGAAAACCGGCGCTAGGCCCGGATCGCTGCTGGTGGGCGCCTGACGGGTCGTTGGCGCCGGAGCGGTGGTGACGTCGTTCCATAGATAACGCCCTAATATCTGCGGCATCGCCGATCGCGACCTGCGGCGACGCCGCCGGGCCGCTGCGCGAAGCGGACCTGTTATCTGTGGCAAGGGGAAGCCGGTGCCCATCCTGTTGCTGCCGACCGGGAAGGCGCTGACGGTCCGGACGGCGGCCGACGCCTTCCTCGACTCGCTCACCAACCCGAACACTGTCCGGAACTACGGCATCGCGGTCGGGAAGACCGCCGAGCACCTGGGCGAGGCCCGCCAGCTCTCCGCGGTCGCCGACGACGAGGTCGGCGGCGCGCTGGAACTGCTCTGGGGCAGCTCGGCGGTGAACACCTGGAACGCTCGCCGCGGCGCGGTCCTCTCCTGGACCGGCTGGTGCGCCGAGCGCGGCTACGACGGGCCGGTGGTCCCCGCCTGGGCGAAGCGGCTGCCGCCGCCGGACTCCGACACCCCGGTGCGCTCGAAGATGGCGATCGACCGGCTGATCGCCCGCCGGGACGTCCACCTGCGGGAGAAGACGCTGTGGCGGATGCTCTACGAGACGTGCGCCCGCTCCGAGGAGATCCTGGATGTCAACATCGAGGAGCTGGACCTGGCCGGCCGCCGCTGCCCGGTGAAGTCCAAGGGCGCCCAGCCGAAGGTCCGCCGCCCCCCGTGTGCCGACTACGTGCTGGAGACGGTGTTCTGGGACGCCGGCACCGCCCGGCTGCTGCCCCGCCTGCTCAAGGGCCGTACCCGCGGCCCGGTGTTCGTCACCCACCGCCGCCCCGGCCCCGGCAAGGTGCTTTCCCCGCGCGACGTCTGCCCGAACACCGGGCTGGCCCGCCTCTCGTACGGCCAGGCCCGCGCGCTGCTCGACCGGCACACCGCCCTCGCCGGGCCGGGCACCGGTTGGGACCTGCACGAGTACCGCCACTCCTCCCTGACCCGCCTTGGCGAGCAGGGCGCCTCCGAGCTGATGCTGATGGCCAAGTCCCGGCACAAGAAGGCGGAGAACGTCCGCCGGTACTTCAAGCCGTCCGCCGAGGCCATCGCCGAGGTCACCAGCCTGCTTGCCCCCGGCGACAGCCGGCGCTGAATGACGCGACAGCGGGTACGACTGGAGTTTCGCCATTCTCGTGATCGGCCATTGGGTAGCGGGTGACGGTGTGTGAGGTCGGCTGGTCGTCACGGTTTGGCGGGTGGGCTGCCCCGGAAGCCAGGCCGGAAAGCATGAGCGCGCGTCCCGGCCTACGGCCAGAAGCTGCGGACAGCGAAGAGGCGTCAGTCCGGGGCGGACCCTGATGATGCCCGGGGTTGACCACGACGTGGCCGGTTCGACCGGGTTGTGAAACGCGTCAGCCTGTGGGTGTGCCGATCTGGTCGCGTTCCAGGAGGGAACGCAGCTCCGAGAGGGCCTGCGCTGCGGCCGTGAAGGGCGACGCCTTGAGCGCATCCGGGATCAACTCGGCCAACCGCTCGGTGAAGGTCCGTTCTGCCGCGTCGACCAACTGCAGGCCGTCGCCGGTCAGGGCCAGCAGCGACGACCGGCGATCGGACGGATTCGGCCGACGGGCAACCCATCCCTGTCTCTCCAGGCGGTCGATGCCCTTGCTGGTGGCCCCGATGCCGACGGCGAACTCGGCGGCCAGGTCTGCCACCCGGGATCCGGGACGGTCGCGGAGGTAGCGCAGGAATTCGAACTGCGATGTGACGATCCCGTGCCGCTCTCGAAGACGGTCGCTGAGGGCGTTGTACAGACGCGTCTCGCATCGGACGAGGTCGGCGAAGAAGCCCGGGAGATCGACCGTCTCATCGCCTGCTTTAGATGCCACGGCATATAGTCTACATTAAATGCCGCGGCATATAGTGCCTAGGAAGTTACTTACAGCAGGAGCACACACATGAGCAAGGAACAGCGCGCGCAGGTCAACGCGATGCTGCGGCAGCCCCGACCCGAGGGTCCCCAGTCGGTCGAGGCGATCCGAGCCGGATTCAAGGCGATGATGGCCCAGATGGCCGTCCCGGACGGCATCCGCATCACGCAGACGACGCTCGGCGGCCGGCCCTCACTGCACATCGAGCCGGACAACGGCCCGCACACCGGGACGATCCTGTACTTCCACGGCGGCGGCTACGTGTTCGGCTCCCCCGAGACCGCACTGTCACTGACGGGTCACCTCGCGGCCAAGACCGGCTTCAGGTCGTACTCGCTGGACTACCGGCTCGCCCCCGAGCACCCGTTCCCGGCCGCGATCGAAGACACACTGAGCGCCTACCGCGCCCTCCTCGACAGCGGCGAGGACCCTTCGACCATCGCGTTCGCCGGGGACTCCGCCGGCGGCGGCCTCACCGTCACCACCTGCCTCGCCGCCCGCGACGCCGGCCTCCCGGTGCCCGCCGCCATCGTGGCCTTCTCCCCCGGCCTCGACGCCACCCGGACGGGCGAGAGCATGGACACCAAGGCGGGCATCGACCCGTTCTTCACCCGCGAGAGCCTGGGACACACCGGGGACATGTACCTGGCGGGAGCCGACCCGCACCAGCCCACGCTCAGCCCCGCCGTCCTCGCCGACCTGACAGGCTTCCCGCCGATGCTCCTCCAGGCGGGCACCAACGAAGTGCTCCTGGATGACTCCACCCGCGTGGCCGCCCGCGCCCGTGCAGCCGGAGTGGACGTCATCCTCGACATCACCGCCGACGTACCCCACGTGTTCCAGTCCTTCGCCGGCGTTCTCGACGAGGCCGACCAGGCGCTGGACCGGGCAGCCCTCTTCCTCACCCAGCACGTCCACAATCCCGACACAGCGGCCACGTCAGCCCGGTAAAGCACGGAGCCGTCTGGCCATACAGCAGGCTGGGCGGCGCCGAGCTGCGCAGTGAAAAGACTCCAACACGAGTCAACCGCGCAGACAGCCGGCAACCGGGCCATCGAGCCGCTGGCCATCGACCCCGAGACCATCGCTGAGCAGCTGCAGGCGAACCTCCAGCAGGCCGCCGAACACTGGCGGCACCTGGCGGCCCAGACCCTGGCCCTGGCCGGGCAGGCCGTCGCGAGCTGACCTGGGCTGCACATGAGGGTGGTCGGAGCCATTGGAGCTGGCTCCGACCACCTTCGATGACTTTAGCGGGGAAGGCGCTCACCACTGGCCGACGGCACCCGGGTCACGCAGGGGACGCAGGTCCCCGGACAACTCCGGCAGTTGGAAGGAGTACCTGCCCAGCATGTTGACGTGGTGGCGCACGAACGGCGAGAGCCGGGCGACGTCCTCGTCCCGAACGTCGAAGCCGTCGGCGCGGAGCCGGGTCAGGGCGGCGTCCGCCGTCCACCAGGCCGCTGTTGACCGGAAAGGACCGCAGGAACTCCCGCCGGGCCGGATCCGGTTCCGTGTCGGTCATCCGGGCACGCCGGCGGAGCGGGCAGTGCCCCGCCGCGGTGTGTTGCGGCGGGGCACCGGGGGGCGGGGTCAGCCGAGTGCGGTGGCCATCGCGTTGAGGAGGGTGCCGGAGCTGTCGTCGTTCTCCAGCGAGAAGGCGAACATGCCGGCCAGGCCCTTGGACCGGGCGTAGGCGCCGCGGGCCTGGACGGCCTGCGGGGTGTCGCCCGTCCAGAAGTTGGTGCCGTCGTAGACCCAGGAGGACTCGGTGACCGGGTCCCAGTGGGTGGTGGCGGCGGTCGGCGCGAGTTCCTTCCAGGCGGCGAGGCCGGCCTCCTGGCTGAGCGGCTTGGCGGCGGTCGGGCCGGTGGCCGACTGGTAGAGGCCGTACGCGTTCCCGGCCGGGACGCCCGTCCAGCCGCGCCAGTAGAACGGGATGCCGAGGACGAGCTTGCCCGCCGGGAAGCCGCCGGGGATGCCGTACTCGGGGAGGCCGGTGGTGTAGGCGGCGAGCGTGGTGTCGAGGTTGTACTTGCGGGTGCCGGGGGTGATCGGGGTCGTCGGGTCGGCGGGGCTGTCGTGCAGCGGGTCCTGGTGGTTGGTGGGGCCGGTGGCGTCCCAGGCGCCGTGCATGTCGTAGGTCATGATGTCGGCGTAGTCGAGGTAGCTGCCGATCCGGTCGGTCTCCAGGAGTGCGATCTTGTCCTGGCCGCTGGGCAGCGCGGCGGTGAGCAGGAACCGCTTGCCGACGCTCGCGCCGTAGGCGTCCAGCTGGGTGCGGAACTCCTTGAGCAGCAGGGTGAAGTTCGCCTTGTCCGCGGCCGAGTAGTGGTTGCCGGTGTGCCCGCCGGCCGAGCCCGGGTACTCCCAGTCGAGGTCGATGCCGTCGAAGAGGCCCGCCGCGGCACCCTGGCCGCCGGAGGGGTCGCCGGCGACCCCGGTCGGCAGGTTGCCCTTGAGGAACATGTCGACGCAGGAGGAGACGAAGGCCTTGCGGGAGGCGTCGGTGGCGGCCGCGTCCGAGAAGTACTTGGAGTAGGTCCAGCCGCCGATGGACATCGTCAGCCGCAGGTCGGGGTACTTGGCCTTGAGCTGGCGCAGCTGGTTGAAGTTGCCCTTGAGCGGCTGCTCCCAGGTGTCGGCGGTGCCGTCGACGCTGTCGGCCGCGGCGTAGTCGGCCTGGTAGTCGGCGTAGGCGTCGCCGGCGCCGTCACCGGCGTTGGGGTTGTCCTCGTGGGCGGCGTCGGAGGCCTTGACCGCCTCGAAGCAGGTGTGGCTCGTGGGGTGGATGTTGGCGAAGGCGTAGGTGACGACGTCGAGTTTGCCGGCGGCGCCGCTGGTGCCGATCTGCTTCGGGAAGTACGCGTTCTCGTAGATGCCCCACTGGTCGAAGTAGGCCGAGGCGTACGGCTTCGCGGGCGGTGCGGCGGCGGTGGTGACCGTCACCGGGGCGGACTGGCCGGAGGCGTGGCCGGCCCGGTCGTAGCCCTGCACGGTGAAGGTGTGGGTGGTGCCGGGCAGCAGGGAGCTGACGGCGACGGTGGTGCCCATCGAGGTGGCGACCAGCTGTCCGTCGGACCACACCTTGTAGGCGGGCACGTCGCCGTTCTGCGAGGAGTCCGTGGACGGTTGCCAGGAGAGCACCGCGGTACGGGCGGTGGTGCGGCCTGCGGTCACCCCGACCGGGGTGGACACCTTCCCGTCACCCGCCGGACCGGTCGGGCCGGCCGAACCCGTGGGACTGGCCGAACCCGTGGGACTCGCCGAGCCGGTCGGGCCGGCCGAGCCGGTGGGGCTCGCGGACCCGGTCGGACCGGTGGACGAGGAGGACGGCGTCGGGCTGCCGGTGCCGCCGGTGGGACCGGTCAGGCTGAGGTCGTCGGCCCGGTAGGTGCCCTGCCCGTACCAGCCGTGGGTGAAGACGGTGACCGAGGTGGTCGAGGCCCCGGTCTTGAAGGTGGTGGTGAGCTTCGTCCAGTCGGCGGCGGACGAAGCCCAGGTGCTGGCGTTGACACCGGTGCCGGTCGCGCCGAGGTAGACGTAACCGCCCTGCACCCAGCCGGAGAGCGTGTAGCTGGTGTTCGGCTGGACGGCCACGGCCTGCCGGCACTCGGCGGTGTCGGCGGCGGTCACGGCGCCGGCGAGGGCGTGGCCGCCGCTGTGCACGGGGGTGGTGACGACCGACCCGGCGGGGCAGGTCCAGCCGGTGGTACTGCCGGCCTCGAAGCCGGGGTTGGTGAGGAGTTCCACCGGCGCGGCGGAGGCGGCGCCGCCGAGGGTGGTGAGGGCCGCCGCGCTGCCCGCGGTGAGGGCGGCGGCGAGGGTCAGGGCACCGGCCCGCCGTCGGGGGCGGGCGGCGGGTGCTGCCGGGCGTGGGGGCACGGCTCGTTCGAGTATGGGGGTGTCCTCCGGGAGTGGGGGCCGGCGGTGCAGCGGTCCGGGTGGACCGGCGGGGAGCCGGGTGCGGGTGGGAGCCCGGAGGGACGCGTCCGCCGTCGGCTACGGCGTACACGTCGCATCCCCCACAGATTGGACTGGACCAATGTCCGGCGTCAAGGGAGTCCCGGCCACCGGGCGCCCACGGCACCGGAACTGACGCGAATTCACCATGCGCGTCCGGCCGTCGCCGCCGGCCCTGCGCTCCCCGGAGGACCGGGCCGCTTCCCGGAGGACCCGCCCGAGCGGGCGCCGCGGACCGGTCAGGAATGGAGAAGCCCCGGTCGATGCCGCGTGGCTAGCGTTGCAGCCATGGACATCACCATTCAGTGGACCTTCCTCCCGCACACCGACCCCGAGGCCTCGCTGGCCTTCTACCGCGACCTCCTCGGCTTCGAGGTCCGCAACGACGTCGGCAACGGCACGATGCGCTGGATCACCGTCGGCCCGGTCGGACAGCCCGGCATGTCGATCGTCCTGGAGCCCCCCGGCATGGACCCGGGCATCACCGACGACGAGCGCCGCACCATCACCGAGATGATGGCCAAGGGCACCTACGCCCGGATCACCCTGGCCACCGCCGACCTGGACGCCGTCCACGACAAGCTGGCGGCGGGCGGCGCCGAGCTCGTCCAGGAGCCGACCGACCAGCCGTACGGGCTGCGCGACTGCGCCTTCCGCGACCCCGCGGGCAACCTGGTGCGCCTCAACCAGATCGGCTGAGCCGCCCGGCGGCCGCGGTCCGTCCCTCCGGGCGACGGACGGACCGCGGCCGACCCGGCGGAAGTGCACCGGGTGCGGCGCCCGGACTGGTTGGATCGGATCAGGCAGGGCCGGCGGGGCCGCGGACGCGGCCCGCCCGACGGACGGAGAGACGATGAGCAGGGCCACGGGGACGGACGGGCGGGCGCCCGAGGTGCACGGTGCCGACCGGCACCACCTGATCCGCGTGCACGGTGCGCGCGAGAACAACCTCAAGGACGTCAGCATCGAGATCCCCAAGCGCCGGCTGACGGTGTTCACGGGCGTCTCCGGCTCGGGCAAGAGCTCGCTGGTGTTCGACACCATCGCCGCGGAGTCGCAACGGCTGATCAACGAGACGTACAGCGCCTTCGTGCAGGGCTTCATGCCGACGCTGGCACGGCCCGAGGTCGACGTCCTCGAAGGGCTCACCACCGTGATCACCGTCGACCAGCAGCGGATGGGTGCCGATCCCCGTTCGACGGTCGGCACCGCCACGGACGCCAACGCGATGCTGCGCATCCTCTTCAGCCGGCTCGGCGAGCCGCACATCGGCCCGGCCAGTGCCTACGCCTTCAACGTGCCGTCCGTCCGGGCGAGCGGGGCGATCACCGTCGAGCGCGGCGACCGGAAGACGGTGAAGGCGACCTTCAACCGCACCGGCGGCATGTGCACGCGCTGCGAGGGCCGCGGCTCGGTCACCGACATCGACCGCGCGGAGCTGTACGACGACGCCAGGTCGCTCGCCGACGGCGCGATCACCGTGCCCGGGTACAAGTCCGGCGGCTGGAACCACCGGCTGTACAGCGAGTCGGGCTTCTACGACCCGCACAAGCCGATCCGCGACTACACGGAGAAGGAGCTGCACGACTTCCTGCACCACGAGCCGGTCAGGATGAAGATCGCGGGCATCAACATGACCTACGAGGGCCTGATCCCGCGGATCCAGAAGTCGATGCTCTCCAAGGACCGCGAGGGCATGCAGCCGCACATCCGGGAGTTCGTGGACCGCGCGGTCACCTTCACGACCTGCCCCGAGTGCGGGGGCACGCGGCTCAGCGAGGGGGCCCGGGCGTCGAAGATCGGGCGGATCAGCATCGCCGACGCCTGCGCGATGGAGATCCGCGACCTCGCCGAGTGGGTCCGCGGCCTCACCGAGCGCTCGGTGGCGCCGCTGCTCGCCTCGCTGCAGCAGACGCTCGACTCCTTCGTGGAGATCGGGCTCGGCTACCTCTCGCTCGACCGGGCGGCCGGCACGCTCTCCGGCGGCGAGGCGCAGCGGGTCAAGATGATCCGCCACCTCGGCTCGGCGCTCACCGACGTCACCTACGTCTTCGACGAGCCCACCGCGGGCCTGCACCCGCACGACATCCAGCGGATGAACGAACTGCTGCTGCGGCTGCGGGACAAGGGCAACACGGTGCTCGTCGTGGAGCACAAGCCGGAGACGATCGCGATCGCCGACCACGTCGTCGACCTGGGTCCGGGCGCCGGCACGGCGGGCGGCAGCGTCTGCTTCGAGGGCACCCTGGACGGCCTGCGGGCCAGCGGCACCGTCACCGGCCGGCACTTCGACGACCGGGCCGCGCTCAAGGAGGAGTTCCGCAAGCCCAGCGGCAGGCTGGAGATCCGCGGCGCGTCGACGCACAACCTGAAGGACGTCGACGTGGACGTGCCGCTCGGGGTGCTGGCCGTGATCACCGGTGTCGCCGGTTCGGGCAAGAGCTCGCTGGTCCGCGGGTCCCTGTTCGCCGGGCGGACGGCCGGGGCGGACGGTGTGGTCGCGGTCGACCAGGCGCCGATCCGCGGCTCGCGGCGGAGCAACCCGGCGACGTACACCGGGCTGCTCGACCCGATCCGCAAGGCCTTCGCCAAGGCGAACGACGTGAAGCCGGCGCTGTTCAGCGCCAACTCGGAGGGTGCCTGCCCGACCTGCAACGGCGCCGGGGTGGTGTACACCGACCTGGCGATGATGGCCGGTGTGTCCAGCACCTGCGAGGACTGCGAGGGCAAGCGGTTCGACGCCTCGGTGCTGGAGTACCGGCTCGGCGGCCGGGACATCAGCGAGGTGCTGGCGATGCCGGTGACCGAGGCCGCGGAGTTCTTCGGCGCGGGCGAGGCGCGCACCCCGGCCGCGCACCGGATCCTCGAACGGCTCGCCGACGTCGGGCTCGGCTACCTCGCCATCGGCCAGCCGCTCACCACGCTGTCCGGCGGCGAGCGGCAGCGGCTCAAGCTGGCCACCCACATGGCGGAGAAGGGCGGCGTCTACGTCCTCGACGAGCCGACCACGGGTCTGCACCTCGCCGACGTGCAGCAGCTGCTGGGCCTGCTCGACCGGCTGGTGGACTCCGGCAAGTCGGTCGTCGTCATCGAGCACCACCAGGCGGTGATGGCGCACGCCGACTGGATCATCGACCTGGGCCCCGGCGCGGGCCACGACGGCGGCCGGATCGTCTTCGAGGGCACACCGGCCGACCTGGTCGCCGCCCGCTCGACCCTCACCGGCGAGCACCTAGCCGCCTACGTGGGCGCCTGACGCCGCCGGCCGGCCCCGACCGCGCCCGTCCGTCCGCCGTCAGCCGGCGGGCGGGCCGGCCGGGTCGGCGAGTCCGAGCGGGTCGTCCACCCGGTCGAGCAGCTCGGGGCCGTTGGAGCGCACACTGTTCACCGCAGTGGACACCGCCCGGACGGTCAGCTCGCCGCCGGCCGGGGTGTGCAGCAGGTGGTGCAGGTCGGCGGCGTCGGAGCGGTCCGGGTCGAGCCAGACGTCCAGGTCGGCGGGGGCGATGGTGAGCGGCATCCGGTCGTGGATGCGGCCCGCGCTGTCCGTGGCGTCGGTGGTGATGATCGTGGTCGTGGTGAGCCAGGCCGCGGGGTCGTCGTCCGGGACGGAGCGGTCCCGCCAGAACTCGTACAGGCCCGCCATCAGCAGCACCGATCCGGTGCTGAGGTAGTAGGGCTGCTTGAACGCCTTGCGGCCGGTGGCGGCCTCGACCGGCCGCCACTCGAAGTAGCCGTCGGCCGGGATCACGCAGCGGCGGGCGGCGAAGGCCTTGCGGAAGGCCGGCTTCTCGTGGACGGTCTCCGCCCTGGCGTTGATCATCCGGGCCCCGCCGGCCGGGTCCTTGGACCAGGACGGGACGAGGCCCCAGCGCAGCGGCCGCAGCTGCCGCACCACCTCGCCGGTCTCCCGGTCGAGCCGTTCCAGCACCGCCGGCACCGGGTGGGTGGGGGCCACGTTCCAGCTCGGGGCGAGTGCCTCGGCCGGGTCCCAGCGCATCTCGCCGAGCAGTCCGACCAGGTCGACCGGGGTGGTGGTGGAGACGAAGCGACCGCACATGCGTCCACCCTGCCACGCCGGACCGCCCGCGGCGGGCAACCTGCCGGATCCCGTGCCGGGACGGGGCCGGGCCGGCGGTCCGTCAGACCAGGGACGCCAGGTCGATGACGGTGTAGCCGCGGGACTCGACGGCGTCGACGACGGCGGGCAGGGCGCGGGAGTCGACGTTCGGGCCCGAGGTCTCGGTGGAGCCGAGGTGCATCTGCAGGATCGTGCCGGGCCGGATCGCCCGGACGGCCCGGTCCACCGCGTCGTCCACGCCCACGCCGCCGCCCTCGCCGAGGTAGCCGAGGGTGTCGTCGGTGAACTCGATGTCGGCGTAGCCGAGCGCGTTGACCTGGGCGATGGCCGACGGGGTGGTCTCGCTGTACGGGAAGCGGTAGAAGGGCAGCGGCTCGGTGCCGGTGGCCCCGCGGATCGCCTCGTCGGCCCGCTCCACCTGCTCGCGCAGCCCGGCCGCGTCGAGGTCGGCGAGCTCGGGGTGGTCGTAGGAGTGGCTGGCGACGCCGTGCTCGGCGGCGAGCGCCGCGGCCGCCTCCGGGTTCGCCTCCGCGAACTGCCCGGTCAGGAAGAAGGTCGCGGGGACGCCGCGGCCGCGCAGTTCGTCGAGGACGGCGTCGATGCCGTCGTCGTTCCAGGCGGCGTTGAAGGTGAGGGCCACCACCCGGTCGCCGGTGGGGATCAGCCGGACCTCCTCGCCGAACAGGTCGGCCAGTCCGCGGCGGCCCGCGGCGGGCCGGAACCGGTCCGGGCCGGGGCGGGCCGGGCGGCGGAAGTCCGCCGTACTGCCGAGCGGGAGGGCGAGGGCGGCGCCCGCCGCGAGGAACGTCCGCCGCCGGAGCGGCTGCTGAGGGTGCGTCACCAGCGCAGTATCCGGCCGCCGCCGGGCCGCCGGTGCCCGACACGCCCGCGCCGCGGCGGGGCGGGGGCCGGCCGGGTGCGACACGCTGGCCGGTCCGCCGGGGCGTGACTCGGGGCGCGGCGGATGGTAGGCCGGGGGGTGTCCGGGGAGGCGTTCCCCGGCCGGGCGGCGTCCGGCGCGGCCCGGGTCCGACGGCAGACGGGATGGCGGGCATGCCCATGGAGGGCGAGTACGAGCCGAGTCCGGAGCAGTGGGTGCGGGACCAGGTGGAGCTGTACGAGAGTTCCGGCGGCACGCGGGGCACCACCCTGCGGGGCATGCCGGTGGTCGTCCTCACCACCCTCGGTGCGCGCAGCGGCAAGATCCGCAAGACTCCGCTGATGCGGGTCGAGCACGACGGCAGCTACGCGGTGGTGGCCTCGATGGGCGGCGCCCCGCGTCACCCCGTCTGGTACCACAACGTGGTGGCGAACCCGCTGGTCGAGCTGCAGGACGGGCCCGTCCGGCAGGAGATGTCCGCCCGCGAGCTCGGCGGCGCGGAGAAGGCCGAGTGGTGGGAGCGCGCGGTGGCGGCCTTCCCCGACTACGCGGCGTACCAGCAGCGGACGGAGCGGGAGATCCCGGTCTTCGTGCTGGAGCCGGTCGGCGGCCGCTGAGCCGTCGGTGCGGCCGATCGTCCCAGCACGGATCGGCCGCGGCGTCAGGGCCGCCAGCCGGCGGTGGCGCCGAGGACGGCGAGCAGCAGCACCGCGCCCGCGTTCGTCCGCGGGTAGCAGAGCAGCAGGGCGCCGAACTCGCGCAGCACGGCGCCGGGCCAGAGCACGCCGGCGGTCGGGGCGCCGACGACCTGCCCGGGCACGCCGGCCCGGCGGGCCTCGACGGCGGTGCGCAGCACGTGGAAGTTGCTGGTGACCACGGTGCAGCGGTAGTCCGGCCGGTGCTGGCGCATCAGCCGGTCGCTGAACCGCAGGTTCTCCGCGGTGTTGCGGGAGCGGTCCTCCCGCAGCACCGCGGCGGCGGGCACGCCCCGGTCGGCGGCGTAGCGGGCCATCGCCTCGGCCTCGCTGAGCTGTTCGTCGGTGCCCTTGCCGCCGGAGACCACCAGCACGGGCGCCGGCGGCCCGTTGCGCTCCTGCTCGGAGCGGAGCCCGAGGGCGCGGTCGAGCCGGGCGGCGAGCAACGGCGACACCCGGTCGTCGTCCAGCCCGGCGCCGAGCGCCACCACGAAGTCGACCTGCCGCGGCGGCGGGATCCGGCCGTACAGCGCCGAGTAGCCGAGGCAGCAGAGCAGCAGGAAGGCGAGGTACCCGGCGATCAGCAGGGCGGCCGCGGCGGCCGCGTGCAGCGGCCGGGAGTCGACCCGGGCCGCCGTCCACAGCACCCCGACGAGCACGAGCCCGGCCGATCCGGCGAGCAGCGGCAGCAGGTGGACGGGGCTGCCGCCGGCCCGGCGGACCATCAGCACCCCGTTGCCGACCAGCAGCGCGGCGACGGCCAGCGCGGCGAGCAGGGCCGCGACCGGCAGGGCGTCGGCGACGGCGCGGGCCGTGCCCGGCGGCAGCCGTTCCAGTTCGCCCAGCAGGCCCGCCGCCGCGGCCGCCACGGCGAGCCCGAGCAGCACCGCGTTGCTCAGCCGCCGCAGGTCCCGCGCGGCACCGATCGCGAACAGCACCAGCAGGACGGCGGCGAGCAGGTAGGCGACCATGCCGCGATGGTAGGCGCCCGCGCCCGGACGGCGGCGCCGACCGGGGCCCGCGTCCACGTGCCAGGGCCCGGGAGTTGTCCGCGGCCGGCATGCGGGAGGTGCCTCCGCGCCGCTGACGTGACCGCCCGAGCGCCGCCGGGGACGGTTGCTAAGGCGTGTCTTCAAAGGCGACGGATGCCGCACAGGGGCGCGGGGAACTGCGCGATTCGGATGCGGGCCACCGTGCGGACCAGGGGTGAGCCGGACTGGTCAGGAGCACCGATCCCGGACTGCGCAGTTCTCCCCCAGCCTGGCGGCCGGGAGGTGCCCCCCGCGCCCCTGAATCGACCTCCCGAGTGCCCTTTGAAGACAACTCCTAGTGTCCTGAGTCTGGAATTTCATTCATAAATGTAGACTGAGCTTGTGGCGCGGACGGGGCGGCCGAAGGCCGAGTTGATGTTGTCGGACGATGAG
>NZ_JOAI01000069.1 GCF_000717715.1 Streptomyces sp. NRRL B-24484 | reverse complement strand
CCCATCCCCCGCCCCATCCCCGGCCACCGGCCGGACCGCCGACAGCCGAGGCCCCACCCGTGCTCGATCTCCGCCACCTGCAGGTGCTCCGCGCCATCGCCCGCGAGGGTTCGCTCGCCGCCGCCGGCCGCTCCCTGGGGCACAGCCAGCCGACGGTGAGCCACCACCTGGCCACCCTGGAGGCGCACTTCCGCACCCCCCTGGTCCACCGCGGCGCCCGCGGCGCCGTCCTCACCGAGGCCGGCCTCGCCCTGCTGCCGCACGCCGAGGCGGTGCTCGACCGGGTCCGGGTCGCCGAGCGGGAACTCACCGAGCTGGTGGAGCGCGGCGCCGCCACCCTCAGGGTCGGCACCTTCCCGACCGCCGGCGCCCTGCTGCTGCCGCCAGCCGTCCGCACCCTGCACCGCGCCGGCGTGCACCTGGCCCTCACCGAGGGCGAGCTGCCGGCCCTGCTGGCCGGGCTGCGCAGCCGGCAGCTGCAGATCGCCCTGGTCTACTCCCGCTCCGACGGCGGCCTCGACCTCGGCGAGGACTTCGTCGTCCACCCGCTGCTGGAGGAGCCGCTGCAGCTCGTCCTGCCGGCCGACCACCCGCAGGCCACCCGCGACCGGGTGCCGCTGGCGGCGCTGCGCGAGGACGGCTGGATCCTCGGCGTCAGCGACGCCGACCCGGTCGACCGGGTGCTGTTCCGGGCCTGTGCGGAGGACGGCTTCGAACCCGTACCGGTCCTGCGCACCGACGACTACGCGGTGCTGCAGGGGTTCGTCGCCGCCGGGGTCGGCGTGGCGCTGCTGCCGCGGCTCGGTCTCGGCCCGCACCGGGACGACCTCGCGGTGCGGCCGGTCGACGGTCCGCAACTGGTCCGGAGGATCGGCGTCGCCGCGCTGCGCACCAGTGATTCGGCGAACGCCAAGGCCCTGCTGGCAGCCCTCCGTGACGAGGCGGACCGGCTGCGTCACCGCTGGTCGGAGGCGGATCGGGCGGCGGACGACGGTGGGTGATGCCCCGTCAGCTCGGGTGGACTATGGTGCGACCATGGCACTGGAGTGGGAGCAGGTCGTCGTGGACTCCGCCGATCCGGTGGCGCTCGGCCGGTGGTGGGTGTCCGCCCTGGGGTGGACGGTCGTCAACGACGCACCGGACGAGTTCGAGATCCGCCCGTCCGCGGACCGGCTGCCCGGCCTGGTCTTCGTCCCGGTGCCCGAGCGCAAGCAGCTGAAGAACCGCCTCCACCTGGACTTCCGTCCCGACGACCAGGCCGCCGAGGTCGAGCGGCTGCTCGCGCTCGGCGCCCGCCGGGCCGACGTCGGACAGGACGGGGCACCCTGGGTCGTCCTCGCAGACCCGGAAGGCAATGAGTTCTGCGTCCTCGCCCAACGAAGCGACCCTTGAACGGGACCCCACACACGGGAGACTTGCGATGCGATTCGGGATCATCGGTACGGGCACGGTCGGCCGCACCCTGGCGGCCAAGCTCGTCGCGCTGGGCCACGAGGTCACCCTCGGCTCGCGCACCAAGGACAACACGGCGGCCGTCTCCTGGGCGGAGCAGTCCGGCCCGAACGGCCACGCCGGCACCTTCGCCGACGCCGCCGAGTTCGGCGACGTCGTGATCAACGCGACCGCGGGCACGGTCTCGCTCCCGGCCCTGCGGCTGGCCGGCGCCGAGCGGCTCGCCGGCAAGGTGCTGATCGACGTCTCCAACCCGCTGGTGTTCTCGCCGACCGGCGAGGTCAGCCTGGAGCCGGTCAACACCGACAGCGTCGGCGAGCAGATCCAGCGGGAGTTCCCCGCGACCCGGGTGGTCAAGGCGCTCAACACGCTGTCCGCCCCGCTGATGGTGGACCCGGGCCGGGTGCCCGGCCCGCACCAGCTCTTCGTCGCCGGCGAGGACCCCGAGGCGAAGGCCCTCGTCCGCGGCGTGTTGGAGCAGTTCGGCTGGCCCGACGGGCAGATCATCGACCTGGGCGGGATCAGCGCGGCCCGCGGCACCGAGATGCTGATGCCGTTCTGGCTGAGGCTGATGGGCCACTTCGGCCACACCGACTTCAACTACTCGATCAGGAGCGCCGACTGACCATGACGGACCAGGCAGCACCCCCGTACCGGCCGGTCACCGAGGACTGGCGGACGGCCCTCGCCGTCGTCGCACATCCGGACGACATGGAGTACGGCGCCGCGGCGGCGGTCGCCCGCTGGACCTCCCAGGGCAAGCGCGTCGTCTACGTGATGGCCACCAGCGGCGAGGCGGGCATCGACTCGATGGACCCGGAGACCTGCCGCCGCGTCCGGGAGGAGGAGCAGATCGCCTCCGCGGCCCTCGTCGGCGTCGACGTGGTGGAGTTCCTCGGCCACCAGGACGGCGTCGTCGAGTACGGGCTGCCACTGCGCAAGGACATCGCCCGGACGATCCGGCGGCACCGCCCGGAGATCGTCATCACCACCAACTTCCGCGAGACCTACGGCGGGACGTGGCCCAACCAGGCGGACCACATCGCGGTCGGCCGCGCCACCCTGGACGCCGTCCGGGACGCGGGCAACCGCTGGGTCTTCCGCGACCTGCTGGACGAGGGCCACGAGCCGTGGAACGGCGTCCGGCAGCTGTGGGCCGCGGCCTCGCCGGACTCCGGCCACGCGGTGGACACCACCGAGTCCTTCGACCGCGGCGTGGCCTCGCTGGAGGCGCACCGCGCGTACCTGGACGGGCTCGGCGGCGACATGGCGGACGCCCGCGGCACCCTGGAGACCTTCGGGGCGATGGCCGGCGAACGGCTCGGCACCCGCTACGCCTCGCCGTTCGAGGTCATCCTGCTGGGCTGATCGTCCGGGCCGTCCGGCCCGTGCCCCCGGCCGGGTCCCCGGCCACCCGATCCGCCCCCGCCGGCCCCCGGCGGGGGCGGATCCGGTCGTGGGCCCGTCGAGCCCTCCGCGGTGCCGCCCTCCGGCCCCGCCGGGCCCTCCCCGCGGCCGGTCCCCGCAGGACCGTCCTCGGCGGGACCGTCCGGCGCCGGGCCGTCCGCACCCTCTGCACCCTCCGCGGCCGCCTCGCCGCCGTCCGTGACCCCCTCGGCTCCGGCATCAGCCCCGGGCTCGGCCTCGGCAGCGGCCCCGCTCGCGGTCCGGCGGCGCCGCTTCAGGTAGGCGCGGAGCCCGACGAGGGCGACCAGCACGCCGAGCCCGGCGAGCAGGTAGACCTGGTAGCGCAGCGCCTGTTCGTAGAGGGTGCCGATGTCCGTGCCGAGGGCGTAGCCGAGCGCGGACCAGACGCCCACCCAGAGTGCGGCGCCGACGATGTTGGCGGGCAGGAAGCGCCGCCAGGCCATGTCGGTGGTGCCGGCGATGATCCCGTTGGTCTGGCGCAGGACGTCGATGAACCGGGCGACGACGACGACCTTGACGCCGTTGCGCCGGAAGAAGCCCTCGGCGTGGGCCATCCGGGCGGGGGTGAGCCAGACGTACTTGCCCCAGCGGTGGACGAAGGCGTGGCCGCCGGTGCGGCCGATCAGGTAGCCGAGGCTGTTGCCCACCACGGCGGCCGTGAACGCCACGGCGACCACGCCCGCGATGGACATCCGGCCGGTGCCCGCGTAGACGGCGGCCAGCACCAGGACGGTCTGGCCGGGGACGGGGATGCCGCAGTTGTCGAGCAGCACGAGCAGGCCCACTGCCAGATAGCCGTAGTCGTCCAGCAGTGGGGCCAGGTGGGCCAGCGGGCCCGGCAGCGGAGGCGGGGTCGTCAATCCCTTAGCGGTGTTCCTGCTGGTGCTCGATGACGCAGTCCGGGCCGGGATACACCAGGCCGTCGTGACCGTCCTCGAAACGGACCAGGTACGGGGGCTCGCCGTCCGTCCCGCGGACCTCGATGATCTCGCCCTTGCGGTCCACCATGCCGACGGACCTGCTGTGGATGTGGAGCTGGTCGCCCACAGTGGCTTGCATGATCATGCTCCTCGGTGGCTGTCGACACTGAACTGTGCTTCCACTCTGCGGCGCGGTCCGGGTGCACGCAATGGGGGCAGATGGGGCACAACTTCCCTCACCCCACAGGTGATCACATCTTTGCTGGACCGTCACATCCAAATTGCAGGCTTCGATCGATTTTTTGCGCACGGGTATGGACTTCGTGCAACCGCTGCTCATAGTCTCGCCACGCCCGGCGGGAAGCCGCGGGCTGCACCGGCGCGTCGTCGACACGGCGTCAGTGCGGCGCGGCGGCCGGGCACTTGCCCCCACCCGGAGCACCCCCACGATCGGCAAGGATGTGCAGCCGCAGATGCAGCAACCACCCCCCACCCGGCACGGCAGGCGCACCGTCGCGGCCCTGACCGCCACCGCCCTCGGCACCGTCGGCCTGCTGACCGCCGTCCTGGCGAACGCCGGTGCCGCGCACGCCGCCGGCGTGCCCGCCCTCTCCCCGCTGAACGTCCCGGGCCGCGGAGCGACCGTGCCGTTCGTCGAGCAGGAGGCGGAGTACGCCGCCACCAACGGCACCGTGATCGGCCCGGACCGCAAGTACGGTGCGCTGCCGTCCGAGGCGTCCGGCCGGCAGGCCGTCGCGCTCAACGGCACCGGCCAGTACGTCGAGTTCACGCTGACCCAGCCGGCCAACTCGATCGACTTCCGCTACAGCCTGCCGGACTCGGCGGACGGCAAGGGCCGCGACGCCTCGATCGACCTGCTGGTCGACGGCGCCAAGCTGAAGAGCGTCCCGGTCACCTCGAAGTACAGCTGGTACTACGGCGGTTACCCGTTCAACAACAACCCGGGCGACTCCAACCCGCACCACTTCTACGACGAGACGCGTACCCTGCTCGGCCAGACCTACCCGGTCGGCACCAAGATCCGGCTGCAGGTCGCCTCGACCGCCCAGTCGCCGACCTTCACCATCGACCTGGCGGACTTCGAGAACGTCGCCGGGCCGATCGGCAAGCCGGCCGGCGCCCTCGACGTGGTCGGCGACTTCGGGGCTGACCCGACCGGCGCCACCGACTCCACCGCCAAGTTCCAGGCCGCGGTCGACGCGGGCGCGGCGCAGGGCAGGGCCGTGTACATCCCGCAGGGCAACTTCACCCTGTACAGCCACGTGGTCGTGGACAAGGTGACCCTGGCCGGCGCCGGCCCGTGGTACTCGGTGCTCGGCGGACGCGACCCGAACAACCGCGCCAACGCGGCCGGCATCTACGGCAAGTGGGCCAACCAGGGCGGCAGCTCGAACGTCACCCTCAAGGACTTCGCGATCATCGGCGACATCCGCGAGCGGGTCGACGAGGACCAGGTCAACGCACTCGGCGGCGCGATGTCCAACTCCACCGTCGACGACCTGTGGCTGCAGCACACCAAGGTCGGCGCCTGGATGGACGGCCCGATGGACCGGCTCACCATCAAGAACAGCCGCATCCTCGACCAGACCGCCGACGGCGTGAACTTCCACACCGGCGTCACCAACTCGACGGTCACCAACACCTTCGTCCGCAACACCGGTGACGACGGTCTCGCCTCGTGGCCACAGGACAAGCCGAACACCAACGACAGCTTCACCCACAACACCGTGGTGCTGCCGATCCTGGCGAACAACATCGTCACCTACGGCGGCCGCGACTTCACCATCTCCGACAACGTCATGTCGGACACCATCACCAACGGCGGCGGCCTGCACATCGCCAACCGCTACCCGGGCGTGAACTCCGGCAGCGGCACCGCCGTCGCGGGCACCATCACCGCCGCCCGCAACACGCTGATCCGCACCGGCAACAGCGACTTCAACTGGAACTTCGGCGTCGGCGCGGTCTGGTTCAGCGGCCTCAACGAGCCGATCAGCGGCGCGACGATCAACATCACCGACACCGACATCCTGGACAGCTCCTACGAGGCGATCCAGACCATCGAGGGTGCCGCCAACGGCATCAACTTCACCAACGTGAACATCAACGGCGCCGGCACGTACGCCGTCCAGGCGCAGGCCAACGCCACCCTGAAGTTCACCAACGTGAAGGCCACCAACATCGCGCAGTCCGCCACGCCGATCCACAACTGCGTGGGCACCGGCTTCGTCATCACCGACGGCGGCGGGAACTCCGGCCTGACCGGCTCCACCTGCACCGGCACCTGGCCGGCGCCGGTCTGGACGTACAACGGCGTGCCGTCGAACCCGGGCACCTTCAGCCCCTCGCCGAGCCCCTCGCAGTCCTCCTCGCCCTCGCCGACCAGACGTACGGTGCGGGCAACGCGGTGGACGGTGACGCCAACTCGTACTGGGAGAGCGCGAACAACGCCTTCCCGCAGTGGGTGCAGGTGGATCTCGGCTGCGCGGTGAGTCTCGGCAAGGTCACCCTGAAGCTGCCGTCTCCGTGCAGGGTTCCGCCGACGGTTCGTCCTTCACCACCCTGGTGGGGTCGGCCGGCTACACCTTCGACCCGGCCACCGGCAACACGGTGACGATCAACCTCCCGGCCAACTCGACCCGCTACCTGCGGATCGCCGTGACCGGAAACACCGCCTGGCCGGCCGGCCAGTTCTCCGAACTCCAGGCCTTCGCCTCCTGACCGCGAAGACCTGGCAGCGGATGCCCACCTCGCCGGAGGTGGGCATCCGCCTTTCGCGCTCCGTGTCCGAGCGGTCGGCCCCGGGTACGGGCAGCCGGCGCGTGCTCAGGCGGCGGGCCGCTCCGCCAGGTAGCCGCGGAGCAGCCGCTTGCACTCGCCGATCAGTGCCGGGTCGCCCTCCGGGTCCACCCGGAAGGCCACCTTGAGGACGGCGTCCGCGCACTCCAGGGCCACCCGCAGCGCCAGCGCGAAGCCCGGGTAGGCGAACAGCTCGCCGCCGAGGGCGCCGATCCGCTCGGCGACCGCCGCGTTGTTGTCCAAGTCCCGGTCGAGCAGGTGCCGGTCGTCCCGGAGGTCGCCCGGTACCGCGGCGACCAGACCGAAGTCCAGGTGTCCGAACCCGGCGACGGTGCGCTTCATGGCGACGAACTCGTCCACCGCCAGGTCGACGAAGCCGGGGACGCCGACGGGCGCCGCCGACTCGATCCGGACGGTCAGCCGGGCGATGAAGCGGTCCAGGTTCCGCTCCGCGAGGGCGCCCAGCAGGCTCTCCTTGCCGGAGAAGAACTGGTACAGCGTGCCGATCGGCACCTGCGCCCGCTGCGCGACCTCCTTGGTGGTCAGTGCCGTCGGGCCGACCTCGTCGAGCAGGCCCGCACAGGCGTCCAGCAGCCGCTCGTAGCGCTCCTGGCTGCGCTGCTGGACGGGCCGCCGCCGGACCGCCCCGGCCGGCGGCCTGCGGTCTGTCCCCGTCTGCGCCTTCATGGGATCACTGTGCCGTATCGGGCATTCCACGCGCGAATCAGGTTCGGTGCGGCGGTCGGACGGCCTCTCGGTCGTCGACGGGCGCGGCCACCACGGCACGGGCAACGCGTTCGGCCGTCCAGCGGCCGGGTTCCTCCATCGAGGAGGGCAGTGGCCGCGGGGCGGCAGCGGAAGGACGTCGGCAGCCGGGCGCCCGCGTCGGACACCCCCGCGGCGACGGAGGCGTACGGCACGGGCTCCGGCCCGCAGCCCCACTGGTCCGATGGTCTTCCGGGACCGGACTCCTCGCTCGACCGACGCCGGGCCGGAAGCCGCGGAGCAGGGACGAAAGCGTCATGTGCGGGACGGCCGCCTCCGGAAGCCCGGCAAACCGCTTGACGAATGGTCAAGAAGTGTTGACCATTGAGGGCATGCCTACCGACGATCTTCCCGAGACGTTCCACGTCACCACCGACGAACAGCTGCGGGCCGTCTCCAACCTGACGCGCCACCGGATCATGGCCGTGCTCCGCTTCGAGCCCGCGACGATCACGCAGATCGCCGAGCGCGTGGGCCTCGCGAAGGGGAGCTCCAGCTACCACGTACGACTGCTCGAACGGGCCGGCCTGGTGACGGTGGTGCGGACGCGGAAGGTCCGCGGGGTCACCGAGCGGTACTACGCCATGGCCGCCCGGTCGATCGTGCTGCCGGACCCGGGCGAAGGGGGGCCGGACGTGCTGATGCGGCACGCGGTGGCGGACCTGGAGGCCGCGCCGGCGAACGGTGAGCGGCACGTGCGGATGGCGCACCTGCGGCTCACCGAGGAGCAGTTCGCGGAGCTCGGGGCGCGGCTGGATGCGCTGGCGGACGAGTACCGCGAGCTGTCCGACCCGTCGCTGCCGGACGCGTCACTCGTCTTCGCGCTCTTCCACCCGGCGCGGCCCGCGCAGACCGAGGGGGACGCCAGGTGAGCACGGAGACCAAGAAGTTGCCGATCGGGTTCGGCCGGCTGTGGACCGCGCAGACGGTGTCCTCGCTCGGTGACGGGGTGTCGCACGCCGCGCTGCCGCTGCTCGCCCTGACGCTGACGCGGGATCCGATGGCGCTGGCCGTCGTCACGGCCGCCGGAACGCTGCCCTGGCTGCTCTTCGGGGTGCTCGGCGGTGCGCTGGTGGACCGCTGGGACCGTCGGCGCACGATGGTGGCCACGGACGCGGCGCGTGCGGCCCTGCTCGCGATACCGGCAGCCGCGGCCGCGCTCGACGCGCTGAGCATTACCCTGCTCGCGGCCGTCGCCTTCCTGCTCGGCCTCGGCGGACTCTTCTTCGACACGGCCGCCACGGCCTACCTGCCGGACCTGCTCGGCCGCGACCCCGTGCTCCTGGAGCGCGCCAACTCCCGCCTGCGCGGCACCCAGACCGCCGCGTCCGGCTTCGCGGGGCCGCCCGCGGGCAGTGCCCTGCTCGCCCTCGGCCGGGCGTTCCCGCTGCTCACCGACGCCGTGTCGTTCGCCCTCTCCGCACTGCTCGTACGCTCGCTGCCCGCCGCACCCGGGCCCGTACCGCAGGCCCGTGAGTCGCTGCTGCGCCAGGCACGGGACGGCGCCTCGTACGTGTTCCGGGACCGGCTGCTGCTCGGGCTCGCGCTGCGTCCGGCCGTCGGGAACATCGCCTTCCTCGCCGTGGAGACCGTACTCGCGCTCTTCGCGCACGACCGTCTCGGCCTCGGCACCTCCGGCTTCGGCCTGCTCCTCACGGCGGAGGCCACCGGCGGTCTGCTCGGCGCGGGCATCGCCTCCTTCCTCGGCCGGCGACTCGGCACCGGCACCGCGCTGACCTGCACGGCCGCGGTCGAGGGACTCGCCGTCCTGGGGCTCGCCGCTGCCCCGAACCCGTACGTCGCCGGCCTCGCGCTCGCCGTCTGCGGGGCGGGCATGGGCGCCACCATGGTGCTCGCCCCCTCCCTCCGACAGGCGGTCGTCCCCGCCCACCTGATGGGCCGGGTCGCCTCCACCTCCCGCATGCTCGCCATGTGCGCCGCCCCGTTCGGCGCCTTCCTCGGCGGCTGGCTGGCCAGCGCCTACGACGTACGCACCCCGCTCTACGCCGCCGCCGGCCTCCTCCTCACCATGACCGCCGTCACCGCGACCATGACCAGCAACCGCCGGGTCGAGGCGGCGTTGCGCGCCGCCGTCCCGGCCGGGCCCCCGGAGCACGCAGAAGCCGCGGATCTCGTTCCGGAGGGCGCCGTTTAGGGCTCCGGGAGGTCGTCGGGGGAGTGCCGGGCTCCGCTCGGACCCGGAGGACGACAGGGCGGGGCCGAGCGGACCCTCGGCCCCGCACCGGCTCCGCCCCTTCCGGGCCGCAGCGGCTACCGGACGCCGGTGAGCATCACGGTCTCCGTCCGGTCGCCGCAGCGCGTTCGGCCGGGATGCGCGGCCGAAGGCTGCTGCCGGCCCGGCCCGGCAGCAGCCCGGCGAGCCGTACATCGTCCACGGCATCCCGAGCCGGGAGAAGCCCGGCCGGAACAGCGTGTGGACGAGCGCGGTCGGGACCACCGACGCGGTGACCGCGGCGGCGGAGGACGCCAGGAAGAGGACGCTCCAGCCGCGCAGCAGGACGGCCAGCAGCACACCGGCCGCCCCGAGCGCCACCCGCCCTACGCTACGGGACCGCATCCGGTCCCCGGCGGAGGCGCGGGTCAGGGGCGGGCCGGCCGCATGCCCCCGGCGCGGGCGATCCGCGACGCGGCGTCGGAGCCGAGCAGGTCGAGGACCTCGGTGGCGCGGTGCGGCTCGGCGGAGGCCACCAGCACGGCCCCGCCGAAGGTCGAGCTGATCGCGGCGTCGCCCGGCAGCGGGCCGACCACGACGACGCCGGGCAGGCCCGTCAGTTCGCTCTGCTGCTGGAAGGCCAGGTCCGCCCCGCCCGCGGCGAGCAGGCTGCCGACCGGGACCCCCGGCGGCGTCTGGACGAGCCGGTGGCCGATCCGCCCGGCGAGGCCCAGCCGGGCGGTCAGCTCGACCAGTGCCGTACCGCTGGGCCCCGTCGAGTAGGCGATCCGTTCCGCGGCCAGCAGGGCGGCTTGCAGGTCCGACTCCGAGTCGAGGGCCGGGACGGGCGACCCCGCCGGCACCGCCGCCACGACCTGGGACGCCCACAGCGGCCGGACCGTGCCCGGCACCAGGTGCCCCTCGGCCGCCAGCTTCACCGGTGCGTCCTCGGCGAGCACGAGCACGTCCGCCGGCACCCCCTCGCGCACCCGCCGGGCGACCCCCACGCCGCTGCCCGCCGTGCCGCATCCGGCCGCTGACCCCGGGAGAACGACCATGGAACACACCGAGATCGGCGTCGTCCGCACCGCGATCACCCGCGCCGAGCCCGAGGCCGTCGCCGCCCTGTCGGCCTTCGGCGTGGCGACCGTCCACGAGGCGATGGGCCGGGTCGGCCTGATGCGCCCCTACCTGCGCCCGGCCTACCCGAAGGCGCGGCTGTGCGGGACGGCGGTCACCGTGCTGCTGCAGCCCGGCGACAACTGGATGCTGCACGTCGCCGCCGAGCAGATCCGCGAGGGCGACGTCGTGGTCGCGGCCTGCACCACCGAGAGCGAGGACGGCTTCTTCGGCGAACTGCTCGCCACCTCCTTCCGCGCCCGCGGTGCCGCCGGGCTGGTCATCGACGGTGGAGTGCGCGACGCGGCGGACCTGGAGGCGATGGACTTCCCGGTCTTCGCGCGGGCGGTCAACGCCAAGGGCACGGTCAAGGCCACCCTCGGCTCGGTCAACGTGCCGGTGGTCTGCGCCAACGCCCTCGTCCGGCCCGGCGACGTCGTGCTCGCGGACGCCGACGGGGTCGTGGTCGTGCCGCGCGAGCGTGCCGCGGAGGTCGCCGAGGCCTCGGCGAAGCGCGAGGCGAACGAGGAGGACAAGCGCTCCCGGTTCCGCGCCGGCGAACTCGGCCTGGACATGTACGGCATGCGCGGCCCGCTGGCCGCACTCGGCCTCCGCTACGAGGACCGGTGACCATGAGCTTCGAGAAGACCCCCGGCTGGCTGGACTGGTACGCCGACCCGAGCCGCCCGCAGTTCCGGCTGCCCGCGGGCGCCGTCGACGCGCACTGCCACGTCTTCGGCCCGGGCGCCGAGTTCCCGTACGCACCCGAGCGGAAGTACAGCCCCTGCGACGCGTCCAAGGACCAACTCTTCGCACTGCGGGACCGGTTGGGCTTCGCCCGGAACGTCGTCGTGCAGGCGACCTGCCACGGCGCCGACAACCGCGCCATGGCCGACGCGCTGCGCGCCTCGGGCGGGCTGGCCCGCGGGGTCGCCACCGTGCGGCCCGGGATCGCGGACGAGGAGCTGCGCGAGCTGCACGAGGCCGGCGTCCGCGGCGTGCGGTTCAACTTCGTCAAGCGGCTCGTCGACGCCGCCCCGCAGCAGGACCTGCTCGACGTCGCCGAGCGGATCGCCCCGTACGGCTGGCACGTCGTCGTCTACTTCGAGGCCGCCGACCTCGCCGGGCTGCGGGACTTCCTGCTCTCGATCCCGGTGCCGCTGGTCGTCGACCACATGGGCCGGCCCGACGTCACCGAGGACCCGCACGGCCCCGCGTTCGAGGCCTTCCTCGACCTCCTGCGGGCCCGGCCCGACATCTGGTGCAAGGTCACCTGCCCGGAACGGCTGTCGGTGAGCGGCCCGCCCGCCCTCGACGGCGAACAGCGGGCGTACCGCGACGTCGTGCCGTTCGCCCGGCGCGTGGTCGAGGAGTTCCCCGACCGGGTGCTCTGGGGCACCGACTGGCCGCACCCCAACCTCACCGGCCACATGCCCGACGACGGCCTGCTGGTCGACCTCCTCCCGCACATCGCACCGACCCCCGAGCTGCAGCACAGGCTGCTCGTCGCCAACCCGATGCGCCTCTACTGGCCGGACACCGACTGACCCGGAAGCCGACCGACCCGGAGCCGACCGACCCCCGCTGCCCCCTCACCGCACGACACGATTGGAGACCGGCATGTCGCTGGACAAGACCTACCGGCTGGTCCCGGGGACGACGATCTTCGACGCCGAGCAGTCCGCCAAGGGGTACCACCTCAACCAGTTCTGCATGTCGCTGATGACCGCGGAGAACCGCGCGAGCTACCTCGCCGACGAACGCGCCTACCTGGACGCCTGGCCGCTGCGCGAGGAGCAGAAGCAGGCCCTGCTCGACCGCGACCTCAACGCCGCGATGCGCGAGGGCGGCAACATCTACTTCCTCGCCAAGTGGGGTGCGACGCTGGGGCTCTCGTTCCAGCAGATGGCGGGCTCGATGACCGGCATGACCGAGCAGGAGTACCGCGACATGATGCTCGCGGGCGGCCGCTCCGTCGACGGCAACCGGATCGACCACGCCGTCCTGGAGGCCGCCCACGCCGACCCCGCGCCGCCGGCCGAGCACGCCGTCGTCACCGCCGCCGTCTTCACCTCCCACGTGCCGGCGATCGGCGCGGCGATGGACCACCACAAGACCGAAGAGCCCTACTGGAAACCGGTCTTCGACGGCTACGAGCACTCCCGGCAGTGGGCCCGGGAGAACCGCCCCGACGTGGTCTTCCTGGTCTACAACGACCACGCCACCGCCTTCGACCAGTCGCTGATCCCGACCTTCGTCCTCGGCGCCGGCGCCGCCTACCCCACCGCCGACGAGGGCTACGGCCCCCGACCCGTCCCCGGCATCGAGGGCGACCCGGACCTCGCCGCGCACATCGCCCACTCGCTGATCCGGGACGACTTCGACCTCACCCTGGTCAACGAGATGACCGTCGACCACGGCCTCACCGTCCCGCTGCCGCTGATGTTCGGCGACGTCGACGCCTGGCCGTGCAAGGTGATCCCGTTCCACGTCAACGTGGTGCAGTACCCGGTGCCCTCCGGCGAGCGGTGCTTCAACCTCGGCCGGGCACTGCGCCGGGCGATCGAGTCCTACGGCCGACCGCTCAACGTCCAGGTGTGGGGCACCGGCGGCATGAGCCACCAGCTGCAGGGCCCCCGCGCCGGCCTCATCAACCGTGCCTGGGACAACGCCTTCCTCGACCGGCTGGTCGACGACCCGGCCGGCCTCGCGCAACTCCCGCACCTGGACTACGTCGAGCAGGCCGGCAGCGAGGGCATCGAGCTCGTCATGTGGCTGATCGCCCGCGGGGCGATGAGCGACGTCGACGGCGGCGGCGAGGTCGAGACCAAGCACCGCTTCTACCACGTGCCGGCGTCCAACACCGCCGTCGGCCACCTGATCCTGGAGAACCACCCGCGGGCCGAGGCGCCCGCCACGGAGGAGTGACATGACCGACCAGCAGCCCGTCCGGATCGCCCTGGCCGGAGGCGGCGCCTTCGGTGCGAAGCACGCCGCCGCCCTGCGCCGGATCGACGGCGTCGAGGTGACCGCCGTCGTCAGCAGCACCCCGGAGCGCGCCCGGGCGTTCGCCGCCGAGCAGGGCATCGGCCGCGGCGTCGCCGGCTTCGACGAGGTGCTCGCCGCCGACGACGTCGACGCCGTCATCCTGGCTACCCCCACCCCGATGCACGCCGAGCAGACCGTCGCCTGCCTGGAGGCGGGCAAGCACGTTCAGACCGAGATCCCGCTGGCCGACTCCCTCACCGACGCCGAGGCCTGCCTGGCCGCCCAGCAGCGCACCGGACTCGTCGCCATGGCCGGCCACACCCGGCGCTTCAACCCCAGCCACCAGTGGGTCCGGCAGCGGATCACGGCCGGGGAGTACCGCATCCAGCAGATGGACGTGCAGACCTACTTCTTCCGCCGCGAGAACCTCAACGCCCTGGGCCGGCAGCGCTCCTGGGACGGACCACCTGCTCTGGCACCACGCCGCCCACACCGTCGACCTGTTCGCCCACCAGACCGGCTCGCCCATCGTGCAGGCCAACGCGATCCAGGGCCCGATCCACCCCGTCCTCGGCATCGCGATGGACATGTCGATCCAGCTGCGCGCGGAGAGCGGCGCCATCTGCACCCTCTCGCTCTCCTTCAACAACGACGGCCCGCTCGGCACCTTCTTCCGCTACATCGGAGACACCGGCACCTACCTCGCCCGCTACGACGACCTGTTCACCGGCAAGGACGAGCCGATCGACGTCAGCGGCGTCGACATCTCCACCGACGGCATCGAGCTGCAGGACCGCGAGTTCGTCGCCGCCATCCGCGAAGGCCGCGAACCCAACGCCTCGCTCGCCCAGGTGCTGCCCTGCTACCGCACCCTGGCCGCCCTCGAACAGCAGCTCGACGCTGCCCGGGCCTCGTGACGGCGACGCCCACGGCCCGGCCGCGGACCCCGCCGGATCGGGCCCCTCGAGGTCCCGGCGGTCGGCCTGGGCTGCATGAACCTCAGCCACGCCTACGGAGTTCCGCCCGGGCCGCAGGCCGCCGAACACCTGCTGCGCACCGCCGTGGAGGAGGGCGTCACCCTCTTCGACACCGCCGCCCTCTGCGGATTCGGTGCCAACGAGGACCTGCTCGGCCGCGTCCTCGCCGCGCACCGGGACCGGATCGTGCTGGCCAGCAAGTGCGGCATGACCGGTGTCGACGGGCGGCGCGTCATCGACGGCCGGCCGGAGACCCTCCGCCGCACCGCCGACGAGGCGCTCGCCCGGCTCCGCACCGACACCATCGACCTCTACTACCTGCACCGGGTCGACCGGCAGGTCCCGGTGGAGGAGAGCACCGGTGCGATGGCGGAGCTCGTCGCGGCCGGGAAGGTCCGGGCGGTGGGACTCTCCGAGGCGTCCGCGGCGACACTGCGCCGGGCCCATGCCGTGCACCCGATCGCCGCGCTGCAGAACGAGTACAGCCTGTGGTCGCGCAACCCCGAGCAGGGCACCCTGGCGGCGGCCGGTGAACTCGGCGTCGCCCTGGTGGCGTTCAGCCCGCTGGCCCGCGGCTTCCTCACCTCGGCGCCGCCCGACCCCGGCGCGCTCCCCGAGCGGGACATCCGCCGGCAGATGCCCCGCTTCGAGGCCCGGCACTACCCCGCCAACCTCGAACTCCGGCGCAGGCTCGACGGGATCGCCGGGGCCGCCGGCTGCACCCTCTCCCAACTGGCGCTGGCCTGGGTGCTCTCGCGGGCGCCGCACGTCCTGGCGATCCCCGGGACGCGGTCCGTCGCGCACCTGCGGGAGAACCTCGCCGTGCTCGACCTCGCCGTGCCCGCCGAGGCCCTGGACGCCGCGGGGGCGGTGCTCGACTCCGCCACCGTGCACGGGGCGCGCTACAACGAGGCGACCCTGGCCGAGATCGACACCGAGCGCTGCGGGGCGGCCGGTTGACGCCCAGGGCGCCGGCTTTCACCCTGCCGGTTCGTCACCGGTTCGGTCGGTGCGGCGCAGGACGGTGCCACCGGCGAGGTCGGCCGGTTCCAGGTCGATCGCGCGGCGGAGCTGTTCCATCCGGGCGGGCATCGGCTCCCAGCCGGGTTCGCCGGCCATGTCGAGGTTCAGGCTGCGGATCTCGCGGACGTAGGCCCGGGCCAGGCCGCGGAAGTGCAGCGGCAGGCCGGGCCGGGCGCGGCCGCTGGGGGAGACGCTCACCCACAGGGCGTCGGTGGTCTCGTTCTTCGGGTCGGCGGGCTTCGCCGCGTCGCGCACCACCAGGTGGCCGCGGGCCTTCAGCCAGTTCCGCAGCGCGGCCCGGGTGGGGCCGGAGAGCGCGACGGTCTCGGTGACCGGTTCGGCCGCCAGGTCGCGGTGCTGGGGGAGGCGGGTGACGCGGATCCGGCCACCGTCGGCGTCGACGTCGCCCACCCGCAGGTGGCAGAGCTCGCCCGCGCGGCAGCCGGTGTCCATCACCGTGCCGATGATCGCGAGGATCCGGCTCCGCGCCTCGGACTGGCCGGGCCGGACGGCCCGCTCCAGGTGGCCGAGGAGGATGCTGCGCGGCCGGGCGGCGACGACCGGCCGCAGGCCCCCCTGCCGGGTGCGCGGCGGCAGCGCGACGGCGATTCCGGCACCGGCGCCGAGGATCTGCAGGCAGTCCTCCCGCACCCGCATGGAGGCGGGGGAGGCCTGGTCCGGCCGGGCGGCGGGCTTGCGGCGCAGGAGGCCGCGTTCGGCGGCGCCGAGGTAGGCGGCGAGGGTGTCCGGGGCGAGGAGTTCGGCGAGGGAGGCGGCGGCGGACGAGGGGATCTCCCCGCGCTCCAGGGCGGTGCGGAGTTCGCCGGCGATCCAGCGCAGCTGCTTGGCCCGGGACGTGCTGGTGGGCGGCTCGCAGGCGCGCTCCACCACGGCGTTCAGCGCCTCGACCGAGGGCGCGGCTTCCGGGACGTCTGCCATGCGGTCACCCTAGTGCGGGAGTCCGACAGGACCGCCGATCCGTGCCGTCGGGTCCGCCGCTCAGTTCATCGGACTGTCCTATTAATAACTGGCCTGAGGCGCGTCGACGGGTCGCCCGGTCGTGCGGGGTGGCCGTCCCTGTCGGCTCCTCGTTCCGGAGTGGTGACCGCCCCTTCGCGCCGGCCGGTACCTGGTGCCCGCAGGGCGCCCCGATTAACATGAGATTGCCTCATGTTCTCGTGATCCCGTCACCGCCCTCGTGAGCAGGAAGTCAGGCCATGCCGAACCGACTCGACCTCCCGTCCGACTTCCGCTGGGGAGCCTCCACCGCCGCGTACCAGATCGAGGGCGCGGTGGACGAGGACGGCCGCGGACCCTCCGTCTGGGACGTGTTCGCCGCCCGTCCGGGCGCCGTCCGGGACGGCCACACCGGCGCCGTGGCCTGCGACCACTACCACCGTTTCCCTGAGGACATCGCCCTGATGCAGGGCCTCGGCCTGGACGGGTACCGCTTCTCGATCGCCTGGCCGCGGATCCGGCCCACCGGCGACGGCCCGGTCAACCCGGCCGGCCTCGACTTCTACGACCGCCTGGTCGACGGACTGCTCGCGGGTGGGATCACCCCGCTGCCGACCCTCTTCCACTGGGACCTCCCGCAGGCCCTGGAGGACGGCGGTGGCTGGCTGAACCGCGACACCGCACACCGCTTCGCCGAGTACGCGGAGGCGGTCGCGGACCGGCTCGGCGACCGGGTGCCCGCCTGGATCACCATCAACGAGCCCTTCGTGCACATGGTCTACGGCTACGCCCTCGGCATCCACGCCCCCGGCCGGGCACTGATGCTCGACGCGCTGCCCGCGGCCCACCACCAACTGCTCGGCCACGGACTGGCCGCCGCGGTGCTGCGCGAGCGCGGCCTCCAGGTGATGATCGCCAACAACCTCACCCCGGTCCGTCCGGCCGGCGACGACCCCGCCGACATCGAGGCCGCCACCGCCTACGACGCCCTGCACAACCGGCTGTTCACCGACCCGCTGCTGCTCGGCCGGTACCCCGACCTGTCGGCCTTCGGCCTCGACGAGGACCTCGGCGGTGTCGTCCGGCCCGGCGACCTGAAGCTCATCTCCGCCCCCGGCCTCGACGGCCTCGGCGTCAACTACTACAACCCCACCCGGATCGCCGCCCCCACCGATCCCGGCCTCCCCTTCTCCGAAGCCCCGATCGAGGGCGTCCCCCGCACCGCCTTCGACTGGCCGGTCGTCCCCGACGGTCTGCGCGAACTCCTCGTCGGCCTGCGGGACCGGTACGGCGCCGCCCTCCCGCCCGTCACCGTCACCGAGAACGGCTGCTCTGTCACCGACGCGCCGGGCCCGGACGGCACCGTCGACGACCCCGAGCGCATCTCCTACCTCGCCGGCCACCTCGACGCCCTCGCCGCCGCGGTGGCCGAAGGCGTCGACGTCCGCGGCTACTACACCTGGTCCCTCCTCGACAACTACGAGTGGGCCGAGGGCTACCACCAGCGCTTCGGCCTCGTCCACGTCGACTTCGGGACGCAGAAGCGCACCCCGAAGGCGTCGTACGCGTGGTACCGCGACCTGATCGCCGCCCATCGGGCCGATCGCCTGCGGTAGTCGGCCTCCGGTCGCCGCGGAACGGATGGCCGCTCGGCAGCGGCCGAGAGGCTGTCCGGACGGCGCGGCCTGCAGCAGCTGCGCCCCCGACACTGCGCAAGGGACAGGGTGTTCAACAAGTCCGGCCGCCACCGCCGACGGTTCCGGCTGCCCACGCCCACCTCGCCGGGAGGCCGCGTCGGCTGTCCGGCGCGTGCTCGCTTCCGACACGCCGCTGCCGGCGGCGGCGAACCCGCTTGCCGCGATGTGCCGTGAGCCGCCACGATCGGCGGATGTTCGAACTGCTGCCGGGGATCGGAGTCCATCTGCCGGACGGTGCGGGAACGCTCCGCTTCGGAATGGACGGTGTCGCCACGCGGAGGACCTTGGCCGGCCTCGGCCAGGTCCGGAGTCCGGGGGGCCCCGGCGCGACGTGGATCTTCACCGTCCAGTGGGGCGATCTCGAACTGACCGCCTGCGCGAGGGGTGACCGGCACGACCCGGAACCCGGCGACCTGCTGATGGCGTACGTCGTGCTGAGCCGGGCCGGGCACCCGCGGCGGCCGATTCCCGGCCGGGGCGTGGTCGGACGCGGTGCGCCGGGGCCCGCGTGGCGCGGTCCGGCCGCAGTCCCTGTCGTACTCGACGACATCGACCTGTTCGGCCACCCGGCGGCCGAAGTGCTGGAGGCGCTCGGAGACGACCGGTACCCGGAGCTCCGCTTCCAGACCGCCGTGCCGGGCGGCTATCTCCCCGGGGTCTCGTTCCAGGCCGAGCCACCGCCCGGGACCGGCGCGCACGCTGCGGCCGGCACCAGCATGCCGGACCTCGCCTGCTACGAGGACATGTGGACCACCGGGCGGCACGACTGGCAGCTCGAGCGGACGAGCAGCGGCTACCGGATCGTCATGAAGGGCGACCCGCCGATGGACCTGCTGATGTGCCACGACGCGCTGGCGGATCGGATCGCTGCCAACATGCTCGCGGCCGGTGTCGAGATCGTGGCCGGGCATCCGGCCTCGTAGGGCGGGCCGAACACGAAGTGGTGGACGGGCGGCTGCGAGTGCCCGCCGAGGAGGTCCGCGAGCGACCCGGTGCCGTCCGCGGTCCCGAAACGGTGGCCCTTCTCGACCGGCACCCGTTGCGGTGCGTGGTCACCCGCAGGGACAGCCGACAGTGCCTGCCACCGGCCAACCGGCTACCCGTCCAGCCGCGCATCCACCGTACGGGCGCGGCGGCGGGCCGGAGCAGCGCTTCCCGTCCACGCCCGGCAGCCGACGCCCACCGGGGTCGGGCGGATCGTCCGCAGGTTTTGCCGCGGGCGGCCGATGGGGGAGTGGCCGGGGTTCTGTCCCCCGTGAGAGCTACGTGCAGGTGTCCTCTGTGAGGTGACGATTCCCCATCACCGTTTCCCTAGCGTTCAGTTCAACCGCGGCGTCTCGGTCGCGGACCGGACGGGGAACCGGAAACGGAACCGAAGAAGGAGTCGTCATGAAGCTGGTGTGGCAGATCCTGGCCGTGGTCCTGGCCTGTGCGGTCGGCGGTCAAGGTGCCACCGCGGTCCAGGGCGACCCGTGGCTGTCGCTCCTCTGGGGCAGCTTGACGGTCGTGCTCTCGGTGCTCGTCTACCGATGGGTCGTGGGGCGTAGCGAGCGGCGCCCGGTCACGGAGCTGGCCCGCGAGGGGGCGTCCGGGGCACTCCTGCGGGGCCTGGTGGTCGGGGTCGCGATGTTCGGAGCCGTCATTGCGAACATCTACGTCCTCGGGGACTACACGGTCCACGGCTTCGGCTCGCCGACCGGGGCGATCGGGCTGGTCGGCTTCATGGCGGGCGCCGCCGTCACGGAGGAACTGATGTACCGCGGCCTGCTCTTCCGGCTCGTGGAGCGCGGCCTCGGAACGTACATCGCGCTGGCCCTGTCCGGCACCGTGTTCGGTGCGTCCCACCTGCTCAACAAGGACGCCACCCTGCTGGGCGGCGTCGCCATCGCCATCGAGGCCGGCGGCATGCTCGCCGCCGCGTACGCCGCCACCCGCTCCCTGTGGCTGCCGATCGGCCTGCACTTCGGCTGGAACTTCGCGGAGTCCGGCATCTTCGGCACCGAGGTGTCGGGCAACGGCGACACGCACGGACTGCTGGACGCCTCGACGTCGGGAGCCACGCTGATCACCGGCGGCGAGTTCGGCCCGGAGGCCAGCGTGTTCGCGACGCTGTTCGGCGCGCTGCTCATGGTCGTCTTCCTGCGGCTGGCCCGTCGGCGCGGCCACATCGTCCCCCGCCGGCGTGCCGAGCGCGTCGACGCCCTCGCTACACTCGCCCGGTGATGAGCCTTCAGGGGGCCGGTCGGGTGTGGCGCCGGTTCGACGTCACCCTCCGCGACCTCCCTCTCGGGACGCTGTTCCTGGTCGCGTCGTTCCTGCCGGGACTGCGCGGCCACGGGACGCAGGTCGGGGACCTGCCGACCCGCCCCTTCGACGCGCTGGCCGTCGTGGCGCTCGCGCTCGAATGCCTCTCCCTCGTGGTGCGCCGGCGGTGGCCGGTCATCTGCCTCGGGCTGGTGGCGTGCGGCTTCGCCCTCGACCAGTTGTGCGGCTACCACTCGGCCGCCGGGACCGCCCTGCCCGTCGCGCTGATCAGTGCCGGCTTCCATCTGGAACGGCGCCGGCGCACCACCGTGGTCCTTCTGTCCGTGGCGTACGTGCCCCTGGCGATCGCGCTCGCCCGGCTCGGTTCGGGCGGCGAGACGTCGACGGGGTTCGTGACGTTCTACCTGGCGCTCGCCCTGGCCTGGGGAGCGGGGGCGTGGCTGCGTTCCACCCGGGCCGCGGAGGCCGCACGCCGCGAGCGTGTGGCTGCCGAGACCCGTACTGCCGAACGCATCCGCATCGCCCGCGAGTTGCACGACGTGGTGACCCACCACGTGACCGCGATGGTCGTCCAGGCCGAGGCCGCCCGCTACCTGACGGCCGCACCCGAGCGGCTGGAGCAGTCCCTGACCGCCGTCAGCGACACCGGCCGCCGCGCCCTCACCGACCTGCGTCACCTGCTGGACCTGCTCAACCCCGGTCACGGCACCGACCGCGACACCGACCACGGCGTCGGCCCGGCGGAGGCCACGCAGGCCAGGACCCCGGCCGTCGGCAGGGTCCTCACGCTCGTCGAGCAGACCCGCCGGGCCGGACAGCCCGTGGACCTCACCGAGCGGGGCACACCGCCGGCATCGACCGGCAGCGCCGACCTCGTCGCCTACCGGGTGGTGCAGGAGGCACTGACCAACGCCCTCAAGCACGCTCACGGCAGCCGCACTTCCGTGCAGGTGCAGCGCGGCGAGAGGGAGATCACCGTGGAGGTCAGCACGGACGGAACCGGCTCACGCGCCACCGCCGTCGCCGCCGGCGGCGGACGGGGCCTGGCGGGCCTGCGCGAGCGCGTCGACGTCCTGGGCGGCGACTTCAGCGCCGGCTGCGGCCCGGACGGCGGCTTCACCGTCCGGGCGCGCATCCCCGCCGACGGCACCTCGTGAGCGCACCGATCCGGGTCCTGGTCTGCGACGACCAGATGCTGGTCCGCACCGGCCTGGTCACCATCATCGGTGCCCAGCCCGACATGGAGGTGGCGGGCGAGTGCGGAGACGGACGGACCGGGGTCGACCTCGCCCGCAAGGTACGACCCGACGTCGTCGTGATGGACATCCGCATGCCGGTCCTCGACGGTCTCGAAGCCACCCGCCTGCTGGCCGGCGTCGGAGTGCCCCACCCCGTCAAGGTCCTCGTGGTGACCACGTTCAACCTGGACGAGTACGTCTACGAGGCACTGCGCGTCGGCGCCAGCGGCTTCCTCCTCAAGGACGCCCCGCCGGACCGGCTGCTCCACGGCATCAGGACCGTGGCCACCGGCGCGGCCCTCCTCGACCCCGACGTGACACGCCGCCTCGTCGGGCGCTACGCCGCCCGCATCCGCCCCGCCGAGAAGACCCACCGGGACATCCCGCTCACCCCTCGCGAACTGGAGGTGCTCCGCCTCATCGCCGACGGCCTCTCCAACAGCGAGATCGCCGCAGCCCTCGTCATCAGTCCTGAGACCGTCAAGACCTTCGTCTCCCGCATCCTGACCAAACTTCAACTCCGCGACCGGGTCCAGGCAGTCGTCTACGCCTACCGCCACGGCCTGGTCACCTGACGGGCGTCCCGCCCCCGTGGGTGTCGGGGGCGGGACGCGGTGCGGGTTCAGGGCGCGTGGGGGTCGAGGGCGGTGTCGCCTCGCGCCGGGTGGCTCAGTACCAGAGGTCGGGGCTGAGCTGGTAGTCGTAGCCGTTGCCGGGCTGCCAGTAGAAGCGGGCCTCGGCCTTGTAGTCGTGGCCCGGGGTCGGGTTGTTGAGGGTGTAGGTGTAGGAGTACTGGCCGGAGTGGCAGGGGAACGAGGTGGAGAGTGCCTGGCTGCCGGTGGTGTAGTCCCAGATGATGATCTGCTCGGTGCAGTTGTTGCCGCCGAAGTTGGTGGTCACCTGCGCCGACACCTGGCCGCCGCCGGCGCTGATGCAGGTCTGCTTCCAACCCGGGCCGCCGCAGCCGCCGCCGCTCGATGCCGAAGCCGCCCCGGCGCCGGTCAGCGCGATCCCTCCGGCGAGCGCGGTGGTGGCCAGGCCCAGGACGACCCGACGGATTCCCTTGACGGACATGTGCGGTGCCTCCTTGCTTGCCCGGTCCGGTTGACCGGGGCACGACATGAGGTTCGGTCACCGCGATGGACATTCGATGAGCACGCCGAGCAACTGCTCGGTCCCGGCCGCTTCGGCGTCGAGGTTCAGCCGCCGGAAGTGCTCCAGCGCCTGTCGGAGGCAGGCCCCGGCCCGGCTGCGGTGGCCCAGGTCGGCGAGGGCCTGCCCGAGGGTGCGCAGCACGGTGCCCTCCAGCATCCCGCCGACGCGCCGGGCCTGCGGAAGTGCCTCCTCCGCGGCCCGGACGGCGGCCGCCGTCCGCCCGGCCGTGAGGTGGATCCGGGCGATCAGGCCGCCGGTCGCGGCCTGGAAGGCCGGCATGCCGAAGGACCGGAACCGGGCCAGGGCGGCTTCCGCCCGCTCCAGGGCCCGCGCGAGGTCGCCGCAGAGGTGGAGGATGCGGGCCAGGTAGTAGCTCCCGACGGACGAGGAGATGGACACCTCACCACCGGTCAGTTCGGCGCACCGCTCGCCGGCCGCGCGGGCCCGGGCGAGGTGGCCGCACCGTGCGTGGATGTAGCCGAGCTCGCCGAGTGCGAGGCCCTCGGCGGTCTCGTCGTCGAGTTGGTGGAACAGCGACGCGGCCTCTTCGAGTGGACCGGTCGCGGCCTCGAAGTCGCACAGCACCCGCGCGTTCGCCCCGAGCAACTGGAGGACGTTGGCGCGCAGTCGGCGCAGCGCCGCCCCGGCGCACAGCGGCAGGCAGCGGCGGAGCTCCTCGCCCGCCGCCGCGTATGAGCCGGCATGCCAGAGCATGCTGCCGCGGACCGAGCGGGCGAGCGCCTCGGCGTCCCGTTCGCCACGGGCCGGCGCCGCCTCGGCGACCCGGGCCGCCAGCTCGCCGACCGTGGTCGCGTGGTCGCGGCCGAACAGGATCGAGCCCATCTTGTCCGCCAGGTCGGCGGCCTGGGCGAGCGGCAGGGCCGGGTCCTGGCAGGCCCGGAGGATCACCGCCCGGTGGAGGTCGGTCTGGTCGCGCAGCCAGGCGGTGGCCTCCTCGACCGTGCCGAAGGTCCGGCCCGGCGCGGCGGTCTCCGCCGTGATCAGGCTGCGGCGGGTGTGCTCGACGTGGTGCGCGGTCGCCTCGGCGTTGCGGGCGGTGGCCAGACAGAAGCCGAGCAGCCGGGCGTACGCGGCGGAGACCTCCGCCGGGGTGTCCTCGTCGGCGGAGCGCCGGCGGGCGAAGACCCGCAGCAGGTCGTGGAGCCCGTACCGGTCGGCGGCCGGGGAGTTCAGCAGGTTGAGGTCGACCAGGGTCTCCAGGAGCTCGCGGGTGCGTTCCGGAGCGCGGTCGAGCAGTGCCGCGGCCGGGCCCAGGGCGAGCACCGGCGTGTCCGGGAGGGCGAGCAGGCGCAGGGCGCGGGCCTGTGCGGGGTTCAGCCGGGCGTGGGAGAGCGCCAGGACGGGCTCCACCGCCGTGTGGTGGTGGGTGAGTTCGGCGAGTCGGGTCCGTTCGTCGGCCAGGGCGGAGGCGAGGCCGGCCAGGGACTGTGCGGGGTCGGCGGCGAGCCGCGAACCGGCCACCCGTACGGCCAGCGGCAGCAGGCCGCAGGCCGTGACGATCGCGGTGGCGGCCTCAGGTTCGGCCTCGGCCCGGTCGCGACCGGTGACGGTGGCGAGCAGGTCCAGCGCGTCGGCCGGCTCCATCGCGTCGAGATGGAGGTGGTGGGCGCCCGGCAGGCCGGTCAGCCAGACCCGGCTGGTGACCAGGACGGCGCAGGTCCGGGCGCCGGGCAGCAGCGGGGCGGTCTGTTCGGCGGAGGCCGCGTTGTCGAGCAGCACCAGCAGGCGGCGGCCGGCCACGGTGGTGCGGTAGAGCGCGGCGCGCTCGGCCGGGTCGGCCGGGATCTCCCGGTCCGCGACGCCGAGGGCGGTCAGCAGCAGGCCGAGTGCCTCGGCCGGGTCGAGCGGGTCGGCCCGGGTGCCGCGCAGGTCCAGGTGCAGTCGGCCGTCGGGGAAGTGTTCGCGCAGGGCGTGGGCGACGTGCACGGCCAGGCTGGTCTTCCCGGCACCCCCGATTCCGTTGACCGCCGAGATGACCACGGCACCCGGATCGGGCCGGGTGAGTACGGTGGTCAGCTCCGCAACGGCGCTCTGCCGGCCGGTGAAGTCGGAGAGGGGAGCGGGAAGTTGTTCCGGTGCCGGCGAGCGGCCGGAGTCCGTTCCCCGGTCGGGAACGGGCCCGTCGTGGGCCACGGCCGAGCGGCCCACGGGGCGGGTCGCCGTGCCGAGGGTGGGGTCGGCGCGCCGGATCCGTGCGTGCAGCGCGTCGAGCTCACGGCAGTCCAGCCCCTCGGTGCGGTAGTCGCGCCGGGCATCGGCGTACACGGCCCGTGCCTCGGCCGGACGGTCCGCCAGGTGGTACTCCAACATCAGTAGGGCGCGGAACCGCTCGCGGAACGGGTGGGCGAACACGGCCTGGTCGAGCTCGACCAGGCAGGACGGGTTGTCCCCCAGGTCGACGTCGAGGGCGAGCTTGGCCTCCAGCGCGTCCGCCCGGCGTTCGGCCAGGTGGCGGCGGAGCTCGACGGCGTGGCCACCGGGCAGTCCGGCCAGCGGCTCGCCCTCGTGCAGGGCCAGCGCCCGGGTCAACAGGTCACGGGCCCGTGGCCGGTCGGTGGTGCGGAGGTCCTCCGCCCGTGCGACGAGGCGGTCGAAGGCGACGGAGTCCAGTGACTCGGCGGGGACGTCGAGGCGGTAGCCGCCGTCGACGGTGACCAGGAGGTGGTCGGCACGGTGGTTGCGCAGCGTGCGACGCAGCCGGTAGGCGTGGGTGGCCAGGACGGACCTGGGCCGGGCGGGCGGGTTGTCCTCGTCGAAGATGCCCTCGGCGAGGCGGGCGGCGGTCAGCGGCCGCCCCGGGTGGGCGAGCAGCATGGCGAGGAAGGCCTGCTGTTGGCTGCGGCCCAGGTCGAGCCGGTGGTCGCCGACCCGGGCGGTGAGCGGACCGAGCAGGTGGAAGTGCAGGTCCGGCGTGCCGGCGGGTGTGTGTTCGGTGGTGGGTGTGCGTTCGGTGGAGGGTGCGGGCTGGGTGGCGATGACGGCGCTCCCGGAGGCTCGTCGGGCCCCGGGTGGACGGCGCGCCGGGGCTGGCGGAGGGCGGTGGCACGTGGGGGCGCACAGCGGGCTGAGGGCTGGGGGCTGAGGGTCGGGCGCCGGGGCTCAGCGGTTCTCCGTTACCGGGTTACCGGCGGATGGCGTGGGGGCTCTCGGTGGAGTCGGGGCCGGCCGTTCCGGCGGGGCGCCGGCCGTCGACGGAGGTCCGGCCGGGCGGGCGCCGCCGGACGGTGATGTCGCAGGCACGGCCGATCGGGAGGTCCCCGTTGCGCCACGGGGACGGGCCGGCCTGCGGGGTGCCTCCGGTGGCCGGTGTGCCGGTCGCCGCCGTCGCGACGGCGGTGGTGCCGGCCGGCGCGCGGCCGATCCGTGTGACGGTCCCGCTCATCTGTTAGTCCTCTTTCCGTCGTTGGCGATCCCGGGTGGCCCACCTGGTCGGACGGTGGTCGCGGCCACCGACGGGATTCTGTGACGGGCCGGTTGGCGAAGGATGAACGCCCGCATTTATTCGCAGACGGAGCTCATTCACCGGGGTGCGGAAGGAGAGCGGAAATCGGCCAGGCGGGACGGCGCGCCAAGCGGTTCGCGGCCAGCCGCAGGGCACCGGGGTGATGGTCGCACGCAGCGGCCAGGGCCCGCGCCGCGTCCGGTTCCCGGGCGAGGCGCCCGGCGCCCAGGGTGCGGGACAACAGCTCGATCCCCTCGTCGGGCGTCATGCGGCCGACGGTGACGGTGTGTCCACCGGGCAACGGTCGGCCGGCGGTGACGAGGGCCGCGCTTCCGGGTTCGGCCGGCAGCAGCGGGCGGACCTGCTCGGCACCGACGGCGCCGTCGAGCAGCACCAGGACGCGCCGCCCGGCGAGCAACCGGAGGTAGAGCGCGCGCAGGTCGGCGAGGCCCGGCGGGACGGCCGGCTCCTCGACGCCCAGGGCCCGCACGAAGGCGGCCAGGACGGCGGCCGGGTCCGCGAGGGGGACCTTCCCGTTCAGGTCGGCGTGGAGCTGACCGTCGGGATAGCCGGGGGCGAGCCGGTGGGCGGCGTGGACGGCGAGCGCGCTCTTGCCGTAGCCGGGTGGCCCGGTGACGGTGACCCGGCGTGGGCCCGGCGCGGCCAGGGCGGCGGCGAGCTCGGTCAGCAAGGCCGTCCGGCCGGTGAAGTCGGCGAGGTCGGGTGGGAGTTGGAACGGTCGGCGAACCGGCCGGGGGGCCGTCCGGGAGGCCCAGGGCGTCCAGCTCGCCAGGTCCGGGGCCCGGCCGCGGAGGCGTGCCGCCAGAGCCGCCGCCTCGCCGCGGGGGGCCGACCCGGCGAGCAGGGCGAGGGCCCGCTCCCTGTGGCCGGCCCGGGCCAGCGCGAGCGCGTGGGGGACGACGGTGCCCGGCTCCGCCCCGGGTTCCGCCAGGAGCGTCAGTCCGAGTCCGAGTTCGACGTCGAGTTCGAGCCGGGCCTGCCGGGCCTCCTCCCGGCGCCCGGCCAGCATCCGGCGGTCGTGTTCCGCGTACGGGCCCGGCACGCCGTCCAGGGCCACCGGCGCGGACCACCGGCCGAGCGCGGCCGTGAGCAGGGCGTGGGCCCGCTCGGGCTGCCGGTTGCGACGGGCGGCGTTGGCGGCGGCGAGCTCGGCGAGGAACACCGTACGGTCGATGTTCGCCGGGTCCGCGTCCAGCCGGTACGCCTTGCCGACGTGCCGCAGGACACTGCCGCCCTCGGTGGCGCCGTCCTCGTCGGCCAGGGTGTTGCGCAGCCGGTACATGGTGGCGGGCAGCCCTCTCGCCCGGTTCGGCGCCTCGTCACCCTCCTCGCCCCAGACGCCGTCGATGATCTCCGCCACGGGCACCGGCCTCCCGGCACGGGCCAGCAGGACGGCGAGCACCGCGCGGTCCCGAGCCCGGTTCAGCCGCAGCTCCCGATCGCCGCGCCGGGCCCTGAGCGATCCGAGCGTGCTGAAGTGCAGCTCCAGAGGGATCCTCCTTGCGCGACCGAATCCGACATCCGGTCATGTTACGGAGGCGATGGGCGCCGACAAGCGGGCCGGTCGGTATCGCGCCATCGCCCGCCGGGCGCGGCGACCCGTCGGAAGCGGCGCGCGAAGTCGCCGGTCCGGTCGAACCTCTCGACCTCGCCGCCGAACAGCCGGCTTGAAGGAGGGCGGCAGCGTGCCGTCATGGTCTCGCGACAACGACAGCCTGTTCGGCGAGCCGAGGGCCACCACCAGCGCCTCGGCCTCGTCCACGTCGACTTCCGGACGAAGCGGCGCACCCCGAAGGCCTCGTACGCCTGGTACCGGGATCTGATCGTCACTCATCGGGCTTGCCATTCACCGTAGTCGGGCGACGCGTGGGAGGCGGCATCTGCGGCTGTTGACGCCGACCGTGACGGTGTGCGGGTCCCGTCATCATCCACGGGGCAGAGGCAGTCGCACGGTGGGCGGCACACGCCGCGCCTGCGCACCCTGTCGGCAGCGCGAGCGCCGGTGACACCTCGGAGTCGGGCTGATCCAGTACGGTGACCCGGCCGCGCGCCTGCCCGCTGCGGTCGGCTGGTGCTGCGAGGATGGTGGCGCGACGTACGACAGGTGAAAGGGGCGGCCGCCGATGGTGTCGGACGAGGCCGTGATCGGTTGCCCCGGCACGCTGGTGATCGGGACCCGGGGAGCCGCCGGCCCGGGTGAGGTCCTGGTGAGGGTCAGGGGTGGTTCGGAGACCTTCCTGGCCTGGTCGGAGGAGCCTCTGCCCAAGGGAACACCGGTCCTGGTGATCGAATCACGCGGTACTCGCCAGGTCGACGTCATGGAGTGGACCGACCCCGTCGGCGACCCGGGGTCCGACCTTCCCGACGGACCTCGCTGAGGAGGCAACCAGGATGTTCGGTTATCGCGTTCCCGCCCCCGACCAGGCGATGCTGATCTCCGGTGGAAGACGGGGCCTTGCAGGCGCGCCGTTCCGCGTGGTGACCGGGCACGGGACGTTCGTCCTGCAGATCTTCCGCAAGGTCCGCTTCCTGACCCTGGCGATGTGTGAGGCGGAGGTTGCCGAAACCTGCGTCACCAAGCAGGGCATCGCGCTGACGGCGCGGGCGGTGATCGCCTTCAAGGTCGGCAACGACACCGAGAGCATCGTCAACGCCGGCCAGCGCTTCCTCTCCGACCAGGACCAGATGTCCGTGCTGACCGGCCGGATCTTCGCCGGGCACCTGCGCGCCATCATCGGCTCGATGACGGTCGAGGAAATCGTCACCGAGCGGCAGAAGCTCGCAACCGAGGTGCTCGACACCTCGAAGGCCGAGATGGCGAAGATCGGCCTGATCGTCGACTCGCTCCAGATTCAGTCGATCGACGACGGTGACACCGGCTACATCGCCGCGATGTCGGCCCCGCACCGGGCCGCCATCCAGCGCCAGGCCCAGATCGCCCAGGCGCAGGCCACCCAGGCCGCGGCGGAGGCGGAGCAGCAGTCCGCCCGGAAGCAGGCCGAGTACGCCCGGGAGACGGCCGTCGTGAAGGCGCAGTACACCGCCGAGGTGGATCGGGCCCAGGCCCAGGCGGCCCAGGCCGGCCCGCTGGCGCAGGCGCACGCGCAGCAGGAGGTGCTGACGGCGCAGACCGAGTTGGCCCAGCGCGCGGCCGAGCTGCGCCAGCAGCAGCTGGTCGCCGAGGTCGTGAAGCCGGCCGAGGCGGAGGCCGAGCGGATCAGGGTCCTGGCACTGGCCGAGGCGGAGCGGATGAAGATCCAGGCCGAGGCGGCGGCCTCGCACGACCGGGTGGCGCTGGACCGGATGCTGATCGACCAGCTGCCGCAGATCGTCAAGGAGGCGGCCGGTGGGCTCGCGGGCGCCAACGTCAACGTTCTCAACGGCGCCGACGGCTTGGGCGAGATCGCCGCCGGCCTGGTCAGCCAGGGCCTGACGATCCTGGACTCGGTCCGCCGGGGCCTGGGCGCACCGGAGGGCCGCGTCGAACGGGACGGTGAGCCGGCCGGCGGCGAGTGACGGGAACGCCGTCCGTCGTGAGGGGCGGGAGCCATCCCTTCGGGGCCTTGTGGTCCGGTCGTGCGCTGTCCGAGGCCGACGGGCCGACAAGGTGACAGGGTGTTCGACGGGCTGAGGGCCACCACCGGCGCTTCGGCCTGGTTCACGTCGACTTCGGGACGCAGAAACGTACCCCGAAGGCCTCGTACGCCTGGTACCACGACCTGATCACCAGTCATCGAAGCACGAGTTCACGGCAGTCAGGCTGTGGAGCGGACGGTGCCGGCGGTGGATCACTGCCAGGAGCGTGTCACCACCGCGCCGGCGGCCGCTCCCAGGGCCGTGGCGAAGGGGAGCAGGGCGACGAGGCCGAGCCTCAGGCGACGGTACCGGTCCTCGTACTCGCTCCGCAGCTCCCGGCAACGCTGGGCGATGTGGGTGACGGCCTGGCGGGACACCTGCAGACGCTTCTGGGCGTACGCCTCGGCGACCTCCTCGCGCTGCCCGGTCGAGAGCCAGGGGAACAGCTCGGTGAAGGCGGCGGCGTCCCGCTGGGCCGTGGCGATCTCCGCCCGCCACAGCAGGTAGCCCTCCAGCTGTCGCAGGCTGCTGTCGACGATGTCGTCGATGTCGGCTGTGTCTTCGTCCATCACGAACCTCACGGACGGCAGGTGGGTCGGGTGCGCCGTCCTGCGGGACCGTGTTCCCGCAGGACGGCGGTCGTCGGCTTCGCCGGGACCGGTGGTCAGGCACCGTCGCCGGGGCGGGACCCGCGGCGCTGCGGGGTGTCGTACTCGACGGGGGTCACACCGGTGAGGTGCTTGGCGGGCTCGCCGTGGTTGTCGAGGTAGTCGCGGGCGGCGATGTCGGGGTGGTGGAGGTCGAACGCCGGGGATTCGGAGCGGATCCGCGGCAGGGTGAGGAAGTTGTGCCGCGGCGGCGGGCAGGAAGTGGCCCACTCCAGCGAGCGGCCGTAGCCCCACGGGTCGTCCACCTCGACCTTCTCGCCGTACTTGGCGGTCTTCCAGACGTTGTAGAGGAACGGCAGGATCGACAGGCCGAGCAGGAAGGCGCCGACGGTGGAGACGGTGTTCAGCGTGGTGAAGCCGTCGGAGGCGAGGTAGTCGGCGTAGCGGCGGGGCATACCCTCCGCGCCGAGCCAGTGCTGGACGAGGAAGGTGGTCTGGAAGCCGATGAACAGCGTCCAGAAGGTGATCTTGCCGAGCCGTTCGTCGAGCATCTTGCCGGTCATCTTCGGCCACCAGAAGTGGAATCCGCCGAACATGGCGAAGACGACGGTGCCGAACACCACGTAGTGGAAGTGGGCGACGACGAAGTACGAGTCCGAGACGTGGAAGTCGATCGGCGGCGCCGCCAGCAGAACACCCGTCAGGCCGCCGAACAGGAACGTGACCAGGAAGCCGACCACCCAGAGCATCGGGGTCTCGAAGCTGAGCGATCCCTTCCACATGGTGCCGACCCAGTTGAAGAACTTCACCCCGGTCGGCACCGCGATCAGGAAGGTCATGAAGGAGAAGAACGGCAGCAGCACCTGCCCGGTGACGAACATGTGGTGTGCCCACACCGTCACGGACAGACCGGCGATCGCGATGGTGGCCGCGATCAGGCCGGAGTAGCCGAACATCGGCTTGCGGCTGAAGACCGGGACGATCTCC
>NZ_JOAI01000068.1 GCF_000717715.1 Streptomyces sp. NRRL B-24484 | reverse complement strand
CGCCGCGGAGCACCCACCCGGAGAGATCCGGGAAACAAAAATGCGCCTGCGATACATCAGCAGGCGCACACAAAGTTCATGGGAACCACTACTGCAACTAGAACAACTGTAGCAGGTGGAGGTCCGCTACGGGTGAATATTTTTCCCCCGGTTCTGTGGACGTCTCGACCGCAGCTTCCGACGTTGCGCCAGGATGACCATCAACAGCCCTTCTGGCCAGGCCAGTTGGCGCCGGGGCAGTGGACCCGCCCGAGCTGAAGTTTCCGCGGAAGGCGCCCGGCGATGGGCGTGGCGCTTCCGAGCTCGCCGCCGTTTCGCCATGGCGCCTGCGCGGGCAGCACGCCGGGGATTCCCGTATCCGTCCCACGACACGATATTTCGCTGCCGGAGCGCTTCCATACAGGCCACCCCCTTGTCATACTCGAAGGAATGACCGAATATGCAGCCCGTCGCCCCCTGCCCACCAGTCCCTTCAAGGCCCGGACTGAGGCACCGCCCAAGCGGTTCGCCGTCGGCGACCGCGTCACCCACGACGCGCACGGCCTCGGCCGAGTCATCGGCGTCGAGGGCGGTGGCGACACCGCAGTCCTCGTCGACTTCGGATCGCGGCAGGAGCGGATCACCCCTCCGTACACCCCTATGCACAAACTCTGATCACATCACGCCGGGGAAACGGCGTCGTGAAGCCGAACGCAATGAGGCCGCGGCGCGAGGCCGCCCGCCGGCAGGCCCGGAAGCGTAGGAAGCCGCCCGAATCACCAGCGGAACGCCCCGACCTCGCCGGCCCTCGGTCGGACGGCTCGAAACGGGCCGCTCGGCTGAGGTTCCCCCGGATGTGCGCTCTCTGATGCCAGTCGAGCGCCTCACGGTGAGCCGCCTGCTGCCGTGCGAGGCGGGCGCCCAGCACCCTCACCGCGGCGGAGGCCGAGGCGTCATCCGGCCGGTTCGCGGTCACTGCCGGAGCAGTCCCGTTCTTCGCACGGTATCGCTCGATCTGCGTGACACGGTCGGGCGCTGGCCTGGCCCGCGTGAGGTGGTGTTGGCGCGGTCGGCACAGTGGACGTGACCCGACCGTCAACGGTTCGTTCCCTGTGCATCAAGAAGATCTTCGGGTGCCGCTTGCAGCCGTTGGCACGCGCTTCTTTGTTCGCTGGTACGGGGGCCGCATACGCGAGCACCGGTCTTGAAGGCGTGAAGCAGTCCATCGCGGATGGGGGCACCATCGTCGGGTATCGCCATGATGAGCGGTCGCTCTTCGAGGCCGGTCGACAAGACTGCAGGCGCACGCACCCGAGACCCGCTGTTAGACGGGGCCGGTCCGGGTATACGCGCGGGGCACAGGACGCCAGCGCCCTGCGACGGTCACCGCGTCGGCGAACGACGCTGAGGCGCACGACCGTCCACGCGGGTACGGCACGGCACCGCGCGGGCCGGGTCGGGTGCCGCTTCGACCACGAGGCAGTGGCCGGCCGGACGCGAGGACATCGCCCACCGGCGCCACGGCACCCGGTGCAGGTGTCCAGCGAGAGGAGAAGCACCATGACCGTAGTCCCGCAGAGCAGCGCAGGCGTTCCCGCGGCCAGCGGCGCGAGCACCGGCACGCTGTACGACGTCGTGGAACTGATCCTCGACCGAGGCCTGGTCATCGACGTGTTCGTGCGGGTCTCCCTGGTGGGGATCGAGATCCTGAAGATCGACGCGCGGGTGGTGGTGGCCAGCGTCGACACCTACCTGCGGTTCGCGGAGGCCTGCAACCGACTGGATCTGGAATCCGGCCGCAAGGCTCCGGCCAAGCTCACCGACATGATCAGCAGCGGCACCGACAAGGCCGTGGAGGGCGTGGCCCACAAGAAGAGCAAGGGGGCCATCGCCAGTGCCGTCGAGTCGATCACCGACACCCTGAGCGGGCGCGATGAGGAGCGCGACGAAGAGGAGCCCGCAGCCAGGCCGCGCTCGCGCCGGACCAGGCCGCGGGAGGAGTGAGCTATGGCCCTCTACGTCTACGCGATCACCTCGGACACCCACCCCACACGCCTGGAGGGCATCACCGGCGTCGGCGATCCGCCCGAGGAACTGTCCACCGTCACCGCCGCCGACCTGACCGCGATCGTCAGCGCCGTCCCCGACGGCCTGCGGGCCCGCCGCCGCGACGTCCTCGCCCACCAGGACGTGCTGCGCCACCTGATGGCGGACGGCACCGTCCTGCCGCTCCGATTCGGCGCCACCGCCACCGACGAGCAACAGGTGCGCAGCGCCCTGGAAGAGCACACCGATACCTACCACCAGCGCCTTCAGACCCTGACCGGCTGCACCGAGTACCTCCTCAAGGGCCGGTACGACGAGGAGGCCCTGCTCCGGCAGATCCTGAACGACTCCGCCGAGGCCCGGCAGCTGAACGAGGAGGGCCGCCGCACCGGCGACCCCAACGTCAAGATGCGCCTGGGCGAACTCGTCGTCCGCGCACTCCAGACCCGCCAGAACGCGGCCGCCGCCGACGCCATCGCGGCACTGCGCCCGCTCGCCCGGGAAGTCCACGAGAACGAGGCCCGCGGCGACGACTTCGTCAGCGCCTCCTTTCTGGTCGAGGACGAGCGGAGCGAGGAATTCACCACGGCAGGACAGGAACTCGCAGAGCAACTGGGCGAGGACTGCGAGCTGCGACTCCACGGCCCGCTGCCGCCCTACACCTTCGTCCAGGAGCCCACACCAGGAGACGGCACAGGCTGACCACCCCTGGCGCTGCCCCTCTGCCCCGGGCCGTCCCCGCGAACCAGGACGACGGCGCAAGAGGAGCTGACAGAGACCTTCGCGAGGCTGTTCGGTGCGTCAGATCGTGAGCCGGGCTGCGGACCCGGATGGCCGCACTCCTCGTGCTGCCATCGGGCTGGACTGGTCAGCTGGGACCGGCCAGCGGTAGTCGATTGAAAGCGAGGTCCAGCATGGCCGTCATCATCGTGTTCGACATCCCCGGCGGTACCCAAGCCCAGTACGAGGAAGTCACCAACAAAATGACCGGGGGCCGCGGCGGCGTGAAGTCGAGCTCGGACTGGCCGGCGCCCGGCCTGATCTCCCACTGCGCCGGACCCAGCCCGAACGGCTGGCATGTCACGGACGTCTGGGAGTCCAAGGAGGCGTTCCAGCGATTCGCGGAGAAGCTCGCACCGCTGATGCGGGACGCCGGAATGCCCGAGGCAGAGCCCAAGATCTACGAGGCGTTCAACGTCGTGACCTCCTAGCGGAACCGCTGGTGCGCGAGGTGGTGCTGGACATGCTGGCCGCCGCCGCGCCGGCCACGTTCCCGAACACGACGATGGTCCACGCCCACGAGCCCGGACCCGGTGAGACGGGCTCCCGCGCGCTGCGGCGGGCGGTGGCGTTCATCGAGGCCGACGCGGAGCGGCCGATCACCATCGCGCGCCGCCCGCGCCGCCCGCTGGCCCTGCTGCACCTGTAAGGGCCCCCTCGGCGGGCGGCCCGGCTCCGACCTGGAACGGACAAGGAAGCCCCTCCCGAGGCCCTGGAGTTCCCCTCCTGCGAAGCCGACCGCAAGAACAGCGGCAAGCTCCCGCTCATCCTGCCCGTGCCCAGCCCCCGGGAAGTGCGCCGGGCACGCAAGGAGAAGCCGGACGACCCGTGGTGGCAGATGCGCCTGATCCCGCATCACCCTCGCCCCCGTGGCCGGCGCCCTCGCCGCCGTCCTCACCGGCCACCACACCTACAAGGCCCTCGCCCCGCTGCGCAGGCGCCTCCGATCCGAGCAGCACGGCGCAGGCTGCAAGCCGGTTCCGGCGCCCTCGCCCGAGCAGTTGGCCGCCGACCTGCGCATCGACTCGGCGCACCGCGCGGCCGCCGGCGCGGGGCGGCTCGACTGCGGCCAGGGCAGCCTGACCAAGGCCGCCAACTGGGCAGGGCAGCCGGACGGCAGCGCGACGTGCGAACTCACGCCCGCCGCGCACCTGCTGGCCGTTCCCCGCCCCACGGACCACGGCGGGTACAGCAGCCGCAGCTACCTGCTGGTCACTGGCGCGGACGCCACGCCGGTCGAGGCCTTCCATGCCCAGTCGTTGTGCCAGGACCAGGCAGAGCAGCCGTCCGTGCTGCGGCGCGTGTGCCGGTCCTCAGCCGCTGGTGCGGCGGGCGCGCCCACGACCAGCAGCATGGCTGCGGCCGAAGCCGCCGCAGCGGTCCTGAAGATGGGGCCCCAGCGGTCTCCTCGTAGCCGCCGGGAGCGGGGAACACGGAGGCAACCGCCTGATGTGTGGCTCGGCTACGGCCTGGAGCCCGTGTTCACCAGTCAGCCGGAGGGAGGCGTGGCGGTGCGGACCTGCAGGGCTGCCCGGAATGCATTTCCCATGCTCAGGTGTGGTGCCGTACAGTCGTGCCTACCGGCGCGGGGTGGAGCAGCTCGGTAGCTCGCTGGGCTCATAACCCAGAGGTCGCAGGTTCAAATCCTGTCCCCGCTACCAACCCGTCCGGCCCGGCACCCCAGGTGCCGGGCCGGACGCGTTTCCCGGGGCAGGGCGGCACCGGGCACGTGACCCAACCCATCCTGGTCGACTCGGTAGCCGCCGATGCCCTCGGCGCCTGCCGCGCCTGCGCCATGGCATGCGCGCCGCCCGCTGCGCGGATCACGGATACCGCGGTCCGCGTCGCCGTGGACGGGGAAGGACGTCGGTGCCGCCGTCCTTCCGGCCAGGATTCCGCCCGGTGTCGCAGCGAGGCCGGCGGCGGGACGTCCTTGAGCGCCGATCGACGGGTGATTCCGCGGATTTCTCCCATGGCCGGGAATCCGGAGCGACACGGCCACCGTGTCCGGCAGCACCGCAGGTGAAGCGGCCGCGGCTGCATGACCTCTGGCCGGAGCTCTTCGAGGGCGCCGGGCTCGCGGCCCTGTCGTCAGCCCCTGCCGAAGTGCACCGCGGGGAAGGCGCCCGCTGCTCTGAGGGTTCTGGAGAATCCGCCCGCCAGTTCGGTGAGGCGTGCGGTGGCGGCCGGGCCGAGGTGGTCGTACGGGGCGGCGTCGAGGCGGTCGGTGAGTACCTCGGTCTCCTCGCGCAGGGTCGAGCCCGCCTGCGTGAGGTTGCCTGCTGCGTCCAGCAGGCCCCGCTCGCGCAGATCCTCGCGGACAGCGTTCCACTGCTGCGCGGTCCACCCTCTGGTCCGCATGAACAGGGCCGACGTCGGCCCGGCGCCGGTGGCGTTGTGCAGGACCAGCGCCTCGATGCCGGACAGGCCGGCGATCGCCAGGGCGGCGAGGTGACCGTCGCCCCGGTGTTCGCGGAGCAGGGTCGCGGCGTGCCACAGGGCCAGGTGCGGTTCTTCGGGTACGGGAAGGCCGGCGTTGGCGGCGTAGAGCGGCCGCGCCTCTCGGCGGCAGGCTTCGGTGGCGTGCATCGCCAGTTCGGCCGCCTCGATCATTTCCGTGGACGTGAGCGACTGCTTCCCGAGCAGCCGCCGCAGCGTTCGGTCCGCGCCGCGCAGCCGTGCCGTGAGTACGTCCTCCGGCGTGGTGACGGTCCAGGCCGCGGGGATGTGCCGCTGCACGTGCTCGTGGTTGAAGTTGTAGAAAGTCGCTGTGACGGTGCCCGCGCCGACGGCCCCGAGCGGTGCCGCGCGGCTCGCGAGGTAGACCATGGCTCCGCGCTCCAGCCCCAGTGCCGTGAGTTCGTCCTCCGCCTCCGGTGCGAAGTACACGGATGCGTGCAGGGGGCTGACGGCGTTGTGGCAGCGGCGGCCCGTGCCCGCCTCGGGGGAAGTCATGCCGTTGCTCCGATGTCGGTGATCAGGCTTGGTCGTGCGGCCGGGTGGGCGAGGCGCATCAGGCCTCGTTCGCGGGTTGGTGGTGGGGGCGGTCGGTCAGTCCGGCCGCCGTCCGGGTGAGGTGCCGGGTCAGGACCTCGGCTGCGGTGTCGGCGTCACGGGCGAGGGCCGCCTCCTCCAGACGGCGGTGTTCCAGGAGGCCGTCCCGGTCCGGGTTGCGGTGCGCCGACCAGCGGCGGGCCAGCTCGCTCGCGGTCCACATCCGGTCGAAGGTCTCCAGCAGGACGAGGTTGCCGCACCCCTCCAGCAGGGTGCGGTGGAAGAGGCGATGGGCTTCGGCCCACGCGCTGCTGTAGTGCCTGCCCTCCTCCGGTCCGTACGCCGGGGTGCGGGCCAGACGGTGGTGGGCGGCTCGTACGCGGGCCTCCCAGTCGACGTCGCCGCGTTCGACGGACATGCGCAGCATGACCGGTTCGACGGTCCGGCGCGCCTCCGTGATCTCCTGCCAGCGACGGTCGGAGAAGGCCGGGACAGCGAAGCCGCGGTTGGGCAGCCGGTCGGCGAGGCCCTCGCCGACCACCCGCACGAGTGCCTCACGCACGACGGCCAGGCTCACGTTCTGGTCCTTGGCGAGCTCCTGGGGTTTGAGGGCGTCACCGGGGGCGTGGTCCCCGCGCATGATCGCATCCCGCAGGCGTGTGTAGACCTGCTCGGAGAGCATCTGCTTCCCCGCCGGGGGCGAGTCGTGGTTCGTCTGATTCACGATCACATGATAGACGATCAGATCGATAATCGATTATTGATTCCATAGTCGATCTCGGGTCGGATCGACATTGCGGCCGCAACCTCGCCCTGACGGTCGAGCCCGCGTGCCGCGGTTCCGTTGCGAAGGTCTTGGGGCGGGGGCGTGGAGCGCCCGGGGCGGGCCGGTGCAAGGTGGCGTGCCCGGCCCGTGGGAAACCGGTGGAGTCCTCCAGCCGGACGTACCGCACCACCTCCCCGTCGGTCGTCTTCCGGCACCGTCGACCCTGGAAACCGTCGGAGGCCGTCGGGCTTCGAGGTTGACGGTGGGTGAGGTCATGGCGCGCTCCGCGGTGCGGAAGGGTCGGGCGGGCGGCCGGTGGCGGGCGGGGCGGCTTCCGGGGCGGCCGGCAGCGCGGCGGCGGCGACGGGTTGCTCGCAGCGCGGGCGCCGGGAGGTCGCGTCTGCCCGGGCCTGGGGGCTCTCTCCTCGTCCAGGGCCTGGTCGCGATGGTGTGCGCCCCTCGTAAAAAGAACAGTGATTCTGCTAGGGTCCTAGCAAGCAGAATGGCCATTCTTTTTGTGGGGGGTGTGGTGCCCAGACTCACCGACGCGCGAAAGGAACTCCGGCGTACCCAGATCGCCGAAGCTGCCGTGCGCTGTTTCAGTCGCAACGGTCTGGAGCGGACCTCGATCGCCGACATCACCGCCGAGTCCGGCCTGTCGGCCGGCTCGATCTACGCGCACTACCGCAACAAGGCCGACCTGGTCAGGGCCGCCGCCCGCGAGATGCTCGACAAGCGCTCCGGCGCCATCGGCGGCTACGCCGCGGCCGACGTCCCGCCCGGCCCCGACGAGCTGCTCGCCCGGCTGATCGCCGCGATCGACCCCGCCGAGGCCCGGGTCGGCGTGCAGACCTGGGGGGAGGCGACCACCGACCCGGCCGTCCGCGACATCGTCGTCGACGCGACCGGCCGGATGCGCGCGATGCTGCACGACTGCGTCACGGCCTGGCTCGTCAAGGTCGGGCACCACGAGCCGGCCGACGCCCGGGAGCTCGCCGCCCCGATCGCCCACCGGGTCATGGCGCTCTACCAGGCCGAACTGCTCTACACCGCCTTGCGCACACCGACCGAGGAGACCGCGCCGTGACCACCCCGACCGCTTCGTTAGGAGCCCGCACCGTCCTCCGCACCGGCTACGGCGCACTGCAGCTCGAGCGCCTGCACGACCGCCCCGCCGAGGCCCTCGCGCTACTGCGCCGCGCCGTCGAACTGGGCGTCGACCACGTGGACACCGCCGAGTTCTACGGCGCCGGATTCGCCAACAGCGTGATCCGCGAGGCACTGCGCCCCGGGGACGACGTCCTGGTCGTCACCAAGGTGGGGGCCGACCCCAACCCCGGCGGGCACCCACCACTGCGTCTGGCCCAGCGCCCCGAGCAACTGCGCGCCAGCGTCGAGGACAACCTGCGCAGCCTGGGCGTCGACCGGCTCGCGGTCGTCAACCTGCGCCGCCTGGACACCGGCCCGGGGCTGCGCCCCGAGGGAGACCAGGTCGTCGACCTCGACGACCAGCTCGCGGTGATGACCGCCCTGCGCGACGAGGGCAAGATCGGCGCGATCGGCCTGAGCAGCGTCACTCTCGACGGCCTGCGCCGCGCCCTGCCGGCCGGCGTCGTCTGCGTCCAGAACGCCTACAGCCTCGTCTCCCGCGACGACGAGGACATGCTCCGGCTGTGTGCGACCGAGGGCATCGCCTGGGTGCCGTTCTTCCCGCTCGGCGGGGCCTTCCCCGGCCTGCCCAAGGCGACCGACGAGCCGGCGGTGCACGCCGTGGCCGAGTCCCTGGGCGTCACACCCGCCCAGGTCGGCCTCGCCTGGCTGCTGCACCACGCCCCGAACGTGCTGCTCATCCCCGGCACCGCCGACGCCGCCCACCTGGAGGCCAACGTCGCGGTCGGCGGGATCACCCTCGACGCCGAGACCCTCGACACCCTTGACGGCATCCAGTCCCGCTCCAACGACGTCCCGATCGGCTGACCGGAACCGATGCGGCCCGGGTGCGACCACACCCCGCGCCGGACGCCGCGACGAAGCGCCAGGCCACTCAGGGAAGCCCCCCTCCACCAGGCACCAAGGACGGATCATGAAAGCCATCATCTACCGCGACAACGGCGGCCCCGACGTTCTCCGGTTCGTCGACCGCAACCTGCCCGAGCCCGGCCCCGGCGAGGTCCGCGTCGCCGTGTCCGGGGTCAACCCGACCGACTGGCAGGCACGTTCCGGCATCGGCCACCCCAAGCGCTTCCCCGAGGTCACCCCGCACCTCGACGGCGCCGGCACGATCGACGCCGTCGGAGAGGGCGTCGACGACAGCAGGGTCGGTCAGCGCGTCTGGCTGTTCATGGCCGCCGCCGGGCGGCCCACCGGCACCGCCGCCGAGTTCACCGTCGTGCCCGCCGAACAGGCGGTACCACTGCCCGACGGGGCCGGCTTCGACGTCGGCGCCGCACTCGGCGTCCCCGCGCTGACCGCTCACCGCGCGCTCACCGTCGCCGAGGACGGACCGCGCCGGCTGCACCCCGGGGCCCTCGACGGGAAGGTGGTGCTCGCCGCGGGCGGGGCCGGAGCGGTCGGGCACGCGGTGATCCAGCTCGCCCGATGGGCCGGCGCCACCGTGATCAGCACGATCAGCAACCCGGAGAAAGCCCGGCTGGCCACCGCCGCCGGAGCCCACCACGTGATCAACTACCGCGAGGGCGACCCTGCCGCCGAGATCCGCACGATCACCCCGGACGGTGTCGACATCATCGCCGAGGTGGCGCTCGGCGCGAACCTCGCCCTGGACCTCGCCGTACTGCGAACCCGCGGCACGATCTCGACCTATGCCAACGACGGCGGCACACCGGTCGAACTGGACGTCCTGCACAACATGGTGCTCAACGCACGCTTCCAGTTCCTGATCCTCTACACGGCCGGTCCGCAGGCACGTGCCGCGGCCGCCGAGGACGTCGCCGCCGCAGCGCGCGACGGCGCGCTACCGGTCGGCGAGGAACACGGCCTGCCGCTGCTCCGCTTCCCCCTCGACCGTACCGCCGACGCGCATCGAGCGGTGGAGAGTCGCGTGGTCGGCAAGGTCCTGGTGGACGTCACGGTCTGACGCCCGGTCGGCCACCGCGGGCCGTGTCCGCGCATGTGCCCGCGCATGTGCCCGCGCCCTGCGCGCGGGCGCATGCGCGGCAGCTGTCCCTGCTGCTCGTCTCCGCACCCCCGGCCCGGTCGGGTGGTGTCGTCCCCCTCCGACTCTGGCCACGCGCTCGGGAGCGCCGTTGCACGTGTGCGCTCAGGGGACGAGGCTCGGGAAGCCGAAGGCCGGCATGTCCTGGATGATGCCGGCAGGTCTGCCGGCTCCCTCACCCCGGTTCCACGACGGCGGTCGCGGTGGCGGACGGGTGGGTGAGTGTCCAGGAGGCGAGGAGGTCGAGGGCCTGTCTGGAAGGGGACGCGGCTTCGGTCGTGTAGAGGAACAGGACGGTCTCACTGTCGCCCGGTAGGGGGAGGGTTTCGTACGCGACGGTGAGTTCGCCGACCAGGGGGTGCAGCAGTTTCTTGGAGCCGTGGGTTCGCCGGTGAACGCGGTGCTGCCGCCACCAGTGGTCGAAGTCGGCGCTGCGTTGCCTCAGTTCGGTGATGAGTGACTGGGTGGCCTCGTCGCCGGGGTCGCGGCCGACGTCGAGGCGGAGGTTCTCGACCGCGGCGCGCGCCTGCGCCTGCCAGTCGGCGAAAAGGGCGCGTGCGTCGTGGTCGAGGAAGAGCCAGCGGGTGTAGTTGCGCTCGCGTGGCGGCATGGCGTCGAAGTCGGCGAACAGCGCTTTGGCGAGTCGGTTCGCGCCCAGGACGTCGGCGCGGCGGCCGAGGATCAGCGCCGGCGTTCCGTCCAGTGAATCCAGCAGTTGGTGCAGGCCGGGGCGTAGGCGCTGCACGCTGGGCGCGCGTCGCCGTACGGGGGCGGTGCTGATGCCGATGAGGTCGTTGAGATGGGCCTGGCCTGCGGCGTCGAGGTCGAGCGCTTGGCCGATGGCGGCGACGACCGCGGCCGAGGGAGTGATCCGGCGGCCTTGTTCCAGGCGTGCGTAGTAGTCCGCGGAGACGCCGGCCAGGACCGCGACCTCCTCCCGCCGCAGCCCGGGGACGCGGCGGACACGACCGTCGGGCGGCAGGCCGGCCCGTGCCGGGTCGCACTGTGCCCGGGCACGCTTCAGGAAGTCGGCGAGCTCGTGGTTGGTGGAGGCCATGGCCTCAGTATGGGTCGGCGTGCGGCGGGAACGGCCGCGTCAGCAGGGACTGTCGGTCCTAGGTTGCGCAGGGCCGATCATGGCGGCCACAGGCTGGTTGCGGCGGGCCACAGTTGGGTCAGCGCCGGATCAGGCACCTCGGTCCGGCCGTCTCGACATCGCCCGACACACAGAGGATCGTCATGGCTCTCACCACCGTTTCCCCCGGCACCTGGTTCATCACCGGCACCTCTCGTGGCCTGGGGCTGGAGCTGGTCAGGCAGCTGCTCGCGCGTGGCGGGAGCGTGGCGGCGACCACGCGGTCCGTCGAGCGTCTGACCGCCGCCCTGGGCGAGGACGTCGACACGGGCCGACTGCTGCCGCTGCCGGTCGACCTGACCGACGAGGCCCAGGTCAGGGGCGCGGTCGAGCACGCGGTCGAGCGTTTCGGCGGTCTGGACGTGGTGGTCAACAACGCGGGCTACGGCTTCCTTGCCGCGGTCGAGGAGACCGGCGACAAAGAAGTGCGCGACATGCTCGACGTCCAGGTCGTCGGTGTGTGGAACGTGCTGCGGGCGGCCCTGCCCGTGCTGCGTGAGCAGCGCGGCGGCCGGATCATCAACGTGTCCTCCGTGCTCGGCCTCACCGCAGTCCCCGGCTGGGCCCTGTACTGCGCGGGCAAGTTCGCCCTGGAGGGACTGACCGAGGCGCTGGCCGATGAGGTGGCGGACTTCGGGATCAAGGTCACCCTCGTCGAACCCGGTTACTTCCGAACCGACTTCCTCAGTGCCCACTCGCTGACCCTGCCCTCCCGGACCAGTGAGCACTACCCGAAGCTCCGCGCCATGGTCGCGGACCACCTCGACCTGCAGGGCCGTCAGCTCGGCGACCCTGTCAGGGGAGCCGCGGAGATCATCCGCTACGCCACGAACGACGAGAGCCCGTTGCGGCAGGTGCTGGGATCGGACGCCCTCGCCTTCGCGACCGCGAAGGTCGACGCGCTGCGGGCCGACCTCGACGCCGCTGCCGCCGGCGCCCGCGCGACCGACTTCCCGGCCGCCTGATCCCACAGCACCCGCGACCCCGGTTCCGGTGGTGTCCCGGGCCGGGTGGGGTGCGGTGCCCGCGGCGGGGCGGCTGGTGTTCGACGAGGTGGTGCGTGCGGTGTTCGTGCACCACAGTGCCGATCCCAACGACCACGGCCCCGGCGATGCGGCGGAGATCGTGCGGGAGATCCAGTACGACAGCATGCACCGCCGCGCGCGGGGGGCATCGGCTGTTCGGGCGGGCCCGGCCCTGACGTGCCGGGCCCGCTCGGCGTCCACACGCTGGCCGGCGGAGCACTGTCGCTGCGGCTCGCGGCGACAGCCGGGGTGACGGTGCTGTGGGTCTCCGGCGCCCTGGCGTTCGGCCTCGCGGAGAGCGCCGGCCGGCTGCGGTTGCTGCCGCCGGTCGAGCACCCGTTCTTTCTCGCGCCGGCCTCCCGGGCCCGGCTGCTGGTAACGACCTGGACGAGCCTCGCGCGCTGATCGCCGTCTCCGCCCGCTCCAACCGGTCCAAGGCCGACAGGGACGTCACCGACCGGCTCCCGCCCGCCACCGAGTACCGCTGCACCCACCTCGCCGACTGGGCCGCGATCAAGACCCGTTGGGGCCTGAGCGTCGACCGGGCCGAGGCCGACTCGCTGCACCGGCTGACCGCCGACTGCCCCAACGAGCCGCTCACCGAAACCCTCACACGCCGACCGACCGGCAGGACCGCCTGCCGGGTCGGGAGGCGTCCGGCCCGGCAGAGCCGGCCCGCCGCCGAGCGCGGGAACGTCCAGCAGGTCCTGGAACAGGCCCGCGACGGCGAGCGCATCGCCGACCGGCACGCCGACGTCGGCGACGAGACCGCCTTCGCCACCGCGGCCGACATCCGCGCCGAGCGGCAGCGCGTACGCGAACACACTGCCCGGGCGCGCCGAGCGCCACGGCCCCGACCACGACACCGCCCCCCGGCACGCACTGCGCCGAGAACGCCACCGGGGACGTCGCCGAACGCGTCCGCGCGGCCGCTGGCTTCGGTCACGAGATCGGGCTCCGGCTCAACTCCGGTGATGCCGGTGAGGCTGCGCGGTCGGTCACTGCACGGATGCGGTGTGCGGGTGCTGCGGCGCCAGCGGGCAGGCGTAGATCTGCAGGTTGTACCCGTCCCCGATGGTGACCATGGTCGGTGTCGGTGTCGGTGACGGGGCCGGGCCGCCGGGGTGGGAGTCCCGGTCCTCGACGGGGATCCAGCTGCGGACGTTCTCGTTCCACTCCGTTGTGGCGATGGTCAGCATCGGCTCCATCTCGCTGCCACAGGCACGGCAGTGCCGGGGGACGGGATCGGTGAAGCTCCAGGGTGCCCATCCGCCCACCTTCCAGCCGGGGGCGACGGACAGCTCCCGGTCGTAGTACCTGTCCTCCGCGCCGTCGTAGGTGCTTCCCGGTGCCGTGTCGTTCTTCTGCAGGGCGCTCCAGGCTCGGATCCGTGCCCGCAACCCAGGGTCGAGTTCCGCAGACAGGGGATACTCGGTGACCTGTTCGGGAGCGAGTCGGCACGGCTGCGGCAGGTAGCCCTCGTCCTGGAGCACGGATGGCAGCGGGGGCGCGGCGAGGACGTCGCCGACAGCGGCGGCGGCGCGCCAGAACAGCTCGGTCCTGGGCATGTTCTGCCCGGGGTGGTCGAAGGGGCACCACAGGACCTGGAGCAGGTCCGCGTCCGCGGGCGGGCGCAGGACGGCGATGTCGCGGAGATACAGCTGGGCCACGGCCAGCATCGCGACGGGCCCCTCGGGACCCGGGTGGCCGGTGGCGATCCGGGCCATCGCGGCGCGCTCCCGAGGGGTGTAGCCGCGCTCGTCCGGCGGCCGGTTCATAGCGGCTGCCTGGATGTCCCGTTGCAGCCGGACGTCCTCCGGGGACGTCGCTGGCAGCACGTCCGGCACCCGGTGCGTGCCCTCACAGTGCGGCCAGGGTTCGGCTGCGGGCCACAGCAGGGGGCCTCCCACCGAGCTCTCCTCGGGGAACGGCGATCCGGGCCTCGGGTGCAGCCGGACCGCTGTGCGGGCCAGCGGCCCCAGCGCGGGGAAGACCGCCACGATGGACTCCGGCCGCTTCGGGGTGGTGCGCAGCATGTGGACCTCCGGTCGATGACGGTGTCAGTTGCCCAGGTTGGGGCCGCCGCCGTCGGGGGTGTTCTCCAGCTCGATCTCGTAGAAGACGGGCCATGAGGCGCCGTTGGGCAGTTCGACCCGGGCGGTCATGGTGACCGCGGTGGGGATGGTGCTGTCATCATGGAGGTAGTGGGGTGTCACCTCGTAGTGGACGGCGAAGCCGCTCCCCTGGCCCAGTTGCTTAACCTCCTCCCGGACCCGCTTCTCGTACCGCACCATGCTGATGCCCTTGGTGTTCAGCCCCTGCTGGTAGCACGGGACGAGATTGTTCCAGTCGCCCTGGTTGCTTCCCCGTCCCCCGAGGATGTTGGCGATCAGGTGGCAGCGGGCGAGGGAGCCGTAGGCGGACCGGAGCTTCGCGTCCTCCCAGCCGGCGATGTCGCCGTCCGCCGGAGTCCCATCGCCCAGCGGGCTCGTCAGGCAGGCTTCCGCCTTCTCGGCCCTGAAGGGCGCGGTCCTGACCGTGGAGGGAGCGGTCGCGGTCTTGTTGCGGCTGGGCACCGGCTTGTCGGTGTTGAGGATCCATCCGCCGCCGCTCGGCCTGCCCTTGGGGCGGGTCAGGCAGTCGGCTCTGCCCGACGCGGCCGGCGGCGGGTTGGCGGGGCCCGGCGCGGCCAGGAGGGATGACTCCTGCAGCGTCGTGATTCCGTCGATGGCCAGCGCTTCACCGTTGCGATGGGTGACGAGCCCTCCGGAGTCGAAGGCGTCCGGCACCGGGGCCGGTGCCGGGGCCGCACCGGTGGCAGTGGCGGTGGACGGCATCTGCACCCGTAGCGCCGTGTAGTGGCCGTTGGGCCTGCGGACCAGCCCGTCGTAGCTGACGGCCGGGCTGCCGAGGGTGGCTGCCTGCGCGGGGGAGAGCCGCCGGACGGCGTCGGGCGTCAGGTACGCCGTGCCCGGGCGTGCGTCGACGGTGGTGCCGTGCTGCTTCGCGTACTGCGTCAGCGCAGCGGCCCGGGGCTGCCGGTAAGGACTGTCGCCGGTGTCCTCGTCCTGGCCGGCCGACCGGTTGCCGGCTTGCGGGGCCGGAGCGGGCGCGTCACCGCCCTGGTCCATGGCGGCCGCCGGGTTCGACGGAACGGAGGAGAAGCTCTGGATCGCCTGCGCCATCTGCGCGAGCAGTTGCTGGCCCCGGGACTGGAGCTGCTGTTCCTTCGTCTTGAGAGCGGAGGCCTTCGAGTCATTGGCCTTGGAGGCGGCGTCGAGCTGGGAGGACCTGGCGTCGACCTGGGAGGCCTCCTGCCGGATCTGGCTCTCCTCGCCCTGGATCTTGTCCTCCACGGCGTTTTCCTGGTCCCGCTCGGCCTTCAGTTGGCGCGCCTCGGCGTCGAAGGCAGCGGCCGCGGCCGCCTGCGCGGGCATCTGGAACGTGTTCGGCTTGGCGTTGTGGGCGGCGATCTCACCCTCCAGGGCCTTCGCACGCTCGTCGTGGCCGCTGATCTCCTGGTTCACCGCGGCGACCCTGGCGTTGAGCGCCGCCTTGCTGTCGCGAACGGCTGCGGACTCCTTCGTGATCCGCTCCGCCTCGGCGACCACGTCCTTCCCCTGCTGCGCCAGCTCCGCCGCCTGCCGGTTCGCGTCCTCGACCTCCGCCAGCAGGGTCGCCAGGGCGGCCTCGAAACCCCGGGGCGCCACCAGCGGAACGGGGGCGAGCGTGCCCGCCTGCGCCGTCACCGCCACGGCATCGGTCGCCGTGATCGTCTGCGCTCCCGCGGCAACGATCGGTGCCAGGAGCGCCATCAGCACGAGGTGCAGGATCCGGGGCAGCGTCCGCCGGCGGCGCGCGGCCGCCGTGCGCGAAGGCGCGGTCATCCGGTCACCTTGCCGGTGAGCTCGTCGGCGATCACGGAGACGGTGGGCTCGCCGTCACCGGCCTGGCAGACGGAGGCCTGTATCAGGCTGGCGCCCTTCACCCGGGCCTGGTGGTAGCAGGCCCAGTTGGCAGTGCCGCCCTGCGTCGCGGTCCACGCCACCGCGACCTCGGTGGCGGGGTGCGCCGCGTAGGCCCACTTCGACGTGCGTCCGGCCTGGTCGGTGAGCGTCGAGGACGGGCACTTGGTGAGGCCGTCGGTGAGCGTGCGGAAGGCTGCGGCCGCCTTCTTGCTGTCCGGGAACACGCCGATCACCTGGTTGACGGTGTAGCTGCCCGAGCCTGCGGCGTCCTGGTAGGTCGCCGACAGGAACGCCTTCCACGCCTGCCCGTAGGCCGACTGCGTCGTCGGTCCGGCGGCGACAGCGCACTCCGACGGGGTCACGGCGAGCGGGGCGTGCGGCCGGTTCGACTGGGGCCCGGCCACCACCGTCGTTCCGGCCAGCTTGCTGACGCCGTCGGCGCTGAGCAGGTCCGCCTGGACGGTCCCCTCGGCGATGTGCGGCGGGAGGCCCGTCGGCTGTTGCGGCCAGAACCACCACCCGATGCCGGCCAGCAGGAGGCAGGGCACCACCGCGGCCACCAGCAGGCGCCAGTGGCGCAGCATCCCGACTCCCCGGCGCGCTGCCCGCGTCCCGGGCGGTGTCACCGACGCGGCCGGCGGCTGCGCGCCCGGCCCGGTAGCCGGTTGCACGGGCACGGGCGGTACGGCGCCGCCGCCGCGGCCGAGCTGGGGCGGCACCGCGCGTGGCGTCTGCTGCCAGGCGGGCGGCGCCGGTGCGGCCGGGTCCTGGTTCCAGTAGTGCTTCGTCATGACGTCCTCCTGGTCGCGGTGTTCGGGTCGGCGCCGTTCATCGGCTGCACGAGACGGCGAGGACGAACAGCAGGACCAGCACGGCGAGGACGCCGAGGCAGCCGATGCCGCCCTCCGGGTTCTTGGTGTTGGCCTCGACCGTTCCGCCGGGGTGCAGGCCGGGGTGGCGGTCGGTGTAGTGCGCGATCTGCGCCCGCTCGCCCTGGGACTCGGTGCCCCAGGAGGTCTTGAAGCCGCACTCGCCGCACCGGTAGCGGTATGCCATGTCGGATCCTTCAACTTGGTGGGTGGGATGGTGGATCGGTCGCCGCGCGGCGGGGTCAGCGCCAGCGCCAGCAGACGGTGTAGCCGAGGCCGGGGAACTCGTTGGAGCGCCAGTAGGTGGAGGCGTCCTGGCCGCAGAACGCGGGGTGGTTCGGCGTGCTGGTGCGTCCGGTGACGTAGACGTTGGAGCGGTCGCAGCTGCCGACGTCGGTGAAGGTGGAGCCCGACTTGAACAGGCATTCGCGGACGGTGGCGTAGCCCGCGTCATCGGGGAACACCATGGACAGGCACTGCAGGACGTCCCGGTCGGCGCCCCTGGGGCCGGAGACGGTCCGCCACTGGTTGTAGTGGGGCCAGCTGTCGCACTTGGAGTGGTCGCCGGTGCCGTGGTAGACGGCGAGCACCTTGAAGGCGCCGGTCCGGCAGGACAGCAGCGACCACGGGCCCGCGCCGTTCGGCCCGAAGACGCAGTCGCCCTGGCGGGCGTGGTAGGAGTCCCCGCCGGAACTCTGGTAACTGAGGCAGAGGACCCGCGAGTAGCGCTCGGAGCTGACGCTCTCGTCGTTGCCGGGCACGTTGGCGCAGCCGTCCAGGTCGGTGCTGCCCTCGTTGATCCGGACGACCTTGAACGTCCCGGTGGTGCAGGTGGTCGGGGTGAGGTCGGCGTGACCGCCGGTCCCGGTGTCGAAGAGGCAGTCGCCGACGCCCGCGGTGGCGACCGGATCGGTCGGGCTCGGGCTCGGAGTGGGCGTGGGCGTGGGTGTCACGGTCGGGGTTCTCGGGCGGGTGCTGCCGAGGGTCGGATCGGGCTGCGGGGTCCGGTACGAACTCCCCACGGAGCGTGGCGGGTGGCTGATCGTCAGCGAATGACTGTCGGCGGCCGAGCGGGCGTCGGCCGGGTGGGAGTCGTCCTGCTGGGCCACGAACAGCAGCACTGCCACGACGGCGGCCACGGTGGCGAGTACCTTGCCGACCCCGGCCGCCGGGCTGCCCACTCCCGCGCGAGCCGCTGCCGGACCCGCCGGACCTGCCCCGCTGTTGACACGCGGTCGCGGGGCAGCCGGCCCGGTCGGCGGCTTCGGCCTGGCTGCCCGGGTCGGCTTCGCTCCCTTGGCGGCTCCCGGCTGGCGGCCCGGCTTCAACTTGACGGACGCCGAGGCCAGTTGCTCGGCCCAGGCGGCGGGCGTCGGCCGGGCGGCCGGGTCCGTCCCGAGCGAGACACGGGCCAAGGCGCCGAGGGCCGGGTCGATCGCCGCCAGCGCGGCCGGGTCGGTCGTGTTCTGGTCGCGGGCGAAGAGGCGGACGGCCAGCAGGGCGAGCTTGTAGGTGTCGCTGTGCCGGGTCGCCCGTTCCTCGCCCGCGGGGACGTGCCAGTCCGGGGTCTCGGCCTGCGGCAGCACCGTCGCAAGGTCGGTGCGGGCCGCGTCGCAGTCGATGAGGAAGCACTCGGGCTGCGGCGCGAGGGCGAAGAGCAGGTTCTTCGGCGAGAGGTCGCCGACGGCGACGCCGAAGCGGTGCAGCCGGTCGAGGGTGGTCGCGAGGTCGGCGAGCAGCAGCAGCCGGTCCCGGTCGGTGACGGTCAGTCCGATCCCGGCGACGTAGGCGTCCTCGTTGAGGAGGTACTCCAGGGTGGCGAGCCGGGGCGAGCCCTGGTTGCCGGCCGCCAGGGTCCGGAGCGTGAAGCGGAAGCGGTCGGGGACGGCCCGCATCAGGAACCCGCACGTCTGTCCGCCGCGCCGGACCACTGCGGCCGGCCAGGCGGTCTTCTCGCAGAGCCAGCGCCCCTGTTCGCCGGTCAGCCGCCCGGGCAGCGCGACCGCGGCGGCCAGCGCGGCGGCGTCCACCTGCGGCAGCACCGCGGGGCCGTACTCCTTGTAGACGACCTCCCAGCCGCCGTCGGCCGCCGACTCGTTGATGCGCCTGTTGCGCACCCGGTGGACCGATCCCTGGCCCCCTCGGCCGAGTTCCCCGTCCAGGGCCAGTGTGGCGAACTCGACCGGGGCGGCCGGCCGCGCGCTCACCTCGCTCCCTTGGCCCGGGGCCAGATCGCCAGCAGGGTGCGGTCGTCGTCGAAGGTCTCCCGGGTGAAGTCCAGTACGTGGCCGAGCCACAACGGTGGCGGCGGCGAAGCGAGTTGCCGGGCGAACAGCTCCCCGATCCGGCCGTCTCCCTTGCCGAGCGGGTCGCCGAACCCGTCGGTGCCGACGAGCAGCGTCCACGGCTCGGCCAGCCCTCCGACGGCGGTCTCCGGCCGTTCCGGTACCAGGGGAAGCGGGGAGACCTCGTTGCTGACCAGCGGCGTGCCGGGTACGGCCTTGCCGCCGAACAGCGGGTGATAGCCGCCGCCGGCCCGGTCGAGGAGCCACGCCCCGGAGTCGCCGATCCGGAACACTTCGGCCTCCAGGGCGTCGCCCGCGGCACGGACCGCCCCCGCCACCAGGGTGGTCGCGTACAGCCGGGCCACCTCGGCCGCCTGCGGCGCGGCGACGCCGAGCCGCCACCGCGCCAGTTCGCGCAGCCGTTCCGCGGCGTGGCCCGCGACGTCGGCGCCGTCCAGCCGCTCCGCGCCCCGGTCGAGCAGGTGCAGGATGCGTTCGACGGCGGCCCGGCACGCCTCTACGGCGCCCTGGTGGGACTCGGCGGCGCTGGACACGCCGTCGGCGACCGCGAAGACGATGCTGCCGGTGGCCTCGTGCACGGCGGCGCGCGCCGCGTCCTGGCGCGGCTGCCGGTAGTAGCGGTGCTTGGCGCCGCGGACGGAGGCGAACCGCAGGGTGAGCCGGTCGGTGGACCAGCCCTCGCACTCGCTGTCGGGGAAGTCGAAGGCGTACTGGCTGGGCGGCCGGGCCTCGAACTCCAGGCCCGGCACGTCCACGGTGATCCGCTGCCACGGCGCCGGGTCCGGCCCGGTCACCGGGGGCGGCCCGGCGGGCCTCGGGGGCGCCGCCGGCGGCACGGGCCCCGGGTCGCCAGGGCGGGCGGGCGTCACCGGCCGACCTCGTCGATGGCCATGGTGAACTGGTCGGGCCGGTTCACCACCAGTTGCGGGTCGGCCGAGTTCAGGGCGTGTCCGGAGGCCACCAGGCTCATGGTGAGCGAGTGGAAGAACTCCGAGATCGCCCGGCCGACGTCCGTTCCGGCCTTGGCGAGGAAGGCGAACTCGGGCGGGTCGCGACGTCGACCATGGTCTGTGCCCGGGCGTCGCCGAGACCGCAGGCGATGATGTTCGGCGCGGTCGGCGTGCGGTCCCGGTCGGTCAGCTCCGCGTGCGGCGCGTGCCAGGACGCGCCGTCGGTGGGCTGGCCGTCGCTGAGCAGGAAGACCACCGGGCGGTGCACCCGGTAGCCCTCGCCGCGCAGCCACTTCACGTCGCCGGGGATCCGCTGCAGCAGGTCCTCGAAGACGGCCCGGTAGTTGGTCACCCCCCGGATCACCAGCCGGGGCACCGTGGTCTCGGTGCGCATGTCGGCCACCGCGAGCCGGACCTGGACGTCGTCGGAGAAGCCCAGCACGGCCAGCCGGAGCTTGGCCGCGACCATCGGCTCCGCCCGCAGCCCCTCGCACAGCGACGCCACCCCGTCCCCCAGCTCCCGCTGGTACGGGGCCATCGAGCCCGACTCGTCGGCCACCACGTAGGCCGGCAGCAGGACGCCCTTCGCCTCCGCCATCGCAAACACCGCCTCCCTCAAGTTCACGCAACCGGTGTCGCGGACGGGGCGGCCCGGGCCGCGCAACGAGGTGCGCCGGGGGCCGCGGAACCGCCGTCCGCACCAACGATGCTGGCGTTGCGTCAGGTGAATGCACAGGTCACGGCGCCGGTCATGTGTGACCGGTCGTCAGCGATAGGCTCGCCTCTGTTTTTCGGATCTTCGGGGGAAGGGCGGGCCGTGGCGGAGACGCTCGGAGCACTGGTGCGGCAGTTACGGAAGCAGGTCGGTCTGACGCAGTTCCAGCTCGCCGAGCGGGCCGGGCTCGGCGAGAGCACCGTCCGCCGGATCGAGACCGACCGGCCCTTCGACCACCGCCTCGGCACCGTCAACCGCATCGCGGACGCGCTCGACGCCGGCCCCGAGGACCGCCGCAGGCTGAGCGCCCTCAGCGGCGGTGCCGTCCCGGAAGCCCCGGTGCCCCCACCGGAACCACCGCCGCCGCCCCGGGACCACGGTCCGCTCGCCGACGCCGCCGACGAGCTGGCCCGCGAGAGCCGGCAGCGCTGGCGCCGCGAAGAGGCCCAGCACCGGGTGCACCACCCGTTCGCACTGCCGGTGCGCTGGCAGCAGGTGTCGGCGGGGGTGGCCGACCAGTCGGCGAACGCCCACCTGCTGGCCCCCGGCGAGACCCGCACCGAACCGGACCTCAGCGGCGACCTGCGGCGGGTCGCCGAGATCTACCGGCGCGTGCCGTCGGGCCGGCTGGTGGTCCTCGGCCGGGCCGGATCGGGCAAGTCGATCCTGGCGGTCCGGTTCGCCCTCGACCTGCTGGACGCCCGCACCCGCAACGAACGGGTGCCGGTGATCTTCAGCCTCGGCGCCTGGGACCCGACCACCGTGGCCCTGCGCGACTGGCTGATCGCCCGGCTGCTGCGCGACTACCCGCACCTGGCCCGGCGGGTCCCCAGCGGCAAGACGCTGGCCGCGGACCTGCTCGACGACGACCTCGTCCTCCCCGTCCTCGACGGGTTCGACGAACTCGCCGAAGACCTGCGCGCCCCGGCCCTCGAAGCACTCAACCTCTCCCCGCTGCCGCTCGTCCTGACCAGCCGGCACGCCGAGTTCACCGCAGCCGTCCGAGAGGCACACGCCCCGCTGGCCGCCGCCGTCGTCCTGGAACTGCGCGACCTCGACCTCGACGACCTGCGCGGCTACCTGCCCCGGACCGACCCGGCCTTCCCCGGGCCCGCCGACACCGACGGGCAGGGCGCGACCTGGGAGGCCGTCCTCGACCCCGCCCGGACGGCGGAGAGCGCCGGCCGCGCCAACCTCGCCGCCGCGCTGCGCACCCCGCTGATGATCGCCCTCGCCCGCACCATGTACAGCGACCACCCCGAACGGCGGCCGGGTGAACTCCTGGACGCCGTCCGCTTCCCCGACCCCGAGGCGATCGAGGAGCACCTGCTGGCCGGGTTCGTCCCCGCCGCCTACCGCCCTCGTCCCGCCGAACGGCTCGACACCGCCCACCGCCGACCCGGATCGTGGGACGCGGAACGCGCCGAACGCTGGCTCGGCCACCTCGCCGACCACCTGACCCGGCTCGGCCGCGAACGGCAGGACCTCACCTGGTGGGAGGTCGGCACCGGCATGAGCAGACTCTCCCGCACCGTGATCACCGCCGTCCTGGCCGGCATCGCCTTCGGCGTCACCACCGCGATCGGCAACCTCCCCGTCGACCTGGTCGCCACCTCGCACAGCCTTCGGTTCGCCGTCGTCCGCGGCCTGCTGGTCGGCGTCCTGCACGGCCTCGCCGCCGGCACGCTCTTCGGACTCGTCTACTGGCACGCCTCCGCCCGCGCCGCCCTCAGACCCTCGCCGGTCCGCATGCGGCTCGGCATCGGCACCCCGACGACCCGCCGCAACGCCCGCATCCGCTTCCTGATCGGCCTGTCGGGCGGAGCGGCCGGCATGACGCTGCTCATCCTGGTCGACGAAGGCCTGGTGGCCCCGCTCGGCCTCGCCGACGGACAGGGTGCCGACCTCGCCGCCGGGCTGGTGTTCGTCGTGCCGATCGCCCTCTCGATCGGGCTGGTCTTCGGCCTGATCGCCCTGTTCGAGGCCCCGGTCCGCACCGAATCCGTGGTCAGTCCCGCCGACCTGCTGCACATCGACCGCCGCAACGTCGCCTACCACCTGCTCACCTGGACTCTCGTCCTCGGCATCGGCGTCGGGCTGGTCAACGGCATCGTGTACGGGCCGCTGCGCGGCTTCGAGGTCGGCCTGGTGTTCGGGCTGGAGGGCGCGTTCGGCGCCGGGCTCGGCTACGGACTCAGCCTGACCGCCTGGGGCCAGTGGGTGGCACTGGCCCGCATCTGGCTGCCGCTCACGGGGCAACTGCCCTGGGCACTGATCGCCTTCCTGGACGACGCCCACCGGCGCGGCGTGCTCCGCCAGGTCGGCGCGGTCTACCAGTTCCGCCACGCCCGGATCCAGAGCCACCTGAGCCGCAGCCACCAGCGGCGCCACGGCCGCGGACAGCGCCGAGGCGACCACTCGACGGAAGGGGCACGATGAGCGCCGAATCCCGTACGCACCGCCCGAGCGGGCGCGCCCGGCGCGCGGCCGTTGCCGCGACCGCCACCGCTCTCGTCGGCACCCTTGCCACCGCCCCCGCGGCCGCCCGGCCCGCCGCCCCCACCCTGCACTACACCTGCGTCTTCCCGACCATCGGCGGACAGGCCATCACCGCCAGGATCACCGCAGACATCCCGGCCACCCTGCCGGCCGGCGAGTCCAGCCCGGCCTTCGCCATCCGGGCGGCCGCCACCGTCGAGGCCGCCTTCACCCTCGGCCTGCGCTACGTCCTCGGGGTGCGCACCATCGAAGGCTCGGTCGACGCAGAGACCCGCGTCCTCGCCCCGCAGGGCGAGACCGCCGTCCCCGTCCACCTCACCATCACCCGCACCGCCGTCCCCGCCTCCGGCGCCTTCGAAATCCCCGCCACCGGCAACGCGCCCCGGCTCTCCTTCACCCGCCCCGGCACCGGACGCGTGACCGCGGGCAGCTTCACCCTCCACCTCGTGCCCAAGGACGCCGACGGCAACCTGGCCGGGCCCGGCCGGGTCGACGTCCCCTGCACCCTGAACGCAGGCCAGGACAACACCGTCGCCCCCTTCGAGGTCACCCCCGCGAAAACCTCCCCCAACCCGTCCCCCACCGCCCCGGCCTCGTCCTCCGCAAGCCCTGCCACCACCCCGCCGGGAACGGACGCCTCCGACGTCGCAGTTTCGGCCTCCGCCTCCGCTTCCGCCTCCGCTTCCGCTTCCGCCTCCGCCTCCGCCTCCGCCTCCGCCGCCATCCCGACGGCCCCTCCACCGCCGGCATCCACCGCCCCGCTGACGCAAGCCACCCACCCCGCGGGCGTCGGCCTGATCACCGTCGCAATCGCCGCAGCCCTCGCCGCCGCCACTGCCGCAGCCGCCGTGCTCCACCGGCGGTCGAAGCGCCGCAGCACTTCCTGACCGTCCGTCATGCCCCGCCCCATGGGCCGTGGCGGGCGGCGCCGTTGCCGGCCTTGGCCGTCTCGACAAGGCCCCGCAGCGCCGCTCCGGCCTGCGGGTGCAGCGGGATCAAACGTTCGGTGCAGGTCTTGCCGACCGGGATCCGCAGCCAGGACCGGACACCTGCAGACGGCGCCTTCTCGTCCCGCCCGGGCCGGCACCGCGGCCCCAGGGCGGCCCCAGGGCGGCCTCCTCGACAACGGTGAACATGAAGAAGACAGGTAGCGACCTCTGACCGGGGCCGTGCGTCGCCTTCGTGCCGATCGCCGTCAGCAGGTCATGCTGGTCCGCCTCCAGACACGGCCGGCCTGCCCGCTGGGCCACGACCCGGCGGCCGAGCTGCTCACCCCCGAACAGCGTCTCCTCGGCCGCTGCACCCGGTCGACGCGAACGTCGGACTCCAGCCAGCAGGTCTACGGCACCGAGTAAGCGCGCTGCCCGGAGGATCGGCCCGCCCGGGTTCCACCACGGGTCGATTTCCTCCGTCGCGCGCCCGGCCTCACGTACCCGGTGCCGCTACGAAGGTCCTCCGGATGCTTCGGGGCCGGCCGGTTCGGTGAGGTAGTGCTGCCGCACCTCGTCGGTGACGACCTGCCGCAGTGTCGGCTGCAGGACCTCGGAGGTCGGGATCACGTCCCACCTCGTGTACGGCCACCACCGCGTGTGTGCGGCCAGCAGCATTCGCTCGCCGCCGGCGACGTCACCTTCGACGGCGTACCAGCCGGCGAGCCACAGGCAGAGGTAGTACTGGTCGGGGAGTTCGCCGAGCGACTCGACCAGCTCCCGGCCGCGGGCGAAGTCGTTGGTCTTGGCGATGGCCTCCCAGGCGACCGGCTTGTCGCGCGGCTCCAGCGCCGTGAAGTCGCGGTCCAGCAGCCATTCGCCGATCACGCCGTCCCGGGGCCGGAGCGGCCCGCCCCAGTCGTAGTGGCACGGCAGCAGCGACTCCACCGGCCGGACGTCGAGTTGTTCGGCCAGCCAGAGCAGCCGGTCCTGCAGGACCCGGCCCTCCGGGACGTGGTCGGCCGCGGCGCGCAGCCGGGGTTGTGCAGGCACACCCGCGTACAGCTGGACGGCCAGGAACGCATCGTCGAACGGCATGTCCTGGTCGCACAGGTCCCCGCCGCCGGGTCCCTGACGTTCGATCAGCAATGCGGCCAGCTCGCCCGCCTCCGCGAAGCGGTCCTCCCAACAGAGGATCTGGACGGCCGCCGCTCCGGCCTCCCACGCCGGGTCGGGCGGTGCGGCGGGATCGGTGGCCAGCGCGAGCAGCTCGGGAAGTACCTCTCGGTGCCGGCCGTGCCGGGCTCGGGAGGTCAGACGTTCAACAGGTGTCACCCCGCCACCCAAGCACAGGGGGAATGCACTCGATGATCGCGGCCGGGGTGGAGCTGTCGGCGCCGTGCCCGGACACCCGGCCGTGGACCACCGGATCGTCGGTCACCGCCCGCCTGCCGCTGCGCCCCGCAGGCACCCCTCTCGGGCCGGGAACGGGCGGGTATGCCGGCCGGACGCCCACAGCGTCCATGCACGTGGGCCCCAGCCCTGGGCCCGGGCGGGGGCGGGCGGGCGTTGGCTTCGCCGGCGGCGGTGGTGCCTGTCAAGGGACAGTAGGAGTTCCCCGCTCGCGGACAGTTGATCTCCCCACTGGCGGACGTGGAAAGTCCCCGGTGGACAGTTGATCTCCCCGCTTCTGG
>NZ_JOAI01000067.1 GCF_000717715.1 Streptomyces sp. NRRL B-24484 | reverse complement strand
CGGCAGCGGTCGAGCTGGCCCAGTTGCTCATCCGGCAGGGCCGCTGCGCCGAGGCGATCGCCGCCGTCCCCGACCTGGCGGCCCAGCGGGAGGAGGAGCAGCGCATCAGGGCGTACTGGGAGGAGCGCAAGAGGGCTGCCGGCGACGGCGGATGCACGGAGGATCCACCCTTCTGACGGCCCCGCACAGCGGTACTTCCCATGGTGCCTGCACCGGGCCGACGCCTCAGGACGTCCCGTCGGGCCTCAGGTCGGGGCAGGCGAGGGCCTGCTCGATCAGCGCACGGATCTGCTCGTCCTGGAAGATCCGCTCGTAGCCCTCCAGCTGGGACAGCCGGTGGTCCGACGGTTGCACCGCGAGCAGTGCGCCGCGGATCGCCGGGCTGATCCCACCGATCCGGAGCAGGGCCCGTAGAGCGTCGCGGAAGGAACCGAAGTGGTCACCACCTTCGGCAATCGGCAGCACGAACTCCTCCAGGACCCGGACGGTCGGCCCCACCCGGCCCGTGATCGACCAGAGCGTGACCGCCGCCGTGAGTCGCGTCCCGTGCGTGCCGTTCTCCATGATGGACCGGACCCGCTCGGCGAACGGTGCGGCATCGCGTCCGAAGTCGGCCAGCGCACCGAACGGGCCCGACTCCGGATCCTCGGCCGCCCGGACCGCATCGCCGACGAGCCGGAACGCCGCCGCGCGGTCCCCCGCGATGCACGCAAGGGTCCGGGCCACCAGCCAGTGGTTCCCCGGGTGGTCCAGCACCTGGCAGCTGCGCAGCGCCGGCTCGGCAGAGGCGGCGGCCGGACCCAGCCCCCGCAACACCTGCACGGCGTCGATCGAGGTCCAGGTGTCGGCCAGCAGCGGCAGGAGGTCCGGCAAGGCCGGCAGGGCGTCCTCGCCCCATGCCTGCAGCACCTCGACGAACCTGCGGGTCGCGGCCCCCCGGGCCCCGTCCTCCCGGATCGCCTCCCGGATCGCGGGCAGCAGGACGTCCACGTGGGCCCGCAGCGGGATCAGCACGTCCTTGATCTCCGGCCGCCTCGGCCCCGCCGTGGCGTAGCAGCGGTCCTGCTCCTCCTGCGCCCGGAGCTGTGCGACCAGGCCCGGCAAGGCACGCGGGTCGCCGATCCTGGTCAGTGCCCACCGGGCGACCTCGCCGACCGTACCGTCCAGGTCTTCGTCGGTTCCGCCGTCGTCGAGCAGTTCGGCGAGACGGTCGGCGTACGGGGCCGAGACCTGGCCGAGCACCGCGAGCATGCTCGCCGCCCGGTACCGGACGGCCCCGTCCGGATCACCGAGCAGTGCGCCCGCCAGGGGCAGCAACGCACCGCCTGCAGAAGGCCGTTCGACGAGGAGCCGCCACGCGATGTCCATCGCCTCCCTGCACAGCAGGGCGTCTCCGGTCGGCCCGGCCGCCTCGATCAGCCGGGTGAGGAAGGACAGCTGCACCTGCGGGGCGTGCTCGAACAGCCGGGCGATCCACCAGAGCACGTCCTCGCGTGTGCAGGGTCCCTCGACGGACGGCACGAACCACACGTCCTCGAACCGCGGCCGCACCGCGCGATCGGAGAACACCTCGACCAACCGCTCCAGACGGGGCAGAGCAGACGCGGGTTCGGGACCGGCCGAGGCGTGGACGGCGGCGACCCACATCACCGGATCGTCCCCACCGAGCACGTCCGTCAGCACCGCCCGGGCGTCCGTGGCGGCCTCAGGGCCGGTCCGTGGGTCGGCTGCGGCCTCACCGAGCGCGAGGAGAACGGACAGCCGGACCGCCGGGTCCGTCTCCTCCCGCCACCGTTCCAGCAGCCGGGCAACGCCGCCCGCGAGGGGGACCGCTGCCCGCCGCACGGCCGGCTCCGGGTCCGCGAGCAGGGCCCGTGCCCCCGTCCAGTCCTCGTCGGCCAGGTCCGGCGCCTGGATGTACGTCAGCAGCTCGACGAGGGGGACTCGCGCGCCCATGGCGGGGTCGGCGGCGAGCGCGACGACGAACGGCAGGGCGACGGCGGCTGCGGACGGTGTCTCATGTCCCTCCTTCGTGACCAGGGAGTAGAGCGGGTAGCAGTCCTCCTCCGTCGCCTGCGCGCCCGCCCGGGCGAGCTTCCGGAGTGCCCGTGCCACCGCCTCGACCGAATCCACCGGGTGGCCCGTCTCGAGCCCGTCCCACACCACGGCGTCGAGCGCTTCCAGTGACATCCCCGTCATCGCCATCCGTTCACCGGTACATCGTTCAGGTCACAACCGCCCGCCATCGTGCAGGAAGCCCGCCCTCCTGTCGCCCGTATTTCGCCCGCTCGATCCGCAGGCCCGGATCGGCCCGGAGAACCGCGGCTCGGGTGCCGGATCCGTCCGGCACGGCGGGCAACGTCACGACGCCGACCGGACCGCCGGGCCCGGGGTGTGGGCCGTGTCTTCGGCGGGTCCGTCGGCTCCGGCGAGGAGGAGCGCGGCGACCGCCCGCGGGGCCTCGCGCATCGCGTTGTGGGCGGTCGGCAGGTCGTGGACGGTCCAGCCCGGGTCGGCGAGCAGTCGGGCGCGCTGGTCGGTGAACGGCGTGCGGTCCTCCCATCCCGAGCAGTGGACGAACTCGCGGCGGGGGACGTCGGCGTGGGCGCCCGTGAGACGGACCGCCTGCAGGAGGGCGGCGAGCGGGTGGGGGCGGCGGCGCGGGTCGCCGTCCGGCCGCCAGGGGGGTTCGACGGCGTAGCCGGTGGTGGCGGCGCCGGCGACGAACGACTGCCGGTAGCCCTCGTTCATGAGGGACCAGCACGACTCTCCGTCGCGCGGCACGCAGGCGTCCAGGTACACCAGCCGGGAGACCCGGCCGCCGGCGCGGTCGGCGGCGGCGGTGATCACCATCCCGCCGTAGCTGTGGCCGACCAGCGTCACGTCGTCGGGTCGGGCGCGCTCCAGCAGGCGCAGCACGTCGTCGGCGTGGGTGTCGAGGTTGGCGGTGGCGATCGTGGCGGGGTCGTCGTGGGGACGAAGGCCGGTCAGGGTCAGGGGGTGGACGGTGTGGCCGGCCCGCTCCAGCAGCGGGGCGACCGCCTCGAACGCCCAGGAGCCGTGCCAACCACCGGGTACGAGAACGAACGTCGCCATGGGTTTCCGCCTTCTTGTCCGGCCGTGGCACCGGGCGCCACCGCTCGTCACCGGAAGTCTCGCCCGGGCGTCCCGTGGCGTGCTGTCGATAGGATGCCAACCGATGCCCGTTCACCGCCAAGCCCACCTGGACGCCGGCGCCACCTCGCTGACGTGGCCCTCCGGCGGGCGTCACCTGTGGCCCTCGGGCGGCAGCAGCGGACCGCAGACGCACGCACGCGGGCACCTGGTGTACGCGGCCGGCGGTGTCCTGGTGCTGCACAGCGAGAGCGGGACGTCGATCGTCCCGGCCAACCGGGTCGCCTGGACGCCCGCCGGTTTCACGCACAGTCACCGTGCCCACGGGGAGACGGACATGCGGATCGTCTTCCTGCCGCCGTCCCTGGCCCAGTCGGTGCCGGGTCGTCCGGCGGTGTTCCGCGTCTCCGGCCTGGCGCGGGAGGTCCTGCTCGCCCTGACCGGCCCGCGCGGCGACGGCCGTGACGGCGAAGGCCACGAAACCGGCGGGGGTGGCAGGGGTTGGTCGGCACCCGGTTACGGCCCCGCCGCACGCGGCCGGCTGCTGCGGGTGCTGGTCGAGGAGCTGAGGGAGGCCGACGAACGGCCGTTGCACCTGCCGCACCCGCGCGACGACCGGCTGCGGGCGGTCGAGCGGATCCTGACCCGGACGCCCGCCGACACCACCGCACTGGCCGGACTCGGCCGGCAGGTCGGGGCCAGTTCGCGCACGCTGAGTCGGCTGTTCCACGACGAGCTCGGCATGACGTTCTACGAGTGGCGCACGCTGCTGCGGGTGCACCACGCGCTGGTGCTGCTGGCCGAGGGCCACGACGCCACGCACACCGCCCACGCCTGCGGCTGGGCCAACACCAGCGGTTTCATCGCGGCGTTCACCGACCTCGTCGGTACGACCCCCGGCCGCTACCGGGCGGGGCGGTGACGCGGGCCCATGACCCGGGCCCATGACGCGGGCCGGCTGTCGCGGCGGGCCGACGGCGGTGCCCGCGACTGCGCGCCCGGGGAGGTCCTGCCCCGGAAGTGGGTCCGCCCGCACGGGAAACGGCCTAGGCTCGGCCGATGGACAAGATCACGACACGCCTGACGGCCGCCGCCACCCCGACCGAGCCCCTCCTCGTCCTCCGTCCCTGGGAACAGGCGGACGCGGTCCACGTCGTCGAGGTGTACCAGGACCCGGCGATGCGTCACTGGACCAGCGCGAGCATCGACGACCTGGCCGACGCCGAGCGATGGGTCCGGGAGCAGGGTCGGGGATGGGAGACGGGCGAGCGCCGCGCGTTCGCCGTCCTGGAGTCCCGCGGCGGGACGGCGGACGACCTGCTGGTGGGCCACGTGGTCGTCAAGGGCGCGCTGCCCGGGGCGGCCTCGGCGGAGGTCGGCTACTGGACCGCGGCGCACGCCCGCGGACGCGGGATCGCCCGGCGCGCGCTGGAGACGGTGACCGGCTGGGCCTTCGAGGCCTTCGCCGACACCGGTCTCCGCCGCCTCGAACTCCTCCACCAGGTCGACAACGCCGCGTCCTGCCGCGTCGCCGACAAGGCCCGCTACGCGCTCGCTTCGACGATCCCGGCCGCACCCCCGGAGTACCCGCTCGACGCCCACCTGCACGTGCGGACCCACGCCTGATCCGTGGCCGAAGCCCGGACACGGGCCGACCGACGGGCCGACGGGGCCGGTGGTCGGCGTCAGCTCGCGAGCACCTTCGCCAGGAAGTCGTCCAGGCGCTCCGCCAGCCGGGCGATCTGCTCCTCCAGCGGCAGTGACTCGTCCGGACGCGTCACCAGCGCGGACCTCTTCAACCCGCGCACGTACAGCGAGCAGGCCAGGTCGGCGCAGACGTAGGTGCCGACCGTGTTGCCCTCCCGGCCCGCCTCGCCGGCCCGGCGGGCGGCCAGCAGCGCCACCCCGGAGACGGCGTGCGAGGTGATGCACAGCGAGCACACGTTGGTGCGCGTCAGGCTGCGGTGCGGGCCCGTCGGCACGCGCGGGGTGATGCCGACCGGGCCGTCCGCACGGGCGGCGACCAGGTAGGCCCGGTCCGGTGCACCGCCGTCCCGCCGGCCGGGGAAGTCCGGCTCCGACCAGGGCAGCTGGGCCGTACCGCGCGGCAGCGGCAACCGGCGGGCCTCCCCCTTCGAGCAGTTGACGAAGGATCCGCGGACCTCGGAGTCGCTCAGCGCACGCACGGGCCGCACGCCAACGACCCGGCATCCGCCCGTCGCCCGAATATCGCGCGGGCCCCGGGGTCCACCACGGACACGCGGTGAGTAGGCGTACTCATGTGCCGCGGCCCGGCCTGCTGCACCGTGGTTGCCGTGCAGGCGCCCGTATCCGGCCGGGCCCGGCGCACCTGCCCCCGCCGGTCCCAGGTGATGACGTGGCCGTCCCCCCTGCATTCGGTCCTCCCCCGCCCGTGTTCCGCCGCGAACCGCGCACGCCCTCCGAGGCCGCCTTCGAGATGGTGTCCGGGTTTCTCCTGGTGGGGTGCCTGGCGCTCAACGCGGGTCTGCTCTTCCTGATGTGCTTCGTCCCCGACGGCTGCGGCTCTTCCCACAACCGCGACGCGCTGGTCTGCCGGGGCGGCGGGTACCTGGAGGTCCTCGCGGCGCCCTGGATCTCGCTGGCCCTGGCCTCGGCCGCCGTGGGGCTCGGCGGCCTCCTGGCACGGCGCCGCCGACGGAGCCCGTGGCCGGCCCTGCTCCTGGGAGCGGTCCTCCACGGGGCGGGGTTGGCCTTCGTCCGCCTCGGCATCCGGGGGTAGGGCGGGGAGCACGACGGCGAGGGCCGTCACAGGTGCGTGAACGGGCCGCCCGGTTCCTCGCTCCGGCAGGTCTCCAGGACCGGCCGCATGGGGCACGGCACTGACAGGACGTCAGCGTGTCGTGTCCGGCCCTCCGGTGGCACCGTACCGGCCCGGGTGCGCGCCGCGGCGCCGGCGGACGGCGTGCGGATGCGGGGCCGGATGCGGGGGCGGGCTGTCCGCTGCCCGGGTTGCGCTCCGCGTCCGCGGCGCGGAGCTGCCCGGTCGCGGATCCCCGGCCTCCTATCCTGGCCGGACGGCACCAACCGAGCGGAGGCAGCAGCACATGGCGGAGGCCGGCGTCGATTTCGCGGCGGTGTTCGAGGCGCTGCCCGGTGCGGTCGCGCTCCTCACCCCGCAGTTGGTGTTCGCGGCCGCCAACAGCGCGTTCCTGCGCCAGTCCGGGCGCAGCCGCGAGCAGGTGGTGGGCCGGTACCTGTTCGACGCCTTCCCCCGGCAGCCGCACGACGTCGACGCCTCCCGGATGCTGAGTCTGGAGGCGTCGCTGCGGCGGGTGCTGGCCGGCGGGGAGGGCGATGTGATGGCGGTTCAGCGCTACGACGTCGAAGCCGCCCCCGGCCGGTGGGAGGAGCGGTACTGGAGCCCGGTCAACGCCCCGGTGTTCGCCCCGGACGGGCAGGTCGTGCTGGTGATCCACCGGGTGGAGGAGGTCACGGCGCTGATCCGTGCCGCCGGCGGGCCCGGCGCCGAACTGCGCGTCGAGGCCGAGCTCTACGGGCGGCTGCGCGAACTCGAAGAGGTCAACCAGCGGCTGCGCCAGGCGAACGCCCGCGAACGCGAGGTCGCACTCGCCCTGCAGAGCGCCATGCTCCCGCCGGCCCGGCCGATCCGCGCCCACCGCACCGCGGTCCGCTACCGGCCGGCGACCGCCGCACTGAACGTGTGCGGCGACTGGTACGACCTGATCCCCCTGCTCGGCGGCGACAGGATCGCGGTCACCGTCGGCGACGTCGTCGGCCACGGCCTGGCCGCCGCCGTCGTCATGGGCCAGCTCCGCAGCGCCCTGTCCGCCGCCTCCCTTGTCGCCGACGGCCCCGCCCGGGCCCTGGACGCCCTCGGCCGCTACGCCCACTTCCTCGACGGCGCCGAGTCCACCACCGCCGTGACCTGCTTCCTCGACTGGGACGAGCGCACGATCACCTACTCCAGCGCCGGTCACCCGCCACCCGTCCTGCTCCACGCCGACGGCACCTGGGAGCTGCTGGACGGGGCGACGGACCCGCCGCTGGACGCCCACCCCGAGCCGACCCCCCGTCCCCAGGCCACCGCCTCGTTCGCGGAGGGCGACGTCCTGGCGCTGTACACCGACGGCCTGATCGAACGCCGCGGCCGCGACATCGACGCCGGTCTGACCGCCCTCGCCGACTCCCTCCGCCGGCACGGCGGCACCACCGACCCCGACACGCTCGCCGACGCGGTCCTGGACGACCTGCTGCCCGCCGACGGCGTCACCGACGACACCGCCCTCGTCATCGTCCGCCTCTGACCGGGCGCGGGGCCGTCCGGCGGCGACGGTGGTGCGAGGAGCGAAGGCGGCGCGGCGCCCGCGGGAGCGGTGCTGCTCCCGCGGGCGCCGAGGTCGCCGGGCCGGAAGCCCTGGGGGTCGGCGGTGGTGATGGCCTCGTCCCGGTCCGGGGCGCCGGCCAGGTGGTGGGCGAGGTGCACCTCGTCGCCCTCGCCGAAGGACAGCGCGGTCACGACGTCGCGGTAGCCGGCGTCCGGGTCGAGCGGCCGGTAGTGGACGACGCCCTCCTTGCGGGAGGTCGCCTCGACGGAGGGGAGCAGCGGAGTGAAGGCCCGGTTGCCCTGGGCGTCGTCGGTGACGCGTTCCAGTTCGACCGGGAGCGGGGTGCGCGTGCCCTCGATGCGACACCGCCTCGTCCGCTCCGGCCGGGCGCCGCGGCCGGAAGGCGTCGTCCAGCAGGTCCCACAGGGTGCGCGGGGTCTTCACGTCGGGGGCGTGGTTCGGCGGGCCGACCACCGCCCCGGCGCCCTTGACCTCGACGGCCCTGCCGTTCGGCTTGAGGGTGGCGGTGACCGGCCCGCCGGAGGTGTCGTCGTACCGGCCGTCGCTGTTGCCGTAGGAGTGCGGTTCCTCGCCGCCGGGCGCACCGGACGTGCCGCTGCCGACGAGGACGACCAGCCGTCCGTCCTCGTCGGTCTGCATGCGGCCCAGGGGTACGTCGACGCCGAGGAAGGTGCCGCCGTCGAACTCCACCCGCTTCCCGCTGCCGGGGACGAGGGTCTTGCGGCCGGGGTCGATGACCAGCCCCTCGCGGCCGGCCTGCAGGACGGCGTGGTCGGATTCCTGACGGACGGTCGGAAGCCGCGCGCCCGGACGCCGCCGTGGGCACCGGCACGGCACGGCCGCGGCGGGGAGGGCCCCCCGGCGTACGGGGGTCGGACGGCCCCGGCCGCCACGGGCCTCCGCCGGCGGGGTGCGCGACCCGGGGGGCCACGGAGTTCAGGTGCGGGGGATGCCGGACGTCACGGGCCGCTGCCGGGCGGGGACTTCGGGCGGCTCGTTCGCGGCCGCCCAGGACGCCCGGCGCTCTGCCACGGGCATGGTGTGCCCCTCTCGAACGAGGTCGCATTCGAAGTAATCGACCGACACGCCGACCACCACAGACCCGACCCCGGCGAACTCGCCCGGACGGCGGCGCGAACGGGGCCGCCGCGGCAGGTCGATCGGCTCGCCGCCGGCGCAGCTGACGCCGCGCCAGGCCGCCGACACCGCCTCGCCTCCCGGACGGGGCGGCGGGCCTCGACCGGGGTGACCACACCGCTCGCCCGGGGGCCCCGCTGCGCGACGCGGCGAGTGTTACGTTAGCGAGCCTAAGGAAAAGACATGAGGAGTACGACCATGGCAGAGCGTCCGGCCCGCAGGCCCCGGAAGCCGCACACCGCACACGTCGTCCGCACCGAGCGGCTCACCCCCCACATGCAGCGCGTCGTGCTGGGGGGCGACGGCCTGGCCGAGATCACGGCCGGCACCTACACCGACCACTACGTGAAGATACTGTTCGGCGCCGAGGGCGTGACCTACCCCGAACCGTTCGACCTGGAGCGGATCCGCGAGGAGTTCCCCCGCGAGCAGTGGCCGGTGACCCGGACGTACACCGTCCGCGCCTGGAACCCCGAACTGCGCGAACTGACCCTCGACTTCGTCGTCCACGGCGACGAGGGCCTCGCCGGACCGTGGGCGGTGCGCGCCCGGCCCGGCGATGTCGTCCGGTTCATGGGCCCCGGCGGCGGCTACGCACCCGACACCGCCGCCGACTGGCACCTGCTGGCCGGCGACGAGAGCGCACTGCCCGCCGTCGCCGCGGCCCTGGAGGCCCTGCCCGCCGACGCCGAGGTGCGCGCCTTCGTCGAGGTCGCCGGCCCCGAGGAGGAGCAGAAGCTCGACTCCCCCGCCGAGGTCGTCTGGCTGCACCGCGGCGACCGCCCCGTCGGCGAGCTGCTCGTCGAGACCGTCCGTGCACTGGAGTTCCCCGAGGGCCGGGTGCACGCCTTCGTCCACGGCGAGGCCGGCTTCGTCAAGGACCTCCGCGCACTCCTGCGCGTGGAGCGGAGCATCCCCCGCGAGGACCTCTCCATCTCCGGCTACTGGCGCCTCGGCCACAACGAGGACGGCTGGCAGGCCTCCAAGCGCGAGTGGAACGCCCAGGTCGAGGCGGAACAGGAGACCCCCGCCCCCTGAGCCCCACTCCCCCGATACGGCCGACGCCCCTCGGCAACGGAGACCCCTCCGCAGCAAGGGCCCTTCCGGGCGGCCCGCGTCGGCGGACCGCGGCCGCGAACCGACCCGCCGACGCGGAGGGCGGCGCGCGGGAGGGGGCGCGACCACAATGGGCGGCATGGACGCTGCGCAGGAGTACGTCGACGCGATCGCCCCGGAGCACCGCCCGCTGTTCGACCGCGTGAGCGGCCTGATCATGGAGGTGTGCCCGGAGGCGATCCCGACGCTCTCGTACGGGATGCCGACCTACCGGGTCGGAAAGCGCCGGCTCCACGTCGGCGCCTGGCAGCACGGCATCTCGATCTACGGCTGGGGGAGGGACCGCGACGGCGGCTTCAGCTCCCGGCATCCCTCGCTCGTCAGTGGGCGGGGGACCATCCGGCTGCGCTCCCAGGACGCGGCGGAGGTCACCGACGACGAGCTGCGCGATCTCGTCCGCGCCGCGCTGGAAGCCTGAGCGGCCCGCCGCCGGAGCGGCCCCTCCTCCGGCGGGCCGTCCGGCCCGGCGATCGGGTCGGTCCGGACGGCCGGGCACCGGCGCCACCGGGTGGGCCGGCGGCCGCGGGTCGGTGACGAGGTCATCCTGCTCTCGCTGCTGCGCGGCGGGGCGGCCGGCGACGGCGTCCACCTGTTGGACGTGCGCCTCGGCGGCGAGGACTACGGCTTCCTGCTGCGCAAGGACGAGCCGGAATTCCTCCGCGCGGTCGACACCGCGCTGGCGGAGGTCTTCGCCTCCCCGCGTACCCGGAGCTCATCAGGTCGTGGTTCTGTGCGGAGCTCCCCGGTCCGGGCTTCGGCCTGGAAATGGATCCGGCGGACGACGCGTTCGTGCCGGCCGGGCACCGGCGGACGACGGAGGGAATTCCCGGACCGCTCGGCGGCCACGCCCCGGCGGCGTGAATTCCGGAAACGCGGAACGACGGGCTCCGACATGCGGGGCCCTTGAACGATCGACTACGAATCAATAGGGGGTCCGTCACGGGTACGGGAAATGCGCCGGCGCACACCGCCGACCACGTCCTGCAGCAGGAGTTCAAGGAGGTCATGGCCTGCGTGGCCACGCCCGTGTCGGTCGTGACGGCGATGGCCGGCGCCGGCCTGCCCTCCGGTGCGACGGTCAGCGCCTTCACCTCGCTGTCGATCGACCCGCCGATGGTGGTGGTCGCGCTCGACAGCAGGTCGCGGACGCTCGATGCGATCCGCGAGTGCGGCGCCTTCGGCCTCGACATCCTCGGCGCCGAACAGGCCGACGTGGCCCTGTCGTTCGCCGCCAAGGGCGGCGCCGAGAAGTGCCGCGGCACGGCCTGGGACATCGACCGGGGCCCGCCGCGGATCGACCGGTCGCCGGCCTGGGTCGCCTCGACGGTGGCGGACCTGGCCGACGGCGGCGACCACGTCATCGTCCTCGGCCGGGCCCGGGCGGCGGAGGTGACCGGCGGCCGGCCGCCACTGGTCTACCGCCGCCGCAGTTTCGGCACCCACCTGCCGGACGGCGTCCCCCCGACGCGCGCACCGGCGCCGACGCGCGCCGGCTGACCGCCCGCCACGGATTTGCCGCGTTCGCCGGAATTTCCGCGGCGAACGCGGCATCCCTGCGGCAATCCTTTCGTCTCGCACTGTGAGAAGTCGAACTCTTCCCGTTAGGCGGTCAGCTGACGGCGTGTACGCTGGCCGCCATGGGAAATATGGTCAGAGTCGGTCTGCTCGGGTGTGGAACTGTCGGGGAGGCATTCGCAGAATTGCTCGTCGAGCGTTGCGGCGCCGTCGAGGACGTGACGGGAATTTCCCTGGAACTCGTCCGGATAGCCGTCCGCGACCCGAGCCGGCCGCGATCCGCGAAACTCGACCCGACCCTGTTCACGGGGGACGCGTACGACGTCGTCAAGGCCGATGACATCGACGTCGTGGTCGAGCTGATCGGCGGCACCGCACCCGCCCGCGAACTGATCCTCGCGGCGCTGGGCGCGGGCAAGTCGGTCGTCACCGCCAACAAGGAGCTCGTCGCGAGCGCCGGCCCCGAGCTGTACGCCGCGGCCGACCGCGCGGGCGTCGACTTCTTCTTCGAGGCCGCCGCGGTCGCGGCCGTGCCGATCCTGCGTCCGATCCGGGAGTCGCTCGTCGGCGAGGACGTCACCCGGGTCGCCGGCATCGTCAACGGCACCACCAACTACATCCTCACCCGGATGACGGCCGACGGCCTCGGCTTCGACGAGGCCCTGGCGAAGGCCCAGGAACTCGGCTACGCCGAGCCGGACTCCACCGCCGACATCACCGGCGCCGACGCGGCCTCCAAGCTCGCCATCCTCTCCTCGCTGGCGTTCAACCGGTCGGTCGCCGCCGACGACGTCGCCCGCGAGGGCATCGTCGGCCTCGACCCCGAGGACTTCGAGCTCGCCGCCCAGTTCGGCTACGTGATCAAGCTGCTCGCGGTCGCCGACCGCTTCCCCGGCGACAGCGGCACCGAGGCCGACGCGCAGATCGGCGCCCAGGTGTTCCCCGCCCTGGTCGAGCGGGACCACCCGCTGGCCACCGTCCGGGACAGCTTCAACGCCGTGTTCGTCACCACTTCGGCCGCCGGCGAGCTCATGTTCTACGGGCGCGGCGCGGGCCCCCGCCCGTCGGCCTCCTCGATCCTGGGCGACGTCGCCGCCGCCGCGGACCACCTGCGCCGCGGCACCCACCGCCGGGTGCCGGTCGGTACGCCCGCGGCGATCCGGCCCACCGAGGACCTCGAGTACTCCTTCTACGTCCGCACCGAGGTCGACGAGGCGCCCGGCGTCCTGTCCCAGGTCACCGGCGTGTTCGGACGCCACGGCGTCTCCATCCGCAAGGTCGACCAGCACGGCTCCGAGTCGCAGGCCCGGGTCGTCTTCGTCACCTTCCCGGCCACCGAGCGCGCCCTGAACACCGCGCTCGACGAGCTGCGCGGCCTGGGCCACGTCCGGGGCGTCGGCCGGGTCCTGCGGATCTTCGCGTAGCCGTCCGACATCGGTTCCCGTGGCCGCCGACCGTCCCCGGTCGGCGGCCACGGACGCTTCTCCGCCACCGGCGCCGGACGGCCCGGGCCGCTCCGGCCGCTCCGGTCACTCCGGGGGGCCTGCGGGGTCGCCGTCGAACACCCGCCGGAGCAGCTCGTGCAGTCGGGTGCGCTCGGCCGCGGAGAGCGGGGCGAGGATCTCCGCCTGCACGGCCTCGGCCTCGTCCTGCAGTTCCCGCAGGGCCGTCCGCCCGGCGTCGGTGAGGGCGACCCGGATGCGGCGGCGGTCGGCCGGGTCGCGGGAGCGTTCCACCCGGCCCGCCGCGGCGAGTTCGTCGACCACCTTGGCGATGTCGCTGGGGTCGACGGACAGCCGCACCGCGAGGTCGCGCTGCACGTGCGGGCCGAAGTCGGCGAGCGCCGCGAGCACGGCCATGTGCCACAGCCGCAGCCCCCGGGCGGCGAGCCGCTCGGCGAGCCGGGTGCGGGCGGTCCTGCCGGTACGGGACAGCAGATAGGTGCTCAGGTCCAGCAGGCTCGGCGGGACGGCAGTGGGCTCGTTCACGACCCACATTCTAGGTGCAGCCCTATAGTGGGTGCAGACCCACTGTTTTGAGGAGCATCCGTGGACGCACTGCACCCCCGCCTGCTGGTGGACCGCTTCGCCGAGACCTTCCGCTTCTACCGCTCGGTCCTGCCCGAACTCGCCGGCGCCACCCTCAGCCGCGGCAACGCCGAAGGCCCGTACGCCAGTTGGGACGTCGCCGGGCAGGGGATCCTGGCCCTGTTCGACCGTGCCGCGCTGGCCTCGGCCCTCGGCACCGACCCGGCCGGGGCGGGACCGGCCGGCGACGGCGTGATGTTCGTCTGCCGGGTCGGTGACGTGGACGCCGGGTACGACCTGTGCCTGCGGCACGGCGCCGTGCCGGTCTCCGCCCCCGCCGACCGCCCCGCGTGGGGGCCGGGCCTGCGCACCGCGCACCTCCGCGACCCCGAGGGCACCCTGGTCGAGCTGCAGTCGTACTGAACCGCCCGGCCGCCGCACCCCCTGCGCCCGCTGCCGCCGCGCCTCCTGACGCTCCGTGGGCGGCCGGCGGCGGGCTCAGTACTCGTTCTTGATGACGAAGTACGAGCCGCGGATCGTGCCGGCGAGCTTCGACTTCTGCCGCGCGAACTTGAACGCGGAGAGCTCCTCCGGGACCTCCATCCCCTCGGACAGCTTGAAGCCGACCGCCCGTTTCTTGGCGTCGTCGACGGTGTACATCACGTTGATCGACAGCCCGCTCTCGTAGAACACGTAGGCCATCCGGATGTTCTCGACCTGGAAGGACGTGGCCTCCAGCGGCCGGGACGAGACGACGATCCCGCGTTCCTCGCTGAGCACCCGGTGCACCCAGTCGACGACCTCCGCGGCGTCGCCGGCCGGCTCCACGGTGAAGACGTGGTCGTACTTGTTCTTGAAGTAGCGGGCCTCGTTCGCCCGCAGGCCGGCGAGCGCCTCGGCCACGGGCGACGACTCCAGGCCGGCGGTCGATACGGTGTGGAAATCCACGGTGTGGGTCAAGGCGGAGCCCTTCTCGGTGACGACGCGGGTGGATGACCGGGCCCTCGGCCGAGCGCTTCCGAAGGCGTGCCGTGCGGTGATCGTAATCCGGCACCCGGCTGCGGCGACGGACGTCGGCGGTGCGCCGCAACGGGCACGAACGGCGGCCGGCGGGGGCGGGGGCGGGGCGGGCGGGTCGCGGCCGCCTCCCGGGCGCGCGTGGTACCGCGGTACTACGCCGCGGCCGATGATCACCCCCGGGTACCACGGTTCGCGCCGCGGCGGAACCTAGCGTTGCCGGTGAGGCGGTCGGGAGGTCCGGCCCTCGAGGACGTAGGGGTGACCGATGATCGAGGCGCACCAGCTGACGAAGCGGTACGGGGAGAAGACCGCGGTCGACGGACTGGACTTCACCGTCCGGCCGGGCACCGTCACCGGATTCCTCGGCCCGAACGGGGCGGGCAAGTCCACCACGATGCGGATGATCGTCGGCCTGGACGCCCCCACCAGCGGGACGGTCCTGGTCAACGGCCGCCGCTACGCGGGCCACCGCGCCCCGCTGCAGGAGGTCGGCGCGCTGCTGGAGGCCAAGTCGATCCACCCCGGCCGCTCGGCGTTCAACCACCTCATGGCGCTGGCGCACACCCACGGCATTCCGCGCAGCCGGGTCGACGAGGTCATCGGCCTCACCGGGCTGCAGTCGGTCGCCAAGCGGCGCGCCGGTGCGTTCTCCCTCGGCATGGGCCAGCGCCTGGGCATCGCGGCGGCGCTGCTCGGCGACCCCGCCACCGTGATGCTGGACGAGCCGGTGAACGGTCTCGACCCGGAGGGCGTGCTGTGGATCCGCAACCTCCTGACCGGCCTCGCCGAGGAGGGCCGCACCGTCTTCGTCTCCTCGCACCTGATGAGCGAGGTCGCCCTGGTCGCCGACCACCTGATCGTCGTCGGCCGCGGCCGGCTGCTCGCCGACACCACCGTGCAGGAGCTCGTCCGGCAGGCCGGCGGCGACGTGGTGAAGGTCGCCACCGCCGACCCGGGCCGCCTGCGCGAGGTCCTCGCCGGACCCGGCGTGGAGATCACCGGACAGGCCGGCTCCGAGGAGCTCCTCGTCACCGGCCTGACGGCCCGCACCATCGGCCTCACGGCCGCCGAGCACGGCATCGCCCTGTTCGAACTGGCCACCCGCACCGTCTCCCTGGAGGAGGCCTTCATGGACCTCACCCGGGACGCCGTGGAGTACCACGGCTCCACCACCGGCATCGAGTCCCAGGAGCGTGCCGCATGAGCACCGTCGCACCGAACCGGGCCCCGGCGCCCGCCGCCGGGCGGGCCGCCCGCCCCGCCTACCGGGTGACCGGGGCGCGCGTCCTGCGCTCGGAGTGGGCCAAGATGTGGTCGCTGCGCTCCACCTGGATCACCCTCGGCCTCGGCCTGCTGTTCCTGGTGGCGTTCGGCCTGATCGCCGCGTACCAGTTCAAGTCGCGGCTCACCTCGGGCCGGCCGATGGAGCGCGACTTCGCCAGCTCGACCGCGCTCAGCCTGTCGCTGTTCGGCACGAACTTCGCGCAGCTCGCCCTCGGCGTCCTCGGTGTCCTGGTCGCCGCCGGCGAGTACTCGACCGGCATGATCCGCTCCACCCTGGCCGCGGTGCCGCGCCGCCTGCCGGTGCTGTGGTCCAAGGCCGTGGTGTTCGGGGCGGTCGCGCTGCTCGTGGGCACCGCCGGGGTGTTCGCCGCCTTCGTCGCCGACAGCCGGATCGTCGCGGGCACCCGCGCCGCGATGGTTCTGTCGGACGCCGGGGTGGTGCGCAGCCTGCTGGGTGCGGGCCTCTACCTCGGGCTGGTCGGGGTGATCGGCGTCGCCCTGGGTGCGCTGCTGCGGTCGGTGGCGGGCGGCATCTCGGTGCTGATCGGCACGCTGATGCTCGTCCCGGGCCTGGTGTCGCTGCTGCCGAGCTCGTGGCAGGACGACCTGAGCCCCTACCTGCCGAGCCACGCCGGCGAGGCGATGTTCACGCTGCACCACGACGCGGCGACGCTGTCGCCGACGGCGGGCCTGGTGGTCTTCCTGCTGTGGACGGTGGCGGCCCTGACCGGCGCGGCCGTCCGCCTGGTGCGCACCGACGCCTGAGACACTGCGCGCGGCGCGGCGCCCGGCACCGTCCGGGCGCCGCGGCGGCCTTCCCGCCCACCATGGACAGGTGAGATCCGTGTACCACCAGGAGAGTGCCGCCCCCGGCCCGGCCGTGCCGGAGGCCGCGGGCGGCGACCCGCTGTCCGGGCACCCGTTCTTCGTCCGCCTCGCCCGGGCCGGGCAGCGGCTGCGGGAGCTGGACCGCCGCCGTCCGTGGATCCTGGACACCGCGGTGGTGGCCGTCGTCTTCCTGGTGTTCTGCCTCCCGGACCTGGTGCACGGCGACGGGGACCACGGGCCGCGCGAGCACCGGATCGTCTTCACGCAGCTGCCCGTGCCGGCGATGCTCGCGCTGCAGGCGGGGCTGGTGCTGCCGCTGCTGTGGCGCCGGCGGCGGCCGACGGCCGCGTTCGCCGTGGTGATGGCGGTGTTCGTGCTGCAGTGGTCGATCGGCGCGGCGCTGCGCGCGGACGTGGCGCTGCTGGTGGCGCTGTACTCCCTCGCGCTGCACGGGCGGCTGCGGGACCTGGCGTGGGCGTGCGCCGCGGTGGCGCTCGGCATGGCGGTGGTCGCGGTGCGGGTGTCGTCCGCGGTGTCGGTCTGGGACGGCCTGTTCTTCCTGTTCGCCGCGGTGACGGCCGCGGTCGCGCTGGGCATCGCGATGCGGATCCGGCGGGCGCAGCTGGCCGGGCTGCGGGAGCGCGCGGCGCGGCTGGAGGTCGAACGGGACCAGCGCAGCCGGCTGGCGGCCGCCACCGAGCGCAGCCGGGTGGCGCGGGAGATGCACGACATCATCGGCCACAACCTGTCGGTGATCATCACGCTGGCGGACGGCGGCGCGTACGCGGCCGGGACGTCTCCGGAGCGGGGCCGGGAGGCGCTGGTGCTGATCGGGGACGCCGGGCGGCAGGCGCTGGGCGAACTGCGGCGGATGCTCGGCGTGCTGCGCGAGCGGGGGGACGGCGGACCGGAGCTCGCGCCGCAGCCGGGCATCGCCGACATCGACGGGTTGTGCGCGCGGATCCGGGCGGCCGGGCCGCGGATCGCCTACCGTTCCGAGGGTGATCTGGACGGGCTGGACCGCGGGGTGCAGTTGATGGCGTACCGCATCGTCCAGGAGGCGCTGACGAACGCGCTGAAGCACGCGGGGCCGCAGACGCGGGCGCGGGTGTCGGTGGCGGCCGACGGGGACCGGCTGCGGGTGCGGGTCGACGACAGCGGACCGCCGGGCGGCGCGACCGGGCCGCGGGCCGGCGGCGAGGGCCACGGGATCGCGGGGATGCGGGAGCGGGCCGCGCTGTACGGTGGCACGGTCGTGGCGGGTCCGGCGGGAGGCGGGTGGTCGGTGGTCGCCGATCTCGACCTGTCGCCGGTCTCCGACCCGGCGGGCGGCCCGGTGTGACGACGGTCCTGATCGTGGACGACCAGCCGCTGCAGCGGTACGGCTTCCGGATGCTGTTGGAGAGCCAGCCGGACACCGCGGTGGTCGGTGAGGCGGGGCACGGGGCGGAGGCCGTCCGCCTCACCGCGGAGCTGCGGCCGGACGTGGTGCTGATGGACATCCGGATGCCGGGCATGGACGGCATCGAGGCGACCCGGCTGATCGTCGCGTCCGGCGGGCGGTCCCGGGTGCTCGTCCTGACGACGTTCGACCTCGACGAGTACGCGCACGCGGCGCTGCGCGCGGGCGCGAGCGGCTTCCTGCTGAAGGACGCCCGCCCGGAGGAACTGCTGGCGGGGATCCGGGCGGTGGCGGAGGGGGACGCCGTGGTGGCGCCGGCGGTGACCCGGCGTCTGCTCGACGCGTACGCCCACCGTCTGCCGGGGCCGCCGGGTGCGGCCGACCGGGATCCGCGGCTCGCGGCGCTGACGGACCGGGAGCGGGAGATCCTGGTCGCGGTCGGGCGGGGCTGGACGAACGGCGAGATCGCGCAGCGCCTGGTGCTGTCGGAGTCGACGGTGAAGACGCACGTCGGCCGGGTGCTGGCGAAGATCGGTGCCCGGGACCGCGTACAGGCCGTCATCTTCGCCTACGACGTGGGGCTGACCCGGCCGAACCCGCCGGCCTGACCCTCCGTCGGCGGCCGGTGGATCGGACGGTCCGCCGGCCGGGGGAACGGGTGTCCGTACGATGTCCGTGATCCGTTCCGCCCGTACCGCCGCTGCCGTGACCGCGTCCGCCCCCGGGAGCCCGCTGCATGGGTACGTTCACCCCGCCTGCGCCGCCGGCGTTCCGTGGGTCGTCCCGCACCGGGAAGGCGGCCCGGGTCGTCACGGACGTCCTCGCGCCGGCCAACCTGGTGATCGCTCTGCTGCTGCTCGTCGGCCGGCACAGCACCCGCAGCTGGACGGGCTCGGCTGGGGGCTGCTCGGCGCCCTGTTCTGCGGCGTCGTCCCGCTCGGCCTGATCCTCCTGGGCGTGCGGCGGGGCTCCCTGACGGACAAGCACATCCGGTTGCGCCGCCAGCGCCTCGTCCCGATGAGCGCGAGCCCGCTCTCCGTCGTCCTCGGTCTCGTCCTGCTCCGTGTGGCCGGTGCGCCCCGGGAGGTCTCCGCCCTGGTGGTCGCGATGCCCGTGGGCCTGGTCTCGTCCCTGGCGGTGACCGTCCGGTGGCAGATCTCCCTCCACAACTCGGTGGCGAGCGGCAGCGCGATGATCCTCGTGCTGGCGTTCGGGCCGGTGATGCTCCTCGCGTTCGCGGGTGCCGCGGCCGTCGGCTGGTCCCGGCTCGTCCTCGGGGCGCACACCCTCGCGCAGGTCCTGGCCGGCACCGCGCTCGGCGGCACGGCCGCGGCCGCCTTCGCGCTGCTGCGCTGACCGGCGGCCGCACGGGCACGGCCCGCCCGGGGAGCGGGCGGGCCGTGCCGTGCGATGCCGGTGCGGTGCGGCGCCGGGCGAAGGAAAGGGCCTACATCGGGGTCGGCTTGATCAGGGCGAACGGGGCGCCCTGGGCGTCGGCGACCACGGACATCCGGCCGGCCATCATGTCGAACGGCGGGGCGAGCACGGTGCCGTTGCGCTTGACCAGGGCGTCGACGGTGGCGTCGACGTCGTCGACCGCGAAGTAGGTCAGCCAGTGCGCGGGGGTGCCGGGCGGGTCGTTCGCGAGCAGGGTGACGCCGCCGACCGCGCGGCCGCCGACCCGCAGTTCCCAGTAGGAGTCGGCGCCGGCCAGCGGCTCGATCTCGATGCCGAACGCATCCCCGTAGAAGGCTGCTGCGGCCGGGACGTCGGTGGTGTGCAGCTCGTTCCAGGTGAGCGCACCCGCCTCGTTGGCGACCTGGGCGCCGGAGAACTCGCCGGGCTGCCAGACGCCGAACACCGCTCCCTGCGGGTCCGCGGCGACCAGCATCCGGCCCAGGTTGCCGACGTCCATGGTCGGGACGAGCAGGGTGCCGCCCGCGGCGACGACCGCGTCCTGGGTGGCCGGGGCGTCGGTGCTGGCGAGGTAGCTCGTCCACACGGTCGGCGGTTCCGGCATGCCCTCCGGGGCCATCGCCGGGCCGATGCCGGCCACGGCCCTGCCGTTGAGCTCGCAGACCGCGTACCCGCCGAACTCGGCCGGGCCGGGCCGGCCCTGCCAGCCGAGCAGGTCGCGGTAGAAGTCCAGCGCGGCCTGCTGGTCCTTCGCCATCAGGTCGACCCAGCACGGGGTGCCGGTCGCGTAGGGGGTGGTGACTTCGGGCATGTTCGCTCCTTCGAACGGGCTCTCCCGTCACCTTGTCGTCACCGAACGGAGCCGGCCGGGTGCGACACGCAGTCACGGCGGAGCTTTCCGCCGCGGGCCGGGCCGGGCGTCACCGCCCCGGTACGCGCCTGCAGCAGGCCGGTGGTGAACGTCCCGTGATCGGCCGGCACCCGTCCGACGTCGTGGTGGCGGGAGGGGAACCGGCCGTCCGCCACGGGTTCGTGGCGCAGCGTGCCGACGCCCCCGCCGGCGGGACCCGGGCCCGTCCCGGCAGTGAGCGTCCGATATTGCGCGCAGCCGTCCGCCCGTCTGCCGCAGACTGAGGCCGGAGCAGATCGCGAACTGGAGGATGATCATGGTTGAACGGCCCCTGACGCTGATGGCGGTGCACGCCCATCCCGACGACGAGGCCACCGGGACGGGCGGCGTGCTCGCGCGGTACGCGGCGGAGGGCGTCCGCACCGTCCTGGTCACGTGTACGGACGGCGGGTGCGGCGACGGGCCGGGGGGCGTCAAGCCGGGCGACCCCGGGCACGACCCGGCGGCCGTGGCGGCGATGCGCCGCCGCGAACTGGAGGCGAGCTGCGAGGTCCTGGGCATCGACCACCTGGAGCTGTTGGAGTACGCGGACTCCGGGATGATGGGCTGGGCGGCCAACGACGCGCCCGGTTCGTTCTGGCGGACACCCGTCGCGGAGGGCGCGGCCCGCCTCGCCGAGCTTCTGCGGAAGTACGAGCCCGACGTGGTGGTGACCTACGACGAGAACGGCTTCTACGGCCACCCCGACCACATCCAGGCGAACCGCATCACGATGACGGCACTGGAGACGACCGGGCTGAAGCCGAAGGTGTACTGGACGACGGCGCCGCGCTCGCAGATGCAGCGGTTCGGCGAGGTCATGCGGGAGTTCGGCGCGGACTGGGAGGAGCCGGATCCGGCGGAGGCCGCCGCGCTGGCCGAGATCGGACTGCCCGACGAGGAGATCACCACCTGGGTGGACACCACCGCGTTCGGCGACCGGAAGTTCGACGCGCTGGCCGCGCACGCCAGCCAGGGCGAGAACATCTTCTTCCTGAAGATGGGCAAGGAGCGGTTCACCGAACTGATGGGCGTGGAGACCTTCGTGCGGGTCCGGGACACCACCGGTGCGGCCGTGCCCGAGAACGACCTCTTCGCCGGCCTGCGCTGACCGCGAGCGCGACGCAGGCACCACCGCGGCCGGACCCGGAGGAACGGGTCCGGCCGCGGCCGTTCCCGGGACGGGGCACGGCGGCGCCGACCGGTCGTGTACGGCCCTGGCCCTTCGGCGGGGAGCGACCCGCCGAACGGGGGGATGAGCGGCCCGCCGGTCGGCGGGTGGTGTTTCGGCCGGTCGGCGGATGCCGCAGGTCATGGTCGCATGATCGTATGATCGGGCAGAGCGGCAAGGAGGTCTGACGGTGCGTCGCCTGAGCTCCCTGCCCGTACCCGAACTGGCCGACGGCCCGGTGGTGCTCCGCCGGCCCGGGGCCGCGGACGCCGCGACCGTCCTGGCCGGCACCCGCGACCCGCTGGTCCGCGAGTTCATGCAGGGGGTGATCCCCCATCAGGACCTCGACGCGGCCGAGCGCTGGCTCGCCGACATCCCGGCACGCCTCTGGGCACTCGACCGGGCGGCCTACTTCACTGTGGCATCGGTCACGGACGGCAGCGCCGTCGGCTGGGCCGAACTCGTCGACCTGCGCCCCGACGAGGGCGCCGCGGAGGCCGCAGTGTGGCTGCTCCCCGAGGCGCGGAGCCTCAGAACGGCCACCTCCGCCCTGCGCTCGCTCTGCCGCTTCGGCTTCGAACAGCTCGAACTGAGCCGGATTGACGCGTACGCTGCGGCAGATAACATGCCTGTTCAGGTAGTTGGTGCCTACATCGGATTCCGCCGCGCCGGATTCCGGCCCGGGCTGTTCCGCAGTTCGCGGACGCAGGCCCTGCACGATGCCGTACACGCGACGCTGACACCCGGGGACCTGTGCTGACGTACCGTCAGATGCACGGGGGTGTTCTGCATGGCACGCACGAGGACGGGCTCGCCCGTCGAGAGGGAGGGGACCCTGATGTCGGGGGGAACTGATGCGCCGTCCACGGAGACGGCACCCCGGGACGATTCCGACCTGCTGCGGTTCACCGCGCCCGTCGAGGGCCCGGAGGCCGGCCGGATCGACCTGGCCGTCGGGGCGACGGGCGAGTTCCGGGTGGAGCGCGTCACGGCCGGCGGCCGCGCGTTCAGAAGCGGTCGCATCGACCGGGTCTTCTTGACGCGGGTCTTGAAAGCGCTCTCATCGGCGGCACCGGGAAATGCGCAGGTCACAGCCGGTGCCGGCCCCGCGGCGACACCTTCGCGTCGCCTGTCCGCCACCGGGATGCCGTCCGGCGTCGACGCCGTCTGGGACGACGCCGCGGGCGTCCCCGTCCCCGGCATCGCCCGGGCCCTGGAGGTCCTCGCCGCCCAGGCCCTCGACCCCGCCGCGGCGGCACTGCTGCCCGCCGCCCTCGTCCACTTCGACCGGCCGGAGCCCGACCGCGACGGCGGGACCGCCGGCGCCGGCCGACCGGCCGCCGCGGTCGGCTCCGTCGGCGGCCGCCCCGCCTACGCGCTCGCCCGGCCCGGCGAGGGCTTCGGCCTGACCGCGCTCGACGACGGCACCGCGCTCGGCGGCTCCGGCACCGACGCCGGCGTCCTGCCCACCGCTGTGGCCCTCGGCCCCGCGGACGGCCGCGAACTGTTCGCGGTCGGCGGCGAGGACGGCGCCGTCCAGGTCTGGGACGCCGTCAGCGGCGACCTGCTGCACGGCACGGCCGGCGGCGAGGGCTCCCAGGCCGTCGCCGCCGCCACGGTGCACGGCGTCCCGCTCGCCTTCTCCGCCGGCCGGGCCGGCGAGATCCGCGCCTGGCGCACCGCCGACGGCCGCGGCCTCGGCCTGCTTCCCGTCGCCGGGGCCGGCGCCGACGCGCTCTGCCACGCCCGCTGCGCCGACCTGGACCTGCTCGCCGCCGGCGGCACCGACGGCCTCGTCCGGGTCTGGGACACCGCCACCGGCGAACAGCTCCACCTCCTCGTCGGCCACACCGACCGGATCACCGCGCTCGCCGTCCTCGCCCTCGGCAACCAGGCCGTACTGGCCTCGGCCGGCGCCGACGCGACCGTCCGCCTCTGGGACCTCGCCACCGGCCAGCCCGTCGCCGTCCTCACCGGCCACTCCGCCTCCGTCACCGGCCTGGCCTTCCTGCCCTCGGACGGCGACCCGCTGCTCGCCTCCTGCGCTCTCGACGGCACCCTCCGCCTGTGGGACGTCTACTCCGGGACGGCCGTCGACGGCCGCCCCACCCGCCAGGGCTGGCTCACCGCGCTCGCCGCACTGGACCACGACGGCCGCCGGGTCCTCGCGGTCGGCGACGAGCACGGCACCGTGGTGCTGTGGGACCCGTCCGGCTTCACCCGGGTCGCCGAACTCACGGCGCCCGGCGGCCACCCGGTCAACGCCCTCGCCGCCCTCGAACTCGACGGCCGGACGCGACTGGCCGTCGGCCACGGCGACGGCACCGTACGGCTGCTGGACCCCACGGGTGCCGCCGGACCGTGGACCGCGGCCGCCGACGGCGGCCCGGTGACCTCGCTCGCCGTCTGCCCCGCGGACGCCGGTCCGGTGCTCGTCTGCGGCACCGCCTCGGGCGCCGTGCGCTGCCTCGACGCCGCCACCGGCACCGACCTCCCGCTGCCGACCCCGCACACCGGGGCCGTCTCCGGCCTCGCCTTCTGCCCACCCGCCGGGGACGCACCGGCGCTGCTGGTCTCGGCCGGCCGCGACGGCACGGTCCGGGTGCGCGACGCGCTCGGCGGCGCCCAGCTGCGCCGCTTCACCGCCGACCGCGACGGCGTGACGGCCCTCGCGGCCGCCGAGGTGGCGGGCCACCAGGTCGTCGCCACCGGCGGACCGGCCGGGCGGGTCGGGCTGTGGGACGCCGCCCTCGGCCTCCCGCTGCTCGAACTCGCGGGCACGGCCGGACCGGTGGAGGTGCTCACCTTCGGGCGGATCGGCGGCCGCGAGGTGCTGGCCGCCGGCGGCGGCGACGGCGTCCTGCGGATCTGGGACGCCGGCGACGGCACGGCGGTCGGCGAGTTCACCGGCGGCGGCGCCGCGGTGCGCAGCATCACCCTGCAGGACCTCGACGGCGAGGCCCTGCTGGCCTGCGGCGACCAGCAGGCGGTGCTGCGGCTCTGGCACGTCTCCAGCGGTGCGCTGTTGAACGAGGCGGAGGTGGACCGGGTGCCGCTCGCGATCGCGTTCGGCGACACGGGCCTGTACACGGTCGGTCCGGACGGTGCGACCGCTCTCTGAGCGGCGCACCCGACGGCCACGACCGATCGACCGAAGGGCCGGCCCGCAGTGCGGCGGGCCGGCCCACCGGCGGCGCGGCAGCGCGGCCGGCACAGGCAGGCGAGAGCCTGGCGGAACTGGGGTGGGGGCACATCATGAGCGGTTCGTCGTCCTTCAAGATCGACCTCGAAGAGGTGGAGGCGGCCACCAAGGCGATCCGGGCCATGCTCGACGACCTGGAGGCGCCGACGGCACGGCTGGAGGCGGTGATCAACCAGATCAAGCCGACCGCCTACGGCAGCGAGGCCGTCGGCAAGTCGCTGAACGGCGGTACCTCCTCGGTCGGCGGGCTCCCCGAGCACCAGAAGCAGGTCTTCGAGGGGGTCAAGGCCTACCTGCAGAACTCCGCGCAGATGGCCGCCAACCTCGAACTCATGGTGCAGCGCTACCGGGAGACCGAGGCGACCCAGACCGCCGAGCTCACCCGGCTGAACGGCGGCCGCGGCGCGGAGGCCGGCACCCTCGCCTCGCCGGTCTCCACCACCCTGCTGTCGACCGTCCCGGGCACCCCGGCGTCACCGCTCGCCGCGGTCGACGGGATCCCGGCCACCGAGCCGCTGCGTGCCGTGGACGGCGTACCGGTCTCCGAGCGGCACCGCGCGACGATCGGCCTACCGCTCGCCGAACCGCTGCGCACCGTCGACGACGTACCGGTCTCCGAGCGGCACCGCGCGACGATCGGCCTACCGCTCGCCGAACCGCTGCGCACCGTCGACGGCATCAGGCCCCCCGAGCCGGTCACGCTGCCGACGCACCACGCCCCCGAGCCCGCCTTCCACACCCCCGACGCCCCCGACCTCTCGTACAACAAGCACGCGGACGACGACGTGGACCCGCCGCTGCACGGCGGGGGACGCAACATGCTCATCTGAGCCTGCCGTTCCGGACGCGCCGCCCCGGCGCCGATCCGTCCGACGCAACGTCACATGTCCAAGAGCACCGAGTCCGAGCGGGCGATCCCCGCCGACTCGGGTCCCCCGTCCCAGGCCAGCCGGCCAGCCCAAGAGAGCGACTCGTCATGATCGTGCTGCCGCCCGACCTCGCCGAAGTGCTGAAGGTCGTCCAGAGCAACGAACACGGATCCGGTGTCGTCTTCCCCGACGCGAACGAAGACCTGCTGGCGGAACTCGCCGACGCATGGGAGGCGTGGAGCGCCGCCGCCGAACCCGCCATCCGCACCATCGTCGCCAGCGCCAACCGCGCCATGGCCAACATGTCCGGCGCGGCCGCCGAGAGCTTCCAGGGGTACCTGCACAAGTACGCCGGCAGCGACCAGTCGCACGCGGCGACCACCCTCGACGCCGGTGCCGCGATGGCCCAGTCCCTGCGCGGGGCCCACCAGGCCGTCAGCCAGACCAAGTCCGAGATGGTTCGCGAACTCCAGTACGCCAAGGAGTACATGGAGCAGAACCCGGCCGGGAAGCACGACGACATCGCCCAGTCCGAGGGCATCAAGACGGCCGCGGACACCTACAACACCTACGTCGGCCAGGTCGGCACCGGCATCGACACGATGCTGCGGCAGAGCGCCGGCCACGTCGAGCGGATGACCAGCGCCGGACAGGTGGCACGGCTCGGCGGCTCCGGCGGGAGCGACAGCACCTCCCCCACCCGCACCACCGCCCCGAACGCCTCCCTCGACCCGACCACGCTGCTGCACCCCACCGCCACCACCGGCATCGACTCGCTGGCCACCGGCGCCACCCTGCCCGGCGCCCCCGGCATGCCGGCCGGGCCGCTGTCGGCACCGTACGACCCCGCATCCGCCGGACTGCCCTCGGCGGGCATGCCGGGCGCCGGCTTCGGCGGCGGAGCCCCGGGCGGCTTCGGGACGGGCGGTGGGTCCGGCGCGGGTGGCGCAGCCGCGTACAAGCCCCAACTCAGTTCCCTGCGGCCCTTCCAGCCGCCGACGCCCGCTTCCTTCTCCGGCGGGATGGGCGGTGTCGGCGGCTCGGCGACCGGCGGGGGCGGCGGCGCCCCCGTCTTCTCACCGCTCACCCCCCGCCTCGGCCTGGCCGGCCTCTCCGACCTGCCCGGTTCCACCGGTGGCCTCAGCGGTGTGGGCGGCAAGGGCGGCTCCGGCGCGCTCGCCCCGTGGAACCCGCCGACCCCGGGCAGCCCGGGGATCGGAGGCCCCGGCGGCATGATCGGCGGCATGCCGTTCGGTGGGCTCGGCGGCCCGGGCGGCGGTCGCGGCGGCGGCACGATCGGCACGCGCCCCACCTCGGGGTCCTTCAAGCCGCTGACCCCCGGCGGTGTGGGCGGCTTCGGCGGTGGAGCGCCGGGCTCCCGCGGCCTCGGTGGTCCGGGTGGCGGCGGCATCGGCGGGGCGGCCGGCGGGCGCGGCATCGGCGGCGGCGCGGCCGGTGCCCGCGGACTCGGCGGTGGTGGCGTCGGCGGTCTGGGCGGCGGCGGTGCCTCGGCCAAGGGGTTCGCCACGCGCGCCGGGCTCGGCGCCGGTGGCATCGGCGGGGCCGAGGGCGGCCTCCGGGCCGGCGGCACCGGCCCGGGCGCCGCCGGGTACGGCCGCTCCGAGGCCGGCGGCGCCACCGGCCGCAGCACCGGCCCCGCCGGCATGGCCGGGGCCCACGCCCCGGGCGGCATGGGCGGAGCCGGCGGGCGCGGCGAGAAGCGCGGCGGCAACCGTTTCCTCCGGCCCACCCGCTTCGGCTGCGAGGGGCTGGAGGACGAGGAAGAGACGCTGCTCGGCGACCGCGGCATCACCGGCCAGGCCGTCCGGCGCGAGGAGGGCGACCGCCACTGGGAGCGGATGCGCCGCCGGTGGCTCGACGCCTCCCGCACCGAGGGGCCGGCCCCGCAGGACCAGCCCGCCGTCGGCGCGGAGACCCACACGGAGCAGCACACCCTGCTCAACCAGCTGACCACCGCCCTGCTCGGCCCCGAGGCGGGCGCGGACGGCGCCGCGGCACTCGCCGGCCCCGGCGAGCCCGCCACGGGGGACGCAGCCACCACGGGAACGGGCGGCGGCAGCGGCACCGGCACGGCCACCGGCGGCGACGGGGCCGGCGGGACGGCGGCGACCGACGGCGACCGCAGCGGGGGCACCGGCACGTCCTCCTCGCCGGACGGGGACTACCTCGACCGCGCCCGGTCGGTGGCTGCCCGCCGCGGCCGCCCGGACGACGACACCGCTGCGGCCCCCGCCGGCACCGGCACCGGGTCGGGGGCGGAGGGCGAGGGCAAGCCCGCCGAGCGGGCGCCGCTCCGCGAGGAGGGCGGCTACCAGGTGCCGAGCCCGTTCCTGCGGGCAGCGCTCGCCCGGCTCGCGACCTCAGGCGGCGCGGACGGTGCCGCCCCGGGCGGCGCGGCGGCCTCCTAACCCGACCCGGCGGCGCACGACGCCGCCCACCCGCAGCCCTCCGCCGCCGTCCGCCCGCTCCCCGAGAACGGGCGGACGGCCAGCCCGAACTGGACAGAACCATGGATGAGCAGACAGACGCGGAGCAGGCCCACGCCGTGCTGCGCGAGACCGTGAGCAGCCCCCGCCTGCAGGAGACCGCGCCGCAGCCGACCGAGATCTGGGCGACCGCCGAGCCGACCGCCCGCCTCCAGCCGATGGAGCACGTCGCCCTGGCCGAGCCGACCGCCCGTCTGCAGCCCATGGAGCAGGGCATCCCGCTGGCCGAACCCACCGGAACCCACCGCCCGCCTCCAGCCCATGGAGCAGGGCATCCCGCTGGCCGAACCCACCGCCCGCCTCCAGCCCATGGAACGCGGCGTCCCCCTCACCGAACCCACCGCCCGTCTGCGGGCCGACGCGGTGGAGGCGTCCCCCACGCAGTCCACCCCGCTCGCGGCGGCGCACCGGACCGGCGTCGACGCCCAGGCCAAGCGGCTGGCGCCGACCACCGCCGCCGCTGCACAGTCCGGCGGCTCCGCGGGCAGCGGCTTCGAGGTGAACCCCGAGCAGTACCGCGCCGCGGTCAGCCCGGTACTCGCGGCGGCCGACCAGCTCACCCAACTCGTCACCGGGCTCTCGGCCTTCCTCGACCACACCCAGTCGACGGCCCCGTGGGGCAACGACGAGTCCGGCAAGAAGTTCGCGGAGGGCGAGAAGGGCTACCTGCGGTACAGCACCGACACGCTCAAGGGTCTCAAGGGCATGCCGGAGGCCGTCCGTTACGTCGCGGACGGCCTCAAGGCGATGGCCGAGAACTACCGGGCGACCGAGGAGGGCACCACCTCGGTCTTCCAGGACTCCGTTGGGAAATCCACAAACTGGGTTGGGTGATCAAGCTGCCAGGTCGAGAGCGGCGAGGTGCGAGGTTCTCGTCTTGCCGAGCGGTGTGCCGTT
>NZ_JOAI01000066.1 GCF_000717715.1 Streptomyces sp. NRRL B-24484 | reverse complement strand
CCCCGCCTGCACCCGCGCCCACAGTCCGTCTGCGCCCGCTCGCGGCCTGCTCGCAGACCCTCCGTAAAGCCCACTCCTACGCCGGCCGGCCAACTGCCCCGGGAGGGCCCATGTCCACCGACTCCGTCGACTCCGTGACGGCGAACGCCCCGGCGCACGACCGGTCCGACACCACCCCTGCGCCCGTGCCTGCCCCTGCGCCCGCCTCCGTGCCTGCCCCTGCGCCCGCCTCCGTGCCTGCGCCCGTGCCTGCCCCTGCGCCCGCCTCCGTGCCTGCGCCCGCGTCTGCCTCCGCGCCCGCTTCTGCCCCTGCCCCTGCCCCTGCCCCTGCCTCCGTGCCTGCGCCCGTGCCTGCGCCCGTGCCTGCCCCTGCGCCCGCCTTCGTGCCTGCGCCCGCGTCTGCCCGCCGGCCGCGGCACACGGCCGGGGCCGCGGCCGCTCTGCTGCGGGTGCTCGCCCACGGCCGCCGCTGGGCGGCCGTCCTGGCTCTGTCCGTGGCGGCGAGCACCACCGCGACGCTGCTGCTGCCCGCCGTCCTCGGCCGCGCCGTCGACCGGGCCCTCGGCGGCGGCACCGCCGCCGCCCTCCCGCCCGCGGCCGTCCTGCTGGTACTCACGGCCGCAGAGACCCTCGCCCAGTACGCCGGCCCGCGGGCCTCGGCCGACGCCACCGCCCGGCTCCGCGAGGAGACGGTCCGCCACACCCTGGCGGGCGACGCCATGCCCGTCCACCGGCCGCCGGTCGGCGAACTGACGGCCCGCCTCACCGGCAGCGCACCGCAGGCCGCCCTCGCCGCCCCCGCCCTGGTGTACTCGGCCGCCCAACTGCTGATGGCCGCAGCAGCCGTCGCCGCCCTCGCCGTCCTCGCACCACCGGCGGCGCTCGCCTTCGCCGTCACCGCCCCGCTCGGCTACCTGGCGGTCCGGCGCCAGCTCCGCCGGACGGCCCGCCTCGGCGAGGGCTACCAGCGGGCGCAGGCCGCCGTCGCCACCCGGCTGCTGGACGCCGTCTCCGGCAGCCGCAGCATCGCCGCGTCCGCCACCCTGCCGCAGGAGATCGAACGTGTCCTGCAGCCCGTCCCCGAACTCTCCCGCCAGGGCACCGCGATGTGGGACAGCCAGCGCAGCATCGCCTTCGCCGCCGCCCTGCTGGCACCGGCCACCCAGCTCGCCGTGCTGGCCGCCTCCGGCGCCGCGGTCGCCTCCGGCTCCCTCGGCGTCGGCGGGATGCTCACGGCGCTCGGCTACGCCGGAATCGGCCTCGGCGGGTTCGGCGCCGCGCAGAGCCTGCTCGACGTCGCCCGGGCCGGATCGGGCGCCGTCCTGCTCGCCGACACGCTTGCAGCACCGGTGCCCCGGCGCGGGCACCGGCCGCTCCCCGAAGGCTCCGGCCGACTGGAACTGAAGCAGGTGACCGTCCGGGCCGGCCAGGCGACACTGCTGGACCGGGTCGACCTGGACCTGCCCGCCGGCTCGTGGACCGCCGTGGTCGGGGCCCACGACAAGGAGACCTCCGCGCTCGCCGCCGTCGCCGCCGCCCTGCTGACCCCCGACCGCGGCACGGCGCTCCTCGACGGCGTCCCGCCGGGCACCGTCCGCCCCGAGGACCTGCGCACCGCCGTCGCCTGCGCCTTCGCGGACCCCGTCCTGCACGGACCGACCGTCGAGGAGGCGATCGTGCTCGGCGCTCCGCCCACCGCCCGGCACCGCAGCCGCGACGCCGCCGTCGCCGCCCGGGCCGACACGTTCGTGCGACGCCTCCCCGAGGGCTACCGCACGCCGACCACCGCGGCCCCCCTCTCCGGAGGGGAACGCCAACGCCTCGGCCTGGCCCGGGCATTCGCCCGGGAAAGCCGCCTCCTGATACTGGACGACGCGACCTCCAGCCTCGACTCGGCGACCGAGGCCGCCGTCCTGAAAGCCCTCCGGGCACAGCACGGACGCACCCGGCTGACGGTGACCCGCCGCCCCGCCGCAGCCGCCCTCGCCGACACCGTCGCCTGGCTGGAACACGGCCGGATCCGCGCCCTCGCACCCCACCGGGAACTGTGGTCCCACCCCGACTACCGCGCCGTCTTCACCGGCACGGACTGACCCACCACCGCTGCGCACCGACCACCGCACACCACCGCACACCACCGCACACCGCTGCGCACCGCTGCGCACCGACCACCGCGCACCGCTGCGCACCGACCACCGCGCACCGCTGCGCATCCACCGACCCGCCCGGAAGGACACCGCCGCTGCCGCCGACCCCGCTGCGCACCGACCACCCGGCCCCGCCCGCGACCCCGACCACCCGGCCCCGGCCCCGCACCCGACCCCGACCACGCCACCGCCCGCGGACCGGCCCGCGGACCGCGCCGCCGCACACCCGCTGCGCACCGCACCGGACACCCGCCGGCATGCCCCGGTCCGGATCGCCGCCCGGCCTCCGTGGGCCTCCGGATCGGCCCCGCCCGTCTCCGGGCGGGCCCGGCCTCCGTCGTGGGCCTCCCTGTCCGGTGACCCCCAGGCCGTCCCCGCCCGCGAACCGCCCGGAAGGACACCGCCGATGCCCCCGCGCACCGACCACCCGGCCCCGCCCCCGTACCCGGCCCCGCAGGCGACCCTGCACCCGGCCGCGTCACCGGCCGCGGACGGGCCCGGGGGCCGCGCCGCGATGCGCCTGCTGCGCACCGCACTGGGTACCGACCGGCGCGCCCTGATGCGGCTCCTCGGCTGGACCCTCGGATCGGCACTGCCCGCCCTCGCCGCGGGCAAGACCCTGGCCCTCGCCGTCGACCGCGGCTTCCTCGGCCACCGACCGCTCCAGGCGGCCGGCTGGCTCGCCCTGTTCGCGCTGGCCGCCGCCGTCGGCGCCTGGTCGACCCGGCAGACCTACCCGTGGCTGGCCCGCCTCGTCGAACCGATGCGCGACCGACTGCTGCGCGAGGTGGTCACCGGGCTGCTCCACCGCGCCGTGGCGGCCCGCGGCCGGCCCGACGGGTCCGCCGCGGTGGCCGTCGCCCAACTCACCCGCCAAGTCGAGGCCGTGCGCGACACCGCGGCCGGACAACTCCTCCTGGTCTCGCAGTTCGCCCTGACCGTCGCCGCGGTGGTGACCGGGACGGCCGTCCTCGCCCCGGCCGCGGCCGCCCTGGTCGCCGTGCCCCTGCTGTCCGCCCTCCTGCTGTTCGCCGCACTGGCCCCGGTCACCGCACGGCGGCAGCGGGAGGCGTTCGCGACCGAGGAGGACCTGGCACGGCGGTTCGTCGACACCGTCCAGGGCCTGCGCGACCTGGTCGCCTGCGGCGCCGACCGCACGGCCGAGGAGGAGGTGCTCGCCGCGGTCGACGCGAACGCGGCCGCAGCCCGGGCACTCGCCCGCACGGCCGCCGTGCGCCGGCTGATCGTCGCCGCCGGCGCGCACCTGCCGCTGCTCCTGGTGGTCCTGGCCGCACCGGCACTGGTCCGGCGCGGGCTCACCGCCGGCGCCGTCCTGGGCGTGCTCGCCTACCTCACCGGCACGCTCGAACCGGCGCTGCGGCTCCTCGTACAGGGCGTCGGCGCCTCCTGGCTGCGGATGGCGGTCGCGGCCGAACGCCTCGCCACCACGTCAGCCCGGCCGGGCAACGACCCCCGCACCACCGCCCCGACACCCCCCGCCGCCCCGACACCCCCGACCACGACAGCCGCGGCGGCCGCGGCGGCCCTCCCGACGACACCGGGAGACGGCTCGGTGCGGCTCACGGCAGTCGCCCACGCCTACGGCCCGACCGCCGAACCGGTCTTCACCGACCTCGACCTGGCCCTCGCAGACGGCGAACACCTCGCGGTGGTCGGCCCGTCGGGGATCGGGAAGTCCACGCTCGCCGACCTCCTCACCGGCATCGTGCGGCCCGACCGCGGACTGGTCCTGCTCGGCGGCATCCCGCTCACCCGGATCCCCGGGCCGGACCTGGCCCGCGCCCGCGTGCTGCTGCCCCAGGACCCGTACGTCTTCGGCGGCCCGCTCGGCGACAACCTGCGCTGGCTGGCCCCCGAGGCATCCGACGAGGAGGCGGCCCGCTCCCTCGCCGCCGTCGGCGCCACCGCACTGGCCGAACGCCCGGGCGGGCTCGACGCCCGGATCGACCCCGGTGCACTGTCCGCGGGCGAGCGCCAACTGATCGCCCTCGCCCGCGCCCACCTCTCCACCGCCCGCCTGGTCGTCCTGGACGAGGCCACCCGCCACCTCGACGCCGCCGCGGAGCTCCGCGCCGAACACGCCTTCCGGGCCCGCCCCGGCACCGTGGTGACCATCACCCACCGGCCCGGCCCCGCCCGCCGCGCCGACCGGGTGCTCTTCCTGGACGGCACACGACCCGCGATCGGCACCCACCGCACGCTGCTCGCCACCGTGCCCGGCTACCGCACGCTGATGGGGGAGGAGGACGGCCCGGAGCTCAACAACCGGGCCGGAGCATCACATCGCTGACCATGCCGTCCCGCGGCAGGTCCAGCGCACCCACCACCGTCGCGGCCACCGACCTCGGAGCCAGACACGCCGACGGGTCGTAGGGCAGCCCCAGGCGCTCGTGCAACCGGACCTGCATCGGCGTGTCGACCTCACCCGGATAGACGGCCGTGACCCGCACCCCCCGCGGGTACTCCTCGGCCCGCAACGACTCGGCCAGCGCCTTCAACGCGAACTTCGAGGCCGCATAGGCACCGAGACCCGGCGGAGCGTGCAGCCCCGCACCGGAGTTGAGGAACACCACGTGCCCGCGCGCGGCCCGCAACGCCGGCAGCATCAGCCGCGTGAGCTCGGCGGGCGCCAACAGGTTGACCGCCATCGTCCCGTACCAGGGACCGGCACCCAGCTCCGCCACCGTCCCGGCCTCGATCACCCCGGCGACGTGCAGCAGCGAGTCCAGCCGCCCCGGGACCCCCTGCCCCACGAGGACCGCGGCCAACGCCGCCGGCTCGGCGAGATCGGCGACCAGCGTACGACTGCCGGGGAACGCCTCCCGCAACTGCTCCGCCCGCGCCGCGTCCCTGGCCAACAGCCACAACTCCTCACCCCGCTGCGCCAGCAGGGCGGCCACGGCCGCTCCGATACCCGAACCCGAACCGGTGATGAGATGAACACCCATGCCGCGCGTCGTACCCGCCCGACCAGGCCGGGAACGCCCGATTCCCGCCCTCCTGCAGCACGGCGACCACCCCCGCCGCGGACGGCCCCGACGGCCGGCCGCCGGAGCACACCGTCACCGCAATTCCCGTCCGGCACACCGGCCACGGCCACCACCCGACACACCGAGCGCCCGTACGGCACCGGCGCCCCGGTTCGACCGGGGTTCGAACGACGCAACCCGGACCCGACGGCCGGATTCCGACGGCCCGACCCCCGGGAACCCGACCGGCCACCGGCAGGCAGGACCGATCCGGACAGTCCCCGACCGCCGCCGGTCGACCCCCACCCCGAAGCCCCCCACCCCGAAGCCCCCGCACCCCGAAGCCCCCGCACCCACCCACCGGTCAGGCGCGGCCCCGCCGAGCCTTCGAAGGGCTTCGGAGGGCTTCGCAGGACACGTCACGGCCTCCCACGACCGTTCCCCGCAGAGGAACCGGCCCCCCACCCCGAAGCCCCCGCACCACTCCCGTCGGGGACGCGGGACGCGCTGCTGCGCACCCTCGCCGGGCACCTGCCCGTGGAGAACGACGAGCAGGTGCACCGGGCCCCCAAGGAGGCTCCCGGGCCGGCGTGTGCGGCCGTTCCGGCCGCGGCCGGGGCCCGCGCGGCACAGCCCACTGCCGGGCGGCGTCCCACAGCCGACCGCGATGCCCGTACGCTGGGCGTCTCCACGCACACCCGAGGCGTGGACAACATGGCCGAGGAGAGCGATCGTGGCACAGGGACGTGGCGGCATCAGGGGTGCGCGGATCGGTTCGGGACCCATGGGGGAGTCCGAGCGCGGCGATCTCGCCCCCCGTACAACGGTGTCGTTCTGGTGCGGCAACGGCCACCACACCCAGATCAGCTTCGCGATCGAGGCGGCGATCCCGCAGGAGTGGGACTGCCGCAGCTGCGGCCTGCCCGCCGGCCCCGACCCCGACGACGTGCCCGTCGCCCCGGGCCACGCCCCCTACAAGACGCACCTGGGCTACGTCCGGCAGCGCCGCACCCAGGAAGACGGCGAGATCCTCCTCAACGAGGCCCTGGCCAAGCTGCGCGGGACCATCTGAGCTCCCGACACGGCGCCGCGCCCGACCACCGCACGGCCCCCCGCCCCACCCGGGGACGGGGGAGCAGGACACGTCGCGGTAGTGCCGACCACCACCCCCGGGGACGGGGGAGCAGGACACGTCGCGGTAGTACCGACCACCACCCCCGGGGACGGGGGAGCAGGACACGTCGCGGTAGCGCCGACCACCATCTCACCAAGGCCCACGCCGACCGCCGCCGCAGCCGCTGACGCCCACCCCACACGGCGCCCGGCGAGCCGCGCCGGCTGCCCCGGCGTCAGCTTCCCCCGCCGCGCCGTCCTGTCGTCAAGGAACGCACCCAGCCCCACGGCCGACCTCCAACCGCACGCCATGCGGGCGCGGGACCCGCGCGGACCCGCCCGCGCGGCCGGACCCGGCCTGCACCCGACACCTTCCACCTCGCCCCCACCGCCGCCACCGGCCCGCGTCCGGCCCGACGCCGAGCGCCGCCGACAGGCCCGGCCGACCCGCCTGCGGACCGGGCCGGCCGGCCCGCTGCGCCACGACCCACCGTCCGAGCTGCCCGCCCTCGAACCCGGTCTCCCCGGCCCGCTGCGCCCGGTCCACCCGCCCGCCGGAACCCCGGAACCCCGGAACCCCTGCGCCGCAGCCCGCAGCTCCGCCGGCCACGTCCCCATCGGACACCGCCCTTCCCTCGGCGGCCGGCCCGGGACGCGGCGTCCACAGCACGGGCCCGCCGTGATCGACCGGCGGCTCTCACGGGTGCACGGCGGGTACGGCGGCCACGGCGGGCGCGGGTGGCACGGCGGCGCCGGGGAACCGGTCGGCGACCAGGCGGGCGGCCCAGTCCTGGACGAGCCTTCGCACCGGCGGGTGGGTCAGCCCGGCCGCGCGCGCCAGGGCGGCCGCGGAGGCGGTGTCGTAGGTGTCCTCCGCGAGGAAGGACAGCGTCTCCGGGTCGACGCCGGTCAGCGCGCGTGGCAGTCTGCGGACCAGGCCGACGGGCAGCACCAGCCGGGGCGGGCGCAGGCCGAGGCGTTCGGCGGCCAGGGCGACGAGTTCGGGCAGCGGCGGCGTGGCCGGGTCGAGCACGGTGTGCAGGTGCAGCGGTTCCCTGTCGTGGTGCGGGACCTCGGCGAGGAAGGCGGCGAGGTGGTCCACGGCGACCACCGGCACGACGGTGCGCCGGGTGCCCGCGAGGGCGGGCAGGCGCCGCTCCCAGAGCTGTTCGACGAGGGTGGCCAGGCCGAGGTACTGACCGGCCTCACCGGTGCGGGAATGCCCGATCACGGCGCCGGGATTGACCACCGTCAGCGGCACGCCCAGCCGTGGTGCGAGGGTGCGCACGGCGATGTCGCCCTCCGTCTTGGACGCCTCGTAGGCGCCCAGCTCGCGGTAGAGGCGGTCGGCGTCGGCGGCCGGCAGGGGATGGTGCTGTCCGGCGCTGCGGCCGACCCGGTAGCCGGAGAGGTGGACCAGCCGCCGCAGCTGCGGGCGGCCGGCGGCCCAGTGCAGGGGGTGGATCGCGCCGTCCACGTTGGCCGCGCGGGCTTCGCCGCGGGTGAGGCCGAAGGCGTAGCGGGCCGCCAGGTTGACGACGTCGCGCACGCCCTTGAGCCGGTGGTCGTCGGCCGCCGGGAGGGCGAGGCCGGGCCGGGTGATGTCGGCGGCGACCGTGGTGAGCCGCTCGGCGAGAGCGTCCGGTGCGGCGCCGCGGGCGGTCAGCCAGCTGCGCAGCTCGCCGTCGCGGGCGGCGCCACCGCGCAGGCCGACGGCGACGTGTTCGCCGCGGGCGAGCAGTTCGAGGACGTACCAGCGGCCGATGAAGCCGGTGGCGCCGAGGACGAGGGTGCCGGGACTGGACATGGAATCCTTCCGCATTAAATGGACCGGTCTACATATTTTTTGGTCATGGCGCGGCCCGCGCGCGGGGTCGACCCGCGCGGGCCGTGTCAGACGGTGTCGGAGCCGATCAGCAGTTCGGCGGCGCGGGCGGCCCGGTCGAGCGGGGTCCGGCTGTGCGCGACACGCGACAGCAGCAGCGCCCCCTCCATCAGGGCGAGGACGGCGCACGCCACGGCCTCGGCCCCGGCACTGTCGCGGCCGTGACGGACCAGCATGCCGGCGAGCGCGTCCTGCCACGCCTGATAGGTCTCGGCACACGCCCGCCGCAGCCCCTCGTGGCCCGCCGCGGTTTCGAGCGCGACGGTCGCCACCGGGCACCCCTTGGCGTAGCCGGACTCCTCCATCCGGTCGCCGAGCACCCCCAGCAGCCGGCGCACCACATCGGCGGGAGGCTCCCCGGACTCGGCGGCGCCCGCGACGAGCGCCCCGATGTCCCGGCCGGCCTCGGCGAGCGCGAACGCGACCATCTCGTCCTTCCCCGCGGGGAAGTGAAAGTACATCGACCCGCGCGGCGCGCCACTGGCAGCCAGGACGTCGTTCAGCCCGGTCCCGTAGTACCCCCGCGCCTCGACCAGATCCCGGGTCGCCCGCACCAGCCGCGCCCGCGTCTCCTCACCCTTGACTCCCACACCACCAAAATAGACCGATCGTCATATTCCTGTCCAGCCGCCCGGCACCGCTGCGGCCTGCGGGCCGCACGGTGACGCACCACCGCAATCCAGCGGCCGGACGACCGCCGCCGCAGGCCACCGCCCGCAGCCGCGGAACGACAGCGCCGCCTGCGCACCGAAAGGCAGCGCCGTACGCCGGTGAAACTCCGACACCGCCTGTACCAGCGACACGGCGGTCCGGACGACGGCAAAATGTCCGAAGCCGGATGCACGACACGAACCATGGCTTCACCCGAGACCCCGCCACGGCGAGCCCCGACCCGGCCACAGCGCTCCACACCACCGATCGGGCGCACTGCTGCACAGCGGTGACTCCCCATACCCCATACCCCCCGCTGCGCCCCCTCCGCGCCGTGCTCGGCAGGCTGCGCGAGCCGGCCTGCGGTGGGCTTGGCGCGGCGGGCCTTCTGGTTGTTCGACCACGCCTCCGGACCCGCGTGGACGACCGCGGTGCTCTCCTCGCCGTCAGGCGGTGGCCGTCACCACGTGGGCGGCCCGTTGCGGCGCGACCATCGGGGTCCGTCCCTCCAGGCCCCACCCGCCCTGCTCATCGCCGACGCCGAAACCAGCGCCGGCGACCTTTCGGCCGCCGGCCGCCGGCCGCCGCGATGCCGGTGATGGCCCCGGCCGCAGCCGGGACCTTCCTGCTGGCCCGCACCGCCGAGACCGCGGCAGATGTTCTCCCGGCGCAGCGGAGCGGTGAGACGCAGCAGCATCGGGGGCGGGCGATCAGGCGCAGCGTCGGGGCGGGGCCGTGTCTGCAGGCACACTCGGAATCGAGCAGTCGGCGGACCTGCCGCGGTGTGCACCGGGGTGGGCGGGTGCCGCGGGCCGGTGTTGCGAACCGCGGATCTCGGCTGTGGCCGGAAGGCAGTGGCCGCGGCACTGGCGGCGCCCGATGTGCCAGGTCCGTGGTCTGTCCCTGTGCATGTGTGGCATGTCGGTGCCGAGAAGCCCGGACCGGCCCGGATGTCGACAGAGGACGGTGGTGGATCCGGGCCGGGGGCCGCACGGCTGCATCGGTGTCTTCTGCTCCGTGCCCGTGGTATTTGCATTCAGCGATCGTGCCGGCGTCGGAGGCGCTCCGGCGGGGCATCGGAAATGCGAATTGTCATGGAATTCTTGTGTATGTTTGCACGCCGGTTCCGCTGTTCAGGTACGCGGCGATATTGCGTACGGCTGTGGTGAGCTCTTCGATCACCCGTGCGGCCTGTTCCGGATTGCGCAGATCCGGGAGGTGCCCGGTGTGCTCGGTTGTTCCTGGGACTTGTGTGAGAGGGACGGATTCGAGGCGCGCTCCGGGCAGGGAGTGCTGGGCGGCGACGCGGGGCTGCGGGTGATGGACCGGGAGGGAGGGCGCTGGAAGGACGTCCGCCGTTCCTGTGTGCAGTAGGCGCAGGATTCCTGGCGAATCTCCCGCGGGAGAAAAACTGCCGGCTTGGAGAGATCCTTCAACGAGCCTGAATCGATCCTCCGCCGGGTGCGACCTCGGTGGAACGGAATTTTCTTCCCGGGTTTCCTGGAACAGCGGGCTGGATGAGTAGCGAGGTTTTTGGATGTATGAGGTCTCCCATTCCCTGCGGTAGTCCTCGACGTGGTCGACGCAGCGGGTGCGTGTGTGGAAGATTGCGCTTCCTTCGCCGAGTTCGGGATACCAGAGATTGGCGCCGGGAAAGGTGACGCTTCGCGTCCGGGGTTTGATGGGCTCAGCGCATCCCATGCAGCATCCCGGTGGGACGATGAGGCGGGCGGATCCGCTGTGCTCGGTCCGGCGCGGGCCGCCGTTCCACCGGTGTTCTCCGTTGCGACAGGGCGGGAGTTCGCCGCAGGTCCGGCACACTGCGTAGTGTTCCGGGAGGACGTGCCAGTCCTGGCTGGCCGGCGCGCACCAGTGCTTCGGCGCGGATCTGGGGACGTTTTCATTGCGCAGAACCAGGATGACGGGGCGCTTGTAGAAGTTGGCCCGGTCGGGGGGCATCGTGGCCCTGTGGACGCCATGGAGATTTTCGGAATGACTCCACAGCTCTACGTGTTCGTACCAAGATTCCTGATGGGTCCTCGGCCACTGGGAGTACGGATATTCGTTGATTTCCAGGACTTGCCAGGGCTGACGGTCCAGAACAACGGTTTGACCTGTCTGCAGGCGTAGGAAGGCCTCGTCCGATTGGTGTTCGGGCCAGTCGATGCGGCCGACGCGGACGGGTTGGTCGGGGAGCCACTCCTGGTTAGGCACGCGCGCTCCTCATGGCCTGGGCATAGTTTGGCTGTTGCTTGGATGTTTCCAGATTCTGGGGCATCTCCGGTACGCGGAGGCTCTGACACGCGCACGAACCTGCTCTCCCCGCCATATGGCGCAGTGGGCCGCAAGGTGTATGGATTGGCTGCGGCCGGTTATGACGCCCAGATGGCCTGAAGGATTTTCTTGCATTCGGGCGATGTGATGATCCGCTGGTTCCTTCGGTTGTCTTCGGGGTGCGCACCTTGTGCATGGGCGAGGCGGCCGCGCCGCAGGTCTCCGCAGTCGGCGCAGCGGACAACGGGATGCCGGCCGGCGGCGAGTCGGTGAGCCCGGCGGCGGTCAGGAGTCGCTCGGGCGTGGTGAGCGTCCCGGGCGGCGGCCGTCGGGGAGGACCTCACAACGGGCGGCCACGGGCCGCTCGTCCTGGTCTGCGGTCCGGACCGCGACGGGGCGCTCGTGGGGGGCCGGGTCCGCCCGGCAGCAGGTCCGCAGTGATCAGAGCGAGTACCACACGCCTGTCCGATCTGCGGAAGCCCCGAACACCCGACAACCCGGGGTCCTGTGCAGGCCGGTCAGAGCCGCGTGTTCTCCAACCTTCCTTCCTGGGCATCGCTGCAGTGGCGGGTGACCGTGTGACCGTGCTCGAGGAAGCCCGGCCACTGGGATGCCGCTCGTTCGGACTCCGCCCTGCTGCCCGCCATCCTGCTTTTCCGGCCACCGCTCCGGCAGGGTTGCTTCGGGAAGGCCCGAAGCCGGAGGCGGATCATGTTCACCGGGGAACCGCCGGGCTCGCGTCGGTGCCGCGGCACGCCGCCCACCGGCGGGTCTCGGCCGGCATCCGCCCGGATGCCGCCGGCCGGGCGTGTCCCACGGCAGGAGGCATCGTTCTTCGTATGTGACGATGCCGAAAGCAGTGCCGGGACCGCGCCGGGGAAGTGTCGAAACAGTCCTGCACTTTCTGAATATGCCGATCTACGCCCATCTAAGCCTTTTGTGGCGTGAGGCCGGTCGGAGTGTCCCCGGCCAGCCTGACCCGGAGTGGGATGCACTGGTCGCGGACTCCGGCATGTGGGGGACTGGAGACGGCCGGCCCCCCAGGGCAGGAGGCAGTGCTGACACCGCGGCGCTGCTGTAGGCCGTTGCAGTGGTCTTCACCGCGGCCGTGGCGTAGCACGTCGGCGGTACGGTGGGCAGAGTGCAGGCTGAATACGCGGCCCCGCCCGAACCCCGAGTGCGGCGGGGCCCGACTATTCTCGGTACGGCAACGACAAATAGCCGCCCAGGCGAAGCTCAAGTGAGATGAGAGGTGGCAGGTCTCCCACGCCTGAACACCTTGCTCCACATTGTTCTGCACACTTCCCGGCTATCTGCGATCGCGCCGAGCATCCTATTGCTGAAGTTCCTTGAGCCGCGTCTGCGGCCTACAAGGGGGAAACCGGTGCTCCAGCCGCCGCGAGCGGTCCACACGGTTGCCGACGACCGACCAGCCCCTGGAAGATGTCCCGCGTCAAGAAACCGGCAGGTTTTCGGGCCCGGGAAAGTTGGGGACGAGCGGGTCCGCGAGGCCGGTGCGCACATCGTGGGGCCGGTTCCGGGTGAGCGCCTCGTGCGGCCGGACGGTGTTGTACTCGAGCCGGTAGTCCTCGGCGTGGCGGACCAGGTCGAGGGCGTCGGGGATCTCCTCCAGGAACAGCTTCTCGTACCTCAAGGAGCCGAAGCCGCGCTCTCGCGAGCCGTTCTGGCCCGGGGTGCGGACCCTGGTGCGCATGTGCCGCAGTTCGGGTCGGGTGGCGATGAACGCCTCGAAGCGGAACGAGCGGAACGGTCCGCCGTTGTCGGTGACGATCGTGACCAGCGGCTGGATCGCGCCGTCGGCGTCGCGTGGGGCCAGGTCGGCCGGCCGGGCGCCGGCCGGGCGTTCGGCTTCGGCGAGGGCGAGCTCTGTGGCGGTGATCGCGTCGTCGGGTATCTGCTGGTGGCGGCCACCTGCGGGTTGCGGTGGCGGACCGGGCGGGCGGTGGGGCTTTCATCGGGGTCGCCTGGTCAGCCTCGCCGGTCCTCGCCCCCCTCGGCTGCTTCCCGGAAGGTGACGACCGCCTCGCCGTTCTCCCGCGCCCATGCGGTGAGCATCCTGATGGGTTCCTCCAGGGTTCGCCCGAGATCGGTCAGGTTGTACTCCACGCGCGGCGGTGCCTCGGCGTACGCGTGTCGCTCGACGAGCCCGTTGGCCTGGAGTCGGCGGAGTGTCTGGGTCAGTACCTTGCGCGAGATGCCGCCGCTCAGCTCGACCAGCTCGCCGTGGCGCAGCGGGCCGTCGGTCAGCGCGAAGAGCGTGACCATGGACCACTTGCTGGCGATGATCTCCATGGCCAGGAGAGCGGGGCAGTCGGCGAGGAAGGCGATTCCGGGGCGCAGGCTCATGCCCTGAACGTTACCTGGAGGTACCTGACGGCCGCCTATCGTCGTCGGGGTGCGCACGTCCCTTGCCCGCATCTCGCATGATTGAGGTTCCAGCCGTGTTCGTCTCCCTTGTCGTCGTCACCCTGTTCGTGTCGGCGGTTCTCCTGGTGTCGGCGGGGGCCAAGTCCCTGCGGACGCGCCACATCACCGAGCAGATGTCGACGCTCGGGGTGCCGCAGGGCATGATGGCCTTTCTGATCGGCGCTCAGGTCGCCGGCGCGGCCGGTGCGATCGCCGGACTCTGGTGGGGACTTGTCGGGATCGCCGCCGCGATCGGTCTGACGCTCTATTTCGCCGGGGCGGTCGCCTCCCACCTGCGTGTCGGCGACCACAAGGGCGCACCCCCGGCAGCGGTCCTCACCGTGGTCTCCGTCGCTCTGATCGTGCTCCGCTTCGCCACTCTGTGACCTGCTGTGCCGACGCGCACCGGGGCGGCATGGACCAGCAGTCCATCCGCCCCCTCGTGACGGCCGCTGGGCCGGCCCGCCCGATCCGGCCGCGGCCAACCGCGGCCAGGGCCGCGTAAGTGATCGCCGAATGTCGGGGAAGCTCCCAGCTCAGGACCGTGGCCATCCCCAATTCGAGGCGGTCTTGGATGCCGTGGGCTCTCGGCCGGGACCCCGGGGGAGTCCCGGTGCTCCGCTCATCGCGTGGACAACGCCCGGGCTGCGGACGTGGGGCAGTCCCGGCGCGCTTACCGCCAGCCCGATGGGCAAGTCGTGCGGTAAGCGGGGCGGGCGGCCTCGTGGTCAGGGTCTGAAAGAACGGTGTAACTCCCGATCAAGGAAGTAGCACCTGATGACAGACGTGACCGTCTCGGCCGAGGCCGTGGAGGCCGCACAGCCGGCGGAGTTGCAGGGGGCCGCTGGCTACAGGGGGTTCTTCCAGACGAGGCCGTGAAAGACGAGGTTGCCGCTGGGGCCGGTGGCGGGCAGGGCGGTGATGCGGATGACGGCGTAGCGGCCTTCGGTGCTGTGGGCGCAGAGCTGGTCGCCGGTGTGGAGTGCGGTGAGGTCGATGCGGGTGGTCCAGGTGGTGGCGCTGGTGCAGCGGGTGCGGGTGGCGTCGGGGGTGGTTTCGATGGGGGCGACGGCGGCGCCGTTGGTGGTGTAGAGGTGGTCGGTGGTGATCCACAGGTCGCCGTTGGGGTTGCTGTTGGGGTTGTCGAGTTGCTGGCCCCAGTAGTCGATTCCGACCGAGCGGTAGCCGGGCTGGGTGGCGTTCAGGGTGACGTTGCGTTCCTCGTTGGGGATGTCGGACGGGCCGGCGGGCGGGGCTGCGCCGTCGGGTGCCGGTCTGGGTGAAGTGGGTGCTGTTGTGGGTGTCCGGGACACGGTGGGGATGGGGATCGCGGTGCCTGGGGGTGGTGTGTAGTCGTAGGGGTTTTCGGTGCCGGCGGTTGCGGCGGCACCGTTGGGCGGGGGAGCGCCGTTCGGCAGGGACGTGTCGGTCGCTGGTGTCGGTGCCGGGGCGGTCGGATTCCCGGTGCCGGTGCCGGTGCCGGTGCCGGTGCGGGTCGCGGTCTGGCCGGGGGAGGGAAGGGCTGTGGCGCCGCGGTCGCGGTGCAGTGTTCCGGAGGTGAGCACGACTGCGGCTGCCACGGTGCCCGCTACGAGGGCGGCCACCGTGGCGATGGCCATGGCGGTGCGGGGCCGGCGTGTGCGTGTTGCGGCGGGCAGCGGGCGGGATTCGGGCAGGTCGGTGTTCGTGCGGCGGTCGCCGCTCTGGGGACTGCTGTCCCTGCTCGGCGTCGGTGGGGCGTCGGCGGTGGGCATGGTCGGTTCGCCGACTGCTGCTGCGGTGGCTGTTTCGGCGGCCTCGGCTGAGGAAACCAGTGGGGTGGTTCCGCGGCCGCGCGGTGCCTGCTTGCGGGGCGGTACAGCCCCGCAAGCTGCATTCCGGTGGGTGGTTGTGGCGGGCGGCGGGGCCTGGTCCTCGTGTGGCTCGGTGCCGTCGGCGGCGGCCGGCGGGCCTGCTGGGTCCGTACCGGCGACGGGGACCGGGGGTGCGGCCGGGCCGGACGCCGGGTCCGGGCCGTTCGGCACCGACTCCTGACGCGCCGTCGTGCCGGCCTCGGCCGGGTTCCCCGGCGCGGGGTGCCGGCCTTGAGGAGTGTGGGCCTGATCCGGTCCGGCTTCTGTGCCGGCCGTCGGCCGGCCGTCTTCCGCATCCGGCTGCGTCCCGCCGGATGCGGCGGTTCCCGGATTGCCGCTGCCCGCGGTGTCGGCAGGCTCCGGGGCTGCGCTGTCCGGTGCGGGTGTGTCTGTGTTCGCGCCGTGTGGCGGCAGCGGGACGTGTTCGGCCTGGTGGCTGTGCCGGGCCGGGTCCGGCTGTGCGGCCGGGGCGTTCGGCTCCCTGCCGGCCGCGTGTTCCTGCCGGTCGTCCGCCACCGGTGTCCGGGCACCGGCGGTGCCGGGCACATCCCAGGGGCCGGGGTCAGCAGGGTGCGCCGGGGGCGTGGCCGTGGCGGGGATGGCTGTCGGGTCCGGGGCCGGGCGGTCCGGCAGCGGGGTGCCGGCCGCGGCCCGGAGGCGGGCCTGGGCCTGGTGCCACTGCTCTTGCAGGGCGGCCACCGTGTCCGGGCCGGCGGCGCAGGCCCTGGCGTAGGCGAGCACCGTTGTGAGGGTGGGCAGGGCCACGCCCTTGTCGGCCTCGGAGAGGGTGTTGTAGGCAAGGTGCGCCTTCTTCGCCATCTCGCGGTACGGCGGCTCGCCGGCCCCGTCCCTGATCCGCCGCAGTTCGGCGGCGAAGGCTTCGACGGGCCCCTTCTCCGGGTCCAACGGCCTTTTCCTGCGCCCCAATTGGTTCTCCTGCGATGGTGCGGCGGGTCCGGGGCCCAGCGTAGTGACGCGGCGGCGGAGCCCGGGTGCTGTTCGCCCCATTTGTTCGCCGTTCGCTGTTCGGGGTCCGTTCGCAGCCGCCCCGGCCCGACAAGCCGTCCCTGCCGGGCCGGCCTGTCGGCCGGGCCCCTGCGGACCTGGCACCGCTGCGCCGCTCGCGCCGGCCGGAGACCTCCGGCCGGCGCGAGCGGCGCAGCATGGCGGGGGCGCGGTGTCGTGGGACTGTGCTCGGCTGCGCGGAGCGCGGTGCTGCCTTGCCGTTCACGTGGTTCGGGCCGGTCGACGAACCGCCGTGGGTGGGGTCAGAAGGAGTCGACGACGACGGGCAGGGTGAACAGTTCGCCGTTGCCGAAGGTGCCGGTCGCGGCGGCGCGCACGGAGCGGGCGTTGAGGACGATGCCGCCGGTGCCGAAGGCGTAGTCGCGGCAGTCGAGGGTCGCGTTGTTCTCGGTGCGGCAGTCGCGGGGCGGGGGAGCGACGAAGCAGGTTCCCGGAGGGCAGTCGCTGTTGCCGGTGTCGCCGGCGCGGCGCGGCAGGTACTCGTTGTGGGCGGTGATCACTCGCGCGGGGCGTTCGACCCACTGCCCGTTCTCGAAGTGCTCGACCTTCACCGAGGATCCGGCGTCGGAGCCGAACACCCAGTAGTTGTGGACGAAGGCGGTGATCGTGGCCCGCCAGTAACCACTGGCAGAGCAGCGCACCGCCTGCCGCGGTGTCACCCGGTCGGTGGGCAGGCCGCCTTCGCTGCGGCAGTTCGGGGAGATGTCGGGGGCGCGGCGTTCGGCGGCGTGGGCGTTGTCGGACCAGGCCTGGGCGCGGGTGGCGGGGGTGACGCAGACGTGGTCGGTGGGGGTGGCCTCGCGCCAGACGTACCCGACGCGGCACGTGTCCGGCCCGTACTCGCCGCTCGCGGCGGCCGGGCTCGCCTGGATCAGGCCCGCGAGGGCCACGGCCGCCGTGGCGGCACCCGCGAGCAGACACCGCAGCATGTTCCTGGGACGCATCGCTTCCTCGTCTCTCACTCGGTGGTGGAGCGTGCATCCACAGGTCTAGCTGCGGTTTTGTTTGTTCGGCAGGCACCGGGACCGCCCCGAACAACCCGCGAACATCGGGCCGTGGGCTGTCCTGATCTCTGCGATCACTGCCATGGCCGCTGGCCCGGCCATCGCAGCACCCGGAGGGTCGACCACCGGCGCCGTTCTTGCCACTCAGGCCAGCTTCGCGACCCGCCTCGCGGCCGGTGGTTGGGCGTGATGCCGGCGCTGCCCCCGGCCGGCGTGCTGCCCGACAGCCGCACCGTCCCGGCCTGGGCGACCGGCGCCGGGGCCTGGCTGCTGATGGACGGCATGGCCTCCGCGACCCCGCTCGGCATCGCCGCCGTCCTCGTGACCATCCCCGCCCCGTTGACGGCGTCGCCCTGGCCGCCGTTGCCGCCGGATCCGCCTACTCCAAGGCCAAGTGAACCGCTCCGCGCGCACCCGGCACGGCAACACCAACCTCAAGCGACTGCTCGGGGTCGCCGCCATGGCCGCAGTCCGCAACAAGGACTCCTATCTCGCCGTGTTCTACCGCCGCGTCGCCGCCCGCCGCGGCGCGAAACGCGCTCTGGCCGCCGTCATGCACAAGCTCGCCATCGCCATCTGGCACGTGCTCCACGACCAGGTCCCCCACCGCGAACTGGGCGCCGACTACTTCGCCAAGCGCAACCCCGAACGCGCCATGCGCCGCATGATCAAGGAAGTCAACAGCCTCGGCCTGACCCTCCGCTTCGAACCCATCACGGCGGTCTGACCTCACACACTCTGAACTTTTCGTGTCAGTGGGACGGCGAACGGGCCGCCCACGTGCCACCTCTGCCGTGCCGCGGCCTCCGACCCGACCGCGCCTAATGGTCCAGACCAGTCTAATGGAAATCCGCATCGACACGTCAGTGACCGACTATGCGTCAAGTGCGCGAAATGGGCCAATTTTCGCAAGGTGGGGCGTCGTGGCCCTTGACGGTCGCGTCAACGGCGCGTTTCCTGGTCCCATCACGTTTGATCCAGTTGATATATGTTCGTTTATGTGAGCTTTTATGTTGTACTGCTGGGTCGCGAGCCGATGTCGCCCCAAGGAGCCACCATGCACCGATCGCGTCCCCGACCCGTCGGCACCCTGGGCCTCGTGCTCGCTGTCGGTCTGGTCGCCTGTTCCGCCGGCCGGTATCCGGGGGCCTCCGCGTCGGACCCGGACGCCAGGATCAACGGCAAGATCTCGATCACCTACCTGCAGAAGCAGGGTGACCAGGAGTACTTCGTCGGCGAGGCGGCCGGTGCGAGGGCGAAGGCGGCCGAGCTGGGCATCGACCTGACGGTGGTGAATCTGGGCACCGACGCGAACAAGACCGTCAGTGAGGTGCAGTCGGCAATCGCTCAGAAGTCCGACGGCCTGATCGTCGTGGTGCCGGACCCGGCCGTCGGCCCGCAGGTCGCCGAACTGGCCCGGGGCGCGAAGGCGGCGCTGCTGGCGTCCGACGACCAGATCTGCGCGAGTGATCCCGACCCGTCCGCGTGCAGCGAGGGTGACCTGGTGCCGCGGATAGGCTTCTCCGGCACCCAGATGGGCAGCGAGGTGGGCAAGCGCGCCGCCCAGGAGTTCAAGAAGGCCGGCTGGGAGCAGGCCGACACCCGGATCATCTCCGCCTGGAAGCAGGACGTCACCGTCTGCACCGACCGGGTGAATGCCGCCAAGGACGCTTTCATCGCCGACGCCGGGGCGAGCATCCAGAAGATCGACGTCCCGACGGACAACTCCCCGACCGGCGCGCAGGACAAGATCGCCGCGACGATCACGGCGAACCCGGATGTCAAGCACTGGGTGCTGTGGGGCTGCAACGACGAGAACGTGCAGGGCGGCGTCACCGCGATGGAGAACGCCGGGGTCAGCGCCGACAACGTGATCGGTGTCGGCCTGGGTGCCTACCTGGCGTGCAAGGACTGGAGCGGCGGCAAGCCCTCCGGGATGAAGGCGGCCCTGTTCATCAACGGCAAGGACGTCGGCGCCCTGGCGGTGCAGACGATGTACGACAAGCTCAGGAATGGCAGGGACTTCCCCAAGGAGGCCTTCGCCAAGACCACCGTGGTCGACGCCACCACCTGGAAGGCCGCCGGCGTCAGCTGCACCTGACACCCCTGGACCAACCGAGGCCCGCCATCCGGGCGGGGCGGCTCGGGCACCGCATTGCCGCCCTGGGCCGGCGCGGCGCGAGCCGACTTCCGCAGGAAGTGCCGCAGCCCCGGGAACGGGCGGGCCGCCCGCCGGGAGCATCCCCCGCCGAGGACGATTCCCCGCCGGGCAGTACACCCGGGCCTCGCCCCGGCGCACCGGCCCGCAGCACCAACTTCCGGCAGCGCAACCGCCGGGAACCCCCACCCACAGCACCACAGGAGAAGCTATGCGCAGAACCGGTCACAGGGCGATCCCCGCCCTGCTGGTCAGCGCGGCCATGACGCTCGGCGGACTCGCCGGCACCGTATCCGCCCAGGCCGCGCCGGCCGCCGCCCTGGCAGCGACCCCCACCACACACACCGTCACCTGGGACAACTACTCGCTCAGGATTGACGACAAGCCCACCTACATCTGGGGCGGCGAGTTCCACTACTTCCGCCTGCCCAGCCCCGACCTGTGGCGCGACGTGCTGCAGAAGATGAAGTCCGGCGGCTTCAACGCGGTCTCCCTCTACTTCGACTGGGCCTACCACTCACCGAAGAAGGGCGTCTACGACTTCACCGGGGTACGCGACGTCGACAAGCTCCTCGACATCGCCAACGAGGTCGGCATCTACGTCATCGCCCGGCCCGGCCCCTACATCCAGGCCGAGGTCGACGGCGGCGGCTACCCCGCCTGGCTGAACACCACACCCGGGCACGAGAAGAGCACCGACCCGGACCACCTCGCCAACGCCGACGAGTGGCTCGACCACATCAACCCGATCATCGCCCGCCACCAGCTCACCACCGGCCAGGGCACGGTCATCGCCTACCAGCTCGAGAACGAGTTCGACCACACCGCGCCCGCCGACGTCGACTACGTGACGCACCTCAAGCAGAAGGCCCGCGACGCGGGCATCAACGTCCCCCTGACCGGAAACCACTGGGACGCCTACAACTTCCCCAACAGCCCCGTCGACATCGACGGCTGGGACGACTACCCGCTCCTGTTCAACTGCGCCGACCCGACCTGGACGCAGGTGAAGGACTACTCCACCTATAAGCCCGCGGGCAAGCCGCTGTTCCTCCCCGAGTTCCAGGGCGGCTCGATCAACTACTGGGGCGGCTCGGACGGCGACAAGTGCCGCCAGAAGCTGAACAGCGAGTTCGCCTCGGTGTACTACAAGAACAACATCGCCTCCGGCGTGACCATGCAGAGCTTCTACATGACGTACGGCGGCACCAACTGGGGCCGGCAGGCCGTCAACGGCACCTACACCTCGTACGACTACGGCGCGGCCATCACCGAGCCCCGCCAGCTGACCGACCGCTACCAGCAGGACAAGCTGATCGGCTACTTCCTGCAGAGCGTCACCCCCATCACCAAGACCGACAAGATGACGGCCCCCGCGCTCACCAACTCGACCGCGATCACCGACACCGCCCGCCGCAACCCCGACACCGGTACCCAGTTCCACACGCTGCGGCACAAGGACTCCACGTCCACCACCACCGACTCCACCAGCCTCACGCTGACGGTCGGAGGCAACCACTCCGGCTACACCTACGACGACGCCGCCACCACCCAGCTCCAGTACACGCCGGACTGGACGCACGTCGGCGCCGAGGCGAGCTACACGGCCGGCGAGTACCAGCGCACCGAGTCGTGGTCCAACACGACCAACGGCAGCCTCACCGTCCCCTTCACCGGTACCTCCGTCCGCTGGATCGGCTCCAAAGCCGCCAACCACGGCCTCGCCGACGTCTACCTCGACGGCACCAAGGTCGCCACCGTCGACAGCTACACCGCCGGCGCCGAGCTCAAGGACCAGGCCCTCTTCAGCAAGGACGGCCTCACCGCCGGCAGCCACACGCTGAAAATCGTCGTCACCGGGCAGAAGAACGCCGCCGCCCAGAACACCTTCGTCGCCATCGACGCGATCGACGTCCTCGACGCCGGCAAGACCCGCACCTACCCGACCGTCCCGCAGACGGGCGCCGCGATCACCTTCGCCGGCCGCGACTCCAAGATCCTCGTCGCCGACTACAAGCTCGGCGCCACCCAGCTGCAGTACTCCACCTCCGAGATCCTCACCCACGCCCAGATCGGCAACCAGGACGTCGCCGTCCTCTACGGCCGCAACGGCCAGGCCGGTGAAACCGTCCTCAACTACGCCCAGCAGCCGACCGTCCAGGTCCTCGCCGGCAACGCCAACCAGACCTGGGACGCCTCCACCGGCGACCTGCGCCTCAACTACACCCACAGCGGCCTCGCCCGCGTCCTGATCAGCGGACCCGGCACCACACGGCCCCTGCTGCTGCTGCTCGGCGACGACCAGAACGCCAAGAAGTTCTGGCGCGCCGACACCTCCAACGGCCCCGTCCTCGTCTACGGCAGCGACCTGCTGCGCACCGCCACCCCGCAGGCCGGCCGCCTCGACCTGACCGGCGACAGCGCCTCGCAGCAGAGCGTCGAGGTGTTCGCGAACGGCACCGCCCCGATCACCTGGAACGGCGCACCCCTGACGACCACGCCCGGCCTCGGCGGGTCCGCGGCCGGCAACCTGCCCGGCCCGGCCGCCGTCACCCTCCCGGCGCTCACGAACTGGCAGCACACGACGCAGCAGCCCGAGACACAGGCCGGATTCGACGACTCCTCCTGGAAGGTCGCCGACAAGACCAGCTCCAACAGCATCACCAAGCCCGCCACGCTGCCGGTGCTGTTCGCCGACGACTACGGCTACCACTACGGCGACGTCTGGTACCGAGGCCACTTCAACGCGGGCACCCAGGCAGCCACGGGTGTGAACCTGTCCGCGATCACCGGAAGCACCGGTATCTACTCGGTGTGGGTGAACGGCACCTTCGTCGGCACCACCGGCAACGGGAACAACAACTTCACCTTCCCGGCCAACGTGTTCAAGCCGAATGCCGACAACGAGGTGTCGGTCCTCGTCTCGAACATGGGGCACCAGCAAAACCCGGGTACCGACGACTCCAACAAGGAGGCCCGAGGCCTGACCGGCGCCTTCGTCACAGGCGCCCCCCTCTCCGCGATCACCTGGCGCATCCAGGGCGCCCGCGGCGGCGAGAACCTGGTCGACCCGGCCCGCGGTGCGATGAACACCGGCGGTCTGTACGGTGAGCGAGCCGGCTGGACCCTGCCCGACTTCCCGGACAGCTCCTGGACCAGCACCACCCTCGCCACCCGCGAGAACACGCCCGGCGTCACCTGGTACCGCACCAAGGCCACGCTCAACCTGCCGGCCGGCCAGGACACCTCCGTCGGCCTGAAGATCGCCGACAGCGCCACCAACAAGTACCGGGCACTGATCTACGTCAACGGCTGGCTGCTCGGCAACTACGTCAACAACGTCGGCCCGCAGCACGTGTTCCCGCTGCCCAACGGCATCCTCAAGTCCCAGGGCGACAACACCATCGCCATCGCCCTGTGGAACGAGGGCAACACCAACGGCGGGCTCGGCACCGTGACCCTGGAGAACCTCGGCACCACCGCCTCCCCGCTCAACCCCGCCCCGGTCACCGCCCCCGGCTACGACGCCACCACCTGGGCCATGCCGGCCGCACACAACGCCACGCTCACAATGAGCACGCCCGACAACGCCACCCCGGCCGGCAGCTACCCCGTCTCGGCGGCCTTCGCCGTGCCCGCCGGCCAGCAGAGCGCCTCGAACATCAGCCTCGCCCTCAACCTGCCCACCGGCTGGACCGCCCAGCCCACCGGGCCCACCACCGCGGCCGGCGTCGCCGCGGGCGCCTCCTTCACCGGCACCTGGAACGTCACCGCCCCGAGCGGCACGCTCCCCGCCATCTCCTCCCTCACCACCACCGCCACCTACACCCAGCAGAACACCAACCAGCAGCTCACCGACACCAGGACCCTCCGCTACCTGACCGCCCCGACCACCACCACGGATGTCAGCAAGCTGCCGTTCCTGGCATCCAGCAACAGCTGGAACGGCGGGGTCAAACTCGACAAGAGCAACGACAACAAGACCCTCACCATCGCCGGAACCCCCTACACCCTGGGCATCGGAACCAACGCGAACAGCAGCGTCACCCTCTACATCGGCGGCCACTGCAACCGCTTCACCGCCACCGTCGGCGTAGACGACGAGGTCGGCAACAACGGCTCGGTGACCTTCACCATCCGCGCCGACGGCACCAGCCTGACCACCAACCCCCCGGTCCGCCGCGGCAGCGACACGGCCGCAGCCACCATCGACGTCACCATCCCCACCGGCACCACCGTCCTCGAACTTGCCGCCGGAGACGGGGGTGACGGCAACAGCAGCGACCACGCCGACTGGGCCAACCCCAAGGTGTACTGCTCCTGACACCTGAACAGCACAACGGCCGGCCGGGAGGGGAAACTCTCCCGGCCGACCCGTGCCCGCGCCCACCCCAGCCACCCAAGCCCCGCGCCCGCTCAAGCCGCCTCGCCCCCAAACCGCAGGACCAGCGCACGATCTGGCCCTTCAGCAACACCCACTACCGCTACCCCCGGGCCGCGGGCCCCGAGTACATGCGAGGCTGCCCGCCTCCACCCGCCTGGCGCAGATAGCCCGCCTCCACCCGCCTGGCGCAGATAGCCAGCCTCCGGCCGCGCGGCCTGCGCCCGGGCCGCGCAAGATCGTTCAACCGCGTACCCAGCCCCGCACGGACGATCTTGGCGCTCTCCCCGCACCATCGGGACCGGCCACCGCGACCTCCAGCGGCTCCTTGCGCGGGCGCGGAACCGGGAACAGTCCTTCCCCCGCTTGGCGAACGCGGCGAGCGCAGCCAGGGCCTGCCGGAGGTGTTCCGCCCGGAACGCCTCCGCCACGGTCTTCGCCTCGATCAGGTCCTGGTCCGCCTCGCCGCCGACCGCCGCCAGCAGGCCCTGCTGGTCCGCCTCCGGACCGGGCTGGCTGGCCCGCTGCGCCACCCCTCAGGCCCATGGGTCGTCCGAGTAGCCCGCAGGGTCAGGAGCGTCGGAGTGCAGCATGGCGTGCAGGCAGCGGCACAGGCCATCGCGGTCGAGGCGTTCGGCCGCGCGCATCCACGGCAGCGGCGCCATCAGGAGGGCCGTGTCGTCGGTGGCGAGGTCTTCCAGCACGGCGCGTAGTTCGTCGGGGACGGGCAGGTCGGTCAGGCACATCCACCCGAGGGCGGCGCTCACGCGGACCTCTGGCGGCCGTACCGGGTCGGTCCAGCAGTCCCGCGCCCACACCGTCGTGGGCTCGTGCCGGTGTACCCGGCCGAGCTGGGCGATCGCCAGCACCAGCGCGGCGCGTACGGCCGGGTCCGGTTCGGTGTCCAGGCGGGCGTGGAAGGCGGTGCGGATGTCCTGTGCGCGGTCGAGGGCGGCCGCCAGCACGTAGGCGGCGGCGATCCGCACCGCGGCATCGGGGTCGTCGAGCAGGGGCAGGAGGAGATCGGTGTCCGCGGTGACAGCTTCGCGGGCGGCCTGCACGGACCAGTTCTGCGGGTAACCGGTGACCTCGAAGGACCACTCGTCGTCGTCACGGAACCGCAGCATGTCCTCTCGTGTGCACACCCCCTGGTGCCGCATCCGTGCCACCTCGGCCACCACACCCAGGGCCTCGACGCGGTGGCCCGAGCCCGGGTCGGCAGCGATCCGGATCAGGAACGGCACCGCCGGCGCCACCGCGGCCCTCATGTCATCGGCGCACAGACCAATGAGGGCGCGGAAGGCACCACGGGCGGCGGCAAGGGCTCCCGAGCGCAGCCGCTCCAGGACCTCCCCGACCCTGGCCCCATAAGGAAAGCGGTCCCAGGGCACCTCCTCCGGCAGGAACCCGTCCTTCACCTCGGGACGGACGCCCGCCACGACCACGCGAACGTCGAGAGAGCCTCCCACCTGATCAAGCAAATCCCCATCCCCGAACGCTCTCCATACCGCCTGGCACGCGGGATCGGACTCCCACTCACTCACCCGGCAACCCCCGCAGCATGGTCCCGCCGGCGCCGCAGCGCGACATGGAAGGGAACCGACCCACCGCTGATCATGTCAGCCACCACGGACACCCTGCCCCTGGCGCCCCGGACCCCCAGCACCGGCCAGGCGCCGCCACCAGGCTGTCGGCGTCTCCGCAGTGACACATCCTCACCCGGCCCTCGCCCGGGCCGTTCATGCCCACTCCACGCCGTGCTCGGCGAGCTGCCCGAGCTGCCCTGCTGTCAGCTTGGCGCGCCCCGCCTTGGTGTTGTTGAGGAATGCACCCAGCCCCACGGCCACGAGCTGCACGTTTTCCTCCCCGCCAGGACCGGCCACCACGACCTCCAGCTCCTCGCGGTGTGGGCGCGGGACCCGGACGTGGCCCTCCCGCTCGACGAACCGTGCCAGGGCTGCCAGGCCCTGGGCAAAGCGGTCCGCGCGGGACGTCTTCGGCTTGGCCTCGGCCGCGGCCTTTGCGGCCACCAGCTCCGGGTCGGGCTCGATGCCGAGCGCGGTCAACAGGTCCTGCCGGTCCTGCTCCAGGCCGGGCCAGCCGGCCCGCTGCGCCACGATCCAGCGGCCGAGCTGCTCACCCTCGAACACGGTCTCCGCGGGCAGCTGCGCCCAGTCCACGCGGCCGTCGCACTCCAGCCACCACGCCCTGGCCACCGCGTAGGCGCGCCGCCAGACGATCGGCCAGGTGGGGCACCACCACGGGTCGATCTCCTCCAGCGCGCGGCGCCGCTCCGGCGCGAGCGCCCCCGGCTCGCCCGCGGGCACTTGGGCCGCGGACCTCATGACGCCGACTCCCAGTATCTCGCCGACCTGGTGGGCCATGACCGGACCGGCGGCCTGCCGCACGGCGGCGAGGATGTGCTGGTAGTCCGGCGGGAGCATGGTCTCCTCCATGTCCGGCGTGTGGTGCGGGATCAGCATCACCGCCCGGCCGCCCACCTGCCCCGGCGTCGGCGCGACCGAGGCGCGCTCGTTGGCGAGCTGTTCGCTCACCCTCTCAAGGACCCGCTCGGCGACGGCGAGTTCGTCCCGCTCGGCCCGCACCTCCGCTGGCGGACATGGCCCGGGGGCCATGTCCCGAACCCCTTGCGGGGTGGGTGTGCAGCCTTCCGTTGGTTGTCGCGGGTGCCGCTCCGCTCCAGAGCTTGTCTGGCGCGCGTCAGCGCTGCCCGGGGCCGGGGCGGCAGGCCCGGCGGAGGTGGGGGAGACGGCTCCATGACAGGCTCGTCGCTCGGTCACTGGTCCTGGATGATCACGTGGTGGTACGACACGTCCAGAGCCGGCGCAGGCAGCGGGATGCGTACCGGCGTGGCGGCGCTCTTCGGTACGTTGGCGTGCTTTGCGGTGTCCGTGTCGGACCCCCAGGCCCACAGGCCGCCCTCGGTGTCGATGGCGTACCCGGTGAACCCGAAGGCGGAAATCCGGCGCATCTTGGGGAGGCCGGTCACGCGGGTCGGCTTCGCCGAGATGTGGTCGGAGGTGTCGCCGTCGCCCAGCGCGCCGCTCACGCCCCGGCCCCACGCCCACACCACACCGTCGCGGTCCAGGGCGTACGCCACGTCCGATCCGCCGGCCACCTGCACGACGCCCTTCAAGCCGTCCACCTGAACCGGACGTGCGGACTGGCCGCCAGCCGGTTCGACCCCCAGCAGGCCGTGCACGTTGCTCCCCCAGGCGCACACCTTCCCGTCCGCCTTCACCGCCACCACGGCCCCACCCGCCGCGGACACGTCGACGACGCCCTCAACACCGGGGACCGTCCCGATGCGGGTGCCGTGCCGGTCGCCCAGCACATCGGTGACATTGATCCCCCAGCCGAGGACCCGCCCGTCCGAGCGCAGCGCGAAGGTGTTGAGGAGGCCCGGCCCCATCGCGACCACGTTCCCGGCTCGGGACACCCGCTCGGGCACGGCCACCCCGTCGTACCCTTCCTGCTGGCCTCCCTTGACCAGGAACCTGTCCGAACCCCAGGCCGTCACGGTGCCGTCCCGCAGGACGACGTAGAACGTCGGCCCGCTGCTGTACACCGCGTGCGCCGGCCCGACCCCCGTGACCTGCCGCGGCTCGGCCTCGTAGCTCCGCTCCTGGGAGCCGCGTCCGAGCGAGCCGCTGGCGTTGGTGCCGTAGGACCACACGGTGCCGTCGGCACGTACGGCCACAATGGTGTGGCCGCTGTCCGCGATCGAGACGACATCGGTCAGGCCCGGCACCGCGCCCTCCTGGAAACTCCCGGCAGGAGCGTTGAACGGCTTCCCCCAGGCCCACGCGGTGCCCGCCGGCAACTCCCGCTGCAGCGGCCGCGCGGCGGGTCCCTCGGGGCAGCCCGGCGCGAACATCACCGCACGGTCCTCCTTGCTGCACCCGGCCAGCGTGAGAATGGCGGCACCGGCAACCAGCACACGAAGCCAGGATCTCGCGGTCATACGACACTCCAGTCACAGGGACCCCCACCGCACACCTCGGGCGACCAGGGCCGATCACATCCGCCTGACCGCACTCTGGCACCGGGGCTCCTGCCCAGATAGCGCGTATCTGCCCAGACCCACCGGGCCGAGTGCCGTGTGCGTCTGAGTACGCGTGCTCATACGTTCCGGCAGAGGTGCCCGGTAACGGTTGTTCAACATGACCAGGCACCACTGCGCGACCAGAACCGACAACGGATCAAGAGGGACTGGTACAGATGCTATGGCTTCGACCTTCTCCGCCTGCGGATCCTCCCCCGCGGACCGATCGAGGGCCTTCGCCCTGAGAGGTGGACACGCTGATACTGGATCTGCTTGATCCGGAGGAAGCGAGAACAGCGCCGATGGCGATGAAGGACTACTCGGACG
>NZ_JOAI01000065.1 GCF_000717715.1 Streptomyces sp. NRRL B-24484 | reverse complement strand
CGGCTCCAGCGACACCCGGCCCCCTCGATCGACGAACAGGCCGATCATGGCAGCCAGGACCATCCGCCATCACCGGTTTGCGGATTTCCCAACGGAGTCTTCCAGGGCGGCGGTTCCGAGGACGTGTCCGTCCCCCAGAGCGGGTCGTTCAGCGCACCCGTCAACGTCACTTCGCCGGGCGCCACTCTGCGGAACATCGCGCAGGCCCACCCGTCCACCACCCGAAGGGCCTGATCCGATGGCGGTCGAACTCCCCGAGCCCCTGCAGTGGGTGCTCCTCCTGCTGGCGGGCACCCGCTGGCCGGAGGCCGACGAGGACATGCTCCGCGACATGGCGGAGCGCTGGCGTGACGGCGCCAAGACCCTGGAGGACGCCGGACGCTCCGCCGACTCCGCGGTGAAGCGCGCCCTCGACGGCCAGCGCGGCTCCGCCGCCGACGCCCTGGCCAAGCACTGGTCGCAGTTCACCACCGGCAAGGGCACCGAGGAGGACCCGGGCTACTTCCCCGGCCTCGTCCAGGCCTGCAACGGCATGGGCGACATGCTGGAGGCGATGGCCAACTCCGCGGAGACCGCGAAGATCCAGATCGTGGCCCAACTCGGCATCCTGGCCTTCGAGATCGCGACCGCGGAGGCGGAGGCCCCGTTCACCGCGGGCGTCTCGCTGGCCGAGATCCCGGTGTTCGTCGGCATCAGCCGCACCGCCGTCCAGCAGATCCTGAAGCAACTGCTGAAGGAGACACTGGAGTTCGCCGCGAAGCAGGCCGCACAGATGGCCGCGATCAACCTGATGGCCCAGGGCATCGAGGTGATGGAGGGCCACCGCAAGAGCATCGACATGAAGGAGCTGGGCCAGAACGCCCTCGGCGGCGCCGTCGCCGGCGCCAGCGGCCACCTCATCGGCAAGGGCCTCAGTGCCGGCGGGTCGAAGCTCGGCCTCAGCAGCGTCATGGAGACCACCGCGGGCCGGATGGCCCACGGCGCAGCCGTCGGTGTCGGTGCGGACGTCTCCACCCAGCTCATCACGACCGGTCACGTCGAGGGCGGCAGCCTGCTCGGATCCGGCCTGAGCGGTGGTGCCTCGGTCGGCCTGCACCGGGGAGCGTCGGCCGTGAAGGGACACTTCAACGGCCCGCCGAAGATCCCCACCCCGCACGCCGGCCCCGAGGGCGCCGGTGGCGGCACCGCCGGAGCGGGCGGCACCCCGGTCTTCTCCAAGTCCGACTCCGGCTCGGCCGGCTACCGCGGTCCCTCCGGTGACGGCCCGTCCGGCGGCGCCCCGCACGAGGCACCCGCCTCGACCGGCTCGACCGGTTCCGCCGCCTCGGCCGGCTCGGCGGGCGGCTCCGTAGGCGGTCACTCCGCCACCGGCCTGGCAGGCGGCCCGAACGGATCCACCAGCACGGGCAGTTCGGCCGGCGCCGGCAGTTCGGCGGGGACGGTGCACGGCGGTGGCGAGGGCGGCGCGAGCCGTCCCGAGAGCGCTCCCGCACCGTCCTCGGGCACCCGGGGCCTGGTCCCGTTCGGCTCCGACCGGCCCGCACCTGCCGCCGAGCACACCCCTGCGGCCGAGACGCCGGTCCACACCTCCGAGCGCCCGGCCACCGAGCACCCGGCCACCGAGCACCTGGCCTCCGAGCGCCCCGCCCCGGCCGAGACCGCCGCGACCGGGCAGCCGACGCCCCACGCGGCCGACCGCCCGGCACCTGCCGCCGAGCACACCCCTGCGCCCGAGACGGCTGCCGCCCCGGCCGCCACCCGTGGCGACTCCGCCGAGCCGGCGCCGCGTCCCGCAGAGCCCGTGCACCAGGTCGCCGAGAGCGCGCCGCACGCCCCCGAGACCACGCCCCGGGGCACCGAGCAGGCACCGGCCGCGCACGAGCAGGCCCCCGGACAGGTCCACCAGCAGGCACAGCCGCAGGCCCATCAGGACGTCCAGCCGTCGCCGCACACGTCCACGGGCGAGAGGCCCGCGACCGCGGATCACGCCGGCGACCGGGTGCCTTCCGCCGACCGGCCGACGACCGTCCCGGTCCACGAGGCCCCGGCGCCGACCCGTGACACCTCCGTGCCCGCGCACGAGACGCCGACCCCCGTGCCGACCCGCGACACCGCTGTGCCCGTGCACGAGACGCCCGTGCACGAGACACCGGTGCGCGAGACGCCCGTGCACGAGACACCGGTGCGCGAGACGTCTGCGCAGGTGCCCCCCGCACACGAGGCACCGGTGCACGCGCAGCAGCCGACCGGGCCCGTCCACGACACGACAACGCCCGTCCACGAGACGCCCGCCCCCGCGCAGCAGGCCCCGTCCCACGCCCAGCCGGGCACCGGAGCCGTCCACCCCACGGCACCGCCCGTCCACGAAGCCCCCGCCCCCGTCCACGAGGGTGCCGCGGAGCGTCCGGCGGCGGCCGTGCCGCACGCGGCGGCTCCGGCCCCGGCCCCGGCACAGAGCCATGTCGCGGGGGGTGGCGGCGAGCACCGTGCCCCGGCCCCCGAGTCGGACGCCCCGGCACCGGCGTCCAGCCGGCTGGACGGCACCGGCCCGCTCGGCGGCGCCCCGCACCTGGCCGCGTCCGGTGGCGACACGCACCTCAACGGCGGTACCCGGGTCTCGGGCGGTCAGACCCAGAGCAGGCCTGCGCCGGAGACCGTGCCGGGGAACGTCGTTCCCGACAACGCGGCGTCCACCGTTCAGCAGCCGGCGGGGACGCCGCCCGTGGCGGGCGGGTTCGTGCCCGGTCCGGTGCCGGGTGGCGGCGCTGCCCACACGGCGGGCGGCGGCGCCCGCACGCCGTCGACGCACGGACCGACGGGTCCGGTGTCGCAGCGCCCCGTGGAGCCGACCCCGCAGCCCGCCGGCGGCACCGTCCGGCCGGGTGCCGGCCGTACCTCTGACACCCACGTGCCGCCCCCGCCCCCGCCGTCGCACCGGGCGGGCGGGACTCCGCGGACCCTCGGCGACCCGAACGGGTCCTCGTCGTCCGCGCCCCGCACCGGTCGGACCGGCGACGAGCACCTCCCGCCGCCGCCCCCGCCGCCGTCGGGGAACTCCGGGATCCGTCCGATCGACGAGGCACCGACCCCGGAGGAGCTGGCGCAGCTGCACCAGCACCCGGCCGGCCCGTCGCTGATCCACCCGCCCAAGGCGGATCCGGCGGCGCTGGCCCGGTACAAGAGCGACAACAAGTTCAACTTCAGGCTGACCGGCGAGTTGCAGACGGCGGCGAACGCCCTGCCGCACAGCTCGTGGGGGCGGCACGACTCCGGCGTCCAGACGCCGAACGGCAGGCCGGACGTCAAGGTCAGCCCGTACTCGCAGTCCTTCAAGTCGCACCTCGACCCGCTGACCCTCAAGGCCCTGCACCCGGTGGCGGCCAACGCGGTGACCCCGCACCTGCGCAACGAGCTGGGTCCGGAGGCCATGGCCTTCCAGGGCAACCAGGTGCTGGAGGCGGCGGGCAACCTGGACTTCCGTACGCAGGAGCACTTCCAGCAGCAGGAGATCCGCCGGAACGTGCTGGAGCGCCTGGCCCGCCAGGACTCGCAGCAGGACTGGCACCCGGTCGGCGAGCAGCGGGTGAACGACCACCTGGACGGCTCGGTGTCCGCGATGGACGGCGTGAACCGGCTGCTGGGCGGGCACAACGGCCACCCCGGCTTCGACGGGATCGTGCTGGGCGAGGCGCACAACCAGTCGCCGAGCTGGCGCTTCCTCAACGAGAACATGCACGGCCTGAAGGCCGCCGGCGTCGAGCGGATCTACGTCGAGTCGCTCCGCGACGACGCCTTCCAGCAGCACCTGGACGCCTACCAGCGCTCGGACGGCACGATGTCGCCGAACCTGGAGAAGATGCTCCGGACGTACGACCGCAGCCAGAACTCCCCGGCCGGCGCCGGCCTCTACGACACCGTCGTGCGTGCGAAGATCGAGGGGGTGACGGTCCACGCGGTGGACGGCTACCCGGCGCGGCGGCCGCACGACCTCGGACGCCAGGCGCTGGAGGAGCGCGCGCGGCTGCTCAACTCCTACATGAACCACGCCATCACGGACGCCGGCGGGACGGGCAAGTACGTACTGGTCACCGGCAAGGCGCACGTCCACGAGCACCCGACGGGCTCCGAGCACCGGATCCCCGGTGTGGCCGAGATGCTGGGCGCGCCGTCGGTGCGGCTGACCGACGGCGGCCGGCCGAACCCCGACGGAGCGCCGCACGACGCGACCGTCGCCACCGCCGCCGGGGACATGCGCCTCGGGTACCTCCCCCGGGAGTCGACCGGGCAGGACCCGGCGAACGCGGCCCAGCAGCACGGCAACGGCGCCCCGCCCGCACCGCCGGCCCCGCCCGTGCCGCACCAGGGCGGGGACGGCTCCTCGCAGTCGACCCACGGCCTCGGTACCGACAGCACGCCCGCGCCGCCGGCCCCGCCGGTGTCGCACCAGGGCGGGGGCAGCTCGTCCCCGTCGCCCCGGAGCCTCGGCGGCGACAACACCCCGCCGCCGCCCGCCCCGCCGACCCGGCAGCACACGGCCGGATCCGCGCAGTCCGGCCACCAGAACCCGCCCACGACGACGCCGAACACGACGCCGGCCCCCGGCCACAACGCCCCGGCGACCGGTGGCCACAACGCGCCGTCGACGACCGGCCACACCAACCCGCCCGCCGCCGGCCAGCACAACGCACCGTCGACCAGCGCCCACGACCAGTTCCTCGACCGGCAGAAGCAGGCGCGCGACGCGGAACTGCAGGCACTGTCCGGCAAGTCCCCGGTGCGCGACGCGGTGGACCAGCTGGGCCGCGAGCAGCGGCCGGTGGCGACGCCCCCGGTCGGCGCCGACCGGCTGCGGCAGGACCTGCCGACCATGTCGCCGCAGGAGCGGACCCGCGAGCTGGCCGGCCTGACACCGGAGAACCGGCGCTGGCTCGCACGCGACCCGCAGACGGTGGATGCGCTGAAGAACGGGCTGCCGCCGAAGGAGTTCGCGAAGACCGCGGCGGAGCTGATGGTGCACGTGGACCCGCGCGCGGAGCGCGCGCCCTCGGCACGGCAGGAGGCGCAGCAGCAGATCGCCCGGATGCTCCAGGACCCGGAGACCGCCGCGCGGCTGCTGAAGAACGGCGCCGACGTCGTGGTGGTCCCGAAGGACGTGCGGATGCCGGACGTCCCGGAGCTGAACGACCTGCGCGGGGTGCACAACAACTCCTCGGCGGGCGCCGGCCGCGGCTACGACGACATGCGCGGCTCCGGCGGGCGCCACTCGGCGATCACCGAGGAGAACCTGCTCGGCGAGCACACCCCGATCGGTCACGGCGGGCACTACGAGGACGGGTACTCCACCACCACCCACGAGTTCACCCACACCGTGCACCGCTACGGTCTGGACGCGCACGACCAGAAGCTGATCACCGACACCTTCAACCAGAAGCAGGGCGACCCGAACGCCGCCTGGCCGGACGGTCCGCGCCACGACGCCAGCGGGAAGCCGGTCGACAACTACTCCTCGCGCGACGAACAGGAGTACTTCGCGCAGGTCACCAACGCCTACCTGGGCAACAACCACGGCACCGACCCGTACACCGGCCAGCCGCGCAACAACGGCGCGGACTGGGTGCGGCAGAACGAGCCGGCCATGCTGCCGTTGCTGGAGAAGCTGTACGGCAAGGACCCGGGGGCGGTGCACAGCGGGCCGGCCAACCCGGTGCACGCCACCACGGCCGAGAACCAGATGTACGAGGGATTCCGGGACTTCATGGACCGGGTCGACGGCAACGGGAGCAACCCCCCGGGCCACCAGCCGCCGGCCACGCCGCCGCCGGTCCCGTCGGCGGGCAACCCCGGTCAGCACGGCGGGAGTTCCTCGCACCTGCCCCCGCCGCCGCCGAAGGCGCCGGGCTTCGGCAGCAAGCCCGCGGCGGACGACGGCTACTCACACAAGATCGACGGCGAGAAGGCCTTCGACGCGATCAAGGACTTCCTGCCGGACTCCGCGGAGTTCGACAAGGTCAAGGACAGCCTGAAGAAGTACGAGCGGTCCGCGCTGATCGACGGCGACACCGACGCGATCCTGCACGCGTACCAGCAGCAGAAGCAGCTGCACGTGGACGTGCTGCGCCGCAACGTGCCCGAGCAGCTCGACGCGGTGAACCACCGGCTCGACGAGATCGCCCGCCAGGGGCCGGACCGCCAGGCCGAACTGGCCGGCGAGAAGCACAACCTGGAGACCGCGAAGGCCCACCTGGAGGACCAGCGGGACCGGCTGGCCGTCTACGAGCACGAGCTGGCCCGGCTCAAGGGCGAACCCAAGTCCGGCACCGCGGAGTTCAAGGCGCTGCAGGACGCCCGCGCGCAGGCCGAGCCGTGGATCGCCAAGGACGCCATGGCGCGGATCGAGGAGCAGCGCAAGGCTGTGGGCGACCTCCGGCAGGAGGCCGTCCAGCGGCGCGACGACGCCGAGACCGCCTACCAGAACGAGAACAACAAGCGGACCGCCACCGGCTCCACCAAGGAGACCGCGGCGGAGGCGGCCGCGAAGACCACCCGGAACGTCTTCGCGAGCCGGGTCGAGGACCTCGGGGTCCGCGAGGAGGAGCTCGCGAAGGACCTCCAGGCGCGCAAGGACGCCCTCGCCGGGAACTACGGGGCGACGCCGCCCAAGCCGAAGAAGGGCGCCGAGCACGAGCTGACCGACGGTGCCTACCGCGCCGCGTTCGGCTACTCGGACCACGGGGTGATGGCGGGCGAGCCGCACGCCGAGAAGACCGTCCGCCGGATGGAGGACGGCAAGGTCAAGCTCGGCACCGCGGTCGTCAACCGCAACCACGTGGTCGCCGACTACATGGTGCACAAGTACGTGACGGCCGCCGTGTTCAAGGCCCGGTCGTTCGGCGACGAGCAGCACCGGGTGGAGGCGTCGCGGACCTTCTCCGACTTCGCCGACACCATGGCTCCCGACCAGCACCGCGTGCTCGACAAGGCCGGTAAGCAGGCCGTCAAGCGGCTCGGCGCCAACGGCCAGGAGCACGCCGCCCTCGCCTGGCGCGACCTCGGCTACACCGCCAAGGACGTGGACCTGGGCAAGGCCTACGGCAACGACCGGCTGGAGCCCGCCTTCGCCCCCGCGAAGCTGGACGACCCGGCGAGCGCCGTCGCGGCCCGGGACGAGGTGCGCGACCAGCTCGACCGCTCCGGGCTGGAGGGCCCGGCCAAGGCCGAGTTCGACCGGTACGCGGACACCGTGGAGCGGTTCTCCGGCGACCCGTCGCCGCAGCACCTGGCGGAGATGAAGGATGCCCTCGCGGACGTCCGCACCAAGGTCCGCGAGCAGGCCGTCGAGGACCTCGCTCTGGTCCACGGCGTCACCGGGCCGCGCCGCCTCGACGACACCGTCGCGGCGGCCCGGCAGGCCGCCGCCGAGCCGCCCGCCGGCCCCGGCAACTCCCCGGCGCACGAGCGGCTGGCCGACCGGCTCGACGACCTGGCGCGCTCGTACGACCGCCTCGGCCAGGACCGGCAGGACCTGAAGGGCCTGGCGGACGAGCTGCGCAACGACCCCAACGCGGTGCGGCCCGAGCGGCTGGAGGCCTTCGCCGACAAGCTGCCGAACGAGCGCGACCGGCTGCGGCAGGACGAGGTGGACCGGCGCCGCGAGGAGGCGGCGCAGACCCTCAAGCCCGGCGGCACCGCGGCCGACCAGCAGAAGGCCGCGCAGAAGCTGCTGCCCAAGGCCGACGCGGACATCGCCGCCGTCGCCCGGCAGTACGGCGGCGGCCTCCCGCGGGCCGGTGCGGGCGAGAAGCACCCCGCCGGCCTGTTCGACCAGGCCGTGCAGGCCAAGGTCGAGGACGTGCCGAAGCTGATCGAGGAGATCACCGCCGGCCTGTCCAACAGCGCCTCCAACCTGCGCTTCGGCGACGAGCTGACCAACAAGTGGATCCAGAACTTCCTGGACCCGCACGTGGTCCGCGACCAGGACGTGCTGACCGCCGTCGCCAAGGGCGACCTGCCGCCCGAGGCGCTGTACTCGCCGCACACCCTGGACCTGCTGCGCGGCCTGCGTACCCTGGAGGACACCGGCCTCGCCCCGGGCGAGCTGCGCGACCTGATGGCCCCCAAGACCGAGGCCGACATGGTCGACCTCCACCAGCCGGGCCAGAAGCCGAGCGCCAGCGCGGTCAACATCGCCGACGAGCACGGCATGCTGAACCACGCGGGCGGCAAGACCCCGGTCTCCTCGTCCGGCGACTTCACCCGCCAGCCGGGGCAGTCCGCGAACCCGGTGGTCGGCTCCGAGGCGCTGCACGACCCGGCCCGCGACGCCCGGCCTGGCGCGGAGGGCCACGAGATCGGCACCACCCCGCCGCCCGCGACGCCCCGGCCCCCGGCGGGCCAGGACACCGACGTGGTGATGGCCTCGGCGGACCACGGCACGCCCACCGGGACGCAGGACCACGACACGCCGATGCCGTCGCAGAGCCAGGACCACCCGGTGGCCCCGCAGCAGACCGCCCGGCCGGAGAAGCGTCGGGTCGACCCGGACGACGACGTGCTGATGGCCGACGCGCCGCCGTCCAAGCGCAGCGCGACGGACGCGGTGCCGACACCGCCGCCCCCGCCGCCGGTCGCGCACCCCGCCGCGGGCGACCACCGGAGCACCGGCACCCGGGGCTTCGGCACGCTGCCCTCCCCGCCCCCGCCGCCGCCGACCCAAAGCCACACCCCGGCCACCGGGACTCCGCACCAGCCGACGGCCGGACACGGTGGCGCGCCGGAGCACCAGGGCCAGCAGCACGAGGGGCCCCAGCACGACGGCCAGCACCACGAGGCCGACCCGCTTCAGCACCACGAGGACGCCGACCAGCAGCCGCACGACGACCAGCAGCTGCCGCCCGTGGAGCCGCTGCTCCCGCCGGTCGGCACCCCCGAGCACGGGATCATGCACGACCCGGGGAGCTTCCTGCGGGACACCCCGCTCGGGGTGGACTTCGGCTCCGGGCTGAGGCTCCGCACCGAGGGGCTGCAGCAGCACCAGGTCAACTCCTTCCTCGCCAGGTTCGAGGGCAGTGACCGGCACTGGTTCGCGCTCGTCCGCGACCCCGCCCGCAGCACGCCCGACCGGGACGCCTTCGTACTGACCCCGGCGTGGGAGAAGTACGCCCAGCACAGCGAGGAGTTCCGGCCCCCGGCCGGCGTCCACCTGCCCGACCCGATGCCCGACCACCACTACGTCACCGCGCTGTACGCCCCGTACAAGTCCGGGACGGCGGGCGGCGACCACACCATCGGGCACGTCCAGGTGCCGTTGCACCCGGACCCGGCGCGGCCGGGCGACGGGCTGGTGTTCACCGGCGGCATGAACGGCTGCGCGTTCGTCGCCACCGACGTGAACCCGCACACCGACACCTTCCAGCTGTGGCACTTCCAGTCGTACTCGGCGAAGAACAACCTGATCGGCGGCGCCGACTTCCGGGCCGGAAAGACCGTCACCGACTGGTTCGGGCCCGACGAGTACCGCTCGCCGCACCCGTTCACCTTCGAGGTCACCAACGTCCTGCACCACGGCCCCGACGGCTGGCACGTCACCAGCCAGGAGTCGGTACAGGAGCACGGCAACCCGCACGTCGGCAGGCAGACCACCCGCCCGTTCAGGCTCGACCCGCCCGGCGAGGCGGACCGGGTGCAGATGACGGTCGGCCCGTACCACATCAACGCCAGGGAGCAGGTGGAGCGGTTCGACGACCTGGCGAACAAGCTGCAGGGCAAGCTCCCGCCGGCCACCGACCCGAAGTTCCGCACGGTCCGCAACGAACTGCTCGGACAACTCGGCGACCTGCGCGGCCGGCTGGTCGCCCAGGCCGACGCCGTCGGCGCGCTCGCGCAGCCCGGCACCACCATGCAGCAGGTCCACGACAGCGCGACCGCACTGCGCCAGCAGGCCGCCGCCGACCGGCAGCACGCACAGGGCGAGTCGATGCTCTTCACCGCCCGGATGAGCGCGCTGGGCCACGCCAACCCGCGCTTCCACGAACTGGAGGCGCTGCAGCGGCAGCTGTTCGACGAGTTCCCACCGCAGGACGACCGTTCCTGGCTGTCCGTCATGTCCCGTGACAGCGCCGGCCAGTTGCAGCGGCTGGCCGAGGAACAGCAGCAGCACGACCCCGCACAGGGCTTCGGCTCACTGCCCTCGGCCCCGCCGCCGGTCACCACCCACGGCACCGGTGCGTCCGAGCACCAGCAGTCCCGTGCGATGGACGTCGACGAACCCGCCCCCGCCGTCCCGCACCGGCAGGACGCCGACGGCGACACCGTCATGCAGGACCGCCCCGAGTCGAACAGCCGCAAGCGCGGACGGGACGAGGACGACCATGCCGTCGTCGAACGGGAGGACAAGCGGCGCCGGACACCGTCGTACGAGAACACCGACGCGGTGATGCACGACCGCGGCTACCAGGCCGTGGGCGCCCGGCACCCGTTGACGCAGGACCTGGTGAGCTACCTCGGCGGCGAGCCGAAGGTGCATCCGCCGATGAGCTCCTCGCTGCTCGGGAAGGTGAACCCGCACGCCGCGCCGGTCCACCCCGGTGAGGGATTCCGGCCCGGCAACGACCTCAACGCCTGCCTGGAGAACGTGGAGGCCTACCGGGACACCCACTTCGGCCGCCCCAGGGTCTCCGGGCAGACCCTGCACGGGAACGTGGAGCCGATTCCGGGCAACACGCTGTGGAAGCGGCACGACGGCCCGGCACTGTTCGGCGAGGGCGACGCCGCCGTCCGGAAGCTGATGGAGACGGTGCAGGCCGGCGGGCCGGGCAGCTTCGCCACCGTGCTCGGCGCGGGCAAGGAGGGCGCGGGACACGCGGTCGCGCTGGTCCACGACCGCGACGGCCGGCTGCGATGGGCCGACCTGACGGACCGCAAGGTGACCCCCGCCACCGGGGGGATGCCGGAGAACTTCCGCTCCGACTGGACGGTCTGGGCATCGGTCGCCGACCCGCACGAGACCAACATCTCGGGCCCGCACGACCCGAACTTCATGGACACCTACTCGACCTTCACCCGGCCCCGGACCGAGCACGCCCCGGAGCCGATGGACGTGGACGACTTCGGCACCGTGCCGCCGTCCGATTCACCGATGGACGTCGACTCGACGCCGGCGCCGCCCCAGCGCCGGACCCTGGCCGTCGCCGTGCAGACCGCGGTGGTCGGACCCGACCCCGTCACCCCGCACGGCCGGGACATCTACCTCAGCGAGGTGCTGCCCTCCAACGACCGGCCGATGACCCGGTTCGGCACCGACCAGCGCTCGCACACCGTGCCCTGGGCGCTGACCCGCCGGGCGGCGAGCGGTCTCGCCGGACGCTCCGCCGAGTCGGTGTGGGCCGAACTCACCAACGACATCACGGAGTTCAAGAACTACCCGCCGGAGCCCAAGGGCGCCGCCGAGAAGGACTACCCGGCGGTCAAGGCCCGCTGGGACGACATCGTCGCACGGCTCGACAGGCTGCCCACGGACCCGTCGCGCCAGCAGTCGGTCGAGCAGTGGCACCGCGAACTCGGCGACCTGGTGTCCGGCTACATCGAGCTCTCCCAGATCACCTCCTTCGCCTCCTTCGCGGACGGCCGGGCGGTCGGCCACGGCGAGGCCGGGATGCTGGACCGCCTCGGCGCCTTCCAGCGGGGCACCGGCCCGGCACCGAGCACCGACGAGGTCGTCGGCACCCTGCTGGACATCAAGCAGACCGCCTCGCTCAGCGCGGACGACGTCCGGACGGCCAAGGAACACCTGATCCGCAGCCTCCACCGGGCGTACCCCGACTACATGACGCCGGCCAACCGCGCCGACATCGAGAACCAGCTCGGCCTGCAGCCGGTGACGGTCCAGCCGCCCGGCCAGCTGCCCCCCGGCACGGCCGCCTTCACCCGCTACCCGCTCAAGTCCGAACTGGTCGCGGACCTCGGCGCCCACGCGACCGACCCGTCGAGGACCGGCCGGATCGTGCTCAGCGAACAGTCCCGGCCGGACACCCAGTTCGGCAGCAACCAGTACTCGCACGCCGCCTCCTGGTCGCTGATGCGGGAGTCGCTGCTCTCCTTCGAGGGCAGGCCGCGCCAGGACCTGGAGACCTGGCTCGGCGACCGGTTCACCGAGATGCAGGGCCACCTCGACGGACCGATGTCCCGGGCCGTCGACCACGCCCACCAGGAACTCCGCACGCTGCACGGGTACCCGCCGCACGAGCAGCGGAGCAGGGTCGGCGACCTCGTCCGGATCTTCGTCAGCGCGCACCAGAGCCTGCCGCACACCACCTTCGTGGACCAGCTGCAGCTCGGCAGTGCCACCTCCAGCGGCGAGCTCGACTTCGGGCTGCGCGGCGGTCCCCGCCACGACGAGCTGGTGGCGAGCCACTTCGACGGCGCTGCACCGTTCAACAGCGGGGACGACAAGCTCCTCCGCTCCTACCGGAGCTGGCAGACCATGGCCGAGACGCTGGGCCCCGTCCGGCCGGAGACGGTCGACCTGGTGGCCGGGCGGACCTTCACGGACAAGAACATGGCCGCGCTGCTCCACTCCGGCGCGTCCAGGCCGCTGGACCACCGGATCGGGCAGCGCTACCTGGAGGGCGTCCTGGCGTGGGACCGCGCGGTCACCACGGCCTTCCCGGACGACGGCGACGGCGCGGTGACCTCGAACTGGCAGGCCCACCGCAACGAGTTCACCGTCGAGCGGTTCGGCCGCCCGACCGATCCCGCCGTCCGCCGGCAGGTGGAGGACTGGTTCGACCGGCTCACCACCTCCGGGCGGCCCGGCGACGCCGAGAGCGCGATCCACGGCCTGACGGAGTACTACCGGGCCCGGGCCGAGGGCGGCCGCCGCGGCACCGAGCGGGCGGCCCTGGCCTCGGCGATGGGCCTCGTGTCGCCGCCGGCCCGGGTCGCCGGCGGCAAGCGCGCGGGCGACGACATCGGTGACGACCTCGCCACCCGGTTCAGGAGGATGGATCCCGGCGACGACAGCTGACCCGCACGGCCGGGCGGCGGCACCCCGCCGCCCGGCCACGGGCACCGACACCGGCACCGGCCTGCGACAGAAGCGTCGAACCCATACCCCCCGGGGTACCCGGTACACTGCGAACAGGGCCCCTCGGGGCACGGGTACCAGAGACCGGGAGCGTCCACCATGTGCCGACGGACCGTGTGCCGCACGTGCGGCAAGGCCACCTACGCGGGCTGCGGCCAGCACGTCGACCAGGTCCTGGCCGGAGTGGCCCGGGCCGACCGCTGCGCCTGCGACCGGAACGCCGACCGGGGCCGCGGCCTCCTCGCACGGCTCTTCGGCCGCCGCTGAGCGGGGCTCCCGCCCGGCGGCGGGGCGCCCACCGGGCCGGAACGGCGGTACGGGCTCCGCAGGGGTCCGCGGAGCCCGTACCGGTACCGCCGGGCCGGTGTCAGTTGCCGGCGCCCGCGTACAGCGCGACGGCGTCGCCCGCGCCGACCGTGGCCGTGAAGGTGCCGTCGGCCGCGACCGTGTAGCGGGTGCCGCTGCAGCCTCCGCCGCTGCTCGGGTCGGCGTGCTGGACGTCGCAGTAGCTGCCGGCCGGAAGCGAGGTCTGGAAGGTCCGGGTGATCGGGCCGGTCTCGTGGTTGATGGCCACGTAGCCCTTGGTCCCGCGGCCGAAGGCGATCGCGTTGCCGCCGTTGGACCACCAGTTGGTGACCGCGGTGCCGTTCACGGCGTTGCGGAAGCCCACCATGTTGGCGATCTGGCGCCACTCGTGCTGGCACTTCCAGCCGTTCTGGTAGCAGGCGGTGACGGTGCCGCCGTTCGGCGGGCCGGCGTCGATGTCGCTGAACTCGTAGCCGGAGTAGACGTTCGGCGATCCGTACGGCCAGGCCAGCAGGTAGACGTTGGCGAGGGTGTAGGTGTTGCCGTACTTGTAGTTGAGGGTGGAGCCGTTCCGCTCGGTGTCCCAGTTGTCGGTGAACGTGCGGGAGTTGCCGCTGGGCAGGTAGCCGGCGCCCCAGGAGTCGTTCCAGTTGCTCAGGTAGGCGAGCTTCTCGCTGGTGAAGATCCGCTTGAGGTCGTAGGCGCCCATGAACGCGTCGACGTCGCCCGTCCCGGTGTACTCGCCGGGCTGGACGGCCTCGCCGGCGGCGTAGATGACCTCCTGGGCCCAGTAGATGCCCGGCTTGGTCAGCTTGGCCTTGATGGCGGACAGGTCGGCGGCCGCGATGTGCTTCGCGGCGTCGATCCGGAAGCCGTCCACGCCCTTGGCGATGAGGGTGTTGAGGTAGCCGGCGATGGTGGACCGCACGTAGTCGCTGCCGGTGTCGAGGTCGGCGAGGCCGGACAGCTCGCAGTTCTGCACGTTGGCGCGGTCGCCGTAGTTGCTGATGTTGCTGCGGCAGGAGTGGAAGTCCCAGTCCTGGTAGTACCCGGGGTAGGTGTACTTCGAGTACACCGTCCCGCCGGTGCCCGTGCCGCTGCCCGCGCTCATGTGGTTGACGACGGCGTCCACGACGACCTTCACGCCCGCCGTGTGGCAGGTGTTGACCATGTTCGTGAACGCGGTGGCGTCGCCGAGCCGACCGGCGATCTTGTAGCTGACGGGCTGGTAAGAGGTCCACCACTGGCCGCCCTGGATGTGCTCCTGCGGCGGCGAGACCTCCACGTACCCGTAGCCCTTGGGTCCCAGGAAGTTGGTGCACTCCTTGGCGACCGAGGCGTAGGACCACTCGAAGAGCGTGGCCGTGACGGTCTTGGTGCCGGGCGTGGCGGCCTGCGCGGCGGTCGGGCAGGCGACCAGGCCGGTGCCGGCGGTGAGGACGGCGAGCGCCGCGGCGGTGGCGGCGCGACGGGTGCGGCGGGGCCGGGGGCGACGGGGATCGTGGCCGAGCACGACGTTGTCCACGGAGTCTCCTGTGGGGGCGGAGCCGGGTGGGTGGGACGGCCGGAGGCCGGTGGAACGGCGCCCTGAGCAGGGCGCCGGTGGGGGCCGCACGCCTTGCTGCAAGACTGATGAAACTTGCTGGAAACTTTCTGCGCCGACCGTAAGGTGCTGATGAGTGCCCGTCAAGGCTTCGGCCCGTCACCCTTCGTGGTCCCCAGGCCTGCAGCACTCGTCCCGCACCCGCCCCCGCCCCTGCGGTCACCGCTGCAGCACGCCCCGCACCGGGGTCAGGTCCCGACTCCGAGCCGTCCGGCCGTCCGCTGGGCGACCGCGATGTGGCTGTAGCCGGGGATGCCCGAGCCGACGGCCTTCTCGTACCGCACGGCATCCGCGAGCCCGATCTTCCCGCCGGTGGGCAGGGACCGGTTCGCCGTCCACAGCAGCGTCCGCAGGTGCTCGTTCTCGACGGCGAGGAGCGGGCCGGCCTCGCCCAGCGGCTCGCCCGCGCCGACCCGCCAGTCGGCCACTGCCGTCCAGAAGCCGGTCAGGGTGTCCCAGCAGATCGCCGCGCGCGGCCCGAGCAGCCGACTCAGCTCCCCGGCCGGCCGGAACGCGTCGAGGCCGTGCGACGCCAGGTTCTGGAGGTTCTCCAGCAGTCCGACGACGAAGGCGTACTCGGCCTCGTCGTCCAGCAGTTCCTCGACGACCGCCAGGACCTCCGCGGTCGAGCCGTGGTCGCGCCGGGCCGCCCGCACGGCCACCTGCCGGCCGACCTCCAGGTCGTCGGTGTCGTCGACCGCACCGGGCCGGAGTCCTACGAGGTCGAGGAGTCGCCGTGACCGGCCGACCGGCCGTCGGCGCCAGGGGAGTCGCATCCGTCCTTCTTCCATGGGGAAATCCGGCGATCATGGTCGTCGGTGGCCGCCCAGCATGACAGGCGCCCCGTCCGGACGGATCACGGGGCGGGCCCCGAAGCCCGCACGCCGATGACGCCCACAGCGGGTCAGGCCCCCTCCACCGGCCGCCCACGGACGCCGGGGGTGAACTGCGGTGCCGCACAGGAGGATCGACCTTCGGAAATGATCTTCGCCCGATGTCTACCGACAGGTAACCTCCATGCGCCATCCTGCTCACACCCTCACTCAAAGGAGCATGAGCATGGCAGGACGTTTCGGTGTGCGGCATCTCGCGGTCGCGGCAGCGACCGGCGGTGTGCTGCTGGTCGGGGTGGCGCAACCGGCCTCCGCCGCCACGAGCGGCCCGGCTCCGGCCGCGGCCCCGGCGGCCGCCCCGGCGCAGAGCCTCGGCCGCCCGAGCGTGCCGTACGAGACCTGGCTGAAGGACGTCCAGGTGGTGGCGGACTCGGCGGGCGCCTACCTGCAGGAGAGGGTGCCGCAGGCACCGACGACGTACCGGCCCGCGATCGTCCTCGACATCGACAACACCTCGCTGGAGACCGACTACACGCCGTCCTACCCGACGCCGGCGATCGCGGCGGTGCTGAAGGTGGTGCGGGCGGCGCACGACCACGGGGTGAAGGTCTTCTTCGTCACCGCACGGCCCGACTTCATCGACGCCTTCACCCGGTACAACCTGACCAAGGTGGGCTACCCGGTGGACGGCCTGTACGGCCGGTCGCTGTGGGACCTCTTCCAGGAGACCGGGGCGTTCAAGACGGCGAAGCGCCAGGAGATCGAGCGCAACGGCTACACGATCGTCGCCAACATCGGCAACAACACGACGGACCTGGTCGGCGGCCACGCCGAGCGGACCTTCAAGCTGCCCGACTACGGCGGCACGCTCTCCTGACCACCCGCCCGCCCGCCGGCCCGCCCGGGCCGGCGGGCCCCGGCGCCGCAGTCCCGCAGGGCGGGGGCGGCGGCCCGCGCATACGGTGGGTGGGTGGACGGTGACTCGGAAACCCTGGACGAGCAAGCCCTGCGCACGGTCGGGGTCCGGTCGGCCGACGAGGTCCGCGAGGCGCTCGAATGGCTCGGGACGTGCTCGCGCATCGAAGAGATCGGCCCGGGCGGACGCGGCGCGGCGGCGGCCTACCGCTGGGCCCTCGACGCGGGCAGTCCGCGGCCCTCCGACGGTGTCAGCGGCACCGCGGACCGCGGCCCCGCCGCGGACCGGGCCAGGCTCGGTACGGAGGAGCGCGCCTCCCTCGCCGCCGCCCACGACACGGCCCGCAGCGACGAACAGCGCGACTTCGCCCACGGCGCGGCGCAGGCCCTGGGCTGGATCCTCGGCCACACCGGCGTCCGCTTCTGATCCACTCTCCGGTGGCGACGTCGCACTGCCCGGTCGACCCCGGTCCACACGAGCGTTCCGGCGGTTCCCGTCGGCGGTCGACGCACCCTCGTCCCCTCGAAGGTCACCGGCGGACCGCCCGGCGCTCCTTCCGGGGCTTCCGGAACCTCTTCGCCCGTGCGCTCCGGCACCCGGTGCCGGCTGGCGGAAACCGGGTGCGGCCGAACGCGGACGCCTGGCACCACGGCTCCCGTGATCAGCTCTCGGAAGGCCGATGCCGCGTAGACGGCCGCGCGCACTGCGCGCCGGACGACGGGCCCGAAGCGTCCGGGCGCCGGCGCCGCCCGTGCGGATGCACGGGCTCTCCACCAGGGCGAGCCTGGCCGTGCACCGGGTCGAGCACCTGGGCGGCAGCTTCTACCTCCACCCCGGTGCCACCGAGCGGGCCTTGCAGCGGTACCGCGAGTTCCTCCGTCCACCGGGCAGGCGTCCGCTCTACCCGCGGGAATCGTCCTGCGATTGCACCTGGTGCTCCTTCGACGACGTCAGGCACGCCCGCGACGTGCTGGAGGAAGTCCTGGAGCGACTGCCGGAACGGGCCCGTGGCGAGCTCGCCCGGCTCGTGAGGCGGCTGGACACGGAGTTCCTGCGCCGCACCCTGCAGGACCCGTTCGCCCACCGGCGCCGGTGGCGCATCCGGTTCTGGTGGTACCGCCGCCTGGCCGACAGGCCGGGGTGGGGGGACGCACCCGACGGACGATCACGACGGCGGCTCCGACCGAAGGTGATCCGTGCCGCTCCGAGCGCGGTCCGACCAGTCAGGCCCACTGGAACCGGCGTCGTTTGAGACCGTGTCGGACGGTTCGGGCGTCGTCCGCGACCACGCTGGCCCACGCATAATTTTCTTGGAATTCGCGGCCCGGCAGCCGCCCGGAACAGGCCCGCGCACGACCCCCGGGGGGTCGCGGCGGCAGCGCGGGGGCGGTGTCCGACTCCCCCGGCCCGGCGGTCCCGATCGCCCCTCAGAAGCCCGCCGGCGACTTCATCAAACCGGCCTTGACCTGGTGTTTTCCCGAAAATCTCCTAGGCTGGGGGGACTCTGTGGGACACCTTTGGAGGGGGCATCATGAGCGACGGGTCCACAAGGTACGACGCAAGCACGATCGTGGTTCTGGAGGGTCTGGATGCCGTTCGGAAGCGGCCCGGGATGTACATCGGATCGGTCGGTGAACGCGGCCTCCGCCACCTGGTGTTCGAGGTCGCCGAGCAGGCGCTGAACGAGGTCCTCGCCGGCACCGCCGGGCGCGTCGAGATCACTCTCACCGCCGACGGCGGCGTCCGCGTGGCCGACGACGGCGCGGGTCTCCCGGTCGCGGCCGCCGGTCATCGCGACGGCCGCACGCTGGAGACCCGGTTGGCCGTGGTCGGCTGCGGGGCACCGCCTCGCGACCGGCGCTCGCTGTCCGCCGACGGCTTCGGCGCGGGTCTGGCCGTCGTCAACGCGCTGTCGGGCCGGCTGACCGCCGAGGTACGGCGCGACGGCGCCCGCTGGGTGCTGGAGTACGAGCACGGTGAGGCCGTCGCGACGCCCGTCCACGCCGGACCGGCCGACGGCAGCGGTACCGCGATCACCTTCCGGCCCGATGCCGAGATCTTCGAGACGTTGGAGTTCTCCTTCGACGCACTGGCCGAACGCTTCGGGGAACTCGCTTTCCTCAACCGGGACTTCGACATCACGCTGACCGACGACCGCGATCCCGCGGCGCCCCGGTCCGTCCGCTTCCAGGTCCCGGGAGGGCCGGCCGAGCACCTCGCAGGGCAGCCCGGCGCCGTCCCCGCGGAGGTGATCGGATTCGAGCGCGAGTGCCCGGAGATGGAGGGAACCGTCGAGGTGGCGCTCCGCTGGTGCGACTCCCCCGGGGAGCGGGTCCTCAGCTACGCCAACAGCATGCCGACCACCGGCGGCGGCACGCACGAGGTCGGCTTCCGCGACGGCCTGGCGGCCGCGGTCGGCGCGTACGCGCGGGAGCAGGGGCTGCTCGCTCCGTCCGACCCCGACCCGGCCCCCGACCGGCTCGGCGAGGGCCTGACGGCGGTCGTGTCGGTGAAGCTCGACCGCCCCGAGCTCCTGGGGGCCGTCCGCGACGTACTGGGCAACGAAGCCGTCCGCCCCTGCGTCGCCGAGGCCGTCCGCGAGCACCTGACGGCCTGGCTCCGCGCCAACCCGGGGCCGGCGGCGGCCGTCCTCGCCCGGATGCCGATGACCGCCCGCTGACCGCCACAGACCGAGACACCCGAGACATCGAGGCCCGGGCCGGGGACCGTCCCCGGCCCGGGCCTTCTCCGGATCGCGGCCCGGACTGTCGGGCCGGGCCGACGAGGCACCGACCGCCGAGCGGGCGGCCCCGGCCCCGGCCCCGTCAGCCGAAGGGGCCTTCGAGCGCGAAGCGGCGCAGGTGACGGGCGAAGGCCTCGGCCTCGCCCGGGGGCCAGGTGGCGAGGCCGGCCGTGATGCGGTCCGCGAGCCTGGTCCGCAGCTCCGCCACGGCGTCCCGGCCGCGGTCGGTCAGGACGAGGAGCTGGGCGCGCCGGTCGTCGGGATCGGGTTCGCGGCGGACCAGGCCGGCTTCCTCCAGGCGGGACGCGCGGCGGGTGACGCCCGAACGGTCGATCCCCACCTCGGGAGCCAGATCGGCCGCACTGCGCGGCCCCGTCCGGGCGAGGGCGCTGAGCACCGGGTAGGTCGTCTCGTCCAGGGCCTCCCCCATGCCTTCGGTCAGCCGGCGGTGCAGCTGCGTGCGCGTGGTGCGCCGCAGCAGGACGCCGAGCGCTTCGCCGATCTCGTGACCCACCTCGTTCTCCATGCCCCCAGACTAGCGTGCGCTGCGCACGCTTCGCCTGCTACAGTTCGAGAGAAGCGTGCGCTGCGCACGCATCATCCCGAACTCCCCCTTCCCGAAAGGCACTCCCATGACCCGCACCGGCATCAAGGCCGCCCTCGACGACCTCCTGTTCAACCGCGAGCTCACCGTGGCCGAGGCGGCCGACCGCCACTTCACCCCCGAGTACCGGCAGCGCACCGACGGCGAGTGGGCCGACCGCGCCGAGTTCGTCGAGCACATCACCCACCTGCGCGACATCGTCGCCGGCGGCCACGTCGAGGTCCACGAGGAGCTCCACGTGGGCAGCACGTACGCCGACCGGCACACCGCCCACATCACCAAGAAGGACGGCTCCACCGTGCGGATGGAGGTGTACGTGTTCGCCGACCTCGGGCCCGACGGCCGCTTCAGTCGGATCGAGGAGACCACCCTGATGCTGGAGGGGGCCGACTCCGACCGCGCCATCGGCAGCGCACGCTGAGCCGCCCCGGCCCGCGCTCCTGAGAGCGCGATCACACGAGCAGTCACCGCACGCCACCGCTACCGACCAGGAATGACGCCCGGGCGGCCGCCCACAACGACGGCGGCGACCTCCCGACGCCCACCCGGATCCCGCACGACGCACGGGGTCGAGCCGCCGCCCACCGGCCGACGAAGGGTCGGCCCGCATCGTCACCGATCGACAACTCTGCATGCAGGAAGGATTGTTGAAGTTCTTGACGTGAACATACAACGCTGTAAAGCTCATCACACCGGTCTGGACCAGTACCTCTGAAAGCGCTCTCTCTCTGCAGGCACCCCACCTGCCCGAACCGAGGAGAACCCCCGCAATGAGGCACGTCAACGGCGTACGGGCGGTCCTGCCCGCCCTGCTCGCCCTCACCTCCCTGGGCTTCGGCCTCTCCCCCGCCGCGGCGGCCCCCGACACCGCGCCGGCGGCATCGGCCGCCCGGTCGGCCCCGGCCGCCGCCCCCGGTCTGGTCGACGCGCTCCGGCGCGACCTGGGACTGACCCCCGATCAGGCCCGCACCCGCCTCGACCAGGAGACGACCGCGGCACGACTGCTGCCCCGGGTCCGCGGCCTGGCCGGCTCCGCGTACGGCGGCGCCTGGTTCGACCCGGCACAGGGCCGCCTGGTGGTCGGGCTCACCGATCCCGCGCAGGCCGCGGCCGTGCGGGCCGCCGGCGCGGCCACCGCCCCGGTGGCCCGTACGGAGGCCGCGCTCGACCGGGCCAAGGCCGCCGTCGACACGGTGAGCAGGAACCGCCCGGCGCCCGCGGCGGTCACCGGCTGGCGGGTCGACCCCCGCCGCAACGCGGTCGTCGTCACCGTCGCCCCCGGCCGCCGCGCGGACGGCCCGGTGCAGGCGTTCCTCGCCGCCGCTGCGGCGGCCGGGCCGGTGGCCGTCGAGGAGAGCGCCGACCAGGCCCCGCGCACCCTCTCGGCGGGTGTGGTCGGCGGCGACCCGTACTACATCAACGGCAACACCCGCTGTTCCATAGGCTTCGCCGTCCAGGGCGGGTTCGTCAGCGCCGGGCACTGCGGCCGGGCCGGCAGCAGCGTCGTCGGCTGGGACGGTTCGGCGATGGGGTCGTTCGTCGACTCGTCCTTCCCGGGCAACGACTACTCGTACATCCGCATCGGGAACGGCTGGTGGACGGTACCGGTCGTGCTCGGCTGGGGCACCGTCAGCGACGTGCTCGTCCGCGGTTCCTGGCAGGCGCCCGTCGGTTCCTCGGTGTGCCGCTCCGGCTCCACCACGCACTGGCACTGCGGCACCGTCCTCGGCCTCGACGAGACGGTCAACTACAGCCAGGGCGCGGTCTACCAGCTGACCCGCACCAGCGTCTGCGCCGAGCCCGGCGACTCCGGCGGCTCGTTCGTCACCGGCGACCAGGCGCAGGGCGTCACCTCGGGCGGCTGGGGCAACTGCTCCTCCGGCGGCCAGACCTGGTTCCAGCCCGTCAACGAGATCCTCTCCCGCTACGGCCTGACCCTGGTCACCGCCTGACCCGGCGACCGCCCGGCCCCACCGGCCGCACCAGGCCGCACCGCCGACGTGACCACCTGACGCACCACCGGGCCCGCGTCGCCCACGGCTCCTGCACCGGCCGTGGGCGACGCGGGCCCGTCACCCGCTCCCCCGGCCGGCCGGACCGTGAACGGGTCGGACCACGGACGGTCGGACAGCGGACGACGGGTCAGACCGCGACCGCGGCGGGCGAGGGTCGGCGGGACAGCGCGTCGGAGGCCTTGGCGGTGGCGTACAGGGAGACGCCGAGCGCGAGGGCCAGGGCGGCTCCGGCCGCGAAGACGCTGCCGGAGCAGACGGCCTTGGCACTACCGGCCTCGCTGCGGGCGGACCCGGCCAGGAACGGCAGGACCACCAGAACGCCGACGCCGAGCACGACCTCGCCCCAGACGACCGCGGGGAAGTGCCGCAGCGTCAGGTGGAGCAGCGGGGCGGCGGCGTCGGCGCGGCGGGCGCGGGCGATGCGGGGCATGAGCCAGAACTGGTTCACGGCGCCCGCGGCGACCAGGCCGAGGACGAGGGCGGCCTTGACCAGCAGGGCGATGCCGTAGCCGGTGGTCCACAGCTGGGAGACGGTGCCGACGTGCTTCCAGGTGAGCCACAGTCCGGAGAGGGCGACGGCACCGACGCAGGTCATGGCGACGAGACTGAAGCGGCGCCAGATGTCGGCCCAGAGCAGGCCCGCCCCGTCGCCGAGGCGGCCTCGGGCGCCGGCGAGGGAGACGAGCAGCGCGAGGCCGCCGAGCCAGACGGTGCCGGAGACGATGTGGATCTGGTCGAGGACGAGGTCGAACCAGCGGTCGAGATCCGCCGGTGCGGTGGTCGGCACTGCGGCGGTCAGGGTGACGGCGAGGGAGAGCGGCAGCACGGCGAGGGCGATGCGATCGAGATGGCGGCGGACGGCAGGGGCGAACAGGGCGATCATCGCTGCGGCCGTGGCGGCCAGGACGACGTTCTGCACGAGGTGGACGGCGCCCTGGGCGATCCAGGCACCCTTGGCGGCGGGGGCGCCGAGGTAGTCACCGATCCGACCGGGGGCGAGCGCATCCCCGAAGGGCATGCCCTTGCCGGAGCGGGCGACCCGACCGGCGAGCTGGAAGTAGCCGGCGATCAACAGGACGACGCCCGCGCAGGCGATGTGGAGGGCCGATCTGGTGCGCAGGGCCGCGGCGTCCCCGTCGTCGGCGGCGCTCCGCAGGGCGGGGCGGACGGTGGTGGCGTAGGTGACGGCCGTGCCGATGGCACCGGCGAGGCCGATGAAGTAGCCGGTCTTGGTCAGGACCCGCCAGAGCGGGGGCGCGGCGTATCCGGCCGTGTTCGCGGCCAAGAGCAGACTGTTCACGAGGGAAGGCTATCCTTAGTTAGGTACGCCTATCTTTATTTTCTCCCCTGCAGTCGTTCAACCGTCATCAACCCGTGACTCCGCCGGCCCGCCGCCTACCGCAGGACGTCGGCGCGGGTGCACTCCGGCCGGGGCCGCGGGTGCGGGGCGGTCGGGCCGGCGGCCCGGCGGGCGCGGTCGAGTTCGGCGCCCTCGCGGACGGCCCGGTGGACGGCACGGGCGAGCCGGGCGCCCCAGACGGACCGCGGGCCGCCGAAGGGGTCGGCCGGCTTCCCGCCGACGGGGGTGCGGACGGCCACACAGACGGCGTCGGAGGGCGTCCCCGTGCACGCGTACCCGGCGTCCAGCAGGGCCTGCACCTTCGCCTCGGTGGCCGTGGCCAGCAGGTTGACCAGCCCCGCGTCGGCGACCGGCGCCGGCACCACGGCCAGGACGTTGATGGTGCCGGGGGCGTGCGGACCGGGCCCGGGCCCGCCGGGTGCCGCCGCCCAGGTGGGCATGCCGATCCCGGTGGTCACCACGGCGGTCACCCCGCCGTCCTCGGCCCGGGTGCAGTCGTCGACCTCGGCCGCCGTCATCAGGCCGACGCCCGGCCCGCGCAGGCCCTGACCCGCGGCCAGCTCCGCGAGGTGGCGGTCCGGGTCGAGCCGCCCGTACCCGGGCCGCACCTGGGCGTTGAGCACCCAGCCGCGCTCGCCGATCCCGCCGCCCAGCACCGCGCTGCTGACCATCCGCCAGCCCGGACCGGCCCGCCACACCAGCAGGTGCCGGCACGCGCCGTCCTCCTGTCGCGCCGCCCGGGCGACCTCGGGCCGCAGGGTCGCCCGCAGGGTCTCGCTCGCCGTGGTCACCCGGTCCTCGCGTCTCGCTCCGTCGGGTCGGCGGTGTCCGCGACCCGGCCGCACGGGCGCGGCCGCCGTCATCGAACCACACCGCCCCGCGCGCGGCGGGCACGCCTCCAGTAAACGGATAGTTCATCCACATGTGCTAGCGTCGCCGACTAAGCGGATTACCTATCCGAATTTATGGGAGGAACGCATGCGGAAGACAGCGGTGGTCACGGCCGGCACCGGCGGCATCGGCCTGGAGACGGCCGTGGGACTGGCGGCCGCCGGGTACGCGGTGACCGTGGTCGGCCGCGACCCCGGGCGGGGCGCCCGCGCGGTCGCACGGATCGATGCGGCGGGGCCGGCGCGGCGCAGCCGGTTCCTCCCCGCCGACCTCGGCTCGCTCGACGGGGTGCGGGCCCTCGCCGGGCGGCTGGCCGACGACCACGCGGCCTCCGGCGATCCGCTGACCGTGCTGGTCAACAACGTCGGGGCGATGTTCCCCGCCCGGACGGACCTGGACGGCGTCGAGGCGTCCTTCGTCGTCAACCACCTCTCGCCCTACCTGCTGACGGAGCTGCTGCTGCCGACGCTGGCCGCCGCCGCACCGAGCCGGATCGTCAACGTCACCTCGGGCGCGGTCGCCCTCGCCAGGCGCGGGTTCGAGACCGTCGAGCCGGCCGGCGGCTACTACGGCTTCCACTGGTACGGCCGCGCCAAGCTCGCCAACCTCGCCTACACGCTCGACCTGGCCGCCCGGCTGGACGGCACCGGGGTGTCGGTCTTCGCCGCCGATCCCGGAGGAGCCGCGACGGACATGACCGACGGCACGATGACCGACCCGCGGATCGTCTCGCCGGCACTGCGACTGCTCTGGCCGCTGGTGCGCCGCAGGTTCGAGCGCTCGACCTCGGGGCCGGCCGCCACGGCAGCCCGGCCGTCGATCACCGCGGCGACCGACGAGGCCCTGGCGGGTCGGACCGGACTCCTGATCGGCGCCGACACCCGGCCCGCGGCACCCGCCCGCGCGGCGGCAGACCCCCGCACCGCCGAGGCCGTACGGCGGCTCAGCGAACGGCATGCACCCCTGAGCACCTCCTGAGTCCGCCCGGTCGCGGCCCGCAGGACGCCTGACTGGCCGTACGGCACCGCCGGGGCACCGGCCACCACACCCGGCACCCGGCACCGCCCGGGGCGGCCCCGGCGGCGGACATCCGGATGGGCCATCCGATTAGCATGTCCCCATGTCGACGACGCCCCTGCGCAAGGATGCGGCCCGCAACTGGGACCGGATCGTCACCGTCGCCCGCGAGCTGGTCGACCGGGGCGAACCGCTGCAGCTCAACGATGTCGCCCGCCGCGCCGGGCTCGGGGTCGGCACGGTGTACCGGCACTTCCCGACGCCCGAGGCGCTGCTGGAGACGGTCGCCACCCCGTGCCTGGAGGCCCTGGCCGCGCACGGCGAGCGGGCGCTGGCCGACCCCGACCCGTGGCGCGCCTTCGAGGACTTCCTGCTCCGCACCGTCGAGGCGCAGGTCTCCGACGCCTCGCTGGCCCCGGTCAACGCCGCGGGCGAGGACACGCTGCCGCGCACCACGGAACTGAAGCGCTCGCTCCGGGCGTCCGGCACGGCGCTCCTCGACCGGGCCCGCGAGGCCGGAGCCGTGCGCCCCGATCTGGCCGCGGCCGACCTCGTCCCGCTCATGTGCGGGATCGCCCATGCCGTCGACGTCCACGGCGGCGCGCCGGCCGACCGTGCCGACACCGCCCGGCGCTACCTCGCCGGACTCCTCGGCGGCCTGCGGGCGGCCCGCGCGGCCGGCTGACGCCCCGTCATCCGGTCGCGGTGTCCCCGCGCCGGTGCACCACCCGCCATGCGCCGTCCTCGCGTCGGTGGACCTGGGTGACGCGGAGCACGTACGTCCGCGGCAGCCCGTCGACGGACGCCGACACGTGTTCGAGGCCCGCGGTGCAGGCGAGGTCGCCCACCGCGTCGGCGGTGAGCAGCTCGAAGCGGTGGTCGGTGCAGTCGGAGAAGCCCGCCGCCGGGGCTGCGAAGAGCTCGTCGACCTCGCGGAGGCCGTTGGCGTTGCGCCGGGCGCCGAGGACGCTCACCGGTTCCCGCCGGGACCACAGCGCCCTGCGCGAGCCGGCGTCGCCGTCGTGCAGCGCGTGCTCCGCCGCGTACAGCGCGGTCCCGACCCACTGCAGGAAGTCGTCGCGGTCGGCCACCCCGCCGTGCTGCACCGTCGGTTCGGGGCCGGGCTCGACGACAGGCCGCCCGGGCCGGGGAGCGGTCGGCGACGGCCCGGCCGTCACTGCACGGCGGCCGCGCGCCGGTCGAGCACGGCCAGGGCGCGGCGGCCCCAGCGGATGTTCTCCTCCTCGAAGGCGAGGCCGCGCAGCAGGGTGAGGTAGGGGCCGATCCGGTCGGCGCCGGCGAGGAACTCGTCCTCGGTGCGGCCGGCGAGGAGCCTCGTCCGCAGCCGCTCCCAGCGGGCGATCTTCGCCTCGGCCCAGCCGATCCGTTCGGCGATCGCCGCCCGCACGGCGGCGGCGTCGCCCGCGTCGACCGCCCGGACCTTGACCATCAGCTCGTCGCGGATCGCTCCGGGGCGCAGCGGCTCGGCGGTGAACTCGTGCAGCTGCCGGCGGCCGGCCTCGGTGAGCGAGAAGAGCCGCTTGTTGGGGCGTCGCTCCTGTTCGACGACGCGGGCCCGGACGAGCCCCTCGGCCTCCATCCGGTCGAGCTCCCGGTAGAGCTGCTGCGGGGTGGCCATCCAGAAGTTCGCGACGGAGGCGTCGAACTCCTTGGCCAGGTCGTACCCGGACGCCTCGCCCTCCAGCAGTGCGGCCATCACCGCGTTGCGCAACGCCATCCCGACAGGGTAGCGCCGTCCGTCCGGGCGCCTCTGGACAGCGGCCCGGGCGGCGGCCTACTCTCCTCCACACCTATTCAAAAAGTTGATTACCTGGAGGTGGCCGGATGCACCCGTTCCGCGAGGCGGTGGAGCGCCGCGACCCGGCGGCGATCGAGGCCCTGCTCGCCGAGGGCGTCGTCTTCACCAGCCCGGTCGCCTTCAAGCCGTACCCGGGCAAGGCGATCACCGCGGCGATCCTGCGCGCCGTGATGCAGGTCTTCGAGGACTTCCGCTACGTCCGGGAGTTCGCGAGCGAGGACGGCCGCGGGCACGCGCTCGCCTTCACGGCGACCGTCGACGGCAAGCGCGTGGACGGCTGCGACTTCCTGCACCTGGACGAGGACGGCCTGAGCGGGCGCGCGGGGGGGCGCGGGGGGGGGGGGGGGGGGGGGGGCCCCCCCCCCCCCCCGCCCCGGCCGTCCGGCGGCCCGTCGGGCGTCAGCCCTCGGTCCGCTCGGTCACGCAGAGGACGTTCCCTTCGCTGTCCTTGAACCACGCGGCCCGCATCCCCTCGGCCTCCGCGACGCCGTCGACCGTCTTCAGGCCGGGCAGGTCGTAGTCCTCGAAGGTGACGCCGCGGTCGCGCAGCTCCTTCATCTCGGCGTCGAGACTGGCGACCTTCCAGCTGGCCAGGGTGTGCCCGGCCTGGCCGCCGTAGGGCGTCTCGTACATCCCGAACCGGGTACCGCCGCACTCGAAGGTGACCTCGTGCTCCGCCTCCTCGGCGAGCGTGAGCCCCAGGGTGTCGCGGTAGAACGCCTTCGCCCGTTCCAGGTCGGCGGCCGGAACGACGGCGAACAGTGGCGCATCAGCAAGCATGTCCATCGCCTCCTCCTCCCAGGCTAGGCCCACTCCCCGGGATCGCGCCGGGTCAGCGGGCCAGGCCGTGCAGCAGCAGCTCGGCGAGGTGCGCGTAGGCGTCCGCGTCGGCGAGCCCGGTGGCGGCGGCCACCTGCCGCTGCTGGATCCGCACCATCACGGAGGTGATCACGTCGGCGGCGAACGCCACGTGGACCTCGCGGAAGGCGCCATCGGCCACCCCCTCGTCGATGAGCTCCTGCACCCGCCGGGCGGCGACCCGGGTGTTGCGCTCGTACACCTCGGCGGCGGGTTCGAAGGCCGCCACGTCGTCGAAGAAGCGGGCGGACACCGGGGAGAGCTCCGCGGCCACCGCCCGCAGGTAGGCGGCGAGCCGGCGGGCCGGGTCGGTCTCGGCGGCGAGCGCCGCCTCCACCCGCACCGTCGCGCGCCGGAAGAAGTGCACCACGGCCGCCCGGACGAGCTGCTCCTTGCTGCCGGCCAGGCCGTACAGGGTGCGCTTGGAACAGCGCAGCCGGGCGGCCAGGTCGTCCAGGGTCAGCTGGGCGAACCCCTCGGCGATCAGCAGGGCCGTCAGCTCCTCGAAGAGCTCGGTGCGGCGGGCCGCGCCGCGTCCGGTGAGCCTCGGGCCGTCCAGGCGTGGGGTTTCGATCACCCGCCCAGTATTCCAGGGGTGATCGCCCCGCCCTCAGCCGCACCCGCGGGCGGGACCTGCCGCACGGGACCTACGCTCGGAAGGTCGGGCACCGCAGGACGGGAGGCCGCCATGGGCGTCGATCCGGCGAGGACGGAACGGGGCGGGTACGGCGAGACGCTGTTCGAGCCGTGGCGGCCCGGCGAGGGCGAGCGGATCGACCTGGGCTCGCTGGCGTACGACGGCGCCACCCGGCGCCGGCTGCTCGCCGTCGGGGCGGGGCCCGGCACCCGCTGTCTGGAGATCGGTGCGGGCACCGGCACGATCGCCCGCTGGCTGGCCGAGGAGGTGGGCGTCGCCGAGGTGCTCGCGGTCGACCGGGACGTCCGCTTCCTGGAGCCGCACACCGGCGGGCCGCTGCGCACCCTCGCCGCCGACGTCACCGCCCCGGACTTCGAGCCGGGCCGGTTCGACCTGGTGCACGCACGGTTCGTGCTGATGCACGTCCCCGAGCACCGGCGGCTGGCGGCCCGGCTGTGCGGGTTCCTGGCGCCCGGCGGGCACCTCGTGCTCGGCGACGCGGTGGACCTCACCTCGTCCGCGCCGCCGGACACCCCGTACCGGCAGGCGATGCGGGCCATGTGGCGGGCGCTGCGGGAGACCATCGGCACCGACGTCACCTGGACCCCGCAGTACCCGCGGCTGCTGGCGGAGCTCGGCCTGACGGACGTCGGTGCGGAGATCACGGTGCCCCCGCTGACGGCCGACGGCCCGATCACGGCGTTCTGGCTGGACACCTGGCGGCGCTCCCGCTCCGCCGTGCTGGCCACCGGCCTGGTCACCCCCGACCGGCTGGTCCTCGCCGAGCGTGCCCTCGCCGACGGCACGGCCGCCGACCTCTCCCCCGGCCTGATCACCGCCTGGGGCCGCCGCACCTGACCCGGCCGGCCCGGCGCCGTCGGCCGGGCGGTACCGGCCGGTCAGGACAGGTCGTCCGGGCGGCGGGTGAGGACGTGGAACTGCGGGCCGTAGACGCCGCTGCCGTCGGGCAGCGGAACGTCCATCAGGGCGAGGGCGGGCTCCTCCAGGGAGCGCATCGAGCGGACGGCGCCGTCCAGCGCGTGCGCGTCGCCGATCGCCCAGGCGCCCTCCAGGGCGTGCACCACCCGGCTGAACAGCAGGTCGAACCGGCCGAGCAGCTGCCCGGCCGCGGCGGGCGGGTCCGGCCATCCGCCGGCCGGCACCACGCCCATCGGCCGGGCCTCGGGGAACGGCACCGGGTCGCCGTCGTAGCCCCAGCGGTCCGTCGAGGACACCACCCGGCGCTCGTGGAAGATCTCCCCGAAGGCGTAGTAGTGGGCGGGCGCACCGTGGCCCGCCGGGACGTCCGGGCTGGCGGAGGTGCCCTCGCCCTGCTCCTTGATCACCTCCAGTGCCTCGTCCACGTCGGCCAGGGTGGCCGCCGGCCGCAGCACGTCGGGGCCGATCCGGACGGACAGCTGCCCGGAGGTGTCGAGCGCCGGCCGGACCTCGTGGAAGGCGTCCTGCAGCGCGGTGTAGAAGGTGCCGATGGTCGGCCCGGACTCCCGGACCAGCGGCTGCTCCGGGGCCTCGATCGCCATCAGCACGTTCCGCACGTAAGCCTTGGTCAGCCCGGAGAGGTACACGGTGAGGTCGGGCCGGACACCGCCGGGCAGCGGGCCCGGGTAGCCGAGGACGGAGGAGGCGATCCGCGGCCGTCCGCCGACCGCGGTGAGCAGGTTGCAGGTCAGGCCCATGTGGAACATCTCGTCGGCGACGATGCCCTGGATCAGCCGGGCAGGCTCGCTCGTCCGGTCCTTGATCGACCACCAGGCGCAGAGGTACGGCGGGATGGTCGCGAGTTCGAGGGCGACGGCGACCTGCAGGGCGCGCCGGAGCCAGCGGACGTCGCGCGGACCGGGCGCGCCGAGCAGCCGGGCCACCGCGTCACCGTCGACCGCCGGTACCGGCAGGTCCGACGGATCCGGCACGGCCGCCGGCAGGTCCCACGGCGGGACGGACGGCACCGACGGCACGGGCTGCGCTGCGGGCTGCGGTGCGGGCTGCGCTGCGGCGGCTTCGGCGGCGGGCAGCAGGGCGGGGACGGCGGCGAGGCCGGCCGACTTGAGGAAGCCCCGGCGCCCGATGGGCGTGCCCGGCGGCCGGGCGGTCCCGTCCTCGGCTGCATCCACCACGTGCGGCTCCCTCCCCGGCTGCGTCGCGCGGCTGCTGCCGCGCCGGTGCACCCCGACGGGCCGGCCCCCCGCTCGCGGGGCGGTCGGTCCTCGTGCATCGGCTGGAACCGCCGACGCTACCCAGCGGGCCGGGGACGGGGCACGCACCGCCGCCGTGTCCGGCCGAGCCGTCACCCGGGGAGAGCACCGGGACCGGTCCGGGCGGCCGAACCGGACGGGACGGACGGGGGCCCGAGCGGTCAGCCGGCGGACCAGGTGACGGCCGGCGGGCGGACGGCGGCGCACAGGGGGTTCCCCCGGCCGTCGGTGAGGCCCAGTCGCGCCACCAGCAGGCCGGACGCCACGGCCGCCTCGACGGTCCGCGGGTCGACGGCGTCCAGCATCAGCTTGGCGCGCCGGAACACGGCGAAGCGGCCGGCCGCGTCGACGGTGCCCCAGGCGAGGTGGACGAAGCGGGCGTGCGGGCCGCCCTGGAGGTGGGGGCCGCGCAGGTCGATGCCCTGCGGGGTGCGGACGGGCGTGCAGGCGAGCGTCCAGGTCGCGGAGGGCGCGTCACCGGGCTGCAGGCCCAGCAGTTCGTCCGGCCGGCCGCGGCGCTGCACCGTCACGTGGATGCCGGTCGCGCCGGGGAAGGCCGGGCCGGGGGCACAGCTGCGGCCGGGCAGGTCGGTGGCGTCGATCCGGAGTTCCATGCGGCCATCGTCCCGCGGCGGGCCGCCCGCCGGAACGCCGACGGGCCGGTCCGGCACGGGTGTGCCGGACCGGCCCGCGGTGGCGGCTGTGGCGGCCGGGTCAGGCCGCGGGCGAGGGCTTGAGGACGACGAAGTCCGCGCCGTTCGGGTCCACGCAGACGGCGAGGCGGCCGACGCCGGGGGCGTCCTCGGGCTCCATCTGGAGGCTGCCGCCGTTGGCCCTGACCGCGGCGGCCGCGGCGTCGGTGTCCTCGACGGCGAAGACGGGGTGCCAGTACGGCGTGCCGCCGGTGAGCACCAGGTGCTCGGGGGGCAGCTGCATCAGGCCGCCCTGCATCCGGTCGTCGGGCAGGCCGGCGGGGGTGATCAGCCAGTAGGTGCCCTCGACGCCGCCGGGCAGCGGCATGGCCGAGGTCTGCCAGCCGAAGAGGGTGCCGTAGAACTCGCGGGCGGCCGCGGCGTCGGTGGTGTACAGCTCGGTCCAGTTGAGGCTGACCGGGTCGTCGACCATCTGCAGGCCGGGGTCGCCGATCGGCTGCCAGACGGCGAACTGGCCGCCGAGCGGGTCGGAGAACTGGGCCATCCGGCCTTCCTCGCCCGCGTCCGTCGGGGGGACCCGGACGGTGCCGCCGAGCCGCTGCACGGCCTCGGCGGTGGCGTCCACGTCGGTGGTCTTGAAGTAGAGCATCCAGGCCGAACGGGCGCCTTCCTCGGTGAGCGGCCCGATGCCGCCCACGATCCTGCCGCTGTGTTTGAAGGCGCGGAAGTCGCCTCCCGCCTCGTTGAAGGACTCGGTCTCCCAGCCGAGGACGGCGTTGTAGAAGGCGGCCGTCGCGGCGACGTCCGGGGCGCCGAGGTCGAGCCAGCAGGGGGAACCGGGTACGAAGTCGGTAGTGATCACGTCTTCTCCCATCGAGAGTGCCACCGCGGCCCAGCCTCCCAGCGCCCGGCGGCCCCCGCCCGTCGGCCCGCCGTCCACCCGTCCGTTCGGGCGGGTCACCGGACCAGGGGATGATGATCTTCCCGTCACTCGTGCCGCTGCTCGACGGTCTGGCACGCCTGGAGGGCCGGCACCGGGGGTTCTTATCGTTCGTGGCGGTGGATTCCTCGTTCCGGGTCGACTTCCGGGTGATGGACCGAGCCGTCGAACTCTCCCGCGGAGGCAGGACGCTGGGCCGACCGCCACTGACGGACCTTGTCCATGCCGTGATGGTGGCGGCCGACGAGTTCGCCGCACGCGAGGTGCCCGGGCTCCCGACGACGGACGCGGGCCGACAGGACCTGGAGGCATCGCTGGCGGAGTTCCGGCGGCTCCTCTCCTCGCACCGGCGAGACGACGGCCGTACCGAGGGGGAACGAAGACCGGTCCGAGGCAGGGGGGGCGGAACCGTCTGTCCGGCGGTCCCGCCCCGCCGTCAGCGTGCCGTTCGGCGAGTGCCCGCGCTCAGTGCGGTGTACAGGAGCATCGCGGAGGCGAAGCCGACCGCCCAGCCGTAGTCGGCGAGCGGCTTGAGGAAGGGGATGAGGCCGTCGGCGGGGAAGGGGCCGCCGTAGGAGCCGCCGACGGCGAGCAGGGCGCCGACGACCAGGGCGGTGACGGCGCGCCAGTTCCAGCCTCCGGCGTACCAGTAGGCGCCGTGCGGGCGGTAGAGGTCGGCGAGGTCGAGCGCGGTGCGGCGGACGATCCAGTAGTCGGCGATCAGGATGCCGGCGACCGTGCCGAGCATGCCGCCGACCACGCCGAGCCAGGTGAAGATGTAGATCTGCGGGTCGGAGATCAGCTTCCACGGGAAGATCACGATGCCGACCACACCGGTGATCATCGCGCCGGTCCGGAAGTTCACCAGCTTCGGCAGCAGGTTGGACAGGTCGTAGGCCGGGGACACCACGTTGGCCGCGATGTTGACGGACAGGGTGGCGATCAGCACGGTCAGCAGGGCGAACAGGATCCCGACGGTGGAGTCCATCTTCGCGGCGAGCGCGATCGGGTCCCAGATCGGCTCGCCGTAGACCGCCTGCGAGCCGGAGGTCACCAGGACGGACAGCAGTGCGAAGAGCGTCATGGTGGTGGGCAGGCCGAGTGCCTGGCCGCGGATCTGGGCCTTCTGCGAGCCGCCGAAGCGGGTGAAGTCGGGGATGTTCAGGGACAGCGTGGACCAGAAGCCGATCATGCCCATCAGGGCGGGGAAGAAGACCTTCCAGAAGTCGCCGTCCCAGCCGAGCCTGGAGGGCTGGTCGAGCAGCGGCCCGAAGCCACCGGCCTCCACCGAGATCCAGACCAGCAGGGCGAGGGCGCCGACGATGACGAAGGGCGCCGCCCAGTTCTCGAACCGCCGCAGGGTGTCCATGCCGCGGGCGATGATCGCCATCTCGATCACCCAGAAGATCAGGAACGACAGCCACTGCGTCCACGGGTAGCCGCCGATGTGCGAGGCGTTCTGCCAGCCCGAGCCGAGGAGCTTGCCGGCGAGCAGGAAGATGCCCTCGCCGCCGATCCAGGTCTGGATGCCGAACCAGGCGCAGGCCACCGCCGCCCGGATCATGGCCGGCAGGTTGGCGCCGCGCAGCCCGAACGAGGCCCGGGCGAACACCGGGAAGGGGATCCCGTACTTGGTGCCGGCGTGCCCGGTGAGCAGCATCGGGACGAGCACGATCAGGTTGGCCAGCGCGATGGTGAGGACGGCCTGCTTCCAGTCCATGCCGAGCGCGACCAGGCCGGAGGCGAGCGTCCAGGACGGGATGTTGTGGGCCATGCCGACCCAGAGGGCGAGGAAGTTGTAGGTGGTCCAGCGGCGTTTCGCGACGGGGACGGGTCTCAGGTCGTCGTTGGCGAAGCGGGGGTCGGAGAGGTCGGTGCCGGGGGCGAGTTCGATCCGGCCGTCGGGCTGCACGGACTGGGTTGCGGACACGGGCTACCACCTTGTGCGGGGGGACGGCCCGGCGGCCGCCGTGGGGGGCGGCCGCCGGGGAAGGTGATGGTGCGTCGGTGCGGGCGGGTGGACGGGTGGGTGCGCGGGAGGAGAGCGCGGGCGGTTCAGGAGAGTGCGGGGATCACGCTCTTCCCGTACGCGTCGATGGTGGACTCGATCGCGTCGTGCATCGCGTACACGGCGAACTGGTCGACGCCCAGCGCGCGGAGCTCCGCCAGCTTGGCGAGCTGCCGCTCGGGGGTGCCGATCAGGCAGAACCGGTCGACGATCTCGTCGGGGACGAAGGCGGTGTCCGGGTTCCCGGCCCGGCCGTGGTGGCTGTAGTCGTAGCCGTGCCGGTCCTTGATGTACGCGGTGAGCTCCTCCGGGACCATCGCGGAGTGCTCGCCGTACCGGGAGACCAGGTCGGCGACGTGGTTGCCGACCATGCCGCCGAACCAGCGGCACTGCTCGCGGGCGTGCGCCAGTGCCTCCGGCGAGTCGTCGGCGGTGACGTAGGCGGGGGCGGCGACGCAGATGGTGACGGACGCCGGGTCGCGGCCCGCCTCGGCGGCGGAGTCGCGGACGGCCTTGACCATCCACTCGGTGAGGTAGGGGTCGGCGAGCTGCAGGATGAAGCCGTCGGCGACCTGCCCGGTGAGGTGCAGCGCCTTGGGCCCGTACGCGCCCATCCAGACCGGCAGCCTGGCGCCCTCCTTGACCCACGGGAGGTGGATCTCGGTGCCGTCGACCTCGACGGTGCGGCCCTCGGCGAGGTCGCGGATCGCGTGGATCGCCTCGCCGAGCATGCCGAGCCCGGCCGGGCGGCGGCCGGCCACCCGCTGCGCCGAGTCGCCGCGGCCGATCCCGCACACCGTGCGGTTGCCGTACATGTCGTTGAGGGTGGCGAAGAGCGAGGCGGTGACCTCCCAGGTGCGGGTGGCGGGGTTGGTCACCATCGGGCCGACCATCATCCGCTCGGTCTCGGCGAGGATGCGGCTGTAGATGACGAAGGGCTCCTGCCAGAGCACGACGGAGTCGAAGGTCCACCCGTGGGTGAAGCCGGCCGCCTCGGCGCGCTTCATCCGGTCGATGAGCAGGCGGGCGGGCGGGTCGGTCTGCAGGACGAGTCCGATGTCCACGGGGCTCCTAGCGGTCGAGGTACTGGCAGGTGGCGCGCGGCTGGTAGCGGCCGTGGCCGGCGCGTCCGAGGTAGTTGTCCCCGTCGATGACGACGGTGCCGCGGGAGAGCACGGTGCGGACCTTGCCGGTGATCCGCCTGCCCTCGTACGCCGAGTAGTCGACGTTCATGTGGTGGGTCTCGGCGGAGATCGTCTGCACCGCGTTCGGGTCGTAGACCACGATGTCGGCGTCGGCGCCGGGAGCGACGGTGCCCTTCTTCGGGTAGAGGCCGAACATCCGGGCGGGGGTGGCGCAGGCGATCTCGATCCAGCGTCGGCGGGTGAGGTGCCCGTCGACGACGGCCTGGTGCAGCAGGTCCATCCGGTTCTCGACGCCGGGCAGGCCGTTGGGGATCTTGGAGAAGTCGCCGCGGCCGAGCTCCTTCTGCCCGACGAAGCAGAACGGGCAGTGGTCGGTGGAGACCACCTGCAGGTCGTTGGTGCGCAGGCCCTTCCACAGCTCGGCCTGGTGCTCCCTGGGCCGCAGCGGGGTCGAGCAGACGTACTTGGCTCCCTCGAACCCCGGCTCGGCGAGGTTGTCGGTGGAGAGGAAGAGGTACTGCGGGCAGGTCTCGCCGAAGACCGGCAGGCCGGCGTCGCGGGCCCCGGCGATCTCGGCGACCGCGGAGGCGGCGGAGACGTGCACCACGTACAGCGGCGAGCCCGCGACCTGGGCGAGCTTGATCGCCCGGTGGGTGGCCTCGGCCTCCAGCAGCTCGCGGCGGACCTCGCCGTGGTAGCGCGGGTCGGTCCTGCCGGCGGCCAGGGCCTGCTCGACCAGGACGTCGATCGCGATGCCGTTCTCCGCGTGCATCATGATCAGGCCGCCGTTGTCGGCGCCGCGCTGCATGGCCCGCAGGATCCTGCCGTCGTCGCTGTAGAAGACGCCCGGGTAGGCCATGAACAGCTTGAAGGAGGTGACGCCCTCCCCCACCAGCAGGTCCATCTCCTTGAGGCTGGCGTCGTTGACGTCGGCGAGGATCATGTGGAAGCCGTAGTCGATCGCGCAGTTGCCCTCGGCCTTGGCGTGCCAGGCGTCCAGGCCCTCGCGGAGCGAGGCGCCGACCGACTGGACGGCGAAGTCGACGATCGTCGTGGTGCCGCCCCAGGCCGCGGCCCGGGTGCCGGTCTCGAAGGTGTCGGAGGCGAAGGTGCCGCCGAACGGCAGCTCCATGTGGGTGTGGGCGTCGACGCCGCCCGGGATCACGTACATCCCGGTGGCGTCGATCACCCGGTCGGCCGTCCACTCGGCGGCGCTGCTGCCGGCCGCGGCGAGGGCGACGATCCGCTCGTCCTCGATCAGCACGTCGGCGTTCAGTTCCTCGGCGGCGGTGACCACCAGGCCGCCGCGGATCACGGTACGGGTCACGGGCGCGCTCCTCTCAGGCCTGGGTGAGCGGGCCGTAGGCGTCCGGGCGGCGGTCCCGGTAGAAGGCCCACTGCTGGCGGACCTCCTCGATGGCGCCGAGGTCGAGGTCGCGGACGACCAGCTCCTCGTCCTTGTCGGAGGCCACGTCGCCGACGAAGCGGCCGCGCGGGTCGACGAAGTAGCTGGTGCCGTAGAAGTCGTTGTCGCCGTACTCCTCGACGCCGACCCGGTTGATCGCGGCGATGTAGTACTCGTTGGCGACGGCCGCGGCGGGCTGCTCCAGCTGCCACAGGTACTGGGAGAGGCTGCGGCTGGTGGCCGACGGGTTGTAGACGATCTCGGCGCCGGCCAGGCCCAGCGCGCGCCAGCCCTCCGGGAAGTGCCGGTCGTAGCAGATGTACACGCCGACCTTGCCGACCGCGGTGTCGAACACCGGCCAGCCGAGGTTTCCCGGCTTGAAGTAGTACTTCTCCCAGAATCCCTTCACCTGCGGGATGTGGTGCTTGCGGTACTTGCCGAGGTAGCTGCCGTCGGCGTCGATGACGGCGGCGGTGTTGTAGTAGAAGCCCTGCTGCTCGACCTCGTAGACCGGCACGACGATCACCATCCGCAGGTCCCGGGCCAGGTCCTGCATGCGCCGGACGGTCGGCCCGTCCGGGACGGGCTCCGCCCAGGCGTAGTGCTCCGGCTCCTGCACCTGGCAGAAGTACGGGGCGTTGAAGACCTCCTGGAATCCGATGATCTGGGCGCCCTGCGCCGCCGCCTCGCGCGCCGCCTTTTCGTGGGCGGCGACCATCGTTTCCTTGTCCCCCGTCCAGGCGGTCTGGAACAGTGCGGCCCTGACGACTCGGCTCATCTCAACTCCTCGCAGAAGTCGGTGTAGACCGTTGACATTAGGAGTTTCACACCCCGAGGTGCAGTACCACGCTGTAACGCTCTCCCGTGTTGTGCGTTCCGCGGCGAAACCATGATCGGATGTAAATCCGACCCGGATGACGAATGGCGCCCGACGGGGTTACACCGGCGTTTCCGGTGGGGATGATGGATGAATTCGCCCGCGTCCGGCCCCGCCCCGCGGGTCGGCCGGACGGCGGCGGGACGGAGGCCGGACGGCGGCAGGGCAGGGGGCGAACGGCGGCCGGAGGGCGGCCGGCCCGGGAAGGGCTTTGCCCGGGATGATCCGGAGCAGGCAAGATAGGCCGGTGACCCTCCTGGACCTGATGCCGAAGCCCGCCACCCCCGACGCCCTGTTCGAGACCTTCGCCGAGTGGGCGTCCGACCGCGGCATCACCCTGTACCCCGCCCAGGAGGAGGCGCTGATCGAGCTGGTCTCCGGGAACAACGTGATCCTGGCGACCCCGACCGGCTCCGGCAAGAGCCTGGTCGCCGCCGGCGCGCACTTCGCCGCGCTCGCCGAGGGCAAGCGGACCTTCTACACCGCGCCCATCAAGGCCCTGGTCTCGGAGAAGTTCTTCGACCTCTGCAAGATCTTCGGCACCGAACAGGTCGGCATGATGACCGGCGACGCGAGCGTCAATCCGACCGCGCCGATCATCTGCTGCACCGCCGAGGTGCTCGCCCAGATCGCCCTGCACGACGGCGAGCGGGCCGACATCGGCCAGGTCGTCATGGACGAGTTCCACTTCTACGCCGAGCCGGACCGCGGCTGGGCCTGGCAGATCCCGCTGCTGGAGCTGCCGCAGGTGCAGTTCCTGCTGATGTCCGCCACCCTCGGCGACGTCCGCCGCTTCGAGGACGACCTCACCCGGCGCACCGGCCGCCCGACCGTCGCCGTCCGCTCGGCGACCCGCCCGGTGCCGCTCTTCTACGAGTACCGGCGCACCACCCTGCACGACACCCTGGAGGAGCTGCTCACCACCGGCCAGGCGCCGGTGTACGTCGTGCACTTCACCCAGAAGGAGGCGGTGGAGCGGGCGCAGTCGCTGATGAGCATCAACATGTGCACCAAGGCGGAGAAGGACGCCATCGCCGCCCTGATCGGCAACTTCCGCTTCACCACCAAGTTCGGCCGCAACCTCTCGCGCTACGTCCGGCACGGCATCGGCGTGCACCACGCCGGCATGCTGCCGAAGTACCGCCGGCTGGTCGAGCGGCTCGCCCAGGCCGGCCTGCTCAAGGTCATCTGCGGCACCGACACCCTCGGCGTCGGCGTCAACGTGCCGATCCGCACCGTGCTCTTCACCGCGCTCTCCAAGTACGACGGGCAGCGGGTGCGGGTGCTGCGGGCCCGCGAGTTCCACCAGATCGCCGGCCGGGCCGGCCGGGCCGGCTTCGACACCGTCGGCCAGGTGGTCGCCCAGGCCCCCGAGCACGTGGTGGAGAACGACAAGGCGCTCGCCAAGGCCGGCGACGACCCGAAGAAGCGCCGCAAGGTCGTCCGCAAGAAGGCCCCCGAGGGCTTCGTCGGCTGGACGGAGGAGACCTTCGAACGCCTGATCGCCGCCGACCCTGAGCCGCTGGTCAGCCGCTTCAAGGTCAGCCACGCCATGCTGCTCTCCGTGATCGGCCGGCCCGGCGACGCCTTCTCCGCCATGCGCAAGCTGCTCACCGACAACCACGAGGACCGCTCGGCGCAGCGCCGGCACATCCGCTCGACGATCGCGATCTACCGCTCGCTGCTGGAGGGCGGCGTCGTCGAGCAGCTCGACGAGCCGGACGCCGAGGGCCGCCGGGTCCGCCTCACCCTTGACCTCCAGGAGAACTTCGCGCTCAACCAGCCGCTGTCCACCTTCGCGCTGGCCGCCTTCGAGCTGCTCGACCAGGAGTCGCCCTCGTACGCGCTGGACGTGATCTCGGTGGTCGAGGCGACCCTGGACGACCCTCGGCAGATCCTCGCCTCGCAGGAGAACAAGGCGCGCGGCGAGGCCGTCGGCGAGATGAAGCGCGACGGCATCGAGTACGAGGAGCGGATGGCGCGGCTCCAGGAGATCAGCTACCCGAAGCCGCTGGAGGAGCTGCTCGGCCACGCGTACGAGGTGTACCGGCGGGCGCACCCGTGGATCGGCGACCACCCGCTGGCGCCCAAGTCCGTCGTCCGCGACCTGTACGAGCGGGCGATGACCTTCACCGACTACGTGGGCTTCTACGAGCTCGCGCGGACGGAGGGCATCGTCCTGCGGTACCTGGCGAGCGCCTACAAGGCGCTGGAGCAGACCGTTCCGGACGACATCAAGACGGACGACCTGAAGGACGTCATCGCCTGGCTGGGCGAGCTCGTCCGGCAGGTCGACTCCTCGCTGCTCGACGAGTGGGAGCAGCTCGCCAACCCGACCGAGCCGGAGGCCGCCGAGGTCCGGCTGGACGAGAAGCCGGCGCCGGTCACGGCGAACGCGCGGGCGTTCCGGGTGCTGGTGCGCAACGAGATGTTCCGCCGGGTGGAGCTGGCGGCGCTGGAGCACTACGACGAGCTGGGCGGGCTGGACGGCGAGTACGGCTGGGACGGCGACCGCTGGGCCGACGCGATGGACGGGTACTGGGACGAGTACGACGACCTCGGGACGGGACCGGACGCGCGCGGGCCGAAGATGCTGATGATCGAGCAGGTCGAGGACGAGGGCCTGTGGCGGGTCCGGCAGATCTTCGACGACCCGGCGGGCGACCACGACTGGGGCATCAGCGCCGAGGTCGACCTGTACGGCTCCGACGAGGAGGGCCGCGCCGTCCTCCGCGTCACCGCCGTCGACCGCCTCGGCGGCTGACCCCGCGGGGAGGCCGACCAGGGGCGCGGGGAACTGCGCATCCCCGGATCGGCCGACCTCGCGAGTGCGGGCAAGCAAGTCAGGGGCGCGGGGAACTGCGCAATTCGGACGGGGTGCACTTCACGGACCGGGGGCAAGCCCGAAGCCGTACGGTGCACCGCCCCCGGATCGCGCAGTTCCCCGCGCCCCTGGTGGTTGCTCCGGTGGGCGGCTTGCTACATCCAGAGGAAGGGGGCGCGGGCGGTGTAGGAGAGGGCGCGGGTGGCCTTGTCCAGGGTCAGGTCGCCGGGGGTGAGGGTGGTGCGCTGGTCGGTGTAGCGGGAGACGGTGACGGTCAGGTAGTGGCCGACCGGATCGACCCGGGAGACGCCGGCGGGCTTCGGCGGGGGTGTGGTCGCGGTCGGCGACGAGGGCACCGTCCCGGCCGGTGCGCTCGCGGCGCCGGACACGGTGGCCGCCGGGCTGCCCGTCGCGGTCGGCGAGGGCGTCGGGGACGGTGTCGGCGCCGCGGACTCGGCGGTGAGGAAGGCGAGCGCGGAGGGGTCGGCGAGCGCCTGCCGGGCCTTCAGTGCGCTCTTCTCGTCGGCGAAGCGGAGGATCGTCACGCTGCTGACGACCTGCTGGTCGGCGTTGGTGAAGGCGACGGAGAGGTACGCCTGGCAGCCGGTGTCCTTGAGCGGGTCCTTGTCGCGGTCGAGCAGGATCTCGGCGCAGTCGGTGCCCTCGCGGGCGGCGGTGCGGTGGGCCTGCAGGCCGCCCTGTTCGACGGTGCGCTGGCCGGGGAAGTAGTGGTCGGCGGTGAAGGCCTGGGCCTCCGTCAGCGGCTGCTCGGAGGCGAGGCCGGGGGCCGGCTGGGACTTCTTGGTCTGGCCGCTGGTGCTGCCGAGGCCCGGTATGAGGTCGCCGGGGTTGGGGCGGCTGACCACCCAGCCGATGCCGGCCGCGGCGACGACGAGGGCGCACCACAGGGCGGTGCGGCGCCGGCCGGGGCCGAGCCGGTGCGGCGCGGCGGGCGTCCCGCCCTCGTGGCCGGCCTCGGTCTGGTCGGGCTCCCCCTGCGTGGTCATGCGGGAGATTGTAAGCAGATGATCAGCCGGGCCCCGAGGGCGGGCCCTGCCGCAGGGGCGCTGCGCGCACGAAGGGGGCGTACGTGACCTGCGCCACTACCGTCTGCGGCGGCACTGTGACAACTCGCACACCGCCGAGCGGATCTTCTGGCGGGTTCCCTCTGGCGGAAGGCGACGCGGCACGGGCAGGATCGAGCGCATGGATCTGCTCGACACCCTCACCGCCAAGGGCCTGCGCCGGGAACTGCCCACCCGGGAGGAGGCGCTGGCCGTCCTCGCCACCACGGACGACGAACTCCTGGACGTCGTCGCGGCCGCCGGCAAGGTCCGCCGCCAGTGGTTCGGCCGGCGGGTCAAGCTCAACTACCTGGTGAACCTGAAGAGCGGTCTCTGCCCGGAGGACTGCTCGTACTGTTCGCAGCGGCTCGGTTCGAAGGCCGAGATCCTCAAGTACACCTGGCTGAAGCCGGAGCAGGCGGCCGAGGCGGCCGCCGCCGGTCTGGCGGGCGGCGCGAAGCGGGTCTGCCTGGTCGCCAGCGGCCGCGGCCCGACGGACCGTGACATCGACCGGGTCGCCGACACCATCGCCGCCATCAAGGACGCCGACGCGCAGGTCGAGGTGTGCGCCTGCCTGGGCCTGCTCTCCGACAACCAGGCGGAGCGGCTGAAGGCGGCCGGTGCCGACGCGTACAACCACAACCTCAACACCTCCGAGGCGACGTACGGGGGCATCACCACCACCCACACCTACGCGGACCGGGTGGACACCGTGCAGAAGGCGCACGGCGCGGGCCTGTCGGCCTGCTCGGGCCTGATCGCGGGCATGGGCGAGAGCGACGAGGACCTGGTCGACGTGGTGTTCGCGCTGCGCGACCTCGGCTCGGACTCGGTGCCGGTCAACTTCCTGATCCCGTTCGAGGGCACGCCGCTGGCGCAGGAGTGGAACCTCAGCCCGCAGCGCTGCCTGCGCATCCTGGCGATGGTCCGCTTCGTCTGCCCGGACATCGAGGTGCGGATCGCCGGCGGCCGCGAGGTGCACCTGCGCTCGCTGCAGCCGCTGGGCCTGGAGATCGCCAACTCGATCTTCCTGGGCGACTACCTGACCAGTGAGGGCCAGGCCGGCCAGACCGACCTCGACATGATCAAGGACGCGGGCTTCACCGTCGAGGGCGCGGACGAGCGCACCCTGCCGCGGCACCGCGCGGACGCGGTCGCGGGCGGCTGCGGCGGCGGCACGGCCTCCGCCTGCGGCACCGAGGAGCACGCCTGCGGCAGCGGCGGCTGCGGCCCGTGCGGCGGGCACGCCGAGCCGGCCGCGACCGGAGCCGCGGCGGAGGTCGAGGCGGAGGCGAAGGCCCTGATCGAGGCGGAGTCCTCGGACGAGGCCCGGACCGACCTGGTGCGGGTGCGCCGGCGCGGCGCGGGCACCGAGCTGGCCCCGAACGCCTGATGACCGACGTCCAGCACCTGCTCGGCCTCGACCGGGCGCACGTCTGGCACCCGTACGGGCCCATGCCCGGCACCGTCACCCCGTACGTGGTGGAGTCCACGTCCGGGGTGCGGCTGCGGCTCGCCGAGCCGGCGGGCGGCCACCGGGAACTGATCGACGGCATGTCCTCCTGGTGGGCGGCGATCCACGGCTACCGGCACCCGGTGCTGGACGAGGCGGTGCGCGAGCAGCTCGGCCGGATGAGCCACGTGATGTTCGGCGGGCTCACCCACGAGCCCGCCGTCCGGCTGGCGGCGACGCTGGTCGACATCACCCCGGAGCCGCTCCGGCACGTCTTCCTCGCCGACTCCGGGTCGGTCGCGGTCGAGGTGGCGCTGAAGATGTGCCTGCAGTACTGGCAGTCGGTCGGCCGCCCGGCCAAGCGCCGGGTGCTGACCTGGCGCGGCGGCTACCACGGCGACACCTTCCACCCGATGTCGGTCTGCGACCCGGACGGCGGGATGCACCACCTGTGGGGCGGCGTGCTGCCCCGTCAGCTGTTCGTCCCGGAGCCGCCGGCCGGCTTCGACGCGCCGCTCGACGAGGCGTACGCGGGCCTGCTCGCCGACGCGGTGGCGCAGCACGCGGACGAGCTGGCCGCGATCGTCGTGGAGCCGGTGGTGCAGGGTGCGGGCGGGATGCGCTTCCACTCCCCCGCCCACCTGCGGCTGCTGCGCGAGCTGTGCGACGAGCACGGCGTGCTGCTGGTCTTCGACGAGATCGCCACCGGCTTCGGCCGCAGCGGCGCACTGTTCGCGGCCGACCACGCCGGGGTGTCGCCGGACGTGATGTGCCTGGGCAAGGCGCTCACCGGCGGCTACCTGACGATGGCCGCGACGCTGTGCACGGCGGAGGTCGCCGACGGCATCAGCCGTGGCGAGATGCCGGTGCTGGCGCACGGTCCGACGTTCATGGGCAACCCGCTGGCCGCGGCCGTCGCCAACGCCTCGATCGGGCTGCTGCTCGGCCAGGACTGGCAGCTGGAGGTCAAGCGGATCGAGGCCGGCCTCTCCGCCGGACTCGCGCAGGTCGCGGACGCCCCGGGCGTGCTCGACGTGCGGGTGCAGGGTGCGATCGGCGTCGTCCAGCTGGACCACCCCGTGGACATGGCGGCGGCGACCGAGGCCGCCGCGCGCGAGGGCGTCTGGCTGCGGCCCTTCCGCGACCTCGTCTACACGATGCCGCCCTACGTGACGGACGATCAGGACCTGGCGCGGATCACCGCCGGTGTCGCTGCCGCGGCGGTGGCCGGATGAGCGTGCTCTTCGTGACCGGCACCGGGACGGAGGTCGGCAAGACCGTCGTCACGGCGGCGGTGGCCGCCCTCGCCGAGGGGCCGGTGGCCGTGCTGAAGCCCGGTCAGACCGGGGTCGCCCCGGCCGAGGCCGGGGACGTCGCCGAGGTGGTCCGGCTCACCGGGCGCAGCCTCACCGTCCGTGAGCTGGCCCGCTACCCCGAGCCGCTCGCCCCGGACACCGCGGCCCGGCGGGCCGGCATGCCCACCGTCCACCCGCGGCAGGTCGCCGACGCCGTCGCCGAACTGGCCGAGGACCACGCGCTGGTACTGGTGGAGGGTGCGGGCGGGCTGCTCGTCCGCTACGACGAGGACGGGAACACCCTCGCCGACATGGCGCTCGCCGCGGCCGGGCTCGGCCTGGAGCCGTCCGTGCTGGTGGTGGCGACCGCCGGGCTGGGCACCCTCAACACCACGGCGCTGACCGCGGAGGCCCTGGCCGCGCGCGGTCTGCGGCTGCACGGTGTGGTGATCGGCGCCTGGCCGGACGAGCCGGACCTGGCGATGCGCTGCAACCTGGCTGACCTCCCGGTGGCCTCGGGCGCTCCGCTGCTCGGGGCCCTGCCCGCCGGGTGCGCCGAGGTGGGCGGCGGGCCGTTCGTGTCGGCGGCCCGCGCCTCGCTGGCCCCGGTGCTCGGCGGCAGCTGGGACGCGGACGCCTTCACCGCCGCGCACGCGGTGCCCGCACCGCGCGGGTAGCTCCTCGTACCGGTGCGGCCCGGCTCCCAAGGGAGTCGGGCCGCACTGGGCTGACGGGCGCCGGGCCGCGGTCACTGCGACGCGGTCACGGCGACGCCGTCGCGGACGCGGTCACGCAACGGCGCTGCCGGGGAGGCGGTCACTGGGCGAGCGTCTTGCCCGTCTCCAGCAGCGACTTGAGGTCGCTGAGCACCCAGCTCCAGCCGCCGCCACCGCCCATCTGCTCGTCGTCGTGGGCGCCGCTGACCAGCGCGGCGAGCTGCGGGGCGCCGGCCAGCTCGTGGGTCACGGTGAGCCGGGTGGAGCCGTTCTTCTCCGCCAGCTCGTAGGTGAGCCGGGTGAAGCCCTCGGCGGCCAGCCGCGGGTCCATGGCCATCCGCCAGGTCAGCACGAGCCTGCGCGGCGGGTCGGCCTCGACGACCTCGCCGTCGACGACGGTCTCCGGGACGGGGAAGCCCATCTCCTTGGATCCCTCGACCATCGCCGGCCCGGGCAGGGTGCGGTAGGCGGCGCCCGGGGTGAAGTCGTAGTCGGTGAGACCGCCGTAGCCGTAGCGGTCGGTCCACTCGGGCTTGGTGATGGCGTCCCACACCTGCTCGGGGGAGGCCTTGATGTAGACGCGGTAGACCTGGGTGGTCGCCGCGCTGTCGGTCCCGCTCATGAGTCCTTCTCCAACTCTGCCTTGAGCTCGGTCAAAGCGGTCACGTGGCGCTCGGTGTACTTGTCGATCCAGCGGTCGTGGATCAGCCGGATCGGCACGGGATTGAGGAAGTGGAGCTTCTCGCGACCCGACTTCCGGGACACCACGAGGCCGGCGTCCTCCAGGACGCGCAGGTGTTTCATGACGCCGAACCGCGACATCTCCAGCTCGGACTCCAGCTCGGTGAGCGTCCGCCCGTCGCGGGCGAACAGCAGGTCGAGCAGGAACCGGCGGGTCGGATCGGCGAGGGCCTTGAACACCAGGTCGTCGTCGGACACAGCTTCAGGATAGGTGACCATTTGGTCACATGTCTACTGGAACGCGCGGCCCCGGTCGACCCGGCGCGTCAGGCCACGCCGCAGAGCCGGAGCACCGCCGTCGTCCCGGCCGCCGCGACGACGACCAGCGGGAAGGGCGCGCGGCGCAGCACCAGGAGGCCGGCGACCAGCACCCCGGCCGGCCGGGCCCACCCGGCGAAGCCCTGGGCCTGGGTGAGCGCCGCGGTCGCCACCAGGGCGATCAGCAGCACGGCGGCGGCAGTGGAGAGCAGCCGTTCCAGCGCCTCGGAGAGGTGCAGCCGGTCACGGAGGACCGGGCCGGCCAGACGGAAGCCGTAGGTGCCGGCGGCGAGCAGCAGGATGGCGAGGAACGGCATCAGCGGACCTCCGCCATGGATGCGGGCCGGCCTGCGGACTGGCACTCGGGGTCGACTGCGGGCCGGTCGCCGGCTTCGGGGTCCGCTTCGGATTCGGGCGTCTGCGGCGGGGTGCGGCGCAGTGCGGCCCGGGCGGCCGGGACGAGCGCGAGCAGCGCCACCAGGACGGGCAGGCCGGCCGGCAGGAAGGGCGTGGCGGCGACCGCGGCCACCGCGCCGACCAGCGCCGGGTTGCGGACCGACCGGTCGGCGAGCGAGGGCAGCACCAGGGCCAGCAGGACGGCCGGGAAGGCCGCGTCCAGCCCGAGCGCGTCGGTGTCGCCGATGGCACCGCCGGCCAGCGCGCCGAGCAGGACGGCGACGTTCCACACCGCGAACAGCGCGACGCCGCAGATCCAGAAGGCGGCGCGGCGCGCCTTCGGGTCGCGCTGCAGCAGGGTGAACGCGGCGGACTCGTCGGTGAGCATCTGGGCGCCGAGCAGCTTCGTCCGCCAGCCGCCGCCGAGCACGTCGGCGACGGCGAAGCCGAAGGGCAGCAGCCGCGCGTTGAGGACGAGGCCGGTGACCACCGCGGCGATCGGGCCGCCGCCGGCGAGCACGACGCCGACCGCGGCGAACTGCGAGCCGCCGGCGAAGACCAGCAGCGACATGACCACCGGCACCCAGGCCGGCAGCCCGCCGGAGACGGCGATCGCGCCGAAGGAGGCGCCGACGAGGGCGTCGGCGAGACAGACCAGGGCGATGTCGCGGAACGTGCCGCGATCGAGTGTTCGCATTGCCGAACGCATGTCCATTAGAATGAACAGCAACCTCGGCGTTCGTCAAGCCGAACGGACAGTAGTCTGGAGCGAACACGTGGATCCTGTGGACAGCGTCCCTGCGGACGGCGCGGCGGCACCGGGCGGCCACCGGTCCTCGCTCGACCTGATCGCCCTCATCTCCGCCTCGATCCGCCGGGAGCGGGAGCGGGCCGGGCTCTCCATGACGGAGCTCGCCCGCCGCGCGGGGATCGCCAAGTCGACGCTCTCGCAACTGGAGGCGGGCGCCGGGAACCCGAGCGTGGAGACCCTGTGGGCCCTCGGGGCGGCCCTGGACGTGCCGTTCAGCCGCCTGGTCGACCCGCCGCGGCCGCAGGTGCGCATCGTCCGGGCCGGCGAGGGGCCGGTCACCTGGTCGGAGCGGGCGGACTACGCGGCCACCCTGCTCGCCTCCTGCCCGCCGAACGCCCGGCGGGACATCTACCGGATCGACGCCCAGCCCGGCGGCGTCCGGCGCTCCGACCCGCACCTGCCCGGCTCGGTGGAACACGTGGTGATCGGGACCGGCCGGGCCCTGGTCGGCCCGGCGGCGGCCCCGGTCGAACTCGGCCCGGGCGACTACATCGCCTACCCCGGCGACGCGCCGCACGTCTTCGAGGCGCTGGAGCCGGACACCACGGCGACGCTCACCATGGAGCACGTCTGAGCCCTCCGGCACGCCCTTGCGGCCCGCCGCCCCGGCCTCGCGGCCCGCCGCTCCGGCCTGCCGGGCGCCCGCGCGGCCGTTCCGGGTGTCAGCCGGCCAGCGGGTGGACCCAGCGGCGCCACTGCTCCTCGCGCCGGTAGCCGGCGCCCGCCCAGGCGCCCTGGCCGAGTTCGTTGTGCTCCAGCACCATGGCGTCGGCCCGGCGTCCGCCCAGCTCGGCGAACCTCGCCTCGGCCGCCGCGATCAGGGCGCCGCCGACCCCGCGGCGGCGCAGCTGCGGGTCCACCGCCAGCCGGTAGAGGTGGCAGCGCCAGCCGTCGTAGCCGGCGATGACCGTGCCCGCGAGCACCCCGTCGAGCTCCGCGAGCAGCAGGGCCTGCGGGTCCCGTTCGATCAACCGGGCGACGCCTGCCTCGTCGTCGGTGATGCTGGTGCCCTCGGCGGCCCGCTCCCAGAAGGCGAGCAGGGCGGGGATCTCGTCGGGGCGCGCGGTACGGATCGCGATCTCGGTCATGCGCCCTGTCTAACAGCCGCGCTCCGGCGCGACACGACATTCCACGGGCTGAGACGGGTGCGGGCTGACCTCGTGTCACCCGTCCCGTAGGCTCGGGCCGTCCCCCGCCTGTGCGACACCCCGCGAGGAGCACCGTGCCGACCGCACCCACCGCAGCCCCCGCCACCGGCTCCGCCCCGGCCGGTTCCGCGCCGACCGGCCCCGGATCGGACGGCCCTGGCCCGGCCGGCCCCGGATCGGACGGCCCTGGCCCGGCCGGCCCCGGATCGGACCGCGCCGTCGCCGTCGCCGCGGAGGAGTTCGTCCGGGCACAGACCGCGATCGGCGCGGTCCCCTTCGTCCCCGAGGTCCGACTGCACCTGGCCGAGGAGGCGATCGGGCTGTGGGAGCGCACCGAGTCGGCGAAGGGCGAGATCGGGCTGCCGCCGCCGTTCTGGGGGTTCGCCTGGGCCGGCGGCCAGGCCGTCGCCCGGTACGTGCTGGACCACCCGGAGGCCGTCGCGGACCGGACGGTCCTCGACCTCGCCGCCGGCTCCGGGCTGGTCGGCATCGCCTGCGCCCTGCGCGGGGCCGCCTCCGTCACCGCCGCGGAGATCGACGCGTACGCGGTCGCCGCGATCGGCCTCAACGCCGCGGCGAACGGCGTGGCGGTCGAGGCGCGCTGCGCCGACCTGCTGCCCGGCGACGGCTCCCCCGCCGAGGTGGTGCTGGCCGGCGACGTCTTCTACGAACGGGCCATGGCCGACCGGGTGCTGCCGTTCCTTCGGCGGGCCCGCGCCCGCGGCGCCCTGGTGCTGGTCGGCGACCCCGGCCGGGCGTACCTGCCGCGCGAGCACTTCACCGAGGTCGCCTCCTACCGGGTGCCGGTGGTGGCCGATCTGGAGGACGCCCCGGAGAAGACCTCGGTGGTGTGGCGCCTCGACGGCTGAGCCCCGCCCGGCGCCGGCCGGGGGTGTCCGGCCGCACGTCCGCGGGCGGCCGCACCGGAGCGTCACCGCGTTCGTACCGTTTCCATACCGAATACGTGATGAGCTGCGGAAACGCTCGCGGCCCGAGGGGTGCCCGAGTACCATCCCGGCTGATGCCCCGGGGTGCGCACGCCGTTGTGCCGTGCTGCCCCGCGGCGGACTCTCGCGGGGCAACGGAGGTCACCGCGCACTCGGCACCGCGCGCCAGAGCTGTCGCGCGAACGCGGGAAGGGCAGCGACTTGGCGGATCGGCTCACCGGAGGGGACTCCTCGCTGCTGCGTCGGATCAACGCGGCGGTCACCCTGCGGGCGCTGCGCGACGGACAGACCGTCACCCTGACGCAGCTCGTCGGCGACACCGGGCTCTCCCGGCCGACCGTCGAGGGCGTCATCGAGGGCCTGATGGAGTCCGGGCTGGTCGCCGAGGTCGAGCACGGCCAGGACGGCGGCGGGCGGCGCGGCCGCCCGGCCCGCTGGTTCCGGTTCCGCGCCGAGGCCGGGCACGCGCTCGGCATCGAGATCGGCGTGCACGACGTCCGGGTGGTCCTCGCCGACCTCAGCGGCGAGATCCTTGCCGGGCACGCCAAGCCGGTGGACGAGGCCCTGGACGCCGAGGAGCGGCTCGGCGTCATGCGGACGACCGTCGCCGAGGTGCTGCGCAAGGCCGGCGTCTCCCGGGACAACCTCTGGGCGGTCGCCGTCGGCACCCCCGGCATCGTCGACGGCGAGGGCACCGTCCGGCTCAGCACCGCCATGCCCGGCTGGACCGGACTCGACCTCGGCGCCCGGCTGCGCCGCTCGTTCCGCTGCCCGGTCGTCATCGAGAACGACGCCAACCTCGCCGCGATCGCCGAGCACTGGAAGGGCGCCGCGGTCGGCAAGGGCGACGTCGTCTTCGTCATGGCCGGCCTCAGCCCCGGCGCCGGGTCACTGATCAACGGCCGGCTGCACCGCGGGTACGGCGGCGCCGCCGGCGAGATCGGCGCCCTGCACCTGCTCGGCCAGGAGGCCACCCCGGAGCGGCTGCTCTCCACCACCGGCAAGCCGCTCGACCCGCTGGACGAGGCCGCGGTCGCCCGGGTGCTGAGGCTCGCCCGGGAGGGCGACGAGGTCGCCCAGGACGCCATGGGCCGCTTCCTCGGCCGGCTGGTGCACGACGTGGCGGCGCTCGTCCTCGCCCTGGACCCGCAGTTGGTGGTCGTCGGCGGCTGGGCCGCCGGACTGGACGGCGTCCTGGAGCCGCTGCGCGAGCAGCTCGGGCGGTTCACCCTGCGGGCACCGGAGGTCGCACTGGCCGCGCTCGGCACCGAGGTCGTGGCGACCGGAGCGCTGCGGGTGGCGCTGGACCACGTGGAGGAGCAGCTGTTCGCGGTCGACCCGCCGGGGGCCGGCCCGCGCTGAACCCGGACGGGGCCGAACTACGCCGGCCCAGGCCGGCCCCGGTCGCGCCGACCCGGCGCACCGTCCGGAAACGGAAGCGCGGGCCCGGTCCGGTGTCGGACGGGCCCGCGGATCGCGTTCCGGCGGGTGTCAGGCGGAGCGGACCGCCTCGACCGGGGTGACCTCGACGGCGCCGGTCTCGCCGAAGGTGAGCTTGCAGGTGTCGGCGCGGTAGGTGCAGACGGCGCGGGCGATGTGGCGGCCGGCGGACGCGTACACGGTGGTGACCACCAGCACCGGGGTGCCCGGCGGGCGCTCCAGCAGGGCGGCCTGCTCGGCCTCGGCGACACCCAGTTCGACCGTGCGGGACTCGCCGTCCACGCCGCAGCGCTCCAGCTGGCGGAGCACCGAACGGGCGCGCTCGCCCTCGGCCGTCGAGCCGACCAGCTGCGGCAGTGCGGGCAGGTGCGGCACCGCGGAGTCGGGGACGTGCAGCGACTCGGTCGCCATCACCCGGCCCTGGACGAGGCGCACCCGGCGCACGGTGTGCACCGTCTCGCCGGGCAGCACGCCCAGGTCGGCGGCCAGCCGGGCCGTGGCGGGGGCGCTGGTGCAGTCGACGATCCGCCAGGACTGGTTGCGCGAGGCGCTGGGCCAGCCCTCCTCGCTGCTGCTCACCGGGACGCCGACCCGCGGGGCGGCGATCACGGTGCCGATGCCGCGGCGGCGGACCAGCCGGCCCTCCAGCTCCAGCTGGTCGAGGGCCTGGCGCAGCGTCGCCCGGGCCACGCCGAAGCGGGCGGCGAGCTCGCGCTCGTTGGGCAGCACCTGACCGGCCGAGAACTCCGAGTCGATGGTGCGCACCAGGACGGTGCGCAGGTGCCAGTACTTCGGCTCGGGAGCCGCCGCGAGCTGTCCTTGCGCCACCGTGTCCTCCGCCCTGAAGGTGTGGGGCCGCCCGGCCCCTCCCCGGTTTCGGCAGGTGGGGAGGGTGGGCTTTATCCGTCCTTCTTTATTAAAGGTCTTTGCAGTAAGCAGACCCTAGGGGGTGGCGGAGGAGATGGTCAAGACCAATGACCGACCTTGACCGGAGCTTGGACACCTGCCGACCGTTCGTGACCTGCGCCACAGCGGAGCCTGACCGCTTCGGCGAACCGCCGGGCCGGCGGGTACCCTCCCGGGGTGATCGTGGTTTCAACAGTCAACGTCAACGGCATCCGGGCGGCCGCCAAGAAGGGCCTCACCGAGTGGCTCGCCGGCACCAAGGCCGACGTCGTCTGTCTGCAGGAGGTCCGCGCCGAGGCCGACCAGCTGCCGGCCGGGTTCAAGGACCTGGACGGCTGGCACGCGGTGTGGGCGCCGGCCGCCGCGAAGGGCCGGGCCGGAGTGGCGGTGCTCTCCCGCCGGGCGCCGGAGCGGACCGCGATCGGCTTCGGCTCCACCGAGTTCGACAGCTCCGGCCGGTACGCCGAGATCGACCTGCCGGGCCTCACGGTCGCCAGCCTCTACCTGCCGTCCGGCGAGGTCGGCACCGAGCGCCAGGACGAGAAGGAACGCTTCATGGCGGAGTTCCTCGTCCACCTCGACAGCCTGAGGCGGCGGGCCGCCGAGGAGGGGCGCGAGGTCCTGGTCTGCGGCGACTGGAACATCGCCCACCGCCCCGAGGACCTCAAGAACTGGCGGGCCAACCAGAAGAACGCCGGCTTCCTCCCCGAGGAGCGCGCCTGGATGACCCGTCTCTTCGACGACGTTGGCTACGTGGACGTCGTCCGCGCCCTCCACCCCGACCAGGCCGGGCCCTACACCTGGTGGTCCTACCGCGGCCGCGCCTTCGACAACGACTCGGGCTGGAGGATCGATTATCTGATCGCCAGTCAGGGACTTGCGGCCAGGTGCACCGAGGCCTACGTGGAGCGGGCGGCCTCCCACGCCGAGCGCTGGTCCGACCATGCTCCCGTCACGGCGGTCTTCGACCACAAGTTCTGACTCAGTGAGCCGGCATCGCCGGGCGCCGGGAACCGGTGGACGAACCCCGCGCGGGGTCGCCACAGCGGATCAAGCCGACCGCCAACCCTTCGTGTCGCTTCCCAGGTCGGGGGGCACGGCTGGTCCCCTGGCGCCTACGCCTGGCCGGAGACGCGGGGCACGGGAGTGGACGTACGCGGTGGATCTCACGAGGGAGGACGGTCGGCTTGGGAACCGCCGCCCGGGCGGGTTCGCCATCCCTGCCGAGGCTGTCAGGAGAAGTACGTGGTCCTCGACGGTGAGCTGCACGGCGTCTGCGAGAAACCTCCGTACCACCGTCGCCGGCTTCCTGCGCGATCGACTCGCCACCAGGAAGCCGATACTCTCGCCAACCACGTACGCCGGATACAAGGCGTGCGTCGAGCTCGACCTCATGCCGGCCTTTGGCCGCTACTGGATCCTCGATCTGCGTCCGAGGCACACCGACGACTGGACCACCGCCCACGCTCAACGCCGCGGTGCGATCGTGGCGGCTGCGTCACAACCCTGCGAAGCACTCCGCCCGTCCGAGGCCCCGCACCGAGGAACGCATCTACCGGACCCCCGCCACAGCGCGTCGACACTTCCACGACCTGCGCGAGCAGGCCGGACTGCCGCAGGTGGCCATTCACGACCGGCGCCAGTTCGCCGCCACCATCGCCCTGGAGGGCAACCTCCCCATGGCGGCCGCTTCGCCGCCTCGCCGCACTGGTCGCCGACCTGCCCACCACCAAGAACGGCTACACGGACCAGTTCTTCCAAGCACGGCGCCGCGAGCCGATGGGCGCGGCAGCCGAAATACAGCGGTCGCTGCTTCCCCTCTGGGCGATGAACACCCCGCAGGTCGCGCTCGCCGGAATCCTGGAACCTGACTACAACATCGCCGGCGACAGCCTGGACTACGCCCTCAAGAACGGCGTCCTGCACCTGGTCCGGCGCGGCGACCGGGCGCTGTTCTACACAGACGGCCTCGTCGAGGAACACAAGAGAGGTGGCGGGCAGTTCGGCGAGGAACGCCTGATCGCCGCCATCGAGCGGGGCGGGCCCGCCAGCCGCGGGGCCCACGACCGACGACGCGAGCCTCTTCCTGGTCGAGTGGCGCGGCGGCACCTCCGATCACCTCGCCGCACCGGAACGGTAGGCACACCGATAGGCCTTCACGGCGACGAAGCTCGGCGCGCAGCAGCCCACCGCCCCGCCCCCTGCTCACCCGGGGGCCGGGTCCGGCCGGAGTACGGTGGAAGAACGCACCGTCAACGACCGGCGGGATTCCTGCAGTGCCAGGCGCCGACACCAGGCCGTCCACACCAACGAGCCCAGGGCGGGTGTTCGATATGACCGCGACCTCTGATACCACCGCTGCCCAGCCACCTGGGCCAGAACCGCCGGTGCGCATCTCGCTGACACCCGAGGGCGCCACCGCAGGGCGGCTGGACGGGGCCTGGTGGCCCCGCTCGCACGACCTCCTGCGCGAACTCCCCCCGCTGGCAGCAGCACTGGACCCCACATGGGGGAAGATCACCCGCGTCACCGTGAATCCGACGCACTGGCCGGTCATCCCCCGGCGGGTCCCGGTCGAAGGCCACGTCATCCACGTCGGATGGTTCGAACAGGAACAGGATGCGGACGAGGTGATGGTGTGCTCCTTCATCCCGCTGCGTATCGAGCTCCTGGTGATTCCCCCCGAGACCGAGGCTTCCACCGCCGAGTGGCTGATGACGGCGGCGTCCGACCCGGCCAACACCCACACCGGCACCGACCTCCTGACAGCTGCGGGTGCGCCGACCGCGGACCCGCGGGCCGGCGGATGACGACGATCGCGGCAGACGACATCCTGCCGTTCGCCGCCAGCCGCGCCGACTGCACCCCGGATCCAGCGGGCAGGTGCGCGGACCTGGCCCGGACGTGCGCCGCTGCAGGGGCCGGGGAACCCTGCAACCACGGCGGCGTCGCAGTCGATGACCGGGGCCGTCCCGCGCTGATTCACCTTCGATGCAGGCATCGGTGATGCGGCGAACCGCGGCCCGTCCTCCTGGTCGCGCCTGGTCCGGCTACTCGCGCGACCACTCGGTCTCGGCCTGGGGTTCACCGACCGGGTGGTGCCCCTCCCAGACCCGGACCGTGATCGCCCGGGGACCTGGAGCGGGGCTGGAGAGCGTGCGGACGAACACGTCCCGCAGGTGGTTCGCCGCCTGCTGGGGCGGCCCGTCGTACTCCAGGGGGTTCGGCATGGGAGCGCCGTCCTGCTGGAACCAGCGGCCGTCGTCGTCCTCCGTCCGGAGAATCCACCGGTAGTACCCCATCCTGGCCTCCCGCGACGACGGGCCGTGTCAGAACACGACCGTAGGCGCCCGACAGGCCACCGGCGACCGGACGGCTTCCACCAGCGCCGAAAGCGCGGCCGGTGGTCGTACCGAGTCCCTTCCCGCGCACCGGGCAGGTGACGGCGGCACGCGCCGAAGGAAGAATGGGAGATGCCCACAGACAGTCGGAGGCTGCTGATGTTCGAAGCGGGTGACATCCGGGAATGGCGCGGCCACGACGTGGTGGACGCCGACCGCCACAAGATCGGCACGCTGGAGTCCGTCTACGTCGACACCGCAACGGACCAGCCCTCGTTCGCCACCGTCACGGTCGGGCTGCCCACGCGCCGCCGCCTGGTCTTCGTCCCCCTCGCCCACTCACGGGTCGGCCCAGGCCATCTGCAGGTCGCCTGGCCCAAGAGCCGGGTCAAGAAGGCGCCGGCCATCGGCACCGACGGCATACTGCCGGCCGAGGACGAGGCGGCGATCTTCGCCCACTACGAACTGGACTACGCCCCGGGCGCGGGCGGTGAACGCCGCCTGGCACGCCGATAGGACCGGCGGACACCGAAGGAGACCGAAGATGGCACTGGTGCTGTTCCTGATCATCCTGGCGATCGTGCTCGGCATCGTCGGCGTCGTCACCCACGGCCTGCTCTACCTGCTTTTCATCGGCATCGCTGTACTGATCATCGCCGTGATCGTCTCCGCCGTCCGGTTCCGGCACGGCGGCCGCTCCCCCAACCGCTGAAATCCGCCGCGGCACCGACAGCCCGGTCCACGGATCAGTGGGGGGATCCGCTTCGCACATGGGTGCCCGCGACCTGGAGCCACGCCACGGGGCTGAAGTGCGCCCGACCATATGCGGAGTGTCCTCGAAGACGCGCAGGATCCGCAGTGCTCCGCTCGGATGCCGGCGGGCGCCGACGTCGGCCCCGGCGTTGCGCCGGGCGAGTCGGTCAAGGCATTGTTCGCATCGATGAACGCGGATGACTGCACGTCCCTCAGGAGGACGGATCTCGGGTGTCGTTCCCGCCTCATGCCCTAGAACGCGTCAACCAGGCCGAGACGCTTTCCACACCCGAGGCGCCGAGCCTCGCCGTGGGCATGGGCATGGGCATGGGCTCACGATTCCGGGCCACTCGTCGAGCAAAGGACGAACACCGGCCGTACGGTCAGGAGGGCAGTTAATCGGAGGGCGAGATGGCGAAATACCGATCGCGTGTGCGTGTGCTCTCGGAAGAAGACGTGGAGATCACCACGCGCCATGGTGAGCACGCCGAGGGCAACTTCGATGGAACTGCGCAGGAGTACGCCGAGTTCCTGGTCGACACGGCCGTGAGGCAGGGCGGGGACGATCAGGGTCCGATGCGACCGGCACGCGTTGTCGCCGACGTCTGGGAAGCGGGCGGATCGGAGAGCTCCGCCGCCGGGCACGCGGAGTGGCCGTAGAAAAGCCCGCGGCGAGCGGGCCTCGCGCAGTGCCGGGCGGTGCGGGGGGTCGACGGGTCCTGTGCTCCGCCGACGGCTTGGTCGAGGAGTGCGAGCCCGGCGGGGAGCAGTTCGGGGAGGAGCAGCCCATCGGCTGGGTCGACGTGTCGAGCGTTCGCAGGCCGGGGTGGGCGCCGTCGTGCGCGCGCTCTCGCATGTCCTGAAGGAGAAGCGGGGCGGTCGCCCGAGCGACGACGCCACCCTCTTACTGATCGAGTGGCGCGGAGAGAGCCAGCCCCCGCGCCAGCTCTCCCGACCGGCCGGATCGGCGCGGTGCGGGCGGAGTAGCGTGGGGGTATCGGGGCGGCCCGGCCGCCGGTCCCCGACGGTCGGCCCTCGTTCGGTGGGGCCGGTGTGTGTGTCCACGGACAGGTGGCGAGCCATGTCGGATGAAACCGGTGCTGCGCTCCCGGGACTT
>NZ_JOAI01000064.1 GCF_000717715.1 Streptomyces sp. NRRL B-24484 | reverse complement strand
TGACTTTTGGCACGCTGTTGAGTTCTCAAGGAACGGACACTTCCTTCGGACCGCCTTCCAGCGGACCCTCCGGGCGTTTCGCTCTTTCGTGTTACCAGCTTATCAGATGTTTTCCGCTCCGTTTTCCGGAGTTTCTTTCATCGGATTCGCTTTCCGCCTTTCGGCGCCCCCGAACTCTACCAGAGTTTTTCGCACGCATTTCCCGGTCGATTTCTCGAAGGGGTGTGCGACGGTCCACTCGTCGGAGGAAGGGGGGCCGTTACCGGTTCGCAACCAGTTTCGGCGACTCGTCCAACGTTAGGGCACCGGGCTGCGAGCGTCAAACACGCGGGGCCGGATCCGGCTGGATCCGGCCCCTGTGGGGTGTCGTGGCAGCTCAACCGCAGTGCGGTTCAAGCCACCTGACGTCAGTTCGACGCGACCTCGACCGCGGCGATGTTGCGCTTGCCGCGTCGCAGCACCAGCCAGCGGCCGTGCAGCAGGTCCTCGGAGGCCGGGACGGCCTCCTCGTCGGCGACCTTCGCGTTGTTCAGGTAGGCGCCGCCCTCCTTGATGGTGCGGCGGGCACCCGAACGGCTCGGGGCGAGGCCCGTCTCGACCAGCAGGTCGACGACCGACTGCAGCTCGGTGACCGTGGCCTTCGGGACCTCGGCGAGCGCGGCGGCCAGGGTGGCCGGCTCCAGGTCGGCGAGGTCGCCCTGGCCGAACAGCGCCTTGGAGGCGGCGACCGCCCGCTCGTACTGCTCGGCGCCGTGCACCATCGTGGTGAGCTCCTCGGCCAGCGCCCGCTGGGCGAGGCGCGCGGCCGGACGCTCGGTGGTGTCCCGCTCCAGCTGCTCGATCTCCTCGCGCGAGCGGAAGGAGAAGATCCGCAGGAAGTTCGAGACGTCCCGGTCGTCCGCGTTCAGCCAGAACTGGTAGAAGGCGTAGGGGGTGGTCAGCTCGGGGTCGAGCCAGACCGTGCCGGACTCGGTCTTGCCGAACTTGGTGCCGTCGGCCTTGACGATCAGCGGGGTGGCGAGCGCGTGCACGGACTTGCCCTCGGCCTTGCGGATCAGGTCCGTGCCGGCTGTGAGGTTGCCCCACTGGTCGCTGCCGCCGGTCTGCAGGGCGCAGCCGTAGCGGCGGTTCAGCTCCAGGAAGTCCATGCCCTGGAGGATCTGGTAGCTGAACTCGGTGTAGCTGATGCCCGCGTCGGAGTTGAGCCGGCGGGCGACCGCCTCCTTGGCGATCATGTTGTTGACCCGGAAGTACTTGCCGACGTCGCGCAGCAGGGTGATCGCCGACATGCCGGACGTCCAGTCCAGGTTGTTGACCATGCGGGCGGCGTACTCGCCCTCGAAGTCGAGGAACTTCGAGATCTGGCCGCGCAGGCGGTCCACCCAGCCGGCGACCGTCTCGGGGTCGTTGAGCACGCGCTCGGCGGTCGGCTTGGGGTCGCCGATCAGGCCGGTGGCGCCGCCGACCAGGCCGAGGGGCAGGTTTCCGGCCAGCTGCAGGCGCTTCATGGTGAGGATCTGCACCAGGTTGCCGAGGTGCAGGCTGGGCGCCGTCGGGTCGAAACCGCAATAGAACGTGACCGGGCCGTCCGCGAACGCCTTGCGCAGTGCGTCCTCGTCGGTGGACAGGGCGATCAGCCCACGCCACCGGAGCTCGTCGACGATGTCCGTCACGGTCACGCTTCTCCTTCGGTCGCGTCCGGCGTTGTCCGCGGCCCGCCGTGGGCCCCGCGCCTGGACGACTCCAGCGTTCTAGAGAGTACGCGCATCCGGCCAGCGGATTTCGGCCCGGCCGGGGGGCGGACGGAAATTCCGTTGTTGCCGGTGGCCACGCGAGTTCACAGTGGACCCACCGCCGAGTGCGGCGAGGACGGGACGGTCGTGCCTGGCGGCACGACCGCACAGGGGAGGTGGCCGGAACGATGCGCAACACGCTGGTACTGAATGCGAGCTACGAGCCGCTGACGACGGTGTCGCTGAAGCGCGCCGTGGTGCTCGTCCTGCAGGACAAGGCGGTCGTGGAGCACGCCCATCCGCTGGGGATGGTGCGCGGTACCGGTGTGGCCGTCCCGGTCCCCCGGGTGATCAGGCTGAACCGCTACGTACGGGTGCCCTTCCGACAACACGCGCCGTGGTCGCGGCGGGGTGTGCTCGTCCGGGACCAGCACCAGTGCGCCTACTGCGGTCGCCGGGCGACCACCGTGGACCACCTGGTGCCCAGGTCGCGCGGTGGTGCCGACAGCTGGATGAACACCGTGGCCGCGTGCCCGGAGGACAACCAGCGCAAGGCCGACCGGACTCCGGAGCAGGCCGGGATGAAGCTGCTGCGGCGGCCGTTCGAGCCGACGCCGGAGGCGACGCTGATGCTCGCGCTCGGTCTGCGCAGCAGCGAGCTGCGCGAGCTCGCCGCCTGGCTGCCGGCCAGCGCCTGACCGTCGGCGCCCGGCGGACCGGTGCCCGCCCGGGTGCCGCCCGAGGACCGGGGACGGACTCCCGTCCCCGTGCACGCACGCCGCCGGCCGGCCCGATCGGGGGACGGGCCGGCCGGCGGTGTGCGGTGCGTCAGTCCTTGGCCTGGAAGGCCGTGGCGGTGCCGTAGTTGGCCGAGTGCTCGGGGAGCACGACGACCTTGCCGCCGGCGGAGACGACCCGGCCGGCCGTGAGCAGCGAGCCGGTGCCCACCGGGAAGGCGCCGCCCTGGGTCTCCTGGCCGCCCGCGAGGGCGAAGCGGCTGATGTGGGCGGGCTGGTCGAGGCGCTCGTCGACGGCGAGCAGCAGGCCGCCGCCGTCCAGGCCGACCGCGCGGGACTTCCGCTTCTCGGCGATGGCGGTCGTCCAGGTGGGCTTGCCGGTGGCGAGGTCGTACGCGGCGACGGAGGTGGCCGGGCTGACGCCGTCGGCCGGGCCGAGCGCGGCGACCATGGTGTTCTCGTGGAAGAAGACGGTCGGCGCGGTGTCGAAGGTGCCGCGGCCGACGTCGAGGCGGCCGGCGTCGCCGGTCACCGGGATCTCGGCGGCCGGGTCGCCGGCGGTGCCCCAGGCGAAGATCCGGTCGTCGGCGGGCTTCTCGCCGGAGGTGGCGACGACGGCGGGTTCGGCGGAGAGCACGGTGACGGTCTTGGGCTTGTTGTTCAGCCCGCGCCACCACTTCACCTTGCCGTCGGCGGCGTTGAGGGCGACCGCCTGGTCGGTGGGGGTGCTGTCCGCGCAGCTGCTGTGCAGCACGACGGTGGCGCCGCTCGCGCCGCCGGAGAGGCTGCAGAACTTGCCCTGGCCGGTGTACTGCCAGAGGTCCTTGCCGTCCGCGGCGGCCCAGGCGGAGACCTTGTCCTCGCCGACCGCGACGACCTTGTCCGCGAGCACGGACACCTTGGCGTCGTAGCCGTCCTTGGTGTCGGAGAGGTTCTTCGTCCACGCGGTCTTGCCGGTCTTGGTGTCGACGACGGCGAGGACGGTGCAGGGGCTCTTGGGGTCGCTGCCGTTGCGGAAGAGCACTCCGCCGAGGCCGGCGGTGTTGACCACCGGGGAGAGGCCGCAGGGGGCGGCGCCCTGGCTGGGGGCGGTGACGGACCAGGTGGGCTTGCCGTCGGCGAGGGCGTAGGCCTGCACGCCGGTGCCGTCGGCGCGGACCACCGCGTCGGCGGTGATCCAGGAGCCGGCGAGGGTGTCGTCGGCGGAGGCCGCGGCGCCGGCGGCGGGCTTGGCGGCCCAGGCCTTGGCGTGCGCGACGGTGTAGGTGCGGGCGGCCGCGGCGTCCGCACCGCTGCCGCCACCGGACTTCTCGCCGTCGTCGCCGCCGGTCACCAGGACGGCGGCGGTGACCAGGACGGCGAGGGCCGCGGCGCCGGCGCCGGCCCGGATCAGCAGGGTGCGCCGGCCGGGCCCGTGGTCCGCGGAGACGACGGCGGTCGCGGCGGCCCGGGCGCGGTCGGCGATCGAGCGGCGGCCGCCGCCCGCGTCGTCGCGGTCGTCGTCGCCGTACCGGTCGTCGCGGGTGACCACGTAGGGGCTGAGGGTCGCGCCGGAGAACGCGGGGTCGTCGTCGGAGGTCGCCGGGAAGCCGGCGCCCCGGCCGCTGGTGTCCGGGAAGCCGACGGTCGGCATCTCCTGCGGCGGGTTCTGCCAGGTGTCGCCCGTCTGCTCGGCCGGGGCGTAGGACGACGGCTCGGGGACGATCTGCGCGTAGGCGTCGGCGGTGCCGGCCGAGCTCGCGCCGTAGGCGGCGTAGGGGTCGGTGTAGGCGGCGTTCGCCTGGTAGGCGTCGCCGGCCTGCTGCGGGATCTGCTCGTAGCCGCCGGCGTAGTAGCCCTGCTGCTGGACCGTCTGCGGGTCGTAGGCCTGCTGGCCCGCCTGCTGCTCGTAGGCCTGCTGGCCCACCTGCTGCTGGTACGCCTGCGGGTCGTAGCCCTGCTGCTGGTACGCCTGCTGCTGGTGGGCCTGGGCGGTCTGCGGGTCCCAGGCGGCGGTCTGCTGCTGCCAGACCTGCTGGTCGGTGCCCTGCTGCCAGGCCTGCTGGTCCGGCTGGGGCTGGTACGGCTGCTGCTGCGCGGCCGCCCACGGGTCGGCGGGCTGGTCCGGCTGGGGCTGGTACCAGCCCTGCTGCTGCTGGTAGTCCTGGCCTGCGGCGGGCTGCTGCCCGGTGCCGTCGTGCGGGTACCCCTGGTCGTACGTTCGGGGAGGGTCCTGAGCCATGAAATCCGTCCGTCCCGACTGCTGCTGCAAGCGCCCAGCATCTCATGGCGGCCGGAGCACCCCGCCGGAACGGGGTGCGCTGCGGTCTGACCGGGCCTCAGGACGTGGTGCGCAGCACCTCGTCGATGCGGGCGGCGAGGGTGGTGTCGAGGCCGGTGAGGCCGCCCGCGCTGTGGGTGGAGAGGGCGAAGCGCAGGGTGCGCCAGCGGATGTCGATGTCGGGGTGGTGGTCGAGTTCCTCGGCGGCGACGGCGACGGTGTCGACGACCCGGATCGCGGTCGGGAAACTGGCGGTCTCCGCGGTGCGGACGATCGCCTCGCCCTCGCGGTGCCACTCGGGCAGGGCGGCCAGGGCGGTGGTGATCTCGTCCTCGGTCAGCCTGGTTCGGCTCACGGGTGCTCCCGGTGGGTCGCTGGCGGGCCCGCGGCGGGCGGGCCGCCGGCCGCGGGGTGCGTCACAAGGAGCATAGGAAGGCGGGGGCGCCGCGGCCGGGCGACACGGGTGTCAGGTGAGCAGCAGCCGGGTGACGGCGGCGAGGCCGACGACGACGATGACGGCCCGCAGCACGGGCGGGGGCAGTCGGCGGCCGACCTTGGCGCCGATCTGGCCGCCGACCACCGAGCCGGCGGCGATGAGCAGGACGGCCGTCCAGTCGATCGGGGCGACGAAGAGGAAGAAGACCGCGGCGACGCCGTTGACGATCAGGGCGAGGACGTTCTTGGTGGCGTTGATCCGCTGCATGTCGTCCTGGAGCAGCATGCCCATCAGGGCGAGCAGCAGGACGCCCTGGGCGGCGCCGAAGTAGCCGCCGTAGACGCCGGCGAGCAGGACGCCGGCGAAGAGCAGCGGCCCGCCCTCGGTGCTGCCGCCGCCTCCGCCCCGGCTGCGGCGGGCGGCGACCGCGCGGGAGACCCGGGGCTGGATCACGACCAGGACGAGGGCGCAGAGGATCAGCGCGGGGACGATCGCGTCGAAGGCCTCGCTGGGGAGCTTGGTGAGCAGGTAGGCGCCGGTGAGGCCGCCGATCAGGGAGGCGGTGCCGAGGCGGATCAGCCGGTGGCGCTGGCCTTCGAGTTCGCGGCGGTAGCCGATGACGCCGCTGATCGAGCCGGGCACCAGGCCGAGGGTGTTGGAGACGTTGGCGGTGACGGGCGGCAGGCCGAGGGCGAGCAGCACCGGGAAGGTGATGAGCGTTCCGGAGCCGACGACGGTGTTGATGGTGCCCGCACCCACACCGGCCAGCAGGACCGCCAGCGCTTCCCAGACCGACATCCGTGATTCCCTCCTTCGCTCCTGTCACTGAGGATCATGCCGGAGGAGAGAGGGCCCGGCCAGGGGTGATCCACGATCCGGACCGGTGTCGGCCCCGCGGGGGTCTGCGCCACCCGCGGGGCCGGGCGGTCCCGGGGGCGGGTGGTCAGGGGGCGGGGGTCCGGTCGGGTGCGGCGGGCAGGGCCAGCCAGTCGGCGAAGGTCAGGGTGCCGCGGGTGTCCGGCCGGCCGGTGGTGAGTCCGCCGGCCCGCAGGGCCCGGCCGAGGGCGCCGGGCAGCGGCAGGGGCAGTTGCAGGGCGCGGCGGCCGGTGACGGCCCGCCAGGTCCGGGCGAGCTCACGGGCGTCGGCCGTCTCCGGGCCGGCGGCCTCGATCCGGCCGAGGCGGGCCGGCCCTTCGGCGGCGTCCGCGACGGCGCGGGCCGCGTCTGCGGCGGCGATGGTCTGCAGCCGGGCCTTCGGTACGGCCAGCAGGCGCCAGCGGCCGAGCGTCGCGAAGGCCTCGCCGACCAGCTCGTGGAACTGGGTGATCCGGACGACCGTCCACGGCACCGGGCCCTCGGCGACGGCCCGCTCCTGGGCGGTCTTCACCGCGTAGTAGCCGACCGGCACCCGGTCGCAGCCGACGATCGAGACGCAGACGTGGTGGCCGACGCCGGCGGCGCGTTCGGCGGCGAGCAGGTGCCCGGTGCCGTCGACCAGGGTGCGTCCGGCGCCCTTCGCCGAGCGGCTGTTGGCCGCGTCGACCACGACCTCGCAGCCGGCGAGGGCGGCGGCCAGGCCGGCCCCGGTGGTGAGGTCCACGGGGTGCTCGGGCGAGCGGCGGCTGAGCACCCGGACCTCGTGTCCGCGTGCGCGCAGTTCCTCGGTGACGCGGCTTCCCAGCGTCCCGGTTCCTCCGACGATGGCGATTCTCATGCCAGGGGGACGACGCAGCCCGCCCGGGTGTGACATGCCCCGGGGCGACGAACGGATCCGGCCTGCGCCGGCCCGGTACGGGCGGCGCAGGCCGGAGGGGTCCGCAGGGCCTTACGGCCGGCTCACTCGGGGTCGATCCGCGGGTACTCGCGGGTGGTCTCGACCCGCGGGCGGGCGATGTGCTTGGTCTCGGTGTCCACCGGGCGCGGGGCGGCCGCGGCGGCCGGGCCGGCTCCGTTGCCGCCGGTCAGGCCGGTGAACGCGCCGCCGAGGCCCTTGAGGGCGTCGCCGACCTCGCTCGGGATGATCCACAGCTTGTTGGAGTCGCCCTTGGCGAGCTCGGGCAGGGTCTGCAGGTACTGGTAGGCGAGCAGCTTCTGGTCGGCGTCGCCCTCGTGGATGGCCTCGAAGACGGTGCGGATCGCGGCGGCCTCACCGTCGGCGCGCAGCACCGCGGCCTGCGCCTCGCCCTCGGCCTGCAGGACGGCGGCCTGCTTCTCGCCCTCGGCGCGCAGGATCTGGGCCTGCCGGGCGCCCTCGGCGGTGAGGATCGCGGCGCGCTTGTCGCGGTCGGCGCGCATCTGCTTCTCCATCGAGTCCTGGATGGAGGTCGGCGGCTCGATCGCCTTCAGCTCGACGCGGTTGACGCGGATGCCCCAGCGGCCGGTGGCCTCGTCGAGGACGCCGCGCAGGCCCGCGTTGATGACCTCGCGGGAGGTCAGGGTGGACTCGAGGTCCATCGAGCCGATGATGTTGCGCAGCGTGGTGACGGTGAGCTGCTCGATGGCCTGGATGTAGCTGGCGACCTCGTAGGTCGCGGCCCGCGGGTCGGTCACCTGGTAGTAGATGACCGTGTCGATGTTGACGACCAGGTTGTCCGAGGTGATGACCGGCTGCGGCGGGAACGGCACGACCTGCTCGCGGAGGTCGATGCGGTTGCGGACGGTGTCGATGAACGGCACCACGATGTTGAGTCCCGCGCTCAGCGTGCGGGTGTAGCGGCCGAAGCGCTCCACGATCGCCGCGCTGGCCTGCGGGATCACCTGGATCGTCTTGATCAGCGCGATGAATGCCACCACGACCAGGACGACCAGCACGATGAGGACGGGTTCCACGATTCTCCCCTAGACGACCAGGGCGGTGGCGCCCTGGATTTCGACGACGTCGACCTGCTGCCCCGGCTCGTAGACACTGCCGGGGTGGAGTGCCCGGGCCGACCAGATCTCGCCGTTGAGCTTGATCCGGCCGCCCTCCCCGTCGACCTTCTCCTGTACGACTGCGGTGGCGCCCTCCAGCGCCTCGATGCCCGTCCTGAGCGCCGGGCCCTTCTGCAGCTGGCGGTACGCGATCGGCCGGACGAACACCAGGAGCGCGACCGACACCGCGACGAACACCAGGAACTGCGGCACCACCCCGGCCCCGAGCGCTGCGGTGAGCGCCGCGGCGCCGGCCCCGATCGCGAACATCGCGAACTCGGGCATCGCGGTGATCACCAGCGGTATGCCGAGGCCGACGGCGGCCAGGAGCCACCAGATCCAGCTGTCCACGAGGCCATCCTAGGGAGGGGAATGCTTGTGACGCCTAGCTTCCCGCAGGTGAACAGGCGGAAACCGGCCGCCCGTACGGGGCACCGGTGTTCAGCGGAGTTCAGTGGTTCAGCACCGCCGGGCGACCTCGCGGCGGACGGCGGAACGGCGCCGGGCCGCGCGCCCGCCGGAGCGGGTGCGCGGCCCGGCGGCCGTCGCGGTCGGGCGCTCAGCCCATCGGCAGGCCCTGCGCCGACCAGCGGTCGCCGCGGCGCTCCAGGGTCAGCGGCAGGCCGAAGCAGAGCGACAGGTTGCGGGCGGTCAGCTCGGTGTCGATCGGACCGGCGACCAGCACCCGACCCTGACGGATCATCAGCACGTGGGTGAAGCCCGGGGCGATCTCCTCGACGTGGTGGGTGACCATCACCATCGACGGCGCGTACTCGTCCTGGGCGAGCGCGCCGAGGCGGCGCACCAGGTCCTCGCGGCCGCCGAGGTCGAGGCCGGCGGCCGGCTCGTCCAGCAGCAGCAGCTCGGGGTCGGTCATCAGCGCGCGGGCGATCAGGGTGCGCTTGCGCTCGCCCTCGGAGAGGGTGCCGAACTTGCGGGTGGTGTAGCCGGCCATGCCGAGCCGGTCCAGCAGGGCCATCGCCCGGGTCTCGTCGCTGCTGTCGTACTGCTCGTTCCAGGTGGCCGTCATGCCCCAGGCCGCGGTCATCACCGTCTGGAGCACGGTCTGCTCACCGGGCAGCTTGTCGAACATCGCGGCGCTCGCCAGACCGATCCGGGCCCGCAGCTCGAAGACGTCGACCGAGCCGAGCTTCTCGCCGAGCACGGCGGTGGTGCCGGAGGTCGGGAAGAGGTACGTGGAGGCGACCTGCAGCAGGGTCGTCTTGCCCGCCCCGTTCGGGCCCAGGACCACCCAGCGCTCGCCCTCGGCGACCGACCAGGAGACCCGGTCGATCAGCGCGCGACCCTCCCGGACCACGGAAACGTCGACGAGCTCCAGCACGTCACTCATGCCTAGCCTTCCCCAATGCAGATGTCGGCCGTCCGAGGGCCGGCGGCATCGGGCCTCGGGGTGCGGTCAGTGGTCTCGACAGTCGGTGCGCGCGGGCAGCGTACTCCCGCCGGTCCGGCGGGCGGGACGGGATGCGCCGCGCGCAGCACAGCCCAAACCTACGCCACGCGGATGGCGGAGTTGTCCGTAGGCTGGCGGGATGCTCGCCACACCTGCCGACGATCCCTTCCAGGAGCCGCGTTCGGCCCGGCTCACCGCCTGGGGCAACGCCCTGCTCGCCGGTGCCGCGTCGCCCGACCACGCCGCCGCGGCCGTCCTCGGCGGCGACGAGTCCCACCGGGTAGCCGGGCTGCCCGGCGACGCCGAGGGCGAGCTGCACGGCCTCACCTGGGCGCTCGGACGGCTCCGCGTCCTCGGCGTCCGCGGGCTGCGGCTCGCCCTGCCCTCCGCCGGGCACCCGCTGGGGTTGACCGGGCCGGCGCCGTTCAACGCCGGGGCGATGGCCGCCGGGGAGGCGGTGCTGGCCATCGGCGTCCCGATCGGGCTGGTGCCCGAGGTCGGCGTCTTCGGACCGGAGGGGGACCGCTCGGCGACCGTGCTGTGGCGCTGCTCGGAGGTCAACGACACCCCGCCGGCGGACGTCCCCTCGCTGCACGAGGCCGAGTTCGAGCTCGCGGACGGACTGCGGCAGGCCACCGTGCTGCTCACCCGCCTCGACGTCGCCGGCGCCGGGCCGGAGGCCCTGAAGGCGCTGGAGGCCTTCCGGCGGCGCGGGCACGGCGAGCTGCTGGCGCCGGGGTACCCGGCGCGGGCCGTGCGGGTGCTGGAGTCCGCCCGGCAGGTGTCGGCCCTGCTGTCGATCGCCGCGGGCGGGCACGGCGCGGCCGTCTCCGCCTCGGAGATGGCGGCCCGCCGCGAGGTCCTCGCCCCGCTGGAGCGCACCGCCCGCCGCGCCCAGGTCGCCGCCTACAACGCCCTGGTCGACGAACCGCGGTAGCCCGCTGCGCGGGTGTGCTCCTCGATCGGCTCCTCCTACGCCTCGGCGTTGCGGACGGCCCAGAGGGCGGCCTGGGTCCGGTCGGCGAGGTCGAGCTTCATGAGGATGTTGGAGACGTGGGTCTTCACCGTCTTCTCCGAGAGGTGCAGGGCGCGGGCGATCTCGCGGTTGGAGCGGCCGTCCGCGATGTGGCCGAGCACCTCGCGCTCGCGGTCGGTGAGGGTGCCGCCGCGGCCCTGGGCGGGCCGCGGGCCGTCGTCGGAGAGCAGGGCCTCGGCGAGTTCGGGCTGGAGCAGGACGTGTCCGGCGTGCACCGAGCGGATCGCGCCCGCGAGGGCCTCCGGGTCGACGTCCTTGTAGACGTAGCCGGCGGCGCCGGCCCGCAGGGCGGGCACGACGGTGCGGTGCTCGGTGAAGCTGGTGACGATCAGGACCTTGGCCCGGTTGCCCTGGTCGCGGAGGATCTTCAGGGCCTCGATGCCGTCGACGCCGGGCATCTTGAGGTCCATCAGGACGACGTCGGGGTCGAGCTGCTGGGCGAGGGCGGCGCCCTCGCCGCCGTCCGCGGCCTCGCCGACCACCTCGATGTCGTCCTGGACCTCCAGGAAGGTGCGCAGTCCGCGGCGGACCACCTGGTGGTCGTCGACCAGCAGCACGCGGATCATCGACCGGCTGTCAGGCACCGGGGACCTCCATCTCCACGACCGTCCCCTTGCCCGGGGCGGACTCCAGCGTGAGGGTGCCGCCGACGGCGGCGGCGCGGTCCCGCATCGAGACCAGGCCGAGGTGGCGGCCGGCCCGCCGGACGGAGTCCGGGTCGAAGCCCTGGCCGTCGTCGGCGACCCGCAGGACGGCCCCGCGGGCCGGGGTCCCGGCGAGCGAGACGTCGACCGTCCGGGCGCCGGAGTGCCGCAGCGCGTTGTGCAGGGCCTCCTGGGCGACCCGCAGCAGGGCGGCCTCCTGGGCGGCGGGCAGCGCCTTCATGTGCCGGGTGCTGAAGCTGACGGCGGCGGTGTGCGCGCGGTCGAGCACCTGGACCTGGGAGGCGAGGGTCGCGGTGAGGCCGTCCTCCTCCAGCGCGGCGGGCCGCAGTTCGACGACGACGGCGCGCAGTTCGTCGGCGGCCTCGGCGGCGAGCCGGGCGACCTCGGCGAGTTCGGCGCGGGCCCGGGCCGGGTCGCGGTCGACGAGGGTGGCGGCGGCCTTGGCGGTGAGGCGCAGCGAGAAGAGCTTCTGGGAGACGGCGTCGTGCAGGTCGTGCGCGATGCGGGCGCGTTCCCCGGCGAGGGTGAGTTCGCGGCTGCGCTCGTAGAGGCGGGCGTTGGAGAGCGCGAGGGCGGCGTGCGCGGCGAGGATCCGCAGCAGTTCCTCGTCGTGGGCGGTGAAGCCGCCGGGCTTGTTGGCGAGGAAGACGGCGCCGAGGATCTCGGTGCCGTCGACGATCGGCATGCCGAGGAAGTCGGTCATCTCGGGGTGGGCGGCCGGCCAGCCGCCGAAGTCGGGGGCGGTGCGGACGTCGGCGAGCCGGGTGGGCGTCAGCTCGTGGAGCATCGCGGCGAGGACGCCGTGCTGGCGGGGCAGCGGGCCGATCGCGCGCCACTGCTCGTCGGTGACGCCGTCGACGACGAACTGGGCGAAGCCGCCGTGGTCGTCGGGGACGCCGAGGGCGGCGTACTCGGCGCCGAGCAGGGCGCGGGCGGAGGCGGTGATCCGCCGGAGGACCTCGCGGACCTCCAGGTGCCGGCTCATCGCGAGCACGGCGGTGCTGATCGCCTCGATCCCGCCCAGGCAGGGGTCGCAGGCGGGGACGGGTTCCTCGGGCGGCATGCCCCCACGCTACCGCCGGGCCCGGGGCCCGGGCATGGGGCGACCGGCCTAGGTCCGGGGGCGTACGGCGGGCCTCCGTCCGGGGGTACGGCCGGGGTACGCCGACGGGCGGCGCCCCCGGTGCCGGGGGTGCCGCCCGTCGTGTGCGGTGCGGGGTGTCAGCCCTTCTGCATGACCTCGGGCTCGTGCCGGCGCAGGAGGCGCTGGATGAGGAAGGCGAGGCCGACGGAGATGGCGACCAGGGCGAACCAGTTGAGGAAGAGGTGGCCCACGGTGTGGTCCCACAGCGGGTCGACGACCGGCTTGGGCGGGCGGACGTCGGTGTTGTAGGTGACGGCGGAGCTGTGGGCCAGGTCGAGGGTGTTGCCGGTCGCGGCGAGGCCCCAGCGGCCGGGCATCAGCCAGGCGAACTGCTCCAGGCCGGGCTTGTCGAAGACCTGGAAGATGGCGCCGGTGAAGACCATCTGCACGATGGCGAACATGACCAGCAGCGGCATGGTCTTCTCGGCGGTCTTCACGAGCGCCGAGATGGTCAGGCCGACCAGCATCGAGGTGAAGCTCAGCAGGATCACGCCGATCGCCATCTCGGCGGCGGGCATGCTCTTCAGCAGCAGGCCCTCGGCGGGCAGGTCGCGGGTCTTGAAGGCGATCGCGGAGATGACGCCGCCCTGGACGAAACTGACCAGGCCGAGCACGACGATCTTGGAGACCAGGTAGGCCGAGCGGGACAGGCCGGTGGCCCGTTCCCGTTCGTAGATCGCCCGTTCCTTGATCAGTTCTCGGACGGAGTTCGCCGAGCCGGAGAGACAGGCGCCGAAGGCCACCACCAGCAGGATCATCTTGGCGACGTCGTTGCGTCCGGAGGCGGGGCAGGCCGCCAGTCCGCAGTGGTCGGGGATCAGCACCGAGACCCCGCCGAGGACCAGCGGCAGCACCAGCGAGAGCAGCATGAAGCCCTTGTCGGAGCCGATCACCGCGAGGTAGCGGCTGATCAGCGTCCACAGCTGGGAGCCCCAGCTCTGCGGCTTCGGCGGGCGGACCTGGGCCAGCGGCACGCTCGGGGTGGCGTGCGGGACGGGGGCGTCCACGTCGGCGGAGTACTGCCGGTAGTGGACGGAGCCCTTGTAGCGGCCGGCCCAGTCGTGCTCGGGGTAGTTCTCGAAGGCCTGGAAGACGTCGGCCCAGGTCTCGTAGCCGAAGAAGTGCAGGGCCTCGGACGGCGGGCCGAAGTAGGCCACCGAACCGCCCGGCGCCATCACCAGCAGGCGGTCGCAGAGCGCGAGTTCGGCCACCGAGTGGGTGACCACGAGGACGGTGCGGCCGTCGTCGGCCAGACCCCGCAGGGTCTGCATGACCTCGCGGTCCATGCCCGGGTCGAGGCCGGAGGTCGGCTCGTCCAGGAAGATCAGGGACGGCTTGGTGAGCAGCTCCAGGGCGACCGAGACGCGCTTCTGCTGGCCGCCGGAGAGAGCGGTGATCCGGTTGTCGGCGCGCTTGTCGAGGCGCAGCTCGTACAGCACCTCGTCGATCCGGCGCTCGCGCTCGGCGGCCTCGGTGTCGCCGGGGAAGCGCAGCCGGGCGGCGTACTTGAGGCCGCTGCGGACGGTGAGCTCCTTGTGCAGGATCTCGGACTGCGGCACCAGGCCGATGCGCGAGCGGAGCTCGGCGAACTGCTGGTACAGGTTGTGGTTGTCGTACAGCACCTCGCCGCGGTCGGCGGGGCGGTAGCCGGTCAGGGCGCGCAGCAGGGTGGACTTGCCGGAGCCGGACGGGCCGATGACGGCGACCAGGGACTTCTCCGGGACGGAGAAGGAGACGTCGTTGAGCAGGACCTTCTTGCCGCCCTTGAACTCGACCTCGACGGTCAGGTGGCGGGCGGAGAAGGTGACGGCGCCGGTGTCGACGAACTCCTGCAGCTGGTCGCCGACCAGGACGAAGCTGGAGTGGCCGACCGTCAGGCGGTCCTGCGGGCCCATCAGCTGGCGCTGCACCGGCTGGCCGTTGAGGAAGATGCCGTTGTGGCTGCCGAGGTCGACGATCTCCCAGCGGCCGTCGGCGAGCTGCCGCAGCTCCGCGTGGTGGCGGGAGACCTGCAGGTCGGAGACGACGATGTCGTTGTCCAGCGCGCGGCCGATGCGGATGGTGCGCATGCCGGCGGTGAGGTTGCGCACCATGGTCGGGTTGCCGAGGCCGTTCGGCAGCGGCGGCTGGCCCTGCTGCGGAACGTGCGCCTGCTGCCCCTGGTGCGGCACGACCGGCTGCGGCGCCGGGGTGTCCCACTGCTGGTGGACGGGCGGCTGCGGCTGCTGCGCCCAGGGCTGCTGGGCCGGGGCCTGGTGGGCCACCGGCGGCGGTGCGGCCCGGCTGGTCACGGCCTCGTGCACGCCGGGCTGCGGCGCGGGCGCCTGGGCCGGTGCGGAGAAGGCGAGCCGGGGGCCGTTCTCGGCGTTGCCGAGGTTGACCACCGCACCCGGGTGGAGCGGCACGTGCTGGGTGCGGGCGCCGCCCGCGTAGGTGCCGTTGGTGGAACCGTGGTCCTGCAGCTGCCACCCGGCCCCTTCGAAGGAGATGGTGGCGTGCCGCCAGGAGACCCTGGCGTCCTCGAACGCGAAGTCCGATGCCGGGTCCCGTCCGATGGTGTACGCGCGGCCCGGCTCCAGGACGGTCTGCTGCCCGTTGAGCTCCAGTACGAGTTGCGGCACGTCCGCCTGCCCCCGCTCTCTCGGTCCCCCGATTGGCTCCCCGACCGGGGAGTTGCGCCTGTGAATCTGACGGGGGAATCATTCCAGCCCTTCTGCCGTACCTGAAAGTCACCTCGGGCTTTGTGACCGGCCGGCAACGAAACCGGGGCGGCGGCGTCGTCCCAGCGTGCGGACGCGGGGCGTGGCCGGGACACCCGGGCGGGTAGCGTGGGAGCCACCATGAACGCGACTGATCCGGCCGCCGCGCCCCTCCCCGCCCCGCAGCCACGGACCGACGGCGAGCGCACGCTGCTCGTCAAGGTGTTCGGCAAGGACCGCCCCGGCATCACGGCGGGCCTGTTCGCCACGCTCGCCGAGTTCGGCGTGGACGTGATCGACATCGAGCAGGTCGTCACCCGTGGCCGGATAACGCTGTGCGCCCTGGTGACGCCGCCGGCCGCCGGCGGCGCGGAGGGCGAGCTGCGCTCGACCGTGCACCGCTGGTCCGAGTCCCTGAAGCTGCAGGCCGAGATCATCTCCGGTACGGGCGACAACCCCGCGCGCCGCGAGGGCCGTTCGCACGTCACCGTGCTCGGCCACCCGCTGACCGCGGAGGCGGTGGCCGCTCTGGCCGGCCGGGTCAGTGAGGCCGGCGGCAACATCGACCGGGTGTTCCGCCTGGCGAAGTACCCGGTGACCGCGGTGGAGCTGGCCGTGTCCGGTCTGCCGACCGAGCAGCTGCGGGCGGAGCTGGCCCCGGAGGCGTCCGCGCTGGGCGTGGACATCGCGGTGGTCGGCGCCGGCCTGCACCGCCGGGCCAAGCGCCTGGTGGTGATGGACGTCGACTCCACCCTGATCCAGGACGAGGTGATCGAGCTCTTCGCCGCGCACGCCGGCTGCGAGGAGGAGGTCGCCGGGGTGACGGCCGCCGCGATGCGCGGCGAGCTGGACTTCGCGGAGTCGCTGCGGGCCCGGGTGTCGCTGCTGGCCGGGCTGGACGCCGCAGTGGTGGAGAAGGTCCGGGCCGAGGTCCGGCTGACGCCGGGCGCCCGCACGCTGATCCGCACCCTGAAGCGGCTCGGCTACCAGGTGGCGATCGTCTCCGGCGGGTTCACCCAGGTCACCGACCACCTGGTCGAGCAGCTGGGGCTGGACTACGCCGCCGCCAACACCCTGGAGGTCGCGGACGGGAAGTTCACCGGCCGGGTCACCGGCGAGATCGTGGACCGCGCGGGCAAGGCCCGCTGGCTGGCCCGGTTCGCCGAGCAGGCCGGGGTGCCGCTGGCTCAGACGGTGGCGATCGGCGACGGCGCCAACGACCTCGACATGCTGAACGCGGCCGGGCTGGGCGTGGCGTTCAACGCCAAGCCGGTGGTCCGCGAGGCCGCGCACACCGCGGTGAACGTGCCGTTCCTGGACACCGTGCTCTACCTGCTGGGGATCACCCGCGACGAGGTCGAGGCGGCGGACGAACTGGACGGCAGCGTCTCCGACTGACCCGGCGGCAGCACCGCAACGGCACGGAGGGTGGCTCGGGCGTACGCCCCGGCCACCCTTCGCGCACCGGCCGTCCCGCGGGCGGGCCTCAGTCCTGCGGCGTGTGGTACGAGTCCAGCTTGGCGACCCCGGGCTCGACCGACTTCCACGGGCCGGCGAAGCTGAGGACGGCGATCGCCGCGGTCGGGAAGCTGCTGAGCCTCAGCCGGTTGAGCGCGTCGGTGTCGCCCTCGTCGCCGGCGAGGACCTGGGTGAGGCCGAGCACGCCGGGGTTGTGGCCGACCAGGATCAGGTCGGCGAACTCGTCCGGGGTCTCCTGGAGCACCGCGATGATCTCGCCCGGGCTGGCCTCGTACACCCGGTCCTCGTAGACCGTGCGGCGCGGGCGCTTGGGCAGTTCGTGTGCCGCCAGCTTCCAGGTCTCCCTGGTGCGCAGCGCGGTGGAGCAGAGCACGTAGTCGGGGTTGATGCCGGAGTCGGCCAGCCAGCGGCCCGCCTCCGGCGCCTGGTGCCGGCCGCGGTCGGCCAGCGGCCGGTCGTGGTCGGCCACCTGGTTCGGCCAGTCGGCCTTGGCGTGACGGAGAACGATGATCCTTCGGGGTGTGTCGGCGCTCATACCCCTAGAGCTTTGCAGAAAATGCGCCGCCGGGCGCGGGGTCCGCGCGGTCGCCACCCCCAGGAGTGGGGGCGGCGTTCGGACCCCGTCAGCCCAGGCGGGCGGCGACCATGGCGATCACGGCGACGAGCACGACCACCCCGGCGATCACGCCCATGAGCTGGAGCAGCTTCTTCTGGCCGTCCTGCGGCTCGGGTTCGAGAACTGGCATGCCCCGAGTGTCGCATTCCGCCGGTTCCGTCCGGGAACCGGGGTCAGGCCGCGGCGGGGACGCGGGGCAGCTCGTCCTCGATGTGCCGGGGCCGGCCGGCCATGGCGCCAAACACCATCTGCGGCACCAGCAGGACGGCGAGCAGGGCGAGCGGCAGGTACCAGCTGCCGGTGGCCTGGTAGACCGCGCCCACCGCGATCGGGCCCGGGATGGAGATCAGGTAGCCGACGCACTGGGAGAACGCGGACAGCCGCGCCACCCCGCCGGGGGTCCGCGCCCGCAGGCCGATCATGGTGAGGGCCAGCGGGAAGGCGCACATCGACAGGCCGACCAGGCAGGCCCACAGCCAGGAGGCGGTGCCCGCGGCGAACGCCAGGCCGGTGTAGCCGGCGATCCCGCAGACGCCGAGCACCACGACGAACAGCCGCTGGTCGCCGCGCCGGGCGGCGAGACTCGGCAGCACGAACGAGGCCGGCACGCTCACCGCCATCACCACGGCCAGCAGCACGCCGGAGGCGCCGTCCGAGACCCCTGCGTCCTGGTAGATCTTCGGCAGCCAGCCCATGGTGGCGTAGGCACTGGTGGCCTGGAGGCCGAGGAAGACGGCGAGCGCCCAGGCCGTCCGGCTGCGGACGATCGGGCCGGACGGCTCCTCGGCGGTCCGCCCCTCCCCCGCCGCCGGCTCCTCGCCGTCGGAGCGACCGCGGCGGAGCAGGGCGACGACCGCCCACAGCACCAGCGCCGCGGCGGCGAGGACGGACCAGATCCCGAGTCCGGCCCGCCAGCTGCCGCCCATCTCCGCGGTGAGCGGGACGGTGGCGGCGGCCGCCAGCGAGGTGCCGACCGACAGGGCCATCGAGTAGAGGCCGATCATCGGGCCGACCCGGTGCGGGAACCAGCGCTTGACGACCACCGGGAGCAGCACGTTGGAGACCGCGACGCCGGCCAGGGCGACGGCGGTCAGCAGCAGGAAGACGGCGGTGCCGCCGGCGTAGGAGCGGGCCAGCACGCCGACGGTGATCGCGCCCATGCCGGCCGCGACCACGGCGATCGGGCCGATCCGGCGGGCCAGCGCGGGGGCGGCGAGGCCGAACAGGGCGAAGCAGAGCGAGGGCACGGCGGTGAGCAGGCCGGCGACGCCGGCGCTCATGCCGAGGTCGGTCCTGACGTCGTCGAGGAGCGGCCCGAGGCTGGTGACCACGGGACGCAGGTTGACGGCGGCCAGCGCGATGCCGACGGCGAGGAGCGGGGTGAGGAGACGGGCGCGGGAGGGCGCGGGCGCGGCCGGGACGGGCTCGGCGCGGCGGTGGGTGGCGGAGTCCGCTGCGGTCGACATAGCGCCCATCATAGAATGATGGGATGAATGCTCGCGCCAGAACGTCGCGGAACGGCTAAGGTCTGAGGCTCCTCCCCCGGGGGAGCGAGGAAGAGGAGTAGGAGTCCGAGTCCATGGCCCTGTCGAGCACCCGCCGCACCCCGCTGTCCGATCAGGTCATCGCGCAGCTGCGGGCCCAGATCACCTCGGGCGAGTGGCCGGTCGGCTCCCGCATCCCCACCGAGGCCGCCCTCGTCGAACAGCTCGGCGTCGCCCGCAACACCGTCCGCGAGGCGGTGAAGGCGCTCGCCCACAACGGCCTGCTCGACATCCGGCAGGGCTCGGGGACGTACGTCCTGGCCACCAGCGAACTCGCCGGCGTCATGCACCGCCGCTTCGCGGAGGCCGACCAGGCCCAGGTCGCGGAGCTGCGCGCCACCCTGGAGATGTCCGCCGCCGGACTGGCCGCCGTACGGCGCACGGAGCGCGACCTCGACCTGCTCGGCTCGGCGCTCGACCGCCGCGACCGGGCCTGGCACTCCGGCGACCCCGAGGACTTCGTGCAGGCCGACGCGGCCTTCCACTCGGCGGTGGTCGCGGCCGCCCACAACGAGGTGCTGGCCGCGGTGTACGCGGACCTCGGCGAGGTCCTGCGGGCGCACCTGCGGCACGACGTCGGCCCGGAGCTGATCGCCGAACGGTACGTCGGCCACGAGGGCATCCTCGACGCCATCCGCGGCGGCGACGCCCAGCGCGCCTCCGCCGAGGCGGGCCGCGCCATCGGCGCCTGCCGCAGCGAGTAGGGCGACGCGAGAAGGGGCGCGGGGAACCGCGGACCGGAAGGAGCCGGGCTCGGCCGACTTCCGATCCGCGCGGTTCCCCGCGCCCCTACGGGTTCCGGTGCCGTCAGGCGCCGATCGCGTGCAGGCCGCCGTCGACGTGGACGATCTCGCCGGTGGTCTTCGGGAACCAGTCGGAGAGCAGGGCGACGACGCCGCGGCCGGCCGGCTCCGGGTCCGAGAGGTCCCACTTGAGCGGCGAGCGCTGGTTCCAGGTGTCGGCCAGCTCGCCGAAGCCCGGGATGGACTTGGCGGCCATCGAGCCGATCGGGCCCGCCGAGATCAGGTTGCAGCGGATGTTGCGCTCGCCGAGGTCGCGGGCGAGGTACCGGCTGGTCGCCTCCAGCGCGGCCTTCGCCGGGCCCATCCAGTCGTACTTCGGCCAGGCGAACTGCGCGTCGAAGGTCAGGCCGACCACCGAGCCGCCGTCCTGCATGAGCGGCAGCAGCGCCATGGTCAGCGACTTCAGCGAGAAGGCGGAGACCTGCATGGCCGTGGCGACGGACTCCCACGGGGTGTTGAGGAAGTTGCCGCCGAGCGCGTCCTGCGGGGCGAAGCCGATCGAGTGGACGATGCCGTCGAGGGTCGGCAGGTGCTCGCGGACCTGGTCGGCGATGCCGGCCAGCTGCTCGTCGCTGGAGACGTCCAGCTCCAGGACCTTCACCGGCTTGGGCAGCTTCTTGGCGATGCGCTCGGTGAGGCTCGGCCGGGGGAAGGCGGTGAGGATGATCTCCGCGCCCTGCTCCTGGGCCAGCTTCGCGGTGTGGAAGGCGATGGACGACTCCATCAGCACACCGGTGATCAGGATGCGCTTGCCCTCAAGGATTCCACTCATGGTTCAGTGACCCATGCCCAATCCGCCGTCGACGGGAATGACGGCTCCGGTGATGTATGCGGCCTCGTCGGAGGAGAGGAAGCGGACCGCGGCGGCGACCTCGGCGGGCGCGGCGTAACGGCCGAGCGGCACGCCGGCGACGATCTCCTTGCGGCGGTCCTCGCTGAGCACGGCGGTCATGTCGGTGTCGACGAAGCCGGGCGCGACCACGTTGATCGTGATGTTGCGGGAGCCGAGCTCGCGGGCGAGGGAGCGCGCGAAGCCCACCAGACCGGCCTTGGAGGCGGCGTAGTTGGCCTGGCCGGGCGAGCCGAGCAGGCCCACCACGGACGAGATCAGCACCACGCGGCCCTTGCGGGCGCGGAGCATCTTGGTCGCGGCGCGCTTGACCACCCGGAAGGTGCCGGTGAGGTTGGTCTCGACGACGGAGCTGAAGTCGTCCTCGGACATGCGCAGCAGCAGGGTGTCCTTGGTGATGCCGGCGTTGGCGACCAGCACCTCCACGGCGCCGTGCTTCTCCTCGATCTCCGCGAAGGCCGCGTCGACCTGGGCCGCGTCGGTGATGTCGCACTTGACCGCGAGGACCTCGTGCGCGGCCAGCTCGGCCGGGACCTCGCCCGAGCGGCTGGTGATGGCGACCTTGTCGCCGGCTTCGGCGAAGGCCTTGGCGATCGCGAGGCCGATGCCCCGGTTGCCTCCGGTGACGAGAACCGAGCGGCTCAACGATCCACCTCTCTCCGTAGTTGGCGGCGGCCCGTCGAGCGGCGGCCGGTTGGCCGCCGGGCCGCAGCGGTACGCCGGTGACGCGTACGCACTGTGACGCTATCGGTCCCGGTGAGCCCGCGACGAATCGACCTCCCACAGGTCCGTCCGGCGGGAACTGTCGCATCCCGACAACGCGTCCGACTTGGACGGGAACAACCGGCCGGGCCGTGGCCGTTGCCCTCTGGGCGTCCCGGTCGCGGGCCGCACCATCAGCGAGGCCCGGCACACGGTCGGTGACGAGAGAGCGGGAGCACGGATGACCGAGGTACGGCCCACCGGTTCCACCGGGCGGCGGGGCCGCCTGCTGGCCCTGACGGCGCTGGCCGCGGCGGCGGGCGGCGCGGCGTGGGCGCTGCGCGACCTGCCGGCGGCGTTCGGCGGACGGCCGGACGGCGAGCGCGAGGAGCGGATCCGCCGCTCGCCGCAGTACCGGGACGGCGTGTTCCACAACGCCGCGTCGGACCTGGCACGGGCGTCCGCGCCCGGTGCCGAGACGGTCCGCCGGATGCTGTTCGACCGCGAGGGCCGCACGCCCGCGCTGCCCGTGCCGACGGTGCGCACGCAGCACACCGGGCGGGCCGCCGAGGGGGTCGAGGTGGTCTGGTACGGCCACGCCTCCGCGCTGGTCGAGATCGAGGGCAGCCGGGTGCTGCTGGACCCGATCTGGAGCGACCGCTGCTCGCCGTCCGCGCACGTCGGCCCGAAGCGGCTGCACCCGGTGCCGGTCGGCCTGGCCGAGCTGCCGCCGGTCGACGCGGTGCTGATCTCGCACGACCACTACGACCACCTCGACATGGCGACCGTGAAGCGGCTGGCGACGCTGCAGTCGGCGCCGTTCCTGGTGCCGCTGGGCATCGGCAGCCACCTGCGCCGGTGGGGCGTGCCGGAGCACCGGATCATCGAGCTCGACTGGGACGAGACCTGCACCCTGGGCTCGCTCACCCTCACGCTGACCTCGGCGCACCACTTCTCCGGCCGCGGCACCACCCGCAACACCACGCTGTGGGGCTCCTGGGTGATCGCCGGGCCGACCCGCAAGGTGTACTACACCGGCGACTCCGGCTACTTCGAGGGCTACGCGCGGATCGGCGAGCAGCACGGCCCGTTCGACGCGGCGCTGGTGCAGATCGGCGCGTACGACGAGGCGTGGGCCGACATCCACATGACGCCGGAGGACGCCGTCCGCGCCCACCGGGAGCTGAAGGCCGGGCTGCTGGTGCCGGTGCACTGGTGCACCTTCAACCTGGGTCTGCACCCGTGGTCGGAACCGATCGAGCGGCTGCTGGTGGAGGCCAAGGCGCAGGCCGTGCCGCTGGTCGTGCCGCGGCCCGGCGAGCGGGTCGACGTCGACCAGCCGCAGGAGCTGGACGGCTGGTGGGAGACGGTCGCCTGACGGTCCGTCGGTACGGGTGGTGCGGCGGGCGACGCGCGCGGTTTCGGGTGAATTCGCTGGCCCCGGGTGTGTTCGGCGGTCCATGATGCGATGCGGGTTCCCCTGCCCGGGGCGCCCGCCGTCCCGGACCGTTCGACCCAGGGAGCCCGATGCCGCCCACAAGCCGCACCGTCGACCCGCTGTTCCTCGGCTATCCGTTGCAGGCCCTCGCCGACGCCGCCCTCAGCCGGGCCCGCGAACTCGGTGCCGGCCACGCCGACTTCCGCCTGGAGCGGGTCCGCAGCGCCTCCTGGCGGCTGCGCGACGCCCGCCCCTCGGGCACCTCCGACTCGGTGCAGCTCGGCTTCGCCGTCCGCGTCCTGCTCGACGGCGCCTGGGGCTTCGCCGCCGGCGTCGACCTCACCACCGCCGCGGCGGCCCGGGTCGCCGAGCAGGCGGTGGCGGTGGCCAGGCTCTCCGGCGGGATCAGCCGGGCGGCCGGTTCCGAGGACCTGGTGGAGCTCGCCGACGAGCCGGTGCACACCGACGCGGTCTGGGTCTCCTCGTACGAGGTCAACCCCTTCGAGGTGCCGGACGCCGAGAAGACCGCCCTGCTCGCCGAGTGGAGCAGCCGGCTGCTGGCCGCCGAGGGCGTCTCGCACGTGTCGGCGGCCCTGCTGACGGTGCAGGAGAACAAGTTCTACGCGGACACCGCGGGCACCGTCACCACCCAGCAGCGGATCCGGCTGCACCCCTCGCTGGAGGCCACCTCGGTCGACGAGCGCACCGGCGCCTTCGACTCGATGCGCACCCTCGCCCCGCCGGCGGGGCGCGGCTTCGAGTACCTGCGCGGCACCGGCTGGGACTGGGACGCCGAACTCGCCGAGCTGCCCGCCCTGCTCGCCGAGAAGATGAAGGCGCCGAGCGTCGAGGCCGGCCGCCACGACCTGGTGATCGACCCGTCCAACCTGTGGCTGACCATCCACGAGTCGATCGGCCACGCCACCGAGCTGGACCGCGCGCTCGGCTACGAGGCCGCGTACGCGGGCACCTCCTTCGCCACCTTCGACAAGCTCGGCACCCTGAAGTACGGCTCCGAGCTGATGCACGTCACCGGCGACCGCACCGCCGAGCACGGCCTCGCCACCACCGGCTACGACGACGAGGGCGTCGCCACGCAGTCCTGGGACCTCGTCAAGGACGGCGTCCTGGTGGGCTACCAGCTGGACCGGGCGATGGCCCGGCTCAAGGGCCTCGGCCGTTCCAACGGCTGTGCCTTCGCCGACTCCCCTGCGCACGTCCCGGTGCAGCGGATGGCGAACGTCTCGCTGCAGCCCGCCGCCGGCGGCCCGGCCACCGATGGGCTGATCTCCCAGGTGGAGAACGGCCTGTACATCGTCGGCGACCGCTCCTGGTCGATCGACATGCAGCGCTACAACTTCCAGTTCACCGGCCAGCGCGCCTACGCGATCAGGAACGGCCGCCTCGCCGGGCAGGTCAAGGACTTCGCCTACCAGGCGACCACCACCGACTTCTGGGGCTCGATGAGCGCCGTCGGCGGCCCGCAGACCTACGTGCTCGGCGGCGCCTTCAACTGCGGCAAGGCCCAGCCGGGCCAGGTCGCGGCGGTCAGCCACGGCTGCCCGTCCGCGCTGTTCCGCAACGTCAACGTGCTCAACACCCAGCAGGAGGCCGGTCACTGATGAACGCCATCGAGCCCCACGAGCTGGTCGAGCGCGCCCTGGAGCTGTCCCGCGCGGACGGCTGCGTCGTCATCGCCGACGAGGACTCCAGCGCCAACCTGCGCTGGGCCGGCAACGGCCTCACCACCAACGGCGTCACCCGCGGCCGCCGGCTCACCGTGATCGCCACCGTCGGCGGCGCCGAGGGCACCGCCTCCGGCGTGGTCTCCCGCGAGGCCGTCACCCTCGACGAGGTCGAGTCGCTGGTCCGCGCCGCCGAGGCGGCCGCCCGCGACGCCGGCCCGGCCGAGGACGCCCAGCCGTTGATCCCGTCCCGCCCGGCCTCCGCCGACTTCACCGCACCGCCCGCCGAGACCTCCGCCGAGGTGTTCGCGGCCTTCGCCCCGGCCCTCGGCGAGGCCTTCGCCCGGGCCCGCAAGAACGGCGAGCTGCTGTACGGCTTCGCCCGGCACGAGGTGACCAGCAGCTACCTCGGCACCTCCACCGGCCTGCGGCTGCGGCACGACCAGCCGACCGGCACCGTCGAGCTGAACGCCAAGACGGCCGACCTCACCGGCTCGGCCTGGGCGGGCGCGGCCACCCGCGACTTCACCGACATCGACGTCACCGAGCTGCACACCGGGCTGACCCGGCGGCTCGGCTGGGGCCGCAAGCGGATCGACCTGCCGGCCGGCCGCTACGAGACGCTGCTGCCGCCCTCCGCCGTCGCCGACCTGCTGGTCTACCTCAGCTGGTCCTCCGGCGGGCGGGACGCCGCCGAGGGCCGCACCGTCTTCTCCAAGGCCGGCGGCGGCACCCGGATCGGCGAGCGGCTCAGCCCGCTGCCGCTGACCCTGCGCTCCGACCCGGCCGAGCCCGGCCTGGAGGCCGCGCCGTTCGTCCTCACCCACTCCTCGGGCGACAACGACTCGGTCTTCGACAACGGCCACCCGCTCACCGCCACCGACTGGATCCGCGACGGCGAGCTGGCCAACCTGCTCACCACCCGGCACTCGGCCGGGCTGACCGGCCTGCCGCTGCACCCGCCGGTCGACAACCTCGTCCTGGAGACCGCGGACCAGTCGTCCGCGCCCACCCTGGAGGAGATGATCGCCCGCACCGAGCGGGGCCTGCTGCTCACCTGCCTCTGGTACATCCGCGAGGTCGACCCGGCCACGCTGCTGCTCACCGGTCTCACCCGGGACGGCGTGTACCTGGTGGAGGACGGCGAGGTCGTCGGCGCGGTCAACAACTTCCGGTTCAACGAGTCGCCGGTCGACGTCCTCGGGCGGATCACCGAGGTCGGACGGACCGAGCGCTGCCTGCCCCGCGAGTGGGGCGACTGGTTCACCCGGGCGGCGATGCCGCCGGTCCGGGTGGCCGACTTCAACATGAGTTCGGTCAGCCAGGCCTCCTAGCGGAGCCCGGCACGGGGGGAGAGGTTCCCGGAACGATGGACGAGAAGCAGACGGTCAGGGTCTCCAAGCGGCTGTCCCGCATCCTGCGGCACGACCCCGACTCGGTCGGCATCACCCTGGACGGGGCCGGCTGGGTCGGGGTGGACACCCTGCTCGCGGCGCTGGCCCGGCACGGCCGGGCGGTCAGCCGGGCCGAGCTGGACCACGTCGTGGAGACGAACAACAAGCGCCGGTTCGCCCTCTCCGAGGACGGCCTCTCCATCCGCGCCAGCCAGGGCCACACGGTCGACGTCGACCTGGGCCTGCCGCCCAGCGACCCGCCCGCGGTGCTGTACCACGGCACCACCGGGCGGGTCCTGGACGCGATCTTCCACGAGGGGCTGCGCCCGATGGCCCGCCGGGACGTGCACCTCTCCGCCGACACCGAGACGGCCACCCGGGTCGGCTCCCGGCACGGCCGCCCGGTCGTCCTGCTGGTGGACGCCGCCGCGATGGCCCGCGACGGCCACGTCTTCCGGGTCAGCGCCAACGGCGTCTGGCTGACCGACGCCGTCCCGCCCGACTACCTGCGGAAGGCCTGAGCCCCGGAGCCCCCGTGACGGCCGGCACGGCGTACCGTGAATGGGCCGCACCCACGGGGGCGCGGTGACGGACGAAGGCGGTAACCATGGCGAAGAGCTCCGACAACGGGCAGGTCTTCCGGATCACCGGGGCCCGGACGGGCCTCACGGAGGACGTGCGGGGCCGCCAGCGGCGGTACGTGATCTCGATGCTCGTCCGTACGGTCTGCGTGCTGCTGGCCGTCGTGCTCTGGGACGTCCAGCGGGTCCTGGCGTTCATCGCGCTGGCCGGCGGCGTGCTGCTGCCGTACTTCGCGGTGGTGATCGCCAACGCCGGCCGCGAGCGCGCCCCGGGTCTGCCGAGCACCTTCGCGGTGCCGCCGGAGACCCCGCTGATGCTCGGCCCCGGCGGCACGGGCGGCGGCGGACGACCCACCCCGAGCACCGCCGCGGGCCAGGACACCGACCGGGACGGGGCCGCCGGCCCGGCTTCCGACTGAGACGCATACGGACGGATTGCCCGATCCGTCCGGTTCTGCTGGCATTTGCCCGGCAGAAGCCTCAACGGAGGCTCAGATTAATCATGAAAGGCCTAGCCACGCGGGGGTTGTGGCGTGACATACTGCGTACGCGCTCCGCATCCCCCGTCGGAGCGACAGACCGACGCCGGGCGGCTCCCCCCGTGGCTGCCCGGCGTCGTCATGCCCGCGTGCGGGAGCGCTTTCCCGGGGTGCGAGACTGGCCGTGACAGCTCCGGCAGCTCCCCAGGACGGCCCACCATGGACACCCCCTCGCTCGGCCTCTTCGGCACCGCGGACGCCTCCGCCGGCCCCGACGGCCCGCCGGTCTGCTCGGCGAAGGGCTGCCGCGACGATGCCCGGTGGGTGCTGGTCTGGAACAACCCCAAGCTGCACACCCCCGACCGCCGCAAGACCTGGCTCGCCTGCGACGACCACCGCGAGCACCTCTCCCAGTTCCTCGGCGTCCGCGGCTTCCTGAAGGAGGTCGTCCCCCTCGCCGGCTTCGAGGATTGACCACTCAGGGGGGTGATCCGCACCCCTGAGCGGCCGCCCCGGTCAGCCGCCGATGGCGGACATCGGGCGGTCGGGCTGGTGGAAGCTCGGGGCGTCGATACCGGCGCCGGCCTTCTTGCCCCACATGGCCTTGCGCCAGAGTTCGCCGATCTCCTCGTCGCCGGCGCCCGAGCGCAGCGCCTCCCGCAGGTCCGTCTCGTCCGTGGCGAAGAGGCAGTTGCGGACCTGCCCGTCCGCGGTGAGCCGGGTCCGGTCGCAGGCCCGGCAGAACGGCCGGGTCACCGAGGCGATGACGCCGACCCGGGCGGGGCCGCCGTCCACCAGCCAGCGCTCGGCCGGCGCCGCACCGCGGGCCGCACTCGGCTCCGGCGTGAGGTCGTAACGGGCCCGCAGCAGGACGAGGATCTCCTCGGCGGTGACCATCTGCGAGCGGTCCCAGCCGTGCTGGGCGTCGAGCGGCATCTGCTCGATGAACCGCAGCTCGTAGCCGTGCTCGATGCACCAGCCGAGCAGGTCGGCGGCCTCGTGGTCGTTGACGCCGCGCATCAGGACGGCGTTGAGCTTGACCGGGCTGAGCCCGGCGGCCTCGGCGGCGGCCAGACCGTCCAGCACGTCGTGGTGGCGGCGGCGCCGGGTGAGGGTGTGGAAGGTGTCCTCGTCGAGGGTGTCGAGCGAGACGTTCACCCGGTCCAGGCCGGCCTGCTTGAGGGCGGCCGCGGTGCGGGCGAGGCCGATGCCGTTGGTGGTGAGCGAGAGCTCGGGGCGGGGCCCCAGCTCGGCGCAGGCCGCGACGATGCCGACCAGGCCGGGCCGCAGCAGCGGCTCGCCGCCGGTGAACCGCACTTCGCGGACACCGAGGTCGCGCACCGCGATGCCGACCAGCCGGACGATCTCCTCGTCGGTGAGCAGCGACGGCTTCGCCAGCCACTGCAGGCCCTCCTCGGGCATGCAGTAGGTGCAGCGCAGGTTGCAGCGGTCGGTGAGGGACACGCGCAGATCCACGGCCTGCCGGCCGAAGGTGTCGAGCAGCATCGCGGCCCCCTTCCTTGAGACCCGTCTTCACCGGGAACCCGTGCGGGAAACCGGCCGGCCCGGCCGCCGTTGCGGGCGGGCCGGGCCAGCTTATCGACCGGGGCGGTACCCGTCCGGGGTACGTCCGGTCGGTGGGCTCCGGTCAGTGGGCGCCGAGCCCGGTGAGCGAACGGACCTCCAGTTCAGCGTACTTCGCCGGGTCGGCGGTCTCCCTGGACAGCAGGGTGCCGATCCAGCCGGCGAGGAATCCGACCGGGATGGAGACCAGGCCGGGGTTCTCCAGCGGGAACCAGTGGAAGTCGCTGTGCGGGAAGAGCGAGTTCTTGCCGCCGGAGACCACCGTGGAGAAGACCACCAGGGTGACCGAGGTGATCAGTCCGGCGTAGACCGAGCTGACCGCGCCGGTGGTGTTGAACCGCTTCCAGAAGAGCGAGTAGAGCAGGGTCGGCAGGTTGGCGGAGGCCGCGACCGCGAAGGCCAGGGCGACCAGGGCGGCGGCGTTCAGCTTGTCCGCGAAGATCGACAGCAGGATGGCGATGGCGCCGATCGCCACCGCGGCCAGCTTCGCCGAGCGGACCTCCTCCTTCTCCGAGGCCTTGCCGCGCCGGATCACGTTGGCCCACAGGTCGTGGGCGAAGGAGGCGGAGGAGGCCAGGGTGAGCCCGGCGACCACGGCGAGGATGGTGGCGAAGGCGACCGCCGAGATCACCGCCAGCAGGATCGCGCCGCCGGTGGAGCCGGCGCCGCCGCCGAGCTCCTGGGCGAGCAGCGGGGCCGCGGTGTTGCCGGCCGCGTTGGAGGCCTTGATCGCCTTCGGGCCGACCAGGGCGGCCGCGCCGAAGCCGAGTGCCAGGGTCATCAGGTAGAAGCCGCCGATGATGCCGATCGCCCAGAGCACGGACTTCCGGGCGGCCTTCGCGGTGGGCACGGTGTAGAAGCGGACCAGGATGTGCGGCAGGCCAGCGGTGCCCAGCACCAGGGCGAGGCCGAGGCTGAGGAAGTCCAGCTTGGTGGTGCCCGTGGTGCCGTACTTCAGCCCGGGCTCCAGGAAGGCGGCACCCTTGCCGCTGGCCTCGGAGGCGGCGCCGAGCAGGCTGGAGAGGTTGAAGTGGTACTTGGCGAGCACCAGGACGGTCATCAGCGCGGTGCCGGCGATCAGCAGCACCGCCTTGACGATCTGCACCCAGGTGGTGCCCTTCATGCCGCCGATCGCGACGTAGATCACCATCAGCGCGCCGACCGCGACGATCGTCCAGCGCTTGGCGCCCTCGCCGCTGACCCCGAGCAGCAGGGCGACCAGCGAGCCGGCGCCGACCATCTGGGCCAGCAGGTAGAAGATCGACACCACGATGGTCGAGACGCCGGCGGCGGTGCGCACCGGGCGCTGCCGCATCCGGAAGGCCAGCACGTCGGCCATGGTGTAGCGGCCGGAGTTGCGCAGCGGTTCGGCGACCAGCAGCAGGGCGACCAGCCAGGCCACCAGGAAGCCGATCGAGTAGAGGAAACCGTCGTAGCCGAAGAGCGCGATGGCGCCGGCGATGCCGAGGAAGGACGCGGCGGACATGTAGTCGCCGGAGATCGCGAGGCCGTTCTGGAAGCCGGTGAAGCCGCGGCCGCCGGCGTAGAAGTCGGCGGCGTCCTTGGTCTGCCGGCCGGCCCAGATGGTGATGCCGAGGGTGGCGGCCACGAACAGGCCGAACAGCGTCATGGTGAGGCCGCGGTGGTCGCTCGCGGCGCTGGCCAGCTGGATCATTCGGCGGCCTCCTGGGGGGTGCGGACGGCGGCGGCCCCGTGGCTCCCGCGGATCGCCTCGGCGGGCGGGTCGAGGCGGCGGGCCGCGTAGCGGGCGTACCAGGCGGCGATGGCGAAGGTGGAGACGAACTGCAGCAGGCCGAGCACCAGGGCGGTGTTGACGTGGCCGACGACCTTGGTGGCCATGAACGCCGGGGCGTAGCTCGACAGCAGCACGTACAGCAGGTACCAGAGGATGAAGCCGATGGTGACCGGGAAGGCGAAGCTCCGGAAGGCGGACCTGAGGCCGCGGAACTCCTCGCCCTCCTCGATCCGTTGCACGTCTGCGGCGGCGGCCTCGGCGGCCGGTGGAGTGTCCACGCGGCGGACCTTCAGCGCCTCGCGGTCGTGCATCGCGCGGTAGCCCTCCGGCACCCCGTCGAGGCCGACCGTGCGGTCGAAGACCAGGCCCGGGTCGATCGCGCCGGACAGCACGTCCGGCAGCAGCTCCGGAATGTACGCCCGGGCGGGGGCGACACCGCCGGCCAGCGTGACGTTGCGGCCGAACATCTGGGCGATGTCGACACCGGCACTGCCGCCGTGCGGCACGCCGACGTAGCCGACCGCGCCGCCGTCCCGGGCGATCGAGATCGCGGTGCGCATCGACTCCTCGGTGCCGACGGCCTCCAGCACCGCGTGCGCGCCCTGACCGCCGGTCAGCTCCCTGACCGCCTCGACCGCGGCCTCGCCGCGCTCGGCGACGACGTCGGTGGCACCGAAGCTGCGGGCGATCGCGGTGCGCTGCTCGTGCCGGCCGAGCGCGATGATCCGCCCCGCACCGAGGCGGTGCGCGGCCAGCACCCCGCACAGGCCG
>NZ_JOAI01000063.1 GCF_000717715.1 Streptomyces sp. NRRL B-24484 | reverse complement strand
GGCCGAGAACATCCGCCCGCTGTAGTTCTTCTGCCACGGCACCCGCCCGGCAGCGAGGGGCCCGCACCGCGTACACGCCCGGTGCGGGCCCCTCGGCATGTGCGGGGCGGAGCCCCTGCCCCGTCCCTTCCGGTCCGCATCGGCCGCAGGAGCCGTGCCGCAGGTCCTCCGTCCCCTCCCGGCCCGTCGCTCATTCGGCCCGTTCTCGTGGTCTCCTCCGGTGCCCCGCGCCAGGGGGTCTTCCTGGCGACGCGCCCTCTCGGGAAGGTCCCTGCATGAATCGCTCCAGTCGCTCCTCGTACCAGAACTCCGGCCGAGCGGTCGCCGACGGACGTTCCAGACACCGGGCCGCCGGTCAGGGCCACCCTGCGCAGGTCGAGTTCGCGGTGCCGGTGGGCACCACTCCTGCACTGCCGCCCGTGGAGTCCTTCGACGCACTGGACATGCCGCGCCAGCTGTTGTCCGTACTGAAACGCCAGGGCCTCGTCAGGCCGTTCCCGATCCAGGCGGCGACGCTGCCGAACGCGCTGGCCGGCCGCGACGTGCTCGGCCGCGGACGGACGGGTTCGGGCAAGACCCTCGCGTTCGGACTCGCAGTGCTGGCCCGCACTGCAAGGCGGAAGGCCGATCCGCGCCGCCCTCTGGCGCTCGTCCTGGTCCCCACCCGTGACCTCGCGCAGCAGGTCACCGAGGCCCTCACCCCGTACGCCCGCGCGGTACGGCTGCGGATGGCGACCGTGGTGGGCGGGTTGCCGATCGGCCGCCAGGCCCACCAGCTCCGCCGGGGCGCCGATGTCGTCGTGGCCACTCCCGGTCGGCTCGCGGACCTCGTCGGCCGCGGTGACTGCCTGCTCGACGACGTTGCCGTCTCGGTGCTGGACGAGGCCGACCAGATGGCCGACATGGGCTTCCTGCCCCAGGTCACCGAATTGCTGGAACAGGTGGCCCCGGGCGGCCAGACCCTGCTGTTCTCCGCCACCCTGGACCGCAACGTCGACCGTCTGGTCCAGCGCTTCCTCACCGACCCGGCCGCACACTCGGTCGACCCGTCCGCCGCCGCGGTCACCACGATGGAGCACCACGTGCTGCACGTTCAGCACTCCGACAAGAACGCCACGATCGCGCACATCGCCTCCCGTGACGGAGGGGTGATCATGTTCATCGACACCAAGCACGGTGCGGACCGCCTGGTCGACGACCTGCTCACGCAGGGGGTCAGAGCCGCAGCCCTGCACGGCGGCAAGTCCCAGCCCCAGCGTGCCCGCACGCTGGAGCAGTTCCGGGCCGGCCAGGTCACCGCGCTGATCGCGACCAACGTCGCCGCCCGCGGCATCCACGTCGACGGGCTCGACCTGGTCGTCAACCTGGAGCCACCCACGGACCACAAGGACTACCTGCACCGGGGCGGCCGCACCGCCCGGGCCGGCGAGTCCGGCACCGTCGTCACGCTGGTGCTGCCCAACCAGCGCCGTCGGATGGCGCGCACGATGACGACGGCGGGCCTCGTCCCCGTCACGACCGCGGTGCTGGCCGGCGGCCAGGAGCTGGCCCGCATCACCGGCGCCCGCGTGCCCACCGGCATCCCCACGGTGATCCCGGACCCCGTCGTCGAGCGGCCGCGCCGCAACCCGCCACGACCGCACACCGGATCCCCAGGCCGCCCGCGGCGAACTGCGTGAGCACCACCGCCGAAGACGACCCCGGCGCCGCCCGGAGAGACCAAGGAGTCCGCCCATGACCGGCGCCCCCGAGAGCCCCGCGACCCCCACCGTCGGCGATCTCATGAGCCCCCCGGCGCTGCAGATCGGCGACGACGTCACGGTCGACACCGCGCTGGACATCCTGCAGAGCTCCGGCGCCGACCACCTCCTGGTCCACGACGAGGACGGCCGCTGCACAGGGCTGCTGACCCGCCTGCACCTGGCACCCTTCCAGGTCCGGTCCTGGTACACCGAGCGCACCCCGGTACGCGACGTCCCACTCGACCGGGCGCCCTTCGCCACCGCCGACATGCACGCGGCCGCCGCGGCTGCCGCCATGCGCTCCCGCGAGCTGGACATGTGGCCGGTGGTGGACCACGACGGCCACACCGTAGGCCTGCTCACCCTGCCGGACGGTCTCCGCCGCGTCCGGGTCCACGGGCATGGCACGGATCGTCCTGCTACGGCGTAACAGCGCTCAACGCCGCCCGCCCGACCAAAAATCGCCGCCGGGCGGCGGCGTCCGGGGCGCGGATGCCTGCGTCGAGATCACGGCACCGGGCCACGGACCGTGCTGGATCAGCAGGCCCTCTCCGGGCGTGGAGCCGTGAGGCAGTCACCGGCGCTCGCCCCCGTCAGGTGTCCACGGGTCCCGATCCGGACCCAGCGCCGCTGGCGCCCTGTGTCCCAGGAGCGCGCAGCAAGTGCCGGGCAAGGCGTTCGGCGGACTCAAGCAGCTGCTGGCGGTCGGCCCGAACGGGGGTGGAGCAGACGACCTCGGGCGGGCCGACCGCCCTGCTGCGGGCACGGTCTACGGCCCGCGGACCCGGCGGTGCCGATGGTCCTGATCACGCCGAGCGCCGGGGTGCACCAGGGTTGCGGAGATCACCGGCGCCAGGGACCTGTCCCTGTCTGCGCCACGACCGAGGACGCCGCCCGGCACGGGCAGGATGCGGCCGCATCCGGCGCGTAGACAGGGCCGGGTCGGGCAGACGCCTGATTCGGAGAAAACCTCGCCACGACCGGAAGCCGTCATGTGCCCCTCTCCCCACCCCGTCGTATCCGACCGGCGCCGACTGGACTTCCTTCCCGGCGGAGAGGCGGACTGCGTGAGCGAGGGCCTGGACTTCACCCGCACCGCCCTCGCCGACTGGCACCTGACAACCGCCGCCGGCCAGGCGGCCGCCGACGCCGCCCTCGTCGCCGCCGAACTCCTCGCCAACGCCGCCGACCACGCCGGCCGGCCCCTGGCCCTCCGGCTCCAACGGTCTCCGGGACGGCTACGGATCGCCGTCACCGACCCCAGCCCGACCCCGCCGCGGCTGGTGGAACCGCACCAGCCGCAGACGCCGCACGGGCACGGCCTGGTCGTCGTCGACCGGATCACCGCCGGCTGGGGTTGCACTCCCGACGGTGACGGCAAGACCGTCTGGGCCGACCTCCCCCTGCCTGGCCCGGATCCCGGTCCCACCGCCGCACCGGATCCTCAACGAGCGCGTCAAGCCGCCCTGGCGGACCCCGACCCGCACCTCGACACCTGACCTGTCCGGCGCACCTCGATCGATCACCCGCGGACACCGGCCGGCGTGCGGTCCAACCGGCCGGCCACGGCCCGCACCCAAGATGCCGCCGTCACACCCGTGGCCGGACGCCGAAACCCACGGCGCGCGCACGAACAGGGGCCCCGCCGACGGCTACCGGCGTCCCTGTTCTCCCGGCCTCGCCACGACGCCGGCCCCGTGCACCATCGCCCGCCGGGGCACCCCGACCGAGCGCACCAGGATCCTCGCCGATCCCCTTGCAGTCGTACACGGCAGGCCGCCCGTTGGCACCCTGGCAAACATGCAGGAGACACGCCCTGCAGGGCGGCTCAGCAAAAGATCAGCATCGATCCGACTACACCCTGCCGCACGAGTCCGAACGCGGGAGTCGGTTCGGCTGGGACCGGCGCCTCCCTCCGATCGGAAAGAGCACTGATCACCCCCCGGCTCCCGGCAGGAGAGACACCTTGAACGGTCCGATCGACGACGTCTTCCGCTTGCGCCTCGAACGCCGTTCCAGCAGGTCACCGCTCACGCCCTCGGGGCTTCAGGGGGATCGGGGGCAGCTCCGGAGCCCGCAGACGATCGCCGTCGTAGCCGTGCACCTCGCCGAAGTGGGTGCCGGTCTCCCAGTCCTGGCGCCTGTGCGATCTCCTCCCCGGACCGGCCGGCGAAGTTCCGCGACAACTTCGCCGGCCCGCTGACGAAACGGGTGCTGAGCTTCGCCTCCCGCTTCGAGGAGTTCGTCGACACCCTCACCTTCTCGGTCGTGGGCAGCCTCGTACCGCTGCTCTCCGGCTCCGTGGTGCTGTGGCGCTACGACCCCCTCCTCGTCGTCGGACTGCTCGCGATGATCGCCCTGACCGCCGTCGGCGTGGCACCGCTCGTCCGCCGCCGCCAGGCGCTGGTCGACCGGCGCGAGGAGGCGATCGCCCGGGTGTCCGGCCACGTCGCCGACAGCCTGATGAACATGGACACCGTCCGGGCGTTCGCGGCCGAGGCGGGCGAGGCCGCCGAGCACCGCTCCCGCGTCGCGGAGTCCCACCGCCTCGCGCTCCGCTCGTGGGACTACGGCAACCTGCGCATCGACACACTGGTCGCCCCCGTGTCGGTGCTGACCAACGCGCTCGGCCTCGTGCTGGCGGTGAGCCTCGGCGACGGCCGGCACGGCGTGGAGGCGGTGGTCGTCGCCTTCGCCTACTACACCAACGCGACGCGGATCATGTTCGAGTTCAACCAGATCTACCGCCGGCTGGAGAGCTCCCTGACGGAGGCCGCCCAGTTCACCGCACTCCTGCCGACACCGCCCACCGTCCTCGACCCCCGGCACCGGAGCCGCTGCGCCGCCGGAGCGCGGACATCCGGTTCGAGCGGGTGGACTTCGCCCACGCGGGCGCGGCCCCGGTCTTCCGCGGCCTCGACCTCGCGGTGCCCGGCGGGGCGAAGTTCGGCCTGGTCGGCCGGTCCGGCGGCGGGAAGACCACCCTCACCCGGCTGCTGCTGCGGATGACGGACGTCGACGCCGGCCGGATCCTGATCGGCGGCCAGGACATCACCCGGCTCCGCCAGGCCGACCTGCGCAGCCTGATCGCCTACGTGCCGCAGGACCCGGCGATGTTCCACCGGTCGCTGCGGGACAACATCGCCTTCGCCCGGCCGGACGCGAGCGAGGCCGAGATCCGCCGCGCCGCCGAGGCCGCGCACGTCACGGAGTTCACCGACGCGCTGCCGGACGGCTTCGACACCATGGTAGGCGAGCGCGGCATCAAGCTGTCCAGCGGGCAGCGGCAACGCGTCGCCCTCGCCCGGGCGATCCTGCGCGACGCACCGGTCCTGCTGCTCGACGAGGCGGCCAGCGCCCTCGACTCGGAGAGCGAACTCCTCGTCCAGGAGGCCCTGTGGCGGCTCGTGGAGGGACGGACGGCGCTCGTGGTGGCGCACCGCCTGAGCACGGTCGCCACGATGGACCGGCTCGTCGTCCTCGACCGCGGACGGACCGTCGAGCAGGGCACCCACGAGCAGCTGCTCACCGCGGAGGGCGCCTACGCGCAGCTCTGGCAGCACCAGTCGGGCGGCTTCCTCGGCGACACCCCCGCCGGGGCCGAGACGCACTGACCGGTCGTCGCCCCGTACCGACGGGCCGTCGACGACACCGCGGGCCGGGACCGCCTGCTGGAACCGCCGGCCGCCGGCGGTCACCATGGGTGGGTACGCGTTCTCCGGCCGCTGTCGAGGTGCCCACGTGACTGCCGTTCCGAGGCTGGTCCCCGTCTCCCTGCGCGGGTACCGGCGGGCGTGGCTGGGCCGGGACGTGGTCGCCGGGGTGGCGCTGTCGGCGGTCGCGATCCCCGAGGTCATGGGGTACACCTCGATCGCCGGCATGCCCATCGTCACCGGCCTGTACACGCTGATCCTGCCGGCGATCGCCTTCGCCCTGCTGGGCTCGTCGAAGCTGCTCGTCGTCGGCGCGGACTCCGCGACCGCGGCGATCCTCTCCGCCGGACTCCTCGGGCTGGGTGTGGACGGCCTCGTCCCGGGCTCGCCGCAGTGGGTCGGGCTGGCCGGGCTGACCGCCCTGCTGTCGGGCGTGATCCTGGCCGTCGCCCGCCTGCTCCGGCTCGGCTTCCTCGCCGACTTCCTGTCCGCCGCCGTCCTGATCGGGTTCCTGACGGGTGTCGGCGTCCAGGTCTCGACGGCCCAGATCCCCGAACTGCTGGGCATCCCCAAGGGCCGCGGCAACTGGTTCCAGCAGCAGTGGTCCTGGATGTCCCGCCTGGACGAGGTCTCCTGGCGCACCGTCGCCTACGGCGCCGCCACCGTCGTGATCATCCTGGCCTTCAAGCGGTTCCTGCCCCGGTTCCCCGGTTCCGTCGTGGCGGTGGTGCTGCTGATCGCCGTGTCCGCGGCGACGGACGCCTCCGGCCACGGGGTCGCGGTCGTCGGTGCCGTCGAGGGCGGCTTCCCGCCACTCGGCCTGCCGTCCGGGCTGACCCCGGGCGACGCCGCCGCGGTGTTCTCCGTCGCGCTCTCCTGCTTCGTCCTGATCCTGGCCCAGAGCGCGGCCACGGCCCACAGCTTCGCGACCCGCCACGGCGACCGCGTGGACGTCGACCGCGACCTGGTCGGCCTCTCGGTCGCCAACATCGCCGCCGGACTCAGCGGGACCTTCGTCGTCAACGGCTCCCCGACCAAGACGGAGATCCTCGACCAGCAGCGCGGCCGGACCCAGGTCGCCAACCTCACGATGGCGGCCCTCTCGCTGCTCGTCGCGCTGGTCTTCACCGACCTGCTGGCCGACATGCCGCTTGCGACACTGGCCGGGATCGTGTTCCTGGTCGGCCTCGACCTCGTCGACGTGCGCGGCCTCCGGCAGATCCGCACCCGGCGCCGCAACGAGTTCGTCGTGGCCGTCGCCACCGCCTTCGCGGTCTTCGGCATCGGCGTCGAGCAGGGCGTCCTGGTCGCCCTCGCGCTGTCCCTGTTCGAGGTGGTCCGGCGGGAGTACCGGCCCAAGGACTTCGTGGTCGGCGTCACCGGCGAGGGCGTGCCCACCTACACGGTCGCCGAGCCCGGGATCGAGAGCGCCCCGGGCCTGATCGTCTTCCGCTTCAACGCCGAGCTCTTCTACGCGAACGCGAGCCGCTTCGCCGACCAGGTCAGGACACTGGTCGACAACGCGCCCCATCCGGTGCGCTGGCTGGTGCTCGACGCCGCGGGCATCGCCGACGTCGACTACTCCGCCGGGGTGCGCCTCCACAGCCTGCTCGACTTCCTCGACACGCGCGGCGTCACGTTCGTCCTCGCGCGTCCCGACTCGGCCCTGGTGGACACCCTCAAGGTCTACGAGCTGTGGCAGCGGATCCCGCCCGAGAACGTCTTCGGCAACCTGATCGACGCCGTCCGGGCGTTCCCGGGCGGCCCGTCCCCCGACGCACCGCCCGGGTGAGCCCCGGCCCGGTCCTCGCGCACTCCCGGGCCCGGCCGGACGCGCGGCCGGACGCGCGCGCCGGCACTATGACACGTCTCACACGGCGTCGTGACGCTGCGTCATTCGCGCTGTTCGCCGTGGACATGTCCAACTCCCGTGGCCGGATTCGTCAGTAAGCCGTCATTGCCGCCACTCCCCGGCCGGACACAGGCTGTAACGGTGTCTCAGCGACGAGTTGTTGTGGTGGTCTACCCGGGTGCCCAGGCCCTCGACGTCACGGGCCCGATCGAGGTGTTCGACACCGCCAACCGGCGGCGTCCCGGAGAGGAGGGCGGGTACCGGATCGAGATCGTCTCGCCCCGTGCGCCGCGGGTGCGGACCAGCACGGGCATCGTGATCGAGGCCGAGCCGCTCGGGACGGGCGAGGGCCCGATCGACACGCTCGTCGTGCCGGGCGGCTGGAGCCTCCCCGAGGCACTGGCCGACCGGGAGCTGGTGTCCTGGATCGGGCGGGCGGCCGAGCGCTCGCGACGGGTGGTGTCCGTCTGCGGCGGCGCCTTCCTGCTCGCCGAGGCGGGTCTGCTCAACGGCCGGAGGGCCACCACCCACTGGGCGTTCTGCGACGAGCTGGCCCGACGCTACCCGGAGGTGGCCGTCGACCCGGATCCGATCTTCGTCTGGGACGGCACCTACGCGACCTCGGCCGGCGTGGCCAGCGGGATCGACCTGGCCCTCGCCCTGGTCGAGGCCGACCACGGCGCCTCCTTCGCGCTGGAGGTGGCCCGTTTCCTGGTGCTGTTCTTCAAACGGAACGGCGGCCAGTCGCAGTTCAGCACGATCCTGGAGGCCCAGCTGGCCGACCGTCCGCCGATCCGGGCCGCGCAGGAGTGGATCCTGGAGAACCTCGAACAGCCGCTGCCCGTACCCGAGGTGGCCCGGCGCGCCAACATGAGCGTGCGCAACTTCGCCCGGGTGTTCCGGCGCGAGGTCGGCACTCCGCCTGGCCAGTACATCGAGCAGATGCGCATCGCCCGGGCCCGGAAACTGCTGGAGTCCACCGAACTACCGGTCGGCCAGATCGCCCGCCGTTGCGGATTCGCCTCCGCCGAGACCTTCTTCCGTTCCTTCGGCCGGACGCTGGAGCTCACTCCGAACGAGTACCGCCGGCGGTTCCAGGCCCTCGCGCCGGCCGGTCTGGTCCTCGGTGCCGGCCCGGCAGAGAGGAGTGCCACCCCGTGACCACCGACATCCGGGAGACGGCGACCCCGTCCGGGGACGCCGCCGGCGCGGCCGCCGGGGTCCGCGTCGTGGACCATCTGGCGGCCGCTCTGGCCGAGGACGGAGTCCGGCAGGTGTTCGGCGTCGGCGGCGCGAACATCGAGGACCTGTACGACGCCCTGCACCTCCTCGGGGGCCGTCCGCGCACCGTCGTCGCGAAGCACGAGTTCTCGGCCGTCACCATGGCCGACGGGTACGCCCGCACCACCGGGCGGCTCGGCGTCGTCGCAGCCACCTCCGGCGGCGGCGCGATGAACCTGATCCCGGGCCTGGCGGAGGCCTACGCCTCACGCGTCCCGGTGCTGGCCCTCGTCGGGCAGCCACCCACCGCTCTGGACGGGCTCGGCGCCTTCCAGGACACCAGCGGACGGGCCGGATCGCTCGACGCCCACCGGCTGTTCGCGCCGGTCAGCCGCTTCTGCGCCCGGGTCGAGGATCCGCACGCACTGCCGCGACTGCTCGCCGAGGCGATGGCCGCGGCCTGCTCGCACCCGCGCGGGCCCGCGGTGCTCCTGCTGCCCAAGGACGTCCAGCAGGCCACCCTGACACCCCGCGGGGCGGCACCGCCCACCCCGGTACCCGAACCGCGCACCCCGGCCGTGCGGCTGGACCGCGCGACGGAGCGGCTGCGCGCCGCCACCCGGGTGCTGGTGATCGCCGGCGAGGGCGTCGCCGCGGCCGGGGCGAAGCAGGAACTCGCCGACCTGACGGCGAGGTTGGGCGCCTGGGTGGCGGTCACCCCGGACGCCAGGGACGTGTTCGACAACAACGACCAGCACTTCGCGGGCGTGGCCGGGGTGATGGGGCATCCGAACGTCCTGGACTGTCTGCGGCGGGCCGAGCTCTGTCTGCTCGTGGGCACCCGCCTGCCGGTGCTGGCCCGCGGCGGGCTGGAGTCGGCCCTGGCCGAGACCCCCGTGATCTGCGTCGATCCCGAGCCGCCGTTCGTCCCGGCCGTCCCCGGACTCCATCTCTCCGGCGGTCTGCGTGACACCCTGCGGCAACTGGCCTCCCGGCTCGCCGCCGGCGTCCGTCCCGCCCCCGGGCACGCCGGTCCGGTTCCGCTGGCGCCCCCGCCTCCCGGCGCCGGAGGCCTCTCCCACGCCGCGGCGGTGGCCGCGGTGGCGGACGCCCTTCCGCCGGACGCCCACGTCTTCGTGGACGCCGGGAACACCGGAGCCAGCGCGATCCACCGGCTCCGGGCGACGCGGCGGGGGCGGTTCGTGGTGGCCGTCGGCATGGGCGGCATGGGGTACGCCTTCGGCGCCGGCATCGGGGCGGCACTCGCCACCGGGCAGCGCAGCTACGTGCTCGCCGGGGACGGAGCGTTCTTCATGCACGGCATGGAGGTGCACACCGCGCTCGAGTACGGCGCTCCCGTCACCTTCGTGATCCTCAACAACAACGCCCACGCCATGTGTGCCACCCGCGAGCAGCTGTTCCTGGGTGCCCCGAACCCGGCCAACCTCTTCCTCCCCTCGGACATCGCCGCCGGTGCGGCAGGCATGTTCCCCACCCTGGCCGTGCACCGGGCCGCCACCGGACCGCAGCTGCGGCAGGCACTGCTGCGCGGCAACGCGACGAGCGGTCCGGCCCTGGTGGCCGTGGACGTCGACCCCGCGGAGATCCCCCCGTTCCTTCCCTTCCTGACCGCAGCCGGCACCCTGCCGGCCGACCACGAGGAGAGCGCTCATGAACGCCGCACCGTCCACACCGGCTGAGCCGTCCGGCCCGACCGGGGTGTCCGGCCCGACCGGCGTGCCCGGTCTGACCACGGTGGAGAACACCGCACCGGCCGTCCTGGCGGCCCGCTGTGCGGAACTGACCCGCCCGGCCCATCCGCACCAGGAGGTCTACGGGCAGTACTGCACGATCCACGAGTACGTCGACTGCCCGCCGGACGACGCGTACTCCTACCTGCGCCAGGGGCACCACCTGGAGGAGTGGACGTTCAGCCTGCGGAACTTCGAGCCCGCCGGCACCCCCGGCCTGTGGGTCGGGAACGACCTGCTGGAGGCCGGGACCAGGATCTACTGCCGGGTGGAGTCCAACGCCGAGGCCCGGACGGTGGACTTCCACTGTGCCTGGGACCAGGGCGAGCAGCTCTGGATGATCTACCTGATGCGGGTCGTGCCCGCCGAACCGGTGCTGGGGCGGCCCGGTTCCGTCATCACCTGGACCAACTGCCGGCACCCGCACTACGACGCCAACCCGCGCCCCGAGCTCGCCCCTGGCCCGGACCGGGCCTGGGTGGGCGCGTACTGGGACCTCTTCTACGCGGGGCACACGATCGAGATGGCCAACCTCAAGGCGATCCTGGAGCACCGCTCCCACAACTCCCTGCCGGTGAGCGTGCCGCCGCGTTCGGCGGTCGCCGCTGCCGGCCGGGGGTCGAAGTGAAGACCGTCAGCCTCACCGACGTCTCCGGCCACCTGCCCGGGGAGCCGGTTCCCGCCTCGTACTACACCGACCACCCGGGGGCGGAGGACAGGCTCAGGGACAGCCCGATGTTCCGCGTCCCGGCGCTGCGGCACCACGTGACCGGGGAGAGCAACGTGGACCTGGTGGAGCAGGCCGTCCAGCCGCTGATCGAGCGCCACGGCCGGGCCGAGATCCGGGCGGTGGACGTCCTGCTGGTGCACAGTCAGTTGCCGGACAGCCCGTTCGTCGGGGCCGGCACCGAGGTCGCGCGCCGGCTCGGCCTGAACCCGTCCTGGCTGATCGACGTGGCCAACGCGGGCTGCGCCTCCTTCGTCCACATGCTGGAGCTGGCCGGGCAGATCCTCCGCACCACCGAGGCGAGGACGGCGCTGATCTGCAACGCACAGACCGCCGCCGGGCAGCTCTTCACCCAGTCCGAGGTGCGACGGCTCGCCCAGGCCGCGATCCCCGGGGACGGCTGCGGCGTCGGCTACCTCACCACGTCGGCGGCCTCGCCGGTGCTGGCCGTGGCCGGCCGCCACATCGGCGCCCACGGTGGGGACATGACGGCCGTCCTGGAGGACGGCCGGCGCTACTGGGAACCGGGGCGGTCCCAGCTGCGGATCGGCTTCACCGAGGAGAGCGTCAGTACCGTCCTCGAACGCGGCAACCGCCTGGTGCCCGACCTGGTCTCCGAGGTCTGCGCGCGGATCGGCGTCCCCACCGCGGAGATCGACGCACTGGTGACCAACCAGCCCAACCGTGTGTTCCTGGAGAACTGGCGGCGTTCGCTGGGACTTCCGCCAGACCGGCATCCCGACACCTTCGACCGGTGCGGCAACCTCTTCGGCGCCGCCATCCCCGTCACCCTGGACCGGGCGCGGCGGTCCGGTCGGGTGAAGGACGGCGACCTGGTGGTGCTGGGCGGCTTCGCGCACGCCGGCGACTACGCGGGTGCGGCAGCCGTTCGCTGGGGCGCCGGTGGCGGGTGAGCGCCCGCTCGCCGAACCGGGCCAGACCGCCTAGGACATCGCACGGTGGCGTCCGGCGGCGACCCGACCCGCCCCGCCCACCCGGTGCCCCGTGCGCACCCGCCGGCGTCCGGCGAGCGGTCGCCGTCGGCGTCACTCCGGTCAGGGGTGCCGCGGTCCGTCCAGGAGCAGTCCGTCCAGGAGCAGGTCGATCAGCCGTCGGGGATCGTACTGCGGGTCTCCGCCGCCGATGCACAGGTTGCCGATGCCGCGCATCAGTTCGTACGGCCGGGTGCCGGCCCCGATCTCGCCCGACGCGACCGCGGCGTCGAGCAGGTGCCCGCAGACCGGTAGCAGGCGGTCGAGGAAGTGGCTGTGCAGTGCGGCGAAGCCGCTGCTGTCGGACTGCATCGCGTCGGCCAGTCCGTGCTTGGTGACCAGGAAGTCGACGAAGAGGTCGATCCACTGCCGCAGTGCGGCGAACGGGGAGTCGGCGCGGGCCAGCAGCTCCGGGCCCGCCTCCGCGCACTCCTCGATCTGGTGGCGGTAGACGGCCGTGACGAGATCGGCCCGGGTCGGGAAGTGCCGGTAGATCGTGCCCGTCCCCACACCCGCCCTGGCCGCGATCCGGCGGATCGGCGCGTCCACCCCGGAGGCCACGAACTCCTCGGCGGCGGCCGCGAGCAGCGCCTGCTGGTTGCGCAGCGCGTCGGCCCGCTTCCCGCGGGCGGGCGCCCTCTCCGTGGGGCTCTCTGCGGACACGGCTCTCCTCCTCGGGCACCCGTTGACAAAACGGAACGATGTTCCGGATAGTAAACGGGACAGCGTTCCGCTTCAGGCTAGCCGAAGCGGGCGCAGCCGGCCATCACCCGTGCCCGCCGCCGCCCGACCAGGTCGTCGGCCGCGGCACCCACCGCCGCAGGAGACCCCGCCATGAGCACACCCACCCGCACACCCCGCGTCCCCGTCCTGTCGTACAGCCCGCTCGTCCTGCCCGTTCCCGGACGCCCCGTGGACCTCGAGGTACGCGTCTCCGCCCCCGCCTCCGGAACCGGCCTGCCCGTCGTCCTGCTCTCCCACGGCCACGGCCCCTCGAACAACCTCTCCTCGCTGAACGGCTACGCCCCGCTCGCCCACGCGTGGGCCGCTCAGGGGTTCGTCGTCGTCCAGCCCACCCACCTCACCTCCCGGACGCTGAGCCACCTGGTTGCCGACGCCCCCGGTGCGCCGGACTTCTGGCGCTCCCGCGCCGAGGACATGAGCCGCATCCTCGACCGGCTCGACGTGGTCGAGCGCACCGTGCCGCAGCTCGCGGGGCGGATCGACCGCACCGAGATCGCCGTCGCGGGACACTCGCTCGGCGGGTTCACCGCGGCCCTCCTGCTGGGTGCCGGACTCACCGACCCCGGCACCGGGAAGGTGGTGCACCTGGCCGAGCCGCGGATCAAGGCGGGCGTCCTGCTCGCCGCACCCGGCCGGGGCGGCGACGCCTTCAACGGGCCCATGGCCGGGCAGTGGCCGATCGTCGGCGCCGTCGACTTCTCCACCATGACCGCCCCCGCCCTGGTCGTCGCGGGAGACGAGGACGACTCCCGGCACTTCACCGACATGGGCCCGGACTGGCACGCCGACCCCTACACCCTCGCCCCCGGTCCCAAGTCCCTGCTCACCCTGTTCGGGGCGGAGCACGGACTCGGCGGGATCGCCGGATACGACGCCGCCGAGACCACCGACGAGAACCCCGGACGGGTCGCCGCCCTCGCGCGGCTCACCGCCGCCTACCTCCGCAGCCGGCTCCACCCCGGCGACCCGGCCTGGCAGACCACCTGCGATGCGCTGGCGGCCGACCCCGACCCGGTCGGACGGGTCGAGGCCAAGTAGCCCGCCGGGGCTGAACGGACGGACCCCGCGCGGTGTCCCCGACCCCCGCGCGGGGCCGGCCGGCCGATACGATCGGCGCGTGACGGGAACAGGACGACTGCCGACGGTCCGCGAGGCGGACGTCCGGCGATGGCTGCCGATCGGGCTGCGGACGGCCGCGACCCTGCTGGTGCCGTGGATCGTGGTGCTGGGCCTGTCGGTCCGCCGTTTCGGTGCGCGCAACCTCGCCAACTCCTGGGTCTGGCTGGACGTCATGGAGGTGGCGGCGCTGCTGCTGCTCGCCGCACTGGTGCGCCGCCGGCACCGGGCCACCAGTCCCCTGGCCGCCGCCACCGCCGTCCTGCTGGCGATGGACGCCTACTTCGACATCTGGTCCGCACACCACGGCCGCGACTACCTGCTCGCCCAAGTCCTCGCCTACTGCGCCGAGTTGCCCGGCGCGACGGTCCTCGCCGCGCTCTCCTGGTACGCGCTCCGCTGGGTGGCCCCGGAACCGGTCGCGCCGTAGCGGGCCCCGCCGACCGGCCGGTCACCGGTCGTGTCCGGCCGGACACGGCTCACCGGCTGCGATGGTGCCCGGGGAGTGACCGGGGCAGGCTGAGAAGTGCGCCCCGCGACGGACGGCCGACCGGACCCGTGGCCGCACCGGCCGCGCCGGCCGCACGCAACGCCGCGCACCGAGTCCTTGGAGGTCACCCATGACCGATCCTGCCGCCCGCCCCACGGCCGGCCCGATCGTGGTCGGCACGGACGGTTCGCCCCAGGCCCGGCACGCCGTGACCTTCGCGCTCCGCGAGGCCCGGCTGCGCGCCACCGGCCTGCGGGCCGTCTGTGCGTACGAGTACACCCCCGCCCGGCAGTCCGGCTTCGCATGGACGGTCTCCTCCGGCCCCGACAGCCAGCCCGTCCCCCAGCAGCGCGATCTCGTCATGCAGGCCGTGACCGACTCCGTCCGGGAACTGCAGGAGCAGCTCGGCGAACCGTTCGTGGACGTGGAGATCGTCTGCGAGCCCGGCCGCCCGGCGCAGGTCCTCCTCGAAGCGAGCAAGGACGCCGGCCTGCTGGTGGTCGGCTCCCGGGGATCGGGGGCCTGGGGACGCCTCGCCCTCGGATCGACCAGCACCGAGGTCGTCCACCACGCCCGCCTCCCGGTCGTCGTCGTCCCGGCGGAACACGACACAGCACCCTCCTGAGCGCCGCCGTCCGAGCCGTCGATGCGCCCGTCGGGACGCACCCCGACCGGCCCACATCCCGTGCCGCGCCCGGTGATCGGCGGCCAGGTCGCGGCAACCCGCGGACGAGGCCTTCGGGGTGCGCACCTGCGCCCCGGAGTCGGCGCTGACGAGGCCGAGGAGCCGGTGGTGGCGCTCGGCCCGACGAACAGGCCGTCACCCCCGCCGGGAAACCGGGGCGCGGTCGAGCAGGGTGCACTCGACTCCGACGGTCAGGGTGGCACGCCTCGGAGCCCTCTGCCTCCCGGTGTCCTGCGGACCCGGGTCGCCCGGCCGGCCGGCCCGTCCGGGAAGCCGCGCACGTCGCGACACCGCCGGCGCGCCGCCCGACCCGGCGCCCCGCAGTCGGCTCCGGCTTCGGCAGCCGCCCGGGTCGAACCCCCGGTGACACTGCGTGAGGCCGTCGGGAGGCCCCCCTCCGGTTGACAGGACTCTCGACGGCGCAGCTACTTTGGGTACGGAGGAATTCACGTGCTGTGATCACCTCTGCCCGTCACCCACCGCGAGGACCCGAGCGTGACCTCGGCCCCGCCCGTCCCCCCGAATCGCCCACCTCCGCCGCACCCACCCGCGCGCCTTCGCCGGCATCGTCGACGACAGGCCGAGGAGCCACCGGCCGAAGCGCCGGGACATCCCGTACGGCCGGGGTTCAGGCGTGGACCGGACGACGGCAAGGCCCGCGGGCTGAGGTTCGCCTGCTACGGCGCCTCACCGGAGCAGCGGTTCGAGCTGGTCCGACTGCACGGGCCGACCCCCGAGTCCACCGTCCGGGACCCGAAGCCCCGCACGTCCCCAACGGCTTCGACAAGGCCGTCGGCCTCGCCCGAACGGCCGGGACCGGGCGCGCGGACGGCACCTTCGACCACCACGCCGCGACCCCTCGCCGAGGGCGAGCGCCTCCCCCGACAAGCCGGTCGGTCCCTGACCGCCGGGCATCCCCGAGGAGACACCATGGAGAACCCCGTCATCGAAGGCACGGCCGGTGAGCGCGCCCGCTGGCAGACCTGCCGCCGGCTTGCGCGCGAGCTGTTACTGGTCGGTCCGGACGACAAGGACCTGAAGCTCCGCTACCTCGACGTTCTGATCAAGGACGGCATTCCGGAGACCGACGAGCCCAAGGACGTGCTGATCATCGGCGCGGGCATCGCGGGCCTGGTCGCCGGCAAGCTGCTGAAGGACGCCGGACACAACGTCACCATTCTGGAGGCCAACGCCAGCCGGGTCGGCGGGCGGATCAAGACCTTCCGGTCCACCGGCGACGCGGTCGACGGACCCTTCCGCGACCCGGAGCAGTACGCCGAGGCCGGGGCCATGCGGCTGCCCGGCTTCCACCCGCTCACCCTCGCGCTGGTCGACAGCCTGGGCCTGCGACGGCAGCTGTTCTTCAACGTCGACGTCGATCCGGACACCGGCAACCAGAACGCGCCCGTCCCACCGGTGGTCTACGAGTCGTTCGAACCCGGCAAGGTCTGGAAGTACGGCGCGGACAGCCCGGACTTCCGCGAACCGGTCAAACGCTTCAACTCCTGGATCCGCAGCAACCGGGTCCAGGCCCGCCGCAAGGAGTACGCCGCCGATCCGAGCTGCGTCAACGAGAGCTTCCACCTCACCGGCGACGAGGTGCGGATCACCGCCGCCGACATGGTCAACCAGGCCCTGGAGCCGGTCCGCGACTACTACTCGGTGATCAGGGACGGCAAGCGGGTGAACAAGCCGTTCGCCGAGTGGCTGGACGGCTGGGCCCGGGTGATCCGCGACTTCGACGGATACTCGATGGGCCGCTTCCTGCGCGAGTACGCGGGCCTCAGCGACGAGGCGATCGAGGCGATCGGCACGATCGAGAACATGACCTCGCGGCTGCACCTGGCCTTCTTCCACACCTTCCTGGGCCGCAGCGACATCAACCCGAACGCCACGTACTGGGAGATCGTGGGCGGCAGCTCGAAGCTGCCCGACGCGCTCGCCGAGGAGCTGCGGGAGGAGCTGCGGATGGGCGAGCGAATGATCCGGATGGAGTACTGGGACCCGCGCCGGGACGGCGGGGGAGCCCGGAGCGTCGGCCCGGTCGGGCCGCAGGTCGCCGTCGAGACCGTCCCCGAGGACGACCCGGAGGCCGAACCCACCGTCTGGAAGGGCGACTTCGCGATCGTCACGGTCCCGTTCTCCGCGCTGCGGTTCGTCCAGGTGACGCCGCCGTTCTCCTACAAGAAGCGCCGGGCGATCATCGAGACCCACTACGACCAGGCCACCAAGGTGCTGCTGGAGTTCTCCCGCCGGTGGTGGGAGTTCACCGAGGCGGACTGGAAGGTCGAACTCGACTCCATCGCACCCGGCCTGTACGAGTACTACCAGCGGGCGGGCGAGGACGACGCCGAGGCGGCCGTGGCCGCCGCCCAGAACGGCCACCGCCCCCCGCGGGACCTGCCCGAGGTGCTGCTCGGCGCGCACCCGAGCGTGGACGAGCGCCGGATCAGCCGGGCCCAGCGGGAGGTGTACCGGCACACCCCGCTGCTCCGGGCGAGCGTGCGCCCCGCCACCGACTGCTTCGGCGGAGGCTCGACCACCGACAACCCGAACCGCTTCATGTACTACCCCTCGCACCCGGTGCCCGACGGCGACGGCGGCGGGGTGGTGCTGGCGAGCTACAGCTGGTCGGACGACGCTGTGCGCTGGGACTCCATGGAGGACCACGAGCGGTACGTCTACGCGCTGCGCAACCTCCAGTCGGTGCAAGGTCGGCGGATCGAGGTGTTCTACACCGGCTACGGGAAGACCCAGAGCTGGCTGCGCGACCCGTACGCCTTCGGCGAGGCGGCGGTGTACACCCCGCACCAGATGACCAGCTTCCACCTCGACGTGGTGAAGCCGGAGGGCCCGGTGCACTTCGCCGGCGAGCACGTCTCGCTGAAGCACGCCTGGATCGAGGGCGCGGTGGAGACCGCCGTCCGGGCGGCCGTCGCCGTGCACGAGGCACCGGCGCCGCCGGCCCCGGCGGAACCGGAGATCCGGCCCGAGGTCCGGCTGCGGCGGGAGAGCCGGCGGGAGGCACTGCGCGGATGAGCGGCGACGGCGAATGGACGGTGGCCCGCTACCTGGCCACCAGGCTCGAACAGTTGGGCATCCGGCACCTGTTCGGGGTGCCCGGGGACTTCCTCGGCCCGTTCCTGACGATCATGCAGGCCACCACGGCCGTGCGCTGGGTCGGCACCCCGACCGAGATGGGCGGCGGCTACGCCGCGGATGCCTACGCCCGGGTGCGGGCCGCCGACGCCGACCCGGACGGTCGCGCGCAGGGCGTCGGAGCCGTGGCGGTGACCTACGGGGTGGGTGCGTTCAGCCTCCTCAACACCATCGGCGGCGCCTACGTCGAGGACGTGCCACTGATCGCGATCAACGCGGCGCCGTCCTACGAACAGTGGCTCAACCAGCAGGCGGTCGGCCTGCTCACCTCGCACATGAGCCCGCGCCGGGAGAGCAACCTGGAGGTCTACCGGCAGGTCACGGTGGACGCACAGGTGCTCTCCAACCCGGGACTCGCCCCCTCGCAGATCGACAGCGCGATCACCGCGTGCCTGACCGAGCGCAAGCCGGTCTACCTGGAGGTCATGGAGGACCTCTGGCACGCGCCGTGCGAGCCTCCGCAGGGTGAGCTCCGCGCCCACGAGCGGCCGTTCACCCGGCGCAACGAGGAGATGCTGGAGAAGGCCGTCACGGCAGCGGTGGAGCTGATCGGCAAGTTCGGCACACCGATCGTCTGGGCCGGTGAGGAACTCGTCCGCCGGCGGCTGGAGAACGAGCTGCTGGAGTTCGTGCAGACCACCCGGATGCAGTTCTGCACCACGGTCGGCGCGAAGTCCGTGGTGTCCGAACGGCACCCGCTGTTCGCCGGCGTCTACAACGGCAGGGCGAGCCTGCCGGAGATCCGGACGACCTTCAAGAACGCCGGGTGCCGGATCGGCCTGGGGATCTGGTCCACCTCCAAGAACCTCGGCGGCGAGCAGTCGATCGGCGACGACTGGATCGTCGCGGCCCGCGACGGCGTCAGCGTCGGTGCCGGATACTTCCCCGATGTCCAACTCGGCCGGTTCATCACGGCGTTGCGCGACGCGCTGGCTGGACGGACCTTCCCCGCCGACCACTTCGCGCTGGCGCACGCGGCAGGCCTGGACGTCCCGGCCAGCACGGCCGAGTTCCTGGACTCGCTGAGCACCGACCGGTACCCGCCCGAACTGACCTACGACAGCTTCTTCCAGCACATCAACTTCTTCCTGGAGCACCGGGCCACCGGTGGCGACCCACAGGCCCCCTCGCCGTTCACGGTGGTCTCGGACGCGGCGTTCGCGCTGCTGGGCTCGATGAACCTGCGGATCACCGAGCGGGCCGGCTTCCTCGCGCAGAACAGCTGGCTGTCCATCGGCTACTCCGTCGGCGCGGCCACGGGCGTGGCGCTGGGACGGCAGCAGCCGATGAAGCGCCCGCTCGTGTTCGTCGGGGACGGCTCGTTCCAGGAGATCTGCCAGGAGCTGTCCACCCACGTGCGTCACCATCTGAGGCCGGTGGTCTTCGTCCTGGACAACGAGGGCTTCTACGGCATCGAGCAGATGCTGGTCAGCCCCTGCTACTACAAGGAGAAGCCGTCCAACGGGGCCGACTTCTACAACGTGCTGCACCCGTGGCGCTACGAGAAGCTGGCCGAGGTCTTCGGCACGGACAAGGACCGGATGCACGGGTTCGAGCTCACCACCCACGCCGAGCTCGACTCGCTCCTGCGGGACCTCGCCGATCCCGGCAACGACCTCAACCACGCGCCGATCCTGGCGCGCGTCCGGCTCAGCCGGCACGACTACCCGAAGGCGCTCCAGTACAAGATCGACGAGAGGTGCACGTAGCCGCCCGAATCCACCGGCCCCCGTCCCCGACGGGGGCCGGTGCGTGCCGGACGGTGCGGTGGCCCTCCGCCCGTCGGACAGCACGGCGTCCTGCCCGCCGCACCCGTGTCCGTGTCACCCGAGCCAGTGCTGCAGCTCCAGTGCGAGGCCGATCTGCAGCCCGCGTCCGGGACGCGGCCTGGGCAGCAGGGCGTCGGCGCGGGCGATGCGGTTGAGGACCGTGTTGCGGTGGGTGTACAGCCGGCGCGCGGCGCGGCCGGCGTTGCAGTCCTCCTGAAGGTAGACGCGCAGCGTCCGGGCGAGTTCGGGGGACGCGTCGGCCAGCCCACCGAGCGTGGCGGCGACGAACTCGCGTGCCTGGTCCTCGTCGTGCGCCGCCATGGCGACAACCTGGACGTCCTCGTAGGCGGTGAGACGGGGCGGCTGGTGCATCCGGAACGTCAGCCGCTGGGCGGTCAGCGCCTGCTGGTGGCTGAGCCGGAAACCGGTGGGACCGTCACCCGGCATCCCGGCGGCCGCACGGGCGTTGCTGCCCGTGGCGGCGAGCGCCTCGGCGAGGACCTCGGTGTCCACCCGCCCGGGAACCGCGATCCAGGCCCACAGCACCGAGATTCCCGCGGCGACGGTGAGGGGCCGCCGTGCTCCGGCCGCCTCGGCGATCGCATCGGCCGCGGACTCCAGCTCGCCCTGCTCCGCCACGCCGGGCGCGTGCCACAGCACCAGGGCCAGATGACGCCGGCGCAGGTCGTAGCCGAGGCGCGCACTCGCCCGTTCCTCGCCGATCGGCGCGCCCTGCAGCAGGAGGTTGACGGTCTCCAGCCGCCGGGCCGGCATGCCGCCGACGAGCTGGTCGCGTTCGTGCTCCACGTGCTTCTGGACGCCGGCCAGGGTGCGGTCCACGAACCGGGACATGGAGCGGGCCGCCAGGTCGAGGGAGGCTGCCAGCACCTCCGGTGGGGCCGGCTCGGCGAGCGCGGCACGCATCCAGTACCGCCACAGCAGGTTGTGCCCGCGCCAGTAGCCCTGGACCAGATGGCGCTCGTCGACGCCGCGTCGGACCATGTCGCGCGCCACGTCCAGGATCTGCGCCGTCAGGTCGGCGGGAACCGGGCGGCCGGGACGGAGTCGGTTGGCGCGTACCCAGCGCCCGACGGTGTCCCGGTTGCTCGCGGCGATCTCCTGGGCCATGACCGGGTCGGCCGGCGCCTCCGGCGTGTCGGGGGCCAACTGCTGGCCGATCTCGGCGAGCAGCTCGTCCAACGTGCCCTGCATCCGCTCCGCGGTCGCCCGGATGTGTTCCGCCACATCGGGCGCGGGCGCCGCCCAGCCGTCCTTCATGGTCACAGGCTAGCCCGAACCACGTTGGGCAGGTTGCACACCCATGGACCGATGTCTTGTGCGGATGCACCTGGCCACGCGCGGGCCCGCACCCTAGGTTGAGCGCGTCGCAGGACAGAACCGCAGCTCAGGGCCGCCGGAAACCGCCGTCGGCCGCCTCGCGCGGCCCCGCGGCGAAGACCACCGGCGGCCGCCCGGACACCCGGGCGCAGAGGAGGGACAGGCAGTGCAGCGCTCCGTCTACACCGAGGACCACGAGAACTTCCGGGAGATGATCCGGGACTTCATCGCCCACGAGGTCGTACCCCACTACGACGCCTGGGAGGCCGCCGGCCACGCGCCGCGCGAGTTTTACCACAAGCTCGGCGACCTGGGGGTCTTCGGCATCGAGGTCCCGGAGGAGTACGGCGGCTCGGGTGTCGGCGGCTTCAAGTACCAGGCCGTGGTGGTCGAGGAGCTGATGCGCGCGGGCGTGTCCTTCGGCGGCTCCGGCGTGCACACCGGTCTGGTGCTGCCGTACCTGCTCGAGTTCGCCGATGACGAGCAGAAGAAGCGCTGGCTGCCCGACTTCGTCTCCGGGCGGATGATGACGGCGATCGCGATGACGGAGCCCGGCACCGGCTCGGACCTGGCCGGCATCCGCACCACCGCGGTGCTGTCCGAGGACGGCACCCACTACGTGCTCAACGGCGCGAAGACCTTCATCACCGGCGGTGTCCTCGCCGACCTGATGCTGGTGGTCTGCCGCACCTCTGCGGCCCCGGCGGACGACCGCCGCGGCGGCCTGTCCATCCTGTGCGTGGACACCGGCAGCGAGGGCTACGCGGTCGGCCGCAAGCTGGAGAAGATCGGCCTGCGCAGCTCGGACACCGCCGAACTGTCCTTCACCGACGTCAAGGTGCCGGTGGAGAACCTGCTCGGCGAGGAGGGCAGGGCGTTCGCGTACCTCGCCCACAACCTGATTCCCGAGCGTCTCGGCATCGCCGTGTCCGCCGTGTCCGCCGCTGCGGCCGCGATCGACTTCGCGCTCGCCTACACCCGTGACCGCAAGGTCTTCGGGCAGCCCGTCTCGGGCTTCCAGAACACCAAGTTCGTCCTCGCCGAGTGCGCGGCCGAGGTGGCCGCCGCACAGGCCCTCTGCGACCGGGCCCTGGACCTCATCGAGCAGCAGGAACTCACCTCCGCCGACGCCGCCGCCACCAAGCTCTTCTGCACCGAGACGGCGTCGCGGGTCGTCGACAAGTGCCTGCAGCTGCACGGCGGCTACGGCTACATGCTCGAGTACCCCATTGCCCGCCTCTACACGGACAACCGCGTCTTCCGCATCTACGGCGGCACCAGCGAGGTCATGAAGACGGTCATCGCCAAGTCCATGGGCCTGTGACCGCAGCGGGCCCACCCGCGGCCGGGACTACGCCGGGTCGGCGCCGAGCATGCGGAGGACGAGGTCGGCGTACTGCTGCCCCAGGGCCCGCGGCGAGGTGCGCATGCGGTCCTCGTACCAGCGTGCGACGTCGATGCCGAGCGAGAGCACGGCGCGGCCGGCGGCCTGCACGTCGCGGACCTCGAACACACCGGCCTCGATCCCCTCGCGCACGAGTCCCTGCGTGAGGTGCTCGATCCTGCGCCGCAGGTCCACCACGGTGCGGTAGTCGTCCTCGGGCAGGGACTTCAGCTCGTACGCCACGACCCGGGCCACGGCGTGGCGGCGGGCGTGCCATTCGGTGAACTCCCGGGCCAGCCGGCCCATTCTCACCACCGGGTCACCGGCCCCCGTGACGGCCCGGTCCACCACTGCGAGGATCTGCTCGTGGCCGCTCCGCACGATCTCGAAGAGCAGGGCGGCCTTGGACGGGAAGTGGACGTAGAGCGCCGCCGAGCTCATCCCCGCCGCCGCGGAGATGTCGCGCGTGGTGGTGGCGTGGTAGCCCTGCCGGGCGAAGCACTCGAGGCCGGCCGCCATCAGCCGGCGGGCGGTCTCCGGTTGGACGTCGGGCCACAGCTCGTCCGCGGGAGCAGCCGGGGTGGACGCAGATCTTCCCTCGCTCCGACGCATGCGCCGACCCTATCAACCGCGCCGCGGAAACTACCGGCCAGTAATACTTACTAAGCGCTTGCTTAGCACCGATGGGGGTCATAGCCTCCGTCACACGCTCACACCGCAGGCGACCGCCCACGCCCCTCTCCACTGCCGCCTCCGGGACCGCCGACTGCCGCCCCCGCCCACCCGGGCCGCACAGCACCCATCCCCTCGGGAGTGCCCTCATGAGCTTCAACCTCGCGACCATGCTCCGGGAGTCGCGTCAGGCCCGTCCGGACAAGCCGATGTGCCACTTCGCGGACACGTCCTTCAGCTACGCGCAGGTCGACGAGATCTCCGGCCGCGTCGCGAACGGCCTTCGCGCCCTCGGACTGGAGCGCGGCGACAAGGTCGCCGTCCACCTGCCCAACGTGCCGCAGTTCCTGTTCACGTACTTCGGGATCCTCAAGGCGGGACTGACGATGGTCCCGCTCAACCCGCTGCTCCGCGCCCCCGAGATCGCCTACCACCTCGACGACTCCGACGCGAAGCTGCTGGTGACCTTCGAGTCGTTCGCCGACGAGGCGCTCAGGGGCGCACAGCAGGTGGCGGGCGTCACGACGTACGTCGTCACCTCGCCGAGCGGCGCAGGGCTGCCGGCGGGCACGGTCCACTACGACGAGCTCTGCTCCGGTGAGGACACCGGCGAGATCGAGCCGACCGATGCGGACGACACCGCCGCGCTGCTCTACACCTCGGGCACCACCGGCCGGCCGAAGGGCGCCGAACTCACCCACTTCCAGCTCTACATGAACTGCACCGTCGCCGGAGAACTGTTCGGCTTCCGCGAGGACGACATCGCCGTGGCGGTGCTGCCGCTGTTCCACGTCTTCGGGCTGTCGAGCGTGCTGAACGCCTGCGTGCGGTACGGCGGCACGATGGTCCTCGTGCCCCGGTTCGAGCAGGAGTCGGTGCTCGACGCCGTCGAGCGACACGGCTGCACGGTCTTCTCCGGCGTGCCCACCATGTACGTCGCCCTCCTGTCGGCCGACACCTCCGGCCGGGAGCTGGGCTCGCTGCGGGTCGGAGTCTCCGGCGGAGCCGCGATCCCCGGTGAAGTGATCCGCACCTTCGAGGAGAAGTTCCCGGGCGTCGTGGTCCTGGAGGGCTACGGGCTGTCGGAGACGGCGAGCACCACGACGTTCAACACCAGCGCCGAGGCCCGGAAGGTGCTCTCGATCGGCAGGCCCATCTGGGGCGTTCAGGTACGGGTGGTCGACGAGAACGACGAGGAGCTGCCACCGGGGCCCGACCACGTCGGCGAGATCGTCGTCCGCGGCCACAACGTCATGAAGGGCTACTACAAGAGGCCCGAAGCCACCGCCGAGGCGTTCAGGAACGGATGGTTCCACACCGGCGACCTCGCCTACGCCGACGAGGACGGATACCTGTTCGTCGTCGACCGCAAGAAGGACCTGATCATCCGCGGCGGCTACAACGTCTACCCGCGCGAGGTGGAGGAGGTCCTGTTCACGCACCCGGCAGTGGCCGAGGCGGCCGTCGTCGGCAGGCCCCACGAGAGGCTCGGCGAGGACGTCCTGGCCTACGTCGCGCTCAAGCCCGGCGCGTCGGCCACACCGGAGGAGATCGCCGCCTACTGCAAGGACAGGGTCGCCGCATACAAGTACCCGCGCGAGGTGCGCCTGGTCGACGCACTGCCCAAGGGACCGACCGGGAAGATCCTCAAGAAGGCACTCCGCGCGGGGTCGTGAACCACCCGTCGCTCCGCCGCGGTCGATCCGTGCCGCGGCGGAGCTGCGGCACGCCCTCGTGCCGCGAGAACGCTTCTCGGCGGTCGCGGCCACTGCCGCGGCCGGCGGCCCGGCGTGTGACGCGGTCCACACCGGGCCGCCGAATCGGGCCGGTTGACGCCCGTGTCGCACTGCTGCAGCCTGAAGAGCTAAGCAAGCGCTTAGTAAGTGACGAAGGGAAAGCCATGCCCGAAGCCGTCATCGTTGCCACTGCCCGCTCGCCGATCGGCCGGGCCTTCAAGGGCTCGCTGAAGGAACTGCGCCCCGACGACCTCACCGTCCGGATGGTCCGGGCCGCCCTCGACAAGGTGCCCCAGCTCGACCCGGGGACGATCGACGACCTGGTGCTCGGCTGCGGCCAGCCGGCCGGCGAGTCCGGCTTCAACATGGCGCGCGTCGTCGCCGTCCTCGCCGGACTGGACTCCGTCCCCGGCACCACGGTGAACCGCTACTGCTCGTCCAGCCTGCAGAGCACCCGGATGGCACTGCACGCGATCAGGGCGGGCGAGGGCGATGTGTTCATATCCGCCGGTGTGGAGACCGTCAGCCGCTACACCCAGGGCAACGCGGACGGTCTGCCCGGCACCAGGAACCCGCTCTTCGCCGAGGCGGAGGCCCGCACCGAGCAGTTCGCCGCCGGCGGCCGGGCGTGGGTGGACCCGCGCACACAGGGCCTGCTCCCGGACGCGTACATCGCGATGGGCCACACGGCCGAGAACGTCGCCCAGTTGAAGGGCATCAGCCGCGCGGAACAGGACGCCTTCGGCGTGCGCAGCCAGAACCTGGCCGAGAAGGCGATCGCCGACGGCTTCTGGGAGCGCGACATCACCCCGGTGACCCTGCCCGACGGCAGCCTGGTGACCGAGGACGACGGGCCACGGGCCGGGGTCACCCTCGACACGGTCTCCCAGCTGCAGCCCGTCTTCCGCCCCGACGGCACCGTCACCGCCGCCAACTGCTGCCCCCTGAACGACGGCGCCGCCGCCCTCGTCGTCATGTCGGACACCCGGGCGAGGGAGCTCGGCATCACCCCGCTGGCGCGGATCGTGAGCACGGGCGTCTCGGCGCTGTCCCCGGAGATCATGGGCCTGGGGCCGGTCGAGGCCTCGAAGCAGGCCCTGGCGCGTGCCGGCCTGACCATCGGCGACATCGACCTGGTCGAGATCAACGAGGCGTTCGCCGCCCAGGTCATCCCGTCGGCGCGCGACCTCGGTGTGCCGGAGGACAGGCTCAACGTGAACGGCGGCGCCATCGCCGTAGGCCACCCGTTCGGCATGACCGGCGCCCGGATCACCAGCACCCTCATCAACTCGCTGCAGTGGCACGACAAGCAGTTCGGCCTGGAGACCATGTGCGTCGGTGGCGGCCAGGGCATGGCGATGGTGCTGGAGCGGCTCTCGTGACCACCGTGGAGGCCGTGGTCCTCGACTACGGCGGCGTCCTCACCGGCCCGGTCCGGAACTCGATCGCGGCATGGCTGCAGGCCGACGGCATCCGGCCGGAGTCCTTCTCCCGGACGCTCAGGGCCTGGCTGTCCCGCGACGCCGAGGACGGCACCCCCGTCCACCGGCTCGAGACCGGCGAGCTGACGATCGAGGAGTTCGACGCACTGCTCGCCGCCGAACTGGTCACGGTCCACGGCGCGCCGGTCGAGCCGGCCGGCGTCCTCGCCCGCCTGTTCGCCGGGATGCGGCCCGACCCGGCGATGTTCGGGTTGGCCGGTGAGCTGCGCGACCTCGGGATCCGGGTGGCCCTGCTGTCCAACAGCTGGGGCAACACCTACCCGCGCGAGCGGATCGACCCGCTCTTCGATCCCGTCGTGATCTCCGGAGAGGTCGGCCTGCGCAAACCGCTGGCCCCGATCTACCGGCTCACCCTGGACCTGCTCGGAGTGCCGCCCGAGCGGGCGCTGTTCGTCGACGACGCCGAGCCGAACGTGCTCGGCGCCCGCGCGGTCGGCATGCAGGCGTTGCTCCACACCGACGCCGGCACCACCCGGGCCGCGCTCGCCGACCTGGTCCCCGGCCTGTCCCGACGGCCGCTCCCGGCCCCTGCCACCAACCCCCATGACTCGAAGCGGAGTTGACACAATGAACACCACTCGTACCGCCGTCGTCACCGGAGCGGCCCGCGGCATCGGAGCAGCCGTCGCGAAGCGGCTCGCGGCCGACGGCCTGTCCGTCGCGGTCATCGACCTGGACGAGGAGGCCTGCAAGCCGGTCGTCGAGGAGATCGAGGCCGCCGGGGGCCGGGCGCTGGCCGTCGGCGTGGACGTGGCGGACGAGCCGGGCGTGCAGGGCGCCGTGGACCGGATCGCCAGGGAGCTGGGCGCGCCCACCGTGCTGGTCAACAACGCCGGCATCACCCGCGACAACCTGCTGTTCAAGATGACCGCCGACGACTGGGACGCGGTCATGAACGTGCACCTGCGCGGCTCGTTCCTGATGACCCGCGCCGTCCAGGGCCACATGACCGAGGCCGGCTGGGGCCGAATCGTCAACCTTTCGAGCACCTCCGCACTGGGCAACCGCGGCCAGGCCAACTACTCCGCGGCCAAGGCCGGGATCCAGGGCCTCACCAAGACGCTCGCCATCGAGCTCGGGAGGTTCGGCGTCACGGCCAACGCGATCGCCCCCGGGTTCATCGAGACCGAGATGACGGCCGAGACCGCGCGCCGGATCGGCATGACCTTCGACGAGTTCAAGGCGGCCGCAGCGATGCAGATCCCGGTCGCCCGTACCGGCAGGCCCGAGGACATCGCGCACGCGGTGTCTTTCTTCGCCGGCGAGGGCGCCGGGTTCGTCTCGGGCCAGGTCCTCTACGTCGCCGGCGGGCCGCAGGACTGAGCAGAGAACGAGGAGAGAGCACATGAAGACCTTCCACGGCATCGAACAGCTCGCGCAGGCGGCCGGCACCCACCTCGGGTACTCCGACTGGCACACCGTCACCCAGCAGCAGATCGACACCTTCGCGGAGGCGACCGGCGACCACCAGTGGATCCACGTCGACCCCGCGAAGGCGGCGCAGGGTCCGTTCGGCTCCACCATCGCGCACGGCTATCTGACACTGTCCCTGGTGCCGATGCTGGTCTGGCAGGTGTACCGGGTCGAGGGGCTGAGCATGGGCGTCAACTACGGGGCCGACAAGCTCCGTTTCCCGTCCCCCGTCCCGGTGGGCTCCAACGTGCGCGCCGGGGTGGAGCTGTTGTCGGTGGTGCCCGGCGGCGGTGGCCACCAGGCGACGGCGAGGGTGACCGTCGAGGTGGAGGGCGGCGACAAGCCGGCCTGCGTCGTGGAGACCGTCAGCGTCCTGGTGCCCTGATCGCCCCGACCGCAGACGGCCACGGAGACCGACGCGCTGGTCACCGACCGGCCAGCCACGTCGGTGGGCCGTCTACAGCAGCCCGTGCAGGCGGTGCTCGGACCCGTCCGTACGCCGGACGGCGACGACGGCCGCGTCGTCGCCGAGCCGCCCACCGGCGTGAGCCAGCAGGTCACGGCGGATGTGGTTGACCAGCGCCTCCGGCGTGCTGCCGGCCCACCGGGCGACCCGGTCCGCGAACGGGTAGAACGCACCGGAACGGTCACGGGCTTCGACCACGCCGTCGGTGTAGAGCAGGAGCGTGTCCCCGATCTCGAAGGGGAACGCGTCGTCCGGGTAGTCGGCGGCCGCCAGGACACCGAGGCCCAGGGGCGGCGCGCTACCGCCGCCGTCGAGTCCGATCACGCGGCCGTGGCGCAGCAGCAGCGGTGGCGGGTGTCCGCAGTTGGTCATGCGGGCCACCGGGGCGTCGTCGGGGATGTCCAGGAACAGCGCGGTGACGAAGTGCTCGGCGATCTCCCCGCCGGTCTGGGCGAAGTCGAGCAGGTACCGGCTGACGTTGTGGTCCAGTGTCCGGGCGAGGTCGGGCAGCGTGGCGTGCTCGGCGGCGACGAGCCGGAAGACGCTGAGCAACAGGGCGGACTCCCCGACGGCGGCCAGGCCCTTCCCCCGGACGTCCCCGACGATCATCCGCGCCCCGCCGTCCGTACGGGTCGCCGTGTAGAGGTCACCGCCGATCTGCGCCTCGTGCTCGGCGGCCAGGTACACGGTCGCGATCTGCAGCGGGCCGATCCGCTCGGGAATCGGGCGCAGCAGAGCGCGCTGGGCGGCCTCGGCCACCGACTGGGCGCGGGCGAGCTGCCGGTCGCGGCGCTCCCGTACCACCGCGAAGACCACGATCATCAGGGACAGTGCGGCGAGTGCGGCGAGCTGCGCCGGGTGGTAGCCGGTGGTCAGGCCGCCGCGCAGGACGGCGATGAGGACACCGGCGGCGACGGTGAGCACGGCGACGGCGGCGGTCACCCGTGGCCCGGCGAAGGACGGGGTCAGTGCGGGGGCGATCACGAGCAGCGGTCCCAGACGGACCGAGTCGGGCGACCGGGTGATCACCACGACGAGCACCACGAGGAGACCGACGGGCACCAGCACCAGGGCCGGGACCCGACCCCACGGCCTCTCGCCGCCCGAGCGCCGTTCGACGTCCATGCCCTCAAGAATGCGCCGCGCCCGGGGGCCGGAGCATCCGGTACGTACGGGCTTCGCGGCAGGCCGCCCGTACGGCGTACACCACGACGGGCTGCCGACGGCCCCGGTCAGCGGCCGTTCCGCTCGGCCCCGCTCCCGCCCACGGCTCTCCCGGTACTCGGCGATCAGGTCGCGGCACCGGGCGCAGGACGGCTCCCGGGTGCGCCGCCGAGACGCCGGGCGGCACGTCGGGCAGCTCGGACCGACGGCAAACGGGTGTTACCGACACGGATCCACCGGCCGTTCACCGTGCGCAGCGGCCCGACTCCACCATGATGGTGACGATCGAGGCAAAAAGGGCGAGGAGAGTGCTGAACCGATGACCGCTGGGACGGAAACGGCAGAGGTGAGTGCGCAGCCACGGGGACGGGGCAGAGTTCTCGTGCAGTGGCTCACCACCACGGACCACAAGAAGATCGGGACGCTCTACCTGGGGACGTCGTTCGCCTTCTTCCTGGTCGCGGGTGTGATGGCCCTGGTGATGCGCGCCGAACTCGCCCGCCCCGGCAATCAGATCGTCTCGAACGAGCAGTTCAACCAGCTGTTCACGCTGCACGGCGGCGCGATGCTGCTGATGTTCGCGACCCCGCTGTTCGCGGGCTTCGCCAACTGGTTCATGCCGCTGCAGATCGGCGCCCCGGACGTGGCCTTCCCCCGGCTGAACATGTTCGCCTACTGGCTCTACCTGTTCGGCTCACTGATCGTCGTCGCCAGCCTGCTCACCCCGCAGGGCGCGCCCGACTTCGGCTGGTTCTCCTACCCGCCGCTCTCCGACCAGGTGCACTCCCCGAACATCGGCGGGGACATGTGGATCATGGGGCTGACCTTCTCCGGCTTCGGCACCATCCTCGGCTCGGTCAACTTCATCACCACCATCATCTGCATGCGGGCCCCCGGCATGACGATGTTCCGGATGTCGATCTTCGTCTGGAACGTGCTGCTGACCGGCGTGCTGGTGCTGCTGGCCTTCCCGGTGCTCGCCGCGACCTTCCTCGCGCTGGAGGCGGACCGCAAGTTCGGGGCGCACGTCTTCGACGCGGCCAACGGCGGCGCCATCCTCTATCAGCACCTCTTCTGGTTCTTCGGCCACCCCGAGGTCTACATCATCGCGCTGCCGTTCTTCGGCATCGTCTCGGAGATCGTCCCGGTCTTCAGCCGCAAGCCGATGTTCGGCTACTCCGGCCTGATCGCGGCCACCATCGCGATCGCCGGTCTGTCCGTGACGGTGTGG
>NZ_JOAI01000062.1 GCF_000717715.1 Streptomyces sp. NRRL B-24484 | reverse complement strand
CCCGCAACCGGGAAGTTGCGTCTGCGGGAGAAGCCTGACGAGCTCAGGGGCGCCAACCCGGCGCCCCTGAGCATGCGCGTTGACAAGGTGCAGAGAAGCTCGATCAAGTACAAGGGCTGGGTGATCGACAACTGGGCCGCTGACCACATGGCGCCCGGCTACCGGCACATCATCGGGTACGACGCGGACGAAGCGGGACGGGCCCGCAAGGACAGCGGATTCAGCACCAACGGCCGCCGCCCCTGGTATCCGCTGATCGCCTGGCAGATGTCTCGGCCGGCGATCCTGGCAGAACTGCAGCAGGCGTTCGGGGTGGACTGGCCCAAGTCCTATTGCGTGGAATGTCCGTTTCCCTCCGTTGCCGCGTCTCGGGATGCACACCTGGAGCGCGCCCGAAGGCTGCCCTCCGAGGCGGCAATGGCGGTGTGCCTGGAGTGGACGGCCCATGCGCTCAACCCGCTGACGACCCTGTACGCGGGCGGGACGTCATTGGCCGAGCTCCTCGCTGACGACGGGAACGAGGCCGCGCTGGCCGCCGCCGAGGAGCAGCTCGCTTCGGTGCTCTGGCAGGTCGTGCGGGTGCGACGCGTACTGACGGCGAGGCGATCGGCGTGGTGTGTGGAGCGCCACGGGCCGCGCTGCGAGGCCTGCGCCGAAACGCCCGGGAGTGTGAGGTGTCCGGCCTGCCGGGCGCTGAAGGGGCAGCAGTGCCCGCCGGCGGAGCGCTCCGCGCTGTGCTCGGACCCGGAGCGCAAGGGGAGGGTCTGGCGCTCGATCGAAAGTGTCGGCCTGCCGCGGTCCCGGGCGGCGGCCGCCGGGATGCTGCGTCGGGCCGCCAGTCGGCGGGGCTTGGAGGTCGAGGAGGCCGCGGGCGTGGAGCGGGTGTGGCTCTCGCGCCGCGAAGACGGGTTTCCGACCACAGAGCAGTTCTTCGTGGCCGTGCCGAATGTCGTCGAGGACAAGGCGATGCCGGGGTTCCAGGCACTGTGGAGCGCCCAGGTCGCCCGCAGGGCGGAGCGGGCCACCACCCCCGACGCAGCTCTCAGCGCGGTCGGGCCGACCGGCACAGTCGACCGGCCCGGCCCAGAAGGCGCCACAGCCTGGCGGCAGCCAGCCTTCGTCTGAGCGGGGGCCTTCAGGCCGGGTGCCCGAGTGCGCCGCCCGGCCCACCGAACTGGCCGGCACCCGCCGGCCTCTACCGAAGGAGATCAGCATGAACTTCCCCACCCGGATCCACCCTGCGGGATGCGGCTGCGAGGACTGCCACCGCTCTGGGCAGTCGGTACCCCTGGACCTGGCCGACGAGTCCGCTATCGCCCGCGTGCTCGCCGGCCAGGCCGCGAACGACAGCGGGCGCGCACTGGTGGTCTCCACGACGACGGCCGTCGCACCCGGCGAGGCTACGGCCTCCAGTGCAGCCAGGGTGGTGGTCGAGTGCGACGGGCGGACCTGGGACGTCAGCTGCCATCTCATGGCGGTCACCTCGTTCCATCCGCCGTTCTGACCCGCAGTGGGGGCGCCGCCATCCAGGCGGCGCCCCCACTGGCCGGCCAATCACCTGCGGCCCCGGGCGCGCCGGGCCCAATGAACGCCACCAATCGAACGGCAAATGTGGTACACTTCTAAAGCCGCCAAGGGGTTGGCGCCCCTCCGGCCACTCGATCCGTCCAGCCAAGGAGTCTCCTTGTCTCTCGCCCTCGACGCAGCGTCGATCATCGACGCCGTTCTCGCCGAGACGCCCCTGCACATCGGCGCCCGGTACGCCTTCGAATACCGCCGAAGCGGTCTGGTAGCTACCTACCGCGACACGCTGTCCCCGGACCATCGCCGCATCGTCGCCGACCTCATCGCCGAGCGGTTCGAAGCCGCCGGGTGGCGTTACTGGCACCGCTACCTCCCGGCGTCCGACGTCCCCACTTCCACCCTGCTGATCCACCCCACGGACGCCTCCGGTGAGCTCGCCGTTCCCACCGGCGACGTGCGGCCGCCGGGACTGGGGGCGGCCCTGAAGGGCTTCGCCGACCAGTTCGGCCACCTGGACGCCGCCCACGAGGTGGGCAGGTCCCTGCAGTGCAGCGAGGTCGCGGCTGTGGCGGCTCTGCTGTCGGCGCTTGGCCGCCCGGGGGCGGCGGCCAACTGGCGCGCCGCTCACGCCGAATCCGGCGACGAGCACGCCGAGGCGTGCGGCGGCGCCGCCGCTGTCTCCGGCGACCGGCTCACTCCGTCCATGGCGGTGGGCCGATGAGCGCCGTCATCGACCCGCGCGACGTCATCCCCGAGCCTGGACCCTCCTTCGAGATGGCAGTGCTCGGCGACTTCGAGGCCAACGAGCACGACAGCACCTTCCCGGAGCGGCCGCAGTGGCGGCGATACCGGATCGTGCACGCGCCCACGGGGACCGTGGTGATGGACCAGGCGATCGACCGCACGAGCCTCCAGGCCCTGCTGGCAGGGGTCGTCGCTGCGGTGGCGGCGGAGGATCCGCTGACCTCGGACCTGTATTCCGACGCCCGCCCCGGGCTCGCCAACGTGCAGCAGGCCGCACTGGTCATCTACAAGTCCGCCCAGCAGGCGCTCGGCCTGGCCTGAGCTGCGGACAGGGGTGCGCTCGTCGTCGACATGGCGGGCGCACCCCATCCACTTGACCACCCACCAGCCCCGCGGGGCCGACATGAAGGACCGATGATGCCCGATCTCGCGTTGCACGCGTTGGAGGACCTGGTGGCCGCACTGGGCGCGCCCTGGCAGGTCGTGCCGGATCCCTACAACGGGCATGCCGACTACCGGCGGTTCGTCTCCGGCCGGCAGGGACGCGCCTTCTGGCTGAGCTTGAGCAGCCGTCCGGCTCCGGACGGCTCGCCGCGAATCACGGCCAACGGCCGATACCCGGACGTGCCGGGGTACTACGAGGACCGCAGCCGCCCCCGGGTCGGCTTCAGCCTGGGCCGTCCAGTGGAGGCGCTGGTGCGTGATCTGCGGCGCCGCTTCCTGGTGCCGTACGAGGCTGCCTTCAGCCGGGCGGTGCAGGAGATCCACGACCGCGCAGTGGCCGGCGGGGCACGCGAGGAGCTGGCGCACGCGCTGCTGCGGCAGTTCCCGCACCCGGACGGGCATTTTCAGGATCTGCCCCGCGAGGGGCTGACGGTCCATCTGCGGCTGTCCGACCAGAGCAAGGCCCACGCGAAGGTGGAGACCCGGGACGGGATGGCGGAGGCGGCGCTCACGCTGACCGGGCTGACCATCGCCCAGCTCCACCTGGTGCTGCGCACCTTGAAGGAGTCAGCGGGAGACACCCCACCACGAAGCAATGTCTAAATGTGGTATAGTTGTGCATGTCGGGAGGGGGTGGCGCCCCTCCCCCACTCGATCAGACCCAGAGGAGAAACATGCCCGAGCACATCCCGAGCCCGGGAGGCCCGATGACCGAGACCTCCGACTCCCTGACGCCGTGGACGCTCTCCACCCTCCGTGAACTCGTCCGCGAGACCCAAGAGTTGCCGGGCGACGTACTTCTGGTGATCGCCAACGATCCATCGGGCAATCACCACCTGCCCGTTTCAGACTGCTGCACCGGACTGTACGCGCGGGAGTACCTCTACCCGACGGAGGAGCAGCGCCGCGAGGAGGCTGGCGGCGACGAGGTGGTGTTGGGCCTGCTTCGCGCGGCCCCGCTGGACGCGCGCCCGGCATTGTGCCTGTTCCCGATGCACGACCAGTAACCCGGCTACCGGAATCGCTCGCTGCGGTGAGCGGATTCCTGGACCGCCACTGACACCGGGGCCGCCTACGGGCGGCCCCGGCCTCACCCACCCGCCCGCCCGATAGGGAGTTTCCTGTGCAGCCCGGCAGCATCCGCCTCAGCAACACCAATCCGATCACGGCCGCGGACCGAGAGGCCTTCGCGGCGCAGCCCGAAAGCTTCTTCTCCGCCCTCGCCGGGGTGCTGTCCGGCCACGTCGTCGCCGGGGCCCGCCGCACCAGGTCGACGCTTCCGAACGGGTACGCGGTCACCGTCAGGTCCAGCCCGGCCGAGCCGGCCGGCGACCTTCAGGCTGCCCTGTTCGCGCCCTCCCCGAAGGGTCAAGCCCGGATCTGCACCGCCCGCTTCTCGCCCGGCACTCCCCTGCCGGCGGCCACGCGCCTGCTCGCCCGCGCCGTCCGCAGTGCCCCAGCCCTCCCCTGTAAAGCGACCACTCGTCCGACGCCGGCAGAGGTCGCCCCGCACCTCACCGTCGGCGTGGTGGAGGAGCGGCCGGAGGAGCCTGGCCTGTTCGTGGCCTATGGCCACGCCACGGCGTGGCTTCATGATGGCCGCCTCGGTGTCACGCTGGGCAGCGCCAGGTCGGGCGGCAGCCTGACGTTCTCGGGGCCATGGGACGCCTTGGCCGTCGCCGCGATGGTCGACTGCACCCTGGAGGAGTTCACCGATGCTCGGGTGCTTGCAGCCGAGGTCGCCGCGGTTCTGCCGCCGACCTGGAACAGGGTGCTCCCCGATCAGTGGCATCCCGATGCGGCGGTCCTGCTGCCCCGCCACTCTCCAGGGACGGACGATCCGTTGGGCCGGGCGTTCTCCAGGGAGCTGATGGCGGTGGGCAGGAGGCTGCTCGAGGTGTGCCCGGATCTGGAGGTCCAGCCGTTCTACTCGAACGAGGGCGCCGCGGTGGCGCTACGCATCACGCGCCGCGCAGCAGCGGTGCCGAAGCTGGTGAAGGTCTCCCGGCTGGTCCCACCGCGGCCCGGGGGGCCGGCTGTGACCCTGCTCCATTCCGAGTACCTTCCGCCGGGGTTTCGGCGCCCTGTCCGCGGCGGGTCTGGTGGGTGACGGCACACACAGCATCCTCCAGGCTCAATATGTGGTATGCTTCTACATGCCGGTAGGGGTTGGCGCCCCAGTCGGCCACTCGATCCGATCAAGAAGGAGTGCCCCATGCACACGCCCGACGACGCCGCCGACCCGGCTGCTCCCGACCATTGCACCGGCTGCGGGTCCACGGACCCCGAGGACATCGGTCTGGACACGGACTTGGACGGCTACTCGGCCTGCTGCAACGAGCCGGTCTGCTCCGGTCCGCTGCCGGAGGACTTCACCCTCGGCACCCCGCGCCGGTATCCCGCCGCGCCCTGCTGCGACACCGACCCCCGGTACGGTCCCGCGCTCACGAAAACGCTCGACGACGCCGGCGTTCGGCACCACGGACTCCGGGTCGCGCCGGGGGGAGCACCCGGCCTCGAACTGCTCCTGGGCCAGGACCTGCCGCCCGAGAAGGTACGCCTGGCCCTCGCCGCGCTGCGCCGCGCCAACTGGCGCTGCCGCCCGGAGCGGATCGACGCCTTCGACGCGGCAACGGTCGTTCGGGTCGAGGTCGGCTCGCCGCAGCGCACCGCGAAGAAGCAGCCCGTACTGGTGGCGTTGGACGAGGTCCTTCAGCTCGCCGGATTCAGCCCCTACCGGTTCGAGCAGGCTGAGGCGTTCTGGGGCTACCGCTCCGACCTCCGCTTCGGTGACAAGGCCGGTTCGGCGTACGTGAGCATGCACGGCCCCGACGGGCTCTCGCTGGCCGACGGCGCAGCTGAGTCCGCACGCCAGTCCGAGGCCGCTCAGCAGGTACTGCGCGATGCCGGGTGGACGGTCCAGCCCGCACTCGGGCACGCCTTCCACGCCTCCCCTCCCGTCCGCCCCGCCTGATCACCTCCGCATTGCCCCGGGCGCACAGCGCGCCCGGGGTCCGTCACGACCCAAGGAGTCACCGGCATGGCCGTTTCGACCGCACTTCGCGAGCGGTACCACCGCACCGCCCGCTTCTGGCCCGCCAGGCGCGGAGAACTGGGCGACTCGTCGCTGTCCTGGCCCGCCATCCAGATGGCCGGCGTCATCGTCTTCACCTACGTCGACGAGAACACCCTGGTGGTGAGCATCGACCTCGACACCGTCCACCGCGGGCTGGTCGAACGCCCTGGCACGACCGCCACGGTCCCGCTGCACGTCATGGTCCAGGGCACCACGGTGTTCTACGCCCCGTCGGAGCGCTCCGGCCACACGGCCTGGCGCATGGTGGGACCCGACGGCGACATCACGGTGTTCGCCGACGACGAAGCGCGCGAGGCGGAGCGCCTGGCCGGTAGAAGTGGTGGCCGACTTCAGTTCCGGGATGCCGGGAGCGCCGAGTGGCAGAGCGCTCAGCCCGAGCAGCTTCGTCTGCCATGGTCGCGTCGGTGGCGCATGGCCGTGCGAGCGGCTGCCGCACGGGCTCGCGCCCAGTTCGTTCGGCGGGACGCGAGTGGGCGGCGGAGTCGGTGATGGGACGTCGTCAGGACGGGCTTCCGTCCGTGGAACTGTCGGAGATCGCGACGTCGTCGCCCTGGTGCCAGCGTTGGGAGGGGCGCCGGCATGCGTGGCGGCATGTGAGCGACGGGGGCTTCAACGCCCGCCACTACGAGGTTGGCCCCGTGGGCGAAGAGGCGGCCAAGGCGTTCGTAGTCCGGCACCACTACTCGGGTTCGTATCCGGCGGCGGTCCGGCGATACGGGCTGTTCGACGTCACCGGGGGGCGCCGGGAACTGGTCGGGGTGGCCGTGTTCGGCGTCCCCGCCGGACCGCGGGTATTGACCCGCGCACTGCCGGACCTGCGCCCGGTGACGGAGTCCCTTGAACTCTCCAGGTTCGTACTGCGCACGAAATACCCAGGGAACTCCGAGAGCTGGTTCCTGGCCAGGTGCTTCGAGGCCCTAAGGTCACACGGAGTCCACGGCGTGGTCTCGTTCGCCGACCCCGTGCCGCGGCGCAGTGCGGCCGGTCTCCTGGTGGCGGTCGGGCATGTCGGCACGATCTACCAGGCGACGAACGCGGTCTACACCGGCCGAGCGACGCCCAGGTCGATCAAGATCTTGCCCGATGGGACGGTGCTGAACGAGCGCGCGGTCCAAAAAATCCGGCGCCAGGAGCCCGGTCACGAGTACGCGGAGCGGGTTCTCCATTCCTTCGGTGCGCAGCCGCGGCGGGCCGGCGGCGACCCGGGGGCGTGGTTGCGCAGCGCGCTCGTCGATGCGGGGGTGCGAACGGTGCGGCATCGCGGGGCCCACAGGTACGTCTTCCGTCTCCCGACCAGGCGTCGTGATCGGGAGGCGATCCGGCTGGGTGTTCAGCGGGTCAAGGCCTACCCGAAGTGTCCGGACTTCGATCCGCTGCTCTTCGAGCGAAACACGCGCACCTTCGACGCTTGATTGTGGTATACTTCTTTACGTCGGCAGGGGTTGGCGCCCCTCCCGGCCACTCGATCCGCACCTCAAGGAGGAGTCATGCCCATGAACGCCCCGGACAGGACCGGCGCGCGCATTCCCCGACCCGCGGCCGCCGGCTGCGGGCCGGAGACGGGCGGCACAGCATGAGCCCCCGGCCCACAGCCGGCCAGTTGGCCCTCTTCGAGCCGGCCGCACCGCTCGCCACGCCCTGCCAGCTGGGCATGGTCTCCAAGCTCCCGACCGCGCGCCCCCGCCGCGGGAAGGCCCGCATCGGCGCCGATCTGGCAGCTGCGTCCCGCCTCATCGCCGAGCACGGCCTCTCCAAGTCGAGCTGCGCCCGGTCGGGCCGCCGCGCCAAGGCCCGGGGGGCAGCCCGACCGCCGAAGCGGCCGGAGCACGGCGCCCTCCACCCCCTGGGCGCGGTGTTCCTGGCGGCCCTCACCGCCGAGACGCCACGCCGCGGCCCCGTGGACCCGATCAAGGCCGGCGAGATCGCCGAGAAGGCCTGGGATCGGGCCAGCGCCGCGTTGCAGTTCCTTGCCGAGCATCTCGCACCCGCCAGCGAGGCCTGCGCGGTCGAGCAGATCGCGCAGTGGGTGTCGGATCCACGGATCGGCCGACACGAGGTGCTGGTCGCGCTGCAGAGCGCGGCCCGCGAGGCCTGCCCTCCCCCGCGCGTTCCGGTCGGCTACGTCACGCTCAACCCGCGCCGGCACCGACTCGACCACTGGGACGTGATCCTGGTGGCGTCGAGCGGAGGCAAGGACAGCCAGGCGGCCCTCGACGAGGTAGTCCGCCAGGTCGACGACGCCGGTGTGCCACGCAGTCGGATCGTGGTCCTGCACAACGATCTGGACGTGACGGACTCCGGCGAGTCCATCGAATGGCCCGGCACAGAGGAACTGGCCCGGGAGCAGGCCGAGCACTACGGTCTGCGGTTCGTCACGCTTCGCCGGGAGCTGGGCGGGCTGTGGCGGCAGCTGCTCGACCGGGGCCGCTGGCCGAGCGCGGACGCCAGATGGTGCACGAGCGATCAGAAAACCTCACAGGCAATGCGGTTCGTCACCGCGCTAGTGCGCGAGCTGCGCGACCAAGGCCTGACCGGCCGGCCGGTGCGCGTCCTGTACTGCCTCGGCCTGAGGGCACAGGAATCGACCGGTCGCGCCGGGAACTTCGAGCAATGTTGCGGCACGCGCACCACGAGGCCGGCGGTGTTACCCCCGGCCAGCAGAACATGCGTTGCCCGGTTGGGTCGAGTTGTATCACGATCCGTCAGCTCCGCCCGCGGGTTAGCCTGCGATTCCCTCGATAGTGGTGCAACTACTGCACCAGTGTTGCGTGCTATGCATCACCGCGTGGAAGGTGAGACCCCGTACTGGACACGGAGGGTGACGGATGGGCCGAAGTTCCGCAGGGGGCTCGGTAGCTGTGCCGGGCGTCGCGACGCTGCATGTGCTGCCGGGTGTGGCGATGCTCCGCCCCGAGGAGGCCGTCTTCGAGAAGACGCTGCTGGGCTTCGCGGACCATCAGCGGGCCCGCAGGCTGTCCTGGGACACGGTCAACACCAGGGCTCGTATCGCGCGCCAGGTCCAGGCGATGTCCGGCGGGTATCCGTGGGAGCCGGCCTGGGACAGGCGGTTGTTCGACCGGTGGTCGGCGATGCTCGCGGGCACCGTCGCAACGTCGACGATGCGTAAGTACCAGAACGACCTTGCGCTCTACCTGAGTTACCTGAGCGATCCGGCCTACGAGTGGCCGCAGGTGTGCCTGAGCACCTTCGGGATGTTCACCGGCTTCGCGCTGCGGGACCTGAATGCGGTCCGGCACGCGCAGGAATACATCGGCCAGCCCAGTGGCAACCGGCCGTTGACCAAGGCAGAGGTGAAGACCTTCTTCGGGCAGATGGACCCGGAGATCAAGCGTCTACGCGAACAGGGCCACAAGGGAGCGTTCGCCGCGGCCCGGGACCTGGCGATGTTCACGACGATGTACGGCTGGGGCCTGCGCCGCAGGGAGACGGCCCGGCTGGAGACCCACGACTGGCGGCGTCAGGCGAAGCTGCCCGAGTTCGGGGACCACGCGGGGCTGGCGGTCCGCTGGGGGAAGGCCGGCGCCGGACAGCCTCCCAAGCGCCGGATGGTGATCTCGGTATGGCCGTGGGCGGTTCGCACCGTGCAGCTGTACATGGAGAACGTGCGCCCGCTGTTCTACAGCGACCGTCCGGACGACGGCGTCATGTTCCCCACCGAGCGCAACGAGATGATCTCGGAACGCGCGGTGAACCAGCGGTTCCAGCACTGGCGTGAGCTGGGCAAACTGCCCGCTCAGCTCGGCCCGCACTGCATGCGGCACACGTACGTGACCAGGCTCATCGAGGCCGGCTACGACGGCCAGTTCGTCACCGACCAAGTTGGTCATTCGCACGCCGCGACTACCGCGATCTACACCGCGCTCAGCAACGACTTCAAGAACCTCAAGGTCCGCGAAAGCCTCGACGCGGCGGAGGAAGCGGCCCTGGCCCGCGCCTTCGCGATGGCCGACGCCGAGGCGGACATGGACGACGACTTCAGCGACCAGACGACACAGTCCCGCTCCGGCGGTTCGAGGAGGACCCGGTGAAAGCAGTACCGCACGGCGACGAACCGCAGGCCAGGAGCGCCCTCGAAGCCCTCCAGCCCCGCTACGAGTGGCGACTGCGCGAGCTCATGGCCCTTCGCCGCAACTGGTACACCACCACCAAGCTCGCACCAGAGCTGAGGAAGTACGGCTTCGACCTGGACCGCAGCAACATCTACCGGCTGGTGAAGGCCGACCGGCCGCCCAAGATGCCCGTCGAGCTCATCCTTGCGCTCTGCAAGATCCTCAAGTGCACGTTCGAGGACCTCGTCGTCGAGATCCAGTCCGACGCCGCCCCCGTGGAACCCGCCGCGCGAAAGCCTCGGCCCGTGGTCCCGGACATGCCACTGCTGTCCGGCGACTTCTTCGACGCCGAAGGCTGACCAACAGCCATGACCAAGACCGCCACCTGCGTCCAGTGCGGCCGAGACAAGGCCATCAGAAGTAGGGGCCTGTGCCACGCCTGTCACCGGGCAGTCGGTCCCAAGGAGACCTGCTCCCTCTGCGCCCGGCCCGGAACCGTCGCCGAGCGCCGCGCCGGCCAGCCGGTCTGCCACCGGTGCTGGCAGCGCGAACGCCGCAAGCCGCAGCTCTGCCACACCTGTGGACAGGCCAGGATCGCCGTCAGGAAGACCCCCGACGGTGCCGTCATCTGCACCGGCTGCCACCGCAAGACTCTCCCCAAGGAGCCCTGCTGGGCCTGCGGCAAGCTGGTCGTCCCAGCCGCCCACACCGCGGAGGGCCCCTGGTGCACGCGCTGCCGCCAGCACCACCTCGCCGAACCGTGCTCACGCTGCGGCCTCACCAAACCGGTCGGCCTGCGCCAGGACGACGGCAGCCCCGTCTGCCGAGCCTGCTACCAGCACATTCATCCCCGCCGGCTGCACCAGTGCGTGGACTGCGGCGAAGCCAGATCAGCCAGCCGCATCAGCGAAGACGGACCGCTGTGCGAAAAGTGCGACAACCGCCGGGCACCGATCGTCCTGTGTCCGCAGTGCGGCCGAAACAGAAGGGTCGGCATCCTCAGTACGGGCGTCTGCCGGGCCTGTGCTCGCCAAGCCACTCCACGGCATCCGTGTGTCAGCTGCGGGCGCCTCCGACTCGCCGTCTACCGCGACGAGGACGGGAAACCGTGGTGCGACGGCTGCCGCCGCGCGGACCAAGCACAGCCCTGCACTGGATGCGGACGCCGCGCCGTGGTCACCGCCCGCGACGAGCGCGGCCCATGGTGCGGACGCTGCTGGGAGAGCGTGCGACCCGGGCCGCTCTGCGGCGACTGCGGCACCCGGCCCTCGGCCCCCGTGACGACCGGGGACGGGACACCGCGCTGCGTACCGTGCTACTCCGCCGCCATCGTGCCCTGCACACGCTGCACGACGCCGGCCCGGGCAGAGCGCCGCTGGCCGGAAGGACCCGTCTGCCTTACCTGCGTCGACGCGGTCCGCCTCACCCACGAGCAATGCCACCGCTGCGGCCAGCTCGGCGCGGTCTTCCGCCGCGAGGACAACGGGCCGCTGTGCCCCGAGTGCGCCGGCGTCACCTTCAGCTACCGCTGCCCGACCTGCGCGGGAATGGGCCGCCTCCTCCAGGGGCAGTGCCTGCCCTGCCGGGGCCGACTCGTCCTCGCCGAGGCGTTCACCGACGCCGACGGTCGCAGGTGCGAGCGGCTCGCGCCGCTGGCGGAACTGCTGGAGCGATACGACAACCCCTACTCAATGATCCTCTACCTGCGCCGACCCGGCGGCCAGCTCATCCGCGACATGGTCAACGGACGACTCCCGTGCACCCACGAAGCCCTCGACGCACTGCGCCAGACCACCTCCGTCCAGCAGCTCCGAGGCCTGCTCGTCCTAGCCGAGATCCTCGAACCGCGAGACGAACAACTTGCCCAGCTGAAAAGAGACTTCGGCCACTGCCTCGAAGAGTGCGCCACCACGGCCGACCGGGTGCTCCTCGCGCGATACGCACGCTGGCACCTGATGCCCCTCGCGCACCAGCACGTCAGCCGTAGCGGCTTCACCCGCTTCCAGCGCGAGCACCTTCGTCGTCAGCTGAACGCCGCCCGGCTCCTCCTCGGCCACATCCGCAGCCGCGGGCGCGCGATCGACGGCATCACCCAGCACCTCATCGACCGGTGGCTCATCGCCAACCCAACCCTCCAACCCTACGCCCGGCCGTTCCTCCTCTGGGCGGCGACCTGCGGCCTCGCGCCCGCAGACGTCGCCATCGCCACCTCAAGCAGACACGGCGAACGCGCCATCATGAACGACACCGACCGGGTACTCACCGCGCTCAGGCTGGAAACCGACGACAGTCTGCCCCTTGCCGACCGCGTCGCAGGCTGCCTCGTCCTGCAGTACGGCCAGAGCACCGACCGCATCGTCAACCTCACCCTCGCGCAGGTCCACATCCACCCCGACGAACCCGGAGTTCTGGGCCTCCAGCTCGGCCGCGAAACACTCTGGCTCCGCACGCGCCTGTCAGCCCTCCTCCAACAACTCGTCCACGAACGCCGCCCCCTGTCCGCCCCCCTCAAAAACCAGGAGACCCCCTATCTCTTTCCCGGCCTTCGCCCCTCCCGCCCGCTCAACTCGAACACGCTGCAACGACGCCTCCAACGCCTCGGTGTCCCCAGCGCCAGCAAGGCACGCAACGGTGCCTGGCTGGCACTCGTCGGCGCGGTCCACTGGAAAATGCTCGCCGACCTCCTGGGCGCCGCCGACGGCACCGCCCACCACTGGCACAAATGGAACGGAGGAGACCGAGCCAGCTACGTCGCCAGCCGGCTTCGAGCAGCACAAACCCCTACGGGCCCCGAGTAGAACCACTACTGGCAGACACGAGCGGCGCGCCACTATTCAATTGGGCGCTGGCTTGACCCGTCGCCAACCTGACTAGCGTAAACCTATACGCCTAGAGAGATTCCAGTTGCGACCTTCCCTGACACCGTACCGCTCCGACCAAATCTTGTGGGCGCCTTGAAGAATAAGGGAAAGGCCGTAAGCCCTACAGAGCGCAATATAACCGATGCCAAACTGGACAAGTAAGCCATGCGAAAGCACCCATCGGATCGAAGGGCTCCCTAAACGACCTGCGCACAGGGAATGGATTTGGGCACATAAAAACCGGCATCCTCCCAAACCCATCCCACTCGACGTACGCATAATCAATGGACTGGGCCACCCAGGAAGTCAAGTACTTACGGCTCCCGCCTGCCGCTCTCTTGAACTCGACACCTAGAACGACACCCGGATCCTTCCACACCTGGGGGTCCCTAGGCTTCAGTACGGCGTCAATCCGGCAACCGGCACCGCTATAATGCCTACCGCGCACATGTGGATACACTTCAAACCACGGATTTAGCCGCTCGAGGACCCTGCTAGAAAGATCAGCCTCGCCTGCAAACCCCTCAAGAGGCAGCTCATCAGCGCCACCCGTCCAGTCGACCACTGGCTCAAAAGGGTTTGGTTCTCCGACTAGAGGTCCAAAGAGGGCCGCCGCCTGAGCTTGAATACTGGCAGTTGTGGGATGCACCTCTTTCATCGACTGCCACCTACCCGAAGCCGCAAGGAGAGTGCCAGCTGCGGCCAACGCCAGGCCCCAGGCCGGAATTCTGAAGCCAATCCATTGGAATCAGCACGCCGTTCTCAACACCGCCGAGACACTGGCTGTGACTTACACTCAGTGAGGCCATCGCCGATACCGCCCATTTCGGGCAATTGCACAATTCTCCACTGCCCGAGCTTCGCCGCGACGGTCGTCGAGTTCCTGGTAGATGGTGGCAGCCTGGGTATGGGCGTTGATGGCTTCGTCAAACCGCCGTATCTCCTGCAGGACTAGGCCCAATGCCAGTGACTTTGTGGTCCGTGCCTCGTTGGATGTGGTGTGGCATGGTGGGGCAGGTCAAGTCGCCTGCGAGTGAGCGGATATCGGACCGGATCGCGATCGGGGTGCTGACCCAGGCGCCGGCCACGACGTGGAGGCCGCGCCGCTCACGGGACAGATCCGAAATATGCTGCGCGCCCTGGCCTACGACCACGGCGGACCGACCAGCCTGATCCTCTCCAAGCTGGACCGTGCCCTGACGATGTTCCCCGAGCCGCCCACCGCCACCCTGGTGCTCGGCCGCATCGAAGAGGCCGACGGCGCGTACACCTTCCATTGGAGCAACGCCGGACACCCCCCGCCGCTGCTGGTCGGCGCGGACGGAACCACCAGCTACCTGGCCCCCGCCCACCACGGCATTCCCGTCGGCATCGACCCCGCCGGGGGTCCAGCCAAGGTGAGCCCAAAAGCGGCAGTGGGATGATCTTGAAGGGATGAGTCTCGGTCTTCGGCCCACGAGCCTTGTCTCCGGCCGGTAGCGTGCCGGCGGGCGTGAAGCGCGAGAACGAGGCTTACGGCGAGCCGGTGAGGGTCAAGCAGATCGGTGCGGCGACGGCCGCTGGGCCTGTACGACGGGGCCAACACTACGGGCGACCATGAGGCGGAGGCCGCCCTCGGGCGCGGATGGTGAACGCCTTGCTGGGCGCCGTGCAGACCGAGGCGATGCTCGCCGATGCCGTGGACCTGAACGAGGAAGCCCAGCATGCCGCGTGGCTTGAGCAGCTGAAGGCGGCAGGTGTCTGGGAGGATCCGGCGGTACGGGTCGGTTTCATCCGCCGGCAAGGTCCTGCGGGCGGGCACCCCGCTGCGGATCATCGCCCAGGACCCGTCCACCGGTCCGATCCCTGTGGCGGCGGCGCACGCCGCCGAGGGGCTGCACGTGCTGCTCGGGGTGATCAAGCACCTCCACCCCGATGCTGCTGGCCCGCTCCCGCCACGCCTCCGTCCGCTCCCTGGAGCGATACGCGCGCCCCGGCGTCGACGCGGTCGCCCGGCACGTCGCCGAACGCGACCCCGCCGTCCGGTGGAAAGGCTGACGCCTCCAAGATCAACTATTGGCGGCTTCTGGGCTCACCTCGGCGATACCTCTCGTAGCGCTGCACCAGCGCCGCCTACGGCTGCTTGGTACCTCTGCGGAGCGCGTCACCGATCTTCTGGCAGGTGTCGATACGGTGCTGCGCGCGGCGGGCGCGTTCCTTCGGGTCTGGCACGAAGAGGGCCTGCGGACTGGGATGGTAGCTGCTGAACACCTCCAGGGTCCTGTCTCGGACGGCCTCGGGGTGTGCCTTGACCAGGCGGCGCCACCCGCGCTGGGCGTCCCCGCCCTGGAGGAGCACGATCTGCACCTTCGGCATCAGCCCCAGCAGCCGGCTCAGGACCTCGGCACCAGCCTGGAGCTCGGCCGTCTTCGGTTCACGGTTGATGTACCAGGGGTAGGCGTTCCAGGGAGTGACGTCACGCGGCGCTATCCCGGCTCGCTCGAAGAGCTGGGCCTGGAGCTCTGCCGTCGGGTCGTTGTTTTCCACGCACAGGAATCCCGAGCCTGTGCCTTCCTGCGTCCTGGGGCCCGGGTCGCGAAGGACGGACAGGACGCGGGCCTCTGTTCCCCCGTGCCAGGGTGCGACATGCGGCATCCAGCCGCGCCCGTCCTGGTCGCGCAAGACGTCGACCATCTCGTTGATCGGACGGACATGGGGGGCGTAGCGCCCCTGCTCCTGTTCCACTCGGAACGCCTCTTCACGCATCCGTCTTGCCATGCTTCCTCCAACACCGACCGGCACTCCATCGCAACGGACCCTAACGGGTGCGTCCGACAGCGCTCGATCTCTGAGCTGGGGTGGCTGCGAGAACCGCCGTGAACTGGACCGCTGAGCCCGGCTCCACCGAAGTTTCTGCCGCGAACGGCGTCTCACGGCTCGGTAGGGGTTCAGCCAAGGTGAGCGCAAAAGCCGCCACGGGATGATCTTGGTGGATCAGCAGTGCAGTTCGGTGTCCTCGGCTGGGTCGTACTCGTCTTCCCGGCCACCCCGATCGGTAGGTGCCGAACGGGCGGGGGAGGCCGTGCTCGTTCAGCGCGGAGAGGTCCGGGGATTACCGGGTGGCGCCGTCGAGCTGGGTGGGGAGGCGGCCGGCGGCCCGCAGTTCTTGCAGGTCGGGGATGTGGTTGTAGAGGGTGCCGGGGCTGACGCCGAGGAGTTTGGCGATCGAGGTGATCGACTGGGCGGGGTTGGGCAGCAGGGTGCGGGCGGCCTGGATGATCTCGGGGGTGGCGACGACGGGTCGGCCGCCGACGTTGCCGCGGGCGCGGGCGGCGGCCAGGCCCTCGCGGGTGCCGGAGACGATCAGCTCGCGGATGAACTCCGCGAGGGCGGCGAAGACGTGGAAGATGAGCCGGCCGCCGGGGGTGGTGGTGTCCAGGCGCTCGTGCAGTGAGGTGAAGCCGATCCCGCGGGCGCGCAGCTCGCCGACCATGTTCACCAGGTCCTTCAGCGATCGGCCGTAGCGGTCGAGCGCGGGAACCACCAGGGTGTCGCCGGGCCGAAGGAAGGCGTGACACGCCTTCAACTCCGGTCGCAGGTCGTCCTTGCCGGACTTCTTGTCGGCGAAGATGCGCCGGCACCCGGCTTCGGTGAGGGCGTCGAGCTGGCGGTCGAGCTTCTGTCCGCCGGTGGACACCCGTGCATATCCGATGCGGATCTCGGTCCGCACCGCCGGTTCGGCGGCCAGGAGTTCGAACGGGTCGGGTTCAAGTGGTGTGCTCACGGCCGAAATTCTGACAGAAAACGGTGGTCCGACGTTGTTGAACACCCTGAGTTGTTGAAGGAGTTTTTGAAGGCGTTGGGGGTCTTTTCGATCTCCGTTCGGCGATCGTCAACTAATGAAGGTTTTTTGAAGATCGCGCAGGAGCTTGGGCGGGCAGATCCTTGGACGTGTTCCTAGGAAAACCGTCTTGACCCTCCCTCTAGAAGGAGTACCTTGAAGGCATGACTAAGAGCGAATCCCGGCTGATGCCGACGGGTACCTGCTGGTGCGGATGCGGGACCGAGGTCGGCCTCGGCTCCTTCTTCTCCCAGGGGCACGACAAGATCGCAGAAGCCGCCCTCCTGGCGGCCCGGTACGACAACTCCGTCGCCCGACTCATCGCGCACCACGGTTTCGGGCCCGACAACGGCGTCCGCGAGGCCGCGGTCGAGAACGGCAACTGGGAGCGGTGCCCGGGGGCGGACTGCAACTACCTCGGAGCCCCCGCCAGCATCCGCGTTCACCGCAAGAAGGCTCAGCACTAAAAGTCACTCACCAAGCGGGGCAGGCCGCCAGCCTGCCCCGCTTGCCTGCGGAACAACCGCTACCGCGATCCGCTGCACCGCCGGCCGCGCGGCGAGTGCTACATGTCCGTTGGTCGTTAGGCTGCCCACGGCGGCCGACAGCCGCGCCGTGTCAACGGATCGCTGACATTCGAATGGGGCCCTCAGCGGGCCAGCATCCAGCGCCGCAGCGGCGGGATTATGGCCGTCGGCCAGTGCCACCAGCGCCAACGGTTTTGAACATCAACCCGGGCGATGGCGGTGAACCGCTCGACCTCGCGAAGGAGTTCGAAGCTGGAGGCGAACCTGCTGCGCTGCCCGTCGTCGGGGCGGAAAGCTTCCGGAACGTCGCCGACGCTCCACGGCCAGGACCAGCCGGCCAGACAGCGCAGGGTGGTGTCCTTCAGACGGTGCAGGACGGTGCCCTTGTCCATTCCCGCCTTCTCACCGTCGCCGAGTCCCCGCCAGATGTCGCCATCGTCGAACGCCTCCGGGTTGTTCCGTGTCCGCGCGTCAAGCGGGCCACCGTCGGCGAAAGGCTCGCCCAAGATCCCCCAGAACAGCCTGCGTGCCGCTTCTCTGACGTGCCGGGGCGCGCGCAGTTCAAGGGCATGGAGGGCGGCGAACAGCTCGTGGACATGCGCATCGTCCACACCGCTGTCGTCCTCGTTGCCGCTCGGGCGGTAGTAGGTGATGCAGATCCTGGTGAACATGTCGTAGACAGCGGCCCGGTCCTCCCGGCGGCCGTGCTTGACCGCCACCAGCGGGTTCGCTGACTCGTGCAACATCCGTGTCAGTGGGGCGAGCGTCTTGGCCGCTGCTGCTCCCGTCGGTTCAATCATGGCCGGACCTTATCCGGTGGCCGCGGCGGGGCTGCGGGTGCTTCCTGACGTCTGGCAGACAGGGGGCGGCCGGTGCGGTCCGGCTCTGGCGCCCGATCTGGCACAGATGTTCCTCAAGCCCCCATGGAGTGCCCGTTCGACTCAGGCGCGGGGGCGGGAGCGGAGATAGCCGGGCAGGTGGCTGTCACAGCAGGCCCACTTGGTGCCGGACTTGTCGGTGACGGCGTACTTGGGCTCGTCGGTGCAGGGGTTGTTCTTGCTGCCTCCCCAGGTGCACCGCCGCCGGCTGTCGTCGCCGGGGAAGAGCTCGGGGTCATGATCGTCGATCTCGACTGCGGCGGGGCGCCGGCCGGTGAGGTCGCCGACGGCGAGGACCTCCTTGGCGCCGAAAGCGCGGCTGACGCCGGAGGGGGTGAGGCTGGCAGCCTGGCCGAGGGTTTCCAGTGTGTGCGGGCGCGGGGTGACGTAGACCCGACCGTAGGCCAGGAGCAGCCGAATCTGCTCATCGGCGGCCTTCTTGATCGCGACGAGGTCCTCAAGAGCGGCAAGGAGCGGATCGTGGTCCGGGCCATGCTCCTCCACCGCGGCTCCCAGTTGCTGGATGAAGGCCAAGCGGGGCTTCCGCGCGTCGTCCACCGCAGCGCCGCGTACCTGCCGAGGGGTCTGATCGTCCTCGGGGAAGTGCGGCCACCGGATGGCGAGGACGTCGTCGAGCAGTTCCTGTGAAGTCATGTCTGAAGCATGCACAGAATTTTGAATGAGTACAAGAGGTTTGCCCAAGGCGAGTTGTGGGCGTGCTGGAGGCTCCTCCTCCCGGTCCGGCGGCGGCCTGCGCGGGGACGCGGCGGGCTTCGGGGGTGGCCCGGTATGACCCGGTGTCGGTCATGCTGCCGCCGCCTTCTCGTCGTCGCCGAGCACGCTGAAGTCGACGTCCAGGCGGGCGTTGTAGTCGTCGGGGGTGATGCCGAGTTCGTGGGTGGAGTACTCACCGAACCGCTTGATGTGTTCGGTCAGGTACGGGGAGATCTGCGCGAGGTCGAGCGGGTCGACGACCTGGCCCTCGGCCTGGAGCTGGCGCACGACGTCGGCGATGTCCAGGGCGTTGTGGAAGATCACCAGGTTGGCCAGCAGGGAGGTGAACTTCACGTCCTTCTCCTGCTCGACGGGGTCGTTCGCCGCGACCGTGCCGTGCTGGCCGAAGCGCACCCAGTCCGAGAAGCCGTTGAACGCCTCGACCTTGTTGGTCGCCGCCGTCACCCGCGCCCGAAGCGGCGCGTCCGACAGGTACCGCAACAGCTGGACGGTGCGGATGACCTTGCCGACCTCGCGGAAAGCGGTGTAGGTAGCGTTGCGGCGCGAGCCGGACCGCAGCCGCTTGAGCAGCAGCACGGAGGAGATGGCGCCCTCGCGGATCGAGACGATCACCCGCATCAGGTCCTTGAAGTGCGTCTCGATCAGCGCCCAGTCGATGACGTTGCGGCCCGCCTCGCCGAACAGGGCGTCAATGTGCTCGTACTGCGCGGTGCGGCTGGGGCGGAAGAATAGCAGGTCCTTCCAGTTGCGGATCCTGGGCATCAGGTCGATGCCGAGCAAGTGCGCGATCGCGAAGACCGGGTAGCTCTGGCCCTGCGTGTCCGCATGGACCGTGGTGGGCTTCACCTCGGAGGTGTTCTTCAGCAGGCCCTCGATGATGTAGACGGCCTCCCACACGCCGCACGGCACGAAGTGCGTGAACAGCGCGATGTACAGGTCCGAGACGTGGTGGTAGGCGATGCCGCCGACCGCCCCGTACCGCACGCTCGTCTCGGCGAGCAGGTTGTCCAGGTAGGTGTCCATGTGGGTGCCGTCGGCCGCGGCGGTGGTGCCGTTGCCCCACGCGCGGGACAGGTCGAGCTGGTTGTGCCGGTCCACGACGTCGCCGATCGCCTCGTTCAGCTTCGCCGTGGTGACGTGCCGTCGGACCGCGACCGACAGCTCGTGGCCGGAGACGCCGGCGATGTGCCGGGCGGCCTCCGCGTACGTCATGTTCGTGCCCTTCACGAACGTCGTGATGACGTACCGGCCGAACGGGGCCTTGAGCTTGGGGTCGTTGCCGGAGGCCGGCCCGAACCGGTGCCACCACTCGATCCAGTACGCGGTACGGGCCACGATCCCCAGCAGCGTGCGCTCCGGCATCCGCTCCTTGATTGCCTGCTCCAGCACCTGGGCGCTCTTGCGGGGCTTCTCCGCGCGGCGGGGCTTGAGCTTGGGCACCCCCGAGTCCGGGTCGATGAACAGCTCGTCGTTCTCCGGGTACTCGCCGTCCGCCTTCGCCGCCGCCGCGCTCAGGCGCCCCCGGAGCTGGGCGACCAGGGCGCGGCCGTCGAACGGCGTCTGGTCGCCGGCCTGCGGGAGGCCGACCTCCACCAGGTATTCCGGCAGCTTGGCCTCCACCTGTTCCCAGGGCAGCAGTTGCTCGGACCAGTCGGCGTACTCCTCGGAGCCGATCACCGCGACGTCGCCGGTGCGGAACTCCTCGGCGAGGTAGTAGAACACCATCGCCTCGAAGTGGCGGCGCACGAAGTGCCCGGGCCGGCGGCGGTCGCGGATGACCTTTTGCCAGTTCCGCGTGGCGAAGGAGACGTTCACCTTGCGGCCCTTGCCGTCCCGGTCGGGGATGAAGTCGCGCACCGGGGTGCGGTGGGCCTTGGCGTGCGCGAGGGCGTCCAGCACGGAGGAGTCCTCGCTGGTGGCCTTCAGTTCGATGACGTCGGTCAGGTCGAACATCACCGGCCGGTCCGCCTTCATGTGGCCATGCAGCAGCACCTCCCAGTTGTCGCCGTGGTGCGCGGAGACCCGCTCGATCTGCGCGTACTGGGCGTCGAAGCCGCCGAGCCCTTCCACCGCCGCGGCGAGGGAGGCCAGCCCGTTCGACTGGACCATCAGCCCCTCCGCGAGCACCAGCAGCGCGGGCGACACCCGGCCCTCCAGCTTCTTGGCGACCTCCGCCGTGGTGGACTCCTCGTCCAGGCCCTCCAGGGCGTCCAGGGCCTCCTTGGTCAGCGCGGCGGCCTTCGCCCGCGCGGTCTGCGCGGGCCCGCCGGCGTCGACCTGCTGCAGCAGGGTGCGGTAGTTGGCGACCAGCGTCTCCACGATCTCCTGCTGCTGGCGGCGGATCTCCTCCAGCTCCTCGCGGGCCTTCTTCGCCTTGCCGGCCATCCGCTTGCAGAACATCGTCGCCAGGTCGTCCCTCGCCCGCATCCGCGCCTTCGCCGCCAGGCAGGCGATCAGCGCGACCCGCCGGTCCGTGGTGTAGTCCTTGAGCGTGGCCGCGTCCTGGGCCTCCGCCTCGCCGGCGAAGTCCGCGACCTTCCCGGTGGCCACCCCCTGGAGCCACTTGCCGCTCTCGCCCAAGCCGTCCACCCACTCCAGGTGGCCCTTCAGCCGCTTGAAGTTCGACCAGGTCGCCCGCCCGGGGTTGTTCTTCAGCGCGTTGAACAGTGACTTGCCGTCCAGACCGACCACGTCGACCAGTTTCAGCAGCCTGTGCCGCTCGTCCTCGGTCATCCGCTCCCGGATCCCGGCCAGGATCTCCTCGTTCACCCGGGCCCGCACCGTGGAGGCCATCGCGTCCAGCGTCGAGAACCGGGGGATCTCCAGCCCGGCCTCCACCAGCTTCTCCAACGCGATGTTGATCAGATCGGCCGGGTTGTTCTTCGACACCCCACCAGTGCGCATCGCCTCCTCGGCCAGCGCCCGGGCGGCCGGCCCGTCGTTGCGCATCCCGCACCGCTCCCGCGCCATGCCCCGGTGGAGTCGCACTGTCCGCTCCGACCGGTACACCGGCTCGGTGTGCTCCGGCAGCTCCACCGCCCGCCGCACGAACTCCACCACCTGATCCGGGATCTCGGACGGCTTCGGGAAGCAGCCCATGCGCTGGTATGACTTCAACGCCAGCAGCAGCGCCAGCTGGTGCTCGTCCGAGTCCGTGACCCCCTCCGCCCAGGCCCGCTCCTCCTCGGACGGCGTGAAGAACACGTGCAACTCGCGCGCGGTGATCAGCCGCTTGAACCGCGGGTACGCGGTCCGCTCGATCGAGGTCATCCCCACCCCACCCGGTATCCAGCCCTGCCGGACGCGCCGCACGCACCCGCGCGGGATCATCGCTGGCACCCGGACCTGAGACGATCAGAACCACGGAACCCGGGACACCGCCGGTCACGGACTGATAGGGCCCTGAACAGGCATCACGGGCTCAAGATCATCCCACTGCCGCTTTTGGGCTCACCTTGGCTGGACCCCCGCCGTCCCCCGCTACGACCACGAACACCCGCTCCCGGCGGGAAGCACGCTGCTGCTGTTCACCGACGGACTGGTGGAGCGCTGCGGCGAGGACATCGACGTTGGTCTGACCGCGCTGGCCGACCACGCCGGCCGCCTCGCCAAGGCCCCACTGCGGCAGCTCTGCTCGGAGCTTGTCGCGAGGCACGGTCCGGCACCTGGCGACGACGTCGCCGTGCTCGCCCTGCGCACTCCGGACCGCCGGCCAGGGTGAAGCGGGCACGGTCACGCGCTCGTGCGCTCCCGCCGGGGTCGGCGCCGCGGGCCGGTCGGCCGCTCATGTCGCGAGGTGCCGTGCGCGCCGCATGTCCACACGCGCACCCCGCATCGGCGCCCCCTCGGCCCGCAGGAGCTCCGGCGCCTTGCCGCCGTGGCAGGAGGCGGGCGTGCCGTCGGCATGGACCACACGCCACCACGGGACGCTGTCGCCGAGCTGGCTCATCGCCCGTCCCACCTGTCGCGGCCCCGCTGCGATCCGCTCGCCGATGTCGCCGTAGGAGGCGACGCGGCCGGCGGGGATGGCCAGGACCTGTTCGCGGACCTCCTCGACCAGGCTCGTGCCCGCCTGCTCAGGCTGAGTCGGGTAGACGAGGTGCCCGTCGTGGACCTCGGCGTGCTCGTTCAGGACCGCTGGCTCAACCCTGGTCGCCGACAGGATGTGCGAGACCTTGCGGCCCGCGACGAGCAGGGCGTCGGTGATCAGCCTGCGGTGGCAGCGCCACGGCACCGCCTCGCTGCACATGACCACCGGCCGCCCGGCGTCGGCGAGCGCCAGGAGTTCGGCGAGTCCGGCGGCGAAGTCGGGGGTGGCCATGTAGTCGGCGTAGTCACGGAACGCCTTGACCCTCCAGGCCCCGTTCACGCTCGGCACGTCCTTGGGAGTGTGGCGGCGTCCGCCCAGTTTCGCGATCCACCGGTAGCCGATGTCCGCTGGGAGCGCGTCGATGACGGCCTGCTGGTTCCACTGGGGGTACTTCCTCGACGAGGGGAACGAGCGGACGTCGACCAGGTGGGTGACCTGGTTGGCGCGCAGTAGGGCCAGCACGTCGTCGAAGTCGCGTGTCGAGTGCCCCACCGTGAAGATGCGCTCGTCCATGCCTGCCTCACCCCACAGCGGCCGGCCCGCCCGAGGGTGCCGGGCGTGAACGGCTAGCCGCTCTTCGGGATCTTCGTCAGCGCTCCGCCCTTGTGCAGGGCGATGTGGTTGGTCTTGTCGCTCTTGATCTCGTACTGCGGGTCCTCCTCGGTGCAGTGGTGCACGTAGCCCTTCCAGTCCACGTCGCGGGTGTGCTTCTTGACGATGACGCCTTCGACGGATCCGGCCTCGGAGTTCCACCGGACATGGTCACCCACCGAGAACCGCGTCACCTCAGAGGCCCTTCTCGCGCCCGCGCCGACCCGGTTGCCCGTCATACCGGCACGGACCGCACGAACAGGCGGCCGTCGTCGGCTCTGACCTCCCAGCGCGGCGCGGCGACCGACGCCGGGCCCCGTACCACGGAGCCGTCGGCGAGCCGGAAGACGCTGCCGTGCCAAGGGCAGCGCAGACAGCCCTCGCCGTCAAGTGTGCCCTCGTCGAGCGGGCCGCCGGCGTGGGTGCAGGTCGCCGAGAGCGCGGACAGCGAATCGTTGTCGCGGACGATCACCACCGGCACACCGCCTGCGGTGACGCGCAAGGGCCTGCCGTCACCAAGGTCGGTCACAGCCGCGACGTCGGTCCAGTCGCCGACGCTTTCCTGGAATGCGGCGTGGTTGACCCCGACACCCCTGACGAAGGAGAGATGGCCGCCCAGATAGGCGGCGGCCAGGGTCAGGCCCAGCCCCGCGCCGCTCAGCGCCATCCCCGTTGCGTGTCGTCCGCGCCGACGGGTGGCCCAGGAACAGGCCTGCAGCACGGTCGCGGTCGCGTTGCACACGGCGTGCACGAACCCGGCCCGCTGCTCGGGACCGTAGCTGTCGGACCAGTCGGACGCCCCCGCGGCGGCGGTCGGCAACGCCGCGATCAGACCTGCGCCGACGAGGCGACGCGCCGCGGTGGCCCCCACCGGGCCGCAGGTCACGTCGACCAGGGTGGCCATGGTCCAGGCGCCGATGGGCAGGTCCGTCAGAACGGGGTGCAGCGGATGGCCCAGCCAGTTGCCCGACAGCGCGTTCTTGACCGCGCGGGGACGGGTTGCTCGGGCCACCCACGCGGCCGTCGCGTGGCAGGCGCCGTCCAGCTGGTGCAGGCCTTCGATCCGCCGGACCAGTTGCTGCAGCATCACAGTCGCTCCTCAGCGCGGCGGGTACTCGTCATTCCCGGGGCCGCCTGCTCACGATCGCACCGGGTCGGGGCGGCGGCGAGCGGACCGGGTCAACCGGGTTCGCACGGGCCCCAGGCACAAGGGGAGTCGCGCGGCTGCCACCCCGGAGGCCCCGGCGCACGGCCGACCGGGCGCATGTTCCGCACCTCCCCGGTCGGAATCGCCGGAGGTGCCGGAGATAGATGGCCAGGGCATCCGCTCGCGATGGTCCGTGACACGGGGGCTCATGCCGGGAGCAGGGTGCGCAGGGCGTAGGGCAGGATGCCGCCGTGCCGGTAGTAGTCCGCCTCGGTGGGGGTGTCGATCCGTACACGGGCTGTGAATTCGACCGGGGCCGCGTCGGGGCGGTCGGCGGTGACAGTGACCTCGCGCGGTAGCTGTCCGTCCGCGCCGGCCAGTCCGCGGATGGTGTAGGTCTCCTCGCCGCTGAGGCCGAGGGACTCCCGGCTCTGCCCCGGGGCGAACTGCAGGGGCAGGACGCCCAGCCCGATGAGGTTGGAGCGGTGGATCCGCTCGAACGATTCGGCGAGCACGGCCTTCACACCGAGCAGCGCGGTGCCTTTGGCAGCCCAGTCGCGCGAGGAGCCGGAGCCGTATTCCTTGCCGGCGATGACGAGCAGCGGGACGCCTTCGTCGGCGTAGCGCGTGGCGGCGTCGAAGATGGTGGCCCGGTCGCCGTCGGGCAGGTGACGGGTGACGCCGCCCTCGGAGCCGGGGGCGAGGAGGTTGCGCAGACGGATGTTGGCGAAGGTGCCGCGGATCATCACCTCGTGGTTGCCGCGGCGGGAGCCGTAGGAGTTGAAGTCGCGCCGGTCGACGCTGCGGGCGGCGAGGTACTGCCCGGCCGGTGAGTCGTGCTTGATGGCGCCCGCCGGGGAGATGTGGTCGGTGGTCACCGAGTCGCCGAGCAGCACGAGCACCCTCGCGCCTTCGATGTCACTGAGCGGCTCGGGGGTGCGGGCGAGGTCCTCGAAGTACGGTGGGCGGCGCACGTAGGTGGAGTCCGGGTCCCAGGCGAACAGTTCCCCGTGTGGGGTGGGCAGGTCACTCCAGCGCTGGTCGCCGGTGAAGACGTCGGCGTAGTCGCGGGTGAACATCTGAGCGTTGAGGCTGGCGGAGACGACGTCGCGGATCTCGCGCTGACTGGGCCAGATGTCGTGCAGATACACGGGCCTGCCGTCGTTTCCGGTGCCGAGCGGGTCGCGGGTGAGGTCGACGGTCATCGACCCGGCCAAGGCGTAGGCGATGACCAGGGGCGGCGAGGCGAGGTAGTTCAGCTTCGTCTGGGGGTGGATGCGGCCTTCGAAGTTGCGGTTGCCGGAGAGCACCGACGCCACCGCGAGATCCTGGTCGGCCACGGCGCGGCCGACCTCCTCGATCAGGGGGCCGGAGTTGCCGATGCAGGTGGTGCAGCCGAAGCCGACCAGGTCGAAGCCGAGTTCGTCCAGGTAGGGGACCAGGCCGGCGCGCTCGAAGTAGTCCATGACGACCTTCGAGCCGGGGGCGAGGGTGGTCTTCACCCACGGCTTGGGCTTCAGTCCCCGCTCGGCGGCCTTCTTCGCCAGCAGCGCGGCGCCGACCATGACCTCCGGGTTGGAGGTGTTGGTGCAGGAGGTGATCGCGGCGATCACCACGGCGCCGTGCCCGATCTCAGCGGTGCTGCCGTCGCGGAAGGTCACCGGGGTGGGGTTCAGCGGCTGGGCCTCCAAGGCCCGGCCGGTGTCGAAGTGCACCGGCGCGTCACCCTCATGGCCGCCGGTGACGGCGACGGGATCGGAAGCGGGGAAGGATTCCGCACTGCCCTCGTCGAGGCCGACCGGGGCCGGGTCGCAGGAGACGTAGCCGCCGAGCACGGCGCGGAAGGCGCGTGGTGCGTCGGACAGGACGATGCGGTCCTGGGGGCGCTTGGGTCCCGCGATCGATGGCACGACGGCCGTGAGGTCGATCTCCAGGGTCGCGGAGTAGGCGGGCTCGTGGCCCGGGTCGTGCCACAGGCCCTGCTGTTTGGCGTACGCCTCCACCAAGGCGATGTGCTCCCGGTCGCGGCCGGTGAGCCGCAGATAGGACAGGGTTTCGTCGTCGACGGGGAAGATCGCGCAGGTGGCGCCGTATTCGGGGCTCATGTTGCCGATCGTGGCCCGGTTGGCGAGCGGCACATTGGCGACGCCGGGGCCGTAGAACTCCACGAAGCTGCCGACTACGCCGTGCGCGCGGAGCCTCTCGGCGATGGTGAGGACCAGGTCAGTCGCGGTGCTGCCCTCGGGCAGTGCCCCGGTGAGCTTCACGCCGACTACGCGGGGGATGAGCATGCTGAGCGGCAGGCCGAGCATCGCCGCTTCGGCTTCGATGCCGCCCACGCCCCAGCCCAGGACGCCGAGCCCGTTGACCATGGGGGTGTGGGAGTCGGTGCCGACCAGGGTGTCGGGGAACGCGGTGCCGTCTTCGGTGAACACGACGCGGGCGAGGTGTTCGAGGTTGACCTGGTGGCAGATGCCGGTTCCGGGCGGGACGACCCGCAGGCTGTCGAACGCGGCCTGTCCCCAGCGCAGGAACTGGTACCGCTCGGCGTTGCGGTGGAATTCCAGCTCGACATTGCGGTCGAACGCCTGGGGCGTGCCGTAGTAGTCGGCGATCACGGAGTGGTCGATGATCAGGTCGACCGGCCGCAGCGGGTCGATGCGCCTCACGTCGCCGCCGAGGGCGGCCATCGCCTCGCGCATGGCGACCAGGTCGACGATGCACGGCACTCCGGTGAAGTCCTGCATCAGCACCCGCGCCGGGGTGAACTGGATCTCGGTCGCAGGCTCGGCTCCCGGATCCCAGGCCTCCAGGGCGGCGATCTGGTCGGCGGTGACCGTTCGGCCGTCCTCGTTGCGCAGCAGGTTCTCCAGCAGCACTTTCAGGCTGTACGGGAGGCGGGCGGCGCGGTCGAGCGCGTCGAGCCGGTAGATGGTGAACGTGGATCCGGCGGCGTCAAGGCGCCCCTTTGCGGCGAAGCTGTCGATCGGCACGGCGGGCATGCTCCTCATCCTTGTGGCGGGTCGGAGTGGCGGGTCCGCTGGGGGCGGAGGGTCGGCTGGGAGGGGCGGGCTCGCGCGGCCGCAGGTCCGCGCCGTGCTAGCGGTGGAGGTCGGCGAAGACGGGTGCGATCTGTGGTCCGAGGACGCGCAGCAGGGGTAGTTCGCCTGCTTCCAGCACGGTCGCCTCGACGCCCGCCCCGCGGGTTGCGGCGGCCACCTCCAGGCCGATCCATCCCCCGCCGATGAGCGCGATCCGGCGGGCCCGCTGGGACCTGTCCTTGAGCGCTTCGCAGTCCTGAACGCAGCGCAGGTAGAGCACGCCGTCCAGGTCGGCGCCCGGGACGGGCAGGCGCTCGGATGTGGCGCCGGTGGTCAGCAGCAGCTTGTCGTAGCCCACGGTCTCGCCGCCGGCGAGGGTGACGGTCCTGTGGTCCCGGTCCGCGGTGACCGGGGTGCCGAGGCGGAGCTCGACCTCGTGCTCCGTGTACCACTCGGGCGGGTGGACGAACATCTTGTCGCGGTCCTGTTTGCCCTGCAGGTATCCCTTGGACAGTGGCGGGCGCTCGTAGGGAGGCATGGTCTCGTCGTTGATGAGCACGACTCGGTCGTCGAAGCCGTGCTCGCGCAGCGCCTCGGTGGCCTGGCGCCGGCGAGGCGCGCGCCGACGATCACCATGGTGGCCTCACGCGTCATCGCTTCGCCTCCTCCTGCCGTTCCCGGGGTGCCGGTCGGTCGCCGCCGTCCAGTCGGGTCGCGAGTTTCTGGCCGAGTTCGTCCCAGCTGGCCTCGAACTTGGCGACTCCGTCGTCCTCGAGGTGCTGCACGACGTCCGCGTAGTCGATGCCGAGCTCGGCGAGGCCCGTCAGAACCTTGTGCGCCTCGCGGTAGCCGCCGCGCAGGTCGGTGACGGGGACGGCGCCGTGGTCGGCGACGGCATCCAAGGTGGCCTGCGGCATGGTGTTGACTAGGTTCGGAGCGACCAAGCCGGTCACGTAGCGGGTGTCGTCGTAGGACGGCTCCTTGACGCCGGTGGAGGCCCACAGCAGCCGCTGCGGCCGCGCTCCCGCGTCGGCCAGCCGCCGCCACCGGTCGCTCGCGAACGCGTGCTCGTAGTGCTCGTAGGCGATCCGGGCGTTGGCGATGCCGGCCCAGCCGCGCAGCGCCGCCGCGCGTTCGCCGCCCAGCGCGTCCAGGCGGCGGTCGATCTCGGTGTCCACCCGGGAGACGAAGAACGACGCGACCGAGGTGATCCCTGTCAGGTCCAGCCCCGCCTCGTGGGCGCGTTCCATGCCCGACAGGAACGCCTCCACGACCTCGTCGTAGCGGTTAAGGGAGAACAGCAGCGTGACGTTGATGCTGATGCCCTCCGCGAGGCAGGCGCTAATCGCGTCCAGGCCCTGCCGGGCGGCTGGGATCTTCACGAACAGGTTGGGCCGGTCCACCAGCCACCACAGCGCCCTTGCCTCGGCGACCGTGCGGGCGGTGTCGTAGGCGAGCCGCGGGTCGACCTCGATCGACACCCGCCCGTCCACGCCATCGGTCGCCTCGTGGACCGGCCGCAGGACATCGCAGGCCCAGCGCACGTCGTACGTGGTCAGCATCCGCAGCGCCTCGGCCACACCGACATCCCTCAGCGCCAGGTCGCCGATCTGCGGCGCGTACAGGTCACCGCCCTCGATAGCCCGCGCGAAGATCGTCGGATTGGTGGTCACGCCGACCACATGCCGCTCGCGCACCAGCCACCCAAGGCTGCCGTTCGTCAAGCGCTCGCGGCTCAGGTCGTCCAACCAGATCGACACCCCGGCCTCGGAAAGCCGGGCAAGAGCATCGCCGGCCATGCGGTCCCTCCTATGACGGTGAACGTCGCCCCGCGGGGCAAACGGCTCCTTCCAGACTCACCCCTGGTCTGCTTCCGCGCAGGTGGAACGGCCAGCGCTCTCGGCCGGCCCCCGTCACCCTGGTCTCCCGCCTGGGCAACGCCGCCCAGGCGGACGCGGAAAGAGGCGGTTCTGTTGCGGGACCGGCGATCAGAGAGAGGCTGGGAGAACCCCACCTACCTGTGTCCGGGATCGCACACCGGGCGAGTGTCGGCCGACTGCGGAGAAGGTTCAGATGTCCGTCACCGACGCACTGCTGAAGAACAACGACGAGTACGCGGCCCAGCCCCCCCGAGGCACTGCCTGGCCGGCCGTCCATGCAGGTCGCGGTCGTGGCCTGCATGGACTCCCGGATGGACATGTACGCCCTCCTCGGCCTGCACCCCGGCCAGGCCAACGTGATCCGCAACGCCGGTGGTGTCGTCACCGATGACGTCATCCGCTCGCTCGCGATCAGCCAGCGCGAACTGGGCACCCGCGAGATCATTCTGATCCACCACACTGACTGCCCCCTGCTCGACATCGTCGATGACGCCTTCAAGAAGCAGCTCCAGGCCGAGGGCGGCGTCAGACCGCACTGGCCGGTTGAGTCCTTCCGAGACCTCGCCGTCGATGTCCACTGGTCGATCTACCGGGTCAGGGAAAGCCGCTTCCTCGCCCACCGCGACGCAGTGCGCGGATTCATCTACGACGTCACCACCGGGCGGCTCACCGAAGTAACGTAACCGGAGCGGCGCTCCTTGATCACCCGGCCGGGCAGGAGCGTCGCAGGTCAGGAGCTGCAGGAAGGAACGCCCTCACATGGCAGCCGACATCCAAATCGAGTCCCTGGGCGATCACGAATACCTGGTCCGCTTCCCCGTGGGCAGCGAAACGGTCGAGTCACTGATGCGGGCGACGTCGGACACCGTGAACCGGCTCGGCATCCCGGGAGCCGACGAAGGGCGGATTGTCGCCGAGACCGCGGCGTTCCTGGCCGAGCGGCAGCCTGTCATCGACATCCCGCCGATGATCGACCTCGACGACCTCCAGGCCCACTACGGCGACGACTACCTCCACGAACTCACCCGCCGTCTGGCAACCCCGTGACCGCTTCCCCCCAGGGCACAGCGCCCGGACAGGCCAGGGCCGCCCGGGCGGGCGGGCACGTGCCACTATGGGACTACGCGGTGATCGGCGACGGTCGCACGGTGGCCCTGGTGGCGGCCGACGGATCGGTGGACTGGCTCGGCATCCCCTACCTCGACTCTCCCAGCGTGTTCGCCGCCCTGCTGGACCCACACGACGGCGGGTCCTTCCAACTGGAACCCACCGTCTCCTACGCCGTGGAACGCCACTACCTGCCGGGGACGAACCTGCTAGAGACCACGTTCCGCACCGCAAACGGCGCCGTTCGGGTCACCGACGCGCTCAGCCTCCCCGACAGCCCGCCGCTCGCCCCTGCCGGAGAACTCCTGCGCCGCATCGACGCTCTCGCCGGGGCGGTCCCGCTGCGCTGGAGCGTGCGCCCGCGCTTCGACTACGGCCGGGGCCCGGCACGGTTTGGCCTGCGGGGAGGCGTACCCGTCGCGGCACGGGGCCGGGACGCACTGGCCGTCTGCGCCTGGGACGCCGGCGAGCCGGTGGTCGCCGGAGAGGCGGTGAGCGCCGACGTCGCCCTCAGCTCGGGCACGAATGCGCTGATCTCCGTACCGTTCGCCCACCAGGAACCGCTCGTACTGCCCGCCCGCGCCGACTGCGAGCTGCGACTGGCCCGCACCCGGGACCGCTGGCGCGCCTGGACCGGCGCACGCACGTACGAGGGACACTGGCGCGAGGCCGTGCAGCGCAGCGCGCTCGTGCTCAAGCTGCTCGTGTTCGCGCCGTCCGGCGCCATCGCCGCCGCGGCCACCACATCGCTTCCCGAATGGCCGGGCGGGGAGCGCAACTGGGACTACCGCTACTCCTGGGTCCGCGACTCCGCGTTCACCCTGCAGGTGTTCCTGCGGCTGGGCTGCCCCGCGGAAGCCCATGGGTACTTCTGGTGGCTGATGCAGGCCTCCCAGCTCACCCATCCGCGCTTGCGGGTCCTGTACCGCCTCGACGGCGGCCCCCGCGCCCGCGAACGGGTCCTGCCCCTGAGCGGCTACCTGGACTCGCGGCCGGTCCGCATCGGCAACGCCGCCGTCGACCAGACCCAGCTCGACACCTACGGCGAACTGCTGCAGACCGCCTGGCTCTACGCCAAGGAAGCCGCCCCCCTCTCCCGCGACCTCGCCCGCCGCCTGGCGGAAATCGCCGACCTCGTCTGCGCCACCTGGCGGCGGCCCGACTCGGGCATCTGGGAAGTCCGCAGCGTACCCGAGCACTTCACCCAGTCCAAGATGATGTGCTGGATCGCCCTCGACCGCGCCCTCGACCTCGCCGAACACAGCGCCATCCCGGCCCGCCACGCCGCCCGTTGGCGACAGGAACGCGACGCCGTACGGACATTCATCGACACCCGCTGCTTCTCCACCCGCCTCGGCAGCTACACCCGCGCCGCCGACAGCGAGGACCTGGACGCCTCTGTCCTCCTCGGCGTCCTGTACGGCTTCGGCGCACCCGGCAACCCGCGGCTGCGCGGCACCGTCGACGCCGTCAGCGCCGGGCTGCGCCACGGCCCCTACGTCGCGCGGTACTCCGGGCAGGACGGGCTCGCCGGACCCGAGGGCGCCTTCCTGGCCTGCTCCTTCTGGCTCGCCGAGGCGCTCGCCCGAACCGGCCGGGTACAGGAGGCGACCGAGCTCATGGACGAACTCGTGGCCCTGGCCAACGACGTCGGCCTCTACAGCGAGGAGATCGACCCGGCGACCGGGGCGTTCCTCGGCAACCTGCCCCAGGCCTTGAGCCATCTCGCCCTGATCAGCGCGGCCTGCGCCATCCCCGGCACCGGTTGTGAGGCGGGCCCATGAGCCCGGCAGCCGTCGCCGCAGGCGGATTCCTCGGCACCCTCGTGCTCACCACCACGCTGCGGGCCGCAAGCGAGCTCGGACTCACGCGCATGGACCTCCCCTTCCTGCTCGGCACGGCCCTCACCGCCGACCGCGCCCGCGCCAAGGCCCTCGGCTACCTCCTGCACTTCCTCAACGGCCAGGTCTTCGCGTTCGTCTACTTCGCCGTCTTCGCCGCCATCCACCACTGCGGCTGGTGGCTCGGCGCCCTGTTCGGCCTCGCCCAGGGCGTCTTCGCCGCAACCGCCCTAGTCAACATCCTGCTGCCGATCGTGCACCCCCGCATGGGCACACCACTCACCACCGCCCCCGACGTTGCGCTCGTCGAACCCCCCGGCTTCCTGATGCGCAACTACGGACCCGCCACGCCACTGGTCACCCTCACCGCCCACGTCGCATACGGCACCCTCGTCGGGGGCTTCGCGGCACTCGGCGGCTGATCTTCACCACAGCATGCCGGAGCTCGCTGCTGCGGGGTGTCAAGAGCCGATGCGACACCTGGGTCGGCCGCTGAATCGAAATGCCCCGGCACCCAAACTGACCATCGGAGGCGAACCGGCCGGGTGAGGAGCGCCATGCGGCTCCGCCGGCTCGGATACTCGGTCCTGGTCCCGGGCGTGGTGGGGCCAGAAGGCGGCTGCGAGCAGTGCCAGGAGCGGGCCTGTGTCCGGGTCCGCGCCCTGCCCGGTCGATGCCGCCAAATGCTTCCCCAGCTACCCAGATGCGGGCCCGGCGCGGCCGACGGGTGCCACCGTGGCGTGGCTGGTGCTGCCTGCCGGGCCCGCGGGGCCTGCGGCGGGGGTCTCACACCTCGCCCACGGCACCATCGTCGGAGGATTCCTTGCAAGGCCAGGCTGACAATCCGTGACCCCGCCCCCATGGGCCTAGGCCGTGTTTCGAAAGTGGGTTCGGGGCGTGGAATGATCGCGGTCCGTGGCACGTGGAGACATGACTGACGAGCAGTGGGCCCGGCTGGAGCCCTT
>NZ_JOAI01000061.1 GCF_000717715.1 Streptomyces sp. NRRL B-24484 | reverse complement strand
AACGGCACACCGCTCGGCAAGACGAGAACCTCGCACCTCGCCGCTCTCGACCTGGCAGCTTGATCACCCAACCCAGTTTGTGGATTTCCCAACGGAGTCGTTCAGGCGGGGGGTTCCTGCCGGGCGGCCGGCAGGACGGGCGTCCGCGAGGGCGCCGCGACGGGCGACTGGGCCACCTGCGGGTCGGAGGCGCTGCGCACCCGCGCCCACGCGTCGTGGTCGGCCTGGACGATCTCCTCGTACGCGGCGAGGAACTCCGCCACCTGTGCGGGTTCGGGGTCGGCCCCGGCCGGCCCGGCCCGGTGGAAGGCGAGCCGGCGCTCCAGCGCGGCCAGCCGGTGCACCGTGTCGGAGCGCTGCAGCCAGAGCGCACGGTGCGAGAAGAACGCCTGCCAGGCGGCGAGCACCGTGATCGCCGCACCGAGGCCGAGGGCGACGTCCGACAGCCACTGCCGGGTCGGCTCGCCCACCTGGACACCCAGCAGCACGGTGATCACCGCCGACAAGCCCACCGTGGAGATCTGCAGCGCGAACGCCCGCCTGCGGTCGGCGTCCCGCCGCCGGGTCCGGATCCGCAGCTCACTGCGCACCTCCTGTTCCACGAAGGCCAGTTGACGACCGACCGGGCTCCCGTCCGCGCCGTCCGCAGTGTTCCCCGCCATCGCCCGCGTCCTCTCCCCCCGCCTCCGGAGCGGCCAGTCTGCCAGGCCGCCCGGACCTCCGTCCGGAATCCGGTGGGACGCGGTGCCCGCCCCACCGCGTTAGAAGGTCATGGACCGCACAACGACGACGCGCCCGGCGCCCACCGAGCCGCCGGCCTTCCTCGACTTTGCTGCGGCGAGGGGGCACCACCTGGTCAGAACGGCCTACCTGCTGACCGGCGGTGACGCGCACCTCGCCGAGGACCTCGCGCAGGAGGCGCTCGGCCGGCTGTTCGGCCGGTGGCGCAAGGTGTCCCGGATGGCGAACCCTGCGGGGTACGCGCAGACCGTCCTGGTCAACACCTTCCTGTCGCACCGCCGTCGGCGCAGCAGCAGCGAGCACGTGACGGACACCTTCGCCGAGACGGCGCAGGCCGCACCGGACCCGGCGCTGCGGGTGACCCTGCTGCAGGCGCTCGGCGAACTGCCGCCCCGGGACCGGGCGGTGCTGGTGCTCCGCTACTGGGAGGACCGCAGCGCGGAGGAGACCGCGGCGGTGCTGCGGCTGAGCCCCAGCACGGTGCGCTCGCGCAGCAGCCGGGCGCTGGCCCGGATGCGGACGGTGCTCGGCGAGGACCTCGAAGCGCTCGTCCACCCCTGACCGACCACCGGCAGTACGAGAGGATGCGGAGAACGACGATGCCCGTCGAGGAGAGCTTCACCACCGCCCTGCGGTCGGCCGCCGAACTGGCCCCCGAGCCGAACGCCCTGTTCTTCGCGCAGGGTGCGGCGACCCGCGGAGTGCGCCGGCGCAGGCGGCGCCGGGCCGCCGTGCTGGCCGGGGCGGCGGCGGTCGCCGCGGCCGTCCTGGCCGCCGGTTCGCTGCCGGCCCTGCACGGCGACCGCGCACCGGCCGCGCAGCCCTGGTCCTCGGTCAGCGGGGAGTACATGCGCGACGCGCTGGTCTCGCTGCTGCCGAACGGCCGGGTCACCGGCGCCATGGGCTTCACCGGGAACGAGGGCGACGTGACGTTGGGCCCGTCCGCCGTCGTCGACCTGGAGACGGCGCACACCGGCGGGCAGATCAGCCTCGGCGTCGACCGGATCGCCACGCCGGTGACGGAGTCCTCGCGCGGTGCGCACTGCTTCGACCCCTCGGAGCGGCCGACGCAGAGCTGCAGCCGCACGGTGCGGCCGGACGGGTCGGTGCTGATGGTCAACGTGCTGCTGCCGGAGCGGTCCGGCGCGGGCAAGGTCCTGGTCGCCACGTACACGAGGCCGGACGGACGCCAGGTACGCGTCGACACCTACAACCGCGACGGGCGGCCGGAGCCCCCGCTGACCGTCGAGCAGGCGGTCGCGGTGGTGACGAGCGGTGCCTGGGACGTCGCGTTCGACGGCGTGCGGGTGACCGACCCGCCGAACCCCGGGGTGTCCCTGCCGCCGGCGGCCGCGCTGCACGACGCGGTGGCGAAGCTGCTGCCGGCCGGCGCGGTGGCGGGCCCGGCCGACGGTCTCGCGATGCCGGGCCGGGTGCGGCTGCAGGTCTCCCTGGAGGGCCGGACGAGCTGGGTGGCCGTCGACGTCGAGCCGCACTGGCAGCAGGGCGGCGAGGCCGACCCGCGGACGGTCTTCGAGTCCGGTCGCGGCCCGGAGCTGACGCACACCGCGGACGGCACCTCCGTGGTGGCCGGCGGCCACCGGGAGTCCGACGGGGCGGACGGCCCGGAGGTGCAGTGGAGCGCCGAAGCCCTCCACCCGGACGGCACCCGGGTGACCGTCAACGAGTGGAACGGCCCCGACGCCCGCACCTTCCTGCCAGGCGCCCCCGCCCTCACCGTCGACCGGCTCCGGGCCCTGGCGACGGCCCCCGCCTGGCGCGGCTGACGCAGCGCTGACGGGCGGGGCCGACGGGCCGGTCAGCCCCCGGCCGTCCGCAGCGACCCGCGCACCCGTTCCCGCGCGGTCGCCGCGTCGGGGGCGCTGCGGGCGAGCCCGGCGAGGCGGCGGCAGTCGGCGAGGGTGTGCCCGGCGAGGGCGGCCCGGACCTCGGGGAGGCAGGCCGGTGCGGTGGAGAGCCCGGTGACGCCGAGGCCGACGAGGACGGGCGCGAGGTCCGGGTCGGCCGCCGCCTCCCCGCAGACGCCGACCGGGACGCCGCGGGCGGCGGCGCCCTCGGCGGTGGCCGCGACCAGGTCGAGCAGGGCCGGCTGCCAAGGGTCGAGCAGGTCGGCGAGGGCGCCGAGGGTACGGTCGGCGGCGAAGGCGTACTGGGCGAGGTCGTTGGTGCCGATGCTGAGGAAGTCGCAGACCTCGGCGAGCCGTTCGGCGCGCAGCGCGGCGGCCGGCACCTCGACCATGGCGCCGGCGTGGGCGAGGCCGTGGGCGCGGACCCGTTCGGCGAAGGCCGCGGCCTCGGCGGGCAGCGACACCATGGGGGCCATCACCCGGACGTCCGCGCGGCTGCCGCGGGCGGCGGCCGCGATCGCGGCGAGCTGGGTCTCCAGCAGCTGCGGGTCGCGGGCGGCGGTGCGCAGGCCGCGGACGCCGAGGGCGGGGTTCTCCTCGTCGGCGGCGGTGGCGAAGGGCAGCGGCTTGTCGGCGCCGGCGTCCAGGGTGCGGACGGTGACGCGGCGTCCGGCGAAGGCCTCGAAGACGGCCCGGTAGGCGGCGGTCTGCTCGGCGGCGCCGGGGGCCTCGGCCCGGTCGAGGTAGAGGAACTCGGTGCGGAAGAGCCCGACGCCCTCGGAGTCGGCGGCGGCCGCGGCGGTCAGTTCGTGCGCGGCACCGAGGTTGACCAGCAGCGCGACGGGGTGTCCGTCGGCGGTGCGGCCGGGGCCCGAGCTGCGGCCGGCGTGCTCCAGCCTGGCCCGCTGCCGCTCGGCCGCGCACCGGACGGTCTCCGGCTCCGGGTCGGGGTGGACGGCGCCGTCGGCGGCGAGGACGAGCACGTTCTGCCCGTCCCGCAGTGCGGCGGCGCCGGGGCAGCCGACGACGGCGGGCAGGCCGAGGGCCTTGGCGAGGATCGCGGTGTGGCTGGTGGGGCCGCCGCGGACGGTGACCAGGGCGAGGACCCGTGCGGGGTCGAGGTCGGCGGTGTCGGCGGGTGCCAGGTCGTCGGCGACCAGGACGTAGGGGTGCCCGGGGTCGGGCGGGCCGGGCATCGGCAGGCCGAGCAGTCGGGCGACGGCACGGTCGCGGAGGTCGTCGAGGTCGGCGGCACGTTCGGCGAAGTAGCCGCCCGCGGCGAGCAGGGCCTCGCGGAACCCCTGGTAGGCGGCGGTGACGGCGTGCGGACCGTCGGTGCCGGCGGCGACGAGTGCGGCGGCCCGGTCGGCGAGCGCCGGGTCGGCGGCGATCATCGCCTGGGCGGTGAGCACGTCCGCGGCGGCCCCGCCGGCCCGGGCGGCGCGGCCCTCCAGGTCGGCGACGACGGCGGCGAGGGCGGCGCGCACGGCGGCGATCTCACCGTCCGGGTCGGTGACCGGGCGGGCGGGCGGCAGGGTCGGCGGCGGGGCGGCCCGCGCGACGGGCCCGGCGGCGCTGCCGCGGCCGACGCCGATGCCGTGCAGCGGGGCGGCCGTCACCGGACGGCGTCCAGGTCGTCGGCGAGCAGGGCGGCGAGTTCGTCGAGCGCGGCGCGGGCGGCGGTGTCCTCGCCGTCGACGGTGAGTTCCAGGGTGTCGCCGTGGCCGGCGGCGAGGGCGAGGACGGAGAGCAGGCTGCGGGCGTCCACCGGGGTCTGCCCGGGGCGGCCGACGCCAACCCTGACGCCCTGCCGGGCGGCGGCCCGGACGAAGAGGGAGGCGGGTCGGGCGTGCAGGCCGCTCTGCGAGCCGACGGTGACCAGGAGCTGGGGCATGGGGGTGTCCTTCGGGATTCACGGGGATCGCGTCCGGGAGTGCCCGAACGGGCGGTCCGGATGGGGGCCGCGGGCCCGGTACCGGCGGTGGGGGCGGTCCGCGGGTACCGGGCGGTCGGGGCTGGCGACGCACCCGTCATCGGGTGGTTTCATTTGGTTTTACGCCCGGTTCACTCGGCATGTCAACGCATTCGGGCAGAAATCCCACATGTTCGGACTCTTGCTTTTCCGCGGCCCGGGCGTATCGTCGGAGTCATCCAGGCGTAAACAGACATGAACGGACCCGAATCCACATGTACGCTCCCGAGCGCCAGCAGCAGATCCTGCAGCTCGCCCAGACCAGGGGCCGCGTCGACGTCCCCTCCCTCGCCGAGGAGTTCAACGTCACGCAGGAGACCATCCGGCGTGACCTCAGCACCCTCGACCGGGCCGGGCTGCTGCGCCGCGTCCACGGCGGGGCGCTGCCCGCGGGAGCGCTGCACCTGGAGCCCGGCCTCGCCGAGCGGGACTCGACCGCCGCCGACGAGAAGGAACGGATCGCCCGCGCCGCGCTCGCACTGCTGCCCACCGAGGGCAGCGTGCTGCTGGACGCCGGCACCACCGTCTCCCGGCTGGCGGCGCTGCTGCCCGCGGACAGCACGCTGACCGTGGTCACCAACGCGCTGCCGGTCGCGGCCCGCCTGGCCGACCACCCCTCGCTCTCGCTGCACCTGGTCGGCGGCCGGCTCCGGCACCGCACCCACGCCGCGGTCGACGACTGGGCGCTGCGCGCGCTCGCCGACGTCCACGCCGACGTGGCCGTGGTCGCCACCAACGGCTTCTCCCCGGAGGGCGGCCTCTCCACCCCGGACCTCGCCGAGGCCGCGGTGAAGCGGGCCATGGTCGCCGGTGCCCGCCGGATCGTGCTGGTCGCCGACTCCTCGAAGTACGGCACCCGGCACTTCGCCCGGTTCGGCTCGCTGGAGCAGGTCGACGTCCTGGTCACCGACAGCGGGCTGACCGACCGGCAGGCCGCAGAGATCGAAGAACTCGGACCGGAAGTGATCCGCGCATGATCGTCACCATCACCCCCAACCCCAGCCTCGACCGCACCTACGAGCTGTCCGAGCTCGCCCGCGGCGAGGTCAACCGGGCCACCGGGGACCGGCTCGACCCGGGCGGCAAGGGCGTGAACGTGGCCCGTGCGCTCACCGCCGCCGGCCACCCCACCGCCGCCGTGCTGCCGCTCGGCGGCGCGCCCGGCCGGCTGCTGGCGGAGCTGCTGCACCAGCAGGGCATCGACGTGGCGGCCGTCCCGGTCGCCGGCGACACCCGGATCAACGTGTCGGTCGTCGAGCGGCACGGCCCGCTCACCAAGATCAACGCACCCGGTCCGCAGCTGTCCGCCGAGGAGTCGGCGGCCCTGCTCGCCGCCGTCCGCCGGCAGGCCGCCGGGGCGGACGTGGACTGGCTGGCCTGCTGCGGCAGCCTGCCCCGCGGCCTCGCACCCGCGTGGTACGCCGACCTGGTCGCCGAGGCCCACCTGGGCGGCGCCCGGATCGCCGTGGACACCTCGGGCCCGGCGCTGCTGGCCTCGCTGGCGGCCGGCCCGGACGTGGTCAAGCCCAACCTCGAAGAACTCGCCGAGGCGGTCGGCCGGCCGGTCACCACCCTCGGCGCGGCCCTCGACGCCGCCCACCGGCTGCGCGAACTCGGCGCCCAGCAGGTGCTGGCCAGCCTGGGCGCGGACGGCATGCTGCTGGTCGCCGAGGAGGGCGCCTGGTACGGCACGGCGCCGGTGGGCGAGGTCCGCAGCGACGTCGGCGCCGGCGACGCCTCGCTGGCCGGGTTCCTCGGCGCCGGCGGCAACGGGCCGAAGGCACTGGCCTCGGCACTGGCGCACGGCGCGGCGGCCGTCCGGCTGCCGGGCAGCGTGATGCCGATCCCGGCCGATCTCGAACCGGACACCGTCGTGGTGACCGCCGACGTCCCGCGGGAACTGCCGCTGGGCCGCTGAACCGGACGCGGCCGCGAGGGCCGCAGACGCGCACCGGCCGTCGTGACGGCCGATCGGAAGGACCTGGGGGCACAGGGAACCGACCACGCACCACCGATGCACGACTGGTGAAGGACCGACACGATGAGCGACAACGGCAGACTGATCACACCTGCGCTCGTGGATCTCTACCTCGCCCCCGACGACAAGGCGGAGGCCCTCCGCGCCCTGGCCCAGCGGCTGGCGGCCGAGGACCGGGTGACCGACCTCGACGGCTTCCTCGCCGACGTGGCCGCCCGCGAGGCGCAGGCGCCGACCGGCCTGGGCGACGGGATCGGCGTCCCGCACTGCCGCTCGGCCCACGTCACCCGGCCGAGCCTGGCCTTCGGGCGCAGCACCCGCGGGCTGGACTTCGACGCCCCGGACGGCCGCCCGGCCGACCTGGTCTTCATGATCGCCGCCCCGGACGGCGCGGACGACGCCCACCTGCAGATCCTCGCCTCGCTGGCCCGGCGGCTGATGAACCCGGAGTTCACCGGGGCGCTGCGCGCGGCGACCGACCCGAGCGCGGTCGCCGCCCTGGTCAACGACGAGGAGCCAGCCCCCTCACCGGAGCCCGCGGCGACCGCCGCACCGGTGGCCGCGCCCTCCCCCGCACCCTCCGCCGCCTCCTCGGCCGGCGGCCCGCGGCTGGTCGCGGTGACCTCCTGCCCGACCGGCATCGCACACACCTACATGGCCGCCCAGGCGCTGGAGCAGGCGGCGGCCCGGGCCGGCGCCACCATCCACGTGGAGACCCAGGGCTCGGCGGGTTCGACCCCGCTGGACCCGGCGGTGATCGCCGCCGCGGACGCGGTGATCCTGGCGCACGACGTGGAGGTCCGCGACCGGGCCCGGTTCGCCGGACTGCCGACGGTCGACACCGGGGTGAAGGCCGGCGTCAACCGGGCCGACGAGCTGGTCGCCGAGGCGGTCGCGCTCGCCGCGGCCGCCCCCGCCCGCACCGCCGGACCGTCCGCCGCCCCGGCGCCGGTGCAGCGGCAGGAGCACTGGGCGAAGCGGCTGCGCGGCTACCTGATGACGGGCGTCAGCTACATGATCCCGTTCGTCGCGGCCGGCGGTCTGCTGATCGCGCTGGGCTTCGCGATCGGCGGCTACACGATCTCCTCCGCGCCGTCGGTGGTCGGCCACTTCGACTGGACCTCCCACCTGAGCTGGGCGGCACTGCTCTTCCAGACCGGCGCGGCGGCGTTCGCCTTCCTGGTGCCGGTCCTGTCCGGGTTCATCGCCTACGCGATCGCGGACCGGGCGGCGCTGGCGGCGGGCATCGTCGGCGGTGCGGTCTCGGTGACGGTCGGCGCGGGCTTCCTCGGCGGCATCGTCACCGGTCTGGCCGCGGGCCTGCTGGTGCGCTGGATGAACAGCTGGAAGGTGCCGCGGGCGATCGCCGGGATCATGCCGGTGGTGGTGATCCCGCTGCTGTCGGTGGCCGCGGTCGGCTTCCTGATGTTCGTGGTGCTGGGCTCGCCGATCGCCTCGGCGATGAAGGGGCTGACGGACTGGCTGAACAGCCTGTCGGGCACCAACGCGATCCTGCTGGGCCTGCTGCTCGGCGCGATGATGGCCTTCGACATGGGCGGCCCGCTCAACAAGGTGGCGTACACCTTCGCCGCCGGCGCGCTGACCACCGCGGGCTCGGTGCCGGACGCGGGCAGCCTGAAGGTGATGGCCGCCGTGATGGCCGCCGGCATGACCCCGCCGCTGGGCCTGGCCCTGGCGACCACCGTGCGGCGGCTGTTCACCCGCGAGGAGCGGGAGAACGGCAAGGCGGCCTGGGTGCTCGGGGCCTCGTTCATCACCGAGGGCGCGATCCCGTTCGCGGCGGCCGACCCGCTGCGGGTGATCCCCTCGGCGATGGCGGGCAGCATGGTCGCGGGCGGTCTGACGATGGCCTTCGGCTCGACCCTGCGGGCACCGCACGGCGGCATCTGGGTGCTGCCGCTGATCGGCAACCCGGTGCTCTACCTGGTGGCGATCGCCGCGGGCACCGTCGTCACCGCCGGTCTGGTGATCCTGCTGAAGGGTCTGCGACGCCCCGCCCCGGCGGCCGCCCAGGAGCCCGACCCCGCCGACCGCGTGCTGGCCGGCACCGCGGCCTGACAGTCGGGCGAGGGACATCAGGGGCAGCAACACATGGGTGCGTGGGCCCTCCGGCCGAAGGCCGGGAGGGCCCACGCACCCCCGGTGCATCTCCCCTACGGCCAGAGCAGGGTGCTGGTCCAGGCGATCCGACCGGTGCCGAGGCCGGTGCGGGTGTACCGCAGCCGGACGTGGCGCCGGCTCGGGTCGCCCTGCCAGAACTCGACCTCGGCGGCGCGCAGCATGTACACCGTGTGCCCGGCGGCCACCAGCGCCGGGTCGGCGTCCAGCAGCAGTTGGGCCTCGTCGGCCGCCAGGTCGTACGCGGCGAGCGACCCGAGCGGCTCGCTCTGCCGTCCGACCAGCGAGGCGACCCGGGCGCCCGGCGAGCGCCCGCGGAACTCCTCCGCCGAGACGGCCGGCGGGGCGGCCTCGACCGAGCCGCGGACGCGGACCTGACGGCCGAGCGGCGGCCAGTACACGCTGAGCGCGGCCATCGGGCTGAGCGCGAGCTGACGGCCCTTCGGGCTGTTCGCCTCGGCGGCGAACAGCCAGGCGCCCTCGGCCGCGTCGACGTCCCGCAGCACCAGCGCGCGGGCGTCGGGCACACCGTCCGCGTCGACCGTCGAGAGCGTCATCACCTGCGGGTCGAGCACCCCTGCTTCCAGGGCCTGCACCAGCCAGTCCACGAAGAGCGGTCCCGGCTCGGCCGGTGCCAGGTCGGGGTCGAAGACCGGCAGTTCGCGGGCCATCGGCGGCCGGTCCCGCAGCATCTCACCGACCGCACTGGGCCGGTACCTGTCGAACCCGTCGTCGCCCGCCACCATCGGCCTCCCGTTCGCTCGTCCCGACCCCCGACCCCACCGTACTCAGTGGTGGAAACCGACGCGGTCCGCCTCGTGCGGGTGTCCCTGTTCGAGGCGCTTGATCGCCCGGCGCATGTCCTCGGCGAGCAGCTCGATCTCGTCGCGGTCGACGCCGTGCCGGACCAGGACGCGCTGGATGACCGTCTCCTGCCGGTCCGGCGGCAGCGGGTACGAGGGCACCTGCCAGCCGCGCATCCGCAGCAGGTCGGAGAGGTCGTACAGGCTCCAGCCGACCGAGTCCGGGTCGGTGAGCGTCCAGGAGACGGCCGGCAGCGCGCCGACGCCGTCGTACAGCAGGGTGAAGGGGCCCATCCCGGCGACCTGCCGGGCCAGGTGCTGCGCGGTGTCGGCGCAGGCCTGGTAGACCCGCCGGTACCCCTCGCGGCCGAGCCGCAGGAACATGAAGTACTGGGTGACGACCTGTCCGCCGGGGCGGGAGAAGTTCAGCGCGAGGGTCGGCATGTCGCCGCCGAGGTAGGACACGTGGAAGACCAGGTCGTCCGGCAGCGCGTCGTTGTCCCGCCACAGCGCCCAGCCGACGCCGAGCGGGGCCATGCCGTACTTGTGGCCCGAGGCGTTGATCGAGGAGACCCGCGGCAGGCGGAAGTCCCAGACCAGGTCGCGGTGGAGGAACGGCGCGATGAACCCGCCCGAGGCCGCGTCCACGTGCAGCGGCACGTCGATGCCGGTCTCCGTGTGGATGCGGTCCAGCTCGGCGGCGATCTCCGCGACCGGCTCGTAGGTGCAGGTGTAGGTCACGCCGAGGATCGCGACGACGCCGATGGTGTTCTCGTCGACGTACTCGCGCAGCTGGTGCGGCTGCAGGCCGGTCGCGCCGGGCTCCACCGGCACCTGGCGCAGCTCGACGTCGAAGTACCGGGCGAACTTCTCCCAGCACACCTGGACGGGGCCGCAGACCAGGTTCGGGCGCTCGGTCGACTGCCCGGCGGCCTTGCGCCGGTCGCGCCAGCGCCACTTCAGCGCGAGGCCGCAGAGCATCGCCGCCTCGCTGGAGCCGGTGGTCGAACAGCCGACCGCGTTGGCCCCCTCGGCACCGGCGGGCGCGTGCCACAGGTCGGCGAGGATGTTCACGCAGCGCGACTCGATCTCCGCGGTCTGCGGGTACTCGTCCTTGTCGACGATGTTCTTGTCGAGGCACAGGTCCATCAGCCGGCGGACCTCGTCGTCCGCCCAGGTCGTGCAGAAGGTCGCCAGGTTCTGCGCGGCGTTGCCGTCCAGCAGCAGTTCGTTGCGCAGCAGCTGGAAGACCACCGACGGCGGGGCCGGGAAGTCCGGCATGGCCCGCTTCGGCAGCGGCCGCTCGCTCAGCGGCGAGGCGAAGATGTCGACGGCCGGGTCGGCCGCCGGTTCCTGAGCGTTGTGCAGAGCCACCGAGGGCACCTCTCGCGTCGTCCGACAGCATTCCCTCGGACCCTACGGGCGCCCTCCCGCACCCGACAGCGGACGTACTCCATACCGGGCAGCGGCGGCCCGGGCACTCGGCCGTGCGGGCACCCGTACAGCCCAGTCCCGATTGCCCGGCGCGGCGACCGGACGGACGGTCGGGACATCCGTACGTCTCCGAAGGGGAGATCGCCATGGCGTCCACCTCCGTCCCTCCGGGCCCCGCCACGGGGGGCCTGCCACCACGTCAGAACAGCGGCTGGGTCTCCGGCCTGGTGCTGTTCGCCGGCGTGGTGATGCTGGTCACCGGTCTCCTCGACCTGTTCCAGGGGATCGTCGCCGTCGCGCAGGACGAGCTGATCGTCACGACACCGAACTACGTCTTCAAGTTCGACGTGACCTCCTGGGGCTGGATCCACATCATCCTGGGCCTGGTGGTCGCCCTCGTCGGGCTCTGCGTGCTCCGCGGCATGGCCTGGGCCCGGTACACGGGCATCGCGGTCGCCTCGCTGAGCCTCATCTCCAGCTTCCTGTGGCTGCCCTACTACCCGCTGTGGAGCATCGTGATCATCGCCCTGGACATCTTCGTCATCTGGGCACTGGCGGTGTACCGGCAGGACTGAGCGGTCCTCCGCGGAGCGGCCGCCGGCTCAGCGGCGAGGCGAGGATGTCGACGGCCGGGTCGGCCACCGGTTCCTGAGCATGGTGCAGTGCAGTGCAGAGCCACCGAGGCACCCCTCGCGTCGGCACCGGTGCCCGGCGGCGGGTGTACTCCGTACCGGGCGGTGCTGCGCCACCTGCGGCGCCCCCGGTACCCGGACGGCCCAGTCCCGATTGCCCGGCCCGGCGACCGGACGGACGGTCGGGACATCCGCACGTCTCCGAAAGGGAGATCGCCATGGCCTCCGCCTCCGTCCCTCCGGGCGCCCCCGCGAGCGGCCCGCCCGCGCGTTCGTACAGCGGCTGGGTCACCGGCCTGGCCTTGTTCGCGGGCGTGGTGATGCTGGTCACCGGCCTGCTCGACGTGTTCCAGGGGATCGTGGCCGTGGCCCGGGACGACCTGATCGTGACCACGCCGCGGTACGTGTTCCGTTTCGACGTGACCGCCTGGGGCTGGACCCACATCGTGCTCGGCACCCTGGTCGCCGTGATCGGCGCCTTCGTGCTGCGCGGCATGGCCTGGGCCCGGTACGCGGGCATGGGACTGGCCGCGCTGAGCGCCATCGCCAACTTCCTGTGGCTGCCGTACTACCCGGTGTGGAGCGGGGTGTTGATCACGCTGGACACCCTCGTGATCTGGGCGCTGGCCCTGTACCACGAGGACTGAGCAGGGTCTCCGCGGACCGGCCGCGGCACCCGGGGCGGGTGCCGCGGCCGCTCCGTGTGCGCGGGCAGGCCCTAGGCTGCGGGGCATGCCCAGTGGTGACGCCCCCGGACCGCTCGACCTCGGCCTGCTGCGGACCTTCCTCGCCGTGCACCGGTCCGGCTCCTTCACCGCCGCGGCCCGGCTGCTGCGGCTCTCCCAGCCGACCGTCACCGCGCAGATCCGCACCCTGGAGCAGCAGCTCGGCCGCCCGCTGTTCGAACGGCTGCCGCGCGGGGTCGCCGCCACCGCCGCGGCCGACGCGCTCGCCGCGGAGGTCGCCGCCCCGCTGGACGCACTCGCCGCGGTGGCCGAACGCGGCGGCGCCGACGGCGGCGCCCCGGCCGAGCCCGTCCACCTCGCCGGGCCGGCCGAGTTCCTCGGTGTCTGCGCCATGCCCGCACTCGCCCCGCTGATCGGCGCCGGACTGCGGCTGCGGGTCACCGCCGGACTCACCGACGACCTGCTCACCGGACTGCGGGCCGGCCGCTACGACCTGGTCGTCGCGACCTCCCGGCCGCGCGGGCGGACGCTGCACGCCGTCCCACTCGCCGACGAGGAGTTCGTCCTCGTCGCCGGGCCCGACTGGGCGACCCGGATCGGCGCCGGCCGGGTCGCCGCCGAGGGACAGGCCGCCCTGCGCGGCGTACCGCTGGTGACGTACGCCGAGGACCTGCCGATCGCCCGCCGCTACTGGCGGCACGTCTTCGGCACCCGGCTGAGCGGACCGGCCGCGGCCGTCGTGCCCGACCTGCGCGGGGTGGCCGCGGCGGTGGCCGGGGGCGCCGGGATCTCCGTCCTGCCCCGCTACCTGTGCGCGGACGGCCTCGCCTCGGGGGCACTGGTCGCGCTGCACGAGCCGGAGGACCCGCCGATCAACACGGCCTGGCTGGTCGGACGGGCCGGGGCCGCCGAACCGGCTGCCGTCGCGCAGGTCCGCGCGCGGCTGCTGGCGGCGGCCCCGGCCTGGTGAGGGCGCCTGCGGCGGGCGTCAGAGGCCCAGTGCCGCCGGGTCCGCGGCGAGGGCGCGCATCGGCTCGCGCGCGTCCTCGACCAGCCGGCGGGCCGTCAGGTCGAGGAAGCCGCCGACCCCGGTGACCTCGGCGGCGAGGGTGCCGTCCGCCTTCACGACGGTCTGCTCGACGCCGAAGGTCTTGCCGTCGCCCCACACGAAGCGGCAGCTGACCGTCACCTCGTCGCCGGCCCGCAGCTCGCGCCGGTAGCGGATCGTCGTCTCCAGCACGACGGGTCCGACGCCCTTCGCCAGCAGGTCGGCCTGGCGGACGCCGGCGTGTTCGAGGTAGCACCAGCGGGCGTGCTCGGCGTACTGCAGGTAGACCGACTGGTTGAGATGGCCCTGGGAGTCGGTCTCGTAGCCGCGGACGGTGATCGGAACACTGAATTCGGTCATGCTCCGAACAGTACGGCGACACCCCCGGATTGCGCAGTCCCCCGCGCCCCTGGGGTGCCGCCTCTGACGTGTTCTCAGTTCTCCAGGTGAGTGGGGGCGAACATGCGGAGGTGGGCGGGGAGGACGACCACGGTGGGGCCGGGGGTGGCGAGGGCCCGGGTGAGGTCGGTCCGGAGGGTTTCGGGGGTGGTGGCGACAGCCGGGACGCCGAAGGACTCGGCGAGGCGGAGGAAGTCGGGACGGGCGAGTTCGGTGGCGGTGGCCTCACCGAAGGTGTCGGTCATGTACTCGCGGAGGATCCCGTACCCCCCGTCGTCCACGATCAGCCAGGTGACGTCCAGGCCGTGCTGGCGGGCGGTGGCCAGTTCGGCGAGCGAGTACATCGCGCCGCCGTCCCCGGAGACGGCGAGGACGGGCCGGCCCGGCAGGGCCGCGGCCGCGCCGAGCGCGGCGGGGAAGCCGTATCCGAGGCCGCCGGCCCCCTGCGCGGAGTGCATGGCGCCCGGCCGGCGGGCGTCCCACGCGGACCAGGCCCAGTAGCCGAGGATGGTCATGTCGAAGAAGGCCGGGGAGTCGTCGGGCAGCGCGGCCCTGGCGTCGGCGAGGAGCTGCTGCTCCAACTCCAGTCCCTGGCCGTCGATCCGGGCCCGGACCTGCTTGAGCAGGTCGGCGGCGACGGCCTCGGCCCGGCCGTCCGGCTCCCGTGCCGGGACGGAGTCGGCGAGGGCGCGGAGGGCGAGCCGGGCGTCGGCGTGGATGCCGAAGGCGGGGTGGTTGGACTCCAGCTTGCCGAGGTCGGCCTCGACCTGGATCAGCTGACCGCGCGGGGCGAAGGTGTGGTAGTTGCTGGAGAGTTCGCCGAGGCCGGAGCCGACGACCAGCAGCACGTCGGCGTTCTCCAGCAGCTCGGTGGTGTGCCGGTCCTCCAGCCAGGACTGCAGCGAGAGCGGGTGCTCCCACGGGAAGGCGCCCTTGGCGCCGAAGGTGCAGGCCACCGGGGCCCGCAACAGCTCGGCCAGGCGCAGCAGTTCGTCGGTCGCGCCGGCCCGGACGACCCCGCCGCCGGCGAGGATCACCGGGTGCTCGGCCTCGGCGAGCAGCACGGCGGCCTCGGCGACGAGTTCGGCCCGCGGGACGAGCGGCCGGGGTTCGGCGCGCAGGCCGGTGACCCGGGGCACGGTGGTCGGGGCGAGCAGCACGTCCTGCGGGATCTCCACCCAGACCGGCCCGTACGGGGCGGTGAGGGCGGACTCCCAGGCGGCGGCGAGCGCGGACGGGATCTGCGAGGCGGTCCGCGCGGTGTGCACGGACTTCACCACGTCGCGGAAGCTGGCCTGCTGGTCGACGAGTTCGTGCAGGTAGCCGCGGCGGCGGCCGCCGAGCCCGGCGGAGGGGATCTGCGAGGAGACGGCGAGGACGGGGGCGGAGGCGGCGGCGGCCTCCTGGAGGGCCGCGAGCGAGGTGAGGGCGCCGGGGCCGGTGGAGAGGAACAGCGGGGCGACCGTCCCGGCGGTGCGGGCGTAGCCGTCGGCGGCGAAGCCGGCGTTGTTCTCCACCCGCAGGCCGACGTAGCACAGCCGCGAGCGGCGCAGGGCGTCGAACAGGCCGAGCGCGTGCTGGCCGGGGAGGCCGAAGACGGTCTCGGCGCCGAGGTTGGCGAGGGACTCGACGACCAGGTCGCCGCCGTTGCGGACGTGGGTCATGCGCGCTCCTCGGCGATCCGGCGGGCCATCAGGGTGGTCAGCTCGTAGGCGGTGTGGGAGGCGGCCACGGAGGTGATCTCGGCGTGGTCGTAGGCGGGGGCGACCTCGACGAGGTCGGCGGAGACGATGTTGCAGCCGGCCAGTCCGCGGAGGATCTCCAGGAGTTCGCGGGAGGTGAGGCCGCCGGCCTCGGGGGTGCCGGTGCCGGGGGCGTGCGCCGGGTCGAGGACGTCGATGTCGATGGAGACGTACAACGGGCGGTCGCCGATCCGCTCGCGGAGCTGCTGGGCGACCTCGTCGACGCCGCGGCGCATCACGTCGGCGGAGGTGACGATGCCGAAGCCGAGCTTCTCGTCGTCGGTGAGGTCCTGGCGTCCGTAGAGCGGGCCGCGGGTGCCGACGTGGCTGAGCGCGGAGGTGTCGAGGATGCCCTCCTCGACGGCCCGGCGGAACGGGGTGCCGTGGGTGTACTCGGCGCCGAAGTAGGTGTCCCAGGTGTCGAGGTGGGCGTCGAAGTGGAGCAGGGCGACCGGGCCGTGCCGGTCGGCGACGGCGCGCAGCAGCGGCAGGGCGATGGTGTGGTCGCCGCCGAGGGTCATCAGCCGGGCGCCGGTGGCGAGCAGGTCGCGGGCGGCGGCCTCGACGGTGTCGACGGCCTCGTTGATGTTGAACGGGTTGGCCGCGATGTCACCGGCGTCCGCGACCTGGGCGAGGGCGAACGGCGAGGCGTCCTGTGCCGGGTTGTAGGGCCGCAGCAGGCGGCTGGCCTCGCGGATCGCGTTGCCGCCGAACCGCGCGCCCGGCCGGTAGGAGACCCCGGTGTCGAACGGGACGCCGACCACGGCGATGTCGGCGCTGCCGACCTCGTCCAGGCGGGGCAGCCGGGCGAAGGTGGCGGGGCCGGCGTAGCGCGGGACGCGGGACGAGTCGATCGGGCCGCGCGGTTCGGTGGTGCTCATGGATTCCTCGGGAGGGTCGGTGGGTGCGGTGGCGGGTGCCGTCAGACAGCGGCGGGGACGGCCTCGGGCTCGGCCGGGGCGCGGCCGTCGAGCCGGTCGCGCCAGCGCTCCAGCAGGCGGGCGTCGGTGGGCCGGGTGGTCAGGCTGACGGACAGGTAGGCGACCAGGCTGGCGCCGAGGCCGTAGTAGATCGGCTCGTTGGCGAGGGTGCCCTCGACCACCATGAGGGTGATCACGGTGACACCGCCGGCGGTCATCGCGGCGAGCGCGCCCGGCAGGTTGCCGCGGCGCCAGACCAGGCCGCCGAGGATCGGCACGAGCAGGCCGCCGACCAGCAGGTTGTAGGCGACGGTGAGGGCGGCGAGGACGTCGTCGAGCAGGCAGGCCAGGCCGATCGAGACGGCACCCAGGACGATGATCGCCAGCCGGTTGGCGCCGACCTCGTCGTGGTCGTCGCCCTGCGGGCGGACCCGGCCGCCGCGGGTGCGCAGCCACTGCCAGATGTCGTTGTTGGCGACGGTGGCGGAGGCGATCAGCGCGCCGCTGGCGGTGGACATCATCGCGGAGAGCGCGGCGGCCAGCACCAGGCCCTTCACACCGGTCGGCAGGGTGGTCTTGACGATGGTGGCGAAGGCGCTGTCGGCGCCGGCGAGCTGCGGGTGCAGGGCCTTGGTGGCCATGCCGATGACGGCGCCGGCCAGGCCGTAGACCAGGCAGTAGACGCCCGCCACGGTGCCGCCGTAGGAGGCGACCTTGTCGGTGCGGGCGGTGAACACCCGCTGCCAGATGTCCTGGCCGATCAGCATGCCGAAGGTGTAGATCAGCACGAAGGTGAGGATCGACTCGCCGCCGATGGAGCCGAAGGAGAAGTAGCCGACGGGCAGCTTGTCGGCCATGGCGCTCCAGCCGCCGGCCTTGACCACGGCGATCGGCAGCAGCAGCACCAGCACGCCGATCGACTTCACCACGAACTGCACCATGTCGGTGAGGGTGATCGACCACATGCCGCCGAGCGCGGAATAGCCGACGACGATGGTGCCGCCGATCACCACGGCCGCCCAGCGGGGCACGTCGAAGAGCACGTCGAAGACGGTGGCGTAGGCGATGGTGGAGGTGACGGCCAGCATCAGGGTGTAGACCCACATCACCACGCCGGAGATGACGCTGGCGGCGTCGCCGTAGCGCAGCGAGAGCATCTCGGCGACGGTGTAGACCTTGAGCCGGGCGATCCGGGCGGAGAAGAAGGCGCTCAGGGCGAGCAGGCCGAGGCCGATCGCGAAGACCATCCAGGCGCCGGACAGGCCGTAGGTGTAGCCGAGGCGGACGCCGCCGATGGTGGAGGCGCCGCCGAGCACGACGGCGGCCATCGTCCCGGTGTACATCAGCGGGCCGAGGCGGCGGCCGGCGACCAGGAAGTCGCTCTTGGAGCGGGCGCGCCTCCTGCCCCACCAGCCGACGGCGACGATGCCCGCCAGGTAGCAGGTCATCACGACGTAGTCGATGGCCATGTGGTCCTCCGATCCGGCCGCCGCGCTGCGGGTGCGGGGCCGGGGTGCTCGTGGGGGACGGCTGCCGCGGCCGGAGGGGGCCGGACGCGGCGCCGGAGGGGGGACGGTACGGGCACCGCCGCCGGACGGCGTCCTCGGCCCGTGCTGAAACGGTAGGAGCAGCGCCGGGGCGGATGAAGTGTCGGATCCGTCCATTCTCTATGCTCCGAATGGAGGAAGTGTCCACCGAAGGGAGACCGGGCATGTCCGCACCGCCCGTACCGGCGGCTCCGCGCGCCCCGGAGCCGGGGACGCCCGCCCTGCCGCTGCGGGTGCTGCTCGGCGCCCCGGGCCTCGGCCTGGAGCAGGTCGCGGGGCCCCGCGACGACCGGCTGATCGGCACCATCGGCACCACCGAACTGCCCGATCCGGCACCGTACCTGTCGGGCGGCGAACTGCTGCTGACCGCGGGCGTCCGCTTCCCGCCGACCGAGGAGGCGGTGGACGCGTACGTGCGCAGCGTCGCCGCGGCCGGGATCGCGGCGCTCGGCTTCGGCATCGCGCCCGTCCACGACGAGGTGCCGGCGGTGCTCGTCGAGGCCTGCGAGCGGCACGCGCTGCCGCTGGTGCGGGTGCCGCCGGCGACGCCGTTCGTCGCGGTCAACCGGGCCGCGTACGCGTTCATGGCCGAGGCCCGCAACCGCGACCTGCGGGTGGTCTCCGAGGCGCAGTCCGCCCTCGCCTCGGCGGCGGCCCGGCCGGACGCGCTGCAGGCCGTGCTGCACCAGCTGGCCGTGCGCACCGGCTCCTGGACGGTGCTGCTGGACGCCGCCGGGCAGGAGCTCTTCGCCGCCGGGGAGCGCCCCGCCGCGCCGGCGCCGCGGCAGGTGCGGGACCTCGCCGCCCGCACCGCGGCCCGCCGCCCCGGACGGCCGGGCCGCACCGCACCGCCGACGGCCGCCGCCGAGCACCTCGAAGGCCGCCACCTCACCGTGCACACCCTGCCCGGCGGCCTGGCCCTGGGCATCGCCGCCGGCACCCCGCCGAGCAGCGTCCACCGCTCGGTCACCGGCGTCGCCGCCGTCCTGCTCGCCCTGCTCACCAGCCCGCGGCACGCCCTCGGTGCCGACACCCGCGGCGCGGGCGCCCTCGTCCGGCTGCTGCTCGGTGCCGCGCCGGCCGAGGTCGCCGCGCTGCTGCAGCCGGACGGCGCCGCGGACGGCCGCTGGACGGTCGTCGCCGGGCGGCGCACCCGGTCCGGCCGCGGGGACGACCCCGTGCAGGTCGCCGCGCTCGGCACCGCCCTCGGCACGCCCTACCTGGACGTCTCCGGGAGCGAGCTGCGGGCCCTCGTCCCGGGGGCCACCGCCCCCGATCCGGCCGCCGCCGTCGGGCTCGGCTGGACGCTCGGCTTCAGCGCCCCGACCGGGACGGACGGGCTCGGGAACGCCGCCGTGCACGCCGACCGCGCGCTGCGGCGGGCCCTGGCGGCCGGCCGGGGTGCCGCGCGGCAGCGCGACGAGGCCCTGAGCATGCACGCCCTCGTCGCCGAGGACGAGGCCCGTGCCCACGCCCGGGCCCTGCTGGCGCCGCTCGCGGAGGCCGGCGCCCCCGGCCCGGACGTCCTGCGGGAGACCCTCACCGCCTGGCTCGCCCACCACGGCAGCTGGGACCGCACCGCTGCCGCCCTCGAACTCCACCGCAACACCGTCCGCCAGCGCATCGCCCGCACCGCCGACCTGCTCGCCGCCGACCTCAACGACCCCGACGTCCGGATGGAACTCTGGTTCGCCCTCCGCCACCTCGACACGTGAAGCGGCGCGCCACCGCTCGGCCGTCCGCAGGGGCGTGGCCGGCGGGGGTCAGTGCCGGTCGGTGAAGGAGCCGTGGCGGCCGGCTCCCTTGGCGAAGCGGGCGGCGCCCTCGCCGGCCTCGGGCAGGGACCGCAGGCCGTGCCGGAGTTCGTTGTCGAGGGCGTCGTGCTCGCTCATCCCGTCCTGTTCGAGGAGGGAGAGCCGGTCGCCGCGCATGCAGGTCTGCGGGAAGCGGGCGATCTCGGCGGCGAGGCGCTCGGCCGCCTGCCGGGAGGTGCCGCGGGGGACGACCCGGTCGACCAGCCCGATGCTCTTGGCCTCCCCGGCGTCGACCGGGCGGCCGGTGAGGACGAGGTCCATGGCACGACCGGCGCCGATCAGCCGGGGCAGCCGGACGGTGCCGCCGTCGATCAGGGGGACGCCCCAGCGGCGGCAGAAGACGCCGAAGACGGCGTCCTCCTCGGCGACCCGCAGGTCGCACCAGAGGGCGAGTTCGAGGCCGCCCGCGACGGCGTGGCCGGAGACGGCGGCGATGACGGGCTTGGAGAGCCGCATCCGGGTGGGGCCCATCGGCCCGTCGCCCTCGGGGGCGACCCGGTTGCCGTCGGCGGTGCCGAAGGCCTTGAGGTCTGCGCCGGCGGAGAAGGTGCCGCCCTCGCCCCACAGGACGGCAACGGAGGCCTCGGGGTCGGCGTCGAAGGAACGGAAGGCCTCGGCGAGGGCTTCGGCGGTGGGTCCGTCGACGGCGTTGCGGCTCTCGGGACGGGAGAGCACGACGGTGGTCACCGGTCCGCTGCGTTCGGTGCGTACGGGCATCTGTGCCGGTCCTCCTCGCTGCCGCGGCCACCGCCGACCGGTGGACGGACCCCATCGAACCAGAACGGCGCCGCCCGGACGAGGCCGCCGCGCGGTGGGGTCCGGCCGACCCACTGACAGCCGCTCATACTATGATCTGCCGCCGGGGATTGGGTGGCACACGATCCGGCGGCCGCACCGTCGGGGCCGTCCGACCCGACGGGGACAGCGCGGACGGGAAGCCGTCCGACGGGGGAAGGACCGCCATGGCAGGCAGCCATTACAAAGTGTCGCCCGAACAACTCGACCGGCTCGCCGCGGAGTGGCAGGCCCAGGCCGCACGCCTGGAACGCGTCGCGGCCAAGGTCGGGTCACTGTCGGGCAAGTTCCGCACGGCCGAGATCGAGACCCTGATCACCCGCGGCGTGCTCGCCACCGGCATCGTGCTGGCCGCCGAGGAGTCCGTCCAGGACGCCGGGAAGAGCGCCGCCGCCACCGCGAAGGCGATGCACCAGGACGCGGCCGGGATCAAGCACTGCGCCGACAACTACCGCGAGGCCGAGGAGCACGCCGGCAGGCAGCTGCCCGGCGGCGGCCACCACACGCCGCCCAAGTCCCCCGGAAAACCCGGTGGCAACGGCGGGCACCAGGGCGGCGGCCACGAGGGCGGCAGCGGCGGCCACGACGGCGGCGGCAGCGGCGGGCACCACCCGATGCCCTCCTCGCCCAACCCGCACGGCAAGATCCCGATGTCCGACGTCGACTACGGCGGCGCCGGGTCGTGGAAGAGCGGCCGGGCCGCCTGCGAGGACTACGTCAACCAGGCGCTCGACACCATGGGCATCAAGGATCCGCAGGCCCGCGCCAACTGGATGCGCGGCCTGCTCACCATGACCCAGCGCGAGTCCTCGTACAACGACTCGCACTGGCTGGTGAACAAGAACGACAGCAACGCCTGGGGCCCGACCCAGGCGGACGGCGCGCCCCTGCACTCCTCGCGCGGCCCCTGGCAGTGCATCCCGGACACCTTCGCCGCCTACCACCAGCCGGGCACCTCCACCAAGATCTACGACCCGGTGGCCAGCGCGTGCGCGTCCATGAACTACATGATGGCGCGCTACCACGTCTCACCGGACGGCCACGACCTGGCCGCCAAGGTCGCCCAGGCCAACCCGAACCACGGCCCGCAGGGCTACTGACCGTCCGCGGCCGGCCCGCGCGGCCGGCCGTCGAAACCAGGAAGAGCCACCTCACCGTGTCCCGACACACCACGGCGCTGCGCGCCGCCACCGCCGTCTGTGCCGCCGTCCTCGCCGTCGGCGTGCTGACCGCCTGCGACCCGGCCGAGCCGGCCGCCGCGCCGAGCACCGCCGCCGCGAGCCAGGCCGCACCGTCCGCCGCCGACCCCTCGCCCGCCGGCGACGCCGCCTCCGCGGCCGCCTCCCCCAGTGCCAAGGCGGGCGGCGCCACCGGCCCGGCCGTCAACGGCGTTCCCGCCTCCGCCTGGATGAAGGGCAACGACCTGCCGCTGAACGCCGCGTACCACTGGCCCGCGCAGGCCGGGAAGGCCAAGGCGGTCAAGAACGGCGAGCCGTTCGCCTTCGAGACGCTCTGCGACTCGGCCCGCTCCTCCGACCTCGCCGGCCTCGGCACCGGCGCCGACGGCGCGCAGTCGCTGCTGAGCGGCGGCACCGACGAGTGGCAGGTCCAGCAGACGGTCGTCCACTTCAAGGGCACCTCCAGCGGCGCCGTGCAGTCCGCCGGTGCGCTGCTGCGCGCCCTGACCGGGGAGGTCAAGGCCTGCGCCCCGGACGGCGCCACCCCCAGCGTGAAGGTCACCGCCGAGGACCCGGCGTACCTGGCCGCCACCATCACCCTCAAGCAGGGCAGTGGCGGCATCACCGTCCACGAGTACCTGACGACCACCTCGACCACGGTCGCCGAGCTGACCGTCTACGGCCCCTACGGAACCAAGAAGCCCAAGGCCGCCTGGACGGTCAAGGACGACACCGCCGTCCTGCGCCTGCTGGGGGCGCCGCTCTGCGACGCCTTCAAGAACTGCTGATCACGCATCCGTTGACGGTACGTCAGTACACGTCGCGGACGTAGCGCTTGTCCGCGGCCAGCTGCTTGACGTACACGGCCGCGCCCTCCTCGCTCAGCCCGCCCTGGGCGGCGACGATCTCGTGGAGGGCGCGGTCGACGTCCCTGGCCATCCGGCCGGCGTCGCCGCAGACGTAGAGGTGCGCGCCCGCCTCCAGCCACTTCCACAGCCGCGAGCCGTGCTCGCGCATCCGGTCCTGGACGTAGACCTTGTTCCGCTGGTCGCGGGAGAAGGCCAGGTCCAGCCGGGAGAGCACGCCGGCCTCGCCAAGCGCGGCCAGCTCGTCCTCGTAGTAGAAGTCGGTGGCGCGCCGCTGCTCGCCGAAGAACAGCCAGTTGCCGGCGTGGTGGCCGCGCGCCCGCCGCTCGTCCAGGAAGCCCTTGAACGGGGCGACGCCGGTGCCCGGCCCGATCATCACCGCGGGCACCGCCGGGTCGGCGGGCGGACGGAAGTGCGGCGAGCGCTGCACGAAGATCTGCACCGGGGTGTCGGGGGCCGCGTCCGCCAGGAAGCTCGACGCCACCCCCTTGCGGCGGCGCCCGGACCGGTTGTCGAACCGCAGTACGGAGACGGTGAGTTGGACCTTCGCCGGGTCGACCAGCGGGCTGGAGGAGATCGAGTAGAGCCGCGGCTGCAGCTTCTTCAGCACGTCCACCCACTCCTGGGCGGCGGCCTTCACCGGGTACTCGGCCACCAGGTCGACCGCCTGCCGGTCCCAACTCCACTTCGCCAGCTCGTCCTTGTTGTCGGGCCGGAGCAGCTTGCGGAGCAGCCGGCCGTCGGCCGTCCGCTCGGCGGCGAAGCGGAGCAGGTCTGGGGTGATCCGGGTCAGGTCGAGGTGCCGGTGCAGCGCCTCGGAGAGCGTCGTCCGGCCGACGCCGGCGAGGTCGACCTCGGTGTCGGGGTGCTGGCCGGTGGCCTCCAGCCACTCCACCACCAGTTCGGGGCAGTTGACCGGCCAGACGCCGAGCGCGTCGCCGGCCTCGTACTCCAGGGCGCCGCTCGCACCGAGGTCGAAGGTGAACTGGCGGACCTCCTTGGCGGCGCCGGGCAGGCTGAGCAGCCGGTTGCCGGTGAGGGTGGCGGTGAACGGTTCGGCCTTGGTGGGTCTGCGCGGGGCGGCCGGCGCCGGGGCGGGCTCCGCGGTGAGCGCGGTCAGCACCTGCTCCAGCCAGCCGGCGGCGGCCTCCTCGTAGTCCGGTTCGCAGTCGACGCGGGGCAGCAGGCGGACGCCGCCGAGTTCGGCGAGGCGCTCGTCGAGGCGGCGGCCGTGGCCGCAGAAGTCGTGGTAGCTGGAGTCGCCGAGGGCGAGCACCGCGTACCGCAGGTCCTGCAGGCGCGCCGCGTCGCCGTCCGCAAGCTGCTGCCAGAAGTCGGCGCCGTTGTCCGGCGCGTCGCCGTCGCCGAAGGTGCTGGTGACGACGAGCAGATCCGTCCCGGCGGTCAGGGTGCCGGGGGCGCAGTCCGCCATCGGGAGGACGGTCGCCGACCGGCCGGCCCCCGCGAGCCGGGCGGCGGCGCCGGTGGCGATCTCCTCGGCGTTGCCGGTCTGCGAGGCGTACAGGACGACCAGGCGGCGGCCGGGTGCGGCGGCGTCGGGTGCGGCGGCCGGCGCCGGGACGGCGGCGGTCAGGGCGGAGCGGGAGAACATCCCGGCGAGCACGCCGTCCACCCACAGGGCGTGGGCCGGGTCGAAGGGGGCGTCGGCCGGCAGCACCGGCACCGCGCCGGCCGGGGCGGTGGCGCCGAGGCCCGCCAAGTACCCGGCGAGATAGCGGCGTTCGTGGTCGGCGAAGGCAGGCGGGGCGGCCAGGTCGGTGAGCGCGAAGAGCCGGGTGAGGGCTGCGACCGCGGTACCGCCCTCGGCGGCCGCCGGGCTGAGGCCGGGCTCCGGCGCCGGCACGGCGGCCGGGGCGGGGTCGGCGACGGCGGCGACCCGGGTGAGCGAGACCGCGCAGGCCTTGAACTCGGGCTGGAACGAGACCGGGTCGACCGCGTCGTTGGTGACCGCGTTGATGCCCAGGTACTCGCCGAACATGTCGTTCCAGTGGAAGGGCGCGAAGCAGGTGCCGGGCAGCACCCGGTCGGTGACCACCACCGGCAGTACGGCCCGGCCCCGCCGGGAGGCGACCTCCAGCCGGTCCCCGTCGGCGGCCCGCAGCGCGGCGGCGTCCACCGGGTGGATCTCCACGAACGGGCCCGGGTTGAGCCTGTTGAGCTTGGCGACCTTGCCGGTCTTGGTGAGGGTGTGCCACTGGTGCTGCACCCGGCCGGTGTTCAGCACGAACGGGTAGTCTTCGTCGGGCAGTTCGGCGGGCGGCAGGTGCGGGCGGGCGTAGAACCGGGCCCGGCCGGTGTCGGTGGGGAAGGCGAGCCGCGGCCGGGAGCCGTCCTCGCGGACCAGCGGCTCCTGGCTGACGCCGTCGTTGAGGTACCGCACCGGGTTGCGGTCCGGGCCGCCGGGGGCGCACGGCCACTGGGCGGGGCCCTCCCGCAGCCGCTGATAGCTCGTGCCGCGCAGGTCCCAGCCGGTCTTCGGGTTCCAGGCCTGCTTGAGCTCCTCGAAGACCTCCTCGGCGGAGGCGTAGCTGAAGGCCTCGGCGTAGCCCATGGCGCAGGCGACGTCGGCGATCAGCCGCCAGTCGGGCCGGGCCCGGCCGGGCGCGTCCACCACGCCCGGGACGAGGGTGAGGTTGCGCTCGGAGTTGACCATGACGCCGTCGGACTCGGCCCAGAGCGTGGCAGGCAGCACCACGTCCGCGTAGGCGTTGGTCTCGGTCTCGGCGAACACGTCCTGGGTGATGACGAGTTCGGCCGCCTCCAGGCCCTCGATGACGGTGCGCCGGTTGGCCACCGAGGCGACCGGGTTGGTGCAGATGATCCAGCAGGCCTTGATCTCGCCCTCGGCCATCCGCTCGAACATCTCCACCGTGCCGGCGCCGGCCTCGGCGCGCAGGCTGCCCCGCTCGATGCCCCAGAGGTCCTCCGTGAAGGCCCGTTCCGCCTCGACCAGGGCGGAGCGCTGGCCCGGCAGTCCGGGGCCCATGTAGCCCATCTCGCGGCCGCCCATCGCGTTGGGCTGGCCGGTCAGCGAGAACGGTCCGCTGCCGGGGCGGCAGATGGCGCCGGTGGCCAGGTGCAGGTTGACCAGGGCGTTGGTGTTCCAGGTGCCGTGGGTGGACTGGTTGAGGCCCATCGTCCAGCAGCTCGTCCACTCCCCCGCGGTGCCGATCCACTCGGCGGCCTTCCGCAGGTCGGCCTCGGCGAGGCCGGTCAGCTCGGCGACGGCGGCGGGCGGGTAGTCGGCGAGGAAGTCCGGCAGCTGCTCCCAGCCCTCGGTGTGCTCGGCGATGAACGCCTCGTCGGTGTGCCCGCCGGCGACCAGCAGGTGCAGCAGGCCGTTGAGCAGCGCCAGGTCGGTGCCGGGGCGGACCTGCAGGAAGAGGTCGGCCTTCTCGGCGGTGGCGGTGCGGCGCGGGTCGACGACGATCAGCTTCGCGCCGGCCTTGACCCGCTCCATCATCCGCAGGAAGAGGATCGGGTGGCAGTCCGCCATGTTGGAGCCGATGACCAGGAAGACGTCGGCCCGCTCGAAGTCCTCGTACGAGCCGGGCGGCCCGTCGGCGCCGAGCGAGAGCTTGTAGCCGGAGCCCGCGCTGGCCATGCACAGACGGGAGTTGGACTCGATCCGGGAGGTCCGCACGAAGCCCTTGGCCAGCTTGTTCGCCAAGTACTGCGCCTCCAGGGACATCTGGCCCGAGACGTAGAACGCCAGGGCGTCCGGCCCGTGTTCGTCGACGATGGCGCGCAGCCGTCCGGCGACGGCGGTGACGGCCGCGTCCACGTCGGTCTCGGCCGGCTCCTCGCCGCGGCCGGTGCGGACGAGGGCGGTGCCGAGCCGGCCGGGTGCGGCCATCAGATCGGCGTGGGTGGCGCCCTTGGTGCAGAGCCGGCCGGCGTTGGCCGGGTGGGCCTGGTCGCCGGAGGCCTTGATGACCCTCCGGCGGCCGTCGGCCCCCCGGGCCACGTCGAGGACGATGCCGCAGCCGACCCCGCAGTACGAGCAGGCCGTCCTCACCCGGCTGGTCTCCTGCTGCGGCGTCGGCACCGTCACGGCTGCCCCTCTCGTGGCCGCCGGTCCGGGCCCCCGCCCGCGGTGGCGGGGTCGCGCCGACCGGCCCGGTGGGACGCTCCCACCTGTGTCCAACGTAGGAAGGCCCTGTTGCGCGGAGGTGTCGTGCGGGGTTCCCCGGCCGTTACGCCTGCCGCACGGATGGTACCTCCGGGTGTGAGGCCCCGGGGGCGGATCGCACAGGCCCGTCCGGGGTCACTCCGCGGGGGTGAGTTCGGCCATCTCGCCCCAGCCGTCGACCGGCGCCTCGACGTAGATGATCTGCGGCTTGGCGGCGATGGCCTGCGGCAGTTCGGCCATCGCGGCCTTGAAGTGCTCGGAGTTCACGTGGGCGGCGCCGGCCTCGGCGTCGGCGAAGGCCTCCAGCAGAACGTACACCTGCGGGTCGTCCACGCTGCGGGACCACTCGAAGAAGACGTTGCCCGGCTCCTCGCGGGTGGCCCGGGTGAACGCGTCGACCCGCGCCATCCAGCTGTCGGCGTACTCGCGGCGGGCGGTGAACTTGACGTTGATCAGGATCACGGCGGACTCCTCAAGGGTGGTGTGGTGGTGGTGCGGTGACGACCGCTCAGCCGAACTGCCGGGCGGCGCGGGTCAGGACGTCGCCGATCCGGCCGCGGGCGGCCCGGTGGGCGGTGGGCAGCGAGACGGAGAGCGCCCGGGCGGGGCCGCCGCCGGAGGGCGGCAGCGGAACGGCCAGGCACATCCAGTCGGGGTCGTACTCGCCGACCGAGACCGCGAGGCCGAGCCTGCGGACGAGGCCGAGTTCGGCCTCCAGCCGGTCGGGGTCGGTGATGGTGTGCTCGGTGAACCGCGGCAGGCCGTGCTCGGCCAGGTAGCGGCGGCGGGCCGGGCGGGAGAGCGCGGCGAGCAGCACCTTGCCGTGGGCGGTGGCGTGCGCGTGCGGCTCGGTGCCGGCCTCGAAGGGGTCGCCGTCGGCCGCGGCCGGCCCGGTGCTCTCCACCACGGCGATCCGGCCGTCCCGGTAGGTGCTGTAGTACGCGGGGGTGCCGGCCGCGCGGGCCACCCGCAGCAGCAGGTCGCGGACGTCGGGTTCGGCGGGCTCCCGCCGCCGGTAGGCCCGGTGCAGGGCGGGGATGCGGGGCCCGAGCACGTAGCCGCCGCGGGTGCGGGCGAGGTGGCCGCGGGCGGTGAGCGGGCCGAGCAGGGTGTAGACGGTGGAGAGCGAGCAGCCGAGCCGGTCGGCGAGGTCGCGGGCGGTGACGGGGCCGGGTGCGTCGGCGACGGCGTCGAGCAGGTCGAGCGCCCGGTCGAGCGACTGCGGGCCGTGCGCGGCGGCGGCGATGGCGGGCTCCTCTCGGCGCGGGGCCCGTACGGGCCGGTCGCCCCACAGCCTGCCCGAGCCCGGGCCCGCCGCCCAAACCCGCCGCACGGTCATTCCGGCGCTGCCGGAATGTGCGGTGCGGGGAGATCAGGCCGCGACGTCCTCGCGGTCCTCGCCGTCCTCGTCCCCGGCCTCCTCGCCGCCCGGCCCCTTGCCGCGGACGTGGGCGGGCAGCGCGGTGGTGCAGAGGAAGCCGATCAGGGCGATGCCGCCGCTGGCGAGGACGGCGACCTTGAGTCCGGTGATCTGGGCGTCCTGGTAGTTGTCGACGATGGCGTCCTGCTCCGCGGGCGGGATCGAGGTCTGGGCCAGGGCGTCGGCGACGCCGTCCGCGGGGACGAAGGTGAGGCCGGCCTCGATCCGGGTGCCGGCCTGCCGGGCCACCTCGTCGGAGATCCTCGGGTCGTTCTTGATCAGGTTGCCCAGCGAGGCGGCGAGCGCGCCGATCAGGATGGCGCCGATCAGTGCGGTGCCGAGCGAGGAGCCCAGGTTCTGGGCGGTGTACTGGAGTCCGCCGGCCTCGCTGCGGTCGGCGGCGCCGACGCTGGACTGCACGACGTTGCCGAGCTGCGAGGCGAGCATGCCCATCCCGAGGCCCATCACCGCCATGGCGAGGGCGAACGAGAGGTCGTTCAGCTCGGGGTCGATGGTGGCGAGCAGCCAGACGATGGAGGCGAGCAGCACCAGGAACCCGGCCCGGACGATGGTGCGCGGTGAGGCGATCCGCAGCAGCAGCGAGCCGCTCATCGAGGCGACCAGCATGGTGATGGACACCGGCAGCAGCCGCAGGCCGGTCTCGAAGGCGTCCTCGCCCAGCACCACCTGCAGGTAGAGCGGGATCACGAAGAACAGGCCGAGCAGGATGGTGTTCTGGTTGAACAGGGTGACCAGACCGGAGCGCAGCGACCGGACGCGGAACAGGCCGAGGTGCACCAGGGTCGGCTTCTCCGCCCTCTCCCGGCCGATTTCCCAGCGGGCGAAGAGGAACAGCAGCAGGCCGCCGAGGGTGATCGCGAAGAGGGTCGGCGAGAAGCCGAACACGGTGAACGGCGGGTTCCGCGGCTCCAGCCAGCCCCAGCTGCTGCTCTGCAGCACGGCCAGGACGACCAGGGCGAGGCCGAGCGCGGAGAGCGCGACCGCCACCAGGTCGATCTTCGGCCGTTCCTTCGGCGGTTCCTCGGCCGGGATCCAGCCGATCAGGCAGAGCATCGCGACCACCAGGACGACCTCGCCGGCGAAGACCAGCCGCCAGGTGAGGTAGGTGGTGACCCAGCCGCCGAGCAGCGGGCCGACGGCGATGCCGGCGCCGGCGAGGCCGCCGATCACGCCGTAGGCGACGGCCCGGTCCCGGCCCTTGTAGGCGCCGGCGACCAGGGCCGCCAGGGCCGGCAGCACCAGGGCGGCGCCGAGTCCCTCGATCACGGACCAGCCGAGCGCGAGCACCCACAGCTCGGGGGCGACCGCGGTCAGGCCGGAGCCGACCGCGTAGACGACCAGGCCGACCACGAACGTGCGGCGGCGGCCGTACATGTCACCGATCTTGCCGCCGGTGAGCATGAAGGCCGCCATCACCAGCGTGTAGAGGGTGATGACCCCCTGGATTGCGGTGACCTCGGTGTCGAAGTCCTCGACGAGCTGACTGATCGACACGTTCATCACCGACGCGTCCAGCACCATGAGGAACTGGCCCGTGCCGAGGACGATCAGCGGCTTCCACCGGTTCACCGTGCCTCCAGGGGGTCTGACAGCGGGTCGGTCAGCCGTTGAGGATCCGGGCCTTCTGCGCCTCGAACTCGGCCTCGGTGAGGATGCCCTGCTCCTTGAGCGTGGCGAGCTCCTTGAGTTGGTCGATCTTGCTGTCCATGCTGACCGGGGCGGCGGCCGGCGGCGCGGGCGGCGGCGGTGCCTGTTGGTAGACCACCTGCTGCGGGGGCGGGGCCTGCTGGGCCTCCTGATCGGCCCACCGGCCGGCCTGCCGCCGGGACACGCGGTTGGACACCGCCGTGGCGGTGCCCGCGACCACGGCGGTGCGGGCGACTCCTCGGATCAGTCCGGGCATGGTTCTCTCCTTCGGTCTTCCGGTACCGGCGGGTGGCCGGTCACTCCTCGGACTCGAGCGCGTCGAGCGCGGCGACGAGGTCCGGCAGCGGGATGCGGCCGCTCGCCACCAGCTGGGCGCCGCCACGGCGCAGTGCGGCGGCGAACGGCGCGGCCCACAGGTTCTCGTAGACGATCAGGCCGGCCGAGTTGCCGGGCTCCAGGGCGGCGGCGGCCTCGTCGAGGTCCTCCGAGCCGAGCAGGCCGGAGGCCGCACCCTCGAAGACCGCGAGGTCGAGTTCGCCGTCGCCGGTCATGTCGGCGATCTCCAGCCCGACGACGGAGCCGTCGAGCTCCTTCTTCATGAACATCAGGTCGATGATCCGGACGATGCCCCGGTCGACCAGGTCGACGAGCAGCGGCAGGCCCTCCCCGGTCATCTTGCTGCCGGGGAACTCGATCACCACGTAGTCGATCGGGCCCATCTCGTTGATTTCGTCGGTCACTTCGGGCTCCTCGGGTGCGGGTGCGGGTGGGGGCTCAGGAGGCCGGCGGCCCGGGCTCCGGGCGGCCGCCGTAGGCGATCAGCGCGTACAGGGCGATCACGTCGATGGCGATGACCAGCACGGACCAGACCGGGTAGGACGGGATGAAGGCCATCTGGGCGAAGGCGTTGAGGACGAGGACGGCCACGCCGAACCAGCGGGCGAGCTGGTTGCGGGCGAGGACGCCGGCCGCGGCGAAACCCTGCGCGACGGCGAGGGCGAGCATCGCCCAGCCCCAGGCGCGCAGGTCGCCGAAGACGAAGCGGGCGTCGCCGACGAACACCTTGGACTGCGCGATCGCCGCGATGCCGTCGAGACCGTTGAACAGGGCGAGGACGCCCAGCATGACGGCGGCGAACATCCGCATGGACTCGCCCTGCTGCGTCGCCCGCGGCGGCGTCGGGCGGAAGCTTCCGGCGGGATAGGGTGCGGTCGCCATCGAGACCTCCGTGTCGGGGTGTCCTGGACAGTCCCCCAGATCAGGGTGCGGTCAAGCGGGCGGCTCCGCACCACCCGGCGCGGGTGACCGGCCGCCCCGGCGGTCACCCTCCGTGCGTTGCGGAGGCCCGGGGGTGTACCGATGATTGAAGCCGGGACGACGTGTGCACCCGGCGCGCGCCCTGGACTCCGGTGGTCGCCATGCCAGACAGCTCAGGAAATCGGCGGCCGCCCGCCGTCGGCGCTCCGGCCCCGGCCGCACCTCTTCCCCCCGCCGGCCCCCCCGCCGGTCCACCCGTTGCTCCGAACGGTGACCCGGTGCTGGCCGCGCGCTTCGCCGCGCCGCCCGTCCCGGGCACCTTCGTCCGCCGCGACCGGCTCGCCGAACGGCTCACCGCGGGCCTTGAGCGGCCGCTCGTCCTGGTGAACGGTCCGGCCGGGGCCGGCAAGACCCTGCTGGTCGCGGACTGGGCGGCGCGGGCCGCCCTGCCCGGTCCGGTCGTCTGGCTCACCCTGGAGCGCGGCGACGAGGCGCCCGGGGTGTTCTGGGCGCAGCTGCTCGCGGCGCTGCGGCACACCGGCATCCCGCTGCCCGCGGACGTCGGCGGCCCCGCCCGCGCCGCCGAGGTGGACCTCGCCCTGCCGGACCGGCTGGCGGCCGGACTGAACGGGCGCGACGCACCGGTCGTCCTGGTGCTGGACGAGTTCGAGCACGTCACCTCCCCGGCGGTCGCCGAGGCGCTGGACGGACTGGTCCGGCACGCGGCAGGCGGGCTGCGACTGGTCCTGATCAGCCGGGACGAGCCGCTGCTGCCGCTGCACCGCTACCGGGCCGCCGACGCGGTCGCCGAGATCCGCGGCACCGACCTCGCCTTCACCGCCGAGGAGACCGGTGTCCTGCTCGCCCGGCACGGACTGGCCCTCTCCGAGGAGGGCGTGCAGGCGCTGACCCGCCGGACGGAGGGCTGGGCGGCGGGCCTGCGGCTGTGTGCACTGGCCACCGAGAACGCCGAGGACCCGGAGGGCTGCCTGCGCGGGTTCGAGGCCGGCAACAGCACCGTCGCGGACTTCCTGCTGGCCGAGGTGCTGCAGGCGCAGCCGGCGGAGACCCAGGACCTGCTGCTGCGCACCAGCATCCTGGAGCGGACGCACACCGGGCTGGCGGACGCCCTGACCGGCCGGCAGGACGCCGCCCGGATCCTGGAGGAGCTGCGGCACGCCAACGCCTTCGTCACCCCGCTCGGGCACGCCTGGTACCGGCAGCACACGCTGTTCGCCGAGATCCTCCGGGTGCACCTGCGCGCCCGGTGCCCGGGCCTGGAGCAGGAGCTGCACCTCCGGGCGGCCCGGTGGCTGCACGAGGCCGGGCGGCTCGCCGATGCACTGCCGCACGCCGTGGCGGCCGGGGAGTGGGGGACGGCGGCCGGCTGGCTGGTCGACGACCTGGCGATCGGTCAGCTGCTGGCCGGGCTGGACGCCGCCCGGCTGGGCGCGCTGTTCGCCCGGATGCCGGAGCAGGCCGACGGCCCCGCCGTGGCCCTCGTCCGGGCCGCGCGGGCGCTCGCCCGCTGGGACGTCGACCGCGGGCTGGCGCACCTGGGCCGGGCCGACGAGCTGATGCCGCCCGGCAGCGGCAGCGCCGCCGCCCGGCTGAGCAGCGCCGTGCTGCGGGTGCTGGCGGCCCGGCTGCTCGGCTCGGCGGACATGGCGGAGAACGCCGCCGAGAGCGCGGCCGAGCTGGAGCGCGAGGTGCCGGAGGAACGGCTTCGGGCGCACCCGGAACTGCGGGCGCTGCTGCTGGCCGAGCTCGGTTCGGCGCAGCTGTGGGAGGGCCGGTTCGAGTCGGCGCGGACGGGCCTGACGGCGGCGGCCGGGGCCGCGGGCGGTGCGTCGCAGGCGGCCGTCCGGCACGAGTCGCTGGGCCGGCTGGCACTGATCGACCTGCTGCTCGGCTCGCCGGCACGGGCGGAGGCACAGGCGGTGGAGGCGATCGCGGAGGCCGCCCGGTGCGGGCTGCCGCCCTCTGCGCACAGCGGGGTCGGCCACCTGGTGCTGGCGGAGATCGCCTTCGAGCGGGACGACCTGGCCGTCGCCCGGTCCGCGCTGGAGCGGGCCGAGGCCGGCGCGGGCGCCCGGCACGACCCGCTGCTGGTGGTCGGGCTGGCGGTGCTGCGGGCGAAGCTGCTGCTGACCTCCGGGGACGCCCGGGGCGCACTGCTGACCCTGGCCGCGGCGGAGCGGCCGACACCGGCCGACAAGCCCTCGCCGTGGGCCCGGGAGCGGATCGTGCTCGGGCAGTGCGCCGCGCAGCTGGCGGCCGGTGATCCGCCGGCCGCGCTGCGGGTGCTGCCCGCCGCGGGGGACGGTCCGGAGCCGGCCGTCGCCGCCGCACAGGCGCACCTGGCCGCGAACGATCCGCGGGCGGCCCTGGCGGCCCTCGACGCGGTGCCGGCCTGCGGGGCGCGGCCGGCGGTCGCCGTCCGGGCCCAGCTGGTCCGGGCCCGGGCCGCCTCGGCCTTCGGGGACCCGGCGACGGCGCACCGGCTGCTGGCGCAGGCGCTGGCCGCGGCCCGGCCGGACCGTCTGCGGCGCCCGTTCCGGGAGGCCGGCCCGTGGGTGCGGCGGCTGCTGCAGGAGCGGCCGGCCCTCGCCCACGCGCACGGCTGGCTGCCCCGGGACCTCGTCGCCGGACTCCCCCGCCCGGGTGACGCACCGGCGCCCGTCGCCGTGGTGGAGCGGCTGAGCGAGCGCGAGCACGACGTGCTCGTCCGGGTGGCGCAGCTGATGTCGACCGACGAGATCGCCGCCGACCTGCACCTCTCGGTGAACACAGTGAAGACGCACCTGAAGAGCATCAACCGGAAGCTGTGCGCGACCCGCCGCGGCGAGGCCGTGCGCCGGGCCCGGCAGCTGCACCTGCTCTAGCGAAGGTCTCACTCCGGCCGGGTGATGACCCGGACGGCCGCACCGGGGACGGTGGAGCAGGGGGTCCGAGGCCGTGGGGTACCGAGGGAGCGTGTGCCCATGCACTACGAGATCCGCGTCGCCGGGACGATGTCGGAGACGATGCTCTGGGCCGGGCCCCCGCCCCCCCACACCGGGGCCCCGGCCCCTTCGTCCGCGGGGAAGGGGGGGGGGTCCGGCAGCTGCCGGACCCGCCCCTCTCACCGGCGTACGAGGGCGCCGGACCGCCGATGTGGCGGTCCGGCGCCTCGGCCGGTGCGGACGGTCAGGCCAGGACCTTCGCCTTGGCCTTCTGGTACTCCGCGTCGGTGATCGCGCCGCTCTTCTGCAGCTCGGCGAGCTTGGCGAGTTCGTCGACGTGGCCGGAGGGTGCCGGGCCGGAGCCGGCCGCGGCCTCCTGGACGTAGGAGCGGAAGTCCTGCTCGGCCTGCATCCGCATCCGCATCTCGCGTTCGCCCATGCCCCTGCCGCGGGCGATCAGGTAGACGAACACACCGAGGAAGGGGATCAGGATCAGGAAGATGCACCAGCCGGCCTTGCCCCAGCCGCCGACCGAGTCGTCCCGGAAGAGGTCACCGAAGATCCGGAACAGCAGGAAGAACCAGAGGATCCACAGAAAGAACCACAGCATCGTCCAGAAGATGTTGAGCAGCGGGTAGTCGTTCACCGTGCGTCTCCCGTCTCGGGCGGCCTGCCTGCCCCGGGGGGTGCGGCAGGCGGGGTACTCCGGATCAACCGTCCCCGGAGCGGGGCGCCGCCGCACCACCCTGCGCGGGTGATCTCCGCAGGCCGGGGCGGGGGGAGACTGGGGACTCCGGGCGCGCCGTGCGCCGGCTCCGCCGAACGAGGGAGCACACCATGACCGCACCCTCCCGTCCCGCCCCCGCGGACCCGCAGGACCTGCTGACCGGTCTCGGCCGGTCGTGGCTGTGGCCGCTGTCCTTCGGAGTGCTGACCGTGGTGGCCGGCATCGTCATGCTGGCCTGGCCCGAGGAGACCACCCGGGTGGTCGCGATCATCATCGGCCTGCAGTTGCTGGTGGCCGGAGCGGTCCGCTTCGTCACCGCCTTCACGCACGAGGACGGCACCGGCGGCCGGGTGCTGCACGTGCTGATCGCCCTGCTGTCGGTGGTGGCCGGTGTGCTGGTGCTGCGGCACCAGCTGCAGACCGTCGGCTTCCTGGCGATCGTGGTCGGCCTCTACTGGCTGGTGGCCGGCATCGTCACCCTGTTCGTGGCGATCTCCAACAAGGCCATGCCGGGCCGCGGCCTCGCGGTCTTCCTGGGCGCGATCGGGGTGATCGCGGGCATCGTGGTGCTCGCCTACCCGGTCGAGTCGGCCGTCGCGCTGGCCAGGCTGCTCGGGCTGTGGCTGCTGCTGCTCGGGCTGATCGAGATCGGCGGGGCCTTCGTGCTCCGCTCGGCGCTGCGCCGCACCGACGTGCAGGTGCGGTGAGGCGCGGCCGGGCGGGACGGTCTGCGGACCGTCCCGCCCGGCCGTGCTGTGCCGGGTACGCCGTCAGCGCGTCCGGCGGGCGGCCAGCAGGGCACCGTCCAGCGGGAGTTCGGCGACGCCGGTGAGCTCGAAGCCGGCCTCGGCGAGCAGTCGGCCGTAGTGCTCGGCGGTGCGCTCGCGGCCGCCGACGTTGCACAGCATGTGGACGTCCCAGGGCACGGCGAGCGACGGCCCGGCCTCCTCGTCCGCGGGCAGCAGCCGCTCCACCACCAGGAGTTCGGCGTGCTCGGGCACCGCCTCGGCGAGCCGGCGGAGGATGGCCAGGCACTGCCGGTCGTCCCAGTCGTGCAGCACCCGGGAGAGCAGGTAGACGTCGCCGCCGGCGGGCACCCCGTCGGTGAAGTCGCCGGGCACCAGGCGGCAGCGGTCCGCGCAGCCCGCCTTCGTCAGGGTCTCCCGGGCGGCCTCCACCACGTGCGGGCGCTCCAGCAGCACGCCCTCCAGGTGCGGGTGGGCGGTCAGCACCCCGGAGAGCAGGGCTCCGTTGCCGCCGGCGACGTCGACCACGACCCGGGCGGAGGTGAAGTCGACGAGCTCGGCGATCGGGTCGAACATCTGGGTGCTGGCGGCCATCGACCGGTCGAACAGGTCGGCGAGCTGCGGGTCCGCGGCGAAGTGCGCGAAGTGGTGGGCGCCGTAGGTGTGCTCGAAGGCGTCCCGGCCGGTCCGGACGGCGTACCCGAGGGCGCCGAAGGACCGGTAGAACGGGCCGCCGTAGAGCAGGGCGAGCGGGTGCAGCGACCGGTCGGCTCCGCTGCGCAGCAGCCGGCCGAGTTCGGTGGGGCGGTGCGAGCCGGTGCCGTCCGGTGCGAACACGCCGAGCGCGGTGAGGTACCGCAGCAGGCGCTGCAGCCGGTCGGGGTGGGTGCCGGTGAGTTCGGCGAGCCGCTCGGTGGTCGGCCGCGGGGCGGTGTCGAGGTGGTCGGCGAGCCGCAGTTCGGCGGCGACGGCGACGGCCTGGGTGGCCCAGGCGCCGGTCATCAGGTGCAGCAGCCGGTCGGCGGGGCGGTCGCCGGTGCTGCCGTGGGCGGCGAGGACGGCGGGGTGCTGCCCGCTGCTGTTGAGCTCCAGCCGCCGGTGGCCGGACTCCGCGCCGGTGCGGAAGTAGAGGACGGTGGTGTCCTCGTGGGCGTTGTGCCCGCCGCCGTCGGCGGTGGTGCGCCCGCCGTCGAGCAGGGTGGCGCGCAGCCCGGCGAGCACGACCGGGTCGGGCGTGGTCACCTCCAGGGCGAGGTGCGCCTCGTTGTCGTGGGCGCGCTCACCGGCGGCGAGGGTGTCGAGACCGGATCCGGGCGGGACGGCGAGCCCGAAGACCTCGATCTCGCAGGGGCTGCCGTCGGCCGCCGTCACCGGGGCGCGCAGGATGCCGACCTCCAGGCTGTCGGCGCTGCGCCCGTAGCGGCGGGCGAGCCGCTCGCGGACGACCGTGCTGGGGGTGACCGGGCCGGCGTGCAGCCCTTCCGCGCGGAGCAGGGCGCGCAGGTCGCCGAGCGAGCGCGGGAAGACCAGGACGGCGGCGTGGGTGAAGCGGCTGTGCGCGGCGACGGCGTCCCGTTCGGCGGGCGACAGGCCGGGCAGCAGTTCGGCGAGGACGGTGGCGGTGTCGTTGGCCGCGACGAAGGCGGCGGCCCGGCGGATGCGGTCGAGGTCGTGCGGATGCAGGCGCGGCTGTGCCGCGCCGGGCGGGTTGCCCATGCGGTGGTCTCCCCCGTGGAGCGGGCGGTCAGGGATGTGTGGTGTGCGGTGAGGTGATGTCAGATGCCGACGTAGTTCTCGGCGAAGTGGTCCTGGTGGCGGCGGGACGTCTGCAGACTCTCCAGCCGGGCCTGCTGCAGGGCGCGCAGGAAGACGGCGCCGTCGTCGCTGCCCGCCGGGCCGTGCAGCAGATTGATCATCCAGTGCGAGAACTCCTGTGCCCGCCATATCCGCGGCAGGCAGTCGGCGGAGTAGCGGGCGAGCGGCTGCTCGTCCCCACCCCGCAGGGCGGCCACCAGGCCGCGGGCGAGGATCTCCGCCGCCATGACGGCGAGGTTGGCGCCCTTGGCGGCGGCCGGGCTGATCAGGCCGGCGGCGTCGCCGACCAGGAAGAGCCGGCCGTACTGGATCGGGTCGAGGACGTCGGAGGTCATCTCGACCGTCCGGCGTTCCACGATCGGTCCCTCGTTCAGCGGACCGTGCCGGTCGGCGCGCATCCGGTGGGCGAGATCGGCCCAGATCCGGTCGTCCGACCGGGCGTCCGGGGACTCGCCGCGCGGCACCTGCAGGTAGTAGCGGGTGATGTCGGGGGTGCGGGCCATGTGGCCGGCGAAGCCGTCCTCGTGGACGGCGTAGGCCACGGCGGCCGTGCTCTGCGGGGCGGCGGCGAGCAGGGCCAGCCAGGTGACCCCGTGGTCGCGGCGGTAGCGGCGGACGGCACCGGCCGGGACGGCCGTCCGGGCGGTGCCGTGGCGGCCGTCGCAGCCCGCGACGAACCGGGCGGAGAGGCGGTGCAGGGTGCCGTCCGCCGATTGCGCGGTGACCGCGGGGCGGTCGCCGGTGAGGCCGGTGATGCCGACCACCGGGGTCTCGAAGCGCAGGTCGCCGCCGCGGGCGAGGAACTCTGCGATCAGGTCCCGGACGAGGTGCTGCTGCGGGTAGACGGTGTGCGCCTCGCCGCGGCCGAGGCTGCCGTAGTCGAGGTGGAACTCGCCGCGGTCGGTGCGGAAGGCACAGGTGCCGTGCTGTCTGCCGTCCTTCAGCAGGCCGTCGGCGAGACCGTTCCCGGTGAGCACCCGGACGGTGTTGGCGGCCAGGAACCCGGCCCGGGCGCGCTGTTCGACGTGGGCGCGGCTCTGCCGCTCCAGGACGGTGCACCGCACCCCGGCGGCGAGCAGCAGGTTGCCGAGGACCAGCCCGGCCGGCCCCGCGCCGACGATCACGACCTCGGCGGTGTCCTCGGCCGCGGCGGTTCCGGGCATGGTGGTTCCGGACATGGTGGTGTGTTCCCCCCGTACGTGTTCCTCCGACAGGCTGTCAGGTGCGGCCCCGCAGCCGGTGACCGGCGGCCCCCGAGCCGCCGAACATCCCTCCAACGGCCGGGGGCGCCGACGGGTTTCGGGTGGCGGAGAAAGGTTTACCCAGGTGGCCGGATGTCACCGCACTGCCGCCGCCGGTTCACCCGCCGTTCGGCGGACGGCGCGTAGCGTTCGCGGCGCGGCCGCACACCCGACGGCCCGCCGCCACGTCCTGGGGGTCACCACCATGCGCCTCGCCCAGCCCCGGCACTACCTGATGTGCCGTCCCACGCACTTCGACGTCGTCTACTCCATCAACCCGTGGATGGACCCGGGCAAGCCCGTCGACACCGCGCTCGCCGTCGCCCAGTGGGAGCAGCTCCGCCGGACGTACCTGGACCTCGGGCACACCGTGGACACGATCGACCCGGTGCCCGGCCTGCCGGACATGGTCTTCGCCGCCAACGGCGCCACGGTGCTGGACGGGCGGGCGCTGGTCGCGCGGTTCCGCGACCGCGAGCGGGCGGACGAGGCCCCGGCCCACCGCGAGAAGCTGCTCGGTCTCGGCCTGGCCGAGGTCGCCACCGCCGGCTTCGTGAACGAGGGCGAGGGCGACTACCTGCTCTGCGGGGACCTGCTGCTGGCCGGCACGGGCTTCCGCAGCGACCCGCGCTCGCACGCCGAGGCGCAGGAGTTCTTCGGCCGTCCGGTGATCGGGCTGACCCTGGTCGACCCGCGCTTCTACCACTTGGACACCGCGCTCGCGGTACTCGACGAGCGGACCGTCGCCTACTACCCGGGGGCGTTCACCCCGGGCAGCCGGGCGGTGCTGCGGCGGCTCTTCCCGGACGCGGTGGTCGCCACCGCCGAGGACGCCGCCGTCTTCGGCCTCAACGCGACCTCGGACGGCCGCCACGTCGTGCTGCCGCAGAACGCGACGGCGCTCGCCGAACGGCTGCGCGAGCGCGGCTTCCAGCCGATCGGTCTCGATCTGTCGGAGCTGCTGAAGGCCGGCGGCAGCGTCAAGTGCTGCACCCTGGAACTGCGGACGGCCTGATCCCGCCCGGGGAGAAGCAGCAGGCAGCGGGGCAGCCGGGGCCCGCCGGACGGCTCGCGGAGCAGGCGGCGGGCCCCGGCGCGTCCGGCGTCGCCCGGGCCTCCCGGCGCGCCCCGCACCGGCTCCGCGCGCCCGGTTCTGTCCGCCGCCGTCCGGCCGTGTCGATCACCGATCAATCCTTTCTGCACGTGATTTCACCTGATGGGGTGGCTGTCGGCCCTCCGGACGGATCAAGGGTGCGTGACGATCTAGTGTTCCGTTCCGGGCACCCGTCCGCCGCACGCGACAGGCGCCGCCTTCCCTTCCCTGAACAGGATCTGACGCTCCGCCATGCCCGTGTGCAGGTGGCGCACCCATACGAAGGAGAACCCTGCCGATGTCCGTGGACGCGAGCCCGGAGGCACCGCAGGTGCAGCAGCAGTCCAGCCTGACCACGGCTGCCGCCCGAAATCTCGCCACGACCACCAAGTCCGTCCCGCAGATGCAGGAGATCACCTCCCGCTGGCTGCTGCGGGTCCTGCCCTGGGTGCAGACCTCCGGCGGCGCCTACCGGGTGAACCGCCGCCTGACCTACACGGTCGGCGACGGCCGGATCGAGTTCGTCAAGACCGGCTCCCAGGTCCGGGTGATCCCCCGGGAGCTCGGCGAACTCGCCCTGCTCCGCGGCTTCGAGGACGTCGACGTGCTCACCGTGCTGGCCGACCGCTGCGTCCAGCGGGACTTCGGTCCGGGCGAGGTGCTGGCCGAGCGGGACACCCCGTCCGACCGGATCCACCTGATCGCGCACGGCAAGGTCAGCCGGGTCGGCAGCGGCCGGTACGGCGACGAGACCGAGCTCGGTGTGATCGGCGACGGCGACCGCTTCGGCGAGTCCGCGCTGCTCGACCCGGACGCCGTCTGGGAGTACACCGCGAAGTCCCTCACCGCCGGCACCATGCTCTCGCTCTCCCGCACCGAGTTCGAGGCCGTGCTGGCCGGCTCCCCCGCGCTGCAGGCGCACATCCACGAGTTCCGCTCGCTGCCCGCGCAGCGGCAGAACGAGCGCGGCGAGGCCGAGATCGCCATGTCGGCCGGCCACACCGGCGAGCACCAGCTGCCCGGCGCCTTCGTGGACTACGAGCTGCGCCCCCGCGAGTACGAGCTGAGCGTCGCGCAGACCGTGCTCAAGGTGCACACCCGGGTCGCCGACCTCTACAACCAGCCGATGAACCAGATCGAGCAGCAGCTGCGGCTGACGATCGAGGCGCTGCGCGAGCGCCAGGAGCACGAGCTGGTCAACAACCCGGAGTTCGGCCTGCTGCACAACGCCGACTTCGACCAGCGGATCCAGACCCACTCCGGCCCGCCCACCCCGGACGACCTGGACGAGCTGCTGAGCCGCCGCCGCGACTCGGAGTACTTCCTCGCCCACCCGAAGACCATCGCCGCGATCGGCCGGGAGCTCAACTCCCGCGGGCTGTACCCGGACCACGTCGACCTGGGCGGGCAGAAGGTGCCGGCCTGGCGCGGGGTGCCGATCCTGCCCTGCAACAAGATCCCGATCACCAGGGAGCACACCAGCTCGATCCTGGTGATGCGGACCGGCGAGGACAACCAGGGCGTGATCGGCCTGCACCAGACCGGCATCCCGGACGAGTACCAGCCGAGCCTGTCCGTGCGCTTCATGGGCATCGACGACAAGGCCCTCATCTCGTACCTGGTCACCGCCTACTACTCGGCGGCGATCCTGGTACCGGACGCGGTCGGCGTACTGGAGAACGTCGAGATCGCGGGTGGCCGCGGCTGACCGGGTGACGGCCGTAACCCGGCTGTACAAGATCGAGTTGACACGGTGTCGGGCCCCGTTCGGGTGCCCGGCACCGCCTCGTGTCCGCCCTCCGATCGTCACCGAACCACCGCCGATGCGCCGTCGCCGGAACGAAAGGCACCAGATCCACCATGCCGGGACCGATCACCCCGCAGGCCCGCGGCGTCCGACTGGCCGGCACCGTGCTGGGCGCGACCGCCGCCTGCGCCCTGCTGACCGGTGCGGCGTGCGGACGGTCCGCCGCCCCCGGGGTCGACACGGACGTCGAGTCCTGCGCCCGGGTCTCCGTGTCGGTGACCGGCGGCGGCGCGGTCGACATCGAGGTGGACGTCCGGACGGACGTCTGGATCGACGTGGACATGGACGCGGTGACGGCCGCCGTCCACCACCCCGGGCAGCCGTCCCTGCCCGCCCATCCGGGCCAGCCCCACCCCGGGCACCCGGTGCTGCACCCCACGCACCCCGCACACCCGGCGCACCCCACGCACCCGGCCCATCCGCCGCACCCGACCCATCCGGCACACCC
>NZ_JOAI01000060.1 GCF_000717715.1 Streptomyces sp. NRRL B-24484 | reverse complement strand
AACGCTTCCTGCGCCGACGGCGACAAGTGCCGCGCGTCCCCCACCAGTCCACTCACACGGTGTTCAACGACCCAGAACCCCTACCGTTTCGGATCAATAGAGGCCGCCGCCGACCAAGCAGCAGCGGGCCGTCGCCATCTTCCTGGCCAGCATCTTTATCCATGCCATCCGGCCTGGCCGGTTCAGGAAACTTCTGCGTCGCCGCCGTCTTCCCGCGCCCCTAGGACATCAGCCCTGACTCCCTTCGCGAGTACTTGGTGCATCCAGCCATGGGTGTCGGGCGCCACACCGGTTTGGATGTCCAGCAGCGCCTTGCGGAGCTCCATGGTGACTTCGCCGGGGAGCCCGTTGCCAATGGTCCAGTCCGCGCGGGCCGACTTCACCGAGCCGACGGGGGCGATGACGGCCGCAGTGCCGCAGGCGAAGACTTCGGTCAGCGAGCCATTCGCGTTGTCGTTCCTCCAGTCGTCCACGGAGATACGACCCTCGGAGGCCTCGTAGCCGAGGTCGGTGGCAATCTGCAGGAGTGAGTCGCGGGTGATGCCGGGCAGCAGTGCCCCGCTCAGCTCAGGGGTGAGCAAGCGCCGCTTGCTGTTCTCATCGGTATAGACAAAGAAAATGTTCATGCCACCCATCTCCTCGATCCACCGGTGCTCGAAGGCGTCCAGCCAGACCACCTGCTCGCAGCCCTTCTCGGCGGCCTCAGCTTGGGCGCGGAGGGAGGCGGCATAGTTGCCGCCGGTCTTGGCAGTGCCGGTGCCGCCCTTGACGGCGCGGACGTATTCCTCGGACAGCCAGACGGAGACAGGCTTGACGCCGCCGGAGAAGTAGTTGCTGGCGGGCGAGGCTATGAGGATGAAGAGGTAGTCGTTGGCAGGCCTAACACCCAGTCCCACCTCGAGAGCGAACATGAAGGGCCGCAGGTAGAGCGACTGCTCACTCTGACTCGGCACCCACGCCTCGTCCTGTGCCACGAGCACGTCGACGGCCTCAATGAAGGTCTCGACGGGAAACTCTGGCATGGCGAGGCGGCGGGCGGATGCCTGGAAACGCGCCGCGTTGGCCTCCGGGCGGAAGGTAGCGACGGAGCCGTCGGGCTGGCGGTAGGCCTTGAGACCTTCGAAAATCGACTGGCCGTAGTGCAGCGTCATGTTGGCCGGGTCAATTTCCAGCGGCGCGTATGGCACGAGCTTGGCGTCGTGCCAACCCTGACCTTCAGTCCACCTGATTGTCACCATGTGCTCTGTGAAGAAGTGGCCGAATCCTGGGTCATCTAGGATGGCTTTGCGTTTCGCATGCGACAATGGGTGCGCGGAGGGCTTGAGCTCAATCTCCAACCGGTTTGAAAGTCGCTCGTGATCAATCGGCAATGGCTGTGATGAGGGCTCAGAGGTGTGCGGTGTCGCCATCTCCTCGGCCTCGGCCAGTTTGAAGGCATGGATTAACCGACCGGCCAACGCCTCAGGCGTCTTAGCCGCCTCCTCGGAAACCTCCACCGCGCGAATATTGAATTGTTGAATTACCTCATTTATTTCGCCGCCCAGGCCCCGGTTTGTGAGGACTACCCCTTCCGCCTTTGGGGCTGGCCAATGAGGCTCCCCCTCTAGGGCCGCGACGGTGCTGTATATCTGCGCGATGGAGGCAAAGTGCAGCGAGCCTTTGCCGAGGCTGAAGTCGACAGCCCATATTGCCCTACTGCCGTGAATTAGTAAATCTGGAAAATAGTCCCCGACTCTGGGTTTGATCTCTACCTTGAACCCCTCGCCCGTGAGGCGATTGCTTACCTGCAGCCGGGCGGAAGATATGAGATCGGAAACTTTGGAGGCTAAGCTTGATTTCCGGCGGAATGCTCTCATGGCGGGCTAGCCTTCCGTTGTGCGCCAACAGATTCTCCGGACGTGCTTCGCTTCCCATAAAATGTAGATCAGGCTAATGGCGCCTGCGGTGAGTGCTGGCGCCTGGACGGCGGCCCTGCTTGCGCCGAGCGCGACGATAAGGACGGAAGCGATTGCTACCATTATCGGAATCACGCGCCCATATTCTCGAAAGTGTTGCCAGAATCCCAAGTGTCCGGTGGCGTATGTGCTGCCCCTGTTGTCACAGAGTTCAGCGCTGCTGCATTTTGGATCATGTTCCCCGAGTGCTTCTCTCACCCCATCCCATACTCTTTGTGCCGCCCCGTATGGATGCCCACCCTGAAATGTCGCAACCTGTAGCTGGGTTTTGGTTTCATGGAAGAAAAGTATTGCACCTTCGCTACGTGTGTATCCGCACAGGACGACGCCTTTGAATTCTGCTGGATACCCCGCCATCCTGATGGCGGCGTCCGTTTCTCCGGAGCTATCGTAATGCTCATCGAGCAATGCTCGCACTCGCTCTCGGCTCAGCGTGTGGTGTTGGATCGTAAATCGCCCCGAAGCTCCCATCGTGGCCTCTCAATGCTGAGCACATGCCGATGCAACTTGAGATTATTTTGAAAGTTTCCCATGTAATCGATTATTTCCACACCTTCCAATATGCACCCATTTTCCGCCGATCGCATTCTGAGTCTGTGGGCTCCTCGTCGGCTACATTCATGATCGGTCGCCTATTCGTGTCACCGCCACCCGTCCAGTGAACTGAGCGCCTGCTGAGTGGCGAAGGCCCGCCGGCTGCCTGCTGGCGGCGTTGGTCGGGGGGTGCGAGGTGTAGCCCGAACCGTGGTGCACGGATGTCGAGGGGCGTGGACCAGGCGACAGACACGGTGAGGGTGGCTGGTGACTGCCGGATTTTCGAACCCGGTCATCGACAAGGCCAGCGCCGCTGGGGTGCCGGCGCCCTCCGCCGGCTTCGCTCGCCGTCCCGCGCCACGGTCGCACCCGAGGAACCAGTGCGGCCGGCCGACCAGCGATCGCACAAGAGAGCGGCCGGACATCCCGTGCGGTGCGATTCGTACCGCAGCCGGTCGCCCGGCGCGCGACCCTGGGTCGAAAAGGGCTGGCTGTGGGCCCCTGAGCGCGGCCAGCCCCTGACCACCAGCCTGCCCGCATGCATGCCGAGGGCTCCCTGGACAGGGTGTGCGTCTCGGACCGGCGGGCTCGAGAGGAAGGCTACCGACTCCGGCCGAACGGTCCGCAGTCCGAAGGATTCGTAGCAGTGCCCGTGCCCGCCCGGCCGCCGCCCTCGTTGTCCCCGGTGCGCACCGCTGATGCGGTGCCCACGGTCCCTCGCGCTGACTTTTCCCCGACAGTGTGCGGAAGATCGGCTCGCCGCGGTGGCTGGCCCACACCCGACCACCGCGGCCACAAGTGCGGAACTTCGCACCGACGGACAGAAGCCACCGCGTGGGTGAGCGGTGCTCAGGCGCCACGGATCAGGCGCGGCCGCCGTCCCAGATGCTGCTGGGGTCGCTCATCTGCTCGGTGCTGCCCTTCGCGCCGCCCGACACCTTGATCACGGTCTTCCTGTAGGCGCTGGCCCGCCAGGCGACATTGAGCAGCCGGGTGTCCTTGCACCGATTGTGGTAGTACATCCGGGCCTTCCACGCCCAGTCGTCGCGCCAGGACCAGGAGAGGCACCCGTCGATGCCCCGGTGCACGTGCTTGTCCTCCGCCGCCAAGGCGGCCGGTGCGGCCACGGCCAGCAGCAGGGCCGCGGCCGAAGCCGCAGCGGCCGTCCTGAACATGAGGCCCATGACGATCGTCTCCTCCTGGCCGCCAGGAGAGGAGGAACACGAAGGCAACCGCCTGGTGCGCGGCCCGGATGCGCGGCCTCGAGTCCGTGTACACCCGGCCGGCCGGTGGGCGGTGCAGGCCTGCGGCGTCGCACCGGAATGCATTTCCCATGCTCAGGTGCGGTGCCGTACAGTCGTGCTCACCGACGCGGGGTGGAGCAGCTCGGTAGCTCGCTGGGCTCATAACCCAGAGGTCGCAGGTTCAAATCCTGTCCCCGCTACCAACCCGTCAGGCCCGGCACCCCAGGTGCCGGGCCTGCCGCGTTTCCCGGGGCGCGGCCGCCGCCGGCGGCCCGGACGAACGCGTCCCCATGACTGGCCGTCAATCACACTCGTTCGCAACTCCGTTGGATTTTATGAGTTGATAAACTGCCCCGATCTGCGTTACGATTGCATCGTTCGGCCTATCGTGTCCTGGCTTGGGGAGGGTCTCGTGCTCGCAGTGGATGTCCGGCAGGCACTCAAAGGCGGTGAGACGGTCCTGGAAGCCGCGTCCCGCTGGTGGCGGTTCGGTGAGCAGACGATCGCCGACCACGGCGACTTCCTCCTCGCGTTCGTCGATGGCGGCGTCTGTGTTGGCGCGTTCGAGATCCGCGCCGCCGAACCGGACCCGCAGGCCGGCGGCAAGTACGCCTTCGACCTGCAGCCGGCCGAACGCTTCCGCTGGGCCCTCGGCGAGCGCCTGCCGCTGCCGCCCGGCCGCAACCCGGCCCGGATCATGACCGGCGCAGCGCTGCGTACCTTCCTCGACGCCGACCCTGGCCGCGCGCCGCTGCCGGCCCGCACCGCGGAGGACTGACCGATGACCGACACCCCGGACGCCATCGACGCGCTGCTCGGCGCAGGCCCGCGCCGCGCCGTCGCCCTGCCCGAGCCGGCCGAACGCGAGTGGCTGCGCACCGAGTACGGGCTGACCAAGGCCGAGACCGCCAAGGCCCTCGGCGTCAGCCCCGCCACGTTCACCGCCTGGGAGTCCGGCCAGCGCGACCCGCAGGGCGAAGCCCGCGCCGCCTACGCCAAGCTCCTGGACGGCATGGCCGCCCGCCTCATCCCCGCAGCTCCCACTCTGGCTGCGCCCGCTCCCGCCCCTGCCCCTGCCCCTGCCCCGACGCCCGAGCCGGTCCCGGTCCCGGTCGAGATGGACCGCACGCCCTCGGGCGACCTCGTCACCGGCGAGCCGCAGCCCTGCATCTGGTGCGGGCGGCCCAGCATCTTCCGCGCCGCCGGCCGGCCCGCGCACGTGGGCGGCGGCTTCTGCGTCCAGGCCCCCGCACCGACCGTCCCCACCCCGGCAGCCGCGCCTACGGCCGTCCACGGCGCGGCTTCCGCGCCTGCCACCGCGCCCACGGCTGCACCGACCCGGTCGGCCCGCCCGGCCGCCGCGCCCTCCTGGTCCGCCCGCCCAGCCGCCGTGTCGCGTTCAGGCGCCCGTCCGGCGCGGAAGGCACCGGCCCGCGCCGCCACCCCGGTGGTCGACGTGAAGCCCGAGAAGTTTTCGAACGGGCCGCTCGCCGTGGTCGACCCGGCGCCGTCCGGGCGCGGCCTGCTCGCGTACCTGGTCGACGGCCGCGTCCTGGACGTGCCCGCTCTGACGCTGCCGGAACTCACCGAGTGGACGCTGACCGCCCGCCTCGGCGAGGCGCGCCTGCACAAGCACGGCAAGGACGGCGACCCGCTGATCGTCCTCACCGACGACGCAGCCACCCTGCTCGGCCTGCCCCCGATGGGCACCGAACCCGGCCAGTTCGAGCGCCGCCTCGGCCGCCTGCCCGAGACCCACAAGACCGTCAAGGCCCTGACCAAGGCCGGCTGGCAGCTCACCAAGCGCGGCTTCGGCCCCTGGGCCCGCGTCTACCGCACCCCCGACGGCGCCAAGCGCGCCTGCGTCCAGTACTGCATCCCCGCCTGGGCCGCGCTCACCTCCGCCGGCTGGACCATCCCCCAAGGCCTCGACGCCCCCGCCCTCGCCGCGCTCCTCGGCGGCTACGCCGAACGCGTCATGACCCCCCGCGGCTCCACCGCCGTCACCGGCCTGTCCCTCATGGAGGCGCTGCGCCCGCCGACCCGCGCGGTGCGCACCGAGTCCGGCTGGACGTCGGGTCTGGTGGAGGGTTCGCGCTCGCGGGCGTTCGATCCGGCGCCGCCGGAGGCCCCCTCCGAGCACCCGGTCGCCCAGGACCGCGACCCGGGGGACGTGCTGGTCACCGAGGCGTGGGACTGGATCCGCCCCGAAGACGTGATCGGCGAGGCGGAGCGGGTGCTGCCGCACGTGGTGGGCCTGGACATCAACACGGCGTTCCTCGCGGCGGCCGGTCGGCTGACGATGGCGTTGTCGGAGCCGGTGCACGAGCTCAACCCGGTCTTCGACCCGAAGATCCCCGGCAGCTGGAAGTGCGACTTCTCCACCGCAGTTCTGGATCCGCGGCTGCCGAACCCGTTCACCCCGGACGGCCTGCCACCGACCGGCCCCGGCTGGTACACCACCCCGAAGGTCGCCTACGCCCGCGAACTCGGCCTCGACGTGGCACCGACCGAGGGGTGGCTGCGGCACGAGTGGGGGCCGTGGCTCGACCCGTGGCACAAGCACCTGCGAGCCGCCTACCTCACCACCATGGACAGGCTCGGCGTCACGCTGAACCTCGGCGAGCAGGACCCGGAGATGTTCCTCCACGCGATGGCCGGCCTGCAGGAGCACGGCGACCCCGTCGAGCTCGCCATCCTCACCGCGGTCAAGGCGACCGCGAAGGGCGGCGTCGGCAAACTCCGCGAACGCCCCCGCGGCGCCACCTACCGGCCCGGCCAACGCTGGCCCGCCCTCGAGCGCCCCACCTGGGACCCGCTCAACCGCGCCCTGATCATCGACACCGCCACCGTCAACCAGCACCGCAAGATCCGCCGATTCGCGCAGGCCACCGGCCGGTTCCCGCTCGCGATCCTCTCCGACTGCACCGTCTACCCGTCCCCCGGCCCCTCCGCCCTGGACCTGCTCCGCAGCCCGGACGGGGCGCTGACGACGGTGTGGCGGCTCGGCATCTCGCCGGGCCTGTGCAAGCACGAGGGCACCCAGACCATGGACTGGGCGCTCGAGTTGATCGCCGACGACACCAACCCGGGCCGGCACATCAAGGGCGGCGACGCCGTCGCCGAGGGGGAGTAGCCAGACATGGATGCCATCGACCATGGGCTGGAACGCGCCCTGCAGACCCAGCCCATCCCCAAGACCCTCCCCGGCCGGGTGAATTTCCTGGTCCGGCAGTACAAGGGCACCCGCAACGTCGCCGCCGCACTCGGCGTCTCCATGCGTTCCGTGGAGCGGTGGCGCAAGGGCGCCGGCATCGGCCCCGACAACGCCCGCAAGGTCGAGGACGCGGTCCGCGAACGCTGGCAGCCCCGCGTCCGCCAGCGCGTCCGCGAAGCCGCCGAGGCCCGCGGCTTCACCGTCGAGGTTATGGCCTCCTTCGGCTTCAAGTCCGCCGGCCTGTCCACCGACGACCCGCGCGAGCGGATCGTCACCCAGCGCCTGCCCGGCAGCGTCGCCCGCGACCTCTTCGCCGCCCGCGACCGCGGCGCCACCCAACAAGAACAGCAACAGATCATCGCCGAAGGCCTCGGCCAAGCCTACTTCCAGGACGGCGGCCGCCGCGCCCGCGGCCTCCACGTCACCCTCACCGGCCTCGACTGGGCCGACTTCTCCGTCTGACCACCGCCCGCTCGGTGCTGCCCGGGTCGGCAGCACCGAGCAGGCGGCGGGATTCTTCCTCGATACCGACAGCTGCCTCGCGGGAGCGACGCGGGTGAGCTCGGTCCCAGTACCACGGAGCGGTACCGTCAGTGCACGGTCCGCTGACGAGATGGAGTGGCGTACATGCAGCCGATGACTCTGGCCCTGATCGCCGAGGTGGTCGACGGCCGACTCGACCAGGTCGCGGACCCGGCCGCGGTGGTCGACGGCCCGCTGGTGGTCGACTCCCGCAAGGTCACCCCTGGCGCGCTGTTCGTGGCGTTCGACGGCGAGCACGTGGACGGCCACGACTTCGCAGAGGCGGCCGTGGCCGCTGGCGCGGCGGGCGTGCTCGGGTCGCGGCCGTGCGGCGCCCCGGCGGTGCTGGTCGACGATGTCATGGAGGCCCTGGCGAAGCTCACCCGCTGGCAGTCCGCGCGGATGCCCGGTGTGACGCGGATCGGGGTGACCGGCTCGTCCGGGAAGACCAGCACGAAGGACCTGTTCGCGCAGACCCTCTCGAGGGCCGGGGCCACCAGCGCGACCGCCGGCTCCCAGAACAACGAGATCGGCGTCCCGATGACGGTCGCCGCCTGCCCGCCGGGCACGAAGTTCCTCGTCCTGGAGATGGGCGCTCGCGGCGCCGGCCACCTGACCTACCTGACGGACATGGTGCCGCTGCATGTCGCCGTCGTCCTCAACGTCGGGGCCGCGCACGCCGGCGAGTTCGGCAGCAAGGAGGACACCGCCACGGCCAAGGGCGAGCTGGTCGCCTCCCTCGCCGCCGACGGGCTTGCGGTCCTGAACGCGGACGACCCGCTGGTCGCCCCGATGGCTGCCCGCTCGGCGGCGCCGGTGCTGTTCTTCGGCCGCACCGAGGCCGCGCAGATCCGCGCCACCGACGTCACCCTCGACCCGGACGGCCGCGCCCACTTCGTGCTGACCACTCCGGCCGGGCAGGCGCCGGTCGCGCTGCGGCTGCTCGGTGAGCACCACGTCTCCAACGCCCTCGCGGTCGCCGCCGTCGCCCACCGCGTCGGCATGGCCCCCGCCGAGATCGCCGCCGCCCTGGGAGACGCGGTCGCTGCGACCGGCTCCCGCATGCAGCGCCACGACCGCCCCGACGGAGTCACCGTCATCGACGACGCCTACAACGCCAACCCCGACTCCATGGCCGCCGCGCTGCGCGCCCTCGCGGCGATGCGCGGTGAGCGCCGCACCGTCGCCGTCCTCGGCGAGATGCGTGAACTCGGCGCCGGCGCCGCCGCCGAGCACCGCGCGATCGGCGAGCTCGCGGCCGAGCTCGGCACGAGCGTGGTCGTCGCCATCGGCGACCGGGACGCCGCCGCTCTCGCGGCCGGCGCGGAGGACGGCGGCGCCGAGACCCACCTGGTGCCGGACCGTGCCGCCGCCACCGGCCTGCTGGAGAAGCTGCTGCGCCCCGGCGACCTGGTGATCGTGAAGGCGTCGCTGTCGGCCGGGCTGCAGGCCCTGGTGAAGGACCTGATCGCGGCCTGACCGGCCCCGGGCATCGGACGGATGCGGCGGTGCGCCGCGGCAGCAGGGGCTGCTACGGCGCACCGCCCATTTGGTGTTGGTCGGTCAGGCGACGGTGGCGGACCACAGTTCGCGGGGGTTGGTCCCGTCGGGGCCGGTGGCGGGCAGGGGCAGGCGGCCGTGGCCGAACCGGTTGTTGTCCAGGATGAGCAGCTGGCCCTGCTGCAGCAGGTGGAGGTAGCGGATGGCCGGGTCGTTGGCCGCCTGCGCGAAGCGCTCCAGTGCTGCGAGGTAGTCGGTCGTCAGCTGTGCGCCGAGACCCATGCCGGGCAGCTGGTCGCGGATCACGAGGGAGAACCGGGCGCCGAGGTCGTCCGGGCCGGTGGAGTCCGGCAGCGGGTAGAGCAGCGGCAGGTCGGACAGCTCGCTGTCCACGTACTTCGCGGTGATGCGGATCGGGGTGTCGATGAGGAGGGCGAGGTCGCGCTCGGCGGTGGCGGGGAACAGCTCGCGGTGGCGGGCGACGGCGTCGGCCCAGCGCACCGCGGTCGACTCGCCGGCCCGGCCGGGGGCGCCGGGCCAGCCGGCCCGGGCCATCAGCATGGCGGTGTAGGCGGGGCGCTGCTTGGCGAAGGCCCGGCCGGAGTGGGCGGTCAGCGGGCCGCCCGCCTCCTGGACGCGGGCGCCGCCCGGTCGGCAGCGCACCACGTTGATCTTCGGGTGGAGGCGGTAGGCGGCGGAGTCGGATCCGGCGCCGTAGTTGTCGAGCGGCTCGCCGAGCTGGGCGAGGAAGTCGACGTACAGGTGCGGGTCGTCGGTGGGGAAGTGCTTGACGAGGGCGGCGTGGCTGGCCGCGAGGCGGGCCTTGACCCGGTCGAGGACGTTGGTCGGGTTGGTGCGGATCTCCTTGGCGCAGATCGGCTCGCCGAACAGTCCGGCGGCGGACCTGCCGAGGGCGGGGTCGGCGGCGGGGGTGTGGGGCATGGTCAGTTCCCTTCGCTGGTCGGGGCGTGGGTGGCCCGGGCACGGCGGGCGGTGAGAGCGTGCCGGGTGGTGAGGGCATCGAGGTAGGCGGTGAGGGTGTCGTCGGCGGTGTCCGTGAGGAGCGGGGTGCGGGAGCCGAGCAGGTGCTGGACGCGGGTGGTGAACGTGGCGGGGTTGCGGGTGTAGGCGGGCGCGTAGGTGACGGGCAGGTGGCCGAGGCCTGCCTGGCGCAGGAAGGCGTCGACGCCAAGCGCCCCGGTGGCGTCCGAGCACACGCACAGCACGTCCGCGATGCGCCCGCTCAGGCCGGGCTGGCGCAGGAAGGTGTCGTTGTTGCCCCACACCAGGTCGCCGCCGAGCTCGACGAGCACGAGATCCGGGCGGTGCTCCTCGGCGTAGCCCAGGCAGCGCTGGATGTGGATCTCGTATCGGATGGGGTCGGTGTAGGAGGACGGCAGGCCGCAGTCGACCAGGTCGTAGCCGGCGATCGCCCCGGCCTGCCGGTGGGCCAGGGAGTCGGCGATGCCGCCGGATCCGGTCGGCTTGACGGCGACGACGCGCAGCCCGGCCCGGGTCAGGTGCCGGATGATCCGGCCGGCGAGGGTGGTCTTGCCGACCTCGGCGGCGGTGCCGGCCACCACGAGCAGCTTCGCCCCGGGGCCCCGCAGGGCGGTGGGCGTGCGCGACAGCTGGGACAGGTTCAGCTTCCCGAGGCGGGTGTGGACCAGGCCGATCGCCTCGACGGTCCCGGCGGCCTGCTGGCCGAGCCGGTTGCCCGGCTCCGGTGACCAGTCCAGCACGCCGATGAGGCCGGACTGCCCGCCGAGCCAGGCCAGCTGGCTGCCGGCCGCGATCGGCAGGCCGCCGCGCGGGATCCGGCCGCAGGCGTGGGTGGTGGAGTCCCGGTTGGCCAGGACGCCCAGCAGCACGGTGCCCGCCGTGACCGGGTGCCGCTCCTCCCGGAAGTCGACCAGCGCGCTCACACCGCCCGCCTCGACGACGCGCACCGCGATCACGTCGCCCTCCACACCGGTGCCGCCGGCGATCTCGCAGCCGTACGGGCCCAGCTCGGCGCGGATCGTCGTCGCCTGCAGCGCCTCGAGCGCATCCAGCCTCACCGCTGGTCCTCCCGGTCGGCGGCGGCCTGCCGGGCGAGCGCCTCGGTGTAGTCGCGGGTGCGGAACGGGGAGCGGTCGGGCGGGGCGCCGGTGCCGTCCTCGACGGCGTAGATCAGGCTCGGGCCGGGCAGCGCGAGGGCCCGCTCCAGGCAGCCGGCGAGCTGTTCGGTGGTGATGGCGGTGAACGCCTGCCGGTAGTCGAGCGCCGCGGCGGCGGTCAGGGCGTCGGTGCGGGCCGGGACCTTCTGGCCGCCGGTGGACCGGTAGACGCCGTTGCAGGAGACGACGTGCACCAGGGGCAGGGCGTGGGCGCCGACGAGCTGCGCGCAGCCCCAGCCCATCTGGTGGTTGCCGTCGCCCTCGAGGACGATCGCGCCGCACGGGCCGGACGGGCCGGATGGGCCGGCGGCCATGACGTATCCGGCGGCGACGCCGGTGGCCAGTCCCATGCCGCCCTGGAGCGGCAGGACGCGGTCCCGGCCGGGTGCGGTGAGCGCCATGACCTCCCGGCACAGGAAGCCGTTGCTGACGAACAGCGGCAGCCGGCGGGTGCGGGCCGCGTGCAGGACAGCGGCGGCGATGGTGTGGCGGGGCGCCATCAGTGCAGACCTCCGGGCTGGATCAGCAGGGCGCAGTGCCTGCCGGTGTCGCGGTGGGCGGAGAACCAGGTGTCGAGGTCGCCCGTCCGATCGGGGGTGGACCAGGCGACGCCCAGGCCGGTGAGAAAGTCGGTGGTGCGCTCGCCGGTGACGGTGTGGTGGGGGAGCCGGTCGGTGCCGGTGCCCGCCCAGCCGACCAGCAGGGCCAGCGGCACTGCGGCGTCGGCGGCGAGGGAGGTGAGCGCGTCGCCGGTGGTGAACAGGCCGGCGTTCTTCATGAACAGCAGCGGTCGGCCGCCGGCGATCGACATGCCGACGGCGGCGGCGACGGCGGCGTCCTCGCGCGGGGCGAGGTGGACGGGCATCGCCTGGTCGAGATGGTCGATCAGGGTGGTGAGGTGCGAGTCGGGCACGCCCAGGGCGCAGTCGAACCCGGCGCCGCGCAGCCGTTCGGCCAGGGTGAGGGTGGTGCTCATCGCGGTGTCCTCCCGGGGCAGGGTCACAGGCAGGCGGTTGCGGACCGGTCGGCGATCCGGAGGAGGGCCTGCACGTCGGCCAGCGGCGGGGCCCCGGGCGCGGTGAAGGTGCCGTGGGCGGTGAATGACGCGGCGGTGGCCTGCATCGCGGCCAGGCTCGCCCGCGACAACTGGTTGGCGTAGATCGCCAGCGCGAACCCGGCCGTCGCGAGCTGCTCGCCGGTCAGGCCCGGGAACGCGGTCGGCACGGTGACCAGCGGCCCAAGGCCGTGCCAGGCCGCGGCCGTGTCCAGCGCCTGCTGGCCGGTGGTGTCCTTGGAGTGCATCAGCACGGCATCCGCCCCGGCCTCGACGTACCCCGCCGCGCGCTCCAACGCGTCCGCCACGGTGCCGCCGCAGATCATCGCCTCGGTGCGGGCGATCAGCACGACCCCGGGGGCCGCGTCACGCAGCGCCTTGATCTGCTCGCGCATCAACTGCGCGTCGACGAGCTGCTGGCCGCGGTGCAGCGCGAAGCTGTTGACCTTCGGGTACACGGAGTCCTCCAGGCACAACGCGGAGGCCCCGGCGCGGGCGAGGTCGGTGCCGAAGCGGCGGGCCGTCGCAGCCGACCCGCCGGCGTTGTCCACGTCGACGATCACCGGCAGGTCGCACACCCGGCCCAACGTCACAACGACGTCGGCCAGATCGCGCGGCCCTAGCACGTTCTCGTCCGGCAGGCCGAGCGCGGTCGACACCTCCAGGCCCGACACCCACAGGGCATCGAAGCCGGCCTCGGCGGCCACGGTCGCGGCCATCGCGTTCGCTGCGCCCATCGCGCGCAGCAGGGTGCGGGATGCGGTGGCGGCGGTGAGCGCCGCCTTCAGCGGGTTGGTGGTCATGGCGGTGCCTTCCTGGTCAGGCGGCGGGCTGGTGGAGGTCGGGGTGGGCGAGCGGGAGCAGCTGGTTGGGCGCGGGGGCCGGCGTGCTGGGGTGGAGGGCACGCATCCAGTCGGCGAGGTGGTCGGCCCACAGCGGCGTCGCGACGCCGGCGCGGACCTGATAGATCGCGGCGGTGGCGGCCAGCTGGTCGGCGACGTGCCGTACGGCGCTGCGGTTCTCCTGCCACGTCCAGCCGGGCAGCCAGCCGGTGGGGAGCCGGTCGTTGACCAGGCGCTCGCGCAGGAACCGGACGGTCTCCTGCTCGGTGAGGCGGCGGACGGCGAAGCCCTCGCTCGTGATGTCGATGCCGAGGTCGACGACGGTGGTGATGCGGCTGGGCGGCGCGGCGATCGGCCGGCCGAACAGGCGGTCCAGGTCGTCGAAGAACACCTCGGCCTTGCCGTCCTTCGGGTTCCTCCGGGCCCAGTCGGCGGGGAGTGCGCGCAGCACCGCGTTGTGGGCGGCGGTGCCGTGTCCGATCCGGACAATGTGGGGCCAGGCGGCGGCCTCGATGCCTCCGCCATCCAGCGGCGTCAACAGGGTTGCGTCGTTGCCCAGCACGCGGAAGCCGTGCGTCAGCAGCTCGACGAAGGCCGTGGTCTTCCCCGCGCCGCTGCGGCCGAGGAACAGGCACGATGCGCCGACGGCGGCCTCGATGGCGGAGGAGTGGGCGAGGACCGAGCCCTGCCGCTCGATCTGTCGGCGCAGCGGGTACTTGACCAGGTAGTGCAGGAACGGCAGGTGCGGGTCGCCGGCGTCCAGCTGCACGGCGCAGATCCGCGGCTGGAGCACGGTGACGAGCGAGCGGGGCGGCCCGTGGTGGACCAGCGGCAGCCCGCGGGGGCAGGTGAGGGTGCCGCCGCCGTGCGGCACCTTGAGGTCCTCGCGGTCGAGGGCGGTCGCGAGGCCGCCGGCGGTGCGGATGCGGACGGTGGGGACCGTGTCCCGGCCGGGTTCGCCGATCCGGGCCCCGTAGGCGGCGAACGCTCCGCGCAGCCGCTCGGCCACGGCGGGGCAGTCGAACTCGGCCCGGACCCGGGAATCCCGGTACCCGATCTCGAATCCGGCGATAGGGTCAACTTCCCTGGCACCCTTGGGTGTTGTCATGCGAATCACTCCCTGCTGACCAGACGGTCTGGGATGTGCCGGCCCTGGTTCCCCGGCCTGGCACCATGAGAGTGACAGCGCGGCAACGCTGCGTGAATCGAGGGGAGTTGCACACGTCTTGCACACCCAGTCACACACGACCAGCAGCGACCGGACCACGCCTGGCGCCGGCCCCCGCCAGCCCGACGCGGTCGGCGAACGGATCAAGCAGGCACGCGAGGACGCCGACCTGACCCAGCCCCAGCTCGCCCGCCGCGCAGGAATCTCGGAGTCCCTGCTGGCGAAGGTGGAGACTGGCGGGAGGCCCGCTACCACGACGACAATCGCCGCCGTCGCCCGCGCACTGGCCATCAGCCCGGCCCGCCTCACCGGCGTCTCGGCCCTCGACGACGGCGAAGTCGATACCGTGAAGTCTCTGCTGGAGCTTGGAAGGATGGAACACGGAAGGAGCGAGAGCGACGTGCTCAACCGACGACAGGCGCTCGCCGCCGGCGCCCTGACCGCCCTCGGCCTGCCCGACCCCGACGCCGTACTCCGACGCCTCAACGCCCAGACCGACGCCACCGTCCGCGTCGGACCAGGCGAAGTCAACGCCGTGAGGGCCATGACCCGCGTCCTCGGCGACGCCGCCGCCGAACTCGGCGGCGGAACCGCCCGACAGATGGCCGTCACCTACCTGCACGGCGACGTCTCACGCTGGCTCCAGGGCCGGTGGACCGAGAACACCGGCCGCCAGCTCTACGCAGCCACCTCCGAGATGGTCCACCTCATCGGCTGGATGAACCAGGACGCCGGCCACCAGAACCTCGCCGAGGACTACTACAACCACGCCTACGTCCTCGCCGGCGAAGCGGGCGACCCCGAACTCGCCTGCACCGCCCTGCGCGGCCGCGCCATCCGCGCCATCGACCTTCACCGCCCCGCCCTCGCCGTCCGCCTCGCCGAACAGTGCGTCGAACAAGCCCGCGGCCTCGACCCCAAAGCCCTCGCCTACTACGAGACCACCCTCGCCGACGCCGCCGCCCTCGACGGCAACCGCCACCTCGCCATGCAGTACATCGCCGCATCCCAGACCCACATCGAACGCGCCGCCGACGCCCCCGGAGCCTCCTGGGCCTCCCACTTCAGCATCGGACGCTGGGCCCACCACACCGGCATGATCCTCGCCCGCCTCGGCGACAACACCGCCGCCGAAGACCACCTCAACCGAGCCCTCGACATCCACGGCCTCGACCGCCGCCGCTCCCGCGCCATCGTCCTCGCCGACCTCGGCACCGTCCGGCTACGCCGCGACGACCAGGACGGCGCACTCACCGCCTGGTCGGAATTCCTCGACACCGCAGCCGGCGTCCACTCCGTCAAGATCCGCGACGCCGTCGTCGACCTCCAAGCCCGACTCGAACGGCTCAACACCGCCGCCGCGAACGAACTGGCCCAGCGAGCAGCCGGAGCCATGGCAACCTGACCAGCACGCCCGACGACGCCACTGCGGCAACCACGCAGTGCGCTCCGGCCGACTCGCGCGAGCCGCGCCCATCACCCCACGCCGACCGGCACCGTCGCCTCATCCTCGGCGGTGCGGCTGCGGCGCCCCGCGGGTGTCCTGCACAGCATCAGCTACTGCCGAACGACGACGGCGTCCCGCGCGATGCGCCACCACACCTCCTGACGGCGCCCGCCACGCCCATGGCCCGGGCCCGGAGTGCTGCTCATGCGCTGGTGCGGCGGGTGGCCCGCTTGGTCGGCGTCGCCTTCTTCGCCGTCGCCGGCGCGGTCTTGTTGGCGGGCGCCGTAGCCTTCTTCGCTGTCGTGGTGGCCTTCCGCGCCGTGGTCTTCTTGGCGGTCACCGGCGTCTTCTTGACCGCCGATGCGGCCTTCCTGGCGGTGGTCTTCTTCGTGGCCGCCGGTGCGGTCGTGGCCTCGACAGCGGTGCGCTTCGCCGCGGTCCGCTTCCGGCCGGGCGCGGCCGCGGCTGCGGCGCTTTTCCCCGCGGTGAGCGAGCCCTTGGGCGCCTTGGCCGTGGCCGGGCCGGACTTGGGCAGCTTCTTCGCGCCCGAGACCAGGTCCTTGAACCCCTGGCCCGGGCGGAAGCGCGCCACGCTGGTCTTCTTGACCCGCACGCGCTCGCCGGTCTGCGGGTTGCGGGCCATACGCCCGGCCCGCTCGACCTTCTCCAGCGTGCCGAAGCCGGTGACTTGCACCCGCTCCCCGGCCACGACCGCCCGCACCATGACGTCGAGGACCGCGTCCACGGCCTCCTCCGCCGCGGCACGGCTACCGAGCTGCCCGGCCACCGCCTCGACCAGCTGTCCCTTGTTCATGACGAAGACTCCAAAACACCATCGGGAACGGGTTTGTCCTAGTTCATCCCCAACATAGGGGCCGCCCAGGGCCTCCGCCCGCGCAGCAGAGCCGCCCACCACCCCTCAATCCCCGGCCGTCGCACGCCCGCGGCCGGACCGGCAGTGCGCAGGTGCCCGTCGGGCACGCGGCCGCAAGAGGCCGGCCGTCGCTTGAAGAAGCTCGCCGCCGTCGAACGGCTCGAAGCCCGCGGCGAGCAGGTCCTCGAACTCCTCGCCCGCACCGCCGCCGGCGACGTTGCCGCCTCGGACACCCGGCACCTGGTCGAGTAGACGGCGGCTGCCGGCCAGGCCTTGGCGCAGGCCGTCAGCGAGGCCACGGGCGCTGCCGTCGTCGTCCTGCCCGAGCCCGGCGCAGCGGCCTGACCGCGAGTCCCGGCATGTCGGAGCGTCGGCGTAGGTTCGGCCCTATGGACGTGGAATCGCTGCAGGTCGAGGAGCTCGTGGACCTCGCGGTCCACGAGACGGTCATGTCCGGGGACGGCGCCACCGGCCGACTGCTCGTCTCGGAGCTGGAGCGCCGGGGCGAGGGCGCCGTGTGGCAGGCGGCGCTGTTCCTGTTCGGTGTCCTGGCCACCAGGCCGGTGTACGGCCTGCCGGAGCGCGCCGGGGTGGAGCGGCTGCGGCAGGTGGCCCGCGGGACGCCGGATCCCCTGACGGCCCTGGTGCTGGAGTGCCTCGCCGACCATCGGGATGCGGGCGCGGTGGCAGCGCGAGAGCCGTGGCGGCTCGCGCCCTCCGAGCTGCAGCGGGCCGCGCTGCTGCAGCTGCTCATCTCAGTGTGTGTCGCGGTCGGCTCCGACCACGGCACCCTCGCGCCGGCGCAGACTGTGGCCCTGGTCAAGGATCTGATCGTCGGCCCGGCGACATGACCCAGGTGCGGCCCAGCATCGGCCAGCTGCCGGCCACTGCGGCTGGTCAGGGTGCTGCCGCGAGGTCGAGCATTCCTGCCGATGCGGGCTCGCCGCCCGTGCTGTCACTGCGCACTGGCATGATGCGGTCGTCGAACAGCCGACCAGGAGGCCCCCCGTGTACGACAATCCGGTACTGCTTGCGAGCGCCACCCTGTGGTTTCTGCCGCTGCCGTACCTCCTGTCCGGCGCCCTGGTCCGGCTGATCGGCGGCCCGGACCACGAGTACCGCACTCGGCTGTCGATCGCGGCCGGCTCCCTCGTCGTGGCCTGGTCGGCGGCGTTCCTGCTGCCGATCGCCGTCGGAGCCCCCCGCACCTGGAACACCTACACCCTTGCCGGCCTCGCGATCGGGGCGGTCGGCTGCGCGGCGATCACCACGCTGCTGGTCCGCAGCACCCTCGGCGCCCAGCGCGCCGCCGCTGCCTTGGTGCCGCTCGCCGACCGCGCCACCGAGCTGTGGGCCGAGGCCCGCCCCTACGCCAAGCCCCAGCACGAGCGGGCGATCGCCCCGGCGCTCGACGAGGCCCGCGAGGCGATCGCCGAGAAGGACGGCAAGGACGCCGCCCGGCTCCTGCGCGCCGTCGTCGCCACCACCCGCCACGCGCTGAACGACTCCCCCGGCCGCGGCCACGGAGCCCCGACCGACGCGATCAAGACGCAGGCCGCGACTCTCCTGGCGGACATCGAGGCCTTCATGGACGCCCACGACGCCCGCTGAGCAGAGCGCACCGGTGGTCCGGCCCCAAGAGCAGGGGCCGGACCGCCGCGCCCTTTCAGTCCCGGTCGCCGGGCAGCTGCTCGGTGACCAGATGCCACAGCTCGCCCGCGGCCCACGATCCGGCGCCGGACAACAGGCGCCCGACCACCAGGCCGCTCAGCCGTGACGGGTCCCGCCACGCCGGGACGACCCGGCCGGCGCCAGCAGGCTCGGACGGCTGCTTTCGGTGCTCGGTGCCGTCCTCCGGCCGGCGCGTCGCCTTGTCGGTGCCGTGCGGCGTCCTCTCGGTCTCGTCCACGGTGATATCTCCATTCACTCAACGGGTGGTGGACGTCGGATCCGCCCCGGATGGCAGCAGGCGATGGTTGCCCTGACTGCCTCTCAGCGATCCGACAGGCCGGGACGGTAGGTAGTTCACAGCGCCGATCAACCCCCTGCTGGCACCGACTTCGAGACCCGCCGACACGTGGCCAGGGAAGGGGAACCGCGCGGGCATACACCACTCAGCGCGCGAATCAACTCCCGTGCGACCTGCGCCGATCCGCACCAGGCCCCGGGACCGGGGCGGTCGTTCGTCGGACTAATCCGGACGACCCGCGCGGCCCAGGGTCGGCGCCGTAGGCTCCGGAACGTGCCCTCCCTCGCCGCGGACCCGCGCCACAGCCGCCTGGTCGCCGTCCTGCCCCCGCTGCTCACCCGTTCCTGCCCGCCCAGGGCTGGCGGCTACGGCGGGGCCTGGGAAGTGCGCCTGGCCCGAGCCGAGGCCGAAGACCTCGGCGGGCTCGACCTGCTGCGCTCGGCGATGCGGGTCGCCGCCCGCTCGCTCGGCTGGCGGTTCGAGACCTACGGCGCCCCGACGCTCTACGGCGTCGTCGCGGGGATCGTCGACCGCCGCCCGGTGCCGGACGAGTTCGCCGACACGGTCGAGCGGTTCCGCGAGACCCGGATGCGGGCTGCCGTCGAGACGGCCGACCGGAACCGGGCCGACGGCCGCCAGCGGGCCGTGCTCGGGTCGGTGTTCGTGACCACCCAGGAGTTCCGGGCCGCCCTCGCCGACCAGTAGTCCATGCGCCGACCGCCCTCCCCGCGCCGGCCTGCTCGGTCGGACCAGTACCTCAGCCGGTCACCGGAGTGACGCTGCGCCGCTTACCCTGCTGACGGGCGGTCATACTGGCGGGCATGAGTGATGATCGTCGCCCGCTGGGCCTGCCCGAGTTCTCTGCCCCCGCTACCGACCGGCCGGAGGCGGCCGACCGGCGCCCGCTGCCGCCCGTGGACCGGGCCCTGTTCCTGCCGCCGCCCGGCACCGAACAGCCAGCCCCCGCACCAGTCCGCCGCACTCTGGCCGACGGAGGTCTGACCTTCTCCGGCGCTGCCTGAACCGAGCCCCTCCACGCCGCAGGGCAGTGACCGTCCAAGCTGCGGACACCGACGTTGCCACATTCGGATGACCACGATCGATCTGGCCGACACCCCGGCCGGATCCGCGCGTTGGACCGGGCGACCGCCCGTCACCACGCCAAGGACCTCTCGTGCGCATCCACGCCGCCCTCGCCGCCGCAGTCGCGGCTACCCTGCTGCTCACCCTTCCCGCCCACGCCACCACCCGCACCACCGTGGCTCACCGGGCGGCGGGGGAGTCGGTGTCGACGACGCTGTACGAGGCGATCGACGCGCTGCCGGTCGCGGACGAGGACCGCACCGGCTACGTGCGGACCGCGTTCCGGCACTGGGTCGACGCGGACAAGGACGGCTGCGACACCCGCAAGGAGGTGCTGATCGCCGAGGCGACCGAGGCACCGATGGTGGGCGCGAAGTGCGCGCTGGCCGGCGGCGAGTGGTTCTCCCCGTACGACGACCTAGTGCTGCAGGACGCCAGGCTCCTGGACGTGGACCACCTGGTACCGCTCGCCGAGGCATGGGACTCCGGCGCCTCGAACTGGAGCGCGAAGGAGCGGGAGACCTATGCCAACGATCTGGACGAGCCCCGTGCGCTGGTCGCGGTCTCCGCCCGCTCCAACCGGTCCAAGGCGGACAAGGACGTCACCGACTGGCTCCCTCTCGCGGCCTCCTACCGCTGCACCTACCTCGCCGACTGGACTGCGATCAAGACCCGCTGGGGTCTCACGGTCGACCAGGCCGAAGCCGACACCCTTCACCGTCTCACCGCCGACTGCCCCAACGAGCCGCTCACCCTGACTCTCGCACGCTGACGTCCAGTGGCAGAGCATTCTGCTGTTATCTAGACACGGAAGGTCATTTCTCTGGAGACTGGATCATGCCTTCTCCGGTCTCACACGATGCGTCGGCTTCAGCTCTCGGCTACCTGTACCAGGCCCGCTGGGCACTGTTAGAGCTGCTTCGTGGCGCGGTGGAGGAGCGTCCGGACGGGGCGATCAGCCTGGAGATGCACGACGATGTTGCGTGGGAGAACGGGCACCGCGCTGTTGACCTGTTGCAGGTGAAGTATCACCAGCGTTCGGTGCGGACCCTTGGGGACAAGGACGACGATCTCTGGCGCACCATCAGGTCGTGGATGGACACCCACCAGCCGGGTGACCCGGATGGGCCGTGGCTGACTCTGGTGACCACTCAGGCTGCGCGTCCCGGCAGCGCCGCAGCGGCGTTGCGGGGCCCGGTCAGGCGCCCGGACGAGGCCCAGTTGTTGTTGGAGCGAGCCGCTCGCGAGTCCGATGCCGAGAAGTCGAAGGAAACCCGGGAGCGGTTCCTTACCCTTTCGCCGGCGGACCGCGGCGTCTTCGTGCAGCGAATGCGGGTCCTCGATGGCGCCCCGTTGTCCGACGACCTCGATGAGGCGGTTAGGCGACGGCTGTTTTCCCTTCCGCCCGGGGACGGTCCCAAGAACGCGTTCATGCGGCAGCTGTGGGCCTGGTGGTACGAGCAGGCTGCAGCGATGCTGCAGAAGCAGATTACGAGTGTGTCCGTGGAACAGCTGCGCGGCTGGGTGGAGCACCTGCGCGACAGCTTCACCGCCGCGACACTGCCGACCCTGGTCGGCCGGGACGACTGGCGGGCCGCCCAGGACGAGGGCGTGGATTTCGGTGACCGCTGCTTTGTCCACCAGCTGCGCTGGGTCGACGTCGGCCGGGTCCAGCTGGAGAAGGCGGTCATGGACTACTACCGGGCCTATACCCAGGCCGTTCTGTGGGTTGACGACCACCTGGTCGCCATCGACGACCTTGCCCGCTACCAGGAGGATCTGGTGGACGAGTGGGAGCGCCATTTCGACCGGATGAAGCGGTCCCTGCCGCTGGACGCCACCGAGCAGGACCGCCAGCGGGCGGGGGAGGACTTGATGTGGCGCTTGCTGGACAGCGTCACCGTGAAGATCCGCGACCGCTACGACGAGGTGTTCTTCCACCGCGGGCAGCACCACTGCCTGGCCGATGAGGGCCGGGTTGGCTGGCACCCGGAGTTCGTCGAACGGGTCCGGGCGTTGACCGGATCGGTCGTGCATGCCTAGCCGGCCCGTCCGCCCGCAGGCGGTCGCCGTGTATCACAACGCCGCGCTCATCGCGGCCGTGCAGGCCACGATCGCCCGCAGGTATGAAGCCGACCGGGGAGAGCCGATGGTCTGGCCGCTGGCCACTGTTCTGCCGGTGCTGGTCCTGCACCGCTCCACACGCCTGGCCCTGCCCAGGTCGGCCAAGACCCACCTGGCGACCTGGACGGCGCGCAACCCGGTGCTGTGCGCAGGCTTCGGCCCCCGCGTGTCGGCGATGCTCCCGGCCATGCGCGAAGGCCTCCGCTTCGGGATGCGCCACCGGCTGCTCAGGATCGAAGCCGGAGCGGTGCGAGGCCTGATCAAACCACCACGCCGAGGCTCGGAAGGCGAACTGCACGACCTCCTCAAAGCTGCCGCCTTCGTGGGGCATTGGGCGCACACCGTAGATCGGCCTTCCACCCTCCTAGCCCTGCTCGGCGTGAGACCCTGAGCCGTGCAGATTCGCTCCGTCGTCCTCTACAGCAAGAGCGGCAAGATCCGCGAGCTCACCTTCCGGCTCGGCGAACTCAACATCGTCACCGGCAGCTCCAAGACCGGCAAGAGCATCCTCTTGGACATCGTCGACTTCTGCCTCGGCCGCGACGACGCGCCCGTCGCCGTCGACCCTCTCACCCAGACCGTCGCCTGGTGCGCCGTCCTCTTCCAGCTCCCGGACACCCGGGCCTTCGTCGCCCGGCCCATGCCCGGCAAGGGACAGAAGGAGGTGAAGACCGCCATGCTGGAGCTGGGGACCGACCTCGAACCGCTGCCCTACCGGCGCCTGGAGAAGAATCACACCTCCGACGAGGTCCGCCAGCAACTGGGCCGGCGCATCGGTATCGGTGATGTCCGCAGCGAGCCGCGCCCCGGTTCCATCACGCCGCCCTTCGCGGTCAACCTCGGCCACGCAGCGCTGCTCTGCCTGCAGAACCAGGACGAGGTCACCACCCGGCGCATCCTCTTCCACCGCCAGAGCGACTCACAGGTCGCCGAAGGCCTCCGCGCGACCTTGCCCTACTTCCTCGGCGCCGTGGGCGACGACCAGGCAGCCAAGCAGCAGGAGCTCGTCGGTGCCCGCCGCGTCCTGCGGCGCAAGAAGACCGACCTCAGTGTGGCCGAAGCCGCCGACCGCGATATCGACAGACGCCTCCACTACATGCTGGCCCAGGCACAAGCCGCCGGCCTCATCCCGGCAGACGAGCAGTTCGACAGCCGCGAAGTCGCCATGCAGACCCTTCACGATGTCGTCGAACGACCCCGCTCCACCCCCGGTGACAGCGATACCGCCGCCAGAAGTGCCGAGCTGGAGGCCCGGCGCTCCAACCTTCGTGACCAACTGCGCCAGGTCACCGACCAGCAGCAGCTCCTGGTCCGACAGGAGAAGGAAGAGACCACCTACACCCAGGTCGTCGCCCGCGGAATCTCCCGCCTGCACGCCGTGGACCTGCTTCCGGCAGAGGCCCCAGCGGATGGCCACGGCACCTGCCCGATGTGCGGATCACGCCTGGAGCACGCCGACACCACCGTGCAGGAACTGCACGACACCCTCAACGAGCTGCGCGGACAACTGAGCTCCGTCCACACCGTCCAGCCCAGGCGCCGGCAAGCCCTCGACCAATTGACCGCTGCGGCCGACCAGCTACGCGAAGAACTCCGCGGAGTCGAAGGCGCCCTGCTGTCCCTCGCGGAGATCGACGCCGACCATGCGCGCTTCAGAGCCCAGACCGAACAGCAGGCCTTCCTCCGCGGCAGCATCGACGCGCACCTGAAGGAACTCCGCCTCGCCACCGGCGACGGCAACCTGGCCCAGCTCCGCTCAGCCGTCGCCCTCGCCGAGCGCCTTGTCTCCGAGCTCCAGGCCGACCTCAACAGCGACGAAGTGGCCGACCGCCTGGAGCACGCCCTGAACGCCATCAGCGGCTCCATGACCGACTGGGCCCGAGACCTCAACCTCTCCCACAGCGACCGGCGGATCCGCCTCGACATCCGCAATCTCACCGTCCTCGCCGACACCGACGACGACGTCAAACCCCTCCTGCGCATCGGGAGCGGCGAGAACTGGGTCGGCTACCACCTCGTCGCCCACCTCGCCCTCCACCGCTACTTCACGCTCAACCACCGCCCAGTCCCCCGACTGCTGTTCCTCGACCAGATCACCCAGCCCTTCTACCCCTCCGACGTCGCCAAGGAGACCGGCGCCCCCACCGACCAGGCCACCGACACCGACCGCGACGCCGTCCGCGGCATGTTCAAGCTCATGCACGACTTCGTCACCGGCCTCGCCCCCAACTTCCAGCTGATCATCAGCGACCACGCCAACCTCCCCGACCCCTGGTTCCAGCAGTGCGTACGCCACAACTGGCGCAACGGCGACGCACTCATCCCCCAGGAATGGATCCGAGAGCACGCCTAGCCGTCCCGACCACACCACCGCTCTGCTGCACGGACCAGCCGGCCACGCCGACAAACCCAACGCCGCCGCTCGAACCATCCTCACCGCTCGACGCCATTGGCCGCCGAGGCAGGCTCCTCCGCACCGGCAGGCGCAGGCCTGGCCAGCCGCTGCAGCGCAGCAAGCTGCTCCGCCGTTGCCCCGCCCCGTACGGCCCGCCGCACAGCCGCGTCGTTCAACCAGCTCCGCACCTCGGCGAGCAGAGCCGGCAGGATCGGCAGCCCGTACCGGGCCGCCGCAGCAACCACAGCCCCAGCCGCAGCCCAGGGCGACGCCGAGGCGAGCTGTCCGAGAACTGAGTCAACGGGCACCTCCAACCTCCCGACAGCACCCTGATCGCCCAGACCTGCACCACCCGCGACCGCTGCGCCGCACTGGCCGCCTCGCCTCTGCTCCCGGCTTCGGTCCGTCGCCGCCGGCCCTCGCTTCCATCACCACACTGATCCTCTCCGGCGGCCCCTTTGACCGTCTCCTGCGATCAGGTAAGCAGCACAAAAACGCTGGTAGCAACGCCCGTTGACCGGTTTGCAAGTTAACGGCCACCTCGCTGGGAGTACCTCGACCAGAACGCGTGATCACGCCTGCAACAAGTCCATCAAGAGCTACGCTGCGCGCCATGAGCGAGGAGCCGAGAACCGGTACGGAGACCCCTGATCTCGTCGCGGCCGCCACTGCGGCCGGGCACAGCATCAGCGAGCGGATGCTAGAGACCTTCCGCGGACAGGGTCTGCTTCCTCACCCCACCCGGGCAGGCAACCGCGGACGCCGTCCACTGTGGCTGTACCCGCCCGGCACGGACGACCAGCTGCTACGCCTTATGACCTGGCGCGAGCACTCGAAGGACCCTCGGGTGCTGCGCGTGGTGCTGTGGCTCGACGGGTTTCCCGTCACCACCTCCGCCGTCCGCGAGGCGATTGCCGCGGTCCTGCACGAAGCGACAGCGGACATGGACCGCGCAGTCGCCAAGGAAGCCGAGCGTCTAGGCATGGACCCGGTGGCCGAGCGCGGTCAGGCCTTGGATTCGATCGCCGCACACCTTGCAGCCAAGCGCAAGGGAGGGATTCCGCGACTGGTCCGCATCACCGCGACCGAGCGCGCCGACGCCTTCGCCTCCCTTCTCCGGCTCTTCACGCTGGGGGAATCCGGCGATGTGACCGAGGAACACGCCCTAACCGTCGAGAAGGCACTCGGGGTCTCCCCCGGCCGCCGCCAGGGCTTCGGCGACGCGGGGCCATGGCTGACCGGTCCAGCCCAAGACCTCTTCGGCGCCGCCGAGTTCATCTCTGTACAGAGCCTGACCCAAGCCGTCGAGTCGACGACGGACGACGAGCTGGAAGCGGTCCGCACCACCGCTGCCGCGCTGTTCCAACACCTACCGATCGCGGCCCGGGCCATTGCAGCCCTGAGCGGAAAGAAGAACCATGCCGGCCTACAGGGGCTGGCCGCCATGGACGAAGACCCCAAACTCGCCGTCTTCCTGACGGCAGCCGCGCTGGGCTTCCTCCGCGCCGGATGGCAGCAGAACGTGAGCACCTTGGTGACAGCCCTCGAACGGTTCCCAGACCTCCTGACGAACCTGGCCAGCTTCCTCGACATGTCGCAGAAGACCATGCAGGAAAACCTGAGCGGCGAGCCCCCAAAGGTTGCCCAGCAGGCCGAGACCCTCATCCAAGCCGCCCTCGACGGCGCATTCGAGCCAGCACCACGACCACGGCCATGACCGGAGCCTGTTCGCCATAGGGGACGATGCGCACTGAACCTGGGGTAGACGCGTGCTCCCCCTTTGCTGCCGACCGTACGAACCACCGCTCGCACCCGCAGCCGAGCTTGCAGGCCAGCTGCTCGAAGTTGACGCCGACATTGAGATTCCGTCAGGTTCGGAGTTCCGGCCCCGCCCAGCGCTGAGGACCCCGGGACCCGTCTGCAGACTCTGGACGGTGCGCCCCAGAGTTCCAAGCGGGCCGCTTCGTCCACAGCGCCCGCCCAGATCATCGAGGAGAACCGCCAGATGCCGAACGACAGCACGGGCCCGGCCGTCCCGACGCCGGGGGAGGCCTACACGGACGCCCCCGAGCCACACGTGGAGACGGCGGCGATCCTGAACCTCGCCCGCGCCAAACCACGGCACCCCGCAGATGCACGACCGGGAGTGGGTGCTGCGCCATGCCGCGCTGCTCGACCGCGCCGCGCTGCCCGCGGTTGCCCCGGCGGGCGCCGGCAGCGGTGCTGTTGCCGGGCCGGGCGGCGGCCCGAACCCGGCTGCCGTCGGAGCCGCGATGCAGCTGCGCCAGATGGATCGGCACGGCGGCACCGGCCGCGGCCCGCTGGGCCCGGACGCGCCCGAATGGGACGGCCAGGACGGCGCGATCGGCTACCTACGCCAGGAGTACCTGGCCTGGCGCAGCGGCCAGCTGTCGGACCTGGCCGCGGTGGGTGCGGCGATGCGCGCGATGTCCGAGGTGACGGACGACAACGTGCGCTCGGGGCAGGCGGCTGGCCGGGGCGAGCCCTGGCCGCGCGAGCAGCTGATCGACCTCGCCCGGCGTCGGGTCGCCGCCTATGCGAAGGCGGTGGACTACGGGATCGACGCGGTCGCCGACCAGCAGCGCGCCGATCAACAACTGCGGGAGCTGGAGGCCGCTGGCGGTAGCGCCCGCCCGTAGTCGGCGGCCGGTTGGTCTCGGCTTCAGCGCATGGGTTGGGCGTGCACGGGTGTGTCCGGCTCCGGGCGGCCGATGAGGCTCAAGATGTGGACGAGGCCGCCTTCTTCGATCTCCACGCGGACGGTGCGGTCGGCGTCGGCGTAGATCGGGTGTCCGTGGGGTCCGTAGCCGGCCTGCTGCTCGACGAGCACGGCGTCCTGCTCACCGTGGGCTCCGGGCCGGCCGGGGAAGGTGAGCAGCCACCGTGACGGTGCGGGGGCCACCGGCATCGCGTCCTGTCCACCGCGGCGTTCCCGACCCTACGTCGGCGCGGGGCCGGGGTGGCGGGAGGCACGCTGGTGAGGCCGTCGCCCGCCGCTCTGACCTCCGCCGGGACGCGACACCGACGGGCAAACAACCCCCGCTCGGCGCACCTGGACGGCCAGCGGCATCAGGTGCCGGAGGCGTCGGCGATGCCGCGCAGGACGGCGTCCGTGTGCTCCCGCTCGCGGCGCTGTTGCGCGGCCCAGTCCCGCATCTTCTCGATGGCTTCGGGGTCGTTCGCGGCGTCGGCGTCCATGACAGTTGCCGCGCCGTCGCCGAGGTCGACGACGTGGTGCTCCATGGTGCCGCTGGCGGCGATGGCAAGGACGACGAGGAGTTCGTCGGTGACTTCCGGGGTGAGGTGGACCTTGTCCTCGTCGTCGAGGTCGAGGCGGCCTTCCCCGTCAGGTGCGGCGAGGACGGAGAAGGACCCTTTGACGAGATGGCGCAGGACCCGGAACTGGCCGGGGTCCATGCGGGCCTGCAAGGTTTCGAGGTAGAGACGGACCTGGTCGGCCTTGTTGGGAGCGGCGTCGTCGTTCATCCGGGCATCCTGGCACCTGCTGGTGACGCTTCCCAGAGGTTTGTGTCGCCGAGCGCCGGTGAGTGCCGGCCAGCCGCGCCGCCGTCCTCGTACCCTGGGGGGCCTGCGTCGTTGAACCCGGGCGAGCGCCCCGACCAGGGCGCGTGGCGAGGTCCTGCTCTCGTCCGCCCGGCACGTACACCTCCGACGGCGCCTGGCCGGCAGGACATCGCCCGCCGGGGCGGTCGACCGTACACATCGGCCGCCCCAAACCGGCGGCCCGCACCCGCCGGACGCCGCTGCCCTGCGACCCGCAGGGCAGCGGCCTTCGCATCTGATCAGAACCCGGGGCGCGGTGACCGTCAGCCACCTCAGCCGTTCTCGCTGGCCGGCCGGGCTCAGCCGACCGACTCGGCGGGTTCGGCGAAGACCGGCAGGACGTCGACGACGACGTGCGGCCCCTCCACCGGATGGGTCTCGTCGATGTGGAAGCGGACCATCCCGGCATCGGCGAGCCGCTGCAGGCCGGTGCGGACGATCACCGGCTGAACCCCCAAAGCCCGGGCGGCCGGGTACAGCGGGAACCGGACGGTACGGATCACCCGCCGCGCGTCGGCCGCGAGATCCACAAGCAGCCCCGCGATCCACCCGCCGTGCGGTACCTGCTGCGCCTTGAGCGTCCACGGCAGCGTCCAGTCCCCACTGTTCCCGCGATCCATGGCGACATCCCCTCCGCCCGGCTGCGCACCTGCGGGCTCCAGTGGTTTCGGCGCCGGGCCTGGCGGGTGCCGGGCGGCGGGCCGGGCGGGGTGGTGACACTCGAACGGCGCAGGTCACGGCCGGGAGTGCGGCATGCCTGGTCGGCGTGTCCGGATGGGCGGGACGGGCGGCACTGCTGGCGGGGTCAGTGGCCGGAGTCGGCCGGGGCGGGCGCCGGTTCGCCGGTCTCCGGACTCTCATGCAGTGAAGGCGCCGGCTCGTCCGGCGGTGGTGTGGTGAGGCGGTCGGTGAGGCGTTCCTCGAACCGGCCGAGCAGCAGGAGGGCGCCGAGAAGCGCCGGGGGCATGAACAGCATGAGCACGAGCATGTGAGCCTCCCGAAGGGGCGGTCACGGTTCGTTGGACCCGCTGGTCGATCCGCCTACACGCTATGGCCCGCGATGGATCCCGGCACCTCGCCGGTCGGCCACCAGGCGGTCACGGCGTCTCGCTCCGGCCTCTGCGACGGCGCCAATAGGCAGTCCGCGGATCGTGCCGCGGTCCGCGATTGGCACCAGGGTCTCCGTCGTTCTTGATGCTGCGGCAGGTGATCGGGTTCGTTGGCGTCGGTGTCGCAGGCGGTGTAGCCGTCGCATCCGGTCGGGCCCGGCCGTCACCTTGCCTCGCAGGGCGCTGCCGGGCCCGCTGTGCGGGGCCGCGGGCGGGAGCCCCGGCGGGCTGTCAGGGGAGGCGGAGGGTCTGTCCGATGAGGATGAGGTCGGGGTTGTCGCCGATGGTGTCCTGGTTGGCGGCGTAGAGGGCGGGCCAGCCGCCGGGCAGTTGCAGGGTTTGGGCGATGCCGTCGAGGGTGTCGCCGTCCTGGACCACGATCGTGCCGTCCTCCGCGGGGCTCGTCCCGTCGACCCTGTCGGGCTCGGCGACGGCCGCGCTCTGGCTTGCGGCCGGCTGCGAGGCGGTGGGCTGCCGAGCGGCGGGGTGCTGTGCGGGTCGCGGTGCGGGGATGGTGTGGTGGCCGGTGGTGTGGCTGGCGCGGGCGCCGCAGGTGGGCCAGGGGGCCAGGCCGCGGCGGGCGGCGAGGTGTTCGGCGACGGCGATCTGCTGCTCGCGGCTGGCGAGGTCGGGGCGGGCCGCGTAGGCGAGGCCGCCGTTGGCGCGCCAGGTTTGCTGGTTGAACTGGAGGCCGCCGTAGTAGCCGTTGCCGGTGTTGAGGTGCCAGCGGCGGCCGCTCTCGCAGGCCGCGACCTTGTCCCAGTCGACGCCCTGCCCGGCGGCCGGTGCGGCTTCGGTCGCCGCGGACGCCGCGTGCGCGGGGGCGGCGAAGGCGGTCCACAACCCGGCAGCGCAGGCGAGGGCGAGGAGTAGCTGCAGGATCCGGTGGGCGATGGACACGGCGGAACACTCCCCGAGAGGTCGGCGATCGGGCGGCCGGCGCCCCGGGGCACCGCCCTCCACCGTTGACACACCCCGCCGCCGGTGCCCGGCCGACATTCCGCAAGGGTCACCCGCCCGGCCGCGCTCGACCACCCGACCGCACCACACCCGTCCCGGGCCCGGCCCGCCCGGCCCGGGCCGGTTCGGGGGATGGCCTGTCGGTGGCGCGCAGTACGGTCGCTGCACGACGTGGCCCTCGCCCCGGCGAGCAGCACGGGACGGGGCCACGTCCGGTGCGGCCCGGCGCCCGGCATACTGCCGTCCAGACCTATCGAGGACGGCAAGGCGCGGGTGGTGACGGTGAGCCAGGACCAGGTGGCGGGTGCGCGGCCGTCGCGTCGGCCAGCCCGCAGTCGGGTGCGGCACGGGCAGGCGTCGTGCGCGGACTACGGCTGCCTCCGGAGCACGTGCCGCCAGGCCGCGTTGCGCGCCCGCCAGCGCCGCGACACCGACCGCGCCCAGGGCAGGGCCGCCCGCGTCGATCCCGCCCCCGCCGCCGTCCGGGCCGCCGTCCTGGTCCGTCGCGGCATGTCCGCCCAGGACATCGCCAATGCCGCAGGGATCTCCGTCACCCTTGTCCGCCGCCTGCTGCGCACGCCGGAGAGGCGTCCGGCCCGGATCGCCCGCAGCACCGCCGAGGCCGTCCTCGGCATCCCGCTGCCCCGGCGTGACCAACCCCCGGCCCTGGGCCGCGGTCTGACCGGCGCCGGGCCGGCGGCCGCGGTCCTGGCGGAGCTCGCGGCCTGTGGCTGGCCCGCCACCTACCTTGCCGCGCGCCTGGGCACGAGCACCGCGACTGTCGCCGCCGTCCGCAGCGGGTCCCGCCACCGCATCTCGGTCGCCCTCGACCGGCGCATCCACTCCTTGCGGCTGGACCTGGCAGGCTCGACGCCGACCGCGCAGGGCATCCGGACCTCCGATGCAGCCCGTACCCGTGCTTGGGCGCTGCGAGGACGGGCGGCCGGTCCGGCCGCCGTTCCGGAGGCCGCCACCCGCAGGTGACGGCCGGGTTGCTGGCCGACGGGCGTGTGTTCTTGTTCAGTCGCGGCGGAAGCCGCGGTGCGGGTCGCGGGCATGGCCTGGGTCGAAGGGGCTGAACCAGTCGCGCGGTGCGAGGTTGACCATGCCGAGTGCCTGGTTGACCTCGCTGCCGCCGTCCTCGATGCCGTCGAGTTTGCTGTCGAACAGCATGAGGACGTCGTGGTCCTCGAACAGCAGGTCCGAGCAGGCCTCCCAGTCGAAGTCGTACGGGTCCGCCGCCAGGCCCTGAACGGTGTCGGCGACGAGGCGGGGACGGTCCTGCTGGAGCTCCTCGGCCCGGGCGATCGCCAGGTGCAGGGCCATCTCCTCGCCCGTGCACCCGGGCACCAGGTCCCGGCCGGCTTCCAGGTCGCCGGCGAGGTCGTCGAAGGTGCGGGCCATCTGCCGGCGCCAGGACGCGTCCTGGTAGAACGTCACCCGCGGAAGGCTCGCGAACAGCCCTGCCGCCTTCGCGGTCAGTGCCTCGCTGCCCAGCGCCGCGGCCTCCGCCCACGCGGCGGCGGCCAGGTCCTCCAGCGCGAGGCGCAGCACGGCGCGGGTCTGGGCGGTCAGCGACCAGCCCTCCTCGTCGTCGTAGTCGTCGTGCTCCTCCCAGCCGTCCACGGTGGCCGGGTCGGGCCGGGTGAGGCCGCCGCTGCGGGAGCGCTCGGCCAGCAGCCGCTGCACGCGGTGCGCGGCCTCCTCGGGTGCGGCGAGCGCGGTGTCGATGATCCGCAGGTCGTCGCCGAAGTCCTCGCCGGCCAGCAGCGCCCCCGCCTCGTCGAGCAGGGCGGCCCCGGCCACGCCGGCTGCTTCACGGGGGAGGATGACGGCGAAGCCGTTGTCGGTGAGCCGGTCGATCACGCTGGACACCAGCGACGCCGCGACCAGCGGATCGGCCCACGGCCCGTCCAGCTCCAGTTCCTCGACCACCAAGACGTTGTTCGCCATGTCGACCGCGGCCTCGAACTCAGCGCTGAACGACCCGTCCGGGGACAGCAACACCGCCGACACCGCCGCCAAGAACGGGCTCTCGTCCCCCAGGCGCTCCCGCAGATTCCCCGCCTGCCAGAACAGGCCCCGCGCCGCCCGAAGGGCACCCACCCGCTCCCCGCCGGCCCGGACCTCCACCACCCACCGCTGCACACCCGACGCCGCCGGATCCAACAAACGGTGCACATGCCGGAACTCCACCTCCAACACCGCCGGATCCGCCACCACAACCGGACCGCCCACAACCCACCCCCACCTCACACTGCGCCCCACGGACCGGACCGCGACCGGTTCCGAGCCTAGGGGCCGGGCCCATGTATGCGGGGTCCCTCGATCCGGTGAACACCTCCGGTCTGGCGGCCCAGGCCGATCGGCTGGCGGGTGCTGCCGTATTTGGTCGAGTGGAGCGGATCTCCCAGGGTGGCACGGTCATCCGGACAGACCTGGCACGAGCCCAGCTGCAGGACCTGGAGCAGCCCCTGACCGCTCCGGCTGCTGCCGGACGCAGCTCCACCACCACGGTTGGCAGGGCTCGCTCCCGCCCGGACGGCGGGCCGTTCCGACGTTGCTGCCCGGTGGTGCCGTCGAGGCCGGGAGCATGATGGGTGAAGCGGGACCGCGAAGGAGGTCGGACGGTGAGGGTGAGCGACAAGCACACCCGGTGGGTGCTGGACACGGGCGGCTGGGAGCAGCACCCCGAGAGCCGTTAACCGACCGCCTTCTCACCCGGCACCGACAGCCGGGTTCGCCAGCGCGGTTGCGCTGCCCAACCTTTCGGCGCTGCGGCGCAAGGCCGACACTTACCTCAAAGCGGAGACATGAGTGCCTCGTTGTAAACCGCTGGGTCGCGGGGCATGTGGACGGCTAGCCTCCGTGTATGACGGCGAACCTCGACGAAGCGGTGCTCCTGCGCGACCTTCAGCGATTGCTGGAGAAGGTGCCGCCACTGGTAGAGCGCACCACCACAGACAGCTGGGAAGGCTGGACGGTGCACCCTGGCAGCGAGCTGGCGGCTGACGACGCGAAGACCGACCCGTTCCAAGCGTCGCACATGGCGCACCTGGCTCTGGTCGTCGCCGTCGACCACCTTCAGGCCCTGGCCGCCAGTTTGGCTGTGCAGCAAGTCGAGGACCGGCACGAGGTAACGATCCAAACCCATGCCCAGTTCACCTTGCTGCGCGCCGCCCTAGAGAATGCCGCACGGGCGTTGTGGCTGCTCGGCCCGACAACGCAGCTGGAGCGGATCAAGCGGACCCTCAACCTCAACCTGGACGACGTGAAGAACGCGGGGAAGATGGCGAGTGTGCTCGGCAACCCGGTCACCGACCTGGAGGCCCGCCAGGACCGCATCCGCGCCCTGCTTGCGGCGGCTGGCGTACCGCCCGTCGACCGGAAGAAGGCCCTGTCCTTCCCCGGCTACGAAGCAATCGTGGGTGACGCCGGCGCCCGTACTCGCATCGGTGAGACCCACGCCCGCCTGTTCTGGAAGGTCTGCAGCGCGCTGGCACACGGAGACCGTTATGCCACGCTTCAGGCGCTCGACCGGGAGGTCGTGCGCACCGACGGCAGGGTCTCGACCATCAAGTTCACCGGCTCTGTCGGAACGCTCGCGCTGATCACCTCTCAGGCACTGGTCATGACCGACCACGCCTTCGCCGTGTACATCGAGCGTGCCCGAGCCCCGCGCTGACCTGCTGCTCATGACCATCACTACCACTGACCTGCGGCTGTAGGTTCTCGGCGATCTCCCTCGCCTGGCCCGATGGCTGCGCGCGACGGCCGGGTCAGTCCAATTCCAGGCGGAGCCCGTCGGGGTGGATCAAGTCGTCCGGGGCGTGGCTGAATTGGAGCTCCGGTCCGCGCTGGGGGAGGAGCTGGATGCCGTCGAGGGGGTTGTCATCGGGGTGGTGGAAGACGGCTGCGCGGGCGCTCCAGGCCACGTGCTGGTTGATGAACCGTGCCAGGCGGGTTGTGCCGGGGAGCCGGAAGTCCGGAGCCGGGTCGTACATGATGATGGCTGCCCGGCGGTCCAGCGGCAGGATGATGGCCCCGGCGTTCGCCACACCGACCGCGGTGTGCTCGGTTGCGTTAGGCCCGGCGGCCAGTGCGACGGGGTGGTCCGAGGTGAGCAGGGCCCTCCGCTCGAAGCGGACGAGCACCCAGGATCGGCCCAGCAGTAGCGGGGCTAGGGTTCGTATGCGCTCGGGGATCGAGCTCAAATGGTCAATGGCGGGCAGATCGATGGAGTAGCTGGAGAAGTCGGTCATCTCCTTCCACATCTCCTCGACCTCCTCGTCCGCGACGGGCCCTCCCGCATCCCTTTCCAGGTGCCTCCTGAGCTCGGGCCTGCCCCCGATCCCGATCTGTATCTTCGTCAAGAAGTCCAGCGTTTCCGCCATGACCGCCCGGGCAGCCGGCCCCCGTACGAGCTGGGCCGCGATCCAGTGGGCCAGCGTGACGCGCGCCCCGGCAGGCAACGGCCACTGATCCTGCTCAACCACCAGCCGCAGGACCTTGGCGGCTTCGGCCTCGATCTCTCCGAAGAAATCCTCCATGGAGTCGTCGAGATCACCGGCCGCATTCCGGAACGAGTAGAAGTCCTTCTGCACAGTGGCATGGACAACCCCGATCGGCCGGCGCTCACCACCACCGACCGGGACCCGGATGAACTGCTCCGCCTCATCGGCGAACCGCCGGAGGTAGAGCTGCGGGACGGTGTGATGACGCCGCTTCAACTGCTTCTTCCCAGCCTGCTTGCCCATACCGGCGACGATAGAGCCAAGCCGGGCGGTGGGGCACTGGCCTTTCTCCGCCGACGGCGTCGCAATTCAGCTGCGGACCAGGGGCAGCTGCTGGTATTGATCCGAAACGGTAGGGGTTCTGGGTCGTTGAACACCGTGTGAGTGGACTGGTGGGGGACGCGCGGCACTTGTCGCCGTCGGCGCAGGAAGCGTT
>NZ_JOAI01000059.1 GCF_000717715.1 Streptomyces sp. NRRL B-24484 | reverse complement strand
ATCCACCGAAAGCCGACCCCCATTTCACGGGCCCGACCCCCACCACCCACCCCCCGATGTGACCCGCACCACCGCAAACCGTCCGTGAACCGGACCACATCGTCGGCAGCGCGTGAAGGGCCGCGGACACCCTGCGCACGCCCGAGGGGCCTCCGGGCACCCCGCGGATGGTGTGGGTCACACCGTGCACGGACGGTGCCTCCGCGACCTCACTCGGCGACCGTTCCAGCAGGTCAGGAAGGTGTCCGGTGCCACTGCTCGCGGGTGAGGGCGTACTCCACGTCCCCGTGCTCGGCGCCCTCGATGTAGTCCGGCCACTCCTCGAAGAACGTCCGGACGTGCCGCAGCCCCGCCTTCTCCAGCACCCGGCGGGAGGCGGTGTTGACGGTCATCGTGGTGGCCACCACCCGGTCGGCGCCGAGGTCGGCGAAGGCGAGCCGGACGAGCTCCCGCGCGCCCTCGGTGGCGAGGCCGCGCCCCCACACGGCCGGCCGCAGCCGGTAGCCGAGCTCCGTCCCGCCGCTCAGGCCGGTGCTGCTCGCCGGGGCCAGGGAGAACCAGCCGAGGAACTCCCCCGAGCCGCGTTCCACCGCGGCGAAGCACCCCTGTCCCGGCGGGAGCTCCGCGTAGCCGCGGAGCAGCGCCGGGAGCGTCCCGTGCTCGACCGCCGCGCGCGGCACCGGCCGGCCGTCGTCGATCCGCCGCATCACCTCGGGGTCGCCGTGCAGGGCGGCGAGGTCGTCGAGGTCGCCCTCGGTGAAGCGGCGGAGCAGCATGCGGGCGGTGGCGGCTCGGATCGGCACGGCGCGATTCGACCACCGGGGCGGGCCGCCGGGCAACCGGATTCCGGGCCGCCGGGGCGCGGTCAGGCAGGGCCGGGTGCTGCGGGCCGGCCGGGCACCGCGGCCGCGACCGGGAGCAGCAGCGCGGTGATGTTGTCCCGCCCGCCGGCGGCCAGCGCGTGGTCGACCAGGGCCCGGGCGGCGCCGAGCAGCGGCCGGCCGCCGTCCGCGGTCGCGCTGCGGGCGCCCCGGTCCGCGACGGCCCGCAGCGCTCCGGCGGTGGGCAGGTGACGCCAGAGCCCGTCGGTGCAGAGCAGCAGGCGGCCGGGCACGGCCGGCCGGTAGCTGCGGATCCGCGGCGCGGGCTCGCCGGCGCCGGCGCCCAGCCAGGCGGCGAGGACGTCGAGTTCGCCGGTGTCGTCCTCGGTGAGGGCCGTCCCCGGGCCCTCGTCGGGGAGCCAGTAGACGCGGCTGTCGCCGACCCAGGTGCTCCAGACGCCCTCCGGTCCGGCGATGCCGGCGGCGTAGGTGCAGGCGGGTGCGGGGTCCGGGGAGGCGGCGAGGGCGGTCACCGCGCGGCCGGCCCGGAGAGCGGACTCGGCGAGGGCGGTCTCCGGCAGGACGCCCTCCGTCAGCCGTGCGACGAGGGCGGCGGCGCCGACGTCCGCGGCGAGCCGGGCGGCGCGTTCGCCCCGGGGGGCCATGGAGACGCCGTCGCAGACCACTCCGACGGTCCACGGACCGGCGGTGGTCAGGGCCATGGCGTCGGCGTTCACCTCCCGGTGCCGGCCGCGGTCGCTCACGCCCGCCGCACCGCCCGTCAGGCCGATCTCCAGGTGGGAGCGGTACCCGGGCCGGCCGGCCCCGCAGTCCCAGCACCGCCCGTCGGGGGCCACCGTGCCGCCGCACCGGGGGCACACGCTGTCGTCGTTGCTGTCGATGTCGATGGTGTTGTCGGTCATTCGGCGGACCATCCTGCCAGACGCGCCCGGCGGCGGTCCGTCAGGAATCCTCCCCCGCCGGGTGGTTACCCGGCTGCGGGTCGGCGAGCCGGGCGGGCGCCCTCGTGGGCGAGCAGGTGCTGCTTGGCGGGCAGGCCGCCGGCGTAGCCGGTCAGCGAGCCGTCGGCGCCGACCACCCGGTGGCAGGGCCGGACGATCAGCAGCGGGTTCGCCCCGATCGCGGCGCCGACCGCCCGCACCGCGCCCGGCGAGCCGGCGGCCGCGGCGACGGCGGTGTACGTGGTGGTGGTGCCGTACGGGACGGCGTCCAGGGCGGCCCAGACCCGGCGCTGGAAGTCGGTGCCGCGGGCGGTGCACTCCACGGCGAAGGCGGTCGACTCGCCGGCGAAGTAGGCGCGCAGCTGCTCGGCCACCGCACGGAATGCCGCGTCGTCCTGCCGCCAGCCGTCCTGGACGACGGCGCCGCGCTTCTGTCCCGGCAGCGAGACCGAGGCGAGGGCGGTGCCGCCCGGCGCGGTCGCGGACTCCTCGCCGACCAGCAGCAGGGGGCCGACCGGGCTGTCGACGGTCGAGTACAGGGTCATGGTGGTGTCCTTTCCGCCGGTCCAGACGGTACCGCGCAGGGGCGCGGGACCGCCGGTCTCCACTGTGCCGCCCGCACCGGGCGATCGGCTGGCGGATTTCGGACACGACCTTTCCTGGCGGACACCGCCCGGAGCCGCCCCCGGCCGCCGGAGGTCCAGGTCTCGGCGGCCGGGTCTGTACTCCGGCGGGGCGCCCGTCCGCGCGGCGGACGGGGGACGGGGAACGGCCGCCCGGACGGGACGCCCTGCCTGCCCGCCGTCTCACCCCTCCGCCGCCCGGCAAACCCGGTCGGCCGAGAACGGCGACCCCTCAGGCGCCCGCCGTCTCCCCGCCGGCCGTCTCCCGGCCCGCCGCAACGCGCACCGGCGCGTCGTGCCCGGCGGCGAACCCGAGCACGGTCTCCACCGACCAGTGGTCGGCGGCGTGTTCGCCGTAGTGGACGGCGAGCAGGCGCCCGTCCGGGCCGATCAGGAAGTCGGCGGGCAGACCGAGCCGGCCACCGAGCGGGCGGGCCGCGGGCGGCCGTTCCTTCCCCCGGAGGGCCAGGGGGACGCTGCGGGCGAGCGCCCGGAGGACGGTGGGCCACACCCTCGGGTCCAGCAGGGCGCGGGCGCCGCGTTCCACGCCGAACGCGCGGTACAGCTGCCGGTCCGGGTCGGCGACCAGCGGGAAGGGCAGACTGTCGGCGTACGGCCTCAGCTCGTCGGCCGGCGAGTGGAAGACCACCGCCTCGCGCACGCCGGCGGCCGCGAGTTCGGCCTGCCGTCGGGCGAAGGACCGCAGGTGGAGGTTGCAGATCGGGCAGCCGGCGAAGCGCCGGAACTGGAGGTGCAGCAGCCCCTCCGGCCCGGGCGGGGCCGCGGGTGCACCGGTGACGTCGGTGAACTGCCGGACGGGTGCGGTGGTGCCGGTCTGGAGGCGGGGCATCGGACTCCTTAGGCGTAAGGCATACGCCTAAAACTGTAGGCGTATGGCGTACGCTGTCAAGCCGTGCCGCGTCCCCGCTCGCTGACCACCCGCCAGATCGCCGTCGCCGCCCTCGCCGTGATCGACCGCGAGGGGCTCGCCGCGCTCTCCATGCGCACGGTCGCGGCCGAACTCGACCGCCGCACCATGGCCCTGTACCGCTACGTCGAGGACCGCGAGGAGCTGGAGTGCCTCGTGGCGGAGCTGGTGCTCTCCCCCGTCCTCGACCGGCTCGACGCCGCTCGGGGCGGCGGCACGCCCCGGGAGCGCATCGTGTCGCTCGCCGAACTCGTGCACGCCGCCGTCGCCGCGCACCCCGGCGCACTGCCGCTGGCCGTCAAGCACCGGGCGGCGTGCATGCCGGCACTGCGCTGGGCGGAGAGCGTCCTCGGGGTGCTGGCCGAGACCGGACTCGACGCGGCCGACCGTCCGCCCGCCCTGCGTGCCGTCGCCGCCCACCTGATCGGGGCGTTGGAGCTGGAGCACGGGCCGGGCGCGGCCGAGGGCGGCCGGTCCGCCGCGGCGGCCCTGCCCCGGGACGCCTTCCCGCTGCTCGTGCAGGCCGCCGAGGAGGGCGGCCGGCCCACCGCCGACCGGTCGTTCCGGGTCGGCCTGGACGCCCTCCTCGCCGGCCTCGGCATCGCCTGAGCCGCTGCCGGGCCTCAGTCCAGGACGGGCAGCAGGACCGGCAGGTGGCCGTCCGAGGCGAGTGCCGCGGCGCGGCGCTCCGCGGGGACCTCGCCGTAGGTGGTGGTGCGCTGCCGGGCCGGGCGGCCGGCGGCCTCGGCGATCGCCTCCAGGTCGCGGACGGACTTGTGGCTGCCCCACGAGGAGCCGGCCATCCGGGAGATGGTCTCCTCCATCAGCGTGCCGCCGAGGTCGTTGGCGCCTGAGCGCAGCATCTCGGCCGCGCCGTCGGCGCCCAGCTTCACCCAGGAGGTCTGGATGTTGGGGATGTGCGGGTGCAGCAGCAGCCGGGCCATCGCGGTGACCGCCCGGTTGTCGCGGGCGGTCGGGCCGGGCCGGGCGACGCCGGCGAGGTAGACCGGCGCGTTGGTGTGGACGAACGGCAGGGTGACGAACTCGGTGAACCCGCCGGTGCGCTGCTGGATTTCGGCGAGCAGCCGGAGGTGGCCGAGCCAGTGCCGGGGGGTGTCGACGTGCCCGTACATCATGGTGGAGGAGGAGCGGAGGCCGAGTTCGTGCGCGGTCGTGACGACCTCGATCCAGGCGGAGGCGGGCAGTTTGCCCTTGGTGAGCACCCAGCGGACCTCGTCGTCGAGGATCTCGGCGGCCGTGCCGGGGATGCTGTCGAGGCCGGACTCCCTGGCCCGCTGCAGCCAGTCGCGGATCGACAGCCCGGTTCGGGTCGCGCCGTTGACGACCTCCATCGGCGAGAAGGCGTGCACGTGGATGCCGGGCACCCGCTCCTTCACCGCCCGGGCGATGTCGAAGTAGGCGGTGCCGGGCAGGTCGGGGTGGATGCCGCCCTGCATGCAGACCTCGGTCGCGCCGACCTCCCAGGCCTGGGCGGCCCGTTCGGCGACCTGCTCCAGCGAGAGGGTGTACGCGTCGGCGTCGGTGCGGCGCTGCGCGAAGGCGCAGAACCGGCAGCCGGTGTAGCAGACGTTGGTGAAGTTGATGTTCCGGGTGACGCAGTAGGTGACGGTGTCGCCGACGGTGTCGCGGCGCACCGCGTCGGCGATCGAGCAGAGCGCGTCCAGCGCCGGGCCGTCGGCGCCGAACAGGGCGAGGGCCTGGTCGTCCGTCAGCCGGGCCGGGTCGTCCGCGGCGACGGCGAGCGCCTCCCGCACGTCGGCGGGCAGCCGTTCCGGGGCGCCGGCCGCCGCTGCCCCGACGCCCGCGGCGACCTGCTCGCGCAGCACCTGCCAGTCGCCGTACACCTCGTCGAAGTCGGCGCGGCGGTCGCCGGTGCGGCCCACGGTGTCGATCTCGCGGTGGAGTTCGGTGCGGCCGGAGCCGGTCTGCGGCTCCTCGGGCTCCTGCCAGGGCAGGCCGACGGGCCGGGCGTCCTCGCGGGCGAGGCCGGTGGCCGGGTCGGCGAGCGCGGTGACGTGCGGCAGGATCCGCGGGTCGAGCCAGGGTTCGCCGCGCTGCACGTACTCGGGGTACACGGTGAGCCGCTCGCGGAGGGTGAAGCCGGCGGCGGCGGTGCGGGCGGCGAGGTCGTCGATGTGCGGCCAGGGCCGCTCGGGGTTGACGTGGTCGGGCGTCAGCGGCGAGACGCCGCCCCAGTCGTCGATGCCGGCGCCGATCAGCAGGGCGAACTCGCCGTCCACCAGGTTCGGCGGCGCCTGCAGGCGGACGGCGGGGCCGAGCACCAGCCGGGCGGTGGCGACCGCGGCGGCGAGCTCCTCGAGTTCGGCGTCCGGCATGCCGCGCATCGCGGTGTCGGGCTTGGCGCGGAAGTTCTGCACGATGACCTCCTGCACGCCGCGGTAGGCGCGGGAGACCCGGCGGATCGCGAAGAGCGACTCGGCGCGCTCCCGGTACGACTCGCCGATGCCGATCAGGATGCCGGTGGTGAACGGGACCGAGGAGCGCCCGGCGTCCTCCAGCACCCGCAGCCGGACGCGCGGTTCCTTGTCCGGGGAGCCGTGGTGCGGCCCGGACGGGTCGGACCAGAGCCGTTCGGCGGTGGTCTCCAGCATCATCCCCATCGACGGGGCGACCGGCTTGAGCCGCTGGAGGTCCGTCCAGGACAGCACGCCCGGGTTGAGGTGGGGCAGCAGCCCGGTCTCCTCCAGGACGCGGACGGACATCGCCCGGACGTAGGCGAGGGTGTCGTCGTAGCCGTGTGCGTCCAGCCACTCGCGGGCCTCCGGCCAGCGGTCCTCGGGCCGGTCGCCGAGGGTGAACAGGGCCTCCTTGCAGCCCGTGGCGGCGCCGCGGCGGGCGATGTCCAGCACCTCGTCGGGCGAGAGGAACATGCCCTCGCCGGCCCGCCGGAGCTTGCCCGGCACGGTGACGAAGGTGCAGTAGTGGCAGCGGTCCCGGCAGAGCCGGGTGAGCGGGACGAAGACCTTCTTCGAGTAGGTGATGACCCCCGGGCGGCCGGCCTCGGCGAGTCCGGCGTCGCGGACGCGGGCGGCGGACGCGCACAGGTCGGTGAGGTCGGCGCCGCGGGCCTGCAGCAGCACCTCGGCCTCGCCCGTGTCCAGCGCGACGCCGTCCCGGGCCCGGCGGAGCGCTCTGCGCATCGCGGACGCGGTCGGGGCGGCGGGCCGTACGGGGGCCGGGGCGGGGGTCTGCTCGGGCTCGGAGGCGTTCATGCGCCGACGATATCGGCCCCGGTCGGCGGCGGGAGCCGCGGTGCGGGCCACACGCCGGGAGGTGCCGGTCACACCTCGGGCAGGGTCTGTTCCGTCCAGATGGTCTTGCCGAACGGCGTGTGCCGGGTGCCCCAGCCCTGGGTGAGCTGGGCGACCAGCAGCAGGCCGCGGCCGCCCTCGTCGAAGGTGCGGGCCCGGCGCAGGTGCGGGGCGGTGCTGCTGGTGTCGGAGACCTCGCAGATGAGGCTGGTGTCGTGGATCAGCCGCAGCTCGATCGGCGGCCGGCCGTAGCGGATCGCGTTGGTGACGAGCTCGCTGACGACCAGTTCGGTGACGAAGGCGTACTCGTCGAGGCCCCAGACGGCGAGCTGTTCGGCGGCCAGCTTGCGGGCGTGCGAGACGACGGCCGGGTCGGGCGGCACGTCCCAGGCGGCGACCTGGGAGGTGTCCAGGGCGCGGGTGCGGGCGAGCAGCAGGGCGATGTCGTCCTCGGGGGCCTCGGGCAGCAGCAGCCGGAGGATCTCGTCGCAGGTCTCCTCCAGCGAGATGCCGCCGGCGGCGAGGGCCCGGGCGAGGCGTTCGATGCCGTGGTCGACGTCGTGGTCGACGGCCTCGACCAGGCCGTCGGTGAACAGCGCGAGCACGCTGCCCTCGGGCAGGTCGAGTTCGGCGGACTCGAAGGGCAGGCCGCCGAGGCCGAGCGGCGGTCCGGCGGGCAGTTCGGGGAACTCGACGCGGCCGTCGGGGCGCACCACGGCGGGCCCGGGGTGTCCGGCCCGGGCGAGGGTGCAGCGCCGGGAGACCGGGTCGTACACCGCGTAGAGGCAGGTGGCGCCGATGTCGGCGGCCTCCCGCCCGTCCTCGTCGGCGGTCCGCGGGTCGGCCTCCCGGTCGAGGCGCAGCACCAGGTCGTCGAGGTGGGTGAGGAGCTCGTCCGGCGGCACGTCGACGTCGGCGAGGGTGCGGACGGCGGTGCGCAGCCGGCCCATGGTGGCGGTGGCCTGGATGCCGTGGCCGACAACGTCGCCGACGACGAGCGCGACGCGGGCGCCGGAGAGCGGGATGACGTCGAACCAGTCGCCGCCGACGCCCGCCTGCGGGCCGGCGGGCAGGTAGCGGGAGGCGATCTCGACGGCGGCCTGGCGGGGGGCGCGGTGCGGCATCATGCTGCGCTGCAGGGCGAGGGCGGTGTTCCGTTCGAAGGTGTATCGGCGGGCGTTGTCGATGCTGAGGGCGGCGCGGGCGGTGAGTTCCTCGGCGAGCAGCACGTCGTCGGCGTCGAAGTCCTCCTCGGTGCGGTGCCGGGCGAAGAGGGTGATGCCGAGGGTGGTGCCGCGGGCGAGCAGCGGGGCGACGATCAGCGAGTGGGTGCCGGACTCGGCGATCCGCTGGGCGCGGACGGGGTCGACGGTGAGCCAGCGGCGGACGTCGGGGTCGTCGACGCGGTGCCGGGAGGGCCGGCCGGTGGCGAGGGCGCGGGTCATCGGGGAGTCGGCGGGCAGGTGGTCGGTCTGGCCGGGCGGGACGGCGGACTCGGGGCAGCCGATGAGGACGGACTGTTCGGCGGCGCGGCGGAAGACGGCGGGGCCGCCGGTGGGCCGGGTGGAGGCCTCGGTGCCGAGGAAGACGCTGTCGAGGAGGTCGACGCTGGTGAAGTCGGCGAAGTCCTCGGTGGCGACGTCGGCGAGCTCCTGGGCGGTGCGGGTGACGTCCAGGGTGGTGCCGATCCGCAGGCCGGCGGCGTTGACCATGGCGAGCCGGCGGCGGGCCCGGTACTCGTCGGTGGTGTCGAGTCCGCCTACGGCGACCCCGCGGACGCCTCCGTCGGGGCCCTTGAGCGGGTAGAGGACGGTCGTCCAGGCGTGCGCGCCGGCCTCGCCGGGGGTGCGGAAGAGGTGGTCGGCGCGGACGGTCTCGCCGTCGGCGAGCACCCGGTTCATCAGGGCGGCGAGGCGGGCATGCGGCAGGCCGGACCAGCGGTCGGCGGTCTCCGCCATGAGCAGGCCGACGGGTTCGTCGCCCTCGCCCATCATCCGCAGCACCTCGTCGTTGGCACCGACCAGGCGGGTCTCCCGGTCGTACACCCCGACGGCGATCGGCAGTTGGCTGAACGCCCAGGCGCGCAGCTCCCGGTGGTCGGTGGCGTGGACGGCGGCCGGGTCGGGGCTGACGGCGGGTTCGGCGGTGAGCGTCCAGGCGGTGCCGGCGGCGGTGTGCAGCGGGGTGGCGCGCAGGTCGGCGGCGACGGGGCGGTCGTCGCGGTGGCGCAGGGCGAGCCGGCCGTGCCACTCGGTGCCGCGGGCGAGGGCGCGCAGGGCGGCGGCGGGCGGCGGGGCGGCGAGCAGGTCTCCGGCGGGGCGGCCGATCGCCTGTTCGGGGCGGTGGCCGAGCAGGCGCCGGGCACCGGGGCTCCAGGCGGTCAGCAGGCCGTCCGGGCCGACGACGGCCGCAGCGCTCCCCGGCGGGGAGGCGGCTCCGCCCTCCGCTGGGCCGACTGTCTCGTCCATCGGTGCTCTTCTCGCCGTCGCCGGGGCCGGCGGCCTCGCCCGTACGGGGCCGGGCCCGCACGTGCACCCTCCAGCATGGCCCGCGGGCGGGGCGGGCTCAAACCGTGCCGGCCGCCCGGCGTGGCGGGACGGCTACTCGTTGACCAGGACGGGCAGCGAGAGGACGGCCGCGGCGGGGGTGCCGGTCAGGTGGTCGGCGCCGACGGCGAGGTCGATGCCCTCGCGGCCGGCGTGCGGGCCGTCGTGCCGCCCGGAGGCCTCCTCCTCTTCCTGGTAGTGAAAGGCGCCGGTGCCGACCAGGGTGCCCCCGGCGTCGTAGAAGGCGGCGCGCAGTTCGAGGGCGAGGACGTCGCTGACGTCGGAGGTGACGGTGAGGTGTCCGGTGACGCCCTTGCCGCCGTCCAGCCGCAGGCCGGTGAGGCGGACGCGGTCGGTGAACGGGCCGGCCTCGACGCGGACCTCGCCGGGGGCGGGCGGCGCGGCGAGGGCGGCGGCGGGCGCGGCGGCCTCCTTGGGCGCGGGCAGCGCGACGGAGGGCACCGGGGCGGGCTGCGGGTCGTCCGCGGGGCCGGCGGCGCAGCCGGCGAGCAGGCCGAGCGCGAGGGCGGCCAGGGCGGGGCGGACGAGGGCGCCGAGGCGGGTGTGCATGGGGCTCCTGGGTGTCGGCGGGGCCGGGAGGATCGGTCCTCCCGGCCCCGGTTCCGGCGAGGGGTGGCGCGGCGGGTCAGTGCCGCGGGGCCTTCCGGAAGAGCGCGCCGTACATCTTCCCGTACAGCGAGGTGTTGTCCTGGCTGGCGGCGAAGCGGTCGCCGCCGGGGCCGTAGGCGAAGATCGGCACGTCGGCGCCGGTGTGGTTGCCCGACAGGTAGGTCAGCCAGAGGCTGGCGTCGGCGGTGCCGTCCTGGACGCCGGCCGGGTCGTCGGGGGTGCGGAAGGTCGCCGGGGCGAAGTTCTTCGGGTCGCCGGCGCCCGCGCCGTTGACGATGCCGCTGGAGCGGGCCGGGTCCTTGGCACCGCCGGTGGAACGGCTGGGCAGGCTGTTGTTGGCGGTGTTGCCGGCGTCGGTGTTGGCCGGCGGGGCCGCGGCCTCGGCGTTGGTGTAGGAGCCCTTCTCGATGATGTTGAAGCCGGCGCACTCGTGGTCGGCGGTGACGATCACCAGGGTGTGGCCGTCCTTCTTCGCGAAGTCCACGGCGGCGGCGACCGCGTCGTCGAAGGCCTTGACCTCGCCGAGGGTCTGGGCGGCGTCGTTGGCGTGCGAGCGCTTGTCGATCTGGGCGCCCTCGACCTGCAGGAAGAAGCCCTTGCGGTTGTTCTTGCCGAGCAGCGAGACGGCCTTGTTCGTCATCTCGGCGAGGGTGGGCTCCTGGCGCTGCGGGGCGTCGGCGGGCAGGCCGGCCTTGGCCTGCTCGACCGTCAGGTTGCCGCGGTTGAACAGGCCGACGACCTTGCGGCCCTTGGCGGACGCGAGGTCGGCCTTGGTGGCGACCTTCTGGGTGGCGGCGGTCTGCGCGGGCACCGACGGGTCGCCGAAGCTGCCGAGCACCTGGTAGCCCTGGGCCTGGAGGGCCTTCTGGTCGTCCGGCTCGAAGCGGGCGAGGCCGCCGCCGAGGACGACGTCGGCGGTGCCGTTGCGGGCGATCTGCTCGGCGATCGGGGTGATCAGGGTGCGGTCGGCCGGCGCCTGCTCGTAGCTGCCGTCGGCCTTCTTGGGCAGGCAGGCCGCGTCGGAGTAGACCGGGCCCTGGCAGCCGCGCAGCAGGGCGTGGCTGAACTGGGCGGCCGGGGTGGCGTCGGTGATCTCCGCGGTGGAGACGTTGCCGGTGGCGAAGCCGGACGCGTGGGCCTGCTCCATGAGGGTCGCGACCCGCTTCTCGTACGCGTCGACGCCGATCGCCGCGTTGTAGGTCTTCACGCCGGAGGACCAGGCGGTGGCGGAGCTGGCGGAGTCGGTGACCAGGGCGGGCCGGGTGCTGTCCTTCTCGACGGCGTGGGTCGCCACGGCGCCGGTGAAGGGCATCTTCTCCATGTTCAGGCGGCCGGCGGCACCGTAGTAGCGCTCGCGGCCGGCGGTGACGTGCGTGCGGCCCATGCCGTCGCCGAGCAGGTAGATGACGTTGCGGATGTCCGCGCGGTGCTCGTTCCGCTCGGCCGGCTCGGAGTGGGCGGTGACCGCCGCACCGCCGACCAGGCTGCCCGAGAGTGCCAGCACGGTGGCGGCCTTCAAGGCCTTGCGCTGCATCAGGGTGTCTCCTCGACACATCGGCGCGCCCGGCGGGTCGGTGCCGCGGCGCGCACCCGGGGACGACCCCCGGCGGTGTGAAGATAGGAGCACGAAGTGAACCGCGTGGGCAGGGGACATGACGTACGGTCGAACACCTGACCCGCGGTCACGGCCCGCCCGGTCCGCGCCCGGGACGGCCTTCCGGCGCGCCGGTCAGGGCGCCCGTCAGGGTGCCGGGTCGGGACGCTCGGCGGGCACGGCGCCCGGCAGCAGGCCGACGGCGATCACCGTGACGATCGTGACGAGCTCCGGCAGGTCGTGGAAGCCCTCGATCGGGTACCCGCCGGCGAGCGCGGTCAGCCCGCGCATCCCGGGCGATCCGACCGTCGGGGTGAAGAAGCCCGGCAGCACCAGGACGAGCCGCGGCGGCCGGCCGGGGTGCCTGGCCGGCAGCCGGTCGAGCGGAACACCTCGGGGAAGGCCCGCACGGTGACGGCGGTCGTCCGGCCGTCCGAGTCGACGACGACGGTGGCGCCGTCCGGCACCACCGGCAGTTCCGCGCTGCCGCCGCAGGCGCGGGCCGCCCGCACGACCGAGCGCTCGACCTGCTGGGCGCCCTCGCCGCTCTGACCGGGCAGCAGCCGGGTGAGCCGGTCGAGGAAGCCGGCGAGCTCCCGGTGCGCGTCGGCCCCGACGACGGCGTCCGGTTCCCGTTCCGTCCGGCACCACCGCCGCTCGTCCGACCCGGGCGGCTCCGGGCACAACCCGTCCCCATGCTGCCCGGACGGGGCCGCCGCCGCCCGCGCGGTGCGGCCGTCCGGGAAGCGTCGTCACACGAACGGGCCGAGCCGGGTGCGCCGGCCGGGGCGGCCACGGAGGGTGGGGGAGAGCCCCACGCTGCCGGAAGGAGAGTGCGATGAGCACGATGGACGTCCCGGCCGACGAGGGCGGCCGGTCGGTCACCAGGGCACCGGCCGCACAACAGGCGGTGGCGGCGCCGCGGATGACCTGGCTGACGCTGGCCCTGATGACGACCAGTTCGGTGGCGAGCCTGCGGGCCGCGCCCACCATGGCGGTGTACGGCCTGGCCTGTGTGTTCCTCTATCTCGTCCCGGCGATCGTCTTCCTGCTGCCGACGGCGCTGGTCTCCGCCGAGCTCGCCTCCGGGTGGACGGGCGGCGTCTACAACTGGGTGGCCCAGGGGCTGTCGAAGCCGCTGGGCTTCCTCGCGGTCTGGTGCCAGTTCGCGATGACGATCTTCTACTACCCGAGCCTGCTGGCCTACGTGGCGTCCACCATCGCGTACGTGATCGATCCGGCGCTGGCCAACAGCGGCGTCTACACCGCCATCGTGATCATGGTGCTGTACTGGACCGGCGTCTGGGTGTCCTCCCGAGGGACGGGCGCGGTGGCCGGCCTCGCCTCCTGGGGCCTGGTGATCGGCACCCTGATCCCCGGCACGCTGCTGGTCGTGCTCGGCCTGGTCTTCCTCGGCCAGGGCAACCCCTCGGCCGCGCCGATGAACGCCAGTCACCTCTTCCCGGCCTGGACGGGCCTGGCCAGCCTGGTGCTGATCGTCAACAACTTCCTCAGCTACTCGGGCATGGAGATGAACGCCGTCCACGTCTCCTCGCTGAAGGACCCGCCCAAGGAGTTCCCGAAGTCGATGTTCCTGGCGATGGGCCTGGTGCTGCTGATCTTCATCCTGCCCGCGCTGGCGATCAGCTGGGTGGTGCCCGCCGACCAGCTCAGCCTGACGGCCGGCGTGATGCAGGCCTTCGACGCGTTCTTCCAGTACTTCGACATCGGCTGGCTGACACCCGTGATCGCGGTCGGCCTGGTCGCCGCCTCGCTCGGCGGCATGCTCACCTGGCTGGCCGGCCCGTCCAAGGGCCTGCTGCTGATCTCCCGCCAGGAGGGCTACCTGCCGCCGTTCCTGCAGAAGCTCAACGCGCACGGCGTCCAGCAGAACATCCTCGTCACCCAGGGCGTGGTCACCACCGTGATCGCGTTGATGTACGCGTTCATCCCGAACGTCTCCAGCGCGTACTGGATCTTCTCGGTGATCACCACCCAGGTGTATCTGATCATGTACCTGCTGATGTTCCTGGCGGCGATCCGGCTGCGCCGCAACCAGCCCGACCACCCGCGCGGCTACCACGCCCCGGCGCTGGTCACCCTCTGCGTGACCGGTCTGCTGGCCTCGGCGGCCGCCATGGTCATCGGCTTCGTGCCGTCCTCGCAGTTCAGCGGCGGCAGCGTCTGGTCGTACGTGCTGTTCGTCGGCGGCGGCCTGCTGCTGCTCGGCCTGATCATCCCGTTCGCCTTCCTGAAGTCCCGCAAGCCGAGCTGGCGGCAGCCGGAGGCCGCCGCCAAAGGGGGCGCGGCATGAGCCCGACCCGGATGGCCTCCGAGCACCGCTGGATCTACGTCGGCGCGATCGTGCTGCTGCTGGCCATGCTGGTGATCGGCCTGATCACCTACACCCAGCAGCACGCCACCAACGAGTCCTACCGCAAGGCGCAGCAGCTCTCCGACGAGCTCGTCGCGGCCGGCTACCGGGCCGTGCCGGACCAGGACCAGATCGCCAAGACGCTGGGCACCGACGGCGGCGCGGTCTGCGAGGACCCGGCCGGCACCCTGAAGAACGCCCTGTGGAAGGTCAACCTGGCGAACGGCGCGACCGGGCCCGGCCAGCGCCCGATCGTCGCCAACGCCAGGTCCGTCGAGGCCGAGGCGATCGTCCTCAACGTGTACTGCCCGGAGCAGCTGGAGGACTTCCGCAACAAGCTCGACGACCTCGACACCGCCAAGACCGTCAACACCTGATCCGGCCGGCCGTGCCGCCCACCCCGGCGGCGCGGCCCGCCCGCGCCCCGGGAGCCGCCATGTCCGACCCCGCCGACGACCTCGCAGGGCGGATCACCGCCCTGATGCCCCGTGCCCTGGCCGACCTCGCCGAGCTGGTCGCGATCCCCTCGGTCGCCGACCCCCGCCAGTACCCGCCGGAGCACTGCCGGCGGGCCGCCGAGTGGGTCGCCGCGGCCTTCACCGACGCGGGCCTGCACGACGTGCACCTCGCCGAGACGCCCGACGGCAGCCACGCCGTGATCGGCCACCGCCCGCCGCCGCCCGGCGCCCCGACCGTCCTGCTGTACTGCCACTACGACGTGCAGCCGCCGCTGGACGACGCCGCCTGGACCTCGCCGCCCTTCGAACTGACCGAGCGCGACGGCCGGTTGTACGGGCGCGGCGCCGCCGACTGCAAGGGCAACGTGGTCATGCACCTCACCGCCCTGCGCGCGCTCGGCGAGGACGTCCCGGTCGGCATCAAGTTCGTCGCCGAGGGCTCCGAGGAGCAGGGCACCGGCGGCCTGGAGGAGTACGTGCGGCAGCACACCGACGAGCTGCACGCCGACGCGCTGCTGATCTGCGACACCGGCAACGCCGAGGTCGGCGTGCCCACCGCCACCACCAGCCTGCGCGGCCTCGCCAACGTGGTCGTCACCGTGCGGACACTGGCCGGCGACATGCACTCCGGCATGTTCGGCGGACCGGCCCCGGACGCGCTCGCCGCACTGATCCGCATCCTCGACTCGCTGCGCGACGCCGACGGCGGCACCCGGATCAAGGGGCTGGACGGCGGCGGGACATGGCCCGGCGTCGGCTACGACGAGCAGCAGTTCCGCCGCGACGCGGGCGTGCTGGAGGGCGTCGCGCTGACCGGCTCCGGCACGGTCGCCGACCGGCTGTGGGCCCGGCCCGCGGTCACCGTCCTCGGCATCGACTGCCCGCCGGTGGTCGGCTCGGCCGCCGCCGTGCCGGCCACCGCCCGGGCCCGGGTGAGCCTGCGGGTGCCGCCCGGCACCGACCCGCAGGCGGCCCGCGACGCGCTCGCCGCCCACCTCACCGACGCCGCGCCGTGGGGCGCCGCGGTCGAGGTGGAGGCCGAGGGCACCGGTTCGCCGTTCCGCGCCGCCACCGACGGCCGGGCCTACACGGCGCTCGACCGGGCGATGCGGCGGGCCTACGGCAAGCCGATCTCCTTCCTCGGCCAGGGCGGCTCGATCCCGCTGTGCAACGTGCTCGCCGACACCTACCGCGAGGCGGAGATCGTCCTGATGGGCGTCGAGGAGCCGCGCTGCCTCATCCACGCGCCGAACGAGAGCGTCGATCCGTCCGAGATCGAGCACATGGCCCTTGTCGAGGCCCTGTTCCTGGGGTACTACGCAGACCGTTCCTGACCGTCCCTCCGGAGAGGCCGCCACCATGCCCGCACCGTTCACCACCGAGGACTTCGCCCGCCGGATGGCGCTGGCGGTCGAGACCGCCGCCCTCGCCGGCCTCTCCGGACTGGTCGTCACCCCCGGCCCCGACCTGGTCTACCTGACGGGCTACCGGCCGACCGCCCTGACCGAGCGGCTGACCGCGCTGCTGCTCACCCCCGACGCCGAACCCGTGCTGGTGGTTCCGCGGCTGGAGCGGCCGGACGCCGAGGCCGCCCCCGGCGCCGCCGCCGTCCGGTTCACCGACTGGACGGACGACACCGACCCCTACCGCTCGGCGGTGGCGCCGGTGCTGGACCCCGTCGGGTGCTACGGCGTCTCCGACTCCGCCTGGGCCCTGCACCTGCTGGCCCTCCAGGAGGCGCTGCCGGACAGCCGGTACGCCTCGCTGACCAGGGCGCTGCCGATGCTGCGGGCCGTCAAGGACGCCGACGAGCTGGAGCGGCTCGCCGCGGCGGGCGGCGCCGCGGACGCCACCTACCGGCGGATCCTGGAGGTCCCGTTCGCCGGCCGCACCGAGAACGAGGTCGCCGCCGACCTCGCCGCGCTGCTCCTGGAGTACGGGCACAGCCAGGTCGACTTCACCGTGGTCGGCTCCGGCCCGAACGGCGCCAACCCGCACCACGAGGCCGACGACCGGGTGATCGAGGAGGGCGACACCGTCGTCCTCGACTTCGGCGGACTCAAGGACGGCTACGGCTCCGACACCACCCGGACGGTGCACGTCGGGGAGGACGCGCCGGACGAGGTCACGGAGGTGCACGAGGTGGTGCGGCTCGCCCAGCAGGCGGCCTTCGAGGCCGTCCGGCCGGGTGTGGAGTGCCAGGAGATCGACCGGGTCGCCCGGGCCGTCATCACCGAGGCCGGGTACGGCGAGTACTTCATCCACCGCACCGGCCACGGCATCGGCCTCACCACGCACGAGCCGCCGTACATGGTCGAGGGCGAGAAGCAGCAGCTGGTGCCCGGCATGTGCTTCTCCATCGAGCCGGGGATCTACCTGCCCGGCCGGTTCGGCGTCCGCATCGAGGACATCGTCACCGTCACCCCGCACGGCGGCCGCCGCTTCAACAACACCCCGCACGAGCTGGGCAGGGTCGCCTGACCGTGTTGCCCGCGAGGACCTACGCAGCAGCCCGGGCGAACGATGCGGAGAGCCCGCCGCCCCTCCTTCCACGCCGAGCCCCGCAGGCCGGCATCTGGATGCGCCCGGCCGCGGGCCGCGTGATCCTGGGCTGAGGGGTGCCGACACGGCCGAGGAGGTGCGTTGCACGCAGGGGCTTCGGGCCGGGACGCCGCCGCCGACGCCTCGATCGCCGCGCAGGCCTCGATCGACCGGGCGGCGGCCGCGCTGGCCACGGGCGGCGAGGAGCTGCTGCGGCACGTGCTGACGGACGCTCCGGTCGGTCTCGCGCTGGTCGGGCCGGACCTGCGCTGGCAGTGGGCCAACCCGGCGTTCTGCCGCACCGCGGCCGTCGGCCCGGAGCGGCTGCTCGGCCGGGCCGTGGCCGCCACCGCGCTGGCCGCCGCCGCACCGGCCCTGGACGCGGTGCTCGTCGACGGCAGCCCGCGCGAGCCGTCCGCCGGGCACCCCGCCGTGCCCCGGCTGCGGCTGCGCGCCCGGCGGCTGGTGATCGGCGGCCGGACGGCCGGCCTGGTGGTCGCCGCCCTCGGCCCGGCCGAGGAACCGCGGCCGGCGGCGGCCGGTCCGGACCTGCCGCACGAGCTGGAGCAGGCCCGGATCCGGCTGGCCGTCCTGGACGCCGCGGCCGGGCGGATCGGCACCACCCTGGACGTCGACACCACCTGCGTGGAGCTCGCCGACTTCACGGTGCCCGCGCTGGCCGACCTGGCGACCGTCGAGCTGCTGCCGCCGGATGCGGTCGACCGCGGGGCGGCGGGCGGCACGCTGCGGCTGCACCGGGCCGCCGCGGTCTGCACGGCCGCCCTGAAGCCGCGCCTGGCGGCGCTGGCCCGCCCCGGCGAGTCGGTGCGCCACCCGGAGGGCTCGGCGGTCGCCCGGTGCCTGCGCAGCGGCGCGGCGGTGGCCGCCCCGGTGCGCGAGGGCGCCTGGCCGGGCTCCGCGGAGGAGGGCGGCCCGGCGGCGTACCGGGCGGCCGGGCTGGACTCGGTGCTGGCCGTCCCGCTGACCGCGCGCGGCCGCGTCCTCGGGGTGCTGGCGCTGGCCCGCGCCGGGGAGTCCGCGCGGGCCTTCACCGAGGACGACACTGTGCTGGTCGGCGACCTCGCGGGGCGGGCCGCCGTCGGGATCGACAACGCCCGCCGCTACACCCGTTCGCAGGGCATCGCCCTGCAGCTGCAGCGGGCGCTGCTCGCCGAGCCCGGCAACCCGCACCCGAACCTGGAGCTCGCCTCCCGCTACCTGCCCTCGGGCACCAGCTCGGTGGTCGGCGGCGACTGGTACGAGACCGTCCGGCTGCCGTTCGGGCGGACCCTGCTGGTGATGGGCGACGTCATGGGCCACGGGGTGGAGGCCGCGGTCGACATGAGCACCTACCGCTCGATGCTGCGGGACGTCGCCGGGATGGACCTGCCGCCGCACCGCATCCTGCGCCAGCTGGACGCGCTGATCTCGGAGAACGAGTCCTCCCGTCCGGCGACCTGCCTGCTCGCCCTCGCCGACCCCGGGCGCAACCGGTGGACGTTCTCCAGCGCGGGCCACCTGCCGCCCGCCCTCGTCCTGGCGGACCGGCCGACCGACCTGGTGCCGGTGCCGACCGGCCCGCCGCTCGGCACCGGCCTCGGCGGCTACGAGCAGCAGGCCCGCGAGCTGCTGCCCGACCAGGTGCTGCTGCTGTACACCGACGGCCTGGTGGAGCGGCGCGGCGAGGACATCGACGTCTCGCTGGCCCGGCTGGCCGCGCTGCGGCTGCCCGCCGCCGGCGACCTGGACGACCTGCTGGACTCGGTGCTGCACGCGCTGACGCCGGAGGCGGCGGAGGACGACGTGGCGGTGCTCGCGGCCCGTGTCCGCAGGCGCTGACCGGTCCGTCTCACGGCAGGTTCTGCTCGGCCCAGATGATCTTGCCGGTGTCGGTGTAGCGGGTGCCCCAGCGTTCGGCGATCTGCGCGACCAGGAACAGCCCGCGGCCGCCCTCGTCGGTCGAGGCGGCCTGCCGCAGCCGCGGCGAGGTGCTGCTGCCGTCGGACACCTCGCAGATCAGCGACCGGCCGAAGAGCAGCCGGACCCGGATCGGGCCGGCGGCGTGCCGGATCGCGTTGGTGACCAGTTCGCTGAGGACGAGTTCGGTGCCCGGCTCCAGCAGCTCCAGGTCCCAGCGGCGCAGGTGGGCGGTGGCGGTCGCCCGGCTCTCGGCGACGGCCGCCGGGTCGGGGGGCACCTCCCATTCGGCGACCCGGTCGGCGGGCAGCGCGCGCGTCCGGGCGACCAGCAGCGCCACGTCGTCCTCCGGGCGGTGCGGCAGCAGTTCCTCCAGCACCGCCCGGCAGGTCTCCTCCGGGCTGCGGTCGGCGTGCGAGAGCGCGGCCCGCAGCAGGTCGAGCCCGATGTCGATGTCCCTCGTCCGGGCCTCCACCAGGCCGTCGGTGTAGAGCACCAGCTGGGCGCCCTCGGGCACCTCCAGTTCGGCGGTGGTGAACGGCATGCCGCGCAGGCCGAGCGGCGGGCCGACCGGGGTGTCGGGGATCTCCACGGTGCCGTCCGGGTGGACGAGGACGGCGGGCAGGTGCCCGGCGCGGGCCAGCCGGCACCGCCGGGAGACCGGGTCGTAGACGGCGTACAGGCAGGTGGCGCCGATGATGGCGCCCTCCATGCCGCCGGCCGTCTGGCGGCGGCGTGCAGGCCGTGGCCGACCACGTCGCCGACGACCAGGGCGACCCGGGCGCCGGAGAGCGGGATGACGTCGAACCAGTCGCCGCCGACGCCCGCGTGCGCGGGCAGGTAGCGGTAGGCGGCGTCGACGGCGTCCTGCTCGGGCAGGCCGCGCGGCAGCAGGCTCTGCTGCAGGGTGACGGCCATCGGGTGGCTGCCGGTGATCGCGGCGGTGATCTGCTCCTGGGTGGTGTACTTCGCCTCGAACACGCCGTTGTTCCGGCCGAGCCGCAGCACCGCGACCCGGTCGGCGACGGCCTGCACGTCGTCCAGGTTGTGGCTGATGACGATGACCGCGTGGCCCTGTTCGCGCAGCCGGCGGATCAGGTCGAGGGTCTGCGCGCTCTGTTCCAGGCCGAGGGCGGCGGTCGGCTCGTCGAGCACCACCAGCTTGGGGTCGCCGATCAGCGAGCGGGCGATGGCGACGGCCTGCCGCTGGCCGCCGGAGAGCGACAGCACGGGGATGCGCAGGCTCGGCAGCCGCACCGAGAGGCGCTGCAGCAGGGCGCGCGAGCGCCGCTCCATCTCGACCTCGCGGAGCGTTCCGAAGCGGCGCAGCTCGCGGCCGAGGTAGAGGTTGGCGACCACGTCGAGGCTCTCGCAGAGCGCGAGGTCCTGGTAGACGGTGGCGATGCCGAGCTGCTGGGCGTCGCGGGGCCGGCGCAGCTCCACCCGGCGGCCCTCCCACTCGATCACGCCGGAGTCCGGGGCGCTCACCCCGGCGACGGCCTTGATCAGGGTGGACTTGCCGGCGCCGTTGTCGCCGACCAGGGCGACCACCTCGCCGTGGGCGACCTCCAGGTCCACGCTGCTGAGCGCCTGCAGCGTGCCGTACCGCTTGGAGATCCCGCGCAGCGACAGCAGCGGCACGCGGGCCACCCGGCCACCTCCCCTCGTCCCCGATCCGTCGGCTGGTGGCACGAGTCTGCCGCGTGGCCGGGCCCGGGTGTGTCACCAACGCGCGGCGACCGCCCGAGCGGCCCCGCCCGGTACCGGATTTCCTGCCCCGTGCGGCCCGCGGTCGGCCGGCCCGGCCGGTGCCGGGCGGTCGGACCGATCGGCGTGCCCGGCCACCGGACCGCCGGTTCCGCCGAGGTGGTCGCACGGGTGGCCGAACGCCTCCTACACTCCCTGCCGTGGAGAACCTGAAGTGCACGCAGTGCGGTGTCGTCGGGCTGGAGCCGGGCTTCGTCGAGGACACCGGCCAGTCGTCCTACGGCTACGCCCGGTGGATATCGGGTGCGCTGGAACGCGGCATCTTCGGCACGGCGAAGCGGATGGGCAAGCAGCGCTGGCAGGTCGACGCCTTCCGCTGCCCGGTCTGCGGGCACCTGGAGCTCTACGCGGTCAAGCCGGTCTGAGCCGCCGTCCCGGCTCCGGGGGCGCCGGCCGCGGCCTCCTGCTGGAGCCGGCGGGCCCGGTCGACGATGCCGGGGATCGCGGCGTACAGCGACTCGCCCGGGCAGAGCGTGCAGAACGCGTCCCGGTGACCGGAGACCGCGTTGAACATGTGCGTCGCCCCGACCGGGAAGCGGCTGCCGCTGTTGGTGGAGGTGAGCTCGGAGCGGGCGTCGGCGCGCACCCCGTGCAGGCCGAGCTTCCACGCCGCCAGCCGGGCGATCGAGTCCAGGACGGCCGGCGGGACCTCCGTCCCTGCGTTGTACGTGCCGATCGCCGCGATGCCCACCGTGTCGCGGTTGAAGCCCATGGTGTGGGCGCCGACCACCGGGCGGTCGACGCCGCCGAGGCGGCCCTCCCAGATCCGGCCGAAGCGGTCGACGAGGAAGTTGTAGCCGATGTCGTCCCAGCCGCGGAACTCCAGGTGGTCGCGGCGGATCGCGCGCAGGATGTCCGGCACCGCGTCCGCGGTGTAGGAGTTCGGGTCGTCGGTGTGGTGCACCAGCACCGCCCGGACCGCCCGGTCGTACTGCACCTTCGGCACCTGGTCGGCGGACTGCCAGGTGGAGCGCAGCACGATCGGCGGCGCCGCGGGGACGGGGAGCGCCACGGCGGCCGGCGGCACCGCTGCCGGGGGCGGGCCGTCGGCGGCGGCCGAGCGGCGCGGGCGGGCCATGGCCGGCAGCGCGGTCACGGCCCCGGCCGCGACGGCCTGGACGGCACGGCGCAGCACCAGACGACGGTTGATGTCCATGCCACGGAAGCTACGGTCCGCCCGTCCGCCCCGCACCTCGTCGCCCGCGTGTCCGGTCCGTCCGCCGTACCCCCTACGCCGACCGGGTCCGTCGGGGCTCCTGACCGGCCGTCGGGCTGACCCTCCGTCGGCACCGGCCCGGTCCGGCGTGTCGCACCGGGCCGGCAGCACCGTCGGGGCTGTCGGGACGGTCGGCGGAACCGTCCGGGGCCGTCCCGGCGTCTCCAGTCGACGTCGCCGCCCGGTGATCACCGCGATCGCGGGGCCCGGGCCGTCCGGCGGCGGGTCGAGCGGCGTCCGGTGCACGGGCGCGGAAGGCGGGGGTGTCGGATGGTCGGAGTTGTGGCGGAGGTCGAGGCCCCTGCACCGGCGCCGGCCGCGCCCGGCCGCCGGTGGCTGCGCGTGCTGCGGCTCGCCGTGCTGGCCTGCTGCGCACTGGTGCTGCTGGTGCCGGCGGCGCTGATCGTGGTGCGTCTCGGCGGGCTGGACGACGGGACGGACCTGGCGCTGCCGGTCGCCGGCGTGCCGTACGTGGCGCTGCTGAGCGTGCTGGTGGTGTTCACCACCGCGCTGCTGCGGGCCCGGGCGCTGGCGGCGGTGGCCGTCGCGCTGACCGCGGTGCAGCTGTTCTGGCTGGTGCCGCGGTTCGTCGGGGACGGCGGCGGGGTGCCGACGTCCGCGCCGCGGCTGCGGCTCGCCACCAGCAACGCCTACCTGGGGCAGGTGGATCCGGCGGCGCTGGTGCGGCTGGCCCGCGAGGAGCGGGTGGACGTGCTGGCGGTGGAGGAGTCGAGCCCGAAGCTGGCCGAGGGCCTGGAGCGCGCAGGGATGGCCGGGGTGCTGCCGTACAAGGTGGCGGGCCCGCACTCCGACACCGCGCTGTACTCCCGGCTGCCGCTCTCTGCGGCCCGGGTGCCGGACGCCCCGTTCTCCGACGATCCGACCTCGGCCGAGGTGTCGGTGGAGGGCCGGACGGTACGGATCGTCGCCGTGCACACGTACTACCCGCTGGGCGATTCGCGGAAGTGGGCGGCGGGCTTCGACGCGATCCGCTCGGACGTCGCCGGGCGCACCCGCAACGCCGTCGTGCTCGGCGACTTCAACGCCACCCTGGACCACACGCCGATGCGGCGGCTGCTCGGCACCGGGCTGACCGACACCCACGCCGAGCTGGGCCGGGGCTTCGACGGCACCTGGCCCGCGGACCGCCCGGTGCTGCCGCCGGTGCTGCAGATCGACCACGTGCTGCACGGCGACGCGCTGAAGGCCGTCACCGTCGCCGAGCGCACCCTGCCGGGCACCGACCACCGCGCGGTCGTCGCCGAGCTCGCCGTCACCGGCTGACGTCCACCGGCCGTCCCTCGTACGCCTACGATCACTGGTGCAACGCCGCCGGGCCCGGCCGGGCCCGGCGGACCACGAGGCAGGGGGTCGGCACGGTGGACGTGGGATTCGTCGGTCTGGGCACGATGGGCCGCGGGATGGTCCGTCAACTGCTGGCGGCCGGACACCGGGTGACGGTGTGGAACCGCTCGCCGGAGCCGGTGCGGGAGCTGGTGGCGGAGGGCGCCGAGGCCGCGGACGGGCCGGCCGGGGTGTGGCGGTGCGAGGCCGTGGTGTCGATGCTCGCGGACGACGCCGCCGTCGAGTCGGTGCTGCTGGACGAGGAGGTGCTGGCCGCCGCGGCGGCCGGCGTGCACGTCAACATGGCGACCGTCTCGCCCGCGCTGGCGCGCCGGGCCGCGGAGCTGCACGCCCGGCACGGCGTGGCCTACGTGGCGGCGCCGGTGCTGGGCCGTGGCGAGGTCGCCGCGGCGGGGAACCTGGCGATCCTGGCGGCCGGTCCGGCCGACGCCCTGGACCGGGTCGCCCCGCTGTTCGAGGCGATGGGGCGGCGGACCTGGCGGCTCGGCGACCGGCCGGAGATCGCCAGCACGGCGAAGGTCTGCGCCAACTTCGTGCTGGTGTCGGCCGTCGAGGCGGTGGCGGAGGCGACCGCGCTCGGCGAGGCGAGCGGGCTGGCCGCCGGGGACCTGCTGTCCGTGCTGACCGGCACGGTCTTCCCCGGGCCGGTGTACGAGGGGTACGGCGCGATGATCGCCGAACGGCGGTACGAGCCCGCCGGGTTCCGGCTCGACCTGGGCTTCAAGGACGTCGGCCTGGCGCTGGACACCGCGGCCGCCGCCCGGGTGCCGATGCCGCTCGCCGGGGTGCTGCGCGACGCGCTGCTGGAGGGCGTGGCGCACGGCCGCGGCGCGCAGGACCTGGCGGCGCTCGGCGAGACCTCGCGGCACCGGGCCGCACTCCCCCGCGCGGCCGATGGCGCTCCGGACAACGGCGCACCGGACCCCGATCCGCGAACATGACATTTCGTCAAAAGCCTTGTGGCGGGCCGGCACCACGCCTAGGTTGTGCGACGGGTTAAACGTACTTACACCGTCGCTTGACTTCGCCGCCCCGGGAGACCCCTGTTGCGCAGCCGTCTGTGGACCACCCTCGCGGCGGGCCTCGTGTCCGCCTGTCTGCTCCCCTCCCCCGCGTTCGGTGCGGACGGGCCCGCCCGCACCGGCGCACCCGCCGCCGCGGCCGCCACCCGGGCGGCCGACCTCAAGGACCGGCTCGCCGCGATCCCGGGCATGACCGTCGTCCAGGAGAAGCCGGTCGACGGCTACCGCTTCTTCGTGCTGACGTACACCCAGCCGGTCGACCACGACCACCCCGGGCGCGGCAGCTTCCAGCAGCGACTCACCGTGCTGCACCGCGGCGCCGACCGGCCGACCGTCTTCTCCGCCAGCGGCTACGGACTGCCGGCCGACCCCGGCGCGTCCCGCTCCGAGCCCACCCGGCTGCTCGACGCCAACCAGGTCTCGCTCGAGTACCGGTTCTTCCGCGGCTCGGAGCCCGCCACCGGCGGCGACTGGTCGACCCTGAACATCCGTCAGGCCACCGCCGACCAGCACGCGGTGTTCACCGCACTGAAGGCGCTCTACCCCGGCCGCTGGATCGCCACCGGCGGCAGCAAGGGCGGCATGAACGCCGCCCACTACGAGCGGTTCCACCCCGGCGACATGGACGGCACGGTCGCCTACGTCGCCCCGGACGACGCCGCCCGGCCCGGCGACCGCGCCTACGCGGACGTCATCCGCAGCAACGGCACCCCCGAGTGCCGGGCCGCGATCGCCGGCGCCCAGGTGGAGGCGCTGCGCCGCCGCACCGCGCTCACCGCCCGCTACGAGCGGTACGCCCACGACAACGGCTACACCTTCTCCGCCGAGTTCATGGGCAGCGCCGACAAGGCCCTGGAGGCCGTGGTCGTCGACACGCCGTGGGCGTTCTGGCAGTACGGCACCGAGGCCGACTGCGCGGCTGTCCCCGGCCGGGACGCCACCGACCAGCAGCTGTGGGACTGGTTCGACGCCGTCGACGGCTTCTCCTTCTACACCGACCAGACGCTCTCGTACTACGCGCCGTACTACTACCAGGCGGCCACCGAGCTCGGCGCGCCCGAGGTGACGTACCCGCAGCTCAAGGGCCTGCTGAAGTACCGGATCTCGGTGTGGGACTACATCCCGGACAAGGTCGCCCGGCGCCCCTTCGACCCGGGCCCGACCCGGGACGTCGACCACTGGATCCGCCGCAACGCCCGCAACACCCTCTTCGTCTACGGCGGCCGCGACCCGTGGAGCGCCGAGCGCTTCACCGTCTCCGCCCGGACCCGCGACAGCCACGTGCTGACGGTCGCCGACGGCAACCACGGCGCCTCGATCACGGCCCTCGCCCCGGCCGACCGCACCGTGGCCACCGACGCGCTGTTCCGGTGGGCCGGCCTGACCCCGGCCGGCGGCAGCGGCCTCGCGGCGTCCCCGGCACCGGCCCCGTACGACGCCGCCCTCGACACGCCCGACCCGGCCGAACGCCACCGCCTGCCCGGCCTGCCCGGCTGAGCGCCCGGGCCGGCCTCGCCCGGGTCAGCCGACGCCGTGCGTCAGGTCGGTGACGGAGACGACGCCGTCCACCGACCGGCACAGCCGGCGCACGACCCGGGCGAGGCCGGGCGGGTCGATCGTGCCGCGGAGGGTCACCCGCCCCTGGTCGACCTCGACCGCGACGGCGTCCGGGCCGACCCCGTCGACCGCGCCGAGCACGTCCTCGACGATCTCCCGGCGGACGGCCCGGTCGTCGCGCAGGTAGACCCGCACCAGGTCGGCCCGGGCGACCACGCCGATCAGCCGGCCGTCCCCGTCGACCACGGGCAGCCGCTTCACCCCGTGGCGCTCCATCCGCCGGGCGGCGGCCACCACACTGGCGTCCGGCGCGATGCAGACCGGCGGGGCGGACATCAGCTCCCCGGCGGTCGCCGCGTCGGTCTCCGGCAGCGGCAGGGTGCGCGCCTCGTCCGGATCGTCCTGGACGGCCTGGCGGTGCAGCAGGTCGGCCTCCGACACCACGCCGATCGGCCGGTCCGACGGGTCGACCACCGGGACGGCGCCGATCCGGTGCACCGCCAGCGTGGCCACGATCTCGCGCAGCCCCGCGCCGGGCGGGACGGCGACCACCTCCCGGGTCATCACCTCGGCCACCGACCTGTGCCTCATGGCCCGCCACCCCCGTCCTGCCCGTCGGCCGGTCCGACCAGCCGGCCCGTCACCGTCTCCGGGACGATCCGGATCCACAGCGTCCGGTGGCCGCCCGCCCAGGGCTCCGCGGCGGCGAGCGCGGCCAGCCGCCGTTCCTCGTCCGGGTCGCGCACCCGTTCCGCCCGGCCGCCGAGCAGCACGCTCCAGCCGCTGCTGCGGCGGTCGTCGATGCGGTCCACCTCGAAGGCGACGTCGTCCCCGGCCGCGGCGGCCGCGGCACCGAAGTCGGCCGTCCGGAAGGCGACGGTGGTGCCGTCGACGGTGTAGTTGACCGGCAGCACCAGCGGGAAGCGCTGCCCCGGGAGGGCGATCCGGCCGACGCCGTGGGTGCCGAGCCGGTCCCAGCACTCCTGCTCGGTGAGCCGGAGCAGCCGGGGGCGCGCCGCGGCCCCCGTACGGCCCGGCGGCGCGTCGGTGCGGCCCTCGACCAGGTCGTCCCGGCTCACGCCGAGCACCCGGGCCAGCCGGAAGACCGCGCCGGGGTCGAAGCCCGGACCGAAGTCCAGCAGCTGTCCGAGGTAGCGCGGCGCCATGCCGGCCCGGGCGGCCGCCTCGTCCTGGCTCAGCCCGAGCTGCCGGCAGCGGGTGACGACCCGTCGCGCGATGTCGTCGGGGTGGCCGGCGGCCTGCTCGGGGGCGGCGGCCGGGGTGCTGGTGATCTCGTTCATGTCCGGTGACCGTTCGTGCGGCGACGCTCCGGTGCCCCCCGTTCCAGGGTCGGACCGCGACCCCGCCGGCGCCAGGGCCGAAGGCCTCGCGACCGGGGCCGACCGGCCCCATCGGCCCCGCCCGCGGCCGGATGCGGGCCCCCGGACGGCGGCATAGCGTGGCTGCCCGGGGGTGCCGTCGCGAGGGTGAGGTGGAGCGGTGCGCCGTCCCGCGGAGGACTGGCAGCTCGCGTACGAGGGCTTCGACCCCGCCGCGGAGGGTGTGCGCGAAGCGCTCTGCGCGGTCGGGAACGGCTACCTGGTCACCCGCGGCGCCGCCCCGGAGTCCACCGCCGACGGCACCCACTACCCGGGGACGTACCTGGCCGGCTGCTACGACCGCGCGGCCACCGTGGTCGACGGGCGGCAGGTCGAGAACGAGGACCTGGTCAACTGCCCCAACTGGCTGCCGCTCACCTTCCGGCCGGCCGGCGGTGACTGGTTCACCGGCCCGCCCGCCACCCAGCGCCTGGTGCTCGACCTGCGCCGGGGCGTCCTGACCAGGCACGCCCTGGTGGAGGACGGCGAGGGGCGCCGGACCCGGCTCGTCCAGCGGCGGATCGCCAGCCAGGCGCAGCCGCACCTGGTCGCCCTGGAGACCGAGCTGCTGCCGGAGAACTGGTCCGGGCCGATGGAGGTCCGATCGGCGCTGGACGGCACCGTCACCAACTCCGGCGTGGCCCGCTACCGCGGCCTCGCCCGGCGGCACCTCCGGCCGGTCGAGCAGGGCGCCGGCCCCGACGGCCTGCTCCTGCTGCAGGTCGCCCTCGCCCATGCGTCGCGGCGGATCGCCCTCGCCGCCCGCACCCGCGTCCACCGCTCGGGCGTCCCCGTCCCCGCCGACACCGTCGTGCGCACCGCCCCGGGCCGGGCGGCGCAGCTGCTCACCGTGGAGGTCGCGCGGGGCGTGCCCGTCACCGTGGAGAAGACCGTCGCCGTGCACACCGACCGCGATCCGGCGGTCGGCGCGCCGCTGCACGCCGCGACCGTGCTGGCCGCGGCCGCCGGGGACTTCGGGGAGCTGCTGGACGAGCACGCGCTGCGCTGGGCCGAGCTGTGGCGCCGCTGCCGGACCGACGCCGACTTCGACGGGATAGGCACGATCCGCCTGCACCTCTTCCACCTGCTGCAGACCTACTCCGAGCACTCCGTCGACCTCGACGTCGGCATCCCGGCCCGCGGGCTGCACGGCGAGGCCTACCGCGGCCACGTCTTCTGGGACGAGCTCTTCGTCCTGCAGCTGTTCAACCTGCGCTTCCCCGAGCTCGCCCGGGGCGTGCTCCACCACCGGCAACGGCGGCTCGGCGCGGCCCGCCTCGCCGCCCGCGACGCCGGGCTGCGCGGTGCGATGTACCCCTGGCAGAGCGCGACCGAGGGCCGCGAGGAGTCGCAGCGGCTGCACCTCAACCCGCTGTCCGGCCGCTGGCTGCCCGACCACAGCCACCTGCAGCGGCACGTCGGCTCCGCCGTCGCCTACAACGTCTGGCAGTACTACCAGGCCACCGGGGACCTCGACTTCCTGGCCGACACCGGCGCCGAGATGCTGCTGGAGATCGCCCGGTTCTGGTCCTCGGCCGCCGAGTGGAACGCGGAGCGCGAGCGGTACTCGATCCGCGGCGTGCTCGGGCCGGACGAGTACCACGACGCCTACCCGTGGGCCGACCGGCCCGGCCTGGACGACAACGCCTACACCAACGTGCTCGCCTCCTGGGTGCTGGCCCGCGCCCTGGACGCCCTCGACGCGCTGCCCGGCTACCGGCGCGACGAGCTGCTGGAACGCCTCGACCTCGACCGCGCCGAACGCGACCGCTGGCAGGAGGTCGGCCGGCGCCTGCACGTGCCCTTCCACGACGGGGTGATCAGCCAGTTCGACGGTTACGAGCGCCTCGCCGAGCTCGACTGGGAACGCTACCGGCGGCACTACCCCGACCTGCGGCGCCTCGACCGGATCCTGGAGGCGGAGGGCGACACCGTCAACCGCTACAAGGCCTCCAAGCAGGCGGACGCCCTGATGCTCTCCTACCTCTTCTCCGACCACGAGCTGCGCGGCCTGCTGCGCCGACTCGGCTACCCGGCCGGGGAGGAGCTGCTGCGCCGCACCGTCCGTCACTACCTCCCGCGCACCGTGCACGGCTCGACCCTCAGCGCGGTGGTGCACGCCTGGGTGCTGACCCGCTCGAACCGGCGGGCGTCCTGGCGGTTCTTCCGCGACGCGCTGGCCGCCGACCGCGAGGACCTGCAGGGCGGCACCACCGCCGAGGGCGTCCACCTCGGCGCCATGGCCGGCACCGTGGACCTGCTGCAGCGCTGCTACACCGGCCTGGAGATCCGCGAGGACGCACTCTGGCTGGACCCGCGGCTGCCCTCCGAACTGGGCCGCCTGGAGCTGGACCTGCGCTACCGCGGCCACTGGGGGGTGACCGTCGCGGTCGACCGGCGTTCGGTGGCCGTCTCGCTGCCGGAGGGGCGGCAGCAGCCGATCCGGGTCCGGCTGCGCGGCTCGTGCTTCACCGTGCGGCCGGGCGAGCACCGCGTCCTGTCGCTCTGAGCCCCGGCCGGCGCCGCGGCCGTCGGGGTCAGCGCGGGCCGCAGTCGGCGGGGTCAGCGCGGGCCGCGGCGGCGCGGGGTGGGACGGCGCTGCAGCGTCTGACCGGCCAGCGCCCCGGCGTACACGCAGTAGCCGACACCGATCAGCCAGGACTGCACCACCAGCACGGTGCCGATCGCCCCGTAGGAGACCGCGTTGGAGACGATCATCGGGGCGAACGCCAGCCGGGAGAACACCCGCAGGCCCACGAGGGCGCACACGGTCAGTACCGCCCCCGGCAGCAGCGCGCGCCAGCACACCCGGCCGCCGAGCAGCAGCCGCGGCAGCCACCAGAAGAACAGCAGCCCACCGACCACGGTCGCCGCGACCCGCAGCGCCGGCTGCGCGCCGGTGCCGTGCCACGGCACCCCGCTCCAGGCCGCCACCAGCACGTAGCCGATCAGCCCGCCGAGGCCCACCACCTGACGCCACACCGCATGCCAGGCGCCGGGCGACACCTGCCAGATCCGCTCGTAGGCGTTCTGCACGGCCGCCATCAGGGACACCCCGAAGACCGCCAGGGCGGCGAGGCTCAGCCCGGTCGTCGTGATGACGACCTCGCGGCGGGAGGCGAACAGCTCGTCCACCGCGGCGGCCGAGCGGCCGGACAGCCCGAGGCCGTCGATCATCCAGTCGGCGATGCCGCTGCCGCTGGTCGGCGAGGCGGCGGCGATGACCACCAGCAGCGGCACGACGGTGACGAAGCAGAGCGCGGCGAAGGCCATCGAGCGGTGCAGCAGCTCGATCTCCCGGCCGCGGCGCCACACCTCGCGGGCGGCCTCGGCGATCCTCGCCCGCAGGCCGCCGGCGACCGGGGGGCCGGACCGCGGCAGCGGCCGCCCCCGCAGGTGCTGGCCGCCGGTCACCGCCGTGTTCCCCCGTCCGGGCGACGCCGTACCGCCGGACGGCGGCGGGACCGCACGGCTCCGCGGGGGTCGGGCCGGCACGCCGCCATCGACACTCGCCTCCGCTCAGGGACCGCCACCGGACTCGGCGTCGTCCCAGGTCTCGGTGGAACGCGGCTGGACGTACGGCTCGTGCCTGCGCGGCAGTCCGCCCTGGACGGCCCGCGCCCGCGACAGCTCCGCGTCGAACTCCAGCCCCAACAGGATCGCCAGGTTCGTCAGCCACAGCCACACCAGGAAGACGATCACTCCGGCCAGGGTGCCGTACGTCCGGTTGTACGAGGAGAAGTTCGCCACGAAGGCCGCGAAGCCGGCGGAGAGCCCGAGCCAGAGCGCCACCGCCAGCACGCTGCCGGGCGACACCCAGCGGAATCCGCGGCCGCGGACGTTGGGCGCGGCCCAGTACAGCAACGCGATCATCAGCGTGACCAGCACCAGCAGCACCGGCCACTTGGCGATCGACCAGATCTGCACCCCGACGTCGCCGATCCCCAGCGCCTCCCCGGCCCGCCGGGCGAGCGGGCCGGTGAACACCACGATCACGGCGCTCCCGGCGAGCAGCAGCATCAGCACCACCGTGAGGCCCAGCCGCAGCGGGGTCAGCTTCCAGACCGGGCGGCCCTCGCGGATGTCGTAGACCGCGTTGGCCGCGCGGATGAACGCGGCGATGTAGCCGGACGCGGACCACAGCGCGCCGGCCAGGCCGAGGACCGCGAGGACGCCGCTGGTGCCGTGGCTGCGCTGCAGCCCCTCGACGCCGCCGCGGAGGATGTCGCGAGCCGGGCCGGGCGTCCAGGTCCGCAGGTTGTCGAGCATCTGCTCGGTGGCGGTCCGGCCGACCAGGCCGATGATCGACACGAGCAGCAGCAGGGTGGGGAAGATCGCGAGCACGCCGTAGTAGGTGAGCGCGGCGGCGCGGTCGGTGAGGTCGTCCTCCAGGATCTCCTTGCCGGTGCGGCGCAGCGCGTCCTGCCAGCCGCGGCGGCGCAGCCGGGTCGGGCGGTCGGGCGCGCGCCGGCGCACCCGGGCGCTGGGCCCGGGCCGGGCAATGGTCCGGCGGCGGGCCAGCGTGTGTCTGCGAAGTCGGTCCACGCCCGCGCGTCTGTCCGTCCCCGGCGGATCCAACCGCCCGGAGCGCCTCGGGCGGGCGGTGCGTCGGCCGGGGGGCGCCTCGGCCGGGGGGGCGCGTCGGGCGGGCGGTGCGTCGGCCGGGGGGCGCCTCGGCCGGGGGGCGCGTCGGGCGGGCGGTGCGTCGGGCGGTGTGGGGGCGGCACGCGGCGAGGCCGGGGGTCACCACCGGCTCCGGCTCCGGCTCCGGCCACAGCCGCGGGTGCGACGGCCGGGTGCGGTCAGCGCTCGGCGGCGGGCGGCCGCTCGGGCGGCGCCGGGCGGTGGCCGCGGACATCGGCGGTGGCGACGGCGAGGGCGACCAGCACGAAGGCGGCGGAGACGGCCATGCCGAGCTGGAAGGCGCCCGTCCAGGCGTCCGGGGCGCCGCCGGCGTGGCCGAGGAAGACCGAACCGACCACCGCGATGCCGACCGCGGAGCCGATCCGCTGCGCGGTCTGCAGGACGCCGCCGGCACTGCCCGCGCGGACGACCGGGACCTCCTGCAGGGTGACCGTCTGGTTGGGTGCGATGACCAGGCCGCTGCCGGCCCCGGCGAGCAGCAGGGGCGCGGCGGTGGCCCAGCCGGTGGTGCCGCCGGAGGTCACATGGGCCGCCAGCGCGGCGCCGCCGAGGCCGACGAGGACGCAGGCGAGGCCGACCGCGACGAGCCGCCGCCCCAGCCGGGCGACGAGGCGGCCGCCGACGGCAGCGGCGACGGCCGAGCCCATGGCGAACGGGGTGATCGCCAGGCCGGCCGCCAGCGCGCTGTAGTGCAGCCCGGCCTGCAGGTAGAGCGTGAAGACGAAGAAGACCGAGGTGAACCCGGCGAAGTACAGCAGCGACAGCAGGGTGCCGGCGGCGTACGAGCGGCGGGCGAAGAGCTCCATGCTGACCAGCGGCTCGCGGCGGCGCCCGTACCTGCGCTCCCAGGCGGTGAAGGCGGTGAGCAGCAGGACGGCGACCGGCAGCAGCAGCCAGCGGGCCCGGTCGTGCCACTGCTCCTGGACGAAGGGCAGCAGCAGGGCGGTGGTGCCGACGCCGAGGAGCAGCACGCCGACCGGGTCGAGGTCGCTGTGGCGGCTGCCGCGGGCCGGGCGGGGCGGCGGGTCCGGCAGCAGGCGGCGGGCGATCGGCAGGGCGGCGACGCCGATCGGGACGTTGACCAGGAAGACCAGCCGCCAGCCGTTCTGCGGGCCGGCGAGTTCGATGAGCAGTCCGCCGAGCAGCGGGCCGACCGCGGTGGAGATGCCGATGACGGCGCCGAGCATGCCGAAGGCACGACCGCGCTCGGGCCCGGCGAAGGAGGTCTGGATGAAACCGGAGACCTGCGGCACGATGATGCCGCCGGCGAGGCCCTGGACCAGCCGGGCGGCGATCAGCCAGGCCTCGTTCTGGGCGGCGCCGCACAGGGCGCTGGCCGCGGTGAACAGGGCCAGGCCGAACAGGAAGACGGCGCGCCGGTCGCGCGCGTCGCCGAGCCGCCCGGCGGGCACGAGGGCGAGGCCGAAGGCGAGGGCGTAGCCGCTGAGCACCCACTGCAGGCCGCTCTGCGTCATGTGCAGGCCGGTGCGGACGGTCGGCAGGGCGACGTTGACGATGCTGACGTCGAGCAGGGTCATGAAGCCGGCGATCAGGCAGACCGCGAGGGCCCGCCAGCGCTGGGGCGAGGGATCGGCGGCCCGCGCCGGGGACTCCGTGCGGGCGTCGGGTTGCCGGCCCCCGCTGCCGGGGGCTGCGCCGGCCACGTGGTCCTCCTTCCGGCCGCTGAGGCGGAGCTGCTGCGGCGGAGGGCGGACCGCGGGAACTGCCGCGGGCGGGCTCCGCCCCTCCGACCAGGGTGCACCCGGGCGCAGGCGGGTGCGTCGCCCGACGGCGTCGTCCCTGCTGCGCCGGGCCGGTCCCTCAGGGCCGGTCCGGGGCTCAGCGGACCAGCGCGGCCCGTTCGCGGGCGGCGCGGACGGCCTCCTTGAGGCTGGTGATGTCGTACGCGCCGTAGTGCCGGCGTCCGTTGACGAAGAAGGTGGGCGTGCCGGAGACCCCGCTGAGGTCGGCCGACTCCACGTCCTCGGAGACCCGGACGGCGCCGACCCGGGCCCGCAGGTCCATCTCGAACCGTTCGCCGTCCACCCCGACGGTCTCGGCGTACTTCAGCAGGTCGTGGACCTTCAGCGCGCCCTGGTGGGCCAGCAGCAGGTCGTGCATCTCCCAGTACGCGCCCTGGATCCCGGCGGCCTCCGCCGCCTCCGCGGCCAGCTGGGCGTGCGGGTGGACGTCGTTCAGCGGCAGGTGGCGCCAGACGTAGCGGATGTCCCCGGCGCCGGCCAGCAGCTCGCGGACGACCGGCTCCGCCTGGCCGCAGTACGGGCACTCGAAGTCGCCGTACTCGACGACGGTCACCAGGGCGTCGACCGGGCCGCGGACGTGGTCGCGGTCGGCGTCCACCGAGGCGGCCAGGTCGATGATGGACTCGGAGGTGCCGAGCAGCGCCCGCATCCGGCCGGTGCGCGGCATCAGCGCGATCAGCCGGGTGATCGCCCAGGTCACCGCGGAGGCGCAGACCACCGCCGCGAGGATGCCGACCTTCGCCTCGTCCAGCCGCGGTCCGTCGAAGGCCAGCGTGGCGATCAGCAGCGACACCGTGAACCCGACGCCGGCGATCGCGCCGCCCGCCGCCACGGCGCCCCAGCCGACCGGGGGCCGCAGCCGGCCGCGGCTGAACGCGGTGGTGAGCAGCGTGGAGCCGAGGATGCCGGCCGGCTTGCCGAGCACGTAGCCGAGGACGATGCCGAGCGTGACCGGGGAGTGCAGGGCCCGGGTCAGCTGCTCCTCGGAGAAGGTGATGCCGGCGTTGGCGAGGGCGAACAGCGGCACGATGACGTAGCTCGTCCACGGGTGGTAGACCTGCTGGAGCCGCTCGTTCGGGGAGATCGCGGTGGCCAGGCCGGCCCGCAGGGTGCGTTCCAGCTCCGGGGTGGGCTGTTCGCGGAACAGCCGGAACAGGTCGCTGGCCCGTTCCAGGTCGCCGCGGGAGGCCGGGTAGGCGTACGTCAGCAGGCCCATCGCCAGACCGGTGACCACCGGGTCGACGCCGGACTTCAGCAGGGCGACCCAGAGGGCCACCGCGAGCAGCGCGTACACGCCGCCGCGGCGCAGGCCGGCGGCCCGGGCCAAGAGGATCACCGCGAGGATGCCGAGGCCGGCCAGCAGGGCGGGCCACGCGATGCTGCCGCTGTAGGCGACGGCGATGACGCCCAGGGCGACGAAGTCGTCGACGACGGCCACGGTGAGGATGAAGGTGCGCAGCGACTCCGGCAGCCGGTTGCCGAACAGGGCGAGCATGCCGAGGGCGAAGGCGGTGTCCGTGGACATCGCGGTGCCCCAGCCGTGCAGGTCGCCGTCCCCGGCGTTGACGGCGAGGAAGATCGCGACGGGGACGACCATGCCGCACACACCGGCGATCAACGGCAGCGCGATCCGCCGGCGCTCCCGCAGCTCGCCCATGTCGAACTCCCGGCGGGCCTCCAGCCCGACCACGAAGAAGAACAGCGTCATCAGGCCGCTGTTCACCCATTCGCGCAGGTCGAGGGAGATCCCGGAGTCGCCGAGCCGCACGGCGAGGACGGTCTCCCAGAAGGACTCGTAGGACCCCGCGGCGACGTTCGCCCAGATCAGGGCGGCGACGGTGGCGGCGAGCAGGACGGCGGCGCTGCCGGTCTCGGTCCGGAGGAAGTCCCGCAGCGGAGTGCGCATGTCGGCACCGCAGGACGTCTGGCCGGAGTAGCGCGGCAGCTCTGAGGGGGCGGACACCCGATCATTCTCGCGCCGGAGGGGGTGTCCGCGCGGCGCACCGCCGGGGTCGGCGTGGTGACGGGGGTCACAGCAGGCCGCCCCGTCCGGCCCCGGGGCCGGACCGCGGCGCGCCGTGGGACTGCCCGGGTGGCGCGGGGCGGACGGCGGCGTAGCGGTTCCGGGGCGCGGGTACGAGCGGGGGCATGGGACTGCTGCGCAGACGACGACCGGACCCTCCGGACGAGGGCGGGCCCGGGGCGCCCGGGTCGGAGATGACCCCGGAGGCGGCGGCGGACGCACTGGCGTCGATGTCGCGCGAGATGGAGGAGGGATCGCAGTCGAGCCGCCGGCGGGCCGCCGGGCGGGCCGGTGCGCTGGTGGCGTCGACCGGCCGGCTGCTGCTGCGCGGCGGTGCCGCGACGGCACGGGTGACCTGGGTGAGCGGCCGGGCGCTGACCGAGCGGCTGCTGCAGGCCGCACCACGGATCCCGGTGCGGGACCTGGCGACGCTGCGGGCCCAGCACCCGAAGGCCGGGGACGCCGAGGCGCTCGCGGACCTGCTGGTGGCGGGCGCGCTGCGGGCGTCGGCCTCGGTCGGCGCCGGGGTGGGGGCGGCGGCGATGCTGCCGGTGCCGGCCGCGATGGCCGCCGAGGTCGCGGCGGAGACGCTGGTGGTGGCCGCGGTCGAGATCAAGCTGATCGCCGAGCTGCACCAGGTGTACGGCGTGCCGGCGGGCGGGAGCCCCGCGCAGCGCACGGCCGCCTACGTCAACGCCTGGGCGGACCGGCGCGGGCTCGCCTCGGTGACCCCGTCGCACCCGGTGGGCGTGGCGGCCGTGACGGGGCTGGCGGTGGGCAGCGAGGTGCGGCGCAAGGTCCGCAAGCGGCTGACCCGCAGCACGCTGCGCAAGCTGCCGACGCTCTTCCCGCTGCTGGTCGGCGCGGGGCTCGGTGCACTGCTGAACCGGCGGGACACCCGGCGGCTGGCCTCGCGGGTACGGGCCGACCTGCGGCACCGGACCGACGCCGTGCCCGGGTACTGGGACGCCGCCGCACCGCCCTGAGCCGGTGCCCGGCGGCAGCGGGAGCCGCTGGAGATGTGGATCTCCTCCAGGTCGGCGATGGTGGGTAGACCGGCAGCTCCTAAGGAGGAATCCAGATGTCGATGCTGGACAAGCTCAAGAGCATGATGAAGGGCCACGAGTCCGCCGCCCAGAAGGGTGTCGAGAAGGCCGGTGACGCCGTCGACGCCAAGACCCAGGGCAAGTACCAGGGCCAGGTGGACACCGCCCAGCAGAAGATCAACGAGCAGCTCGGCGAGCAGCCGCCCGAGCAGCGGTAGCCCCGCTCCGGCCGTGGACGGCCGCCTCCCCCGGTCACCCGGGGAGGCGGCCGTCGGCCGTTCCGGCAGGGGCCGCCGCCGGGTCACCGGCCCGCGCGCCGTGGCCCGGCGGCGCGGCGGGTGATGCGGCGTAGCGGGTCAGCGGGTCAGCAGGTCGGCGGGTCAGCAGGTCGGCGGGCCGTCCGGTCGGCGGGCCGTCCGGTCGGCGGGCGCCTCCGGTCAGCGGCCGGGGACGAAGGCCCGGGCGGCCGCGAGTTCGGCGCGGCCGGCCTCCTCGACGGCGGCCAGGAAGGCGTAGGCGTCCTCCCCGACGGGCACCCGGACGGGCGTCTCCTCGGCGGCGACCAGCCGGAGCACGTGGCGGGCGAAGTCCTCGGGACGGCCGAGCTGCGGGTTGTCCCGCATGGCGTGCATGCCGTCGCGCATCGGGTCGGTGGCGGGTGCGTACGCGGGCAGCCGGGTCGCGGCCCGGGCGAGGGCGTCGCCGTAGCCGGTGGCGAAGCCGCCCGGTTCGACGGCGGTGACGCGGATCCCGAGCGGTCCGGCCTCGGCGGCGAGGGCCTGGGTCATCCCTTCCAGCGCGTACTTGCCGGCGACGTAGGCGGAGAGGCCGGGGAAGGCCATCCGGCCGGCCAGCGAGGAGACGTTGACGATGTGCCCGGCGCCCTGGGCGCGCATCACCGGGAGGGCCAGCCGGGCGAGCCGCCAGGGGGCGACGACCAGGATCTCCAGCTGGTCCCGGAGTTCGTCGTCGGAGACCTCCTCGACGGCGCCGAACAGGCCCGTGGCGGCGTTGTTGACCAGCACGTCCAGGCCGCCGAAGCGGTCGACCGCGGTGGCGACGGCGGACTCGCACTGGCCCGGGTCCCGGACGTCCAGGGCCGCGGTGAGCACCCGGTCCGGGTGGCGGGCGGCCAGCCCGGCGAGGGTGTCCGGCTTGCGGGCGGTGGCCAGGACGTACTCGCCCGCCTCCGCCGCAGCGGTCGCGAGGGCGAGGCCGAGCCCCGACGAGCATCCGGTGACCAGCCAGCGACGTGCCATGTGACGCCTTCCTGTCGGTGGGCGGGCTCCCACCGAGCCCCGGCCACTGTGGCAGAGCCGCGCCCCGCGACGCGCCGGGAGCGGCCCGTCGCGCAGGGTCGCCCGGGGGCTCGCGGGAGCGCACCGCCCGGACATCGCACGCCCCTCCGCCCGTCCCCCCGCCGAACCGCCCGGGCCTGCGGACAGAACCGCCCGGACCGGCCGGTCGGGTACTGCGCGGACCGGCGGGACGCAGACGCTCGAACACGGCACCGGCTGCCCGGTGCCGACCCGGGACAGGTGGCGGCGGACCGTTCACCCGTGGCCGGGGACGCGACCGCGGCGGGGTGTCAGGCGAGGAGGCGCAGGCGCCGGGAGGCGACACCGACCGTCAGGCGCTGGCCCCAGGAGAGGTGGAGGGCGTCGGACTCGACGCCGTCGCCGAAGACCACGAGGCGGTCGGACTCGACGACGACCTCCAGGCGTTCGCCGCCGGCCAGCAGGCCCTGGACCTGGTCGGTGCCGGTGGCCGGGGAGGGCCAGGCCTCCCGGACGAACCAGGCGACGGCGGCGCCCGTCGGCTCGGGCAGCCGCAGTGCCGAGCGGCGTTCCAGCCAGGCGGAGCGGCACCAGCCGGTCGCGCCCGTCCCGGTGCCGACGAGGATGCCGGAGGAGGCCTGTGCCTCGGCGGCGGCGCCGGGCGAGGTGAGCCGGTACCGGGCGGTCTGGTGGCCACTCTGGCCGAGGTAGACCTCGTTCAGGGCGAGGAGTCGCTGGGTGTCGTCGGCCACCGCCTCGACCATGGTGCGCTCCTCCAGGAGGGCGTCGGCGCCCGGTCCGGCCGCGGCGCGCAGCAGTTCGGCGGCGTCCGCGGGCCGGTGCCGGACGAGCACGCCCGGGTTGCGGCCCGGGTCGGTGTCGATGCCGATGACGGGCTGTCCGGCCAGGTACTTGGCGGCGTTGGCGACCAGACCGTCCTGGCCGACCACGACCACCAGGTCCTCCGGGGCGAACAGGAAGCGGTCGAGATCGGCGCGTTCCACCCTGGTGCGCCGCCAGTCGCCGGGGACGGCGGCGGTGACGGCGGCGAGCGCGGCACGGGCGCGGTCGTGGCGCTCCTCGGCCTCGGCGAGCGAGCGGCCGCGGGAGTCGAGGAAGAACGCGGCCTGGCCGCGGGAGCCGTGCCGGGCGAGCAACTCCTCGTACTCGGTGCGGCGGTGGACGAGCACCACCCGCGGGGCGAGGGTCATCGGGCACCACCGTCGCCGCCGCCGACGCCGAGGCGGCCGAGCAGGCCGGTGAGGACGTCCGGGGTGAGGGTGACGCTGTCGATCCGCGGCAGGTGCTCGGCGAGGCGGATCACGGCGAGGGCGCGCAGCACCTCGGGGCCCGCCTCCTGGTGGGCGGCGAGCCAGGCCTTCTCGGCGGCGGCCTTGGCCTCGCCGAGGGCGCGTTCGGCCTCGGCGCGGGCCGCTGCGGTGAGCCGGTCGGCCTCGGCCTCGGCGGCGGCGAGGCGGGTGCGGCGGGCCGATTCGGCCGTGGCGCGGACGGCGTCCGCCTCGGCGTCCTGTTCGGCGCGGCGGCGCGCGTTGGCGCCCTCCTGGGCGACCAACTCCTCCTCACGACGGGCGAGTTCGATCCGGTTGGCCATCTCGTTCTCGGCGATGGCGCGCTCGCGCTCGACGGCGAGGGCGCGGCGCTCGTAGGTGGCCCGGTCGGCCTCCTGCTGGACCAGTTCGCGGGCGGGGGTGCGCAGCGCCCGCTCGGTCTCGGCCTCGGGCCGGAGTGCGGTGACGCGGACGGCGATCACGGCGAGGCCGATCTCGACGAGCCGCGCCTCGCCGGCGAGGCCCTCGGCGATGCGGCGGCGGACGGCGGTGATGCCGTCGGCGAGCGTGTCGGCCAGCGGGGTGCGGGCGACGAGTTCGAGGGCGTGCTGCTGGGCGGTCTCGGTGAGCAGGGTGCCGATCTGTTCGAGCGGTTCGGCACGCCAGGTGCCGGTGTCCGGGTCGATGCCGAAGTCGAGGCGTTCGGCGGCCACGGCCGGATCGGTGATCCGGTAGGTCACCGTGGCCTGCACCGCGAGGTCCTGGAAGTCGGCCGTCCTGGCGTGGAAGAGCATCGCCAGTTCCCGGTCCTCGACCGGGACTTCGGAGATGGCCGCGGTGAGCGGGCGGAACCAGAAGGCGAGGCCGGCACCCTCGTGGACGGGCCGGCCGCCGCGCAGGTGGCGGACGTGGGCGGTGGGCGCGGCCCGCAGGTGCCGGAACCCGAGTCGCCTGGTGATGTCGGCCATGGTGATTCCCTCCCGAATTGTTTTCGTCGATATGACGATAACCGGCGGAGGCGGTTGTCGTCAACGCGACGAAAAGGGGGCGGTTCGCGACCACGGGTCCGCGGCCGACGCCCTGACAGATGTCAGGTACCGGGCAGACCGCGGCTCGGCTTTCCTGGAGTCAGACGGGGGCGGCCACCGGGCCGCCCACCGGTCGGGACCCGCAGTCGGTCCCTCTCCCACGACGCAAGGAGCGTTCCATGTTCGCTGTGCGCAAGCTCGCCCTCGCCGGAGCCGCAGCCGCCGTCGGCCTCGCCCTGACGGGCCTCGTCCCGGCCACCGCCGAGGCCGCGAGCGGCTGCTACGGCATCGGCGGAGGCAAGTACAACTGCAACGTCTGGAAGACCGCACCGTCCTACTTCGCCGGCAACGTGCGCGCCGGCACCCTCAACGCGGGCACCAACTACTTCTACTGCCAGGCCGTCGGCAGCGAGGTCGTCGACGGCCCCTACCGCAACCACTGGTGGGCCAAGACCGACGACGACAGCGGCAACAAGGGCGTCTGGGTGAACGTCGTCTACCTCTCCGGCGGCGACAACGACCAGCCGGTGCCCGGCCTGCCCGGCTGCTGACGGGTCACCGCCCCTGATCGGACGTCACCCACCGGGCCCGGGCGGGCTCACCGGCCGTACTCGGCGAGGTACTGCTCGACCCTCGCCACGTGCGGCCGGACCCGCTCGGGCACGCCGCGGGCCTCGGCGACCGTCTTGTCGCTGGTGCGGTAGCCCGCCGCCAGCAGCCCCGGGAGGTCGTCCGTCAGCCCGCGGCGCTTGAACTGCTGGGCCAGCCAGCAGACGTACGACCCCATCGAGATGATGGCGTCCGGCGGCGACATGTAGTCCTTGCGGCCGTCGAGGTCGCCGTCCTGAGCCCAGGCGTTGAACACGGCCGGCGTCCACATCGCGATGCCGTACTCCCCCGTCTCCGGCCGGGCGGCCTGCGGGTCGAAGCCGCTCTCGGCCTTCAGCATCGCGGCCAGCAGCACCGGGGTCACCTCCGGCTCCGGGCAGCGCCGTGCGGCCCGGGTGATCGGCTCGCGCAGTGCGGCGGGCACGTCCGCGTCCGCCGGCAGCGCACCGGGCAGGGCACCTGGCACGGCACCGGACGGGCTCACCGCGGGAACGCCCGGCGGGCTGCCGGCGGGGCCGGAGCCGTCGGACGGGCCGGGGAACACCGCCACGGCCACCGCCGCCGCACAGGCCAGGGCCGCCACCGCGGCGGCGGCCACCGCCGGAACTCCGCGCCGTTCCCGACGTGCCGGGGGCACCGGGGCCGGCAGGCGGGCGGCCAGGGCCGTCGCGTCCGCCGGTCGCGCCGCGCGGTCCGCGGCCAGGCAGTCCGCGATCAGCGCCCGCCACTCCCCCGGCACCCGCTCGTCCAGCCGCAGCCGCTCCCGGCCGCGGGCGTACGACTGCGCGGCCAGCGCCCGCGCCCTGGCCGCCGCGCCCGGAAAGGGGTGGGTGCCGGCCGCGAACACCTGGTGCGCGAGCACCCCGAACGCCCAGACGTCCGCGCTGGGCCGCAGCGCCACCCCGCGCACACCGCTCCGCTCGGACCACCACTCCGGCGGCACGTGGTCGAGCGAGCCGAGCGGCGGGACGTAGGCATGGGTGCCGTCCAGTTCGGCGGTCAGCCCGAAGTCCGCGAGGCGCACCGAGCCGTCGGCCATCAGCAGCACGTTCGCCGGTTTGAGGTCGCCGTGCACCCAGCCGTGCCCGTGCATGTGGGCCAGGCCCTCGCAGACCTCGGCGAGCAGCCGGGCGGCCTCGGCCGGCGGCACCGCCCGGTCGGCGGCGAGCAGGTCCGCGAGGCTCCGCTCCGCGCGCTCCATCACCAGCACCACGGCACCGTCCAGACCCGGCCGGCCCGGGTCGTGGAGCACCGCGGTGGCGTACGTCCTGATCAGCCGCGGGTGTGCCAGCCGGGTGCTGAACTCCGCCTCGCGCCGGGCCAGTTCGAGTGCCTGACGGAACTGGCCGGGGGCGAGCCGGGCGGCCGGCAGGACCTTCACCGCCGCCGGCGCGCCGTCCCGCCGCCGCACCGCCGCGTAGACCACGCCCCAACCGCCCGCACCGATCGGACCGGTGATCCGGTGCCCGGCCACCCGGTAGCCGGGCGGCACCTCGGGCCCGGGCCCGTCCGGGAACCCCGTGCTCACCGCCGGCTCACCCGGCCCCCGCCGGGCGGCGCACCCGCCGCCCGGGCAACAGCGCCAGGTGCTCCTCGCGCACCAGGTCGAAGCGGAGCGCCAGACCGACCAGCTCCTCGCGCTTGCGCAGCGGCGCCGCCCCGTCGTCCGGACCCGCGGGCCGCAGGCGGAGTTTGGACTCCGCCAGGTAGTCGATGTGGTAGTTCACCGCGGACCGGGTCGGCCCGCCGCCCGGGCCGCCGCGCAGCCGCTCCACCACGTCGCCGACCCCGGGCACGGCCGCCGAGGTGCCGCGCAGCCGCGGCTCGCACAGCGCCACCAGCACCAGGAAGTACTTCGCCGTGCTGTCCAGCGCGAAGGGGCTGACGGTGTGCTCGCCCGGCGGGCCCGCCTGCACCCGGTCCAGGTAGGCGTGTTGCGGTGCGAAGACCTTGAAGTGGCAGCCGCCGCCCAGCGAGGGCAGCACCACCCGGGAGAACTCGAAGGGCACCGGCGCACCCAGTCGCCCCGGCGCCACCTTGAGGTGCTCCCCCGCACCCTCCAGGTTCTCCACCACGTACGTCGCCGACCGGCTGAAGTTCGACAGCCGCCAGTAGTCGGCGGCCGCCGTGAGCTCGCCGGCCCGGCGCGAGACGCCCTGGTCGGTCAGCGGGATCGCGGCCGGCCGGTCCGGTGCGCCGCGGCCGAAGTCCGCACTGTCGTCCGGGCCCATCCGCAGCAGCCGCGGCTCGGCCGGCGGACCCGCGCCGGTGTCCGGCAGCTGCACGATGACGGTCTCCATCACGCCCCCTCGGCGAATCGCCGCTCCGCCGGCGGACCCGCGCACGGCACGGCGGAGCCCCGGAGACGCACCTTGCGTACCGGTCGCGTCACTCAGTGTTCCAGAAAAGGCATGCTGCGTGTGCGATGCGTCGGCCGTTGCGGAGACCTGCCGCGGAGACCTGCCGCCGTGTGCGGCGTTCAGCCGCGGGGGTGCCACTCGGCGAGCACGATCGTCGCGTCGTCGATCAGGCGGTGGTCCTGGTGCTCCAGCAGGGCGAGGATCAGCCGCCGCAGCGCCTCGGGCGCCGGTTCGCCGGCCGCGGCGGAGCGGACCACCAGGTCGACCAGCCGCTCCTCGCCGAACAGGTCGCCGGCCACCGACCTCGCCTCGGTCACCCCGTCGGTGTGGATGAGGATGCGGTCGCCCGGCTCCAGCTGCGCGTGGTGCACGGCGGCCTCGCCGCGCGGATAGCCCTTGCCGAGTCCCAGCGGCAGCTGGGCCGGGCGTTCCAGCGCCCCGGGCACCACGTGCTGACGGCGGATCAGCAGCGGGGGCGGATGGCCGAAGTTCACCCAGGTGAGGCGGCCCGTCCGGGTGTCGAGGTCGGCGAAGACCGCGGTCAGCAGCCGGTCCGGGATCCAGCGGGCCAGCGCCCCGTCCACCGCCGCCGCGATGTCCGCCAGCCCGCCGCCCGCCCGCCGGGTGGACCGGCAGCCCGCCACCGCCACCGCGGACGCACCGCCCGCCGCCAGGTCGTGGCCCATCGCGTCGACCACCGTCAGGTGGAGCCGGTCCCGCAACAGGCTGTGGTCGAAGGCGTCGCCGCCGATCTCGTAGGCGGGCTCCAGCGCCGCGGACGAGGTCACGTTGCGGGTGCCCAGGGTCCGCGGCGGCATGAACGCCCAGGCCAGCTCGGCCTGCAGGGTCATCGGACGACTCCGGACCGCCTCCGCCATCACGTCGCTGAACGCCGCCTTCGAGATCACCACCAGTGCCGTCAGCGAGGCGAGTGTGCGGCACCGCTCCTGCACCGCGTCCTGCGCCGTGTCCTGTGCCGCGTCCTGTGCCGCGTCCTGTGCCGCGTCCTGCGCCGCGGGGTCGGCGGACGCCGTGGCCACCCGCAGCACGCCGATCCGCTCCACCCCGTCGACCAGCGGCAGCCACAGCTCGGCCCGGCCGTCGGCGGACGCCGTCCGCGGCTTCATCGTGCGGTACGCCCAGCCGGCCAGGGTGCCCTCCACGGCGATGCCCGGCTCGTCGGCACCGGCCCCGTGCGGGCGGTCGTCCGGCAGCGGCATCAGCCGCACCTGCTGGACATCGGCCAGGTAGACGGAGGCGCCCGCCATCCCCAGTGCCCGGGCCGTGTCGTCGACCAGGCCGGCGATGTCGCGCGGACCCACGCTGTGCGACATCTCCAGGAACTCGCCGACCACCCGGCCGACCCCGGCCTCGTCCACCGCCGCCACCGCCTTCTCCTCGGACGGCTCCCCTGCACCCCCACTCCGTTGCATCGAACCACCGCCCCACCCCCACGGCGACCGGACGGGACGGGGGCCACCACACCGCAGGTCGGACGGCCCCGAGCACGGGGACGGTGGCGCGCAGGCTCAGGCGCTACGGACGGTGTGCGGGGGGGTACGGGTGGGGGCCGGGAGCGGGACTGGGGTGAGGCCGAGGGTGGTGAGGGTGGCGGTGGCGTCCTCGGTGTGGGGGGTGCCGGCGAGGAGGAGGGTGCGGGCGGACTGGTAGGGCGCGCCGGCGGCGGTGAAGGCGTCCGCGGTGGCGAGCAGGCGCGGCAGGTCGCCGTCGAGGAGGGCCTGGGCCCGGTCGAGCTGGGCGGCGGCGACCGGGTTCCCGGTGACCAGGGCACGGGCGGCGGCAATGCGGTGCGCGGCGGCGGGGTACCCGGCGAGGACGGCCGCCTCGGCCCGGAGCGCCGCGTACCAGTGCAGCCAGACCCAGGAGACCCACTTCCAGACCTCCTCGGGCTCCGGCGCGAGCCGGTCCGCGGCCGCCTCCGCGTCGCCGTGGTGGAGCAGGACCGTCGCGTCGAAGACCGCGCCGTAGCCGTGGCGGTGCTCCGGTGCGGTGCCCGCCCGGTCGACCACCGCGAGCCAGTCGGCGCGGGCGCCGTGGTCGCCGCGCAGCCCGTGGACCATGGCCACCGCTGCGGCGGCCGGGCCGAGCGAGAACGACCGCGGGCGGCCGCCGCGTTCCCAGGCGTCGCGGAAGGCCGCACTGCCGGCGAGCACCTCCGTGCCGCGGCCCGCGAGAGCGTCCGCGACCAGCAGCCAGGACGTGGCGTGGTGGCCGACCTCGGCCAGCAGCGGGTGCTCCGCGAGCTGCCGGGCCAGGCGGCGGGCCTGCGGCAGTTCGCCGGTGCCGAGGGCCGTTCCGGCGGCCATCGCCAGGGCGTCGACCAGCTCATGGGTGGCGGCCGGGGTGTGCGGCGCGGTGGCCAGCACGACCGTCCGCCGCCGGGCGGCCTCCGCCGCGGCGGCGGACTCGCCGGCCCAGCTCCGTGCGCCGGAGAGCGCGTCGAGGGCCGCGGACTCGGCGACCGGGTCGCCCGTCCGCCGGGCCAGCGCGACCGCGTGCTCGGCCAGCGCCACCGTCTCCTGTGCGGTGTTCTCGGCGGCGCCCTGGACGGACCCGTACGCGTCCGCCAGCACCGCCGCCTCGGCCAGCGCGACGGCCGCCGCCGCGTCCGGGTCGTCGCCGGCGAGAGCGCGTGCGGTGGCGAGCAGCTCCGCCACCTCGGCCGCCGGCGGCAGCTGTGTGAAGGCGCTGGAGAAGCGGTGGGCGACGGTGGCGGCGGTCGCCAGGTCGCGGGCGGCCCCGGTGGTGTCCACCGCGCGGCGGGCGGCCTCCGCCGCCGCGCGGTGGAGGCGGAACAGGTCGTCGCCGTTCCGGCGGCAGCCGGCCACCCCGGCGGCGTGCCGCAGTTCGGCGGCGCCGGGCGCACCACCGAGGTCACCCGCGAGGTCACCACCGAGGTCACCGGCGAGGTCACCGGCGAGGTCACCGGCGAGTGCGGCGGCCTGCTCGTAGCAGTGCTGGGCCTCGCCGAGCAGGTTGCAGTGGAAGGTGGGTGCGGCCATCGCGAGGGCGAGCCGGTGGGCCTCCCTCCGCAGGTCCGGACGGTCCGCGGCGGGCCGGTTCGCGACTGCTCGGTCCACGGCTGCTCGGTTCGCCGCTGCTCGGTCTGCGGAGGCCCGGGCCACGGCTGCCCGGAGGTCGGCGGCCACCGCGTCGAAGCGGGTGCGCAGATCTGGGTGGTCGGGCGGCGGCAGGGCGACCGCGACGGCCGTGCACCAGCGCAGGTGGCGGGCCTCGGCCTCGGCCGACTCGCCGGCGTCCGCGAGCCGTTCGGTGCCGTACTGACGGATGGTCTCCAGGGCCCGGTACCGGGTGCCGGACGGGGACGGCGTCACGGTGAGCAGGCTCTGCTCCGCGAGCCTGCCGAGGCCGTCGGCGACCGCGGACCGGTCCGGCGGCTCGAAGCCGGCGACCTCGGCGGCCGCTTCGGCGGTGAACGGCCCGGCGAAGACCGAGACCCGCCGCAGCAGGGCGCGGTCCTGCGGCTCCAGCAGCTCGTGGCTCCAGTCCAGCGCGGCCCGGACCGAGCGGTGACGGTCGTGGGCGCGCGGCCCGCCGGCCAGGATCCGCAGCTGGTCGCCGAGGCCGGCGGCGAGCCCGTCCGGTCCGAGGGCGGGCCAGCGGGCCGCGGCCAGTTCGATCGCCAGCGCCATGCCGTCGAGCCGTTCGCAGATGTCCGCAACCCGGTCGCACACCCCCGGATCCGGCCGCTGCCCGACCGCCGCAGCCCGCTCCAGGAAGAGGGTCACGGCCTCCGACCCGGCGCCACCGGCCGTCGACAGCGGCGCGACGGGGAAGACCCGCTCGAACGGCACCACGAGGCGGGCCCGGCTCGTCGCCAGTACCCGCACCCCGGGGCAGGCCGCCAGCAGCCGTTCCAGGAACGGGCCGACGCCCCCGAGCACCTGCTCGCAGTTGTCGAGCACCAGCAGCACCCGGCGGGCCGCCAGCGCGTCCAGGACCGCCTCGTCGAGGCTGCGTCCGGGCTGCTCGGCCACGCCGGTCGCCGCCGCCACCGCCGCGCCGACCCGGTCCGGGTCGGTGACGGGGACGAGGTCGACGAACCGGACGCCGTCCGCGAATTCGTCGGCTCCGCCCGCGGCCGCGTCCGACGCCACGTCCGACGCCACGGCCAGCGCGAGCCGCGTCTTGCCCACCCCGCCCGGACCGACCGCCGTGACCTGCCGGTGCAGCCTCACCGCCTCGGCCAACTCCGCACGCTCCCGCACCCGCCCGACGAACGCCGTCAGCGGTGCGGGGAGCGCGGGCCCGGGACGCGACCGCTCGGAGCGGGCGCTCCCGGCCGCCCGGCGGGAGAGCGCCCGCCGGTCCGGCAACCCCAACTTGCGCAGCAGCGAGGAGACGTGCGACTCGACCGTGCGGACGGAGATGAACAGCCGCGCGGCGATCTCCGCGTTGCTGAGGTGCTCGCCGAGCAGGGCGAGCACGTCGGCTTCGCGGGCCGAGACCTCTGGAGTGGACACCTGGTCATTATCGGTGCTGCGCCGGGAAGTTCGGGCCGTACGGCTGTGCCGCGGATCAGGCCGTGCGGGCGGATCGGGCCCGGCGGGCCGCGTGGGGAGTGCGGTCAGTGCTCGGCGTGCAGGGCGGTGTCGGCCGGGCCGAAGGTGAAGGCGGTGAAGCGGACCTGCAGTCCGTCCCGCTGCGGGGAGCAGCAGTAGGGTCCGGCGGTGGCGGGCGCGTCCGGGGCGAGCGGGGCGTAGCGGACGAGCCGCCAGGGGCCGTCCTCGCAGCGGGCGCGGACGGTGAGGGCGTCGCCGCTGCGGCTGGCCCGAACGGTGACCTCGCGGCCGTGCCACTCCGGGACGGGCGAGAGCGACCAGTCGGAGACGCCACGGGTGACGACGGCGCCGAGGTGCGCCACGCCGTCGGACATCTCGACGCCCGCCTTCGTCCAGGTCGACCCGTCGACTCTGACCATCACGCCGGCCTGGTCGTAGAGCGTGTCGAAGTCCGCGAGGAAGGCGACCTCCACGGCGGTGCCGTCCGGCAGCGGGGCGAGCAGGGCGTGGCCGTCGTCGCGGACGAAGCCGTACCCGGTGGTGCGCCAGAAGTCGCTGCGGTCCCGGGTGGTGACGACCAGGGCGCCGCCGTCGGGGACGGCGGACGCGGGCGGGTTGAGCCACTGGGCGTCGGGGACGTCGACCGGCTTCGGGGTGTCCATGCCTCTCCTCGGGCCTGCCGCCGCGCGGGTCGCGGCGGACCGGCCCAGCCTGTCACGGCGTGGACCGGACGCGGCCCGCGGGGTGGCGGGACGACGGCAGCAGGGCCGGTCGACGGCCCGCCAGAAAGCCCCTCAGAAGGCGGCGATCCGGGCCACGGCGAAACCGGCGCAGGCGATCACCAGGACGGCGATCAGCGCGATCGGGATCCAGCCGGGCCAGGCGTCGTGGAGTTCGACGGGCTCCGGCAGGGAGATCCCGTGGCAGGTGGACGCCTCGCACTCGGGGGTCTCGGTCGGCGGCACGGCGGGCACCGGCGCCTCCGGGCGGGCGGTGCCGGTCTCGGCTGCGGTGGCCGCGGTCGGGGCGGATGTGCGGGGGAGGGTGGTCGACATGACGGCCTCCGGTGTGTCGGGGATGACCGTTCCACGGTCACGCCCCGGCATGCCGGAGGCCGGTCGCATCGTTGCCGCAGCGGATCCCGGCAACCCACTGTGGATCACGGCGGTCCGTCGCCGGTACTGCGGGTCACCGCGGACGGCCGCGGACCTCGGGCGGGCCCGGAGGTGCGCGGTCCGCGGACGGGTCACTCGTGCGGGTAGGTCCGGAAGACGTTGCCCTTGGTGTCCGCCGAGAGGTAGCCGCTGCCGTAGGCATCCGAGAGGTAGACCCGGATGGTCGGCGTCCCGTCGAACATGTCCGGGCCGATGATCAGGTAACGGCTCGTGGGGTTGGGGACCTTGAGCGTGTCCTTGGCCGTCTGCAGGAGGCCCGGGATGATGCTCCAGTCGTAGCTGTTCAGGTCCACCGGCTTGTCGTCGCCGATGACGCTGCCGCCCGGGGTCTTGCTGGTGTGGCCGTTCCGGTAGTCGATCCGGTCGTACAGCTTGGCGTTGTCGGTCTTCGGGGTCTCGGCGATCGCGTACTCGGGGTAGACCGTCAGCTCGTTGATCATCGAGGTGCCGGCGACCGGCTTGATCGCGTCGACCACCGCCCGGACGCCGTCGGTGGAGAGCAGGTCCTTGGGTGCGGCGTTCTTGCCACCGGCCTTGGTGGCGGTGGCCGCGGGAGTGCCCGTCCCGGTGGCCCCCGTGGCACCGGTGGTGCCGGTGGTGCCGGTGGTGCCGGCCGCGGCGCTGCTGCCGGTGCCCGTGCCGGTGACGTTGGAGCCGGTGCCGCCCTTGTCCTCCTGGAGGTTGTTCCAGGCCAGCACGCCGGCGAGCACGGCGCCGGCCACCGAGGCGGTGATCAGCACGGTGCGGCCGCGCGACGCGTTGGCCGGCGGGCGGTTCGGGTGGCCGTCCTGCGGCGTCCAGGCGCCGGTCGGGCCGGTGGGCGACTGCGGGTGGCCGTACCCGCCCATGCCGCCGGTCGGCGACTGCGGGAAGCCGTAGCCGCCCCCGTTCGGACCGGCCGGCGGCTGCGCCTGCGGGAAGCCGTAGCCGCCGGCGGGCTGCTGCGGGTGGCCGTACCCGGCGACGGGACCGGTCGAGGGCTGCGGGTAGCCGTACCCGGCGGCCGGTGCACCGAACGCCCCGGGGACGGCCGGGACGCCGTAGCCCGCCGGCGCACCGGTGGGCGCACCGGTCGGGGCGCCCGTGGGCGCGCCGAACACCGGCTGGGAGGTGGAGCCCGAGGTCGACTCCGGCGGGCCGGGCTGCTTGAAGGTCTCCTTGACCGTGGGCGCCCAGTGGGCGGGACCGGCGGCCGGCTCGCCCTGCTCGGCCGCGGCGAGCAGCCGGTCGAGCATCTCGGCGTCGGGCCGCAGCGCGGGGTCCCGGGAGAGCAGGGCCCCGAGCAGCGGGCCGAGCTGGGCGCCGCGGACCGGCGGCGGCAGTGGCTCGTCAAGGACGGCCGCCAGGGTGGCCAGTGTGGTGCCGCGGCGCAGCGGGTGGTGGCCCTCGATCGCGACGTACAGCATCATGCCGAGCGACCACAGGTCGGAGGAGGCGTCGCCCGTGCCGCCGCGGATGCGCTCGGGGGCGATGTACTCGGGCGAGCCGATGAGCGAGCCGGTGGCGGTGAGCGCCGTCGCGTCCTGCATGGCGGCGATGCCGAAGTCGGTGAGGACGGGTGTGCCGTCGGTGCGCAGCAGGACGTTGCCGGGCTTGACGTCACGGTGCTGGATGCCGGCCGCGTGCGCGGCGCGCAGGGCGGCCAGCACGCCGCGGCCGATCCTGGCCGCCTCCGGGACGGTGAGCGGGCCCTGGACGAGCCGGTCGGCGAGGCTGCCGCCGCTGACCAGCTCCATCACCAGCCAGGGGTGCTGCTGCTCGGGGGTGTCGACGATGTGGTGGATGATCACCACGTTCGGGTGCTGGAGGCGGGCCAGCGCACGTGCCTCGCGCAGGACGCGCTCGCGCAGCTCCTGGGCGGCGACCGGGTCGCCGGCGAGCATCGCCGGGTCCGGCGGCCGGACCTCCTTGAGCGCGACCTCCCGCTCCAGGGCGTTGTCCCGGGCGCGCCAGACCAGGCCCATGCCTCCGCCGCCGAGACGCTGCAGCAGTTCGAAACGGCCGTCGATGAGCCGTGTCTCCGGCCCCCCAGTGTTCATGCCCGTCATCGTAGGGGGCGGGACGGACTGCCCGTGCCGCCGGGAGATCACGATCGGGCCGCACGGTCCGGGCCCGCCGGCGGTGGCCGGCGGGCCCGTTGAACCGGATCTGGACGAACCGTCCGGACGCCCGTGGGCGGGGTGCTGTCGGGGATGCCGCCGGGGCCGGGCCCAGCATGGGCCGGGCATCGGTCCGGGTCTCGGTCCGGCAGCGGGCCGGGTCTCGGTCCGGCAGCGGTCCGGCGGTCCCGGGGGCCGGTGGGCGATCGGGGTTCAGGGACGCGGGGCGTGGGCGGACAGCAGCTCCCGGTACCAGTCGAGGGTCTCGTCGAGTGTCCGCTCCAGCGGGACCGGGGTGACGCCGAAGGCCCGTTCGAAGTCGCCGGAGTCCACCACCTGCGGCTCGGTGTGCTGGTAGAACATCTCGGCGTACTCGGCCATGAAGACCTCGTCGAAGGGGCCGAAGGGGCGCGGGGCGTCCAGCACGGAGACGTTCAGCGGCTTGCCGGTCCGCTCCTCGATCATGGCGTGGATCTCGCGGGGCGTCCGGGCGGGTGCCGTGGGGAGGTGCCAGACCCGGCCGTCGGCCTCGGGGTGCTCACCGAGGGTGGCGAGGCCGGTGGCGACGTCGCGGATGTCGGTGTGGCTGTGCGGCAGGTCGATGTCCCCCAGGCCCAGCGCCTCGCCGCCGGTGAGCGCGGCGGGGAAGACGGCGCCGCCGAGGGTGGAGTTGAGCACGCCGGGGCCGACGAAGTCCGCCGCCCGGCCGAGCACCACCCGCGCCCGGCCCTCGCGGTGCGCGGTCAGGTACGCCTCGTCGAGCTCGGCCCGCATCCGACCCTTGCGGCTGACGGCGTTCCACGGCGTGCGCTCGGTCATCGGCGCGCCGCCGGTCGGGCCGTACGGGTAGAGGGTGTCCAGCACGACCAGGCGGGCGCCGATCGTCTCGGCGGCGCCGAGCACGGCCCGCTGGATCAGCGGCATCAGCTCGACCTGCAGGTGGTAGGCGACGTTGACGCAGTGGTAGACGACGTCGGCGCCCTCGACGGCCGCCAGCGCACCGGCCGGGGTCGAGACGTCGCCGGCGCGGCGCTCGACACCCTGCGGCGTGGGGCCCTCCCCCGCACGGTCGACCAGGCGGACGGCGTGGCCGCGGCGGGCGAGCTCCGCCGCGAGGGCCGTACCGGCCGGACCGGCGCCGAGCACCGCGTGCAGCTGCTGCTCCTGGGTGTTCATGGTGTCCCCTCTCCTCGGCCCGCCTGGACGGACCGTTTCCTCGGCGAGCGCCTCTCGCTTCAGTTATAGACTGTAACTGTTGCGATTAGCACTCGCAAGCGCGACGAGCCTTCACCGCGTGAGAGACTCTTGCTCCAGCAAGAATCAGTAACGAGAGGAAGGGGCGATCACCATGGCGGAGGCCCGCACGACCGGCCCGCGCGCCCGCTACCGGGAGCAGACCCGCGCCGAGATCAAGGAGGTCGCACTGCGACAGCTGGCCGAGGGCGGCACGGCCGCCCTCGCCCTGGTGAAGATCGCCAAGGAGCTCGGCATGTCCGGGCCCGCGCTGTACCGCTACTTCGCCAGCCGGGACGAGCTGCTCGGCGCCCTCATCGCGGACGCCTACGAGGACGCCGCCGCAGCCGTCGAGACGGCCCCCGACCCGGGCACCGGCCCGCGCGCCCGGCTGCACGCACTGGCCACCGCCTACCGCGGCTGGGCCGTCGCGGAGCCGCACCGCTACCTGCTGATCCAGGGCACCCCGACGCCCGGCTACACCGCGCCGCCCGAGACGCTGGCGAGCGCCCGGGCCGTCCTCACGCCCTTCCTGTACGTCTTCGCCGTCGGCACCCCGGCCTCCGCCACCGCCCCCGTGGTCGCCCAGATGCGGGCCTGGCTCGCGGCGGACGCGGCCGTCGCCGCGTGGGTGAAGGCCAGCACCCCCGACGGCCCCGAGGCCGTCGCCACCGCACTCACCGGCACCGTCCTGGCCTGGAGCACCCTGCACGGCACCATCGGCCTGGAGGTCTCCGGCCACTACTCCGGCATGGGACACACCGGGGAAACGCTGCTCACGACCCAGATCGACCTGCTCGCCGACGCCTTCTCGCTGAAGTGATGCACTGCCGCAGTCGCTTCGCGGCTTCGGAGGGCTCAAGGGCCGTCACATTCCTGTACACCCGCGGCGGATGTGACGCCCCCGGGGCCACCGGCGACCACCGCCTCGCCGTCCGGCCAGGCGGCCAGCGCGATTCCCTGTCAGCAACCGCAGAGCCCAGCGCAGTTGCACCACCCCGTCGCGGACCCGGATGGTTACTGCACTCACCGCGGTGACAACTGGCACTCTCGCTCCACGAACCGAGCGGACCAGCCCCCAGACGCTACGCCTCACCGCCATCCCCACCCCGCGGACCACTTCGGCGGACCCGCGGAACAGCCGGTGCTCCGCATCCCCTGCGGACGCGGGCCGACCCTGCCCGGGGCCGACCACTCGGAGCTCCGGGCTCCGACTCAGGGCTCTGGCCTCTTGCTCACCGGGCACGCTCTCCCGCCGCCGGGCGGCAGCCGCCCCACGCACCCCCTCCGGCATCCCGGGTGGACCGCATTCGGAACCTCCCACGGCCCCCTGCTTTCGGCACCACATCGTGAAGGGCCCTGCCACCGTGTGCCGCGCGGCGCCCGGCCTGCCGATCGACCTCCGCCCGGAGAACGTCGGCCGTGACATGTCGAGCATCCGGTCGGCCGACGCGGCAGAGTCGAGCGCCGCGGATCACCGCCTTCGGCGGGTGCCCGCAGCACGGGTGTGACACCACCGGGCCGATGGGCGCTCATTCAGGTAGGGCCCGTGCCGTCACCCGCCCTGAGGGGACGGATCCGGCCCGCACCGCGGCGGACGCCAATGAGGCATTCGCCGCCGAGCTATGCCCGGAAATGAATTCCCGGCTCCCCCGGATTGCACTCCGTCCCCTTACCGAAGCAATTTCGCGGCGACAAGTGTCAATACGTGGCGAGACTGCGCAACCAGCGCCGCGCAACCCACATCGCCCGCACGCCGGAGCCGGATTACGGCACACGGGCGGAACGGACCGGCCACGGACCGATCTGCCAGCAGATATCGGCTCAGAAATTCCCGCACAAAATGTGACGGGAAAGCCGACCACTCTGGCGAAATTCCGCCATTCATGTTTCCGGCCTTTCCGGGCTGCCTGATGCTTCGCCATGATTCCGGCCGAGCAGTGCGCCCTACCGTCCGGCTCGCCCATCGGCGGCGGTTGCAGGCCGGTGGCCGAGGCACCATGCCGGCGCCCGCTCCGCCCTCAGCCGCCCTCAACCAGCGCCAACATCAGCCCTCTCAGTCAACTCCCCCTCAACCGGCTCCGCCCTCAGCCGGCGCCGACCCGGCGCCGCGGAACCGGTCCGACCGCGCACCCGCGGTCCATCACGGAAGGAACCGAATGAAGCGAAAGCTCGCCGTCGGAGCCGTTCTGTCCGCCTCGACCGTCCTGACCGGTGCGATCCAGGTCAGTGCCGGATCGGCCCACGCCGCGCCGGCGCCCGTGGCAACGGCCCGCGCCCTGGGCCTCTCCGGCCAGGAACAACTGATCGTGAAGGACACGGTCGTCGACCCCGACGGCACCCGCCATGTGCGCTACGAGCGCACCTTCGCCGGCCTGCCCGTCCTGGGCGGGGACCTGATCGTCCACCAGAGCGCGCAGGGCGCCATACGCTCCGCCGACCGCGCCGTTGCCGGCCGGGTCGCACCCGCCTCGCTCACCCCGAAGCTCACCGCCGCCCAGGCCGCCTCCAAGGCACACGAAGCCGTCGCCGCCACTGTCAACGTCCCGGACGGCGACGAGCCCGCCCTCGTCTCGGTCGACCGGCCCGGGACGGCGCAGCTGGTGGTGTGGGCGGCCTCCGGCACCCCGAGACTCGCGCACCGCACCACCGTCGAGGGTGTCCGCGCCGACGGCACCCCCAGCAGCCAGGTGGTGGTCACCGACGCCGCGAGCGGCGAGGTCCTCTCCACCCACGAGCAGGTGCAGACCACCAACGCGACCGGCACCGGCAAGGGCGTCTTCGTCGGCTCGG
>NZ_JOAI01000058.1 GCF_000717715.1 Streptomyces sp. NRRL B-24484 | reverse complement strand
CCCTCGCCCGCCGCCGCCTCAACGTCCTCTGGGCCCTCATACGCGACCAGCGCACCTTCACCACCGAGCCACCCCGACGCGACCTCGCAGAGGCATGACACAACCACCCCGCGTCACCAGGCCGGTTGACAAACACCATTGGGAATCACTGATCAACTAATCGTGCCCGGCTGTGCGTGGACGATGCCAGAACGCGCCGCTACCTCGCGACGCGGCGCCGGCACCCTCGTACAGGCGGCTTCAAGGGTGAGGTCGGCTCATGCCCGTCTACCGCTTCAACCCGCCGCCGAACTGGCGCGGGATGGATGCCGCCGCAGGGTTGGCAGCCGGACCCGGCCTGGGGGCCCGCTGCCCGCGGGGTGGGAAGTGTGGGTGGCGAGGTCGTGTCCCTCGACGTGGTGTAGTGGTCGTGTGCCAACGGTCATGAAACCGGCGGGAGTTCGTCGCGGGTGCGCTCGCCGGGGTAGATCTGGTCCATGCTTCCCTCGGGCAGACAGCGGCGGGGAAAGGCGGTCCATTCGTCGTGCATCTCGAACAGCACGGCGGTGACCAGCCGCAGGAGCGCGTCGTCGTTGGGGAAGACCTGGACGACGTCGGTGCGGCGTTCGATCTCGCGGTTGATCCGTTCCAGTGGGTTGGTGGACTGGATCTTCTTCCAATGTCGTTCCGGGAAGCGGCGAAGGCGGTCAGGTCGTCCTTGGCCCCCGGCAGCGGGCACGGCGATCCCCTCGTCCGCGGCGCCTCGGCCGCCCTCCGGCAGGCAGCCGAGGCAGCGACGTGACCGAGGTCGTCGCCCCGGTGCTGCGCAGGTGAGGACGGGTTCTGGTCCAACGTCTGCGGAGTGGTGACCCCCCGTACCCCTCGCCACGCCCACTCCATGCCGTGCTCGGCGAGTTGCGTGAGGTGCTCCGGGGCGGGCATCGCGCGGCCGGCCCTCCGGTGGGTTCAACCAAGCACCCGGACCCGCATGGACGACCTCGGTGCTCTCCTCGCTCCCGGCGAACGCCATGTGCGGGTCAGGTGCCCTCGTTCCGGCCGGCCCGGTCGGGGCTCGCCTCCAGGGTTGCGCGGAGGTCGGCCAGGGTCGAGGCGATGCGGGCCAGCTCGTCCGGGTGAACCGTCGCGGTCAGTGAGGCGAGCTCGCCCTCGACAACGGGGCGGGCGGCGGACAGCTGCTCCTCACCCGCGGGTGTGAGGCGGAGGACGGACGAGCGGCGGTCCTGGGGGTGAGCGACCCGCAGGCACCAGCCTGCTGCCACCAGCCGGTCGACCGCCTTGCTGACGGCCCCCACGGTGATCGCCAGTTCGCCGACGATGTCGAGCACGCGGCACTCCGGTACGCGGTCGATGATCTCCAGGAGCTCGAACTGCCCCAGTCCCAGCCCTTGTTCGGCGCGCAGTCGGGCGCTCGCCGCGTTGTAGAGCCGGGTCTCGACGCGGACCAGATCGGTGAAGATGGGCGTGATGTGGCTCACATCGGCCTTCCAGTAGATTCTTGGGAATCATCTTCCGAGGAATCCGGTTAGAGTCGGGCAGATGGATTCCCGGGAATCCATCTTCGCATCCCGACCCATGGAGGCCCCACATGTCCCGACAGCAGCGCGACGCCCTGGACGCCCTGCTCCGCTCCGTCCCTCGCAGCGATGTGCGGCCCACTCCCGAGGAGGAGCGCAGCGGTTTCGCTGCGGCCCTCACCCGCCCCGCGCCGGAGGGCGTGGTCACCCGCAGGACCGTCCTGGGCGGGCGGCCGGCCCTGGAGCTGGAGCCGGCCGAGGTCTCCGGCCCCGGCCGACTGCTCTACCTGCACGGCGGCGGCTACGTCATCGGCTCGCCGGACACCCATGCAGGGCTGGCCGGTGAACTGGCCCGCCGCGCCGGGCTGCGCGCGACGTCGGTGGACTACCGGCTGGCGCCCGAGCATCCCTTCCCCGCGGCCGTCGACGACGGGCTCGAGGCCTACCGCGAACTGCTGGCGTCGGGCGCCGACCCGCGGGACGTCGTCGTGGCCGGTGACTCCGCCGGCGGCGGACTGGGCATCGCCACGCTGCTCGCCGCCCGGGAGGCCGGACTGCCGCAGCCGGCCGCCGTGGTCGTCTTCTCGCCCTGGGCCGACCTCACCCTCTCCGGAGGAAGCATCCGTTCCAAGGAGAGCGCCGACCCCATCTTCACCGAGGCCGACGTGCGCGCCTACGCCGATCTCTACGTCGGCGCGGGCGACCGGGCCAATCCCTTGGCCAGCCCGGTGTTCGCCGACCTCACCGGACTTCCCCCGCTCCTCGTACAGGTGGGGGCGAACGAGGTGCTGCTCGACGACGCGGTCCGCCTGGCCGGCCGCGCGGGCGCGGACGGCGTCGAGGTCACGCTCGAAGTCGGCCCCGGTCTTCCGCACGTCTACCAGCACCACTACGGCCGCCTCGACGAGGCGGACGCCGCACTCGACCGCGCCGCCCGCTTCCTCGCCGCCCATGTGCATGCCGGCCGCCCGGGTGCCGGCCACCTCGAACCGGTCCACTGACACGGGCCCGGCGTGCTCCACGCGATGTCGGCGACGGCCACGGGAACACCACCGGCGGCAGCCGCCCCGGGCGGCTGCCCCCGCGCCGTGCACCGCGCGACTGAGGTGATCGCGCCGCCGCCGGTGCCGTCGATCCGCACCCCGGCGAGCGAGTGGGGGCGCGGGGTGGCGGGCGCCGGGGCGACGCACAGGGCAGCGGGTCCGCGCCCCGCCGGATCTATTCGGCCCAGGCGTGCTCCAGCAGGGTGCGGAAGGTGGCGGGCTCCCGGCCGATCAGGTCGGCCAGCGTCGGGTCGGTGGCGGTGAACTCGCCGTTCCGCGCTGCCGCGAAGATGCTCAGCACCAGGTCGGCGATCGGGGCCGGGGCGCCGTGTGCCAGAGCCTGCTCGCGGAAGGCTTCGTCGGGGACGACGGTGCGGGTGAAGGGCCGTCCGGTGGCCCGGGTCGCGATCTCGGCGACGGCGTCGAAGTCGAGCGTCACCGCGCCGGTGAGCGGCGGGGTGGGTCCCTCGAAGCGGCCCTCGTCGGCGAGGATCGCCGCGGTCGCCTCGGCGAGGTCGTCGTGGCCGGTCCAGGCGACGGGGCCGTCGGCGGGGAGGGCGATGTCGCCGGTGTGGCGGGCGGGCTCCAGGAACTGCAAGGCGCTGGCCGTGTAGAAGCCGTTGCGCAGGGCGGTCCAGGGCAGGCCGGTGGCGCGCAGCAGGTCCTCGGTCCGGGCGTGGTCGCGGCATGCCTGGAAGCGGGAGTCGTGGGCGGCGCCCATCTGGCTGGTGTAGAGGATGCGGCCGACGCCGGCCTTCACGGCCGCGTCGATGGCGGCGCGGTGGCCGGTGACGCACTCCTCGCCCGTGCGGTCGAGGGAGACGAGGAGCAGTTGTTCGGCGCCCTCGAAGGAGTGCACGAGGGAGGCGGGGTCGTCGAAGTCGCCCTGCCGGACGCGGACGCCGCGGTCGGCGAGGTCCTGGGCCTTGCGGGGGTCGCGGACGCTGACGCCGAGGTGGTCGGCGGGGAAGCGGTCCAGGAGGCGCTCGACGGTGCGGCGGCCGAGCTTTCCGGTGGCTCCGGTCACGATGATCACGGAAGTTCTCCCCTGTTGTTTTCGGTGGAATCACTTTTATGTTAACACCGGAACTAACGCTGGAAGCAAGCCTCCGATATCATCGATTCATGCCCATCCGCGACACCACCGACAGTCCTCGCCACCGCATCGTCGTGGCGGCCGTCGACCTGCTGGAGAGCGGCGGACCGGACGCGGTGAGCACCCGCGCGGTCGCCGCCGCGGCCGGGATGCAGCCGCCGGCGATCTACCGCCTCTTCGGCGACAAGGAGGGGCTGCTGGAGGCCGTCGCCGAGCACGGCTACGCACAGTTCCTGGAGAGCAAGCGCGCGCAGCTCGACCCCGCCCCGGAGGACCCGGTGGAGGAGCTGCGCCGCGGTTGGGACCTGGTGGTGGAGTTCGGGGTCTCGCGTCCGGAGCTGTTCGCGGTGATGAACCGGGCCACCGGCCGGGAGTCGGACGCAGCACACCGCGCGGGCCTGGAGATCCTCCACGGGCGGGTGCGCCGGCTGGCGGCCGGGGGGTGGCTGCGGGTCGACGAGGAACTGGCCGCCCAGATCATCCAGGCCACCGGCCGAGGTGCGGTCATCACCTGGCACTCCACCCCCGCGGAACGCCGCAATCCGGCACTGCTGACCATCCTGCGCGAGTCCATGATCGCCGCCGTCACCCGCGCCGAACCGACGGTCCCCGCCGCGGAGACCGGTCCCGCCCCGGCGGCCCGCGCGCTGCGCGCCGCCCTCCCCGACGACGCGGACGTCCTGAGCGACGCCGAGCAGCGCCTGCTGCGCGAGTGGCTCACCCGCCTCGCGGCAGACGGCGGCGCGCCGAAGGACTGATCTCGCGGCAGGAGTCCTCGGGCAGGTTGAACCTTCCGAGGCGCCTTGGTCGAGGAATCCGCCGGCGCACCGTGCGGCGCCGGCTCAAGGGCGCCGCGACCCCGAGCCGGCCTCTTTACGGGCGGGCGCGGTCCGCGCGGATCCCCGCCGAGCCGGGTTCGTCAGGTGTCGGTGTCGACGTGCGCCAGGATGCCTTTGAGCAGCCCGGTGGCCTGGCCCACCTCGATGAGGTAGCCGTCCGGATCGCGCATGTAGCAGCGGAGCTCGGCTCGGCGGTCGATGGGCGGGGTGAGGAACTCGGCCCCCTTGGCCCTCGCCCTGGCGTAGAAGTCGTCGATGTCCGCCACCCGCACGTTGAGGAAGCTGGAGACCGTGTGGGGGTCCTCCGGCGTGCGCAGGACGACATCCGGTTTGTCGTCGGTGGGGCCGCCGCCCGGGTTCATGATGATCCAGCTGTTGGCGGCCTTGACGATGCAGGGGTTCTCGGCCAGCACGACCCTTCCACCCAGTACGTCGACGTAGAACGCCCGCGAGCGAGGGACGTCGCTGACCGTGAGGAAGTGCGTGAGCACCAGGCCCTCGGCCGGTGCGGGAAGGTCACCGGCTGCGCCGCCGGCAGACGTGACGTCGGACATGCGTCGAGCGTATGGCGCTCATGGCCGTGCGGCATTCCCGGCCTGCGACTCTTCACCGGGGAAGCGCCCCGGTCGGTACGGAACAAGGACTTCAACGATCTTCATTCGGCCAGGCAGAGGATCTCCGCCCACAGGCGAGCAACAGACCTCTCGCTCCGGCACGGCAGAGCATCAAGGAGATACGGCCCGCGAACGACGGCGGCCCTCACCGACGGGCCCGTGCCGGCCGAGACGTCCCAGATCCACTCGACGTCACCCGAGGCCGCCTGGGCCGCCGAGCGAGGACTTGAACCACGGAAATCAATGGGCCGGCGGGGTCGGTCACGGCCTGGCCGCACGAGGTCGGCATCGATCCGCTCGGAGCCCGGCGACTTCTTCCGCCGGACCGGGTGCACCGGCAGGCCGGTGGACCGCGCGTCGGCCTGCCGGGTGCCGAGCTCGCGGCGTGGCGGACGTTCGAGATTCGTAAGCCCTCGTGTCCCCGGTTCCGGCACGGTCCGTTCCTACAGTGGCCGGGAGGTTGTTCCCGAGAAGAGAGGTGGGCCGGGATGACGGTCGACCAGGACGTCCTGCCACGCGCCGACGTGGGCGTGATCGGCGGCTCAGGGCTCTACGAGCTGCTGGACGACGTGACCGAGGTGCGGGTGGACACCCCGTACGGTGACCCCAGCGACGCGCTGTTCGTGGGGGAGGCGGCCGGGCGCCGGGTCGCGTTCCTGCCCCGGCACGGGCGCGGCCACCGGCTTCCCCCGCACCGGATCAACTACCGCGCCAACCTGTGGGCGCTGCACTCCCTGGGCGTCCGGCAGGTGCTCGCGCCGTGCGCGGTGGGAGGGCTGCGCCCGGAGTACGGGCCGGGCACCCTGCTGGTGCCCGACCAGTTCGTGGACCGGACCTCGGGCCGCCCGCAGACCTTCTACGACGGGCTGCCGCTGCCGGACGGCACGCTGCCGCACGTGGTGCACGTGTCGATGGCCGACCCGTACTGCCCCGCGGGACGGCGCCGGGCGATGGAGGCCGCCCGGGCCACCGCCTGGGAGCCGGTCGACGGCGGCACGCTGGTGGTGATCGAGGGCCCGCGCTTCTCCACCCGCGCGGAGTCCCGCTGGTTCACCGCCAACGGCTGGTCGGTGGTCGGCATGACCGGCCACCCCGAGGCCGTCCTCGCCCGTGAACTCGGCCTCTGCTACACCTCCATCGCCCTGGTCACCGATCTGGACGCCGGTGTGGAGAGCGGGCAGGGCGTCACCCACGGCGAGGTGCTGAAGGAGTTCGCCCGCAACGTCGACCGGCTGCGCACCGTGCTGTTCAAGGCGGTGGAGGGGCTTCCGCCGGTGCGCGAGTGCCCGTGCGGGCACGCCCTCGACGGACTCACGACCGGTCTTCCCGGGGTGCCCGGCGCCTGACGGCCCGGCCGCGCCGCCACCGCCCGACGAACGCGACCAGCAGCGCAACGCCGGCGGTGGCGGCCAGCACCAGCAGCCAGTTGCGCAGATAGGGCAGCGGCAGCACCGACGGGTTGCCGCCGTCGTCGCCCGCACGCAGTACGGCGGGCAGGCCGACGGCGGTGACGGCCGCCGCGACGACCAGCCACCCCCGCAGCAACGGCCGGCGGACCAGGAACACGCCGAGCAGACACACCAGCGGCACCCACAGCCCGTCGTGGATCACCAGCCCGCCGACCCCCCACACCAGGACGTCCACCGGGTCGGTGATGTACGGGTCGCCGAGCAGCCCGTGCAGGCCGTAGCCGATCAGGGCGAGGCCGGCTGTCAGGACCAGGGCCCGGACCGCGGTGGTCATGCGATCACCTCGATGCGCTCGACCCACTTGGTCTGCAGGACGCCGGGACGGTTCGGCGCGATGACGCGTGCAGGGAACCCGTGGTCCGCGTCCAGGACTTCGCCGTTGACCCGCAGGGCGAGCAGGCTGAGCGGATCGTCGACGTACGGTGCGGGCATCTCCATCACCCGGTACGGTCCTTCGACCTCCAGAGAGGTGACCCGCACCGCCGAACCGGGCAGGGCACCGGCCCGCCGCACCAGGTCGGCCATCCGCACCCCCGTCCACCGGGCTGCCGCGCTCCAGCCCTCCACGCAGGAGATCGGCAACTCCAACTCGTACTGCGGCAGTTCGGCGAGATCGGCGAGGGTGAGCTCGTACGGCCGCGGTCCGTCGACCCGCAGCCGCCAGCCGACCGGCACGGTGACCGTCCCGGCCTGGGCGGCGGTGCGGTTCACCGGCAGCCCCTGGGGGCCGATGTCGGGGCGCCGTGGGGCCAGCAGGTCCAGGGCACGCAGCCAGGGCACACTTTGACCGGCGGTCACGAGGGTGACGGTGCCGACCGCTGCGGCGGTCGCCGCGAGGAACGCACGGCGCTGCGCCAGGGCCGGAGCGGCCCGGCGCCACCAGACGGAGGCGACCAGCGGCGCCTTGACGGCGAGATGGACCAGAAGCCCGCCGGTGGCCAGCCAGCCCAGCCAGAAGTGGGTCTGCCGGAACGGGAACGGCCACGGGTACCACTGCAGGGTGTTCAGCAGGCCCGTGAACAGCTCCAGCAGAACGGCCGCCACGAGGACGGCGATGCCGAGCCGCTCCAGAGCGTGCAGCACGCTGCGCGCCGGCGGCCACTCGAACAGCCGGGGGTAGACCACCCACAGTTTCGCGCCGACCAGCGGAATCGCGGCCAGACCGCTGATCACGTGCAGCCCCTGGGTGATCCGGTAGCCGTTCACCGGCCGCGCGGGCAGGTGCGGTGCGAGCCAGCCGGGCGGGCCCTGGAGCAGATGGCTGGTCAGACCGGTCAGGAAGCAGACCAGCAGGGCCACGCCCAGCCAGCGTCCGACGGCGACCACCGTGCGCGGTTCGTGCAGCGCAGAGGTGAAGGTCCCCTCACGCAACGGCCCGCGACGAAGGAACGCGGGTGGAGCAGGCAGCGGCGGGTCGAAGCGGCGGCGGACGGTCGGAGCGCCGGAGTCGGCGGGTTCGATTTCCACGCGTCCATCGAAGCGCCCCGGCACGTCATCCCGGTGCTCCGACGTGCTTACGGAATCCGAACGGCGCCCGCGCGGAGCGGCCCGCCCGCCGCTGCCGGTGGGAGGGTGGGCGGCGTGACCTCCCGCACCGTCCTGCCCTGCCTCCTCGCCCTCGCCGCCCTGGTCACCGCCCTGGCGCTGACCGTCGCCCGCAGCGGCACCCTCCCACTGCCCGGGTGGTACCTCCTCGACGTCGTCCTCTTCGCACTCGCGCTGCTGCTGCTGCGCAGGGTGCCCGGCCGGCAGGCGGGACCGCTCGTCCTGGCCGGCAGCATCGCCGTGGCCGCCGTCGGACTCCTGGCCCCACCGCGCACCAGCGACGACGCCTACCGCTACGTGTGGGACGGCCGGGTCCAGGCGGCCGGGATCTCGCCCTACGCCCGCACCCCGGACGATCCGGCGCTGGCGCGCCTGCGCGATCCCGGGCTCTTCCCGGCGGACCACGACTGCACGGGCTGGGACGAGCGACGCACCACGGCCGGGGACTGCACCCGCATCAACCGGCCGGCCGTGCACACCGTCTACCCGCCCGTGGCGCAGGCGTGGTTCCTCGCGCTCCACCCGTTCGGCGGCGGGGTCCGCGGGGTGCAGGCCGGCGGGGCCGTACTGGCACTGGCCACCACCGGGCTCCTGCTGAGGCCGGGCAGGGAGGCGCGGCGGGCCGCGCTGTGGGGATGGTTCCCCGGCGTGACCGTGTGGGCCGTCAACGATGCGCACGTGGACACGCTGGGCGCACTGCTCACGATCGCAGGCCTCGGCTGCGCGACGCGAGGGCGGCCGGTCCGCGGGGGACTCCTCCTGGGCGGCGCGGTCGCGGCCAAACTGCTGCCGGCCCTCGCCCTCCCGGGTGCGCTGTCCGGTCTCCTGGCCCGGCGTCCGACCCGCAGCGACGTCCTGCTCGTCGGATCCGCGCTCGGCCTCTTCGCACTGAGCTACCTCCCGTACGCGGCGGCCTCGGGCGCCTCCGTCCTCGGCTACCTGCCGGGCTACCTCCAGGAGGAGGGCTACGAGCAGGGGCACATCGACCGGTTCGGACTGCTGCGCCTCGTGCTGCCCGACCGCCTCGCGCCGTGGGCCGCGGCGACGGTCCTCGCGGCCGTGGTGGTCCGGGTCCTGCGCCGGGGTGACCCGCACCGACCGTGGGCCGGCGCACTCCTGGTGACGGGCACGGCGCTGCTCCTGGTCGCGCCCTCCTACCCGTGGTACGGGCTGCTCGTGGTCGCGCTGGTCGCACTCGACGGCCGCTGGGAGTGGCTGGCCGTCCCGGCCGCCGGGCAGGTGCTCTACCTGACGGGAGGCCAGACCGCCCAGCAGCTGGCCTACGGGACGGCCCTGTGCATCGTCCTCCTGGTCCCGCTGCTGCGACAGCACCTCGCGGGACCCGCAGTGGTGGCGGTGGGCGGCGAGAAGTGACGGAAGTCCGAGGGGCGGGCCCCGGGCCCGGCCGCTCCCGCCCCTCGGCCCGTCGAATCGGCGGCGGGACCGACCGCTCGCCCGCCGCACGGTGCGCGCACGTGTCGAGGCCGAGCCGCTTCCGTCGCGCGGCCCGCCAGTGGCCACGGACCGTACGGGCACGCACGCGGCGCCGGCCGGCGGGGAGGCCCAACGCCGGGCAGGAGCCGTCCGCGCGCGGTCGCCCGGGGTGATACCGGTCATCGTCGGCACCGGCCCCTTGATGCGGCTGACCCGCGTGGCACCGCCGGGCCCGCGGACCGGCGCGACCTTCGTCCACGACCGGCTCGCGGCCGTCTCCCCGATCCGAGACGGCCGCATCAGGACGGCCGTGCAGGGAGCCCGGAACCCGGAGCGGAACGCGGACCGGGCCGGTCGACCGGCGCCGGGGCGAGCGGGAACACCGGCAGTGGCAGGGCGGGACCCCCGCAGTGGCAGGGCAGGAGCCCGTCGGGCGCGCCGGACGGGCTCCCGCGTGCCGCGGCCTCCTCAGCGCGGACGGATCCCCCTGCGGAAGGCGAGGAACCGGCGGCGGTGGGAGGACCAGCGTTCCGTCTCGACGAGCCCGGCCCGTCCGGCACGACGGGCGGTGGCCGCCGCGCCGCAGCGGGCCCAGACGAACGGCGGCCCCAACCGCCCGTCGTGTCCCTCGACCCGGACGGTGATCCTCTCGTCGATCTCCCCCGGCTCCACCTCGACCAGCAATACGCCGGCCGGTGCGAGGAGTTCGGCGCTCCTGGCGAGCAGCAGCCCCGGGTCGCCGCCGATGCCGAGATTGCCGTCGGCGAGCAGTGCGCCACCCCAGCGTCCCTCCGCGGGCAGCCGGTCGAACACCGAGCGGCACAGGGCCGGCCCACCGAGGCCGCGGGTCCGGGCCACGGCGGCCCGGGTGATGTCGACACCGAGCGCAGGCACCCCGAGGCCCAGCAGGGCCGCGACCAGGCGGCCGGGGCCGCAACCGAGATCCACCACCGGGGCGGACAGCCCGATGCAGCGCCGCAGCAGCCCGTGGTCCGCTCCGGCTGCAGGCGCGCACCAGCGCTCCACGTCGAGGGGGATCCGGCGGCCGTCCTCGCCGCGGAGCCACAGCGGGCCCCGGCCGGTGCGGACGGCCTCGGCGAACGGGTCGTCCACCCAGGCCTCGGCCTCGACGGTCACCCCGCCACCTCCCGGGCAGCCTCGACCGCGGCCAGGCACGCGGCGAACCTGCTGCTCGGCACGTCGGCGGCGACGTGGTGCGCATCCCGGATCGTGTCCACGTCGGTGAGCACCGGCAGCTGCCGGACCGTCAGATCCGCCGCCCTCAAACGTTCGAGCAGGACCTTCCCGGTGTCCGGCGTGGACATCGGCACGTCCAGGAGGAGGCGCCGGGCCAGCTCCTCGCCGGGCCTGGCCAGCCCGAGCGCCCAGAATCCCCCGTCGCGGGCCGGGCCGTACCAGGCATCGACGCCCGTGCGCCCTGCCGGTGACAGGGCCTCGGCGAGGACGGCGGCGTCCACCTGCGGGGTGTCCATGCCCACCAGCAGCGCGGGCGCATCCGGAGCGATCCGGGCGGCGTGTGCGAAGGCCGCCGAGAGCCGGGCGTCCAGCCCGCCGTCCGACTGCGGTACGACCTGCCACCCGGGGGGCAGCCAGGCGCCCACGGCGCCGTCCAGCACGAGCAGCCGCCGTCCGGCCGGCATCACGGAGAGGACGGCGAGGGTGTCGGCGAGGGCGGCCTCGGCCAGTGCCGCCCCCTGCTCCGGAGTGCAGGGCGGGGTGAGGCGGGTCTTCACGCGTCCGGGGACCGGCGACTTGGCGATCACCAGCAAGGTCGGGGCCGGTGCGGCCAGGACGGCACGCATGTCGCGGACGGCCTGCCGGGTGCCGCGCACGGTACCGGTGACCTTGGAGCGCCCCGTCCGCGGCAGGTAGTCGACGGGCGTCTCGGCGATCCGCATCCCGGCCGCCGTCGCGGCGAGCACCATCTCCAAGGGATAGCCGGACCGGCGGTCGCCCAGGCCCAGGGCCAGCAGCCGGTCGCGGCGGGCGGCCCGCATCGGCCCGAGGTCGTGCACCGGCGCGCCCGTCCGCAACCGCAGCCGGCGGGCCAGCACGGCATTGGCCAGGCGGGCGTGCAGCGGCCACGCCCCGGCCGTCGAGGGACGGCGCCGACCGAGCACCAGGTCCGCCGAACCGGCCAGCACCGGCGCCGCGACCCGCGGCAGCTGAGCGGGATCGAGCGAGCCGTCGCAGTCCATGAAGCAGACCAGCTCGGCGGTGGCGGCGAGCAGTCCGGCATGGCACGCGGCGCCGAAGCCGCGCCGCGGCTCCTCGACGACCGTCGCGCCCAGCGAGCGCGCCAGCTCGGCGGAGCCGTCACGGGAACCGTTGTCGACGACGATCGCCCGCCAGCCCGCAGGCACACGCCCCAGTACCCAGGGCAGGGCCTCGGCCTCGTCGAGGCACGGCAGGATCACATCGGCACACGGGAACGGGGGAGTCGGAGATGTCACGTCGGCCACGCTAAGCGCGGGCAGGCCGGTTGCGGCCGAACCGCGCCCTTACGAAAGTCCTACGCCAGCCGGCCGGCCGCCGTCCCGCGCCGCATCGGATCGGCGATCTTACGGAACACGAACATCGACCCCGGCGCGGCACCGCGGCACCGCCACAGCTCGTATCCTCGGCGAGGTGAACGACAGCCCCGCCTCCGCCGGACCGCCGGACCCCGCCCGCATCCTGGTGATCGACGACGACCTCACCGTGGGCGAGGTCGTCGCCGGCTACCTCACCCGGGCCGGCCACCACGTCGACCGGGCCTGCGACGGCGACCAGGGCCTCGCCCTGGCGCGCGCCCACTGCCCCGACCTCCTGGTCCTCGACCTCATGCTCCCCGGGACCGACGGCCTGGAGATCCTGCGCAGGCTGCGCGCATCCGAGGACGGCGCCGACCTCCCGGTGGTCATGCTCACCGCCAAGGGCGACGAGGCCGACCGCATCCTCGGTCTGGAACTGGGCGCCGACGACTACGTCACCAAGCCCTTCAGCCCGCGGGAACTCGTCCTGCGCATCCAGTCCGTCCTACGCCGCTCCCGTGCCACCGCTCCCGCGGCGCCCTCCCCGGCGCTGCTGGTGTCCGGGGACATCACGCTGGACCCGCAGGCCCGCCTCGCACACCGCAACGGACGCGAACTCATGCTCACACTGAGGGAGTTCGACCTGCTCGTCTTCCTCCTGCAGCACCCGCGCACGGTCCTTTCACGGCAGGAGCTGATGCATCGGGTCTGGGGCTGGGACTTCGGCGACCTGTCCACCGTCACCGTCCACGTCCGCCGGCTGCGCGAGAAGATCGAGGACGACCCCGCCGCACCGAAGCTGATCGCCACGGTCTGGGGCGTCGGCTACCGCTACGACCCCGCGATCGACGACAAGGACGGCCCGGCGTGAAGGACCTGCTGCTCATCGCCCTGTTCGCCGGTCTCGGTGCCGCCGGTGCGGGCCTGCTCGGCTGGGCGGCCGTCCGGCTGCTGCGGCGCCGCTCGATGGCACTGTCGCTCTTCTGCGTCGCCGTCGTCACCGTCCTCGCCGTCTCCTCCGGGACGTTCGCCGTCGCCCAGGCGATGTTCCTCTCCGGGCACGACCTCGGCGTGGTGATCACCGTGCTCGGCATGGCGTCCGTCGTCTCGCTGCTCACAGCGGCACTGCTCGGGCGCCAGGTGGTGGCCGGCAGCCGCGCCCTGACCGCGGCCGCCCGCACCGTCGGCAGCGACACCGGGTTCACCGCACCCGACCACCCCCTCGGGCTCGAACTCGCCCAGCTCAGTGCGGAACTCGCCGCCACCAGCGCCCGGCTGGCCCAGTCGCGGGCCCGGGCACAGACGCTGGACGCCTCGCGGCGCGAGCTGATCGCCTGGATCTCGCACGACCTGCGCACCCCGCTCGCCGGTCTGCGGGCCATGGCCGAAGCTCTGGAGGACGGAGTGGTCGACGAGCCGGGGCACTACCTGGGGCGGATCCGCACCGAGGTCGAGCGGCTCGCCGGGATGGTCGACGACCTCTTCGAACTCTCCCGCATCCAGGCGGGCGCGCTGTCCCTCACGGTGTCGCGGGTGTCCGTCTACGACCTGGTCGACGATGCACTCGCCGGCGCCCACCCCCTGGCCCGCCGGCACGGAGTCCGCCTGGAGGGTCGTCAGGTCGTCGCCGAGCCGGTCGAGGTGGACAGCCGGGAGATCACCCGGGTGCTCGGCAACCTCCTCGTCAACGCGATCCGCTCGACGCCCGAGGACGGCGTCGTCGCGGTCTCGGCCCGCCGGGAGCTGGACGAGGTCGTCCTCTCGGTCACCGACGGCTGCGGGGGCATCCCGGAACAGGATCTCTCCCGCGTGTTCGAAACCGGCTGGCGCGGCAGCACGGCCCGCACGCCGCGGCGCGATCCCGGCGAGGGCGGGGACAGCGGGGCCGGCCTCGGCCTGGCCATCGTCCGCGGCATCGTCGAGGCCCACGCCGGCCGCGCCCGGGTGCACAACGTCACCGGAGGCTGCTGCTTCGAGATCGCGCTGCCGGCGGCACGCGGGTAGTCAGGCCCGCAGCGGGGCGGCGGCGAACTCGGCCATTCCCGCGAGGAACGGCACCCGGGCCCGCCAGCCCAGTTCGTCCCGCAGCCGGGAGGAATCGGCGGTGATGTGCCGAACGTCCCCGAGCCGGTACTGACCCGTCACCACCGGCGCAGGTCCGCCGCAGGCCTCCGCCAGCGCCCGGGCCATCCCACCGACCGTGTTCACCTCCCCACTGCCGACGTTGTACGCCCGGCTGCTTCCCGGCAGCCGGCCGTCGATGTCCTCCAGTGCGGCGAGGTTCGCCGCCGCAACGTCGTCGACGTGGACGAAGTCCCGGCGCTGTCCACCGTCCTCGAACACCCGGGGAGCCTCGCCGCGGGCCAGCGCGGACCGGAACAGGGAGGCGACCCCTGCGTACGGCGTGTCGCGCGGCATGCCCGCGCCGTACACGTTGTGGTAGCGCAGCGTCAGGACGGACCCGCCGCACGCCCGGGCCCAGGCGGCGGCCAGGTGCTCCTGGGCGAGCTTGCTCGCGGCGTACACGTTGCGGGGGTCACCGGGTGCGTCCTCCGCCACCAGGCCCGGCCGGAGCAGGGTCCTGCACACCGGACACGGCGGTTCGAACCGCCCGGCGTCGAGATCGTCCCGCCGCCGGGGACCGGGCGCCACACTGCCGTGCTCCGGGCACACGTACCGGCCCTCGCCGTAGACCACCATCGATCCGGCCAGTACCAGGTTCCGCACCTCTGCCCGTGCCATCGCGGACAGGAGCACCGCTGTTCCGAGGTCGTTGCAGCCGACGTACTCGGGCGCGTCGTCGAGGTCGAGACCGAGGCCGACCATCGCCGCTTGGTGGCAGACCGCATCCACTCCGGCCAGGGCCTGCTCCACCACCGGCGTGTCCCGTACGTCGCCGTGCAGGAACTCGACGCCGGCAGGCAGGTCGGGTGCGGCCGCCGACGGGTGGACGGCGGGCAGCAGTGCGTCCAGTACGCGGACCTCGTGGCCCGCAGCGAACAGAGCACGCACGACGGCCGAACCGATGAACCCGGCGCCGCCGGTTACCAGAATCCTCATGACCGGCGACGCTACCGGCCGGCTCGGCCGCAGGGCCGTCGCGGCGCGGCACCGTCAGCGATCCGTAAGGCGGTCGCCCCACGGCGGCGGCCGGTGAGCGGGTGCCCGGTCGTCCTGCGGACCGGCCACGGGGCACGTCCGCGGCGGGCGGCGAGGTGTTCGGCGACGGCGATCCGCTGCTCGCGGGTGGCGAGGTCGGGACGGGGCCGCGTACGCACGTACGGCGCCATGGACGGCTACCTCCTGCGCCACCCCCAGGACATCAGGCGGCCGTACCAGCACTACTCCATCAACAACCAGTGGCAGCGAATCAAGCGTACGAGCACCGTCGACATCACCTTCAGGACCTACCGGCACCTCATGCCCGGCTCCATAGGCCGCGCTGCGCAGGTCATCAATCTCGGTCTTACCGCCTGACGACGGATGTTCTGCCCACAGCCCACTGTCGGGCGGGGCATCCCGCTGCTTCATTCCGAGGAGCGCTGCTGCTTGACCCAGGCCTGCACTCAGCGACCTTGAACCGGAGCTTCGCATTCCGGCCCCGCCCGAACCTGTACGGGACGAGCCCCACCCGGGAGGCTTCCCGATACACCCACGGCACCGACATGTTCAAATACTCCGCAGTCTGCTTGGCATCCATGAACTGCGATGACACAACGCCTCCAGACAAGCCCGGGTGGCTTTCACTCGATCTCGCGGGTAACGGTCCCCGAGTCCCAGGGCTTGGACGAGCAGGAATCTGCCGGTACACCCGTCCAACCGCCGGTGTCACGCCCCAACTGCCTGCGCATGGCAACACGTGTCTGTCCCTTTGCGGCCAGCGGCGCCCGGCCCACGCCTCCGAGGCCGCCGTCCGAGCCGACGGCCTGCATCGTCGAGCCACTCGGGATATCGACGTTGGTAAGAGGACCGCAATCAGGAAGCGGGACATCAGCACCGACACTCTCGGCCGTGGGCCGGCAGCCCGGGTCACCGCCGCCAGCACCAAGGACGACAGGGCCGGGCGGCAGCTGCTGACCGCGGTCGCCGCCGAGGGCCCACACCGTCCCAAGACCTGGGCCGGTGTGGGCTACGAGAACGCCGTCGTCGGCGACGCCGCCACCGACCCGGCTCGGGAGTTCCGAAGGTGCTGTACGGGCTCATCAAGGAGGTGCTCGGGCAGCAGGAAGTCCGAGAGCTGACGGTGTCTCCACCGTCAATGATCCGTCAGGAAAACCGTCGCATGCGTCAAGGGAGCGTCAGGGAGCGGCCGGCCGCGGTCGGGTGGCCCCTAGCGTGAGCTGCGCCGAACGGCTCCGCGTCCTTCGTGAGGAAGGAGCGCGGGTCGTGCCGGAGTCCGGCTCTCCGGACGGACACACCGAGGAGGGCGTTCGGCGGCCAACCGGCAGGGGGAGGGGACGCGCGGTCATGGCACCGGGTGCGCTGGATACGACGACCGGTACCAAGAGGACGGGCTCGCCGGCGGTGGCGGGCCCCGGGGCAGCAGCTGGGCCGCCCGGGTCGCGCGCTCCCCTTGCCGTGGTCTCGGCTGCCCGCAGGCGTGTCGGCCGGTCCTCCTGGACCACCCCGAGGCTGGTCCGGGCGCTCACCGCGGCCTGCCTGGTCTGTGTGCTCGGCCTCGGCGGGGCCGTCGCTTCGGTGCTCGCCGGTGCGCGGGACGGCATCGACGTCATCGGCCACCGGGCCGCCCCGCAGGCCGTCCGCGCCGCCGACCTCTACTTCGCCCTCAGCGACATGGACGCCCAGGCGGCCAACCTCCTGCTGATCGGCGCGGACCCCGACTACCTCGCCCTGCGCAGGCAGACCCTGGACACCTACGAGCAGCGCCGCACCGAGGCCGGCGAGGACCTCCAGCGCGCCGCCGAGGCCGCCGCCGGAGACCCGGCCGGGCAGCGCGCGGTGCAGACCGTGATCGGCGAACTCGGCCGCTACGAGGCGCTGGTGGCCCGCACCCAGCTGCTGGAGGACCAGGACCAGGCCCCCGCCGGCCGGCCGTCCGCGCAGGCACTGGAGACCTACCGGCAGGCCACCGACCTGCTCCGCCAGCGCCTCCTGCCCGCGGCGGACCAGGTCACCGCCGCCAACGCCGCCACCGTGGACCGCGTTTACACGGAGCAGCGCGAGGGCCTCGCGGCCGGCTGGTGGTGGATCCTGGCGACCGGCCTGCTCGCCCTCGTGGCGCTCGGCGCCCTGCATCACACGCTCACCGTCCGTTTCCGCCGCCTGGTCAACCCGCTGCTCGCCGCCGTCACCCTGCTGACCGCGGTCGCCCTGCTCGCCGGGCTGCACCTCTCCACGCAGGCCGACCGTGACCTGGTGGTGGCCAAGAGCAACGCCTACGACTCCGTCCTCGCCCTCAGCCGCGCCCGCGCCACTGCGTACGACATGAACGCGGACGAGAGCCGCTACCTCACTGACCCGGTCCGGGCCGCCGCGTACGAGCAGGGCTTCTTCGACAAGACCCAGGCTTTCGCCCGGCTCGAGGGCGCCTCGCTCGGCGACTACGACCTGCGGCTGAAGGCGGCCGCCGAGGCGCATCGCGCCGACCGCAGCGACGTCCCGTTCGGCGGATACCTCGGCGACGAGCTGCGTAACATCACCTTCGCCGGTGAACAGGACACCGCCGAGCGCGTACTGGAGGCCTTCCGGCAGTACCAGCTCGATGACCGGAGGATGCGCGCCCTGCGAGCCCAGGGCCGCCTCAAGGAAGCTGTCACCTTCAACACCGGCCTCGCGGCCGGCCAGTCCAATGCCGACTTCGCCGAGCTCGGCGACGCGCTGGACGCCGTCCTCGCCGTCAACCGGCAGGCGATGGACCGCGCGGTGGCGCAGGCGGACGGCGAACTCGACGGACCTGCAGCCGCCGGCGGTACCGTGCTGCTGGCTGCGCTCCTTGCGCTCACCGTCCTCGGCGTCAGGCCCCGCCTGCGCGAGTACCGCTGATTATGAGTACGTCCACACACCGGGGGAGACACGGCGGACCGGGTCCGCGAGGAGGCCGGCGAACTCGGCCTCGCCCCGGGTGACCGGGCGCCAGTGGCTGGAGGGCACCCGCGAGGACTTCGCGGAGGAGTGGAAGTACGGGCTCGAGCAGCTCAACGGGACGCGCCCGGCATCAGCCGGAACAAACCCCGGGCCGGGAACTCACACCTGGCACCCGTGTCCCACTGCTGTCCGCCAAGGCGTACCTGCCGAAGCCGTCTGCTCTCTGCGGCGCCTTGATCGTCGAACTCACCACCCCCGATCCGGACGGGTGGCAGCAGCTGTACTCCGCCTGTTCGTCCGGACCGTTCGAAGCATCGCTTCCCTGGTGCCGCCGATGTCGACAACCTCGCAGCTGGCAGCCCCGGTGCCGGTGGCCCCGCCGGAGCAGGAGGCGTTGGCCGCGCAGCGCAGGTTCCGGCGGCCCCTTCAGGAGGTGCTCCGATGAGCCGCCGGGTCGGCAGCCCGCTTCAGAACTTGTCCGGGTACTTCAGGGCCAGGATCAGATAGACGACGAGTGCGGCGGCGACCAGGAGACCGGCGGCGGTGTCGGCACTCATGTGCCACTCCTCATGAGGTGTCAGGCCTACGTTGGAGCAGGCGGAGGGCGTGCGGGGGATCCGAATCCCCGAGCGGTGGTGCGGGCACAGAGGAAGCCCGCGCCGGGGAGACTATTCCCGCCTGCCGGGCAGCTGGTCCGACCCTGACGGCTCCTTGACCCCGGCAGCATCGAACTTGACGGAACGTTGACAGGAGCCGTGTGTACGGTCACGCCCGGGGCTGCCGACGGGCCGGTGGGCTCCATAACCGGGCCACCCACGTGCGGCGCAGACGGGCCCGTCACGTCTTCGAGCCGGGGGCGGGGCCGGCGGCCCGGCGCGAGCTGGTGTGGGCGGTTCGACGCGTGGCCGGCCGCTGCGGGCGTCGCACCGGGGTGGACCGTCGCCTGGCGCGACGAACACCTGCGCGCTCATTCCACGCCGCCTACGGTCGGCGTACGCGGACATCGTGTCAGCGCCACCCTTCGGCCTTCTGCTCTCCGGGCCCGGTGGACGCGGTCGCTACACCTCGATGTGGGAGCCCATGATGACGGTGCGGTCGCGCGGGAGGCCGAAGTACTCGGCGGCGTCGGCCGTGATGTAGGAGGTGGCGACGAACAGCCGTTTGCGCCACGGTGCCATCGTCGGTTCCTTGCCGCGCCGGAGTTCGATCTTCGACAGGAAGTAGGTCGCCTGGTCGAGTTGCAGCTCGCCCTCGGTGTCGGCCGGTTCGAGCAACGCCAGCGTGCCGGGCACGTCGGGTGTCTCCATGTAGCCGACCCGGGCGGTGACGTGGATGATCCCGTCCTCCGCGTAGCCGAGGTCGTCGACGACGATCCGTTGCTCGGCCGCGACCCGGGGGACGGTCTCGGTCCGGATGGAGAGGATCACGACCTGGTCGTGCCGCACGTGGTTGTGCTCGACGTTGGCGCGCATCGCCAGGGGCGTGGTCTGCTTGCCCCGGTTGAGGAAGACGGCCGTGCCGGGGACCTTCAACGCCCGCACTCGCCCGCTGTGGAGCTGGTCGACGAACTGGCGCAGCGATCCTTCGTGGCGTTCCCGCTCGGCGGTGACGATCTCCCGGCCGCGCTGCCAGGTCGTCATGACGGTGAACGCGGTGAGGCCGATGAGGAGGGGCAGCCAGGCGCCGTGGAGGAGCTTGGTGGCGTTGGCGGCCACGAAGAGCAGGTCGACGAAGAGCAGGACGGCCGCACCGACGGCGACCAGCCACTTCGGCGTGCCCCACCTGGCACGGGCGACGTAGAAGAACAGCAGGGTGGTGATGGTGATGGTGCCGGTGACCGCCATGCCGAAGGCGAAGGCGAGCGCGGTGGAGCTGCGGAACGCGAAGACGAGGGTGAGCACCGAGACCATCAGCAGCCAGTTGATCCAGGGGACGTAGATCTGGCCGATGGTGGACTCGGAGGTGTGCGCGATCCGCAGCCTCGGCAGGTAGCCGAGCTGGGCGGCCTGGGAGGCGACCGAGTACGCGCCGGTGATCACCGCCTGGGATGCGATCACGGTGGCCGCCGTGGCCAGCACGACCATCGCGAGCCGTCCCCAGCCGGGCACGAGCAGGAAGAACGGGCTGCTGATGTTGCCCGGGTCGTCGAGGATCAGTGCGCCCTGGCCGAGGTAGCTGAGGGTGCAGGCCGGGAAGACGAGGAACAGCCAGCCGCGGGTGATCGGCCGGCGGCCGAAGTGCCCCATGTCGGCGTAGAGCGCCTCGGCGCCGGTGACCGCGAGCACGACCGCGGCCAGGGCGAAGAATGCGGTGCCGAAGTGGCCGAACAGGAAGCCCAGGGCGTAGCTCGGGGACAGCGCCTTGAGGATCTCCGGGTGGTCGGCGATGCCGGAGATCCCGCACGCCCCGATGGCCGTGAACCAGAGGATCATCACCGGCCCGAACACCCGGCCCACCGCTGCTGTGCCCCTGCGCTGGACCAGGAAGAGCACGACGATGATGGCGGCCGTGATGGGCACGACCGCGTCCTCCAGTGACGGCTCGACGACCTTGAGCCCCTCGACCGCGGAGAGCACCGAGATCGCCGGGGTGATCATGCTGTCGCCGAAGAACAGCGACGCACCGAAGATGCCCAGCGCGGCCAGCACGACGGTGGTCCTCCGGCCCCGCTGCGAGGCCGACCGCCGCAGCAGGGTGATCAGCGCCATGATGCCGCCCTCGCCGTCGTTGTCGGCGCGCATCGCCAGCAGGACGTACGTGACCAGGACGATGACCACCACCGACCAGAAGATGAGCGAGACCACCCCGTACAGGTTCTCCGTGGAGACCGGTACGGGGTGCGGGTCCTCCGGGTTGAACACGGTCTGCAGGGTGTAGATCGGGCTGGTGCCGATGTCGCCGAAGACCACGCCGAGGGCACCGATCGTCAGCGCGAGGCCCGCCAAGCCGGTGGAACGACCCGGGTGACCGGGTGTCGGCTGCCGGGCTTCGGGGCCGTTGTCGGCCATGGGTCCTCCTCCGCGCGGGCGCTCGGCTGCAGGGCTGGTGCACTGGGGCGGACGATACCGATCCCGCGGACAGGCTGCAGGGGAGACTGCGCCGACCGCGCGGGCCGTCAGGCGGTGCCGAGGCCGGTCTCCTCGAGATCGAGGTCGCGCTGCAGGGTGCGCCGAGTGGTGTCGCTGATCCGGTGGTCGTCGTAGAGCCGGCGCAGCTCGTCGCCCTGGACGGCGATGACCTCTCGGCGCAGTTCGCGGTAGACCACCAGCGCGGGTGTTCCGGCGGCCGGTTCGTCGTGGGGTTCGAGCCTGGCCTCCAGGCCGCGGCGGACGCGGTCGACGACGTGCCCGGGGATGGTCTCCAGATCGGCGAGCTGGTCGAGGTGGGTGAGGCCCGCCCGGGTGAGTGCGCCACGGGCGTCCTCTTCCTCACGGGCGGTGTGTTCCGGTTCGAGCGCCAGCCCGGAGCGGTTGACGACGGGTGCCAGGCTCAGCCCCTGGACGACGAGAGTGAAGACCACGACGGCGGTGGTGAGAACGAGCACCAGGGCCCGCCCGGGCAGCTGGGTGCCGTCCTCGGCGGCGAGCGGGATCGACAGCGCGGCGGCGAGCGGCATCACCCCGCGGGTGCCGGCCCAGCTGACCACGGCGGCGATCCGCCAAGAGGGTCGTCCGCGGCTCGGCCCGACCGCCGCGGAGAGGGGGAGCATCCAGAAGACGCGCAGTGCGATCAGCACGGTGGCGATGGCGAGGGCCTGCAGCGGCCACATTCCGCTTCCGCCGGGGAGTTCCCGGACCAGCGTGGGCAGCTCCAGGCCGACGATGCTGAAGACCACGCTCTCCAGCAGGAAGACCACGACCGCGTACACGGCGTGCAGCTGGAGCCGGATCCGGGCGTCGGTCAGGCGGTGCCCGGAGCGGCCCAGCAGCACGCCGGCGACGACCACGGCGGTGACGCCGGAGGTGTGGGCGGACTCGGCGAGCACGTAGGCGCCGTACGGGGTGACCAGGGCGATGACCGTCTCCAGCACCGGGTCGGTGGTGCGGCGGCGGATCAGGGTGACCCCGCCGGCGACGGCGGCGCCGATCGCGCTGCCTCCACCGGCCAGCAGGACGAACTGCCCTCCCGCCGCCTGCCAGCCGACCGCGCCGGTGGCGACGGCGACGGTGACGGCGACCCGGAACAGCACCAGGGAGGTGGCGTCGTTGAACAGGCTCTCCGCCTGGACCAGGACCTGTACCCGGCCGGGCAGGGCGAGCCGTCGACCGAGTGCGGTCACCGCGACCGGATCGGTACTGGCCAGGACCGCGCCGAGAACGAATGCCATCGAGGCCGGCAACGGGGTCAGGGCGGCGGCGAGTGCGCCGACGAGGGCGGCCGAGGCGAGGACGAGGCCGAAGGCGAGGATCGTGACCGGCCGCCACACCGAGCGCAGATCGCGCAGGGACAGTTCCTCGGCGGAGGCGTAGAGCAGCGGGGGCAGGACGACCAGGCCGATGGTCTCGGGGGCGATGTGCAGGGCGGGTGCCCCGGGTATCAGGGCGACCGCGATCCCGGCGAGTACCAGGAGGGAGGGTGCCGGTATGCGCCAGCGGCGGGCGCCGGTGGCCACCGTGGTGGCCAGGACGACAAGAAGGAGGACTGCCCCGACCGCGCGCATCGCCGAAACCCCAGCTCAGTTCGCGAGGGCGCCACGGCGGTCGCCGCGGTCCGTCCCCCGGCCGACCAGACTTCCCGGCACACCGTTGGCGATCATTTTATCAAGGCCTTAGCACCTCGAAGGTTCGTCCGGTTCATGGAGTGCTGCAGGGGCGGCCCCAGCCGCGAGCCTGTCCGTCCAGGGGAACGTGACCGGCGTCCGAGCACGCGCGCTGACGCTGCTCGACCTCGCCGCACGCGGACCGGCGGGACTGACGCTGCCCGCGGCGGCGGCATGCGTGGCGTCCGACGAGTACCAGGACACCCTCACTCACGAGCGGTTGATGTTCCGGCGGATCCAGGAGTCCGTGGCGTCATCGGCTGACCGCCTTCGCACAACGCCGTCAGCGATCCGTCATGACGGAGCGGGTGGGCGTCATGACACCGTTAGGTAGTCCCGGAGCCGATCGTCCGCGGCGTAGCGTCGGGCGCACCGAAACCGACTTCGACGGCCAGGTGGCGGGTTGAGGCCGGCCGCAGGACTGATCACGTCCTGTGGGCCGACTCGTCCTCATCCGGTGCGTCCGGCGTCGGTCAGGCCGCCTTGACCGGCCGGGTGAGGCTGTCGAGCGCGGCGCCCGCGTGGTCGGCCAGGGTCACGGCGACCAGGCGCGCCTGCCGGGAGGGCACTGTCCCAGGGGTGGGTTCGAGCATGAAGCGGCCGACGTACTTGCCGTTGCCGAACATCCGCAGTTCGACGTCCTCCTCGGGCAGGCCGAGGGCGTCGGCGTCCCAGGTGCGGCGGCCCACGGTGACGGAGCCGTCGTGCTGCAGGCTCGGCGGGTGGCCGATCAGGGAGCCGTACTCGAATCGGCAGTTGCGCAGCTGGAGGAGGTCCACCAGCTCGTCGCGGACGTGGTCCACCACGGTGAGCGCGGAGTTGGCGTTGCGGGCCAGGACGGCGGTGTCGTGGATGCGGGCGAGGTAGCCCGCGTCGGTGATCGCTATCACCTGGAAGCGCCGGGCGCGGGCGGCGAGTTGGGAGACCGCGAGGCCTACGGCGAGCAGGAGCACGGCGGTGGTGATGTCGGTGCCGGCGTCGATGGCGAACCGCTGGTAGGGCTGGGTGAAGAAGAAGTCGAACCAGACGGCCGCGCTGAGCGCCGCGACGGCGCCGGCCAGCCGGTGGCCGAGCGCGGCCACCGCGACGACCATGACGACGAGCAGCAGGGCCACGTTGGTGTTGGCCATGCTGTCGCGGAACGGCAGCAGGACCAGGCTGAGGACCAGCGGGGCAACAGCCGCCACGAGCAGGGAGAGCGGCCCCCGCAGGGTGAGGTATCGGCGCATGGTGCACCTCCTGTTCTCCGGTGTAACAGGCGTGGGGCGGAAGTCTGGCCCCGGCGCGGTCTCGTTAACGGGATCCTTGCGCTCGGTTCCCGCTCCCGGCCGTTCGGCGCCGGTCGCGGGCGAGCAGTACCCGCAGCCCGGCTCGCGTGGTGGCGGGCACGACGCGGTCCTCGGTGCCGGCACGCGGCGCGCACCAGCGCCGGGCCCGGCACACCCTCGACCGCGCGGCAGGAGGCGGCCAGGCTGCTCAGTGCGTCGGTCACCCCGACGAGTGCCCTGGATTGCCCGCCCATGACCCCGGCGGACACCGGAACGGAGCAGGGGTCGGGGTCCCTGCCGCGACGATGGCGGATCGGCCCCCAAGTCCCCCGGGGTCCTGGCAGCAGGTCTGCGTCAACGCTCCGTCAATCGGTGCTGGCGCAGCGTCAGGATTCCGTCAGGGCCCGGGCAGCGGTGTCGCGCTGCGCGGTTGGCTTGACCGCCGGCCGTCGGGTCGGCCTCCAGCTGCCGGTCCGCGCCCGAGGAGGTCTGCCGCATGCTCTCCCTTGCTCCCGAGAAGGACGTCGTCGCGCCCGCTCCGGTGGGGCGGCCCCCGGGTCGGCGGCACCGGGCGGGTGGTGCCCTGCTCGACCCGAAGCAGCTGGCCGCGGCCCTGCCGGAGGCGCTGCGCAAGCTGCACCCCCGGGTGATGGTGCGCAATCCCGTGATGTTCGTGGTCGAGGTCGGTTCTGCGCTGACCACCCTGTCGGCGATCCTCTCGCCGAGCGTCTTCGCCTGGCTGATCAGCCTCTGGCTGTGGCTGACGGTGGTGTTCGCCAACCTGGCCGAGGCGGTCGCCGAGGGGCGCGGCAGAGCGCAGGCGGCCTCGCTGCGTCGGGCCCGGACGGGCACCACGGCGCGGCGGCTGCGCAGTTGGCGGGTGGGGCTGACCCGGTTCGAGGAGGAGACCGTTCCCGCCGGGCGGCTCCGGCTGCACGACTTCGTGGTCGTGCAGGCGGGGGAGACCGTTCCCGGTGACGGCGATGTGGTCGACGGGATCGCGGCGGTGGACGAATCGGCGATCACCGGCGAGTCGGCGCCGGTGATCCGCGAGGCCGGCGGCGACCGCTGCTCCGTCACCGGCGGAACGACGGTCCTGTCCGACCGGATCGTCGTGCGGATCACGGCCAAGCCGGGGCTGACCTTCATCGACCGGATGATCGCCCTGGTCGAAGGCGCGGAGCGGCAGAAGACGCCGAACGAGATCGCGCTCAACCTGCTGCTCGCCTCGCTGACCGTCGTCTTCATCCTCTCCGTGGTCACGCTCCAGCCGATGGCCGTCTTCGCGGGCGCCGAACAGTCGACCGCGGTGTTGGTGGCTCTCCTGGTGGCGCTGATCCCGACCACGATCGGCGCCCTGCTCTCCGCGATCGGCATCGCCGGCATGGACCGGCTGGTGCAGCGCAACGTGCTCGCCATGTCCGGGCGGGCCGTGGAGGCGGCCGGCGACGTGGACGTGCTGCTGCTCGACAAGACCGGCACCGTCACCCTCGGCAACCGGCAGGCGGTCCGCTTCCTGCCCGCCCCGGGTGTGCCGGACGACCGGCTCGCCGAGGCGGCCCGGCTGTCCTCGCTGGCCGACGAGACGCCCGAGGGCCGCTCCATCGTGAGCCTGGCCAAGGACTACGGCTTGCGTGAGCGTGCGCCCGGGGAGTTGGGACGCACGGAGTTCGTTCCGTTCAGTGCGCAGAGCCGGATGAGCGGCGTCGACCTGCTCTGGCCGGACGGAACGGTGATCAGCGTGCGCAAGGGTGCCTCGGCGGCGATCTCCGCGTGGGTGTACGAGCGGGGCGGGCTGGTGTGGGGCGAAGTGCTGGAGGCCGTCGACGCGATCGCCGCCCAGGGCGGCACCCCGCTGCTGGTCGCCGTCCACGACCGGCACGGAGCGCGCGTGATGGGCGTCGTCGAGCTGAAGGACGTGGTCAAGGACGGCATCCGTGAGCGCTTCGCGGAGCTGCGCCGGATGGGCATCCGGACGGTGATGGTCACCGGAGACAATCCGCTCACCGCGCGGGCGATCGCGGCCGAGGCGGGGGTGGACGACTTCCTGGCGGAGGCCACGCCCGAGGACAAGCTCGCCCTGATCAAGCGCGAGCAGGAGGGCGGGAAGCTGGTCGCCATGACCGGCGACGGGACGAACGACGCCCCGGCACTCGCCCAGGCCGATGTCGGCGTGGCGATGAACACCGGGACCTCGGCCGCGAAGGAGGCCGGCAACATGGTCGACCTCGACTCCAACCCCACCAAGCTGATCGACATCGTCGAGGTCGGCAAGCAACTGCTGATCACCCGCGGCGCCCTGACCACCTTCTCCATCGCCAACGACGTGGCGAAGTACTTCGCGATCATCCCCGCCATGTTCGCCGGCGCCTACCCGGGCCTGCGCCACCTCAACATCATGGAGCTGCACAGCCCGACGTCCGCGATCACCTCGGCGATCATCTTCAACGCGCTGATCATCGTCGCGTTGATCCCGCTCGCCCTGCGCGGAGTGCGGTACCGCCCGGCCTCCGCCTCCCAGCTGCTCGCCCGCAACCTCCGTGTCTTCGGTCTCGGCGGACTGGTCCTCCCGTTCGTCGGCATCAAGCTGATCGACACGCTTGTGGTGCAGTTCCTCTTCTGAGCAGGGCGGGTCGCCGGCTTCGCACGTCAAGAATGCGTTGGGATCGGGGCCTGTGGCGTCAGGAACCCGTCAGGATCGGCTTCGCGGGGTGCGACGGCGGCTTGGCTGACGACCGACGAATGTCCGACCGCCGAGGGAGCGCACCCGTGAGGCTGTACCGTGTCCGGCCCGGGGGCCGCTGGCTTCACCCGGCGGTGCAGCGACTGGGCACCGGCATGTCCCTGGCCGCGGCGCTGACCGTGAGCGGCTTCCTCACACCGGTGCTCGGCTGGGTCGGGGAGCTGAACGCGGGCTGGTACACCTTCGGCGCGTACGCGCTGCTGTGCACCCTCGTCGGTGCCGTGTCCCGCCCGACAGCGGCACCTCTGACAGGTCTGTCGGGCTGGCTGTTCTTCAACGGCTTCGCCGTCCACCGCTACGCCGTGCTGGGTTGGGCCGGCCGCACGGACTTGCTGCGCCTGGGCGTCCTCACGGTTGCCGCGCTCCTCGCGGCCCTGCCCGGTGCGATGCCGCGGCGGAGGATCAGGCTCGAGGTCGTCCAACTCGCCGATCACCTTGCAGAAGACCGCTGTTGAGCGATGTCAAGGATTCGTCAGAGCGGGTGACGGTCCCTTGCGGGGCCCGGCTGGCGACACTTGAATGGACGTCATGAACCGACCGGCACGCCACCACGACCGCCCGCCGCATCCGCGGGCGCTGGGCTGTGCCACGGTCGTCGTTCGCACGGTCCGGTAGGGATCGCCTCCCCGCGCCGCACCCGATCGTGCCGCGGCAGACGGGCAGAACAGCAGCCCGCCTACCGGTCGTGTCCCCGCCGGGCGCCCAGAGCGCTGATGCTCGCGCCCGGCGGGAATTCCGCTGCCACCTTCCGCACCTCCGGCACCCGGACGCGCCCTCGCGCGTCCCGGGACCCCGGGGTGCCCTTCTGCCTGGGATCGAGCCATGTCCGAAGTCCTGTCCGCCTGTACCGCCCTCGTGACCGGTGCCTCCTCCGGGATCGGCTGGGAGACGACCCGGCTCCTCGCGGAGCACGGTGCCACCGTCGTCCTGCACGCCCGCACCCTCAACGAGGGCGAGCACGCGATCGATCGCCTGGTGGCCCGGGGCGTCTCCCGCGACCGGCTCCACCTCGTCACCGCCGACTTCACCCGCCTCGCCGAGGTACGGAACCTCGCCGCCGCCGTGGCGGCGGCCTTCCCGGCGCTGGACCTGCTGGTCAACAACGCGGCGATCATGGCGCCGGAGCGGTGCACGCTGAGCGAGGACGGCATCGAGGTGTCCTTCCAGGTCAACTTCCTGGCGGCGCACGTGCTGGCGAACCTGCTGCAGGACTCGCTCTCCGCAGCGGGTGACGCCCGGATCGTCAACGTCTCCTCCTCGCTGCACCGCACCGCCGCGATGAACTGGAACGACCCCAACCGGGTCAAGAAGTACTCCCGGGTCGCCGCCTACGCGCAGTCGCAGCTCGCGCTGAGCATCGACACCCTCGCCATGGCCCCCGAGGGCTCCGGCATCACCGCCGTCAGCGTGAACCCCGGCCTGTGCGACACCGCGCTGCTGCCGCTGTACGGACGGGTCGGTGCGCCGCCGGCCGAGGGCGCCGCCGCGGTCGTCCGGCTCTGCCTGCCGGACGTCCGCCTCATCAACGGTGAGTACTACGAGGGCGGCGACATCGCACCGACCGCGATCGCCGTCCACGAGGACCGCTCGCAGCGTCGCCTGGGACGGCTTGCCGACCGACTCGTCACCGGAGCCTGACCCACCCACCCGCACCACCGGACAGGAGAGACGTGTCCAAGCGCGCCCGGAAGAAGAAGGCCCGCCGCAAGAAGAAGGCCAACCACGGCCGCAAGCCCGGCCAGTAGCCGGCCCTGAACCCACCCGGCGCCGCGTGCCACCGGCGCCGGGTGTCATCCTGCGAGCCCCCGGGAGCCCCGTCGCTCCCGGGGGCTCGGGCTGCTCCGCCGTCAGGACGGCATCAAGATCACGGGGTATGCCGTCAGGACGCCGTAGGGAAGGACTCCGCCGGTCGGAACGTGTCGGACGATCGCACCAACATGCCCTGTCCGTGGAGGTACCCGATGTCCGGTCCCGTCGATCCGTTGCCCGCCGGAGTCCAGGAGGCGGCCGAGCCCGAGCCGCCCGACAACCGTCCGGCCGACGACCGCCACCGGCTGACCGCCCTCGGCGGTCTGGCCGCGCTCTCGCTCGATGCGATGGCCTCCGTGGCGTACGGGCCCGAGTCGATCGTCCTGGTGCTGGCCGCGGCCGGCGGGTACGGGCTCGGGTTCACCCTGCCGGTGACGGCGGCGATCGCGGTGCTGCTGGCGGTGCTGGTCGCCTCGTACCGGCAGGTGATAGCGGCCTTCCCGGACGGTGGCGGCTCATACGCCGTCGCCAAGGCACACCTGGGCAGACGTACGGCGCTGACGGCCGCCGCCTCGCTGGTGATCGACTACATCCTGAACGTGGCGGTGTCGGTGACCGCCGGCGTGGCGGCGCTGACCTCCGTCTTCCCCGGGCTGTACGCGGACCGGGTCTGGCTCTGTCTCGGTGTGCTGGCTCTCGTCACGGCGGTCAACCTGCGGGGCATCGCCGAATCCGCCCGCTGGTTCATGGCACCGACCGCGGTGTTCGTGCTGTCGATCCTGGCGATCATCGTCGTGGGCCTGTTCCGGGACGCGCCCGCCTCCACCGAGGCCGCCGCCGGACACGCCTCGGCACTGGCCGGCAACGCGAGCACCGTCGGCGCGCTGCTGCTGCTGAAGGCCTTCGCCTCCGGCTGTTCCGCGCTAACCGGTGTGGAGGCGATCGCCAACGCGGTGCCGTCCTTCCGGACACCCGGCGTCAAGCGGGCGCAGCGCACCGAGGTGGCCCTCGGCGCACTGCTGGGCGTCATGCTGATCGGCCTGGCCGTGCTGATCGGCCGCTTCCACCTGCAGCCGGTCGAGGGCGTGACGGTGCTGGCCCAGCTCGCGGACGCCTCGCTCGGCCACGGCTTCGGCTTCTACCTGGTCCAGTTCGCCACCGTCGTCCTGCTGGCCCTGGCCGCCAACACCTCCTTCGGTGGCCTGCCGGTCCTGATGCACCTGCTGGCGCGCGACAACCACGTGCCGCACGTCTTCGCGCTGCGCGCCGACCGCCAGGTCCACCGGCACGGCGTGCTCTTCCTGGCACTCGTCTCGGCCGCCCTGCTGATCGCCTCCGGCGGCGACGTCAACAGCCTGGTGCCGCTCTTTGCCATCGGCGTCTTCGTCGGCTTCACCATCTGCCAGGTCGGCATGGTCCGGCACTGGCGGCAGCAGCGCGGCCCCGGCTGGCACGGCAAGGCAGCGCTGAACGGCTTCGGCGCCCTGCTCACCGGCATCGCGACCCTGGTCGTCACCGGCACCAAGTTCACCGAGGGCGCCTGGGGCATCTGCCTGGCCCTGCCGCTGCTGGTGCTGCTCTTCGAACTGATCCACCGCGCCTACGCGCGGATCGGCGAGCGCCTCGGCCTCGGCCGTGTCCCCGCACCGGTCTCCCGCCAGCGCTCCCTCGTGATCGTCCCCGTCCACGCCATCACCAGGCTCACCAGGGACGCCCTCTCCGCCGCGGTGAGCCTCGGTGACGAGGTCCAGGCCGTCACCGTCGTCCACACCGCACCGGACGCCGAGGACCGGCAGGCCGCCGAGGCCCTGCGCCGCGACTGGGAACTGTGGCGACCCGGCGTCCCCCTGGTCGAGATCCCGGACGGCCACCGGCGCCTCGGCCGGCCCATCGCCGACCACGTCAATGCCCTGACTGCCGAACGCGCGTATGACCGGATCACTGTCCTGATCCCCGAGGTCGAACCCGCCCGGCTGTGGCAGCGCGTCCTGCAGAACCAGCGCGGCGCCGTCGTCGACCGCGCCCTGCGCCGCCACACCGACGCCGTCGTCTGCCGCCTCCGACTGCGCACGTGAGGCGCCAGAAATACCCCTTATGGCGTTTTCCGTGTGCGGATATTGACGATCCCTTAACGGTCTTCTTAACGCGCCCGAAACGGCATCAAATGAGAGCTGCTACCCATCTCACCTGTGGAAACGTTCAGCGGGCGGAGCAGTGGAGGGGGCCGTACGACAACATTGCAGCCGTGTGCGCAAGCCATACGCTCGATTTGTGTTCAACCTGCCCCAGGCGCTGAAGCGTCTCGTGATCGGCCGGGCGATGCGCAGCGAAGAGCTCGGCGAGACGCTGCTGCCCAAGCGACTGGCGCTGCCGATCTTCGCCTCCGACCCGCTGTCCTCCGTCGCGTACGCCACCGGCGAGATCCTGCTCGTCCTCACGGTCGGCGGTACCGCCTTCCTCTACCTGACGCCGTGGGTCGCCGCGGCGGTCGTCGTGCTGATGGCCGTCGTGGTGATGTCCTACCGCCAGGTCGTGCACGCCTACCCGAGCGGCGGCGGCTCCTACGAGGTGGTGTCGAAGAACCTCGGGGCGAGCGCCGGCCTGGTGGTGGCGGCGTCGCTGCTGGTCGACTACGTGATGACCGTTGCCGTGTCGGTGGCCTCGGGTGTGGACAACATCATCTCCGCTTTCCCCGGCCTGGCGGACTACCGGGTCGGCTTCGCGCTCGGCTTCGTCGTCCTGCTCACGGCGATGAACCTGCGGGGCGTCCGCGAGTCCGGGCGGGCGTTCGCCGCACCGACGTACCTGTTCATCACCGCGATCCTGCTGATGATCGGCACCGGCATGATCCGGGTGGTGTTCGGCGAGACCCCGGTGGCCGAGAGCGCGGCGTACGGAATCGAACCGGAGCCGGGCAAGGCGAACCTGGCCGGACTGGCGCTGCTGCTCCTCGCGCTGCGGGCGTTCGCCTCCGGCTGTACGGCGCTGACCGGTGTGGAGGCCATCTCCAACGGGGTGCCGGCCTTCCGCAGGCCGAAGTCGAAGAACGCCGCCACCACCATGGCGGCGATGGGCCTGACCGCGGTCGTGATGTTCGTCGGCGTCACCTGGCTCGCCATGATCGCCAAGGTCCACTACGTGGACGACCCCTGCCAGCTGACCGGCGTCTCCGGTGACTGCGCGAACTACACCCAGCCCACCGCGATCGCCCAGCTCGCCGCCTCCGTCTTCGGCGGCAGCGACAGCATCCTGTTCTACGTGGTCCAGGCCGCCACCGCGCTCGTGCTGATCCTCGCGGCCAACACCGCGTTCAACGGCTTCCCGCTGCTGGCGTCGATCCTCGCCCAGCACCGCTACCTGCCCCGCCAGCTGCACACCCGCGGCGACCGCCTCGCGTACTCCAACGGCATCATCGCCCTGGCGGTGGTGGCCGGCGCCCTGCTGTGGTTCTACCAGGCGAACGTCACCAGCCTGATCCACCTGTACATCCTCGGCGTGTTCACCTCCTTCACCCTCTCCCAGTTCGGCATGGTCCGGCACTGGAACGACGTGCTGCGCACCGGGACGGACCCGGCGGTGCGTTCCCCGGCGCGCCGCTCCCGGGTGATCAACGCCTTCGGTGGCGTGTTCACCGCCCTGGTGCTGGTGATCGTGCTGGCCACCAAGTTCACCCAGGGCGCCTGGCTCGCGGTCCTGGCCGCAGCGGTGCTGTGGCTGATGATGCGGGGCATCCGCCGCCACTACGACGCGGTCTTCGACGAACTGGCCGTCGAGGACGCCCGCGCCGAGTCGGTGCGGCCGGCCAGGGTACACGGAGTGGTACTGGTCTCCAAGCTGCACAAGGCCACCCTGCGGGCCCTCGGCTACGCCCAGGCGTTCCGGCCGGACAGTCTGGAGGCCCTGACGGTGGCGGTGGAGAAGGACGCCACCGAGGAGCTCTGCTCGCAGTGGAGCGCCTACGACGTGCAGGTGCCGCTCAAGGTGCTGGACTCGCCGTACCGGGAGATCACCAAGCCGGTCGTCCAGTACGTCCGCGAGTATCGGCGTAACCACCCGCACGAGGCGATCGCGGTGTTCATCCCGGAGTACGTGGTGGGGCACTGGTGGGAGCAACTGCTGCACAACCAGTCGGCGCTGTGGCTCAAGTCCCGGCTGCTGTTCACCCCGGGCGTGATGGTGATCAGCGTGCCGTGGCAGCTGTCCTCCGCGCCCCGGGCCGACCGGCCCGCGCGACGGGCGCCGGGGGCGATGCGGCGTGGCGAGCCGGCCCCGGTGCGGGACGTCCCCGAACCCGAGAAGCTCTGAGACCAGCGGTGTCCGGGCCCGGCGCAGCCAGGCTGCCCCGGGCCCGGACACGTTTCGGACGATGTCCGGTCTCGGCCGCGTGACGCCGTCGTCAAGGCGGCGTCAAGGTTTCCGGCCTCGCCGTATGGAGCGTGTCAGGACCCCGTACGGCCGCCTGACCTGCTGATTGGCTTCCTGTGCCGGTTACCCGCCGGCGTAGTGCGGACCGCGTCGGCCCCCGGCCCCGGTCCCTGAGCCACCCAGGTGGAACCCATGGCAGATCTCGTCTTCGTCGGTGTCACGGTCGCCGTGTTCGCCGTCATCGCCCTGATAGCGAAGGGGGTCGAGAAGCTGTGACCGCCGACAACATCGCAGGTCTCATCGTCGCCGTCGCACTCGTCGGCTACCTCGTCGTCGCGCTGATCTACCCGGAGAAGTTCTGACATGAGCTCCACTGCTGCCGGGTGGCTGCAGGCCCTCGCCCTGGTGGGCGCCCTGGCCCTGTGCTACCGCCCCCTCGGCGACTACATCGCCAAACTCCTGACCACCGCCAGGCACCTGAGAGCCGAGCGCGGCCTCTACAAGCTGGTGGGCGTCGACGGTGACGCCGACCAGCGGTGGCCGGTCTACCTGCGCTCGGTGCTGGCTTTCTCCGCCCTGTCGGTCCTCTTCCTGTACGGGCTGATCCGCCTGCAGACGCACCTGCTGCTGAGCCTGGGCGTGCCGGAGATGGAGGCACACCAGGCGTGGAACACCGCGGTCTCGTTCACCACCAACACCAACTGGCAGTCGTACAGCGGCGAGTCCGCGATGGGCCACCTGGTGCAGATGGCCGGTCTGGCGGTGCAGAACTTCGTCTCCGCCGCGGTCGGCATCGCCGTGGTCGCCGCGCTGATCCGCGGGTTCACCCGCAACCGCACCGACCGGGTCGGGAACTTCTGGGTCGACCTCACCCGCATCGTGCTGCGCCTGCTGCTGCCGCTGTCGATCGTCTTCGCCCTCGTCCTGGTGGCGAACGGTGTGGTGCAGAACTTCCACGGCCTCCACGAGGTGACCACTCTCACCGGCAACGCGCAGGCGATCCCGGGCGGTCCGGTGGCCTCGCAGGAGGTCATCAAGGAGCTGGGCACCAACGGCGGCGGCTTCTTCAACGCCAACTCGGCGCACCCCTTCGAGAACCCGAACGGCTTCACCGACTGGCTGGAGATCTTCCTGCTGCTGGTGATCTCCTTCTCGCTGCCCCGCACCTTCGGCAGGATGGTCGGCGACCACCGCCAGGGCTACGCGATCGTCGCCGTGATGGCGCTCTTCTGGGTCGCCTCCGCCGCACTGATCACCTTCTTCGAGCAGCAGCACGCGGGCCCGGTACTGCAGGCGGCCGGCGGGGCGATGGAGGGCAAGGAGCAGCGCTTCGGCATCGCCGCGTCGAGCCTCTTCGCGGCGTCGACGACGCTGACCTCCACGGGTGCGGTGAACTCCTTCCACGACTCGTTCACGCCGTTCGGCGGCGGTCTGACGGTCTTCAACATGATGCTGGGGGAGATCGCGCCGGGCGGTACGGGCTCCGGCTTGTACGGGATGCTGATCCTGGCGATCGTCGCGGTGTTCGTGGCGGGTCTGATGGTCGGCCGCACCCCGGAGTACCTGGGCAAGAAGCTCGGCGGCCGGGAGATGAAGTTCGCCTCCCTGTACATCCTCACCACCCCGGCGATCGTGCTGGTCGGCACCGGCATTGCGATGGCGCTGCCCGGTGAGCGGGCGGGCATGCTCAACAGCGGCCCGCACGGCTTTTCCGAGGTGCTGTACGCCTTCACCTCCGCCGCCAACAACAACGGTTCGGCCTTCGCGGGCATCACGGTGAACACCGAGTGGTACGACACCGCGCTCGGCCTGGCGATGGCCTTCGGCCGGTTCCTGCCGATGGTGTTCGTGCTGGCGCTGGCGGGTTCGCTCGCCCGGCAGCAGCCGGTGCCGGTCAGCGCGGGCACCCTGCCCACCCACAGGCCGCTCTTCGTCGGCCTGCTCTCCGGTGTGGTGCTGATCGTCGTCGGCCTCACCTACTTCCCGGCCCTGGCCCTCGGCCCGATCGCAGAAGGTCTCCACTGATGTCCACCACGCTCACCCCCGCCCCCGCACCGGTCGAGAACGGCGAGGCGCCGCACAGAGTCCGGGGCGGCCTGTTGGACCCGAAGCTGATCGTCTCCTCCCTGCCGGACGCGGCGAAGAAGCTCGACCCGCGGGTCATGGTCAGGAACCCCGTCATGTTCGTGGTCGAGGTCGGCTCGGTGGTCACCACGATCGCCGCGATCGCCGACCCGTCGGTGTTCGCCTGGTCGATCACCGTCTGGCTGTGGCTGACCGTCGTCTTCGCCAACCTGGCCGAGGCCGTCGCCGAGGGCCGCGGCAAGGCCCAGGCCGACACCCTGCGCAGGACCAGGACCGAGAGCGTCGCCCGTCGACTCGTCAACTGGCCTGCCTCGCAGGCCGAGGAGGAGGTGCCGGGCACTGCGCTGCGGCTCGGTGACCACGTGGTGGTCGAGGCCGGGCAGACCATTCCCGGTGACGGTGACGTCGTCGAGGGCGTCGCCAGCGTGGACGAGTCGGCGATCACCGGTGAGTCCGCGCCGGTGATCCGCGAGTCCGGCGGCGACCGCTCCGCGGTCACCGGCGGCACCAAGGTGCTGTCCGACCGGATCGTGGTGAAGATCGCCTCCGAGCCCGGCAAGTCCTTCGTCGACCGGATGATCGCCCTGGTCGAGGGCGCCGCCCGGCAGAAGACCCCGAACGAGATCGCGCTGAACATCCTGCTGGCCTCGCTGACGATCGTCTTCCTGATCGCCGTGGTGACCCTGCAGCCGATGGCCTCCTACGCGGGAGCGCCGCAGTCGACGGTCGTGCTGGTGGCGTTGATCGTGGCACTGATCCCGACCACCATCGGCGCACTCCTCTCCGCGATCGGCATCGCGGGCATGGACCGCCTGGTGCAGCGCAACGTGCTGGCGATGTCCGGACGGGCCGTGGAGGCCGCGGGCGACGTGAACACCCTGCTGCTCGACAAGACCGGCACCATCACCCTCGGCAACCGGCAGGCCGCCGAGTTCCTCCCCGCCGACGGCGTGGAGACGGGTGAACTCGCCGACGCCGCCCAGCTCTCCTCGCTCGCCGACGAGACCCCCGAGGGCCGCTCGATCGTCGTCCTCGCCAAGACCGCGTACGGCCTGCGGGCCCGCGCCCAGGGCGAGCTGGCGCACGCCACCTGGGTTCCGTTCACCGCACAGACCCGCATGTCCGGCGTCGACGTGGACGGCAAGCAGATCCGCAAGGGCGCGGCCGGCTCCGTCGCCACCTGGGTCACCGAGCACGGCGGCACGGTCGGCGCCGACGTGGCCCGGCTGGTGGACGGCATCTCCGCCGCCGGCGGTACGCCCCTGGTGGTCGCCGAGAAGGACGGCGCGAAGGCACCGCGGGTCCTCGGCGTGATCCACCTCAAGGACGTGGTCAAGGAGGGCATGCGCGAACGCTTCGAGGAACTGCGCCGCATGGGCATCAGGACGGTCATGATCACCGGCGACAATCCGCTGACCGCCCGGGCGATCGCCGAGGAGGCCGGGGTCGACGACTTCCTTGCCGAGGCCACCCCCGAGGACAAGATGGCGCTGATCAAGAAGGAGCAGGCCGGCGGCAAGCTCGTCGCGATGACCGGCGACGGCACCAACGACGCCCCC
>NZ_JOAI01000057.1 GCF_000717715.1 Streptomyces sp. NRRL B-24484 | reverse complement strand
GGGTGGGGTGGCGTCGGGTGGGGGCGTGGGGTGGGCAGCCTTACGGAACGCCCGCAACCTGCTGCGATACAGTGGGAGCGCTCCCACTACAGCCGGGCGGGGTGGTGCCGGCAGGCAGCGGGCGGCGTCCATGGTGTCTGTGCCGCCGCGTCCGTGTCAATGCACAACGCGGCTATCCGGCAGCGGAGTTGGCGATGAGAGCGGCCCGGAGCCGGGCCCGCGGGTCAGCGGAGGATGTCCGACAGGTCGTAGGAGACCGGCTCCTCCAGCTGCTCGTAGGTGCAGCTGACCGGCTCGCGGTCGGGGCGCCAGTGGCGGAACTGGGTGGTGTGCCGGAAGCGGGTGCCCTCCATGTGGTCGTACGCCACCTCGATGACCCGCTCGGGGCGCAGCGGCACCCAGGAGAGGTCCTTGGTGCCCGTCCAGCGGCTGACGGCGCCGGGCAGCCGGGAGGAGGCCTGGGCGCTCTCGTCGGCCCAGGCCGCCCAGGGGTGGCCGGTGAGGTCGTCGAGCCTCAACGGGGCCAGTTCCTCGACCAGTTCGCGGCGGCGGGCCACCGGGAAGGAAGCGCAGACGCCGACGTGCTGCAGCTGTCCGTCGGTGTCGTAGAGGCCGAGCAGCAGGGAGCCGACGATCGGTCCGCTCTTGTGCTCGCGGTAGCCGGCGAGGACGCAGTCGGCCGTCCGCTGGTGCTTGATCTTGAAGAGGGTGCGCTCGCCGGCCGCGTACGGGCCGTCCAGTGGTTTGGCGATCACGCCGTCCAGTCCGGCGCCCTCGTACTGGGCGAACCAGGTCCGGGCCAGGTCGATATCGGTCGCGGCGGGCGCCAGGTGGACGGGGGCGGAGGCGTCGGCCAGGGCCGTCTCCAGGGCGCTGCGGCGCTCGGCGAGCGGGCGGTCGGCGAGGGCGGTGTCGTCCAGGGCCAGCAGGTCGAAGGCGACGAACGAGGCGGGGGTGCGTTCGGCGAGGGTGCGGACCCGGGAGGCCGCCGGGTGGATGCGTTCCAGCAGTTCCTCGAAGCGCAGCCGGCCCTCGCGGGCGATCACGATCTCGCCGTCGACCACGCAGCGGGGCGGCAGCTCGCGGCGGAAGGCCTCCACCAGTTCGGGGAAGTACCGCGTGAGCGTCTTGGTGGTGCGGCTGCCGATCTCGACCTCGTCGCCGTCGCGGAAGACGATCGCGCGGAAGCCGTCCCACTTGGCCTCGTACTGCATGCCGGGCGGGATCTCGGCCACCGCCTTGGCGAGCATCGGCTGCACGGGCGGCATCACGGGAAGGTCCATGCTCCGATCGTCGCCGCACGTCGCACGGCCCGCGCGCCGGATGCGGGGGGCCCGCCTAGCGTGGGGGCATGGTCTCGACAGCGGTTGAACTGGAGGCGGGCGGCCGGCCGGTCCGGCTCTCCAACCCCGACAAGGTCTACTATCCGGCGCGCGGCTTCACCAAGCGGGACGTCGCCGAGTACTACCTGGCGGTCGCGCCGGGCGTGCTGCGCGGGCTGCGGGACCGGCCGACCACGCTGCAGCGGTTCCCGGACGGCGTCGAGGGCGAGTTCTTCTACCAGAAGCGGGCGCCCAAGGGCCTGCCGGACTGGCTGCCGACCGCCCGGATCGTCTTCCCCAGCGGGCGCAGCGCCGACGAGATCTGCCCGACCGAGCCGGCCGCGGTGCTGTGGGCAGCCAACCTCGGGTGCCTGACCTTCCACCCCTGGCCGGTGCGCCGCACCGACACCGAGCACCCGGACGAGCTGCGGATCGACCTCGACCCGCAGCCGGGCACCGACTTCCACGACGCCGTGAGCGCCGCGCACGAGCTGCGCGCCCTGCTGGAGGAGCTGGGGCTGCGCGGCTGGCCGAAGACCTCGGGCGGGCGCGGGCTGCACGTCTACGTGCCGGTCGAGCCGCGCTGGACGTTCACCGACTGCCGGCACGCCGTGATCGCGCTCGGCCGGGAGCTGGAGCGCCGGATGCCCGGACGGGTGACCACCGCCTGGTGGAAGGAGGAGCGCGGCGAGCGGATCTTCGTGGACTACAACCAGATGGCCCGCGACCGGACGATCGCCTCGCCGTACTCGCTGCGGGCCCGGCCCGAGGCCACCGCCTCCGCCCCGCTGCGCTGGGAGGAGCTGGACGACGTCGTCCCGCAGGACTTCGACCTGCGGACCCTGCCCGCGCGCTTCGCCGAACTCGGTGACCTGCACGCCGAGATGGACGACTTCGCGTTCGACCTGGACCCGCTGCTGGAGCTGTTCGCGCAGCAGGCCGCGGGCGACCTGCCCTACCCGCCGGACCATCCGAAGATGCCGGGCGAGCCGATGCGGGTGCAGCCCAGCCGGGCGAAGAAGGACTGAGCGCGGGTCGGGAGCCCGGGCGCGGACCGGGCGGCGGGCGGGCAGGAACCGTCCGGAACCGTCGGATCCGGTCGATCCGCGCCGGTTCCGAACGTCGCCCCTGCGCCGGCCCGGTGCGTGGCTACGCTCGCGCACCTGACACCGCTTCGGGAGGGGACGGCGAGATGGGCGGGACCACGACGTGCGGCAAGTGCGCGGCCACCAAGGTGCCGAAGCGGCCCTGCCCGGGCTGCGGCGACGAGGGCTGACCCGGACCGGTGGACGCGTACGAGGAGCTGCTGGTGCTGGCCCGCGGCACCGCCCGGACGCTGCTGGCGCAGGGCGTCGCGCCGCTGTCGTTCCGGGACGACGGGGGTGCCGCGGTGGACGGCTGGGTGGTCGACCGGCTGCCCGCCTGGGACCGGGGCGGGGCCGTGGTGCAGGCGCGCCGGACGGAGGTGCGCAGCAGCTGTGCGCTCGTCCTGGACGTGGACGGGCGGTTCCACCGCTACCGGGACAGCTCGGTGCGGGCGTCCGGTGCGGGTGGCCGGGCGGTGGTCACGCGCCGGCTGGAGCTCTCGCCGGCCAGTGCGCGGACGCTGGTCGCGCTCGGACCCGGCCGGCCCTTCGACCAGGTGACGGTGCTGCTGGAGCAGTTGCCGTGGACGGCCGTGCCGCACCGGCCCGCCGTCCGTCCGCAGCCGGTGGCCGCGCCCCCGCCCCCGGCTCCGGTTCCGGCGGTGCCCTCCTGGGCGCGGCGGGCGGAGCCGGCACCGGTAGCCGGCGTCCCTGCGGCCGGGCGCGGGCGTACCGCCACGGTCACCGGGGCGCTGCTCGGATTCGCCGCCGGGTGCATCGGCGCGGCCGCCGCCACCCCGGTCTGCGCCGCCCTGACGGACGGTGCCGCCCGGCAGATCGCCTGCCTCACCGCGACCGGGGTCTGTGTGACGGTCGGCACCGCACTGGGCGCCGTCCGCGGACGCCGCACGGCTGCGTCGGACTGACGGCCGCGGGTACGTCCGTCGGGGAGCGGCCGGCCGGCCGTCAGTCGAGGGGCTGTCCGGCCGGGCCGGTGACGCGGAGGATGTCGGTGCGCAGCCACGTGTCGCCCGGCCGGGTCGCCTGCACCAGGTCCTCCGACGGCCGGACGCCCTGGGCCACTGCCGTCACATAGGCCTTGGCCTCGGCGACGACCAGCTGCGGGAAGAGGCGGCGCAGTTGCTGCATCGCCGCGACCGGGCCCGCGGTCCGCGCCAGGTCGCGGATCTCGATCACCACCGGGTCGTCGTCCGTCCCGCCCAGGACCTCGCGGCGGTAGAACGTCTGCCAGTCGTCGTCCAGGCAGGTGGTGCGGACGAAGTGCAGGCTGCCGTCCCGCCGGTCCACCAGGTACGGCCCGCTCGGGAAGCTGTCGCGCACGTTCCGGGTGAGCAGCCACGTCACCGACTGGCAGAAGACCAGCCAGCCAACGCCGTGTTCCTCGACCCGGTGCACGGCGAACTCGGGCAGCCGCGCCATCCACTTCTCGGTCAGCCGGTCGCGGGCCAGTCGGGCCTCCACCAGTTCGACCGCACGCTCCTCGGTGATCACCGTTCCAGTCTCCTCGGCCGGGCAACCGGATTGTCACGGCTCCGAACGGGCCCGGAGGGCGGCGAGCAGGGAGTCCGGGGTCCAGCGGCCGGCGGCGCCGGGGCGGGTGCTGAGGTAGGCGGCGGCACGCCGGGCGGGCCAGCCGTGGGACTCGGCGAGGCCGGCGGCGAGGTGGCGCAGGTAGCCGGCCGAGGGGTGGCTGAGCGGCGCCTCGCTGCTGCGTCCGGCGGCGGTGAAGGTGACCACGGGGTGGCCGTCGAGGGTACCCGGGCAGACCAGGGTCTCGTAGCGGCCCGGGCCGAGGGTGGAGCGGCCGTCGCGGAGGGCGGCCGCCAGGCCCGGTGCGGTCGACGCGCGGGGGGTGCGGTGCATCTCCTGGGCGGCGATGTCGAGCAGTTGGTCCAGGGTCAGCAGGTAGCCGCGGGCGGGCAGTTCGCCGTCGTCCCGGGCGTCGAGGAAGGCCATGCCGCCGCCCCAGACCAGGGACTTCCGGGCGAAGTAGAGCCGGCCGGGCAGCAGCAGCGGCAGGTCCGCCGCGGGCGGGCGCGGGTCGCGGCAGCCGGGGTAGCGGCGGGTGGCGCCGGGCGGGCTGCCGCCCGCGAGGTAGGCGTGCAGCCGGGACCGGCGCATGTTGGAGCCGTACGCGGCGTACCAGACCGGCCGACTCAGGTCGACCGGGTCGGCCGGGTCCACCAGCCCGGCGGGGTCGAGGAGTTCGGGTGGCCGCAGCGGGTGCGGGCGGGGCCGGCGCGGTACGGGGGTGCCCATGCCCGATGATGCGCGGGCCGGCGGCGGGCCCGGCGTCGGCCCGCCGGGCGGGGCTGCGGCTTCACTCGTCCGGCGGGAGCGTGTGCGCCGGCTCCGGCGCGGTTCCGGCGCGGCTCCGACGGGGCTCGGCGAGGTAAAGAATCTTTGACACGATGTCCGGTCTGTTTTACCTTGCTGACATGGCAGTCGAAGAGAAGCGGGCCTGGATCATGCTCCTGGTCACGCTCTGCAGCTATGCCGCGTACGTGGCCACCGTCCTCGGTGGCGCCGGCTCCGGGCCGCTCACCGCCGCGCCGTACCGGGCGGCCCTGCTCTGGAGCGTCGGCCTCGCGATCGCGGCCTCGGTCGTCCTGCACATCGCGGTCTCGATCGCCGCGAAGGAGGGCGGCCGGCAGAAGGACCAGCGGGACCGCGAGATCCACCGGTTCGGCGACCACGTCGGCCAGTCCTTCCTGGCGATCGGCGGGGTGGCCGTGCTCGTCCTGGCCATGGCCCGGGCCGACCACTTCTGGATCGCCAACGCGGCCTACCTGGCTTTCGTCCTCTCGGCCCTGTTCGGCTCGGCCGCGAAGATCGACGCCTACCGGCGGGGATTCGGCCCGTGGTGAAGCCGACCAAGGTCACCAACAGCATCCGCGCGCTCCGGTTCGCCCACGGGGAGATGACCCAGGCGGCGCTGGCCGAGCGGATCGGCGTGACCCGACAGACCGTCATCGCCATCGAGCAGGGCCGGTACTCGCCCTCGCTGGAGATGGCGTTCCAGATCGCCCGGGTGTTCGGCGTCGCACTCGACGACGTCTTCCAGTACCCGGAAACCGAGGGGGAGGCAGAGTGAAGGCCGTGGTGCAGGACAGGTACGGCGAGGCCGAGGTGCTGCAGGTCAGGGAGATCGAGCGGCCGCGGCCGGGGGCGGACGAGGTCCTCGTCCGGGTGCACGCGGCCGGGGTCGATCCGGGCGTCTGGCACCTGATGGCGGGTCTCCCCCACCCCGTGCGGCTGGCGTCCGGGCTGCGCACCCCGCGCAACCCCGTCCGCGGGCTGGACGCCGCCGGGGTGGTCGAGGAGGTCGGCGCGAACGTCAGCACCCTCCGGCCCGGTGACGAGGTGTTCGGCGTCTGCGAGGGAGCGTTCGCCGAGTACGCCGTCGCCAGGCCGGAACGGCTCGCGGCCAAGCCCGCCGGGCTCGGCTTCGAACAGGCCGCGGCCCTGCCGATCTCCGGCTGCACCGCCCTGCAGGCCCTGCGCGACACCGGCGGGCTCCGGGCCGGGCAGCGCGTCCTGGTGATCGGCGCGGCCGGCGGCGTCGGCTCGTTCGCCGTGCAGATCGCCAGGCTGCTCGGTGCGGAGGTCACCGGGGTGTGCAGCACCGCCAAGACCGAACTCGTCCGCTCCCTCGGCGCCGACCGGGTCCTCGACTACACCCGCGAGGAGATCACCGAGGGCGGGCACCGCTACGACCTCGTCCTCGACACCGCGGGCAACCGGCCGCTCTCGCTGCTGCGGCAGGCCCTCACCCCGCGCGGCACCCTGGTCATCGTGGGCGGTGAGGGCGGCAGCGGCTGGCTGCAGGGCCTCGACCGGCAGCTGCGGGCGCTCGCGCTCTCGCCCTTCGTCGGGCAGCGGCTGCGGACGCTGGTCGCGCAGACCCGGACGGCGGACCTGCGGCACCTGGCCGAGGCCGTCGAGCAGGGCCGGCTGGCGCCCGTCCTCGACCGCGGATACCCGCTGGAGCGGGCGGCGGACGCGGTACGGCACGTCCACACCGGACACGCCCGCGGCAAGGTGGTGCTCACGGTGTGACGGCGGCCGTCAGCGGTCCGGGCCGAGGACGGCGTCGGCGATCAGGCGGGCCACCGCCGCAGGCTGTTCCACCATCACCAGGTGGCCGCTGTCCGCGACCGTCTCCAGGGTGACGGAGGGGCAGGCCTCCAGTGCGGCGCGCTCCTCGTCGGTGAGCCCGACCTCGTCCCGGTCGCCGCGCACCACCCACGCCGGGACGCCCGCCCCGCACAGCCGCGGGACGAGCGAGCCGTGCCGGTCCAGGTAGGCGAAGTACTCGGTCATCGCCCGGCGGCAGAAGGCCGCCGAGTTCCTCTTCAGGTCGGCGAGCAGCGGCGCCCGCCGCGGCTCCGGGATGCTGTCCGCCAGCGCCTTGGGGACCAGCCGCAGCATCGCCGGCCAGACCGCCGCACCGAGGCCCGGCACCCGGCCGAGCCTGGTCGCGACCGCGAGCGCCGTGGACTCGTCCGGCCGCGAGAAGGTCGGCGAGAGCAGCACCACCGGCCCGGCGAAGTGCCCGCCGCCGACCATCTCCAGCGCGATGTTGGCGCCGACGCTGTGGCCGACCACGGCCGTGCAGCGGTGCTCGGCGGCGAAGGCGGCGGTGATCGCCGCGTAGTTCTCCATCGAGACGTCGCGCGGCGCGACCGTCCCGGCATGACCCGGGACGGTCACCGCCACCAGCCGGACGGGCGCCCCGGCGAGCGGCTCGGCGGCCATCAGGTCCTCGTAGAAGGCCGTGCTGCACAGGCCGCCGGGCAGCAGCAGCACCCGGTGCGGGGCGTCGGCCGGCCCCGACTCCCGGACGTCCCAGGCGTGGAACTGCGCGGCACCGCTCACGGCTCGGCCCTCCGTCTCGCTCGACCACACCAGTCTCCCGCGGCCCCGGCCCCCGGCCCCCGACCCTGCGCCGAACGCGGCATGTCGGGCCGCCGGGGTGCCGGCCGGTCAGTCCGGGAGCGGGAGCAGCAGGCCCGCGGGCCACGCCCGCTGGGCGGGGGTGTCGGGGACGGTGAGGCCGCGGGCCTGTTCGAGGGCGGTCCAGGCGGTGTCGGGTGGGGTGCCGCCGAGGACGAGGAGGGAGACGGCGAGCAGGGAGGCGCGGCCGATGCCGGCCCGGCAGTGCGTCACCACGTGGGCGCCCCGGTGGAGTCGGGAGGTCAGGCGGTGGAGGGCGGGAAGCACGGCGGCCGGGTCGGGGACCGTCCGGTCGGGGACCGGGAGGGCGACGTACTCCAGTCCGGCGGCGGCCGCGAGGGCGGGCTCGGCGGTGAGGCCGAGTTCGTCGAGTTCGTCCGCGGTGAGGGCGCAGACCAGGACGTCCGCACCGGCGGCGGCCAGCGCGGCCATCTCGTCCGGCAGCCAGTCGTGGCCACGGGGACGGGCCATGGTGCTGAGCCGGCCGGGTCCGGGCAGGTCGATCGTGAACAGGGAAGCGCGCACGGCGGCACCGCATTTCGCTCGGGAGGGGTGGGCCCCGGGCGGGGACGTCGGGCGGCGCTCGGAGACCTGACGGATCGTCGAGGGAGCGGGGCGCCCGCGTGGCGGCCACGGGGTGGGGTCAGCGTAGCGCGGTGTCCGGCCCGGCGGTTCGGGCCGGGTCGGCGGCCAGGGCGGCGCGGAGCCAGTCGTGGGCGGCGCCGAGGGTGGGGGTGGACGGGTCGGCGAGTTCGCCGGCGAGCTGCCAGTAGCGGTCCATCACCGGGTGGGCGAGGGCGTCGAGGCGGTGGACGAGCAGGCGGCGGAAGTGCGGGGTGTCCCGGTCTCCGTGGGCGCCCGCGTAGGCGGCGACGAAGCAGTCGAGCGCCTCGCCCGGCTGCGGTGCACCCCCGGCGAGGAGCGCGGGGGCGGCCAGCTCGTACGCCTCGCCGAGGCCGTCGTAGAGCACCGTCGGGCGGTAGCTGCGGGCGTCGGCCGGTGGGGGCGGCGCGTCGCTGCCGCCGGCGGGGCAGGGCATGGTGGCGAGGGCGTGCAGCCGGGCGAAGGCCAGCACCTGGGCCGGCCGCGGCTCGGCGGGCGGCTGCGGCACCGCCGCGTCGACGATCCACCGGGTCTGCCGGGGGGACAGCCCGACGGGCAGCACCCGCCGCCAGTACCGGGCCAGGGCGGTGGTGTCGGGCGGGGTGGCGACCGCCCCGATCAGCCGCAGCCGTTCGGTGCGCTCCTCGGCGGTGCAGTCGCGCAGCAGGTGCAGGGCGGCCTCCCGCCAGCGCAGCGCGGCGAGGCGGGTGCCGAGCTCCGCCAACTGCCGGGCGACGGCGTCCTCCAGCGCGTCGGCCCCGTCGTCCCCGTCGGCCCCGTCGTCCTGCCGGCGCAGGACGCGGTCGATCTCGGGGACGGGCAGGTCGAGGGCGCGCAGCGAGCGGATCAGCCGCAACCGGTCGAGCGCCTCAGGCCCGTACCTGCGGTGGCCGCCGGTGCTGCGGGCGGCTTCGGGCAGCAGGCCGCGGTCGGAGTAGAAGCGGACGGTCTTCACCGTCACGCGGGCCCGCCCGGCGAGTTCCCCGATGCTCCACAGGTCGTCCAGGGCCACGACTTGAACCTCCCTCAGGGGGAGTTCCTACCGTACCGGCACACGTCGGCGGCCGACCGGGCCGCCGGCACGGGCGTGGAGGCGACGATGGCGGTGTTCGTCCTGGTGTCGGACTGGTTCACGGGCGGCTGGATCTGGGCGGAGGCGGCGGAGCGGCTGCGTGCCTCCGGGGCGGAGGTGCATCCGGTGACGCTGACGGGCACGGCCGGGTCGGCCGAGCCGGCGCCGCCCGGCACGGACCTGGAGACGCACGTCGGGGACGTCCTGCGGGTGGTCGACGGCCTGGCCGCACCGGAGGTGGTGCTGGTCGGCCACGGCTACGGCATCCATCCGGTGCTGGGCGCCGCCGACCGGCGTCCGGAGCGGGTCGCCCGGATCGTGCACCTGGACGCGGGCATGCCCGGGGACGGCGACACGGCGGCGCAGTCGGTACCGGACCCGGACGTCCGGGCGCGGCTGCTCGCCGTGGACCCGGGCACCGGCCCGGTGCCCCCGCCGACGGCGGACGGGTGGCGGCGCTGGGGCAGCACCGCGGGTCTGACGGACGAGGCGCTGACCCGGCTCACCGACCGCGCCGTCCCGCAGCCGGTCGGGACGCTCACCCGTCCGCTGAAGCTCTCGGGTGCCGCGGCCGCGCTGCCCTCCACCGGGATCCTGTGCACCGGCAGCGGCATGACGATCGCCATGCTCCGGGTGGTGGCCTCCGGCGACGACCCGGTCTCCCGGAAGCTCACCGACCCGGCGGTGCGCTTCTTCGAACTCGCCACCGGGCACTGGCCGATGCTCTCCTGCCCCGGCGAACTGGCCGAGGTGCTGCGGCAGGCCGCCGCCGGGGAGGGCCGCCGGATCGCTCCGGGCTCCGGCGTGCCGCCGCATCTGCGGCCCTTCGTGCTGGAGGTGCCGGAGCGGGTCCGCGAGCGCGTCGGCCGGGTCGACCTGTACCTCCCCGACGGCGCCGACCGCCGGGATCCGCGGCCCGCGGTGCTGTTCGTCCACGGCGGCCCGGTTCCGGCGGGGGCCCAGCCGACACCGCGGGACTGGCCAGGGCTGGTCGGCCACGCCCGGTACGCCGCCGAGCTGGGCGCGGTCGGCGCGGTGGTCGACCACCGGCTGCACGACTTCGCGGACTACCCGCGGGCGGCCGGGGACCTCGCGGCCGCCGTCGACCTGCTGCGCGCCGATCCGCGGGTCGACCCGGACCGCATCGCCCTGTGGTGCTTCTCCGGCGGCGGACTGCTGCTCGCGGACGCACTCGCCGCACCGGGGCCGTGGCTGCGGTGCGTGGCGGCGAGCTACCCCGTCCTCGCGCCGCTGCCGGCCTGGGGCCCGGTCAACCCCCGCTTCCGTCCCGTGGAGGCGGTCCGCGCGGCCGGCCGGCTGCCCGTCGTGCTGACCCGGGTCGGCCGGGAGAACCCCGCGATCGCCGCCGGTGTCGCGGAGTTCCTGGACGCGGCCGGGGTGTGCGGGGCCGCCGTCGAGGTCGTCGACCTGCCCGACGGGCCGCACGGCTTCGACACCGCCGAGCCCGGCGAGCCGTCGCGGCGGGCGGTGGAGCGGGCGATGCGGTCCGTCCTCGCCCACCTGCGCGCCTGAGCGACCCTCAGCGGTCTGCGGGGGGCGGGCGGTTGTCGGCGGGAACGGACGGTTGTTGGACGCGGGCGGGCGGGGCTTGGTCTGCTGGTTCTTCCGGCGGGACGGTTCCCGCCGCCCGTGCACCCGGCAAGCGAGGATCCCGATGACCGACAGCCCCGACCTCTCCTTCCTCGACGCTCCCGACGTGATGGCCGGCTACGCCGAGGAGACCCGACCGCGGGCGCACGGTGCCGGCCTCGACGTGTGGGAGTACGGGCGGGTCGCGGCCGGTGCGGCCTCGCTGCGCGAGTGGCCCGCCGCCTGCCGGGCGGCCGCGCGGCGGCACCTGGCGGTCGCGGAGGCCGCCGCGGCGGCGGGCCGGACCCGGACGGCCGGCGAGGCCTACCGGACGGCGGCCCGCTGGTTCCACGTCGGCGGGCTCGTCCCCGACCCGGACCGGGCGGCGGCCGCCCGGACGGCCGGTGCGGCGGACGGGGCGATGCGCTCGGCCCTCGCCCTCCTCGAACCGGACGCCGAGCGGGTCGAGGGCGAGGGCCTCGCCGGGTGGCTGCGGCGCCCGGCGGGTGTGCGGCGCGCGCCGGTGGTGGTGGTCGTGCCCGGACTGGACTCCGGCAAGGAGGAGTTCCACGCCGTGGCGGAGGCGCTGCTCGCCCGCGGCACGGCCGTCCTCGCGATCGACGGACCGGGCCAGGGCGTCCTGGCGACGACCAGCACCTTCGAACCGGACTACGGGAAGGTGATCGGCCGCGCCGTCGACCACCTGGCCGGCCGGGAGGGCCTCGACACCGAGGACGGCGTCGCGGTGATCGGGCTGAGCCTGGGCGGCTGGTTCGCCGCGGCCGCGGCCGCCCAGGAACGCCGGGTCCGGGCGGCCGCCCTGGTCAGCGGCCCGTACCGGCTGGACTGGGACGGACTCGTCCCCTTCGTCGTCGCCACCCTGGCCCAGCGCTGCGGCGGCCTCGCGGCGGCGAGGTCCTTCGCCGACCGGGTCGACATGGGCGAGATCACCGGGAAGCTCGACCTCCCGCTGCTGGTCGTCGAGGGCGGCAACGACCGGATCCCGGGCGTCACCAACGCCGACCTGCTGGCCCGTCAGCTCCCGAACGCCGAACTCCTGCTCGTCCCGCACGGCAACCACCTGCTCGGCACCGCCCTCCCCGACTGGCTGCCCGCCACCGCCGACTGGCTCGCCGACGCCGTCCGCACCGCGTCGCCGCGGTCCTGAACCCCGCCGGGACGCTCGCACGGCCGGGACAGCCGGACTCCGACGGCTCGATCGTCTGGTGGTCGTCCTGCGGACCCGATCCGGGCGAAGCCGTCAGGGGCCTGTGAGGTGACGGCCCGGCCGCGCCGGGTCTCCGGTGTCGGGGCACTCGGTCAGGGCCGCGGCGCCGGTGGGGCGGGGGCCGGGGTGGTGAGCAGGAGGCCGGTGCGGGCGGCGGTGGCGCCGGCGGTGCCGGTCCATTCGGCGGCGGTGATGTAGAGGGTCGGGGTGCCGTCGGGGGTGCCGAGGGCACAGGAGAAGCAGCCGCGGTCGGTCTCGACGGTCTGCAGGACCTCCCCGCCCTCGCGGACCCTGACGCAACGGCGGTCGGGCACGTCCGCGTACCAGAGGGCGCCCTCGGCGTCGAGGCTGATGCCGTCGGGGGCGGAGCCGTCGACCTCGGCCCAGGTGCGGCGGCCGGTCAGGCCGCCGTCGGGGGCGATGTCGAAGGCGGTGATCCGCGAGGCGTACGACTCGGCGACGAGCAGGGTGGCGCCGTCGGGGGTGAGGGCCATGCCGTTCGGGAAGCCCAGGTCGCCGGCGACGGTGCGGGCGGTGCCGTCGGGGGTGACGAGGGCGATCAGACCGGGGGCGGGCGGTTCGCCGGACATCAGGTCGAAGCCGATGCAGTTGGCGTAGGCGTTGCCGCGGCCGTCGGCGGCGACCTCGTTCCAGGGGCGGTCGCAGAGCGGGCGCAGGTCGGCGTACGGGGTGAGGGTGCCGTCCGGCTCGCGGCGCAGCAGGCGGCGGTCGCTGCCGGCGAGGACGAGCAGACGGCCGTCGGGCAGCGGGTCGATGCAGAACGGGAAGGCCTCGACCCGGCCGATGCTCTCGCGGGTGCCCTTGGCGTCGACGGTGATCAGCTCGTGGGCACCCCAGTCGCAGAACCAGAGCCGGTCGTCGTGCCAGCGGGGCGACTCGCCGAGGACGAGGCCGTCCAGGAGGACGCGGGGTGCGGTCACGGCGGTCTCCTCGCTGCGGACGGACGCGAGGCACCATCATGGCGAACGCGGGCGCCGCAGCCGGGCTGTGACGGTGCGTGTCGGTGCGTCCGGTCCGGGGGTGCCGCAGGCGGGCACCTCCGGAGCCGTCGTCAGGCGGGGCTGGTGGCCGCGATGATCCGGACGGCCTCGGTGATCTGGGCGTCCGTCAGGTCGCCGCGGGCGGTGAGACGGAGGCGGGAGATGCCGTCGGGCACGGACGGCGGGCGGAAGCAGCCGACGGCGAGTCCGGCGGTGCGGCAGTCGGCGGCCCACTGGACGGCGGCCTCAGGGCCGGGGGCGCGGACGGAGACCACGGCGGCGTCCGGCGCGGAGGCGTGCAGGCCGGCGGCGGTGAGGTGGGCGGCGAGCGTGTGGGCGACCTCGCGGGCGCGGTCGGCGCGGTGGGGTTCGGCCCGCAGCAGGCGCAGCGCGCCGAGCGCGGCGCCGACGGCGGCGGGCGCGAGGCCGGTGTCGAAGATGAAGGTGCGGGCGGTCTCGGTGAGGTGCCGGATGACGCGGCGGGGACCGAGGACGGCGCCGCCCTGGGAGCCGAGCGACTTGGAGAGGGTGACGGTCGCGACGGTGTCGGGTGCGCCGGCGAGTCCGACGGCGGCGAGGGCGCCGCGGCCGCCCTCGCCGAGGACGCCGAGGCCGTGGGCGTCGTCGACGAGCAGGGCGGCGCCGTGGGCGCGGGCGGCGGCGGAGTGGCCGGCGAGCGGGGCGGCGTTGCCGTCGACGGAGAAGACGGAGTCGGTGACGACGAGGGCCCGGCGGTGGCTGCGGGTGGCGAGCACCTCGCGGACGGCGTCCGGGTCGGCGTGCGGGGCGCGGTGGACGTCGCTGCGGGCGAGCCGGCAGCCGTCGATCAGCGAGGCGTGGTTGTACGCGTCGGAGACGATCAGGGTGTCCGGGTCGGTGAGCGCGGTGAGCGCGGCGAGGTTGGCGGCGTACCCGCTGGAGAACACCAGGGCGGCCTCGAAGCCGCAGAACTCGGCGAGTTCGTCCTCGAGTTCGGTGTGCAGCGCGGTGGTGCCGGTGACCAGGCGGGAGCCGGTCGCGCCGCCGCCCCAGCGGCGGGCGGCCTCGGCGGCGGCCTCCGTGACGGCGGGGTGGTGGACGAGGCCCAGGTAGTCGTTGCTCGCGAGGTCCAGCACCGGGTCGTCGGCGGGGCGGCTGCGCAGGGTGCGGGTGAGGCCGGCGCGGGCACGGAGGTCGGCGGCCTCGTCCAGCCAGTCGAAGACGGCGGCGGGCGCGAGGGTCGGCTGCGGCACGGTGGGGTGGACCATGGCCGCACTCTGGCACGGCGGCGCTACGGGCGGCAACGTGCGCCGGCCCACAGTGGCGGGTGTGTCGGGCCTGCCCCGGGCGGGGGGTGCTGCGCGTAGACTCCCCCGACCGGCCGGAGTCCTGGCAGTGGGGAGAGCTGGTGGAGAACCTCCGTCTGACCGTGCGGGACGTACTGGCGCTGGAGCTGGTCGCGCCGTGGGACGCGGAGGTGGTCGCCTGCCCGGACCGGCTGGACCGGGCGGTCCGCTGGCTGCACGTCGCGGAGGCGGCGGACGTCGGCGTGATGCTGACCGGCGGTGAGATGGTCCTGACCACGGGTCTGCTGCTGGCCGGTGACGAGCGGGAACAGGCCGCGTACATGGAGTCGATGCGGCGGGCCGGGGCCGCCGCGGTGGTGCTGGGGCTGGGGCGGGCGTTCTCGACGACGCCGGAGGCGATGCGGCGGGCGGCGCAGCGGTGCGGGGTGCCGCTGGTGGTGCTGCACCGGCCGGCGCCGTTCGCGCGGCTGACGGAGGAGGTGCACGCGCGGCTGCTGCACGGCCGGTACGCGGCGCTGGACCTGTCGGACCGGATGGGCGGTGCGCTGGCGGCGCTGAACCTGTCGGGGGTGCCGCTGCAGCGGCTGCTGGACGAGATCGCGGGGTTCGCCGGCTGTCCGGCGGTGGTGGTGAACCTGGCGCACCGGGTGCTCGCCTCGGCCGGGGAGCCGGGGGCGCTGGGCGATCTGCTGCGGGACTGGGACCGGGTGTCGCGGCAGGTCGCGGACCTGCTGGGGAACGGCCCGGTGACGCCCGGCCCGGACGGCTGGATCGTGGCCCGGCTGGAGGCGCGCGGCCGGCAGTGGGGGCACCTGGTGCTCTTCGGGCACCAGGGCGGCGAGGAGACCGGTCGGGTGCTGGGCCGGCTGGCGGCGGAGGCGCTGGCGGTGCACCGGCTGCTGGCGGACCCGGTGAGCGGCCGGCAGCGCGGCTGGGAGGACCAGGCGGCGGAGGCGCTGCTCGCGGACCTGGCCTCGGGGACGGCCCGGCCGGAGCAGTTGCTGCCGCGGTTCCGGGCGGCGGGGCTGCCGACCGAGCGGCGGACCTTCGTGCCGGTGGTGCTGCGGCCGCCGTCCGGGTCGCGGGTGGTCTGCGAGGCAGTGCGCCGGACGCTGGCCGACGAGGCGATGGCCGGGCTGGTGGCGCGGATCGGGCCGGACGGGGCGATCGCGGTGCTGCTGAGCGTGCCGCCGGAGCGCGACGCGGACGCGGAGGTGGACCGGCTGGCGGTGCGGCTGCAGGAGGGCGCCGCGGGGTCGGTGCTGGGGGCCGGTTTCGGCTGCCGGGTGCTGGACGAGGTGCGGCGGTCCTTCCTGGAGGCGGTGCACGTGGCGGACGCGGCGCTGGCCGGTCCGCCGTCCGGCACGGTGGCGCGGTTGCGGGACGTGCGGCTGCGCGGGCTGGTCCGGCTGCTGCGGGACGAGCCGGAGCTGCAGGCGTTCATCGGGCGCGAGCTGGGCCCGCTGCTGGGGCACCGGGAGTTGCTGGACGTGCTGCGCACCTACCTGCGGACGGGCCGGAACAAGTCGCTGGCGGCGCAGGAGCAGCACGTGAGCCGGCCGGCGATGTACCGGCGGCTGCAGAGCATCGAGTCGCTGCTGGGGATCGACCTGGACGACCTGGAACAGCTGACCTCGCTGTACGTGGCGCTGCTGGCGCACGACGCGCAGCGCGGCCCGTAGCCGCACCCGCGGGCCGGCCGTCGGGGCGGGTTTGCCCGGGCCGCCGGGGCGGGCGACAGTGGAGGTGCCGGCGTCACGGCTCGTCAACGGAGCAGATCATGGCACTTCCCCGCCCGGTCCCGGCCGGGCCGGCCGACGGCCGGGGGTTCGAGACGATCCCGGTCGGTGAGGGCCCGCACGGTGTGACGGTGAGCCGGGACGGCAGCCGGGTGTACGTCACCTGTGCGCGGACGGGTTCGGTGACGGCCCTGGAGCCGACCCGGCGGCAGGTCACAGCGGTGCACCGGGTGGGGACGTCGGTGTTCGGCGTGGCGGTGAGCCCGGACGGGGAGCGGCTGTACACCGCCGATCCGGTCCGCTCCTCGGTGTCCGTGGTGGCGGCCGCGAGCGGCGCGGTGACGGCGGAGACGGTGTTCGAGGAGCGTCCGTTCGGACTGGTGGTGGCGCCGAACGGGGCTCGGCTGCTGGTGTCGGCGCCGCGGGAGAACGCGGTGCTGGTGACGGACGGCCTGGGCGTGCCGCGCGGCCGGCTGACGGGGGTGGACTCCGCGGTGGGGCTGGCGCTGAGCCCGGACGGCGGGCTGCTGTACGCGGCGAACCGGTTCGCGGGCACGGTGAGCGTGCTGGACGTCTCGGGCCTCGGGTCGCTGGCGGGCGGTGCGCCGGCCGTCGTGCTGGCCCGGATCCCGGTGGCGCGCGGCCCGTACGACCTGGCGGTGGGACCGGACGGCGGGCGGCTGTACGTGGCGCACTACCCGTTCGACCTGGTGTCGGTGGTGGACACCGACGAGCGCACGGTGGCGGGCACGTTCGTCGTGCCGGACGGCCCGCGCGGGGTCGCGGTCAGCCCGGACAACGCCAAGCTCTACGTGGCGAACGGCTTCGCCGGAACCGTGACGGTGGTCGAGCTCTGAGGGCGCCGTCGGGCCCGGCGGGCCCGCCGCGACCGTCGATCGGCAGCCGTGATGACGGCCGGTTTCCGACCGTGCACCCGGCGCGTTCGCCCCCGCCCGGCTCTACAGGCCTGTAGAGTCCAACGGCCGGGTGCGAACGACACGGGAGGCGGTCGACGGTGGACGACGGGCGGACGCGGGTGTGGGAGCCACCGCCGGCGCAGGTCGAGCAGACGTACCAGCCGGTCGAGGTCCGGTTCGAGGACGGCAGTTGGGCGGTCGGCCGGATCAACGCCTGGTGGCGGCCGGCGGACGGCGGCCCGTGGTGCCGGGTGCGGGTGCTGCGCCGCGGCGGCGCGGAGCGCTGGATGCCCTTCGACCCGGAGCAGGTGCTGCTCCTGCCGGCCGGCGGCATCTGACCGGCCCGGGCGGGAGTCGACCGGCCGTCCGGCGGGAAGATCCTCCCCGTCGGCGGGCACCGCACGGGCCCGGCGGCGGCACGGCGTCGATGCTGCGAAAGGGTGGCGGACCGGATGAGCGTGAACCTGGGCAAGGGCCAGAAGGTCGACCTCGGCAAGCCGGACGGCGGTGCGCTGGCGGTCGTACGGATGGGCCTCGGCTGGCAGGCCGCTCCCCGCAAGGGGTTCTTCGCCAAGCTGATGGCCCGTGACATCGACCTGGACGCCTCGGCGGTGCTCTTCGCGGGCCGCACGCCGGTGGACGTCGTCTACTTCCAGCACCTGATCAGCTCCGACGGCTCGGTGCGGCACAGCGGCGACAACCTGACCGGCGGTGCGGGGCAGGGCGCGGACGACGAGGTCATCACGGTGGACCTGACCCGGGTGCCGAAGAAGGTCGACCAGATCGTCTTCACGGTCAACTCGTTCACCGGCCAGACCTTCCAGGACGTGCAGAACGCCTTCTGCCGGCTGGTGGACGACGCCACCGGACGCGAACTGGCCCGCTACACGCTGACCGGCGGCGGCAGCCACACCGCGCAGATCATGGCGAAGGTGCACCGCTCGAACGGCGGCTGGCAGATGACCGCGATCGGCGCGCCCACCCAGGGCCGGACCTTCCAGGACGTGATCCCGGACATCGAGCAGCACCTCTGAGCCCTCGCACCGTCCCGCTCGCCCCGGCTCCGGGGCACGGCGAGCCTCCGTGGCCGCGGCGGGCGACACTGGGGGCGAGGGCCCCGGGCTCGTCGGACGATTCGCGTCGCGCGCGGCGGGAACGGTCGGACGAGCATCGGCAGGCCCGCCGCGGCACGGGACGGAGGCAGCTCGGATGGGTGGTGCCGAGCCCCGTGCGCCCGAGCGCGGCCACGCCCCGTGGCCGCCGATCGACCTGCTCGGACGGATCCGGCACGACCCCGCGCACATGGCCGAGCGGGCCGCCCTGTTCGGCGTCGAGCGGCTCGGCCGGGAGTCCGTCGAGCGGCTGGCGAAGATGCGCGCGAAGGTGCCGCCGGAGCGGCTCAAGGACACCGTGGTCGAGCGGGGCGTGCACACCGCGATCGCCGAGGGCGCGTTCGTCGGCGGGCCCTTCATGGGTCTGATCCCGGTGATGTTCTGCGCCGCGCTGCTCGCCCAGGGGCGGATGGTGCTGGAGCTCGCCGAGCTGTCCGGGCGGTCGGCCACCGATCCCGAGCGGGCCGTCGACATGCTGGTGCTGCAGGGGGCCCACCCCACCCGTGAGGAGGCCCGGCGGGCGATCGCCGCACTGCCGGAAGCGGCGGACCGGCCCGGGCCCACGACCGCCCCTGCCGCGGCGGACGACGGCGCGGCGGACGACGGCGCGGCGGACGGCGAGCCCCCACCGAAGCTGTCGCTGCGCGAGTGGCTGCGCGTGGTCGAACGGATGGCGTACGTGCTCGGGGTGATCTCGCCGGGCGGCAGCAGCGCGGCGGCCGGGCGGCTGCGGTACCTGCGCTGGGCCGGGGTGGCGCTGCTGGTCGCCGTCGGCCTGATGCTGCCGTTCGTCTGGGTGCCGGTGCTGGGCGTGGCGTACCGCTCGGCGACGCTGCGGCTGGCGACCCGGGCCTCGATCCTGTTCGGCCTGGTCGAGGACGAGCGGGACGAGGCCACCAAGACCCGCGGCCGGGGGCGGGTGCGGCCGCTCGCGATGCTGGTCGCCCTGCGGACGATCGCGGTGCTGGTGGTGCCGTTCGCCGTCTCGGTGCTCATGGTCTTCACCGGTGCCCACATCGCGAACCAGCGCTGGCTGGCGGTCGCCGCCGGGGTGGTCGGGGTGTCGATCGGGTCCTGCCTGGTGTGGCGGTTCCGCCAGTGGCGGCAGCACGGGCACTGACGGCCGGATCACCCGAACTCGGCGAGCGCGGCCTCCAGCCACTCCACCCAGTGGGTCTCCAGGCCGATCCCGGCCTGCAGCACCAGGTGCTGCAGGCGGTTCTCGGCGTCCGCGCGGTCGGCCGGGAAGTCCCGCTGCTCGATCTCCCGGTACTCGGCCAACTGCTGGTGGTGCAGGTCGAGGTGGCGGCGCAGCTCGTCCTTGAGGGAGGCGCCGGTGCCGACCGCGGCAGCGGCGCGCAGCCGCAGCAGCAGCGGGTCGCGGTTGGGCCGCGGGTCCTGGGGCTGCCCGATCCAGTCGGCGAGGGCGGCCCGGCCCTCGGGGAGCACCTCGTACTCCTTGCGCTGGCCGCGGCTGGGCGGCTGGGGGACGGCGCGGATCAGGCCGTCCTTCTCCAGCCGCCCGAGCTCGCGGTAGATCTGCTGGTGCGTGGCGGACCAGAAGTAGCGGATCGACTTGTCGAAGCGGCGCGTCAACTCCAGCCCCGAGGACGGCTTCTCCAGCAGGGCGGTGAGGATGGCGTGCGGCAGCGACATGGACCGATCCTAGATCGTCGGTGCGGGGATCGGTCCGTCCCGTCAGTCGGTTCCGCCGAGGGCCTCGGCGACGACGGCGCGGGCCTCGTCCTGGACCCGGGCGAGGTGCTCGGGGCCGTGGAAGCTCTCGGCGTAGATCTTGTAGACGTCCTCGGTGCCGGAGGGGCGGGCCGCGAACCAGGCGTTCTCGGTGCAGACCTTGAGGCCGCCGATGGCCGCGCCGTTGCCGGGCGCCTCGGTCAGCACCGCGGTCACCGGTTCGCCGGCCAGCCGGTCGGCGCGCACCTGGGCGGGTGAGAGCTTCGCCAGGACGGCCTTCTGCTCGCGGGTCGCGGGGGCGTCGACCCGGGCGTAGGCGGGGTCGCCGAACCGGGCGGTGAGCTCGCCGTACAGCTCGGAGGGGCTGCGGCCGGTGACGGCGGTGATCTCGGAGGCGAGCAGGGCGAGCAGGATGCCGTCCTTGTCGGTCGTCCAGACCGAGCCGTCCCGGCGCAGGAAGGACGCGCCGGCGGACTCCTCGCCGCCGAAGGCGACGCTGCCGTCGAGCAGACCGTCGACGAACCACTTGAAGCCGACCGGCACCTCGACCAGCTCGCGCTTCAGCTCGGCGGCCACCCGGTCGATCATCGAGGAGGACACCAGGGTCTTGCCGACGGCCGCGGTCTCCGCCCAGCCGCCGCGGTGCCGGTAGAGGTAGTCGATCGCGACGGCGAGGTAGTGGTTGGGGTTCATCAGGCCGCCGTCGGGGGTGACGATGCCGTGCCGGTCGGCGTCCGCGTCGTTGCCGGTGGCGACGGTGTACTCGTCCTTGCGGCCGATCAGCGAGGCCATCGCGGACGGCGAGGAGCAGTCCATCCGGATCCTGCCGTCCCAGTCCAGGGTCATGAACCGCCAGGTCGGGTCGGTGAGCGGGTTGACCACGGTGAGGTCGAGGCGGTGGGTCTCGGCGATCCGGGCCCAGTAGGCGACCGAGGCGCCGCCGAGCGGGTCGGCGCCGATCCGCACGCCCGCGGCCCGCACCGCGTCCAGGTCCAGCACCTGCGGGAGGTCCTCGGTGTAGGCGCCGACGTAGTCGTGGCGGCCGGTGGTGTCGGCGGCCAGCGCCCGCGCGTACGGGATGCGGTGCACGCCCGCGAGGCCGGCCTCGATCAGGGCGTTCGCCCGGTCCTGGATCCAGCCGGTGGCGGCGGACCCGGCCGGGCCGCCGTTCGGCGGGTTGTACTTGAAGCCGCCGTCGCGCGGCGGGTTGTGCGACGGGGTGACCACGATGCCGTCGGCGAGCTGCTGCGGACGGCTGCGGTTGTGGGCGAGGATCGCGTGCGAGACCGCCGGGGTCGGGGTGTAGCCGTCCTCGCTGTCGAGCAGCACGGTGACGCCGTTCGCGGCGAGCACCTCCAGGGCGGTGGCCCGGGCCGGCTCGGAGAGCGCATGGGTGTCGATGCCGAGGAACAGCGGGCCGGTGGTGCCCTGCGCCGCCCGGTACTCGCAGATCGCCTGGGTGGTCGCGGCGATGTGGTCCTCGTTGAACGCGGTGTCCAGCGAGGAGCCGCGGTGCCCCGAGGTGCCGAACGCCACCCGCTGGCCGGGCTGCGCCGGGTCGGGGTGCAGCGTCCAGTACGCGGTCACCAGCCGGGCCACGTCCACCAGGTCCTCGGGACCTGCGGGCTGACCGGCACGAGCGTGCACCATCGTCTCCACCTCCTGGTCACCGCCCGCCGTCCGGACCGGCGGGGCGGGGCGAGAGCGCCGCCTCCGTCGCCGGCTGCTGCGCGTACGCCTTCAGACCTACCCCGGCCACCGGCCCGCATTCGACAACCGACCCGGTCGGACGCGTCGGCCTCGGCCGGCGGTGCGCGGGCGGCGTCAGTGGGCGGCGGCGGCGGCCGCGCCGACGAGGTGGAGGACGGCCTGGCCGAGCGGGGTGGCGGCGATCAGGATGCCCAGGGTGGCCGCGCTGAGCACGGTGACCGTCTCGTCGACGCGCGAGCGGGCCTGCGTCTGCCGGCGGAGCCGGACGAGGATGACGATCGCGAGGAAGACGCTCGCGCTGACGCTGTACTGCATGCCCCACCCCTGGTCGTGCACCGACAACTCCGGGTGAGCATGCCAGAGCCCGTGCCGGCGGGGGCGGAGACCCGGAAACCCGGCCGGTCGGGGCAGGTGGTTCGGCCACCGACCAACGTGATCCGGTCAACTCGCGCCGCCCGGCGCCGGGGTTCGCCCGTTCCCCGGCGCCCCGCCGGCGGCCGCTCCTACGATCACGGGCACGCCGTTGCCCGAGGTTGTCCGAGATTGCCCGAGGGGGAGGACGCCGTGGCCCGCAGACCGGTACGACGACGCCGGAGCGCCGCGCGCCGGGTCCGGCAGGCCCGCGACAACGCCGTGGTGCTCTTCGGCAGCGCGCTGGCCGCACTCGCACTGGTGGCCGCCTTCGTGACCTGGCTGGCCCACCACCTGTTCCTGGTGCTCGGCCTGCTGGCCGTCGGCCTGGCCACGGCCGTGGTCGTCCTGCGCCGCCGGGCCGCCGCCGACCGCCGCGCGTTCGAGGCCCGCACGGCGCAGTTGCGGCACATCGGCGCGTTCCTCGGGATGAGTCCGAAGGGGTTCGAGCAGGCGCTCGCGGACCTGTGCCGGCGGGACGGCTGCACCGGGGTGACGGTGGTCGGCGGGGCCGGCGACCTGGCCGCGGACGTCCTGGCGACCACACCGGGCGGGCAGCGGATCCTGATCCAGGCCAAGCGGTACGGGCCCCGGACGTTCGTGGGCTCCCAGGACGTGCAGAAGGTCAACGGCACCTACCGCGACGTCCACCGCTGCGACGTGGCCGCCGTGGTGACGACCAGCACCTTCACCAAGCCCGCGGCGGCGTTCTGCGCCCAGGTCGGCATCCGCATGGTCGACCGGCGCGCACTCGCCCTGTGGGCCGAGGGCACCGGCCGGCCGCCTTGGAGCTGAGCACCGGGCCTGCGCGGCAGCCGTCCTGACGACGCTTCCGGTGGCCGTCGCCGTCCGGGCCCGGTAGGACGGGGAGCCGGGCCGTGCGAGACTTGATCATGACTGTGACCAATCCCTGGCTGGCCGGCCCGGCACCGAAGCAGCGGCTCGATCGCGAGCGGCTGGAGGAACGCATACTCAACCTGCTGTCCTCGCAGAACATGTGCGTGCTCGCGACGGCGGGGCCGGACGGGCCGCTCGCGACGCCGGTGCGGTACTTCCACCTCGACTTCGCGGTGATGTTCTCCACGGCCGCCGGTTCGCCGAAGATGAGGAACCTGGCCGCGGACCCCCGGGTGTCGGTGGGGGTCTTCGCCCCGCTGGTCGGCCAGGCCAGCAGCCGGGGCGCACAGCTCTTCGGCCGGGCCCGGGTGCTGTCCGAGGGCGATCCCGGCTTCGACCGCTACTGGCCGGCCTTCCGCTGGCAGTCCGACCACGTCGAGCGCTCCCGCTCCCTCGACGAGCCGCCGACCGGGCCGATCGTGGTGATCGAGGCCGACCGGATCGTCTACACCGAGCACTGGCTGCGGCGCGAGGGATTCGCGCCCCGCCAGTTCTGGACCCGGGCAAACGACTAGGGCTTGGGGACGGGGTGGCCGGGGGGCGGGACGGCTCTGCCCCGGCGGACGGGGATTCGCCGGACGATCACACGCACGAGTGACGTCACCCCCGTGCGCCCTTCCTGCTCCCCCTCACTCTCCGTCACCGTGGCTCACGGGCGGACCGCTCGGGCACGTACCGATACCGGCCGCCTTCCTGTCACGATCTCCACATCTCCAGGAAACTGATCCGTCATCAGATGCGTTTATCACCGTGAACATGTCCAGGTGAACGGCGACGGGAGGGGGAGCAGAGGTGCGCACGCGCAGCACGATCACGGGCCTGCTGGCGGCCCTGCTCGGCCTCGCCCTGCTGCTGGGCGGGGGTGCCGCCGGCACGCTCAAGCCCCGCCAGACCGTCCCCGTCGCCGCCTCCGCCAACGTCGCCGAGCACAAGGAGACGGAGAAGGAGCTGCCCGCGGGCGTGCCGCTGCGGCACGGCCCGCACGCCGTCGGACGGCCCGCCCCGGGCGGCGGCGCCGCCCTTCGGCCGGTCGGCCAGACGGCGGCGGCCACCGCGGCTGCCGCCCACGACGCCCGCCCGAGGGCGCCCGGCGCTCCCCTCCCCTACCCCTCCAGACCCACCGGTGGAGCCACCGCCTCCGTGTACCAGGTCTTCCGCTGCTGAGCGGGCCCGGGGCCCGTCCTTCGGGTCCCGCCGCCCGGCCCGCGGCCGTACCGCGCTGATCCTCGCCGATCCGCGTCCGGCCGGGCCGCAGCACGCCCACGGCGACCGTCGCCGTCGCGGCGTGGAGACCTCGTCCGCACAGCAGCCCCGCGCGACCGCGCGCCGGGGCCATGGAGGTGTGCCCCGATGGACCCCTTGATCGACCGTGCCCGTTCGTTCCGCGACCGTGCCGCCCAGGACGGCCGACAGTTCCTCGGCCTGGCGGCCGGCCAGTCCCCGCAGGCCCTGTTCATCACCTGCTCCGACTCACGGGTCGTCCCCTCGCTGATCACCGGCGCGGACCCCGGCGACCTGTTCGAGCTCCGCACGGCGGGCAACATCGTCCCGCCGTACCGCACCGACCACCCGTCCGGGGAGGCCGCGACCGTCGAGTACGCCGTGGAGGTGCTGGCCGTCCGCGACGTCGTGGTCTGCGGCCACTCGCACTGCGGCGCGGTCGGCGCGGTCGTCCGCGGCGACGACCTCAGCGCCGTGCCGGCCGTCCGCGGCTGGCTGGCGACGACCGACCGCACCGCCCTCGCCGGGCCCACCGAGGTCTTCGACCCCACGGTGGCCGGCCCGGTGCAGCGGCACGTCCTCGCGCAGCTCGACCGGCTGCGCGCCTACCCGGGCGTCGCCCGGCGCACGGCCGCCCGTGAACTGCGGCTGCACGCCTGGTTCTACGAGGTGCACACCGGCCTCGTCCTGGCCCACCGGCCGGACGCCGACGCCTTCCTCCCGCTCTGAGCGGCCCTTGAGCCGGCCGTTCCACGACCGACCCACAGAGGACCTCATGTTGCGTACAACCGCATTCGACCCGCCCGCCCTCCGGGCGGACTTCGCCGCCTCCCTCGTCGTCTTCCTCGTCGCCCTGCCGCTCTGCGTCGGCGTCGCCGTCGCCTCCGGCGTGCCCGCCGAACTCGGCCTGGTCACCGGCATCGTCGGCGGCCTGCTGACCGGTCTGCTGCCGGGCAGCAGCCTCCAGGTGTCCGGGCCGGCCGCCGGCCTGACCGTGCTGGTCTACGAGGCCGTCGCCGAGTTCGGCCTGACCGCCCTCGGCGTCATCGTGCTCGCCGCCGGCCTGCTGCAGCTGCTCATGGGCGTGCTGAGACTGGGCCGGCTGTTCCGGGCCATCTCGGTGTCCGTGGTGCACGGCATGCTGGCCGGCATCGGCCTGGTGCTGATCGCCGGACAGCTCTACGCGCTGGCCGGCGCCAAGGCCCGCGGCAGCGGCCCGGCGAACATCGCCGGGCTGCCCGGCCTGGTCGCCGACACCGCCCGCTCCTCCACCGGCCTCGCCTCGCTCGCCGTCGGCGCCGGCACCGTGGCGGTGCTGGTGCTGTGGAAGAAGCTGCCCGCCCGGGCACAGGCGCTGCCGGCGCAGCTCGCCGCGGTCGGCCTGGCCACCGCGGTCGTCGCGGTGCTCGGCCTGCCGGTGGCCAAGGTGGAGGTGAAGGGCCTGCTCGGGGTGATCGAGGCGCCGTCCGCCTCCGGCCTCGCGGTGCTCGCCGACGTCGGGGCGATCGCCACCGTCCTGGCGTTCACCCTGATCGCCTCGGCGGAGAGCCTGTTCAGCGCCGCCGCGGTCGACCGGCTGCACGACGGCCCGCGCACCGACTACGACAAGGAGCTGATCGCCCAGGGCGCCGGCAACACCCTGTGCGGCCTGCTCGGCGCGCTGCCGATGACGGCCGTCATCGTCCGCAGCGCCGCCAACGTCCAGGCCGGCGCCCGGACGAAGGCCTCCCGGGTGATGCACGGCGTCTGGCTGCTGCTGTTCGCCGCGCTGCTGCCGGCCGCGCTCGGGGTGATCCCGCTCGCGGCCCTGGCCGGTGTGCTGGTGCACGCCGGGTGCAAGCTGCTGCCCGTCTCGGCGATCCGGCCGCTGTGGCGCCAGCACCGCGGCGAGGCCGTGGTGCTGGTCGCCACGGCGGTGGCGATCGTCGCCACCAACATGTTCGAGGGGGTGCTGCTCGGGCTCGTCCTCGCGGTGCTGAAGACGGCGTGGGAGACCTCCTCGGTGCACCTGGAGGTGTCGGACGACGCCGACGGGCCGATCCGGGTCGCGATCCTCGGCAACGCGACCTTCCTGCGGCTGCCGCGCATCCTGGACACCCTGGAGGCGCTGCCGCGGGACCGCGCGATCGAGCTCGACCTGAGCGCGCTGCGCCACCTCGACCACGCCTGCCGCACGGCGCTGCAGGACTGGGCGGGCCGGCACAACGAGTTCGGGGTGGAACCGGTGCACGCACCGGCACTGCGCTGAACCCACCACCCGCCGCGCCGCCGCCTCCGATGGCGGCGGCGGCGCGGCGGGGCGGCTCGCCCGGCCGCGGGGCCTCAGTGGTCCGCAGGCGGGATGTTCTGGTTCAGGCGGAACAGGTTCCCCGGGTCCCACTGCCGCTTGAGCGCGCGCAGCCGCCGGTACTTGGCCGCGCCGTAGGCCTGCTCAATGCGTGCGTCGCCCTCGTCCATCAGGAAGTTGACGTACACGCCGCTGTGGTGGCGGGTGAGTGCCGACCAGAAGCCGCGGACCCACTCCTGCTCCTCCTCGAAGCCCTCGGGGCCGGCGCAGCTGCCGTTGATGTTGAAGGTGTGGCCGGCCGAGCGGCCGCTGAAGGCGGTGTCGTCCTCGCCGGTGCGGGAGATCGCACCGCCGAGGTGGAAGATCGGGAAGCTGGTCAGCGGCGAGCGGATCCCGCGGACCCGGTCGGCGGTGATCTCGATGATCTCGTCGGTGAGTTCGGCGGTGTCGAAGGACTTGAAGTAGTACCAGCGGCGCCGCGGGTAGGACGGGTCGAGCATCGCCTGGTGCTCGGTGAAGGGCTTCGCCCGGCACAGGTCGGCGACCGGCGGGCCGAAGCGGCGCAGCGGGCGGAGCACCCGCTCGCCCTCGTCGAGGTCGCCCGTCCAGCAGCAGATGACGACGGCGATCGGCCGGCCGTGCCACTCGGTGGGGATCTCGGGCAGCGGCAGGGCCCTGCGGTGCACGACGGCGGTGGTGAGCCCGTCGGGCACGTCGGCGATCCACTCGCGGTAGAAGCGCAGCAGGCGGGCGGAGTCGGCGGCGTCCCAGATGATCGGGCCGGCGATCACGGCCGGGCCGACCGGGTTGAGGCGGAACTCGAACTCGGTGACGATGCCGAAGTTCCCGCCGCCGCCGCGGACGCCCCAGAACAGGTCGGGGTTCTCGGTCTCGCCGGCCCGGACGAGGCCGCCCTCGGCGGTGACCAGGCCGACCGAGAGCAGTTGGTCGACGGTCAGGCCGTGGCGGCGCATCAGCCAGCCGATGCCGCCGCCGAGGGTGAGGCCGGCGACGCCGGTGTGGGTGACGATCCCGGAGGGCACGGCCTGGCCGAACCGCTGGGTCTCGTGGTCGAGTTCGCCGAGGAGCACGCCGGCCTGGACGCGGACGGTGCGGGCGTCCGGGTCGACCCGGATCCCCTTGAGCCGGGAGAGGTCGGCGACCAGGCCGCCGTCGCAGAGCGACTGCCCGGGGAAGCTGTGGCCGCCGCTGCGGACGGCGAACGGCACGCCGGTGTCGGCGGCGAAGCGGACGGCGGCGGTGACGTCGGCGACTCCGGCGCAGTAGGCGATCGCCGCGGGTCTGCGGTCGACGGAGCCGTTCCAGATCTGCCGGGCCAGGTCGTAGCCGGGATCCGCCGGCGTCACCAGGTCGCCGCGGAGGGCGGCGGCGAGGCCGTCGGTCTCCAGGTCGGGCGGCGGCGCCGCGCGGTCGGTCCTGCCGGTGCCGGTCACCGTGTCCATGGCCACTCCCGTGTCGGGCAGCCCCCCGCCCCCACCAGTCTGGCACCGGGTCCGCCGCGCCACCGTCCGGTCCGGCGGTCTCAGCCCTGCGGGCCCACGTCCTTGACGTACAGCAGGGCGTCGGTGGCCGGCAGGTGGGCCGGGTCGAGCGGGGCGTAGCCGAACCAGGGGGACTCCCGCGGTACGGGGGGCGTCCCGGTGAGGGCGGCGGCCAGCCGGTGGGAGTCGACGAGGAGGTGTTCCCCGGGGAGCGCGTGCAGGAGGCCTTCGACGGTGTCCGGCGGCGGGGTGTCCACGCCGCGGTGCCGGATCGTGCCGAGGGCGGTGTGCACGAAGGCGTAGTCGGCGCCGGGTCGGGCGGCGACCAGCGCACCGGCGCTCCACCACTCCAGCCGCAGGCCGCCCATCCGCATGCTGCTCTTCTCCCGCTGCAGGTGGCTGTTGTGGGCGAAGACGAGGACGGGACCGCGTTCGGCGAGGGCGAGGAGGTTCTCGGCCATCATCGCGCCGCGCAGGCCGATCAGCCGGGTCATCCGGCCGGGCGAGGTGTCGGCCGTCCAGTGGTGGTAGCGCAGCAGGCCGACGGCGGTGCGGCCGTACAGGCGGGCGCGGTCCCACTCCTCGTGCGGGTCCGCGGCGGTCGGCGGCGGGGTGAGCGTGTCGAGCAGGGCCACCAGGTCGTCGGCGATCAGCCGCAGCTGCACCGCCTCGGCCGACCGGCCCGTTGAGCGGCTCGGGTCCGTCATCGCGGCGGGTTCCGTCCAGCGGTCGTCGGCGCCGCACAGGCGGTCGAGGGTGTCCGCGGTGCACGGGAGGAGGTCCGCGTCCACCTGCTCCGCGAGGTACCGGTGGAGGGCGGTGAGGGCCCGGCGGGGGCTCTCGGCGCCGGTGATCTCCAGCGGGCCGTCGATGCCGGCGAAGCGCACCTGCTCGGCGGCGGGCCGGCCGTCGTTGTGGGCGCGCATCCAGCGGACGAGTTCGCGGTTGGCCGCGGAGGCGCCGAAGCCGTGGCTGAAGCCCTGCACCATGCACTCGTCGAGGGTGCCGGTGCCGGTGGTGACGTACGCGTCGACGAGCAGGCCGGCCAGGCAGTCGCTCTCGATCGCGACCGTGCGGTAGCCCTCCTCCTCGACGAGCTGCCGGAAGAGCCGGTTGCGCAGGTCGAGCAGGTCGTCCTCGCCGTGCGTCGGCTCGCCGAGCGCGAGCACCCGCGGCCGGCCGGGCAGCAGTGCCAGCAGGGCGGCAGCGTCGACGGGGTGGACGGTTTCTTCGGTGTCAGTCGCCATGCCTTCAACGGTATCGTTGAAGTCACGGTTGAGACTTTCCCCCGATGTCACCAGGACAGTAAACAAACCATGGCGCAGAACCTTCAAAGCGGTGATCGGCTCCGGCCGGTCGATCTGGCCCGCGCTCACGGGCTGTCCACGCAGGCCGTGCGGAACTACGAGGAGGCGGGGATCCTGCCGGCCGCCGACCGCAGCGAGCACGGCTACCGCAGTTACACCCCGCTGCACGCGGCGGCGCTGCACGCCTTCCTCGCCCTGCTGCCCGGGCACGGCCACCGGACGGCCACGGCCGTCATGCGGGCGGTGAACGCGGGCGAGGACGCGGAGGCCTTCCGGCTGATCGACGAGAGCCACGCCCAGCTCCTCGGTGACCGGCGGACCCTCCGCGCGGTCGAGGACGCGCTGCGCGACCTGGCACCGGCGGCGGCCGACGTGCCCGGCGGTGCGGGCGGGACCGGTGGTGCGGGCGGGACCGGCGGCCGGCGCGGTGGCACCTTCGTCGGACCGCTCGCGGAGGAGCTCGGTCTCCGGCCGGCGACGCTGCGCGCCTGGGAGCGTGCCGGGCTGGTGCGTCCGCGGCGCGACCCGCTCACCGGGTACCGCGTCTACGACGAGGCGGACGTGCGGGACGTGCGGCTCGTCCACCAGCTCCGGCGCGGCGGTCACCTGCTGGAGCAGATCGCCCCGCTGATCGCCCAGGTTCGGGCGGCCGGTGGGCTGGAGCCGCTGGAGGCCACGCTGGAGGGCTGGCACGGCCGGCTTACCTCCCGCGGACGGGCCATGCTGACCGGCGCGGCCGCGCTGGAGGCGTACCTTCGGGCCCGCGGCTGAGCGCGTCGGCGGCGCGGCGGGGCCGTGGGTCAGCCCCGGGGGCCACGGCCTTCGAGCAGGACGACGTCCAGGGTGCGGGGGCCGTGCACGCCCTCGACCCGGGTCAGTTCGATGTCGCTGGTGGCGGACGGGCCGGAGATCCAGGTCTGCGGACGGGCCGGGTCGAGCCGCGGCAGGGCCTGCGGGACGGAGGCGACCACCTGGTCGGCGCGGACCACGCAGACGTGGTGGTCGGGGACGAGGGTGAGCACCCGACGGCCCTGGCCGGGGCCGCCGTCGAGGACGATCGTGCCGGTCTCGGCGACGGCGAGGGCGCAGCCGGTGACGACGCTGTCGGTGGTGTCGAGCCGGTGCGCCGTCAGGGTGCCGTCGTCGGGGCGCCGCTCGGCCCCGGCCGCGGCGAGCCAGTCTGCGGGCAGGCCCGCGGGGACGGCGACGGACCGGGATCCGTGGTCGGCGAGCAGCCGGGCGATCAGGTCCGGCAGCGCCTCCTTGGTGCAGCGGTGCACCCGGGCGCGGTAGTCGGCCAGGTTCTCGGCGAGCAGGTCGAGCACGGCCTCGGGGTCGTCGAGGACGTGCGCGAAGCGGTAGTCGCGGCGGACGGGCGGGCGCCCGGCCTCCTCATCACCGGCGGGGACGTCGGTGAGGGCGCTGCGGATGCGGGCGAGGACGGTGTCGCGGGAGGTACTCATGGGGTGCCGTCCTTGCGGTCGCGGTGCTCGGCCCACCAGGCGCGGAAGGATTCGGCGGGCAGGTCGGGGAGGTCGCGGGTGTCGGTCCAGGCCTTGGCGGGGCCGGGCAGCGGGAGCTTGCGGGGGTGCAGGGCGCGGGTGGCGGAGGCTGCGCGTTCGGCGGCGGCCAGCGCGGCCGGGTGGTCGAGCAGCCAGGTCGCGGCCTTCATCACGGCCTTTTCGACGCGGTGGCCGGGGCCCTGTTCGACGGCCTGTTCGCGCAGGTGGACGAGGACCTCGGGGATGTCGATGGCGACCGGGCAGACCTCGTAGCAGGCCCCGCAGAGGGTGGAGGCGAAGGGCAGCGAGGCGTCCAACTCGGTTCCGAGGCCGCGCAGTTGCGGGGTGAGGATGGCGCCGATCGGGCCGGGGTACGGGGAGCCGTAGGCGTGGCCGCCGACCCGCTCGTACACCGGGCAGACGTTGAGGCAGGCGGAGCAGCGGATGCAGCGCAGGGCCTGGCGGCCGACCCGGTCGGCAAGGGTGGCGGTGCGGCCGTTGTCGAGCAGGACGAGGTGGAAGGCCGTGGGGCCGTCGCCGGCGGTGGTGCCGGTCCAGGTGGAGGTGTAGGGGTTCATCCGCTCGGCGGTGGAGGAGCGCGGCAGCAGTTGGAGGAAGACCTCCAGGTCCTGCCAGGTGGGGATCACCTTCTCGATGCCGACGACGGAGATCAGCGTCTCGGGCAGGGTCAGGCACATCCGGCCGTTGCCCTCGGACTCGACGACGACCAGGGTGCCGGTCTCGGCGACCAGGAAGTTGGCGCCCGAGACGCCGACCTTGGCGCGCAGGAACTTCTCCCGCAGGTGCAGCCGTGCGGCCTCGGCGAGTTCGGCCGGGGAGTCGGTGAGTCCCTCGGGTGCGGGGCGTCCCCAACGGCCCATCGCCTCGCGGAAGATGTCGCGGATCTCGGCGCGGTTGCGGTGGATGGCGGGGACGAGGATGTGCGAGGGCAGGTCGTCGCCGAGCTGCACGATGAGTTCGGCGAGGTCGGTCTCGTAGGCGGTGATGCCCTCGGCGGCCAGCGCCTCGTTGAGGCCGATCTCCTGGGTGGCCATGGACTTGACCTTGACGACCTCGCTCTCGCCGGTGGCCCTGGCGAGGTCGGCGACGATCCGGTTCGCCTCGGCCGCGTCGGCGGCCCAGTGCACCACTCCCCCGGCGGCGGTGACGGCCTCCTCCGCCTGCAGCAGGTAGTGGTCGAGGCGGCGCAGCGTACGGTCCTTGATCTCCTTGCCGGCGGCGCGGAGTTCGGCCCAGTCGTCGAGTTCGGCGACCGCCCGGGCGCGTTTCTCGCGGATGGTGCGGGTGGCGTGGCCGAGGTTGGCCCGCAGGGTGGCGTCCTTGGTCGAGTCCTTGGCTGCCTCGGGAAAGGCGGGCATGCCCAGGTAGGCGGCGCTCATCCGGCGTGCCCTCCCGCTGCGATGGGGGCGGTGACTGCGGTGGGGGCGGTGCCGGCCCGGCGGGGTGCGGGCGGGCGGTACGGGGTGGCTTCGGTGGCGGCGAGGATCTCGGCGATGTGCACGGCCTGGACCGGTTCGCCGCGGCGGCGCAGGGTGCCGTCGAGGTGCAGCAGGCAGGAGTTTTCGGCGCCGCACAGCACCTCCGCACCGGTGCCGAGGGCGTTGCGGACCTTGTCGGCGGCCATCGCGGCGGAGACGTCCGGGTTCTTCACCGCGAAGGTGCCGCCGAAGCCGCAGCACTCCTCGGCGCCGGGCAGTTCGCGCAGTTCCAGTCCCTTCACGGCCGCGAGCAGTCGGCGGGGCCGGTCGCCGAGGCCGAGCATCCGCAGCCCGTGGCAGGACGGGTGGTAGGTGACGGTGTGCGGGAAGTACGCGCCCACGTCGACCACGCCGAGCACGTCCACCAGGAATTCGGTGAGTTCGAGCATGCGGGGTGCCAGGGAGGCCGCCGCGTCGGCGAGTTCGGTGCCGCGGCCCTCGGCCTGGGCCCGGGCGCCGATCCGCGGGTAGGCGTCGCGGACCATCGCCGCGCAGGAGCCGGACGGGGTCACCACGTGGTCGTAGCCGGCGAATGCGGCGGCGGTGCGGCGCACCAGCGGCTCGGCCTCGCGCCGGTAGCCGGTGTTGTACTGCGGCTGCCCGCAACAGGTCTGAGCCGCAGGGAAGTCCACCGTCACCCCCAGGCGCTCCAGCAGCTCCACCACGGCCCGGGCGGTGCGCGGGCGCACGGCGTCGTTGACGCAGGTGGCGAAGAGTGCGACGCGCATCGCGGCTCCCTCGGCGGCGGTCGTTGGCGGCGGGTTGCGGTACGGCAGTGCGGGACGGCGCCGGGCATGGACGGGGCGCGCGGCGGCGTCGCGGGGAGTGTACGGCCGCCGGGCGCCCCCGGGGCGGATCCGCCACGCATGTCGGCCGAGGTCGGCCGGATCCCGCCGCCGAGGGGCCGACGGGGATCCGGCCAGGGGCCTGTCGCCGCAGGGGTACGGACGACGGCGGGGGACGCCGGGGCTCCGCCCCGTTGAAGCCGCGCGCCGCGGGTCGGGGAGTGCCGGGTGTCAGGGGGTGCCGGTCACCCGCCAGGCGAGGGTGTCGGTGGCGAGGTCGCGGACCTGCGGGTCGCGGACGGCGGCGGTGCGGTCCACCGAGACCGCGGTGAGCCGGTGCGTCCGGCCGTCCGGGCGGACGCCGAGGGCTGCGGGGACGACCGAGGTGCGGCCGCGGACGGCGGGGACCTCGGCGCCGTCGAGGTACCAGCGCAGCTCGGGTGCGGCGAGGCCGGTCAGCGCGGCCGGGGTGACGGTGATCCGGGTGCTCCGGCGCACGGTGCTGCCGGTGGGCAGGTCGCTGCTCAGCCCGTTGGCCTTGCGGTAGAAGCCGGCGATCATCGCCTCCCGGCCGGGCAGGTTGAACTCGGTGCTGGAGAGCGCACGCATGATCGAGGTCGTGGTCGGCCGGTACAGGCCGTGCGGGTAGTAGTCGCTGCCCTCGTAGGTGCCGACCGTGCCGCCGGCGGGGTCCTCGGCGCCGAGCCAGCGGTACCACTTGGCGCGGTCGGCGAGCAGCTGGTCGGCGGTGCGCACGGTGGAGTTGGGGCCGTCCGTCTCGCCGCCCGTCCAGGTGCCGTAGGAGTCGTAGGTGTACTCGTCGTGCAGCTGCCCGACGGAGTGGCCTATCTCGTGGGCGGCGATCAGGCTGGAGGCGGCGTTGTCGGAGGAGAGCGTGGACACTCCGTCGAACGGGTAGCCCTCGGCCTCCAGCCCGTAGTAGCCGGCGCCGCCGTACTTCGGCGAGTTGGCGACCACCACGACCAGGTCGGCGGCCGGCGCCTTCGCCGCGTAGCCGGCGACCTTGTCGAGGTCGGTGCAGACCAGCCGCTCGGTGTCGGCGCACCAGAAGTAGCTGCCGAGGGCGGTGTCCCGCACGGTGCCGGTGTCCGGGTCGCCGCTGATGCCGGAGTCGTGCGAGACGGCGTCGACCGTCCAGACGTTGAACAGCCCGCGGTAGCTGCGGTACGGCTCGATCGCGCTGATGGCGGCCCACTTGGCGGCGGCGGCCGCGTGGAAGGCGTCCTGCTGGTCGGCGGTGTAGCCGTCCCCGACGATCACCACGTCCAGGCGGTCGGCGGTCGGGCCGGTGACCGCGAGCCGGCCGACGGCGCCGTCCCCCGTGACGTCGCCGGGTGCGGTGCGCCCCGAGACGCCCTTGCGGTGTCCCGGTGCCGCGACCGGGACGCGCACTCTGCGGCCCTCCGCGTCCGGGCCGGTGAACGCCTCGGCCGTGACCGTCCGTCCGTCCGGTGCGGCAGCCGCGGCGGCCGGGTCCGCGGACGGGGTGGGGGCGGCCGCGGCGGGGGCGGCCGCGGCGGGGGCGGTCAGCGCGGCGGCCAGGGTGAGGCCGGCGGCGAGCGCGGTGTAGCGGGGCATGCGGGTGCGCACATGCCCTCCTCTCGGTCGAGGGGCTTGTTAAGAGGTGAGTTAAGTGTGTTTAACTCGCCGCTGAACATAGGCCCGCCGAAGCGGACCGGCAAGGGGCGGCGCACCGATTCCCGCGCGGACGGGGGCATTTCGTGCCGATGTCCGACGGCCCGTCGGACGTGCGGCCGCGGCGGCACCCGTCCGGGGACGGAAGCCGGTGCCGCATCCGCGCCGGGCGGGCCGGGCAGCGCATAGGGTGGCCCTCGCACGTGGGGCCCGAGCGGACAGGTGGGACAGCAGTGGCGGACACGACGACCCCGGCGGACCCGGGCGCCTCCGGCACCGTCGGCCGGCGGGTGCACCGGCTGCGGGTCGAGCGCGGCCTCACCCAGCGCCAACTCGCCGAGCCCGCCTACACCGCCGCCTACGTCTCGATACTGGAGTCGGACCGGGTACGGCCCTCGGAGGCCGCCCTGCGGCACCTCGCCGAACGGCTCGGCGTGACGTACGAGGAGCTCGCCACCGGGCGGCCGCCGCACATCGCGACCGGCCTGCGGGCCGAACTGGTCGACGCCCAGCGGCTGCTGGCGCTCGGCGAGGGCGAGCCGGCGGCCACCGCGTACCGGCGGCTGCTCGCCGAGGCGGAGCGGCACGGCCTCGCGGACGAACGGGCCACCGCCCTGCTCGGCCTCGGCCAGTGCGCCCTGTACGCGGGCGACCTGGCCGCCGCCCGCGAGCACTTCGAGGCCGCGGAGCCGCTGCTGGCCGGGGCACCACCGGTGCAGCGCGCCCGGGCCGTCCGCGGCCGCGCCGTCGCGCACCTCCTCGCGGGCGAACTGCGCTACTCCTGCTACCTGCTGGAGACCGCGATCGACGCGCTCAACGCCGCCGGACTGCAGGACCCGGACGCCCTGGTGCTGCTCTACACCGCCGCCATCGCCCCCTACCTGGACATGGGCGCGCACGCCCGGGCCGCGCAGGCCGCCGAGATCGCGCTCGGCCTGGCCCCGCAGGTGACCGATCCGGCGCTGGTCGCGGGCATGCACCGCACCGTCGCCCGCACCCTGCTCACCGAGGGCCGCACCGCCGAGGCCGACGCCTCACTGGCCAGGGCCGCGGCGCTGTACGAGCAGCTGCAGATCCGCACCGAGCTAGCGCACTGCCACTGGATGCGCGGCTACGTGCACGCCCAGGACGGCGCGCTCGACGCCGCCGCTCGCGAACTCACCACCGCCCGGGACATGCTGGCGGCCGGACGGGCCGAGCTGTACACCGCCCAGGTCGAGGTCGAACTCGCGGACGTGCTGCGTCGGCTGGGCCGCCGCGAGGAGGCCGGGCAGCTGCTGCTGCGGCTCCTCGACCGGCTGCAGCCCGGCCGCGGTCCGGTGCACCGCGCCGCCGCCCACCGGCTGCTGGGCCTGCTGGCGGAGGACGCGGAGGACACCGCGGCCGCCGAGGAGCACTACGGTCACGCCCTCGCCCTGCTGGAGCCCACCGGCGCGGCCGGCGACCTGGCCGACCTGTGCCGGCTGCTCGGCGACCTGCAGCGCCGGCTGGGCCGCACCGAGGCCGCCCTGGACACCTACCGGACGGGCCTCGGCCACGCCGCGGCCCCCGGCACGACCACCCTCGGCCCCGCCCCGGCGCAGCCGCCGTTCACCGCCGCCTGAGCCGGCCCCCGGGACTCGGGCCCACGGCCGTCCCTGCGCACGACCCACTGTCACGGGCTGCACCGACCGCTGTCCGGACGGCCCGGCCGCCGACCGCCGCCCTCTCGATCCCCGACACCGGTCATGCCGCGTGCGCCGGCAGCCAGGCGTCGATCGCGGCCTCCAGGGTGTCGGGGCGGGTGAAGTGGTGCCCGTTCATGCCCAGGGCCTCGGCGGCGCTGACGTTCTCTTCGCGGTCGTCGACGAAGAGGAAGTCGGCGGGTGCGGCGCGCAGGGCGACGGCGCAGTGGCGGAAGGCGGCGGGGTCGGGTTCGGCGGCGTGGATCCTCCCGGAGAGCGCGAGGTGGTCGAGGGTGTGCAGCCAGGGCTGGGCGGCGAGGAGGGCGTCCGCGTGGTCGGCGGGGATGTTGGAGAGGACGGCGACCTCGGCGCGGGCGTGCAGGGAGCGGGCGTACGCGGCCGTGCGGTCGTCGATGCGCGACCAGCTGTCGGTGTCGGCGCGGCGGAGCTCCTCGACCGTGCGGGCGTCGGCGGGTCGGGAGAGCTGCCGCAGGACGTTGGTCCAGTAGTCGGTGGCGCCGTACCGGCCGGAGCCGTAGGGCCGGCGGGCGGACCAGTAGGCCTCGGTGAAGGCGCCCACGGGGGCGCCGCACCGGTCGGCCATCCGCTGGACGGCTCCGGGGCGCTGGTGCGGGGCGAGGACGCCGTAGAGGTCGAACAGGACGGTGCGTCGGGTGGGCACGGCGGTTCCTCCTCGGTCCGGGCCCGTCGGCGGGGGTGGACGGGCCGTCAGCGGGTGGAGCCCGCCGTGGCCGGTGTGATGTCGGGGCCGGGGCGCCCGGGGGCGGGGCTTGCG
>NZ_JOAI01000056.1 GCF_000717715.1 Streptomyces sp. NRRL B-24484 | reverse complement strand
CGCTGTTGAGTTCTCAAGGAACGGACACTTCCTTCGGACCGCCTTCCAGCGGACCCTCCGGGCGTTTCGCTCTTTCGTGTTCCCAGCTTATCAGATCCGCGCCCGGTCGTTTTACCGACCGTTTGTTTCTCGGATTCCCGCTGGGGGGATTTCCTTCGACTTCGCACAGAAGCTTATCAAAAGCTTCGGAGTGGTCAGTCCCGGGATTTGTCCTTGCCGGGTGGCGGTCCGAACGGACGCTCTGCCTGGCTGGACGGTGTCGTAGACACTACGCCTGGATCCGGCCGTTGTCCAGCCGGTCCCAACCGTTCAAATCTACTAGCCCGTCAAATCCACGTCAATGGTCTTCGGGATGATCAAGAGCGTACCAGGCGTCGGGCCGGTTTCAGGCCGCGACAGGCTGGAGGTCGGTGCGGTCCGCGGCCTCGACGTCGCCGAGCTCGCCGGAGGCGGCGGCCCGGCGGCCGAGCACCAGGGCGTAGACGAGGAAGAGCACCTCGACGAGGACGCCGATGGAGATCCGGGCCCAGGTGGGCAGGCCGGAGGGGGTCACGAAGGCCTCGATGGCGCCGGTGACCATGAGCACCGCGGCCAGGCCGATCGCCATGCCGATCGCGGCCCGGCCCTCCTCGGCCAGGGCGGCGGCGCGGGTGCGGCGGCCGGGGTCGACGACCGTCCAGCCCAGGCGCAGGCCCACGCCGGCCGCCACGAAGACGGCGGTGAGTTCCAACAGGCCGTGCGGGAGCAGCAGACCGAGGAAGAGGTCGAGGCGGCCGGCCGAGGACATCAGGCCGAGGCCGATGCCGAGGTTCATCACGTTCCCGAAGAGCACCCACAGCACTGGGACGCCGAGCAGGACGCCGAAGACCAGGCACTGGGCGGCGACCCAGGCGTTGTTGGTCCACACCTGGAAGGCGAAGGAGGTGGCCGGGTGCTCGGAGTAGTAGGCCTCGAAGCCGCCGCCCGGGCGGGTCATCTCACGGAGCTGGTCGGGGGCGCCGAGGCTGGCGCGGACCTCGGGGTGGCTGGAGATCCACCAGGCGATGAGGGCGCTGAGCAGCAGGGAGACGATGCCGACGGGGATCCACCACCAGCGGGCGCGGTAGAGGGCGGCCGGGAAGCTGACGGTGAAGTAGCGGCCGGCGTCCCGCCACGAGGAGGTGCGGGCGCCCGTCACGGCGCTGCGGCCGCGGGCGACGAGGGTGGTGAGGCGGCCCTCCAGGACGGGGTCGGGGGCGGCCGTCTGGACCTGCGCGAGGTGGCCGGTGGCGCGCTGGTAGAGCGCGATGAGCTCGTCCGCCTCGGCGCCGCTCGGCCGGCGCCGTCGGCTCAGGGTCTCCAGCCGGCGCCACTCCTCCTGGTGCGAGGCGACGAAGACGTCCAGGTCCATGCGGCTCACTTCCACGGGGCGGCGAGGGCGGGGGCTGGCCTAGCTTGCCAGAGGCGGGCGGCCGTATGTTTGGCCGCCGGGGATCACGAACGGAACGGATGGGGGGACGCGGTGAGCGACCTGGTGACGGGCGAGGCCGTCGTCCTGGGGCTGCGGGCGGCGAAGGTGCCCAGCCGGGCGCTGGCGATCGCGCTGGACCTGGCCGTGGAGACGGTCGCGCTGATGATCACGGGCACGGTGGTCCTCACCGCCCTGCCGGCCCTGGACGAGGCGGCCGCCGCGGCGGTGGTGCTCGGGCTGAGCGTGTTCTTCCTGTTGGGGCTGCCCGTCCTGGTCGAGACGCTGTCCCACGGGCGTTCGCTGGGCAAGCTGGCACTCGGGCTGCGGGTGGTCCGGACGGACGGCGGGCCGGTGCGGTTCCGGCACACGCTGGTGCGGGGTCTCGTGGCGGTGCTGGAGATCCAGATGACGGTGGGCGCGGTGGCCGTGATCACCTCGCTGGTCTCCCCGCAGGGGCGGCGGCTCGGTGACGTCTTCGCGGGCACCCTGGTGGTGCGGGAGCGGCTGCCGCAGGCCGCGCGGGCGCAGTCGGCGGTGCCGCAGGCTCCGCCGGCGCTGCTGCACGCGATCGGCGAGCAGCTGGTGGCCCTGGACTTCTCGGCGGTGCCGGACGGCCTGTGGCTGGCGGTGCGGCAGTTCCTTGGCCGGCTCGGCCAGCTCGACCCTGCGGTGGCCGCCGACATGGCGGAGCGGCTCGCGGCCGACTTCGCCGGGCGGACGGGCCGCGCCGTGCCGTACGGCGTGCATCCGGCGGCCTACCTGTCGGCCGTCCTCACCGAGCGGCAGCGGCGCGAGTGGGAGCGGGCGGCCGAGGCGGCCCGCCGCCAGCAGACCCTGGCCCCCGGTGCCCCGGCACCCGCGGTGGCGTACGTGCCGGCTCCGGGCCACCACGCACCGCAGGCCCCGCAGGCCGTGCCGTACGCACCCCTGCCGCCGCAGCCCGCGCAGCAGACGCCCCCGCAGGCCCCGCAGCCGCCGCAGGCACCCCCGGCGCCGCCCTCGACGGGCTTCGCACCGCCGGCCTGACGGTGCCCGGCGCGGGCGGGCGACGGCGTCAGCCGGTGAAGCGGTCCGGCCAGGTGTTGGGCGGGGAGGCCAGTTCCTCCAGCTCGATGCCGGGTGCGGAGAGCACCACGTCCCCGGCGATGTGGACGGTCCGCTGTTCGCCGGTGGCGAGGTCGGCGACCGTGTAGCGCTCGACCAGCAGCGGGCCGCTGTCGGTGTCGTGGGTGTCCACGGCGGACAGCTGCCAGCCCTGGTCGACGGTGCGCGGCGCGAGGACGGGTTCGGTGAGCTCCACCAGCCGCACCCGCGTGCTCGCCCCCTCCTCCAGCCGCAGCATCCGGGCGGTGGCGACCAGGAAGGCCGGTGAGGTGCCGGTGAAGCCGTGGGCCCGGTCGTGGCCCTCCACCGCGCTGTCCCCGGCCGGGTCGTCGGCGGCCGCACGCACCCAGGCGACGCCGTCGACCGCGCCGCCGCGGACCTGCCAGCCGCCCGACCGGACCTCCATGCGCAGCGGGCGGCAGCGGGAGTCGAGGGTGAGGTCGGTGGCGGCGAGGACGCTGCCGTCGGGCGCGTAGGTCTTGGAGACGTACCGCCAGCCGGCCGGGCCCGGGGCGCAGCTGAAGCGTTCCTCGCCGATCAGGGCGGGGCCGTGGCCGGCGGGGCCGGTGTCGGTGTCGGTGTGCAGGGAGTAGCGGCCGTTGGGCATGGCCCGAAGCCTACGTGCAACCTTTCCGGGTCCCGGCTGCATTAGGGGGTCGGGCGGTGCGGGGCGCACCGCCGGGACGAGGGAGGAGGGGGCCTTCGATGAGGACGACGGCGGGTTCCGCGCGACACGTGCGCGACGCCGAGTTCACCGAGTACGTGGCCTCCCGGGCGGGCTGGCTGCGGAAGGTCGCGTACCTGCTCTGCTCGGACTGGCACCGGGCGGACGACCTGGTGCAGGAGTCCGTCACCAAGCTCTACGCGAACTGGTCGCGGGCAGGGCGGGTGGAGAACCGGGACGGCTACGCGCGGACGGTGCTGGTGAACACGTACCTGGCGGAGCAGCGCTCGCCGTGGTGGCGGCGGATCCGGACGGTCGGGTCCGAGCTGGACGCGGGCGTCGTGGTGGCGGACCTGGACGCGTCGCTGGACCTGCGGCAGGCCCTGGCGGCGCTGCCGCCGCGGCAGCGGGCGGCGGTGGTGCTGCGCTACTACTGCGATCTGACGGTGGAGCAGACGGCGGACGTGCTGGGCTGCTCGACGGGCAATGTGAAGAGCCAGACGTCGCGGGGGCTGGCGGCACTGCGCCGCCGGGTGGTCCCTGCTCGGGCGGGAGGGGCGGAGGCGTGAGCGGGGTCAGGTCGGAGCAGGAGCTGGTCGCCGGGCTGGCGGAGCTGGCGGAGTCGGCGGCGCCGCCGAGCGCCGTGGACCCGGGTGCGGCGGTGCGGCGGGGACGGGGCCGGGTGGCCCGGCGGCGGATGTCGGTGTGGGGGGCGACGGCCGCGGTGCTGCTGGTGTGCACCTCGGTGGCGGTGGGCCTCGGCGGCCGTTCGGCCGGGCCGGCTTCGCCGATCGGTCCGGCCGGGCCGGGCGGTGGGCCGGCGGTGCCCTCGGTGACGCGGCCGCCGGGGACGCCGGGCCCGGATGCGAGCGCGCCGGGCGGTGCGCCGGTCGCGGACGGGTTCGCGCCGCTGTCGGTGGAGGCGGACTTCGGCTGGCTGCCGGACCCGGTGCGGGCGGTGCGCTACTCGTCGGGGGCGAACGGGCCGCTGGTGCAGGCCTCCGGCGACGCGACGGGCGGCGGGATGCGCTTCGCGCTGGTCGTCTACCCGAAGGGGGTGACCCCGGAGCTGGAGCAGCAGCCGGGTGAGACCCAGACGCTCCGGGCGACGGCGCCGTTGGGCGGTCGGGAGGCGTTCTGGGTGGTCTCGGAGGTGCCGTCGGACGGGCCGACGGTGCTGCGCTGGCGCACGGCGGACGGCCGGTGGGCGGAGCTGACCTCCACCTCGGTGCCGCAGGACCAGCGGGAGGCGCTGCCGCGGCGGGTGGCGGAGAAGGTGGTGTTCGGCCGTCGGGCGGTGCCGCTGCCGGTGCGGCTGACGGGGGTGCCGGCGGCGTACGCGGTGACCGGCGCGGATCTGCTGCGGCCGGTGTCGGGCGCCGGCGACTGGTGGCTGCGGCTGACCGTCTCGGTGTCGCCGACGCAGACGTTCAGCACCACCGTGGTGCCGGTCGGCACGGACTGGCTGCCCCGGACGCAGGCGGTGCCGGGCGCGGGCGGCACGGTCGACCCGGCGTCCTGCAGGGAGCGCGACGGCCTGGTGCTGTGCGTGCAGATCGGGAGCAACGGCGCGCTGGACGCGGTGGGCGGTGTGGCGGGCTGGCTCCCGCACGTCGTGACGGTCGGCACGGACCCGGCGGCCTGGGAGCGCGGCACGGTCTGAGCGGGCCGAGGGGGGAACGGGCGTGCGCCCGGTGCCGGGGGGCACCGGGCGCACGTCGTGGTGCGGGCGGCCGACCGGGGTCGGCGCGGGCCGGGATCAGTAGCGGTACTGCTCCGGCTTGTAGGGGCCCTCGACCGGGACGCCGATGTAGTCGGCCTGCTCCTTGGTGAGGGTGGTCAGCCGCACGCCGAGGGCGTCGAGGTGGAGGCGGGCGACCTTCTCGTCCAGGTGCTTCGGCAGGACGTACACGCCGATCGGGTACTGGGCGGTCTTGGTGAACAGCTCGATCTGCGCGATGGTCTGGTTCGCGAACGAGTTGGACATCACGAAGGACGGGTGGCCGGTCGCGTTGCCGAGGTTCAGCAGGCGGCCCTCGGAGAGCACGATGATGGTGCGGCCGTCGGCCTTGCGCCACTCGTGGACCTGCGGCTTGACCTCGGTCTTCACCACGCCGGGGAGCTGGGCGAGGCCGGCCATGTCGATCTCGTTGTCGAAGTGGCCGATGTTGCCGACGATGGCCTGGTGCTTCATCCGCTCCATGTGGGAGGCGAGGATGATGTCCTTGTTGCCGGTGGTGGTGATGAAGATGTCGGCGGTGTCGACGACGTCGTCCAGGGTGGCGACCTGGTAGCCGTCCATCGCGGCCTGCAGCGCGCAGATCGGGTCGATCTCGGTGACGATGACGCGGGCGCCCTGGCCGCGCAGCGACTCCGCGCAGCCCTTGCCGACGTCGCCGTAGCCGCAGACGACGGCGACCTTGCCGCCGATCAGGACGTCGGTGGCACGGTTGATGCCGTCGATGAGCGAGTGGCGGCAGCCGTACTTGTTGTCGAACTTCGACTTGGTGACCGAGTCGTTGACGTTGATGGCCGGGAACAGCAGCTTGCCGTCGCGGTGCATCTCGTACAGGCGGTGGACGCCGGTGGTGGTCTCCTCGGTGACGCCCTTGATGGTGGAGGCCATCTCGGTCCACTTGGCGGGGGACTCGGTGAGCGTGCGGTTGAGCAGTTCGAGGATGATCCGGTACTCGTCGTTGTCGGCGGTGGACGGGTCCGGGGCCTCGCCGGCCTTCTCGAACTCGACGCCCTTGTGGATCAGCAGGGTGGCGTCGCCGCCGTCGTCGAGGATCATGTTCGGGGTCTGGTTGTCCGGCCACGTGAGCGCCTGCTCGGTGCACCACCAGTACTCCTCCAGGGTCTCGCCCTTCCAGGCGAAGACCGGGACGCCGGCGGGGGCCTCGACGGTGCCCTCGGGGCCGACCGCGATGGCGGCGGCGGCGTGGTCCTGGGTGGAGAAGATGTTGCAGGAGGCCCAACGGACCTCGGCGCCGAGCGCGGTCAGCGTCTCGATGAGGACGGCGGTCTGCACGGTCATGTGCAGCGAGCCGGTGATCCGGGCGCCGGCCAGCGGCTGGGTGGCCGCGTACTCCTCGCGGATCGACATCAGGCCGGGCATCTCGTGCTCGGCGAGCTGGATCTCCTTGCGACCGAACGGCGCCAGGGAGAGGTCGGCGACCTTGAAGTCACCGGTGGGGAGGGACGACATGCGGGGTACTCCTCGCTGCGTGGGGCCTGTGTACGGGTGTGCTTGGCCGCAGAGCGGCCGTCGGTCGGCACTCTGCTGCGCGGCACAATCCGTCGGAGGACCTCTCTCCCTCGACCGGGGCACCGGCCCCGATCGACCGCCATCAGCAGCGACGTTTGGCTCTGGGGACGAATCTACACCGAGCCGGCGGCCGCGCGGCCGGACCACGAGCGAGCCGGGCACGGTTTTCGGCCGCCCCGCGACGGCCGTGCTCGGGGCGGCCGGGGTGCCGGTCCGTCAGTGCCGGGCGGGGCCGCCCGGGGTGGCCTCCGGGTCGGGGCCGGCGGCGGCCTTCTCCGCGCTGTAGACGTCGGGCTCCAGGTAGATGGCGCGGGCGATCGGGACGGCGCGGCGCACCCGGGCCTCCGCGGCGTCGATGGCGGCGGCGACCTGGGCGGCGGTGTCCTCGGCGTTGACCGCGATCTTCGCGGCGATCAGCAGCTCCTCCGGGCCGACGTGCAGGGTGCGCATGTGGATCACGTCGGTCACGGTGTCGTGGTCGACCAGCGCGTCGCGGATCTCGGCGACGACCTCCTTGTCCGCGGACTCGCCGATCAGCAGCGACTTGGTCTCGGAGGCGAGCACCAGGGCGATGACGATCAGCAGCAGGCCGATGCAGAGGCTGCCGACGCCGTCCCAGACGCCGTTGCCGGTGACGACGGTGAACCCGACGCCGAGCAGGGCGAGCACCAGGCCGATCAGCGCGCCGCTGTCCTCCAGCAGCACGATCGGCAGCTCGGGGGCCTTGGCCCGGCGGATGTACTCGGACCAGCCGAGCGAGCCCTTGGCCTTGGCGGACTCCTGGAAGGCCGTCCAGAAGGACCAGCCCTCCATCACCACGGCGAAGACCAGGACGCCGACCGCCCAGCCCCAGTCCCGCAGCTCGTGCGGGTGGATGATCTTCTCGACGCCCTCGTAGGCCGCGAACATGCCGCCGAGGCTGAACAGCACGATCGACACCAGGAAGCCGTAGACGTAGCGCTCGCGGCCGTATCCGAAGGGGTGCTGCTCGCTCGCCTCGCGGGTGGACCGCTTGCCGCCGATCAGCAGCAGCACCTGGTTGCCGGAGTCGGCCACCGAGTGGACGCCCTCGGCCAGCATCGACGAGGACCCGGTGAAGGCGAAGGCGGTGAACTTGCCGACCGCGATCGCCAGGTTCGCGGACAGCGCCGCGACCAGTGCCTTGGTGCCGCCTTCGGTGCTCATGCTGTGGTCCGGTCCCTCCGACTGGGCCTCTACGGCCGGTGGCTCAGCTGTCGAGCGCACACAGTATCCCGACCGGACCGGAAGCCTGATCTCCGGTCAGGGCGGGGCGGCGGCCGTCAGCCGGCCGTCAGCGGGCCAGCCCGAGGTAGACGGCGGCGAAGTCGGTCGGGCCGGTGAGCTCGGCGAGCGCCTGCAGCGGGTCGTCGAGGGCGCTGCTGTACTCGGTGAGCCGCACGTCGTGGGCGGCGGCCAGCCGGCGGGCCCGGGAGACCGCGAAGCCAGGGTCGTCGTCCTCGGGTCGGCCGGGGGCGTGCCGCAGCAGCACCACCTGCAGCTGCAGCGGCTCCGGCTCGTCGACCCGGTCGCGGAAGAAGTCGTCGGGGTCGGCGCCGGCACCGAGGTGGCCGACGAACATGCCGCGGTGGGCGGTGAGCGTCCGCGGCAGCGGCCCGGGCAGTGCGGGCAGGCCGGCCCGGTCGGCGAGCATCGCGGCGAAGCGCGTCGCGGCGGCGTTCGGCACCGGCCCGTCGGCCCAGACCAGCGGCACCGTGCCGGACAGCTGGGCGGCCAGACCCTTGGCCGGGTTGAGGTAGGCGGCCGAGTCGGGGCGGCAGCGGACGGCGACCTCGTCGAGGCGGTCCGCGACGCCCTGCAGGGAGCCGGCCGGGAGCTGGACGGCGCCGACCCGGTCGGCGAGGGCGATCAGCGGGGCGAGGTGCGCCCAGAGCGCCCCCGGGTCCTCGGGGGGCAGGTCCGGCTCGTCCTCGCGGTCCTCGGACGGCTCGACCGCGCTCGTCGCGAACGGCAGCAGCAGCGCCCGGACCTGCAGCGCCGCCGCGGCGAGCGGGCTGCCGGACGGGGCGGTGACGGCGATCGCGCAGCCCCGCGCGTACGCCTGCTCGGCGAGCCCGATCAGACCGCCCTCCGTGCCGGAGGCGCTGCCGACGACCAGCAGGTCGAGCGGGCCGACCCAGCCGGGCAGCTGCCAGACCAGGCCCGCGGCCAGCGAGTCCGGCGTGCCGGGGCGGGACTCGGACGGGCCGAGCGGCAGCACCTGGCAGGCGGTCACGGCCACCGCGGCGAGCACCTCGGCCGCGGTCAGCGCGCTGCCGTGCCCGGCGACCAGGACGGTGCGCGGCCGGCCCTCGGGCCGCAACGAGGCCAGCCCGGCCTCGTCGGCGAGCCGGACGGCGGTGCGGATCCGGGCGCCCGCCCCGGCCAGGGCCAGCAGGGCGTGCTGCCGGTCGGCGCGCTGCAGGGCGGCCGGATCGTCGAGCAGGGTGTCGTCGAGCATTCGGCCGGCCTCCAACGGGCTCACCGGGCGGGGGTCAGGAGGGGCGGCGGGCCTCGTCGACCAGCAGGACGGGGATCTCGTCGCGCACGGGGTAGATCAGGCCGCAGGTGTCACCGGTGCACCGCAGCTCCGGCTCGTCCCGCTCGGAGCTCTCGGCGAGCGGCGCGTGGCACTGCGGGCAGACCAGGATCTCCAGCAGGAAGGACGGCAGGCTCATGGACGTCGGGCTCCAGATTCGTGCGGTGTGCGGTGCGGCCGTGCCCGGCCGGTAGCCACACTACCGGCCGTGGTGGGGCTGCCGTCAGATCATCGGGCGCCCGGTCGCCGCCGCGCCGGTCGGCCCGGCCGGGGGCGTCGGCTCAGCTGTCCGGGGAGCGCAGGACGCGCAGGTGGCCGCGGCGGCCGATCTCGCCGGACTCGACGTCGCCGGGACCGCCCTGACGCGACGTGCGCTCCTGCGGGCGGGCGGCCTCGCGGACGGCGTTGGCGAGCGCCTCCAGGTCGTCGCTGCTGCGGCGGACGGGGCCGGCGTCGGCGGCGAGGCGGACGACCTCCCAGCCGCGCGGAGCGGTCAGCCGCTCGGCGTGCTCGGCGCACAGGTCGTAGCAGTGCGGTTCGGCGTAGGTCGCGAGCGGGCCCAGCACGGCGGTGGAGTCCGCGTAGACGTACGTCAGCGTCGCCACGGCCGGCCGGCCGCACGCGGTCCGCGAACAACGACGTACAGAGCTCACGAGGGTGGACGGTACAGCACTCCCGGGCGGGCCGCGACGACCCACCCCCGCCGGGCGTTCCGTGTCGCCGCCGCACGGGCCGCGGGGTGGTCCACTTCCGCCCGGTCAGGGACTACTCTCGACACTGATATGGACAGCCCCACACCTCCGTCACCGGCCGGCGGGCAGCGGCGAGCGCGCCACCGGGACCGCCACGGCCGCGGCCTGCGCGGACCGCTCGCACCGCCGCAGGTGCCGATCTCGCTGACCCGTTCCGAGCTCTTCGACGACTACGTCCGCGAGTCGGTGGAGCGGCTGGAGCGCAGGTGGACGCAGCTGGTGGACGTGGAGTTCGCCGTCCAGGAGGTGCCGCTGCCCGGGCAGGACGGCGACGACCACCCGGACGGGGTGCCGCTCGGCCGGGTCGTCCCCGCCGCGCAGGGCCGCAAGAGCCGGATCGTGGTGTACCGCCGCCCGATCGAGATCCGCGCGAAGTCGCGCGAGGACCGGGCGGCGCTCGTCCACGAGGTCCTCATCGAGCAGGTGGCCGAACTGCTCGGGCTCTCGCCCGACGCCATCGACCCCCGCTACGACGAGGACTGACCGCCCCTCCGCTCAGCGCAGCACCAGACCGGGGTCGTTCTGCGCGTACGGCACGGTGACGGTGCTGTGGTCGTCCCGGAACGCCTGCACCGTGAACATCGGGACGTCCTTCTGCGGCAGGGCGAGCATCCGGGCCGCGACCACCGGGCCGCCGGAGACCGTCTCCGCGGTGATCCCGTAGACGCCGTTCAGACCGGCCGGCTCCAGGTTCGGCACGACGACCGTGCTGCCGGCCGGGACGTCGACCTCCTTGGTCGCCGGGGTGCCGCCGCCGGAGCCCGCCGAGGCGGTGAGCCGGACCTTCGCCGCGCCGGAGCCCGTCGCGGTCAGGTAGACGGTGGTGGCACCGCCGCCGCGGTTGTCCGCCAGGCTCGCGCGCTTGCCGACCGGGCCGGCCGCGCTGATCCAGGCCGCGTCGGACTTGCCGTTGCTCGACCGGTCGACCCGGACGGCGGCGACCACCGGCGTCGGGTGGGCGGGGTCGCTCGGGCTGAGCCGGATCGCCCCGGCCTCGCTGTGGGTGAACGGGCCCAGGTCCAGGGCGGCGACCATGCCGGCCTTGACGTGCAGGCTCTCCTTGCCGGCCGGGCTGAACCAGCCGTTCTTGCCGGAGAGCTGGATCTTCAGGTCGGCGTCGTCGTCCGCCGGGGCGGCGACGATCAGCCGGGCCGACGCCAGCTCGGCCGGCAGGCCGGGCATCACCTGCACGGCGGCGGGCGCGGCGGAGGCCGCCACCCAGTCACCGCCCTTGCCCTCGTCGGAGACGTTCAGCGCGGCACCGACCCGGCCGTCGCGCACCACCACGTGCACGGCGAGGTCCGGTTCCACCGCCGAGGTGAGCAGGGACTTCAGCCGGACCCGCTGGGAGCTGCCGGGGGCCATGGTGATGCCGTTGGCCGCCTCGACGTCGATCGCGCCCTTGGCACCCACCAGCCGGACGTCGACCGTCGCCGGGGCGGAGTCGGCGTTGACCAGGTTGACGTAGTCGTCGCGGCCCTGGGCGGTGCTGGCCCCGGCGAACCAGAAGTCGGTGCCGGAGGGCGCGCAGTCCAGGCCGTAGAGGCCGGCCCGGGCCTGGTCCGTGTAGGTGGTGGTCTGCGAGAGGCTGAAGCCGGGGGCGAAGCCGCCCTCGGAGGTCGCCACCGTGCCGGGCGCGGTGTCGCCGGCGAGGCCGTGGCCGGTGACCGGGACGCCCGGCTTGGCCAGCGTCAGCCGGGCGCCCGCGGCCGGGGCCGCGGAGGCACCGGCGGACGGCTTGGCCGAGGCACTGCCGGACGGGCTCCCCGAGGGGCTCCCGGAGGGCGCGGCGGAGCCGCTGCCGGACGGTGCGGCCGAGGGCTTCGCCGCGGCGCCCGCGGTCGGCGCCACGTCGGAGAGCGAGGCGGTGCCGCCCTCCGCCTTGCCGCCGGCCGGGTTGTACAGCGTCAGGTCGGTGGTGGCGAACAGGCCCTGCAGCGGCGGCGGGCACACCAGCGTGCTGCGCTCCACCTGCGCGGTGGTGGCGCCGCCCGCCGAGCCGGCAGTGGACGGGTCGGCCGGCGGACGCAGCTCGGCGATCCCGAAGACCACACCGAGCACGGCCACCGCAGCCAGCAGCGACCGGCCGGTGCGGCTGCCGCCGGGCAGGCCCTCGAAACTCGGCTTCTTGATCTCGGGCAGGCTCGGCTTCTTGAGGCCGGCGGCCTTGATGCTGGGCTTCTTCATCGCGGGTCAGTTCCCCGTTCCGTGGTGGTGCGGGTGACCGCCGTTGGTGTATCCGTCCTGCTGGACGTCGTCGGGGTCGTAGTACGGCTCGCCGTTCTGCTGGCCCGGCACCCAGGGCTGCTGCTCCTGCGGGTAGCCCTGGTACTGCTGGCCGTCGTAGCCGTAGGGCGCGTACGGGTCGGCGTACTGGGCGCCCTCGTAGCCCGGCTGCGGCTGCGGCTGCGGCTGCTGGTAGCCGTCGTAGCCGCCCTGCTCGTAGCCCTGCTGCTGCTCGTAGCCCTGCTGGTAGCCCTGGTTCGGCTGCTGGTCGTACCCCTGCTGGTCGTAGCCCTGCTGCTGGTACCCCTGCTGCTGGTAGCCCTGCTGGTCGTACTCGGCGGGGGCGCCGCCCTGGCCGTCCGGTTCGCCGGCGTCCTGCCGGTCCCAGCCGTAGGCGTCCTGGAAGTCGTTCTGGTACGGGTCGGCCTGGTAGGGGTCCGCGTAGGGCTCGTCGGCGGCCGGGCCGTCGGCGCCGCCCTGCTGCGGGATGCCCGCGTAGACGCCGCCGTCGGTCTCGGTGCCGTCGGTCTCGCCGCGCTCGGCCATCCGGCGGGCGCGGCGGCTGCCGGGTGCCGGCGGTTCGGCGGCGGCGGCGGCGAGCGCCTGGGCGGCCACCACCTCCTCGGGCAGGTCGTCGTCCTTGGTGCTGCGGCGGCCGGGCAGGGCCATGACGAGCACGACCGCGCCGAGCAGCAGCTGGCCGGCGATCCAACCGGTGTGCAGGAGGCTGCCGCTGCGGGTGACCTCCAGCCGGCCGCCCTGCGCGGGCAGCTTGAAGGACTGGGCCCAGTCGCCGTCCAGGGTGGCGGGCTCCAGCTCGCGGCCGTCCAGGGTGGCCTGCCACGCGGGGTCGGCCTGCTCGGCGAGGCGCAGCACGCGGCCGGCCGGGCCGGCCGGGAGGTCGGTGACGATGTCGTGGGCGCCGGCCGGCAGCGGCGTGCTGCCGCCGCCCTTGGGCGCCACGACGACCGCCCGGGTGGCGGGGGCGCCGGTGACCTGCCAGAGGGCGATGCCGTTGTCGCGGCTCAGCCGGGTCAGGCCGGGGGTGGTGTCGAGCACGTCGCGGACCTTGGCGGTCAGCGGGTCCTTCACCTCGACGTAGGCGATGCCGTAGTCGCCGAGCGCCTTGGCCTGGTCGCCGCCGGAGCCGGCCAGCAGGCGACCGGTGAGGCCGGTCAGGCCCTCGATGGCGGCGGCGTCGACGGTGGCCTCGGCCTGGCCGAGGGTCAGTCCGGCGTCGCGGACCAGCGCGTAGCCGACCGCGCTGCCGTCCGCCCGGCCGGTGAGCACCAGGGTGCGGGAGCGGTCGGTGGTGCCGGCCTGCTCGGCGATGAAGGCGGGCAGCTGGGACTCGCGGGTGCGCTCCAGCGGGCCGTCGGCACCGGCGATCGCCCACCACACGGCGGTGCCGAGCGGGGCGAGCACGGCGCTGGCCAGGACGAGCGCGGCGACCGGCTGGCGCCAGCCGAAGGCGATGCCGGAGACGCGGGCGTTGGCGCCGTCGGCGCCGATCGCGGCGGCGGCCAGCAGTGCGACACCGGTCAGCAGGGTGGCCGGGCCGGCCCAGGCGGCGGTGCCGGGACCGCCGGAGGCGGGGGTGACGGTGGTGCCGGCGACGGCGACGGCGAAGACCAGGCCGGCGCCGGCCGCGCCCCAGGCGGCGAGCACCGCGCGGCGCCGGTCGGCGCGCAGCAGCGCGGCGAGCGCGGCGAGCACGACGCCCGCGGAGAGCCAGACCGGCGGGGTGCCGGAGCCGCCGGGGTTGGCGAGCAGCAGGCCGAGCGGGGTGGCGGCGTGACCGCTGAAGGCGGGGACGCCGGCCTCCAGCAGCAGCCGCGAGGGGTGCGTCAGGACCTGCAGCGACCAGGGTGCGAGCACCAGGACGGGCACGCCGAGGATGACCAGCACGCGCAGGCCGAGCAGCCGCAGTGCGGTGCCGCCGGTGCCGAACGCGCCGCCGCGCAGCACCGCGTGGGCGAGTGCGGCGAGGCAGAGCGGCACGGCGATCGCCCAGGCCAGCGGGACGAAGGCGGTGGAGAGGGTGAGCATGAAGACGGTCATCCAGACCGGCCGCCAGCCGGGCCGGGCGCCCTTGGCCGCGCTCTCGGCGCGGATGCCGAGGCCGGCCGCGATCGCCGCGGCGCGGGCCAGCGGGGGCAGCAGCACGGCGAAGACGGCGGTGCCGATCCGGCCCTGGGCGATCGCGCCGGTGGCGGCGGGCAGCAGCGCGTAGGTGGCGCTGGCCCAGGCCCGGACGATCTTGGACTCGATGAGCGGCCGGGAGACCAGGTACGCGCTGACCGCGGCGAGCGGCACGGACAGCACGACGATCAGGGTGAGCGCCAGGTTGGCGTTGCCGAACAGCATCCCGGACAGGACGGCGAGCACGGCCAGGTACGGCGGGGTGGCGGCGGTGGAGCCGGTGCCGACGGGGTGCCAGGAGCCGGCGTAGGTGTTCCACAGTCCGGCCAGGCCGTCGGAGGCCGGGAGCAGCGCGCCGCCGGAGAGGTCCCCGGTGCCGAGCAGGCTGCGGCAGGCGGCCAGGGCGAACACCAGCAGGGCGGCGAAGAGCACCGGTGCGGGGCGCCGGACGAGCTTCTTCAGCAGGACGAACTGCTCGACGACCAGGTCGTCGGCGTCGTCGTCGCCCGGTCCGGACTCGACCGAGCCGTGCCGGCCGGCGCCGTGGTCGTCGCCGCCGCCGATGCCGAGCGAGGAGATCGCCGTCTCGACGGCGAGCCGGGCGGTCGCGCCGGGGGCCGGGAAGAGGCTGCGGTCGTCGAGCGCGTCGGCGGAGCGGGTCCGCTTGCGGCGTTTGCGGGCGAGCAGCAGCCGGGGCAGCCGGATGAGCTCGTGGTTGAGGCCGGCGAGTTCGTCGTACGCCTGCCGGGGGTCCTTGCCGACGAGGTTGGCGAACACCCGCAGCAGGGTGCCGAGGATCATCCGGAGCAGGACGTAGGGGAAGAGCGCGCCGCGGGAGTTCGCGAGCAGGGTGTAGACGGCGCCGGCCTTGTCGACCCGGTGCGGGTGCTCCGGGCCGCAGTCGATGGCGCGGCGCTCGCGGCTGGCGGCCTCGGCGTGCCGCAGCACGGCGTCGGGGGCGACGACGACGCGGTGGCCGGCGGCGTTGACCCGCCAGCAGAAGTCGATGTCGTCGCGCATCAGCGGGAGCGCCTTGTCGAAGCCGCCGAGCTCCTCGAAGACGTCGCGCCGCACGAGCATGCCGGCGCTGGAGACGGCGAGCACCGGGCGGACCTGGTCGTGCTGGCCCTGGTCCTGCTCGCGGCGGTCGAGCCCCGTCCAGCGGCGGCCGGAGCGGGCGATGGTGACACCGACCTCCAGCAGCTGCCGGCGGTCGTACCAGCTGCGCAGCTTGGGGCCGACCACGGCGGCGGACGGGGTGGAGTCGGCGACCTGCAGGAGCCTGCGCAGCGCGTCGGTCTGGGGCTCGCAGTCGTCGTGCAGCAGCCAGAGCCACTCGGTGGGGCTCGCCTCGCGCGGGCCGGTGCGGCCGAGGCCGTCCTCCTGCCGGCCCAGCGGGTCGTCGTAGTCGTCCCAGCCGCCGGTGACGGGGTCGTAGCCGGAGGGGTCGAGGCTGTAGGGGAGGTCCTCGGGGCGCAGCGGCGGGCTGTTGAAGACGGCCTGGGCGACGGCGTTGCCGAAGCCGGAGCGGCGGCCGAGGACGAGCGGGCCGCCCTCCGGGAGCCAGTCGCCGAGGGTGTCCTGGAGCAGCTGCGGCGAGTTGTCGGTGGAGCCGGTGTCGACGGCGAGGACGCGCTGGACGGGCCGGTCCTGGCCGAGCAGGCCGGCCAGGGCCTGCGGCAGCCAGCGCGCGCCGTCGTGCGAGACGATCACGGCGGTGACCAGGTGCCGCGGGTACGCGGGCGGCCGGGCAGCGGAGAAGCCGCTCTGGTGGCTGTAGGCAGTCATCGAGTTCGCTGGCCCCAGGGGTTCTTCGGCGGACGCGGCCTTCGGCGGACGCAGCCGGTGGACGACGGCGGGTGGTGCGCGCGCCGTCCGGCCGGGACCGGTCCACCGGGGTGGCCGGTGCCCGCGGGGCGGGCGGCGGTGCGCGGGCGCCGGATGACGAGCACCCGGATGGCGCACCACACTAACGGCTCCGCCTCGCGGGGGCGCCGCCGGTACAGGGGAAGGTCGGGCGCGGGGACGCGAAAGCGCCCCACCGATCGGTGGGGCGCCCGGCACGGCTGGGGGTTCGGCTCGTCAGACCGCGCTCTTCTTGAGACGACGGCGCTCGCGCTCGGAGAGGCCGCCCCAGATGCCGAAGCGCTCGTCGTTGGCGAGGGCGTACTCCAGGCACTCGGAGCGAACCTCGCAGGCGAGGCAGACCTTCTTGGCCTCGCGGGTCGAGCCGCCCTTCTCGGGGAAGAAGGACTCCGGGTCGGTCTGGGCGCACAGTGCGCGCTCCTGCCAGCCGAGTTCCTCTTCTTCGTCCTCTGCGATGCCGTCACCGATCAAAAGCTCAAAGAGCTCGCTCATCTGGCGCGCCTCCTCTGCCCCTCTTGGCGTCCCCGTGGTGTTGCCGTTGCCTGAGCGGCGGAACGACACGAGTGAAATTACAGTTGCGCCGCTCTGGCCCAGTCAAGCCGAGCTCTGGTATTGGGTCGAGGATTCACTCCCCGGAACCAAGCCGCCACCAATAGTGTACATATCCGGACAACCCGGACATTTGATCCGGAGTGGACGTAAGCATCCAAAGGCTGCGGGGATCTGACGTCCGGTCAGCACCGGTCGACCCCGCCGGGACGGTCCGACGACCGGGTCACGAGGTGCTCCCGATCAAGAAGACGCCCGCGGGGGCGGCCCGGTTGCCCGGGTACCGGGCTGCCTTCCCGGCGATCTTCGCATCGAAACCTAGAGGGTGATTTATCACTCCTTCCGGTGGTTGCTGCCTGATCCATCCCGAATGTCCCGGAGATCGGGTTGACACCGGACCCACGGGTGAGGTCTCCTGTCCCCCATGTATCGGTTCGTCTCCCGCCCCGCCGGCCGCCAGGCCGCCCCGCGGGCTGCCTCGAACCAGCTCTGTTGTCGCCTCTGTTCCTGCTGTATCTAGGCGCACGCGTCCCACCGCGCGCCGCACACAGCCCGAACATCGAGGCCGCCCGCGCGACACGTCCCCGAACCACCGCGGATCGGCTCACCACCCGACCGACCCCGGCCGTCCGAGGACTCCCGTGCGAATGCCCCGTCTCCGCCCGCGCAACCGCGACCGCAAGAAGAACGCGCTCGTCGCCCCCGACTCCGTACGCATCGCCGCCCCGCGGCACCCCTGGGCCGACGGCCTGAGCGACGTCTCCATCGCCGGCGACCCGATGGCCTTCCCCCACCTCGCCCGCACCGACCTGCCGCGCCACCCGGCCGCGCCGGTCACCGTCGCCGACCGGGCCCGGCTGGTCCGCGAGATCGCCGCCGACCGCGCCCGCTGGGAGCCGCTCGTCCGCTACGACGCGCTCACCCGCTGGTACGCCCGGCTGGAGACCGGTCCCGGCTACGAGGTCTGGCTGCTCAGCTGGCTGCCCGGCCAGAGCAGCGGGTTCCACGACCACGGCGACTCCGCCGGCGTGATGGCCGTCGTGCAGGGCGAGCTCACCGAGCGGTCCCTGACCGCCGCCGGCGAGGGCACCCGGGTGCTGCGGCCCGGCACGCAGCGGGTCTTCTCCGGCGGCTACCTGCACGAGATGGTCAACGCCGCGCTGGAGCCCGCCGTCTCAGTCCACCTCTACACGCCCGGCCTGGTGGAGATGAACCAGTACGGCGCCGCCGCCGTGCCGGAGCACCAGCCCGAACCGCGGTAGCCGTCCGGCCGGCTGGCAGGATGACCCCATGCGCATCGTGGCACTGGCTGGCGGAATCGGTGGGGCGCGCTTCCTGCGCGGACTGAAGGAGGCCGTCGCTCCGGGCGACGTGATCACCGTCATCGGCAACACCGGCGACGACATCCACCTCTTCGGGCTGAAGGTCTGCCCCGACCTCGACACCGTGATGTACACCCTCGGCGGCGGCATCCACGAGGAACAGGGCTGGGGCCGGGCCGACGAGACCTGGTCCGTCAAGGAGGAGATGAAGGCGTACGGGGTCGGACCCGACTGGTTCGGGCTCGGCGACCGCGACTTCGCCACCCACATCGTCCGGACCCAGATGATCGCCGCGGGCTACCCGCTCAGCGCCGTCACCGAGGCGCTCTGCCACCGCTGGCAGCCCGGCGTGCGGCTGATCCCGATGAGCGACGACCGGATCGAGACCCACGTCCGGATCACCGACGAGCAGGGCAGCCGGGCCGTGCACTTCCAGGAGTACTGGGTGCGGCTGCACGCCGAGGTCGCCGCCGAGGCGATCGTGCCCGTCGGCGCGGACACCGCCGAGCCCGCCCCCGGTGTGCTGGAGGCGATCGCCGAGGCCGACGTGATCCTCCTCCCGCCGTCCAACCCGGTGGTGTCGATCGGCACGATCCTGGCCGTGCCCGGCATCCGGCGGGCGGTCGCCGACGCGGCCGCCCCGGTGGTCGGGCTCTCGCCGATCGTCGGCGGCGCACCCGTCCGCGGCATGGCGGACAAGGTGCTGGCCGCCGTCGGCGTCGAGGCAGCGGCCGACGCCGTCGCCCTGCACTACGGCGCCGGCCTGCTGGACGGCTGGCTGGTGGACACCGCCGACGAGGCCGCCGTCGCCGCGGTCGAGGCCGCCGGCATCCGGTGCCGCGCCGTCCCGCTGATGATGACCGACGTCCCGGCGACCGCAGCGATGGCCCGCGCCGCGCTGCAGCTCGCCGCGGAGGTGCGGGCGTGAGCCTGGAGATCCTCCCGGTCACCGGCCTGCCGGAGATCGCCCCCGGCGCAGACCTCGCCGAACTGCTCGCCAAGCACGGCACCTTCGAGGACGGCGACATCCTGCTCGTCACCTCGAAGATCGTCAGCAAGGCCGAGGGACGCGTCCTGGAGGCCGCCGACCGCGAGGCCGCCATCGACGCCGAGACCGTCCGGGTGGTCGCCCGGCGCGGCCCGGCCCGGATCGTCGAGAACCGCAACGGCCTGGTGATGGCCGCCGCCGGGGTCGACGCCTCCAACACCGCGCCCGGCACCGTCCTGCTGCTGCCCGAGGACCCGGACGCCTCCGCCCGGGCGCTCCGCGAGCGGCTCGCCGAGCTCACCGGCCGCCGGCTCGCCGTGGTCGTCACCGACACCTTCGGCCGCCCCTGGCGCACCGGGCTCACCGACGTCGCCATCGGCGCGGCCGGCCTGCCCGTCCTGGACGACCACCGCGGCCGCACCGACAGCCACGGCAACCCGCTGCAGCTCACCGTCACCGCCACCGCCGACGAACTCGCCGCCGCCGGCGACCTCGTGAAGGGCAAGACCAGCGGCACCCCGGTCGCCGTGGTGCGCGGGCTCGGCCACCTGGTCACCGACGGGCACGGCGACGGCGCCCGGCCGCTGATCCGGCCCGCCGCCGACGACATGTTCCGCCTCGGCACCTCCGAGGCGCTGCGGCAGGCCGTCACCCTGCGGCGGACCGTCCGCGCCTTCACCGACGAACCGGTCGACCCGGCCGCCGTCCGGCGCGCGGTCGCCGCCGCGGTCACCGCCCCCGCACCGCACCACACCACCCCGTGGCGGTTCGTCCTGCTGGAGAGCCCGCGGACGCGGACCGACCTGCTGGACGCCATGCTGGCCGCCTGGCGGCGCGACCTGGCGGAGCTCGACGGCTGGGACGAGGAGCGGATCGCGCGGCGGACCGCCCGCGGGGACGTCCTGCGCCATGCCCCCTACCTGGTGGTGCCCTGCCTGGTCATGGACGGCTCGCACGGCTACCCCGACGCGCGGCGGACGGCGGCGGAGCGGGAGATGTTCACGGTGGCGATCGGTGCGGCCGTGCAGAACCTGCTGGTCGCGCTGACCGGTGAGGGGTACGGCACCGCGTGGGTGTCGTCGACGATGTTCTGCCGGGACACCGTCCGCGAGGTCCTCGACCTGCCCGGCGGCTGGGACCCGATGGGGGCCGTCGCCGTCGGCCGCCCGGCGGAGTCCCCGAAGGAGCGCCCGGACCGCTCGGCGGAGCGGTTCCTGACCGTGCGGTGAGAGAGATGACCCCAGGCGCGCTGGGGGCACCTCCCGGCCGAAGGCTGGGGGCGGAACTGCACAGTTCGAGGGCGGTGCTGCGTACTGATCAGGGCACGCCCCGGTCAGCGCGGTGAGCCGCATCCGGGTTGCGCGGTTCCCCGCGCCCCTGACGGTGCCCTTCCGGCAGGTGGGGCTACCGGTGGCGGTGGTCGTTGGGGGTGAGGCGGGGGCCGTAGCGGGGGGCTCGGGCTCCGGTCAGGCCGATGAGGCGGCAGACGCGGTGGCGCTGCGGGCGGTACGGCTCCAGCAGTTCGAGCATCTGGGCGTCGTCGCTCCGCGGCCGCCCGGCCAGCGCCCAGCCGACCGCGTTCGGCAGGTGGAAGTCGCCGACGGACACCGCGTCGGGGTCCCCGTTGGCGCGCTGCAGCGTCTCCGCCGCCGTCCACACCCCGATGCCGGGGACGGCGGTCAGCCGGGCGAAGGCCTGCTCGGGGTCCAGGCCGGACGCCTCTTCGAGCCGGGGTGCGAGCCTGGCCGCCCGGACGACGGTGGCCGACCGCTTCGGGTCGACCCCGGCGCGGTGCCACTCCCAGCTGGGGATCGTCGCCCAGTCGCGGGCGGACGGCGCCACCCGCAGGCCGTCCACCGGTCCGGGCGCCGCGGTGCCGAAGTCGTCCAGCAGCGTCCGCCAGGCGCGGTACGCCTCCAGGGTGGTGACCTTCTGCTCCAGGACGGCCGGGACGAGGGACTCCATCACCAGGCCCGTCCGGGCGAGCCGGACACCGGGGTGGCTGCGCTGGGCGTCCCGCAGCGGGCCGGGCGGGAGGACCAGCGCGCCGGGGTCGTCCTCGGCGCCGAGCAGTCGCGGCAGTCCGTCGAGCAGCCAGTCCGCGCCCGGTCCCCAGGCCTGGGCCTCGATCCCGCCGGGGCGCGGGGTGATCCGCAGGGTGCCCGGTCCGGCCGGGGTGCGGGAGGCGCGCCAGACCGAGCCGTCGGGGGTGGTGCGGAAGGACGGGTCGGCGGGGCCGCGCCGGAGCGGGAAGAGGGTGCGGCCGAGGTCGAGCGGGTGGCCGGGGCTCCACCGCCGTACCGTGCCCGGCATCGTGGCCCACTCCCTCTCGTCCCCGGTGCCCGCCGTTCGGTGCGGGCGCCTCGAACGATACGCCCGGCGGCCGGACGCCCGGCGCGGGCGGACGGCGATCGGCCGGACCTGCCGCGGGGCGGCGGGTCCGGCCGGTGGTCGGTCCGGGGCGGTCGGGCTCACCGGCCCTGGAGGGTGGCCGCCCAGGCGCGGATGTCGCCGAGCCGGGCGTACAGCTCCTCGCCGGGGCACTCGGTGTTGAACGCGTCCCGGTGGCCGGAGATCGCGTTGAACTTCACCGAGGTGCCCTTCTTGTACTTGCTGCCGTCGGAGGCCGAGACGAGGGTCGCGGTGCCCTGGGCGTCCTTGCCGGTGAGTCCGAGCTTCCAGGCGGCGACCTGGGAGATGCCGTCGATCTGGGCCTGCGGCGCCTCGTCGGTGACGTAGGTGCCGAGGGCGGCGACGCCGGAGGAGTTGGTGTTGAAGCCGAGGGTGTGCGCGCCGAGGACGGGTTCGGCGACGCCGCCGGCGCGGCCCTCGTAGATGGTGCCGCAGCGGTCGACCAGGAAGTTGTAGCCGATGTCCCGCCAGCCGAGGCTCTTCACGTGGTACTGGTAGATCGCCCGGATGACCTTGGGCGAGTCGCCGCAGCTGTAGTCGTTGGCGGTGTCGGTGTGGTGGACGAAGACCGCGCGGACGTCCCCGGTGTAGACGAAGCCGCTCTCCCGGATCGACTCGTCGGCGCCCCAGCCGGCCCGGGTGACGATGCCGGGCCGCGGGGCCGCACCGGCCGTACGGGGGGCCGGCTCGGCCGGCCGCGGCCCGGGGGTGGCCGCCGGATCGGCGCCGGGGTCGACGAGTTCGGCCCGTAACCCGGCTGGGAAGGGCCGGCTGCCGGCCTTGACCCGGACGGCGACGCCGTTGCTCGGGCCGACCCAGAGCGGGGCGGTGGCTCCGCGGCCGGTGACCTCGTCCGGCCGGTCGTCCCGCTCCGCCGTCAGGTCGTGCCAGGCGCTCCACGCGCCGGTGGTCGCGCTGCGGGTGCGGACCTGCACGCCGCCGTCGAGGGTCTCCGACGGGTCGTCCCAGCTGACGCCCACCAGGGCGAAGGTGCCGGTGGTCCGCGGGCCGAGGTCGCGGAGGGTGTCCGGGCCGCGCAGGCCGGAACCCTCCAGGGGGATCGTGGTGACGCCGCCGGACGACGGCCGCGCGTGCGCGGGCACGGCGGCGAGGGTCGTGAGCAGCAGGGTGGTCGTGGTGGCGGCCGCCGCGAGGGCGGCCCTTCGTTCAAGGCGCATAAATCGGATATTGACGGCAAAAAACCTCGACCGCCACGCCGCTCGGCCAAGGTCGACGCCCCTGCCGGACGTCCGTACGGAGGCCGTAGGCTGGACCGCACCATGACTGCGCCTTTCGCTGCCGACGCCCGCATCCCCGCCGAGCTGCTGCATGCCTACCTGCGCCCCGGTGCCCCCGATGCCGACCCGTCCCGCCCACTGATCACGTTCTACGACGACTCGACCGGTGAACGGGTCGAGCTCTCCGCGAAGACCTTCGACAACTGGGTCGCCAAGACCGCCAACCTCCTTCAGGACGAGCTGAACGCGGGCCCCGACGACCGCGCCGCCCTGCTGCTGCCCGCGCACTGGCAGAGCGCGGTCTGGCTGCTGGCCTGCTGGTCCGTCGGGGTGACCGCCGTACTCGGCGGCGACCCCGGCTCCGCCGATCTGGTGATCAGCGGACCTGACGGACTGGAGGCCGCCGGGGCCTGTTCCGGCGAACGGGTGGCGCTCGCGCTCCGCCCGCTCGGCGGCCGCTTCCCGCAGCGCCCGGAAGGCTTCCTCGACTACGCCGCCGAGGTGCCCGGCCAGGGCGACCGGTTCGCCCCGTACTCGCCGCCCGACCCGGAGGCGCAGGCGCTGGAGACCCAAATCGACGGGCTGCCGCTGAAACTGACCGGCGAGCAGACCGTGCAGCTCGCCCGCGAGGGTGCGGCGCGGCTCGGCATCGGCGTCGGCGACCGGGTGCTGTCCACGCTCTCGTACGACGACTGGGCCGGGCTGGAGGCCGGGCTGCTCGCGCCGCTCTCGGCCGGCGCCTCGGTGGTGCTCTGCCGGAACTCCGAGGGGTTGACGGCGGATCAGTGGGAGAAGCGCGTCGAGGCCGAACGGGTGACGCTGCGCCTGGGCTGAACCCGGACGGCCGAACCCGGCCGCCCGTTCCACCCGGCGGGGCCCGCCCCGCCGCCGAACGCCCGCGCACCGGCGGTCCCCTTCGGGGCCGTCCGAACGCGCGGGCGTTCCGCCTTTTCTGACGGTTCACCGGACCGGGTCACATCCGTCCGATGCGCGCGGACGGCGGTGCGGGCTCGTCTAGGGTTTCCGGGATGAACAGCGGACAGCGGCGTCCGGGATCCGTCCCGGACGCCTACTCCCGCGCGGCCGACCCGAGCGGCCCGCGGCCCGACCTCTCCCCGCACGTCCCGGCCCCCGGGCGCCCCCGGAGAGCCGCGGCCGCCGCCCCCGTCGCGGGCGGACGGGCGGAGCGCCGCCGGGGCCGCCGTTCCGCCGCACGCGGGCGCCGCCTCGCCCGCTGGGCGGGGATCACCGCGGCACTGGCGCTGGTCGCCGGCTGCGGCGGCGCGTACTTCGCGTTCCAGCACTTCAACGCCAACATCGCCTCGGTGGACGTGCACGTCGGCACCGAGGCCGAGCGGCCGCACGCCATCGAGGGCGCGGTCAACATCCTGGTGATCGGCACCGACAGCCGGGTCGGCCTCGGCCGCACCTACGGCGACGAGGGCAGCACCGGGCACGCCGACACCACCCTGCTGTTCCACGTCGCCCGGGACCGCACCAACGCGACCGTGCTCAGCATCCCCCGCGACCTGATGGTGCAGATCCCGGAGTGCCGCACCGGGGACCGGCGGATCCCCGGCAAGCGGCGGGCGATGTTCAACACCAGCCTCGGCGAGGACGGCCGCGACCCCGGCTGCACCTGGACGACGGTCGAGAAGCTGACCGGTATCCGCGTGGACCACTTCATGATGGTGAACTTCGAGGCGGTCAAGACGCTCTCCTCCGCCGTCGGCGGCGTGGAGGTCTGCGCGGCCAAGGACATCGACGACCCGGACTCCCACCTGCGGATGACCAAGGGCCGCCATGTGGTGCAGGGCGAGGAGGCGCTGGCCTTCGTCCGCACCCGGCACGCCGTCGGCCTGGGCGGCGACCTCACCCGCATCCCGCTCCAGCAGCAGTTCCTGAGCGCGATGATCCGCAAGATCAAGAGCAGTGACACCCTGACCAGCCCGACCAAGCTCTGGCGCCTCGCGGACGCCGCCACCGAGGCGCTCACCGTCGACTCCGGGATCGACGACGTCCAGCGGCTCAAGGACCTCGCACTGGAGCTCGGCAAGGTCGACGCCAAACACATCACCTTCGCCACCGTGCCGGTGCAGGACGACCCCCGGAACAGGGACCGGCTCGCCCTGCGCCAGCCCGACGCCTCGCAGCTGTTCGCACTCGTCGCGGCCGACCGGCCGCTGGACCCGGCCGGCTCCGCGGCGCCCTCCCCCGGTCCGGCCGGGCCCGCGGCGCGCTCCTCGGCCACGCCGGCCAGCCGGGCCTCCGGCCACCCGGCGCTCGGCCCGCTGCTCGACCCGTCCGAGGTCGAGGTGACCGTCCGCAACGGCAGCGGGGTCGGCCGGCAGGCGGGCCGGGCCACCGCCCAGCTCCAGGCCAGGGGCTTCAGCAGGGCCACCGTCGGCGGCAACACCCAGGCCTCGGCGTCCAGTTCGATCGGGTACCCGGCCGGCCGGGCCGAGGAGGCCGCGGCGCTCGCCACCGCCCTCGGACTGCCCGCCGACGCCGTCCGGCAGAGCGCCCGACTCGGCCCGGAGGACGGCCTGGTGGTGGTGCTCGGCCGGGACTGGGTCGCCCCGGCCGGCGACGCGGGGACGGGTGCCGCGGGCACCGGGCCGTCCGCCCCGGCGTCCGCCGCTCCGCCGCCGGCCGCACCGCCGAAGAACCTGCAGCGCGTCCAGGCCGACGACACCGATGTGTGCGCGAAGTAGCGTTCGGTGAACCCAGCGTCATTTTCGGTTCCGTCACGGTCGGTTCTGTAACCTTTCGGCCGCGCGACGCGTCCTGTCTGTAGACCGACCGGCCAGGGGGAGACCGGGCCGAGCCGGTACGGGGGCGCCCCCGTGCCGCATGCCCGCCGGACGGTCCGGGATCGCCCCACCGGCCGACCGGCCACCGGGGCCGGAGACTGGGCGGACCACATGACGAGCGTTGAGCCGATACCCGGTGGTCGGGCAGCCGCCCGGCGGGCCCGGGACGGCGCGTCCCGGCGGCGGCCGCGCGGCCGGCGCTGGCTGCGCATCGTGGCCATCACCACCGGCACCACCCTGGTGGTGGGCTGCGGCGCGGGCTACCTGTACTACCGGCACCTCAACGGCAACATCCAGGCCGGCACCAAGAACCTGACGGACGAGCAGGGCGCCCGCACCGCACCCGACGCCAAGGGCCGCACCCCGCTCAACATCCTGATGATCGGCACCGACAGCCGCGCCTCCTCCGAGAACGTGGCGCTCGGCGGCTCGGCCGACGAGGCGTCCCGCCCCGGTCTGGCCGACGTCCAGATGCTGCTGCACGTCTCCGCCGACCGCACCAACGCCTCGATGATCAGCATCCCGCGCGACACCATGGTGACGATCCCGACCTGCCACGACGACAAGGGCAAGACCTACAGGTCGACCACCCACACCCCGATCAACGAGGCACTGGCCCGCGGCGGCCCGGGCTGCGTGGTCGGCACCTGGATCAACCTGACCGGCCTCGACATCGACCACTACATGATGGTCGACTTCAGCGGCGTGGTCCGGATGGCCGACGCCATCGGCGGCGTGCCCGTCTGCGTCGACCGCAACATGTGGGACCGCTACCGGCCCGGCCACGGCGGCACCGACCTCAAGTTGGACAAGGGCGTCCACAAGGTCCAGGGCGAGGACGCGCTCAAGTGGCTGCGCACCCGCGACGCCTGGGGCTCCGACCTCGGCCGCACCAAGGCACAGCACATGTACCTCAGCTCGATGATCCGCGAGCTGAAGTCCAGCGGGCGGCTCAGCGACCCCGGGCAGCTGATGTCGCTCGCCGAGGCCGCCACCAAGTCCCTGAGCGTCGACAAGGACATCGCCGACCTCAAGAAGCTCTACGACCTCGGCAACGAGCTCAAGCAGGTGCCCACCGAGCGGACGACGACGCTGACCGTTCCGGTGCTGCCCGACCCGCAGAACCCCGCGGCCAAGCTGATCCTCAAGCAGAACGACGTGCAGCAGATCTGGAAGATGCTGCTCGCCGACAAACCGCTGGACGACAAGGGCCAGGCCGCGGCGCCCTCGGCCTCGCCGACCGCGGCCGCCGCGCCCTCGCCGACGATCGCGGCCGACGCGCCCGCGAAGAGCACCATCGCGGTCACCGTCCAGAACGGCACCGGGATCACCAACCGGGCCGGCGACATCAAGAAGGCCCTGGTCACGGCCGGGTTCACCAAGGCGTCGACGGCGCCCGGCGGCGGTACCCGGGACACCACGAAGCTCACCTACGGCGCGGGCCAGCAGGCCAAGGCCCAGGTCGTGGCCGCCGCGCTCGGGCTGCCGGCGAGCGCCCTGGCGGAGTCCGGCACGTCCGCGACGCTCAGCCTGGTGATCGGCGCGGACTGGAAGAGCGGCACCACCTTCACCGCGGCCCCGGCCCCGACCGCGCTGCCGACCTCCGTCGACGCGGACACCTCGGACAACGACAAGGACTGCATGACCGTCGTCCCGCAGGGCAACCTCTACACCTACTGACGGGCGCCCAGGACACCTCCTGAGGGGCGCTCAGGCGGACGGCCCGTCCACGCTCTCCGCGAGCGGGGACAGCAGGCCGTCCGCCTCGGCGTACCGCTCGCCGGTGCGCGGGCAGCGCCAGCGGCCCTCGCCGGCCGGCTCCAGCGGCTCACCGGCCCGGCCGACCCACTTGATCCGGCGGGCCGGCACCCCCGCCACCAGCGCGAAGTCGGGGACGTCCCGGTGCACCACCGCGCCGGCCGCGACCAGGGCCCAGCGGCCCACCGTCACCCCGGCGACCAGCACCGCGCGGCCGCCGATCGAGCATCCCTGCCGGAGCGTCACACCGCGGGCCTGCCAGTCGTCGCCGCGCTTCAGCCGCCCCTCAGGGTCGACGGAGCGCGGGTAGAGGTCGTTGGTGAGCACCGCGGCCGGGCCGACGAAGACGCCGTCCTCGACCACCGCCGGCTCGTAGACCAGGGCGTGGTTCTGCAGCTTGACCCGGTCCCCCAGGCGCACGCCCGGGCCGACGTAGGCGCCGCGGCCGATGATGCACTCGGCGCCGATCTCGGCGTGCTCGCGGACCTGCGCGAGGTGCCACACGGTGCTGCCGGGGCCGATCACGGCCCGCTCGTCGACGTCGGCCGTCGGCTCGATGCGGACGTCCGCGTGCCCGCCGGTGGCGTCCGCCGCCGCTTCGGTGATCCCCATGGCGCCGAAGATAGCGGCGCGGGGCACGACGGGGAGGCGTTTTCACCCCGACCGGGCGGAGCGGGCCCGGGGCGACCGGGCCCACCGGGGAACGTCCGTCCGCGCCGGGCGGGCCGCGGTGCGGCGGCCCGCCCGGCGGGTCGGGTCAGGCCTTCTCGGTCCGCGGGGCCATCGGCTCGGGGCGCTTGCTGGCGATCACCCGGCGGGCGAGGCTGCGCGGCGAGGTGAGGAAGCCGAAGCCCCAGCTCATGTGCATGGTCGCGAGCGCGACCGGCAGCTGGACGCGGGCCTTCGCGGACAGCCCGCGGCCCTCCCGGACCGAACCGGCGAGGATACCCAGCACGTAGCCGCCAGGGACGACCAGGAACACCGGGTGGACGGCCGCGCCCAGGACCAGACCGGCCAGGCAGGCGAGCAGGGCCGCCGGCGGGGCCAGGTAGCGCAGGTTCACCGAGCCGCGGTGGTACCGGGTGACCACCCGGCGCCAGCGGCCGTAGTCCTTGTACTGCTTCGCGAGCGCCCGCACGCTGGGCCGCGGCCGGTAGGTGACCTTCAGCTGCGGGGTGAACCAGATCAGGCCGCCGTCCTGGCGGATGCGGTAGTTCAGCTCCCAGTCCTGGGCGCGGATGAACTCCTCGTTGTAGCCGCCCTGCTGCTCCAGCACCTCGCGGCGGAAGACGCCGAGGTAGACGGTCTCGGCCGGGCCGGCCAGGCCGCCGGTGTGGAAGGCCGCGTTGCCGACGCCGATCTTGGAGGTCATGGCGGCGGCGACCGCCTTCTCCCACTCGGTCTCGCCCTCGGCGTGCATGATGCCGCCGACGTTGGCCGCGTCCATCTCGCCGAGCAGGCGGACGGCGGTCGCGATGTAGCCCGGCGTCAGCAGACCGTGCCCGTCGACGCGTACCACGATCGGGTGGCGCGAGCCGCGGATCGCGGCGTTCAGCGCGGCCGGGGTGCGGCCGGTGGGGTTGGGCACCGTCTTGACCCGCGGGTCCTCGGCGACCAGCTCGGCGGCGATCTCGTCCGTCCGGTCGGTGGAAGGACCGAGCGCGATCACCACCTCCAGATCGCCGGCGTACTCCTGTTCCAGGATGTGCCGGACGGCGGTGCGCAGGTGTCGTTCCTCGTTGAGCACCGGCATGATCACGGAGACCGCCGGCAGCTCCTCAGCAGCCTTGGTGTTCATCGCGCCCCACCGTACCGGCGCCGCCCGCGCGGTGTCAGTCGAGGGTCCTCCGGCTGCCCCGGCACGGGCCCCGCTGCATGCCCGACGGGCACACCGTCCGGTGCCCGGCCCGCCGGGTGGAACGTTTCGGCGGGCCCGGTGACGGGCGGCGTGCCGCGGCACGGACGGGCCCGCCACGGGCCTACCATCCCGAAGATGTCCACCTCGCGCCGTCCCGGACCGCCGCCGCCCCGCCGAGCGCGCGGGCAGTCCGGCGGCCAGGGCGGCAGCCGGGCCGACGGAGCCCACGGGAGCAGGGACCACGGCGGTGCCGGACGGAGCAGTGCCGGACGGAGCAGTGCCGGGCGGAGCAGTGCCGGGCGGAGCAGTGCCGGACGCGGCGGCACCGGGCGATCCGGCAGCGGCCGGGGTGACGGGGCAGGACGCGGCAGGGCAGACGGCAGTAGTGGGGCAGGCGGCAGCGGCGGCCCCCGGGGCGGCGGCCGCGCCGGGCGCGGCGGTTCCGCTCCCCCACCGGCCGGCGGGCGCCGACGGAGCGGCGGGTTACGCCGCTGGAGCCGCTGGGCCGCCGGGGTCCTCTCGCTGGCGGTACTGGCGACCTCCTGCGCCGGATGGGTGGTGCTGCACGGGCTGGGCGACGCGATCCAGCGGGTCGACGCCATCGGGGGCGGCGCCGACCGGCCCGCCGACGAAGGGCTCACCACCTTCCTGGTCGCCGGGACGGACGAGCGCGAGGGCATCCCGGAGGACACCCTCAAGAACGTGCTGCACGCGGGCGGAGAGTCCTGCCACTGCACCGACACCCTGATGGTGGTGCAGCTCGCCGGGAACGGCGGCCGGGCCACCGTGGTGAGCATCCCCCGCGACTCCTACGTGGAGATCCCGGCCCACCAGGACCCGGCCACCCACCGCCAGGTCCCCGCCGCCAAGGGCAAGATCAACGCGGCGTACGGGATGGGCGGCGCGCCGCTGACCGTCCGCACCGTCGAGCAGGCCACCGGACTGCGGATCGACCACTACCTGCAGATCAACTTCCTCGGCTTCGTCAGCGCGGTGGACGCGCTCGGCGGGGTCGAGGTGTGCACCGCCAAACCGCTCAAGGACCCGTACTCGGGGCTGGACCTGCCGGCCGGCACCAGCAGGCTCGACGGGGCCGGCGCCCTCAAGTACGTGCGGGCCCGGCACGTCGACGGCAGCTCCGACCTCGGCCGGATGCACCGCCAGCAGCGCTTCGTCGCCCAGCTGCTGCGGCAGGCCACCGCACAGGACGTGCTGCTCGACCCGACCCGGCTCGGCACGGTGCTCGGCAGCGCGCTGAAGGCGGTCAAGGCCGACAAGGGGCTCTCCACCGCGGCCCTGCTCGACTTCGCGAGCCGGCTCAAGGACCTCTCCGCGGCCTCCGCCGACTTCGCGACGGTGCCGGTGTCGGACGTGGACCACCAGGTCCCCGGATGGGGGTCGACGGTGCTGTGGGACACCAAGGCGGCGAAGGCGCTGTTCGACACCGTGCGGCAGGGGAGGCCGCTGACCGAGCACCCCGCCGCGGCCCCCTCTGCCCCTGCCGCCGCGGGGACGCCTGCGCCCGCTGCCGCAGGGACCGTCCCGGCCGGACAGATCCGGGTCCAGGTGCTGAACGGCACCGGCCTCACCGGCCTGGGCTTCCGGGTCGACGAGGAGCTGCGCCGGGCGGGCTTCGCCACCACCGGCACCCCGTCCAACGCGGACGCGGTGACCACGCGCACGGCCGTCCGGTACGACCCGCGCTGGGACGAGTCGGCGAGGACCCTCGCGGCCGCCCTGCCCGGTGCCGAGCTCCTCCCTGTGCCGGGCCTGGGGGCCACCCTGCAGCTCGTGGTCGGCGGCGACTACCGCGGACCGGCCGCTCCCTCGACCGCCCCCTCCGCCCCCGCGGCGGCAACCGTTCCGGCGTCCTCCCCGGCGGCGTCAGCCTCGTCCGGACCTGCGGTGGCGGCCGAGACGGGCACCGAGATCAGCTGCGGTTGAGCGGCCCGGGCCTTCGGGCGCGCAGAGCTGCTGCGGGACGTGGCGGCCCACGGTGACCGGCGCCAGGAGGCGAGCGAGCGCCGGTTCAGCAGCAGCTGCGGGCGGCCGAAGGCCGAGGCCGGCAGGACCTCGGCCGGACGGGGGTGCGGGGAGCGGGCCGACGCGCGGACCACGCCGGCCATGAGGACCGCGAAGCCGGCGGAGTTCGGGCGCACACCGTCCACCCGCGTCGACGGCTGCTGCGGATGCGGCGGGCAGGGGCCCGCCCGGGCCCGGCGGCCCGGTGCCGGGGACGCCGAAGGGGCCGGGCGCTCGGCCCGGCCCCTTCGGTTCCGCGGATGTACCGCGGCCCCCGTCGGTGGTGCGGTCAGTCGGTGGCGATGGCCGCCAGGATGTTCATCCGTCCGGCCCGGAAGGCCGGGAGGAGGGCGGCGAGGAGGCCGACCACCGCCGAGGCCACCAGGATGCCGACGATGGTGCCGACCGGGACGGTCAGGATGTCCAGGCCCTGACCGGCGAGCACCTCGCGGGAGGTGACGCCCCAGGCGAGGCCGAGGCCGGTGCCGAGCAGGGCGCCGAAGACCGCGATCACCACGGACTCCAGACGGACCATCCGGCGCAGCTGACGGCGGGACAGGCCGATCGCCCGCAGCAGGCCGATCTCGCGGGTCCGCTCGACCACCGAGAGGGCGAGCGTGTTGACCACACCGAGGACGGCGACCACGATCGCGAGGCCGAGCAGGCCGTAGACCATGTAGAGCAGCTGGTTGACCTGCTGCTGGATCAGGTCCTTGTAGCCGGCCTGGTCGCGGACGCTGATCTGCGGGTAGGCCTCCAGGGACTTCTGCAGGGCGGTCAGGGTCCGGTCGGGGTCGGCGCCGGGCGCGGCCTTGCCGTACAGCTGGATGCTGCTGGGCAGGTCCTTCTCGGGGACGACCTTGGTGACCGTGTCGGTGTTGACGATGTAGGCACCGGAGAACAGCGACTCGCCGGAGTCGATGATCTGGCCGACCGGCAGCGACTGGGTGCGGCCGCGGCCGTAGTCGACCTTGACCTGGTCGCCGATCGCGACCTTGTGCTGGGTGGCCCAGTCCTGGGGGACGGCGATGCCTCCGTCGAAGGCGGCGGTGGTGCTGCCGGCGGTGCTCTTGAGGCGGAAGTCCTCGGCGAAGGTCCGGGTGGCGGCGACCAGCTTGGTCTCGGTGGTGGCGCCGTCCGGGGCGGTGACGTTCGCGGGCACCTCCTTGGCCTCGGTGAGGTGGGCGAGGCCCGGGGTGGCCTTGGCGGCGGTGACCATGGCCGGGGTGAGGGTGGTGCCGGGCCCCTGACCGGCGACGATGTAGTCGGCGCCGACCGACTTGTCGATCTGGGCGTTGGCCGAGCTGACCATCGAGGAGGTCACCACGGAGGCGCCGGTGACCAGGGCGAGACCGATCATCAGGGCGGCGGCGGTGGCGCCGGTGCGACGCGGGTTGCGCATCGCGTTGCGCTGGGCGAGCTTGCCGGACGGGCCGAACAGAGCCGGCAGGAAGGCGCCCAGCACCCGGATGATGCCGGTGGCGAGCAGCGGGCCGATGACCACGAAGCCGATCAGGCTGAGCAGCACGCCGAGGCCGAGCCACTGGCCGCCGGTGGCGGCCTTGTCGGCGCTCGCGGCCGCGGCCAGGGCGGCCGCCCCGAGGCCGGTGACGCCCAGGCCGACGACGATGCGGATCCGGTTGGCGGAGGCCTCGGCCGGGGTGCCGTGGTCGCGCAGGGCGGCCATCGGGGAGATCCGGGCGGCGCGGCGGGCCGGGAACCAGGCGGCGAGCAGGGTGATCAGCACGCCGACCGCGTAGGAGGCGGCCGGGACCGTCCAGGTGATGTCCAGCGAGGAGGCGTCGAGGTTCATCCCGACGGCCTTCATCAGCTGGATCAGCAGGGTGGCGAGGCCGAGACCGGCGGCGAGGCCGATGGTGGAGCCGAGCACGCCGAGGATGAGCGCCTCGACCATCACCGAGCGGTTGACCTGCTTGCGGCTGCCGCCGATGGCGCGAAGCAGGCCGATCTCGCGGGTGCGCTGGGCGACCAGCATGGAGAAGGTGTTGATGATCAGGAAGCCGCCGACCAGCAGCGAGATGCCGGCGAAGCCGAGCATGGCGTACTTCATGAAGTTGAGGAAGGAGCCGACGCCCTTGTTGTTCTCGGCCTTCTGCTCGGCGGCCGTCTTGGCCTCGTAGCCGGTGCCGAGGGCGGTGATCGCCTGCTGCTTGAGCTGGTCGTCGGTGCGGCTGCCGTCGCCGAAGACCTCGACGGTGGTGTAGGCGGTGGTGCCGAGGAGGTCCTGCTGGGCGGTGGGGGTGTCCATGAAGGCCAGCGCCGCACCGGGGTTGGTTGTCCGGAAGGTGACGATGCCGGAGATGGTGAAGTCGTAGTTGCCGCTGCGGGTGATGACGCGCAGTCGGCTGCCGAGCTTGAGGTCGGCCTTCTTGGCGGTGTCGGCGTCGAGCATGATCTGGCCGGCGCCCTTGGGGGCGCTGCCGGAGGTGATGTCGACGGAGTTGCGCGGGGTGTCGACCCAGTTGCCGGTGAGCGTGGGTGCGCCGGAGGTCGGGCCGACCGACTTGTTGGTGGCCGGGTCGACCAGGGTGGCGCTCTGGACGAAGACCTGGCCGAGGGCGGTCTTCACGCCGGGCAGGCCGGCGAGCTTCTGCACCGTGTCGACGGGGACGGTGGCGGGGGCGCCGCCGTCCTGCTCGCCGGCGGTGAGCTTGTCCTTGGCCTGGCCGACGGACAGGTCGGAGGCGGTGGAGGCGAAGAGCCGGTCGAAGGTGCCGGTGGCGGTGTTGGAGAAGACGAGCGTGCCGGACACGAAGGCCACGGACAGCACGACGGCGATCAGTGAGAGGACCATCCGCCCCTTGTGGGCGAAGAAGCTCCGTAGTGAGGTCTTGAGCAGCATCGGTGCGTCCCCCGGCTCAGCTGGTGCGCTTGCCGTCGAAGCGGCGCATGCGCTCGAGGACGGAGTCGGCGGTGGGGGAGTGCATCTCGTCGACGATCCGGCCGTCGGCGAGGAACAGCACGCGGTCCGCGTAGCCGGCGGCGACCGGGTCGTGGGTGACCATGACGATGGTCTGGCCCAGCTCGTCGACCGAGCGGCGCAGGAAGGTGAGCACCTCGGCGCCGGAGCGGGAGTCGAGGTTGCCGGTGGGCTCGTCGCCGAAGATGATCTCGGGCCGGGCGGCGAGGGCGCGGGCGACCGCGACGCGCTGCTGCTGGCCGCCGGAGAGCTGGGTCGGCCGGTGCTTGAGGCGCCCGGCGAGGCCGACCGTCTCGATGACCTGGTCGAGCCAGGCGGCGTCGGGCTTGCGGCCGGCGATGTCCATCGGGAGCGTGATGTTCTCCAGGGCGTTCAGCGTGGGCAGCAGGTTGAACGCCTGGAAGATGAAGCCGATCTTGTCCCGGCGGAGCCGGGTGAGCTGCTTGTCCTTGAGGCCGGTGATCTCGGTGTCGCCGATCCAGATGCGCCCCTCGGTGACCGTGTCGAGGCCGGCCAGGCAGTGCATCAGGGTCGACTTGCCGGAGCCCGAGGGGCCCATGATCGCGGTGAACCGCCCGCGGTGGATGTCCACGTCGACGGCGTCGAGGGCCGTGACCCGGGTCTCCCCGGCGCCGTAGGCCTTGGTCACCTGGCGTGCGGAGGCGGCGAAGGCGCCCTGCCCGCCGGGCGTCTGGTGGTCATGCACGGCTTTGGCTGCCGTCGTCACTGGGTTCTCCTCGGTACGTCGTCCACCCGTCGCCCCACAGCCTGCCAACGGCGACGGGTGCTGCGACATGGTGCAGGCAGCCGTCTTGGAGGTGGGGCCAGCACCACCCCCGAAGGAGGAGCGGGCTGTAGGAACCACGTTAGGAGCGGGCGGGAACCGTCTCGTCCTCCGTCGGGAGGAAGCCTGTTGACCGGGAGATGTACGGGGTGCGGCCGACCTCCCCCTAGGGGACCGCACCCCCGGTACCAGGGTCAGCCGGCGGCGACGAGGTCCCCGGTGCGGACGAGCGCCGCGGCGAAGCCGTCGACCACCGGCGTGAGCTGCAGGTCCGTCTCCGGTTCGAGGACGGTGGTGCCGTCCTCCCGGGTGGTGACGTGGCGGTCCAGCACGAACCATCCCTGGGTGATGTGGCCGGCGCCCATCGAGCTGAGCACCGGGCGCAGCGCGTAGTCCACCGCGAGGACGTGGGCGGGCGAGCCGCCGGTGGCGAGCGGCAGGACGGCCTTGCCGCGCAGCGCGTACTGCGGGAGGACGTCGAGCAGGGCCTTGAGAAGTCCGGAGTAGGCGGCCTTGTAGACGGGCGTGCCGATGACGATGCCGTCCGCCTCGGCGAACAGCTCCAGTGCGCGGGCTATCGCGGGGTCGGAGGTGTCGGCGGTGAGCAGCGCCTCGGCGGGCAGGCTGCGGGCCTCGAAGGGGACGACCTCGTGGCCGTGCGCGGTGAGCAGGGTGTCGACGTGGCGGAGCAGCCGCGTGGTGCGGGAGGCCGGCGACGGGGAGCCGGAGACGGACAGGACGGTGGCCATGGGTTCACCTCGGGTCGTGGCGGGCCGCTCGGCGGCGGGGCCCGGGAAGCTGCGGCGGGGCCGCGGTGGGGGCGCGGCGGGGATTCGGAAGCAGTACGGCGCGGCGCGCTCCGCCCTCGGGGCGGTGCGGGCGGTGCGGGCACGGGGGTGTCGGCGAACGGTCAGCCACGACACAGCGAGCGGGCGACACGCAGCAGGTCGACGTGCCGCCGACGCGTGAGGATCCTTCGCTGTCCCATGGCGACGATGCAAGCACGGGCCTTTTCCGCCGGTCAAGGTTGGTTCCAGCAGGTGAACATTCCGCCGATCCGTCCGCGCCGTGCATCAAATCGGATACAAGGGGGTCCGGGGCGGGGGCCGGACAACTGCGGCGTGCCGGATTCGGGCATCCTCTCCCACATGAACACGTGGCAGGAGGACCGCCCGGGGGGCGGGGGCGCGTACGGGCAGGGCGACGGCGGGTACCGCCAGGGCGGTGCGGCGGCCGAGCCGCCGCTGCCGCCGGAGCTCAACCCGCGCGGCGCCGGGGCCGGTGCCCAGGGGGGGCGCGGGGGCTACGGCGGTGCGGCTGTCCCGCCGCAGCAGCAGGGCTACGGGCGGCCGCCGCAGCAGGACCGGGGGCCGGGGGTGCCGCAGCAGCAGCCCGGACCCGGCCGTCCGGCGGGTCCCGGTGCGCCGGGTGCGCCCGGCGGCCCGGGTCCGGACGCGCCGGCCGCGGCCTCGCGCTGGCCGCGCAGCCGGAAGATCAAGGTGGGTGCGCTGGCGCTGGTCGGCGTGCTGCTGGTGACCGGCATCGGCACCTACGTGTGGGCCGACTCCAAGCTGAACCACGAGAACGTGCTGGCCCCGTACGACAACCGTCCGGCGGCGGGCAAGGGCACCAACTGGCTGATCGTCGGCTCGGACAGCCGGGAGGGCCTGTCGGACGCCGACGAGGACGCCCTGCACACCGGTTCGGCGCAGGGCAAGCGCAGCGACTCGATGATGCTGCTGCACATCGGCGACAACGGGAACACCCTGATGTCGATCCCCCGCGACTCCTGGGTTACCGTTCCGGCGCACCTGGACACCAGCGGCAGCGGCAAGACCGTCCCCCAGGCGACCTCGAAGATCAACGCGGCCTTCGCCCGCGGCGGCGGCCGGCTGCTGGTGCAGACGGTGGAGACCAACACCGGTCTGCACATCGACCACTACGCCGAGATCGGCTTCGCCGGCTTCGTCGGGATCGTCGACTCGGTCGGCGGTGTGGACATGTGCATCGACCAGGACGTCAAGGACCGGGACTCCGGCCTCGACCTGAAGGCCGGCTGCCAGACCCTGAGCGGCAAGCAGTCGCTGGCCTTCGTCCGCCAGCGGCACCAGATGGCCGACCAGGACCTCGGCCGGATGCGCAACCAGCAGAAGTTCCTGAGCGCGCTGGCGAGCCAGGCCGCGTCCCCGGCCACCCTGCTCAACCCGTTCACCTTCTACCCGATGGTGAGCTCGGGCCTGGGCACCCTGATCGTGGACGACGACGCCGGTCTGACCGACCTCGGCTCGCTGTTCCTGGCCATGAAGGGCGTCTCCGGCGGCGACGGCAAGAGCATCACCGTGCCGATCGGCAACCCGGACTTCCGCACCCCGACCGGAGAGTCGGCGGTCAAGTGGGACGCGACCAAGTCCAAGCAGGTCTTCGACGCCTTCAAGAACGACACCCCGGTGCCGGACCTGAAGAAGTAGGCGCACCACAGCGCAGTTGCGGCGCCCGTGCGGGGCCGCGCGCCGTCCTGGGGGGCGGTGCGCGGCCCCGCACGCCGGTTTCGGGGACGCTGCGTCGCCGCTCCGTCACAATGTGCCGCATGTCTCTGGTGACGTCCTTGATCTACCGCCGCCGCCACCCGCTGCTGGGCCGCCTCGTCCAGGAGGCGCTGGCGCTGTACGGGATGGAGGTGCCGGCCGCGGTGGAGGTCGGGCCGGGCCTGGCGGTGTTCCACCGCGGCTTCGGCACGGTGCTGCACCCGTACACCACGATCGGCGCGGGGGTGACGCTGTACAACGGCGTCACCGTGGGCCGGGCCGACCCGTGGGTGCCGCAGGAGCGCAGCGCGATGCGGCGGGTGGTGCTGGAGGACGGCGTGGTGGTCTGCGCCGGCGCGAAGATCGTCTGCAAGGAGGGTGTGCTGACGGTGGGCGCCGGGACGGTCGTCGGCGCCAACGCGGTGCTGACCCGGTCCACCGGGCGCGGGGAGATCTGGGCGGGCATCCCGGCCCGCTGCATCGGCCTCCGCGAGCGGCCCGGCGCGCAGCCCGGCCCGGAGCACGGCCGGGACCGCGCCGCCGCGGAGCACGTCGCCACCTAGCGCGACGGGCCCGAACCTGACGGCCCGGAACGCCGCAGGTCCCCCGCCCGGCGAGCGGTCGGCTCACCGGACGGGGGACCTGTCGAGGCCTGCCGGTACTACGGGAGGTTGCGGGCCATGACGATGCGCTGGACCTGGTTGGTGCCCTCGTAGATCTGGGTGATCTTGGCGTCGCGCATCATCCGCTCGACCGGGTAGTCGCGGGTGTAGCCGTAGCCGCCGAGCAGCTGGACGGCGTCGGTGGTGATCTCCATCGCGACGTCGGAGGCGAAGCACTTGGCCGCGGCACCGAAGAAGGTCAGGTCGCCATCGGTGCGCTGGGACTTCGCGGCGGCGGCGTAGGTGAGCTGGCGGGCGGCCTCCAGCTTCATCGCCATGTCGGCGAGCATGAACTGCACGCCCTGGAACTCGGCGATCGCCCTGCCGAACTGCTTGCGCTCCTGGACGTAGCCCTTGGCGTAGTCCAGGGCGCCCTGGGCGATGCCGATCGCCTGGGCGGCGATGGTGACCCGGGTGTGGTCGAGGGTCTTCATCGCGGTGGCGAAGCCGGTGCCCTCGGCGCCGATCATCCGGTCGGCGGGGATCCGCACGTTGTCGAAGTAGACCTCGCGGGTCGGCGAGCCCTTGATGCCGAGCTTCTTCTCCGGGGCGCCGAAGGACACGCCCTCGTCGCCCTTCTCGACCACGAACGCGGAGATGCCCTTGGAGCGCTTCTCCGGGTCGGTGACGGCCATCACGGTGTAGAACTCGGAGACGCCGGCGTTGGTGATCCACCGCTTGACGCCGTTGAGGACCCAGAAGTCGCCGTCGCGGACCGCGCGGGTCTTCATGCCGGCCGCGTCCGAGCCGGCCTCCGGCTCGGACAGGCAGTAGGAGAACATGCCCTCGCCGCGGGCCAGCGCGCCGAGGTACTTGGCCTTCAGCTCCTCGGAGCCGGACAGCTGCACGGGCAGCGAGCCGAGCTTGTTGACCGCGGGGATCAGCGAGGACGAGGCGCAGACCCGGGCGACCTCCTCGATCACGATCACGGTCGCCAGCGCGTCCGCGCCCGAGCCGCCGTACTCCTCGGGCACGTGCACCGCGTGCAGGTCGTTGCCCTGCAGCGCCTCCAGCGCCTCGCTCGGGAAACGGCCCTGCTCGTCGACCTCGGCCGCGAACGGGGCGATCTTCGCCTCGGCCAGCGACCGCACCGCGTCACGGAGCATGTCGTGCTCCTCGGCC
>NZ_JOAI01000055.1 GCF_000717715.1 Streptomyces sp. NRRL B-24484 | reverse complement strand
GCGGACGGCCACCGGCGTCTCCATCGTCGCCGTGCTCCGCCGCACCGGCGCGGTGCCCTCCCCCGGCCCGGACTTCCGGCTGGCCGGCGGGGACACCCTGATCGTCATCGGCACCCGCGAGGGCGTGGACGCCGCCGCCGCGATCCTGGGACGGGAGTGATCGGGTGCACACCGCCACCGTCTTCGTCGAACTCGGCGCCGTCGTCCTCGTCCTCGGCCTGCTCGGCCGGCTCGCGAGCAGGTACGGGCAGTCCCCGATACCCCTCTACCTGCTCGGCGGGCTGGCCTTCGGCCACGGCGGACTGCTGCCGCTCAGCTCCAGCGAGGAGTTCGTCGCGACCGGCGCCGAGATCGGCGTCGTCCTGCTGCTGCTCATGCTCGGCCTGGAGTACACCGCCGCCGACCTGGTGACCAACCTCAAGCAGCAGTACCCGGCCGGCGCCGTCGACTTCGCGTTCAACGCGCTGCCGGGCGCGGCCGCCGGACTGCTGCTCGGCTGGGGCCCGGTGGCCGCCGTGGTGCTGGCCGGCGTCACCTGGATCTCCTCCTCCGGCGTGATCGCCAAGGTGCTCGGCGACCTGGGGCGGCTCGGCAACCGGGAGACCCCGGTGGTCCTCAGCATCCTGGTGCTGGAGGACCTGTCGAAGTTCGTCTCGCACGACGACCCGGAGAAGCTGCTGCTGGTGGTCTTCGGCCTCACCCTGCTGGTGGCCGGCATCGCCCAGAAGCTGCAGGTGTCGGCGGCGGTCGGCGCGTTCCTGGTCGGCATCGCCCTCTCCGGCGAGGCCGCCGAGGGCGCGCACACGCTGCTCAGCCCGCTGCGGGACCTCTTCGCGGCGGTGTTCTTCGTCTTCTTCGGCCTCAGTACGGATCCGACGTCGATCCCGCCGGTGCTGCTGCCGGCACTGGCGCTCGCGTCATCGCCGGGCTGGCGGTGACCGCCGGCATCGAACCGGACCTCGGCCCGCTGGCCACCGCCTACGTGCTGATCCTGGTGATCGTCGGCCCGCTCGCCGCCCGCTGGACGGAACCCGCGGCCGGACGCCTGGCGGCGCTCCGCGCCCGCCGCTGGGTCCCGGTGCGGCAGCGCGGGGCGGCGCAGCCGGCACCGGACGAGGAGGCGGTCGAACCCGTGCAGTCCTGACGGGCGGTCACCGGCCTTCCTCCGCTCGGCCGAGCGCCTTCGGGGGCTCGGTCGGGTGGGGGATCTCCGGGGTGTCCGGGGCTTCGGCGAGGAGGGTGCGGACGCGGTCGCGGAGCCGGCCGGAGGCGGCCCGCAGGCGTTCGGCGCGGTCGGCGCGGGTCCCGGTCGGTTCCACGGGGACGACCGGGACCCCGTGGGACTTCGCGGTGGCGACCAGGCTGTCGGCGGCGACCGGCAGGGCGGCGAGCGCGGTGGCGGCGAACAGACCGCCGCCGAGCTGCCGCGGCCGGCCGAGCAGCCCGCGGTGGACGATCTCGCAGGGCAGCAGCCGCTCCTCGCGGCCGGCCGCCTCGGCCGCCTCCGCGGCCGCCATCACCAGGGTCAGCAGGCCCTCGGCGGCCCGGGCGACGACCCACTTCCGGCCGGGCACCGGCGGCAGGAACTCCCTGATCCGGTCGACCTCCTTGTCGAGGACGACGTCGGGCAGCAGGTCGAGGGTGGAGTGCAGGCGCAGCTCCTGCACCTTCGTCCAGGGGACGTCCTCGCCGTCGAAGCCGACCTTCTCCGGGCCGAAGGCGACCTGGCCGAGCCCGTCCAGTTGGTGGAGCAGCCGGACAGCGGGCCCGGGCACGCGCGGGTGGCGGCCGATCAGCGCGGCGATCGACACCTCCCACTCCTCGGTGGCCGGTGCCTCGGGCGGCGGCAGCGTGGCGAGCGCCCGACGGACCCAGTCGCCCTCGCCGACCACGTTGCGGGCCTTCGCCCGGCCCGTCCGCGCGGCCGTGCCGAGCGCCGTACCGGCCCGGCGGCCGATCTCCTGCGCGCCGTCGCGCACCCCCATGTCCCGCTCCCCCTCGGCCGGATGACGTCCCGTCCAGTCTGCCCGACGGACCCGGCCGCGGACGGTCAGCCCGCTGCGGCCCGGGCGCTCTCCTCGGCGCGGCCGAGCAGCACGGCGCGCTCGCGGGCGTTGCGGGTGAGGTCGGCGGCGCGGGTGAACTCGGCGGCGGCCTCGCGGTGCCGGCCGAGCCGGGCCAGCAGGTCCCCGCGGACACCGGGCAGCAGGTGGTAGCCGCGCAGGGCGGGCTCGTCGGCGAGTTCGTCGGCCAGGGCGAGGCCGGTCTCCGGGCCGAAGGCCATCCCGAGGGCGACGGCCCGGTTGAGTTCGACCACCGGTGACGGGCTGCGGGCGGCGAGCGCGGTGTAGAGGGCGGCGATCCGCACCCAGTCGGTCTGCTCGGCCGTCCCGGCCCGGGCGTGGCAGGCGGCGATGGCGGCCTGCAGGGCGTACGGGCCGGGCGGGGTGCCCTGCTCGGCGGCGAGGGCCTCGGCGCGCTCGTGGGCGGCGAGGCCGCGGTGGATCAGCAGCCGGTCCCAGCGGCTGCGGTCCTGGTCGAGCAGGAGGACGGCCTCGCCGCCCGAGCCGGTCCGGGCGGGGGTGCGGGAGGCCTGGATCTCCATCAGGGCGATCAGGCCGTGCACCTCGGGTTCGCGGGGCATCAGGCCGGTGAGCACCCGGCCGAGCCGCATCGCCTCCTCGCAGAGGGCGGGCCGCATCCAGTCGTCGCCCGCGGTGGCGGCGTAGCCCTCGTTGAAGACGAGGTAGACGACTTCGAGCACCGAGGCCAGCCGGGGCGCGAGCTCCTCACCCTCGGGAACCTCGAACGGGACCTCGGCCCTGGCGAGGGTGCGCTTGGCGCGCACGATCCGCTGGGCGACGGTGGCTTCGGCGGTGAGGAAGGCCCGGGCGATCTCCTCGGTCGACAGGCCGCCGAGCAGCCGCAGGGTGAGGGCGACCCGGGCGTCGGTGGAGAGCACCGGGTGGCAGGCGGTGAAGACCAGCCGGAGCAGGTCGTCCTCGATCTCGTCGGCGAGGACGGCGTGCTCCGGCTGCGGGCCCTGCGGCGGGTCGGTCTCCAGCGCGTGGCCGACCAGGCGGAGCTTCTCGGCGAGCCCCGCCTCCCGGCGGATCCGGTCGACGGCGCGGCGGCGGGCGGTGACGGTGAGCCAGGCGCCCGGGTTGTCCGGCACCCCCGTCCGGGGCCACTGTTCGAGGGCGGCGACCAGCGCGTCCTGGGCGGCCTCCTCGGCGAGGCCGACGTCGTGGACCAGCCGGGCCAGCCCGGCGATGATCCGGGCCGATTCGATCCGCCAGACCGCTTCGACGCTGCGATGGGTGTCGGGTGCCGTCACAGCTCCCCATCACAGCAGTCCGGGACCCTCCGCGGCCAGCGCGGCACGGCCCCGGACGGCTGCGGCGGGTTCAGCCGGTGATCGGCTTCTGGTGCTCGTCGCGCCAGGCCTGCTCCTTGGCGGCGATCTCCGGGCTGAGGATCTCGGACGGGAAGTCGGAGGCCTCGAAGACCTTGCGGAGCTCCAGCACCGCGCCGTCCTCGAACGGGGCGCGGCCGGCCCACTCCAGGGCCTCCTCGCGGGAGCTCACGTCGAGCACCCAGAAGCCGGCGATGAGCTCCTTGGTCTCGGCGAAGGGCCCGTCGGTGACGGTCGCCTTCCCGCCCTGGAAGGTGAGCCGGGCACCGTTGGAGCTGGGGTGCAGACCGTCGGCCGCGAGCATGATGCCGGCCTTGATCAGCTCCTCGTTGAACCGGTTCATCGCGTCGATGGCCTCCTTGGTCGGCATGACGCCGGCCTCGGAGTCCTCGTTGGCCTTGACGATCAGCATGAAGCGCATGGTGGTGCCTTCCTCGGTGTGGACTCCGCCCGGGGCGGGGCCGGGGCGCCGGTCGTTCCGGCTTCCGTCTGTGCGTCGAACGGGACGGGCCGGGATCGACACGGCGGCGGACATTTCTTCGGCGACTTCTCCGCCGGCCGTCAGCGGTGCTCGCGGCGGGGTTCGACGGCGTTCTGCAGGCGGTCCAACTCGGCGATGTCGGGGTGGTGGAGGTCGAAGGCGGGGCTTTCCGAGCGGATCCGGGGCAGCCCGGCGAAGTTGTGCCGCGGCGGCGGGCAGGAGGTGGCCCACTCCAGCGAGCGGCCGTAGCCCCAGGGGTCGTCCTCGGTGACCTTCTCGCCGTACTTGGCGGTCTTCCAGACGTTGTAGAGGAACGGCAGGATCGACAGGCCGAGCAGGAAGGAGCCGACGGTGGAGAGGCTGTTCAGCGCCGTGAAGCCGTCTCCGGCGAGGTAGTCGGCGTAGCGGCGGGGCATGCCCTCGGCGCCCAGCCAGTGCTGGACGAGGAAGGTGGTGTGGAAGCCGATGAACAGCGTCCAGAAGCAGATCTTGCCGAGCCGTTCGTCGAGCATCTTGCCGGTCATCTTGGGCCACCAGAAGTGGAAGCCCGCGAACATCGCGAAGACGACGGTGCCGAAGACCACGTAGTGGAAGTGGGCGACGACGAAGTACGAGTCCGAGACCTGGAAGTCGATCGGCGGGGAGGCGAGCAGCACACCGGTGAGGCCGCCGAAGAGGAAGGTGACGAGGAAGCCGATGCTCCAGAGCATCGGGGTCTCGAAGCTGAGCGAGCCGCGCCACATGGTCCCGACCCAGTTGAAGAACTTCACCCCGGTGGGGACGGCGATCAGCAGGGTCATGAACGAGAAGAACGGCAGCAGCACCTGTCCGGTGACGAACATGTGGTGCGCCCAGACGGTGACGGACAGGCCGGTGATGGCGATGGTGGCCCCGATCAGACCGGTGTAGCCGAAGATCGGTTTGCGGCTGAAGACCGGGATGACCTCGGTGACGATGCCGAAGAACGGCAGGGCGATGATGTAGACCTCGGGGTGGCCGAAGAACCAGAACAGGTGCTGCCAGAGGATCGGGCCGCCGTTGGCCGGGTCGAAGACGTGCGCGCCGAACTTGCGGTCGGCCTCCAGCGCGAACAGCGTGGCGGCCAGCACCGGGAACGCGAAGAGCACCAGGATGCTGGTGAAGAGGACGTTCCAGACGAAGATCGGCATCCGGAAGACGGTCAGGCCGGGCGCCCGCAGGCAGGCGATGGTGGTGATGAAGTTGACCGCGCCGAGGATGGTGCCGAAGCCGGACAGCGCCAGGCCCATGATCCACATGTCGCCGCCGATGCCGGGCGAGTGGATCGCGCCGGAGAGCGGCGTGTAGGCGAACCAGCCGAAGTCGGCGGCGCCGTCCGGGGTGAAGAAGCTGCCGACGACGATGATCGAGCCGAGCAGGTAGAGCCAGTAGGCGAGCGCGTTGAGCCGGGGGAAGGCCACGTCCGGGGCGCCGATCTGCAGCGGCATGATCCAGTTGGTGAAGCCGGCGAACAGCGGGGTCGCGAACATCAGCAGCATGATCGTGCCGTGCATGGTGAACAGCTGGTTGTACTGCTCGTTCGAGACGATCTGGGTGCCCGGCCGGGCCAGCTCGGCCCGCATCACCAGGGCCATCACGCCGCCGATCAGGAAGAAGGCGAACGAGGTGGTCAGGTACAGCGTGCCGATCTGCTTGTGGTCGGTGGTGGTCAGCCAGGCCACCAGCCTGCGTCCGCGGCCACCGCGGCGGGCCGAGCCGGAACTGCGGCGGGGCTCGCGCGGCGGGGGCCGGTGATCGGTGTCGGTCGGGAGAATCGTCACTGCACCACTCCTCCGCGCCAGGCCCACCGGCCGTTCAACGGGTAACCGGCCCATCAGTACCAGCCGGGTCCCCGGACGGGCGGAGGCGCGCCGGAGCGGTGGACGGAGTCACCCGCTTCGCCCCGGGAGGCCGGGACCACCTCGGGGGCCCCGCGGGGGCGCCTCCGGCTGCTCCGGTGCGCGGGCCCGGCGTCAGCGGCCGGCCATGCGCTCCAGCCGGGCGATCCGCTCGCCCATCGGCGGGTGGGTGGAGAAGAGCTTGGCGCCGACCTCGCCGGGCCGGAACGGGTTGGCGATCATCATGTGGCTGGCCGTCTGCAGCTGCGGCTCGGGCGGCAGCGGCAGCCGCTGGGTGCCCGACTCCAGCTTGCGCAGGGCGCTCGCCAGGGCGAGCGGGTCGCCGGTGATCCGGGCACCGTCGGCGTCGGCCTGGTACTCGCGGGAGCGGCTGACCGCGAGTTGGATCAGCGAGGCGGCGATCGGGCCGAGGATCATGATCATCAGCATCCCGACCAGGCCGGGGCCCTCGTCGTCGTCGCTGCGGCCGACCGGGATCAGCCAGGCGAAGTTCACCAGGAACATCACCACCGAGGCGAGCGCACCGGCGACCGAGGAGATCAGGATGTCCCGGTTGTAGACGTGGCTGAGCTCGTGGCCGATGACGCCGCGCAGCTCGCGCTCGTCGAGCAGCTGCAGGATGCCGTCGGTGCAGCAGACCGCGGCGTTGCGCGGGTTGCGCCCGGTGGCGAAGGCGTTCGGCGCCGGGGTCGGCGAGATGTACAGCCGGGGCATCGGCTGGCGGGCCGAGGTGGAGAGCTCCCGGACGATCCGGTACAGCTGCGGGGCCTCGATCTCGCTCACCGGCCGGGCCCGCATGGCGCGCAGCGCCAGCCTGTCGCTGTTCCAGTACGCGTAGGCGTTGGTGGCGATCGCTATCACCAGGGCGACCAGCAGGCCCGTACGGCCGAAGAAGCTGCCGATCAGCAGGATCAGCGCCGACAGGCCGCCGAGAAGTACGGCCGTCCTCAACCCGTTGTGCTGGCGGTGCACGGCAGGCCCTCCGTGGTGGTGCGACGGGGAGCCCGGTGGCGGCACCCTCGTGGGAATCAACGGAAGGATGCCGGTCGTTCGTTCCCCGCCGCACCCCGGGCGGACCGCCCGGGTGCCCCCGGGCCGTCAGAAGAGCGGGCCCCCGACCACCTGCAGGACCAGCTGCGGAGCGACCGAGAGGACCACCGCACCGCCCGCCGTGAGCGCCAGCGCGGCCGCCAGCGGGCCCGGGGTGCGGACCGCCCGGACCTCGGCTCCGGCCTCCGCCGGGGCGAACAGCCGGGCCGTCCACAGCAGGTAGTAGTAGAGGGCGATCACCACGTTGACCGCCATCACGACGGCCAGCCAGCCCAGCTTCGCGTCGACGGCGGCGCGGAAGACGACCACCTTGCCGAACAGGCCGATCACGCCGGGCGGCAGGCCCGCCAGGCAGAGCAGGAAGAAGGCCATCGCCAGCGCGCTCCAGCGGCCGCGGGCGAACAGGCCCCGGTGGTCGTCGAGGCGGGTGCCGGCCGTCCTGGCCACCACGGCGGCCACGCCGAACGCGCCCAGGTTGACCACGCCGTAGATCAGCGCGTACGCCACGGTCGCGCCGAGCGGCTGCGGCGAGCCCTGGTAACCGGCGGCGGCCAGCGGGACGAGCAGGTAGCCGGCTTGGGCCACCGAGGACCAGGCGAGCAGCCGCACCGCGCTGAACGGGGTGTCGCCGCGCTGCCGGACCGCGGCGACGTTGCCGACCGTCATGGTGAGCGCGGCCAGCACCGCCAGCACCAGGCCCCAGGTGTGCCCGTACGGGTGGAAGGCGATCGTGGTGACCAGGGCGAGCCCGGCCAGGCCGGCCGCCTTGCCGACCACCGACAGGTAGCCGGCCACCGGGATCGGCGCGGCGGTGTAGGTGTCCGGCAGCCAGAAGTGGAAGGGCACGGCCGCGACCTTGAAGGCGAAGCCGACCAGGGTGAGCACCGCGCCGGCCTCGGCCAGCGGCTTCAGCTGCCCGGGCACGTGGGTCAGGCCGTCGGCGATCCCGGTGAGGTGGATCGAGCCGGTCGCGGCGTAGACGAAGCCGACGCCGAGCAGCATGACCGCGGTCGCGGTGACCGAGGAGAGGAAGAACTTCAGGGCGCCCTCGGCGCCCCGGCCGTCCCGGCGCAGCGCGACCAGGGCGAAGGCCGGCAGCGAGGCCACCTCCAGGGCGATGATCAGCGTCGCCAGGTCGCGGGAGGCGGGCAGCAGGGCGGCGCCGGAGGCGCTGGAGAGCAGCAGGAACCAGTACTCGCCGCCGGGCAGCCGCTCCTCGTCCACGGTGTGCAGCGAGAGCAGCACGGCGATCAGCGCGCCGCCGAGCGCCAGCAGCTGGAAGGCCAGCGCGAAGTGGTCGGCGGTGTAGCTGCACGCCCCGCCCGCGGCCTTCAGGCAGAAGGTGGAGCGGGCGTCACCGCGCACAAGCGGCAGCATCGCGAGGAGGGCCAGCAGCAGGCCCGCGGCCGAGGCCCAGCCCAGGACGCGCTTGCGGCCCACGGGCAGGAAGAGGTCCGCGACCAGCACGGCGAGGGCGGCGAGCGCCGCGACCAGGGGCGGCGCGACGGCCACCCAGTCCACGGACTGGATGAGGCCGCCCGGGTCGGCGACGGCGAGTGGGTTCATGGCGGGCTGCCCCAGGAGAGGAGATCCGAGCGGGGTGCTGATCACGGCTCAGCCACCCCCGAGCAGGTGCTTGACGGCCGGGTCGGACAGGCTGAGCAGCAGGGCCGGCCAGACGCCGGCGACCAGGGTGAGCGCGGCCAGCGGTGTCCAGCTGGCCGCCTCGTACGCCTTGATGTCGGGCAGTTCGGTGACGAGTGCGGGCTGCTCCGGGTCGCCCATGCAGACCCGGCGGACGACGACCAGCAGGTAGCCGGCGGTCAGCAGGGTGCCGACGCCGGCCAGCACCATGTACGTCACGAAGGCGGGCCGGGAGAGGCCGGCGGCCGGGTCGAAGGCGCCGAACATGGCGAGCAGCTCGCCCCAGAAGCCGGCCAGGCCGGGCAGGCCGAGGCTGGCGACGGCGGCGAAGGCGAGCAGTGCGCCGATCCGCGGGGCCCGGCCGTACAGGGCGGCGCCGGTGGCGCCGGCCAGGGTGTCCAGGTCGGAGGTGCCGTAGCGGTCCTTGACCGCGCCGACGAGGAAGAACAGCAGGCCGGTGATCAGGCCGTGGGCGATGTTGCCGAACAGCGCGCCGTTCACCCCGGCGGGGGTGAGCGTGGCGATGCCCAGCAGCACGAAGCCCATGTGGCCGACCGAGGAGTAGGCGATGAGGCGCTTGAGGTCGCCCTTGGCGCCCTGCCGGGCCAGGGCGAGGCAGGCCAGCGAGCCGTAGAGGACGCCGACGGCGGCGAACGCGCCCAGGTAGGGGGCGAAGGTCGCGGCGCCCTCGGGGACGACCGGCAGCAGCACCCGGACGAGTCCGTAGGTGCCCATCTTCAGCAGCACGCCGGCCAGCAGCACCGAGCCGACGGTCGGTGCGGCGGTGTGCGCGTCCGGCAGCCAGCTGTGCAGCGGCCAGGCGGGGGCCTTCACGGCGAGGCCGAGCAGGATCGCGAGGGCCGCGACGACCTGGGTGGTGTGGCTGAGGCCCGCACCGTGGGCGGCGGCCAGCCGGGTCATGTCGAAGGTGCCGGCGTTGAAGCCGATCAGCAGGAAGCCGAGCAGCATCACGGCCGAGCCGAGCAGCGTGTACAGGATGAACCGGTTGGCGGCCGGCGCCTTCGCGCCGCTGCCCCAGCGGGCGATCAGGAAGTACATCGGGATCAGCACGACCTCGAACGCCACGAAGAACAGCACCAGGTCGAGCACCGCGAAGGTCGCCAGCATGCCGACCTCCAGCAGGAGCAGCAGGCCGGTGAAGGACTGTGCGGAGGGCACGCCCTCCCCGGCGGGCAGCCGGCGGGTGGAGTACAGCGCGCAGAGGAAGGTCAGCAGCGCGGTGAGGACGAGCAGCGGTAGCGAGATGCCGTCCACGCCGAGGTGCAGCCGGACGTCGATCGCCGGGATCCAGCGGACGTCCGTGACGCCCTGCATCACGGCGGGCCGGTCCTGGTCGAAGCCGACCGCCAGGGCGACGGCGAGCGCCAGGGTCGCGCCGGTGACGCCGGTGCCGAACCACAGGGCGCGGCGGTCCGCGGTGGCACGGTCGGCGCCGAACGGGACGAGGGTGGCGGCGGCGCCGGCCAGCGGCAGCAGCAGGAGGGCGATGAGGACTGCGTTCATCGGGTGCTCCAGGTTCCTGCTGCGGCGGGTCGGGTCGGGTGGCCGTGGTTCCGGCCGGGATTCGGGTGCGGGCCGAGGGTCATGTGCCGACCGCCACCAGGACGGCGAGCAGGACGGCCCCGGCGAGCAGCGCGCTCAGGTAGCTCTGGGCGTTGCCGGTCTGGGCCCGGCGGACGAGCCAGCCCAGCGCGTTGGTGCCGTTGCCCGCGCCTCGGACGTACGTCTCGACGACCTCGCGGTCGAGGAAGTTCACCAGCCGGGCGGCGGCCGCGGTCGGGCGGACGAACAGCGCGCTGTACAGCCGGTCCACGCCGAAGCCGTGCTGGGCGAACCGGTGCACCGGGCCGAGCAGCAGCCGGCCGGGATCGGGCACGGCCCCGGCGGTGGCGGTCTGCCGTGCCCCGGCGGCCCGCCAGGCGGCGTAGGCGATCAGGGCGCCGGCCAGCGCCAGGCCGGTGCCGGTGACGGAGGTGGCCGGGGTGGGACGCAGCGAGCCGCCGTCGAGCAGCGAGGGCAGCCAGTCGTCGCGCAGCCCGAGCAGGCCGAAGGCCATGGTCGGGACGGCGAGCACCCAGAGCGGCCAGCGCATCGCGGCGGGCTCGGCGGTGGCCGGGTCGGCCTCGTCGATCTCGGGCGAGTACGGGGCGCCGGCCTCGGCAGCGGCCGGTGCGGCGGTCGGCACCGCGGCGCGGCCGTGGAAGGCGACCAGCCAGAGCCGGGTTGAGTAGGCGGCGGTGAGCAGCGCGGTGAGGCCGGCGGCGACCAGGACGATCCAGCCGGCCGCCTCGGGCACCGCGGAGGCGGGGCCGACGCCGCGGGTGAGCGCCTCGCCGTGGGCGGCGTGCTCGGCGGCGGTGAACACCGACTCCTTGGAGAAGAAGCCGGTGAACGGCGGCAGGCCCATCAGTGCGACCAGGCCGATGCCCATCGCCCAGTAGGCGTCCGGCACCCGCTTGCGCAGGTCGGGCATCCGGGACATCGCGGAGATCGAGTTGGTGTGCGCGGCGTGGATGACCACGCCGGCGGTGAGGAAGAGCAGTGCCTTGAAGACGCCGTGGCCGACCAGGTAGAAGACGGCCGAGTCGCGGTCGCCGGAGGCCAGGGCGCCGGCCATGTAACCGAGCTGGCCGACGGTCGAGTAGGCGAGCACCCGCTTGAGGTCGTCCTGGGCGAGGGCGCAGAGCGCCGAGCCGATCATGGTGACGGCGGCCATCACGGCGAGCACCACCAGCGCGGCGGCCGACAGCAGGAAGACCGGCATCAGCCGGGCGACCAGGTAGATGCCGGCCGCGACCATCGTCGCGGCGTGGATCAGCGCGGAGACCGGGGTCGGGCCGGCCATCGCGTCGGGGAGCCAGGTGTGCAGCGGGAACTGCGCGCTCTTGCCGGCGACGCCGCCGAGCAGCAGCAGGGCGGCCAGCGTGGGGTGGGTGAGCCGCCCCTCGCCCGCGGCGGCCAGCACGTCGGTGATCCGGAAGCTGCCGGCGTCGGCGCCCAGCACGAAGATGCCGAACAGGAAGGGCACGTCGCCGAGCTTGGTGACCAGGAAGGCCTTCAGCGAGGCGGAGCGGGCGTCCTGCGTCTCCCAGTGGTGGCCGATCAGGAAGTACGAGCAGATGCCCATGACCTCCCAGCCGACCAGCAGCACGATCAGGTCGCCGGAGTACACCACCAGGAACATCGCCGCGGTGAACAGCGAGACCAGCGCCGCGTACGAGGGGTAGCGGGGGTCGTCCTTGAGGTACGCGGTGGAGTAGATCTGCACCAGGGTGGCGACCAGGCCGACCAGCAGCGAGATCAGGACAGAGAACCCGTCCAGGTGCAGGGCGAGCGAGATGTCGGGGCCGCCGGTCGGGGTGAGCCGGGTGGCGGCGTCCAGACTCCGGCCGGTGCCGAGCTGCAGCGCGACGACCACGGCGAGCACCGCGGAGGCCGCGACCGGCAGGACGGCCAGCGGCCGGGCGAGGCCGGGGTACCTCTTGCCGGTGGCGAGGCCCGCGGCCGCGCCGAGCGCGGGCAGGACGGGGACGAGGACGGGCAGGGCGAGGTTCATGCGGCCCGGCCCTCCGGCTCGGTCGCGGCGGCCTCGGGGGCCGCCTCGGACGGGTCGCCGAGCAGGGTGAGCCGGTCGACGTCGGCGGTGCGGCGGGTGCGGAAGACCAGCAGCACGACGGCGAGGCCGAGGCCGATCTCGGCCGCGGCCACCGTGATGGTGAAGAGGGTGAGCGCCTGTCCGGCGTGCACGGCGTCGCGCAGCCATGCGTCGAAGGCGACCAGGTTGAGGTTGACGGCGTTGAGCATCAGCTCGACGGACATCAGCACCAGGACGACGTTGCGCCGGGCGAGCACGCCGTAGACGCCGACGCTGAACAGCAGCGCGGCGAGGACGGCTGGGTAGACGAGGTGCATCGGCGTCAGCGCTCCTGCGCGGGGGCGGTCGGGGCGGTCGCGGGGGGACCGGCGGCCACCGCGGGGGCGGCGGGCCGGCCGACGGGCTTGCCGGCCCGCAGCTTGCCGGCACGCGGCCGGGGCAGCGTGCCGGAGGTGCTGCGGGAGAGCACGATCGCGCCGACCAGTGCGGCCAGCAGCAGCACCGACAGCGCCTCGAAGGGCAGCACCCAGTGGCGGAAGAGGTACTCGCCGGTGGCGCGGGTGGAGCCGCCGCCCGCGGTGAGGTCGATCCAGCTGGTGCGGAAGGCGTCGGCGACGAGGGTGACCAGGGTGCCGGCGGAGGCCAGGCCGACCAGCAGGGCGGCCCAGCGGTTGCCGGAGTCGGCGTCCGGCGAGCGGCCGATCGGCGCCCGGGTGAGCATCAGGCCGAACAGCACCAGGACGACCACCGAGCCGAGGTAGATCAGCACCTGTACCCAGGCGATGAACTCGGCGGTGAGCAGCAGGAACTCCACGGCCAGGCCGCCGAGCGCGACGACCAGCCAGAGCGCGGCGTGCACCAGTTGCTTGGTGGTCACCGAGACGACGGCGGCGCCGAGCACGGCCAGGCCGACGAGCAGGAAGACCACCTCGGCCCCGGTCGGGGAGAGGAAGGACCGGGCGGCCGGCTCCAGCGAGCCGGTGGCGGCGAGCAGGGTGCTCATGCGTCCTCACCCTCCTGGGCGGCCGCGGCGGCCAGCTTCTCGGCCGCCTTGCGGGCGGCCGCGATCTCCTTGGGCTCCTCGGCGGCGGGGTCGAGGGCGGGCGGTGCGGGCACCGTCCACATCCACTCGCGCAGCCGGTCCCGCTCGTGGGTGAGCTCCAGGATGTCGGTCTCCGCGTACTCGAACTCCGGGGACCAGAACAGCGCGTCGAAGGGGCAGACCTCGATGCAGATGCCGCAGTACATGCAGAGCGAGAAGTCGATCGCGAAGCGGTCGAGCACGTTGCGGGTGCGGGCGCGGGCGTTCGGGTCGGCGGCCGGCAGCGTCTCCTTGTGGGAGTCGATGTAGATGCACCAGTCCGGGCACTCGCGCGCGCAGAGCATGCAGACCGTGCAGTTCTCCTCCAGCAGCGCGATGACGCCGCGGGAGCGCGGCGGCAGCACGGGCTGCACCTCGGGGTACTGCGCGGTGACGCTCTTGCGCGTCATGGTCCGCAGGGTGACGGCGAGGCCCTTGGCGAGGCCGGTGCCGGGGATGTTGAGAGCCATCAGGAGATCGCCACCTTGACGATGCCGGTGAGGGCCAGCTGGACGAGCGAGAGCGGGATCAGCACCGTCCACGCGAAGCGCATCAGCTGGTCCTCGCGCAGCCGCGGGTAGGTGACCCGGAGCCAGATCACCACGAATGCCAGCGCGAAGGTCTTGAGCAGCGTCCACAGCCAGCCGAGCGACTCCGGGAGCGGGCCGTGCCAGCCGCCGAGGAAGAGCACCGTGGTCAGGCCGGAGACCACCAGGATGCCCGCGTACTCGGAGAGCAGGAAGAACGCGAACCGCAGGCCGGTGTACTCGGTGTAGGCACCGAAGATGATCTCCGAGTCGGCGATCGGCATGTCGAACGGCGGACGCTGCAGCTCGGCGAGGCCGGCGGTGAAGAAGACGAAGGCGCCGATCGCCTGCCACGGGATCCACCACCAGTGGAAGGCGTCCACGATCCCGGGCAGCGACACGGTGCCGGCCGCCATCGCGACCGAGGCGGCCGCGAGCAGCATCGGCAGCTCGTACGACATCAGCTGGGCGGCCGTGCGCAGGCCGCCGAGCAGCGAGAACTTGTTGGCGGACGCCCAGCCGGCCATCAGCGAGCCGAGCACGCCGATGCCCATCACGGCCAGCACGAAGAAGATGCCGGCGTCGATCGCCCGGCCGACGAAGCCGTTCGGCCCGACCGGGATCGCCAGCAGCACCACCAGGTACGGCAGCAGCGCGACGGCCGGGGCGATCTGGAAGACCCGCCGGTCGGCACCGGCCGGGACGACGTCCTCCTTCTGCGCGAACTTGACGCCGTCGGCGACGAGCTGGGCCCAGCCGTGGAAGCCGCCGGCGTACATCGGGCCGAGGCGGCCCTGCATGTGCGCCATCACCTTGTGCTCGGTCTGGCCGATCACCAGCGGCAGCACCAGGAAGACCACCAGGGTGGCGGCGCAGCGCAGCAGCGTGTCGAGGAGGTTCACGCGCCGTCTCCGTCCTGGCCGGGGGTCTGCGGGGTGTCGGGGTCTGCCTGCTCGGCCTCTGCGGGTTCTGGCTTCGCGGGCTCGGGCTTCGCGGGCTCGGGCTTCGCGGGCTCGGCCGCTGCGGGCGCCGCAGGCGCGGTGGGCTCGGCGGCGGGGGGCGGTCCGGGCTCCGCCGGGGGTTCGTCGTGGGCCGGGACGGGTGCGTGCCAGGGCGCGTCCGAGGACTGCGTCCGGGCCGTCCGGCGCGGCCGCTCCTCGGCAGGCGCCACGGGTGCGGCGGGCGTCTCGGGCTGTGCCGCGGGTGCCTCCGGTGCCGTCTGGCTGACCGAGCCCTCGCTGATCGAGCGGGTCCGCCGCGGGCGGTCGGCACGGACGGGGGCGGCGCCCTCGGCCCCGGCAGCGGTCCCGGCCGCCGCACGGGGAGCGGCACCGGCGGCACGGGGGCCGGCGCCGGCCGCACGCGGGGTGCGGGCGGCCCGGGCCGGGCGCTCGGCGACCGGCGGCAGGGTGCCCTTGAGCGGACCCCATTCGTTCGGGTCGGGCACGCCGGGGGGCTGCATCTTGCGGCGGGCGGGGCCGTCGCCGTGGTCGGACTCGCCGGGCTCCTTGGCGCCGGGCCAGGCCTTGGCGACCCGGGCGGCGAGCACGAAGTCCTTGCGCAGCGGGTGGCCCTCGAAGCCGTCCGGGAGCAGCAGGGTGACCAGGTGCGGGTGGTCGGCGAAGTCGATGCCGAACATCTCGTGGGTCTCCCGCTCGTGCCAGGCCGCGCCCGCGTACACGCCGACGGCGGTGGGCAGGGCGGCCTTCTCGCGCGGGACCCGGGTGCGCACCAGCAGGTGGCGGACGGCGCCGGGGGTGGAGACGTCGGCGAGGTGGGCGGAGACGGAGAAGCCCTCGGTGAGCTCGTCGACGGCGCTCAGCCAGTCGAAGTAGCCGAGTCCGAGGCCGTCGCGGGCGGCGGTGAGCGCCTCGATCCAGTGCTCGGCGGGCACGTCGACGGTCAGCAGGTCGTACGCCTCGGTGGCACTCGCCCAGGGGCCGATCCCGGCGGCCGTCCGCTCGGCCGGGGTCGGCTCGGCGGCGGGCTGTTCGGCGGCGGGCTGTTCGGCGACCGGCTGCCGGGCGGGGGCGTCGGCGGCCGCGGTGGGCTCGGCACCCGGCACCGGCTCGGTCCCGGGCTGCTCGGGGGCGGTCACTGCGCGCCCTCCGGTCCGGCGACCAGCCCGCGGCGGAGTGCGGAGGCGGGCGCGGTGTAGCGCTGCGGCAGCGACTCGGCGGCGATCTTCTCCTGGAGCTTGAGGATGCCCTGGAGCAGTGCCTCGGGCCGCGGCGGGCAGCCCGGCACGTAGACGTCGACCGGGACGATCTGGTCGACGCCCTTGGTGACGGAGTACGAGTCCCAGTACGGGCCGCCGGAGTTGGAGCAGGCTCCGAAGGAGATCACGTACTTGGGCTCGGGCATCTGCTCGTAGAGCCGCTTGACGGCCGGGGCCATCTTGTCGGTGACGGTGCCGGAGACGATCATCAGGTCGGCCTGGCGGGGGCCGGGCGCGAACGGGATGACTCCCATCCGGATGAAGTCGTGCTTGGCCATCGACGCGGCGATGAACTCGATCGCGCAGCAGGCGAGGCCGAAGTTGAAGCACCAGAGGCTGTAGCGGCGGCCCCAGTTGAGGACCACCTTGACCGGGTCCGGTGCGAGCCGGGCCAGCGGGCCGAGCCGGCGCGGCTCGACGGCACCGGGGTTGGCAGGGTCGGGGATGCCGAGCGGCACGGGGCCGTCGCCGCCGTGCGCGTGGGCGTGGGTCACGTCCATTCCAGAACGCCCTTCCTCCAGGCGTAGAGCAGTCCGACCGCGAGGAAGCCGATGAAGACGAACATCTCCACCAGCGTCGCCGCCCCGTACCCCGCGGCGGCGAAGACCGTCGCCCACGGGAAGAGGTAGATCGCGTCGACCGCGAAGATCACGTAAAGGAAGGCATAGACGTAGTACCGGATGTGGGTCTGCGCCCACCCCTCGCCGACCGGATCCACTCCGCACTCGTACGCCAGCAGCTTCTCCGGCGAGTACACCACGGGTCGCAGCAGGCGGTTGGCGGTGAACGACACCGCGACGAACAGCACGCCGACGACGGCGAGCAGGCCCACCGCCGCGTACGCGTCGAAGTAGCCACTGCCCGCGGCAGTGCCGGCAGCAGCCAGCTGCCCCTCCATGCGTTCGCCTCCACATCGGCCGGGCCCGCCGCAGGGCGGGATCCGATCTCTTTACGCGCTCATAACCATTGCTCAGGCGTGAGTCTAAGTGCACCGCTCGTCTACTCCTGAACCCGCCCGATCCGCAAGACGCATGCTGGACACCCGCCCCGGCGGCCCCGCCCGCCGCAGTGGCACCGGGGGTGGGGTTAACCCCCGGGCGGGGACGGCGTCCACCCCCATGGCGGCGGCCCGCGGCGACCCGCGATGCTGGTCGGGCAGCGGACGGCGGGTGCCGAGGGGGCGCCCGGTCCGCCTGCGGTGACGGGGCTGGGTCCTCGGGAGGGCGGTGCACGGATGAAGGACCAGGTCGGCCACGAGGAGGCGGCCCGGCCCTCGCTGTACGGGCGGCAGCTGTGGCTGCAGGTGCAGCACATGCTGCTGAACCTGCCGCTCGGGATCGCCGGTTTCGTCCTCACGGTGGTGACGCTCAGCGTCGGCCTGGGCCTGGCGCTGACGGTGCTCGGGCTGCCGCTGCTGGCCGCGGGCCTGGCGGGCAGCCGGTGGCTGGGGGCGGTGGCGCGGCGGCGGGCCCGGGGCGCGCTGGGCTCGGAGGTGCCGGAGGCCGGTCCGCTGGTGGCGGTCCGGCCCGGGCCGGCGGGCTGGGTGGTGGCCTGCCTGACGGACGGGCTGAGCTGGCGCTCGGTGCTGTACGGGGTGCTGCTGCTGCCCTGGGGGATCATCGGCTTCACGTTGACGCTGGTGCTGCTGGTGGTCGGCTGGCCGGTGCTGCCGTGGGCGATGCGGGGGCTGGCGGCGGTCGAGCGGATGCTGGTCGGCGTGCTGCTGTGCCCGAACGCGCTGACCGAGCGGGTGCGCGAACTGGAGGAGGACCGCGGTGCGGTGGTGGACACCGCGGCGGCGGACCTGCGCCGGATCGAGCGGGACCTGCACGACGGCGCCCAGGCCCGGCTGGTGGCGCTGGCGATGGACCTCGGCCTGGCCCGGGAGCGGCTGTCCGAGAGCCGGACGCCGGAGGACGTCGCGGGCGCCGCGCGGATGGTGGACGCGGCGCACGGCGAGGTGAAGCTGGCCCTGCGCGAGCTGCGGGACCTGGCCCGGGGCATCCACCCGGCGGTGCTCACCGACCGCGGGCTGGACGCGGCCCTGTCGGCGGTGGCGGCCCGCTGCACGGTGCCCGGCGGGGTGAAGGTGCACGTGGACCTGAAGGGCGCCGAGCGGCCGGACCCGGCGGTGGAGGGGATCGCCTACTTCACGGTCAGCGAGCTGCTCACCAACGTCTCCAAGCACGCCGGGGCGCGGACGGCGACGGTGGACGTCTGGCGGTCCGACGACCGGCTGATGCTGCTCGTCCGGGACGACGGCCGGGGCGGGGCCGACCCGCGCACCGGCAGCGGGCTGGCCGGCCTGGCCGAGCGGGTGGGCGCGGTGGACGGGGTCCTCCTGGTGGAGAGCCCGGCCGGCGGGCCGACCTCGGTGACGGTCGAACTGCCGTGGCGGACGCGGGCCGCACGGGCGTGACCCGGTCCGGACGTCGAAGGGCCCGACGGCCGCCACCCTTGCGCGGTGCGGCCGCCGGGCCCGGCCCCGGTGGCGGGGGTCAGCCGCCGGTCGGCACCCGGAGCCTCGGCCCGGTGGGGCGCGGGCCGGCCGGGGACGGTCGGGTGGGTTCCTTCCTGGGGCGCACCGGGGCTCCTCCCGAGGCTCTGCGCAGGCGCGGCGGACAGCCTTGCTTTGTCAGCATTTCAGCTGTATGTCCGAATCGTCGCCGCGGCGCGCCCGAGGACGCCTCACCTGCCGGAGCTCATGCCTCCAGCAGGGCGAACAGCTCCTCCCAGCGGTCGAGCACCCGCTCCGGCGCGTAGCGCACGATCGCCTCCCGGGCCCGGGCCCCCATGGCCTCGCGCAGCTCCTCGTCGTCCATCAGCCGGCCGAGCTGGCGGGCCAGCGCGGAGGTGTTGCCGACCGGGGCCAGCAGGCCGTCCTCGCCGTCCCGGACGATCTCGTGGACGCCCGGCGCGCAGTCGAAGGCCACGCAGGGCACGCCGCAGGCCATCGCCTCCATGAGCGAGATCGGGAAGCCCTCGCCGCGCGAGGAGAGCGCGAAGATCCCGGCGCCGGAGAGCGCGCCGGGCACGTCGTCCGTCCGCCCGCGGAACTCGACCGAGTCGTCCAGGCCGAGCGCGGTGCACTGCGCGCGCAGCGCCTCCTCCTCCTCGCCCAGGCCGTAGATCTCCAGCCGCCAGCCCTCGCGGCCCAGGACGGCCTCGGCCCAGGTCTCCAGCAGCAGGTCGACGCCCTTCTCCTGGGCGAGCCGGCCGATCGAGACCACCGTGCGGCCGGCGGGGGCCGTGGCCTCCGGCACCGGGAAGGGCAGCGGGTTGGGGATGCCGCAGGTCGAGTTCATGCCCTGCCGGATCCAGGCGTCCGCGTCCTCGTCGGTGAGCACCACCAGACGGTCGACGTCGGCGTAGTGGCGCTGCACCCGGCCGAAGCGGGAGGAGGCCCGGCAGGTCTCGAAGGACTCGTGGCTCATGCCGATGACCTGGAGGCCCTTGAGGTCGGCGAGCGCCACCCACTCCATCGCCCAGACCTGGGTGACGATCACCACGGCGCCCGGCCGGGCGGCCCGGAACATCGCGTTCATCCGCTCGGCGGCCCCGCGCATCCCGGCCTCGCGGGCGGACTGCCGCCGGCGGGCCGCGACGTCCAGCCGCTGCCAGGGGTAGGTGGGCGTCCAGGCCGCGGGCGGCTGGCCGTCGTGCAGGGTGGTCATCCCGTACGGCAGGTCGTCGCCGAAGTCCTTGTGCAGCACCGCGGGGCAGATGCCGATCAGTTCGACCCGGTGGCCCCGGCCGCTCAGCAGCTCGGCCATCCGGTGCGACCAGCTGGCGACGCCGCCCAGTTCGTCGACGCTGTTGCTGACGATGAAGATGTCACGGCTCACCGGCCGGCCTCCCGCTCCTGCTGGTCCTGCTCGTCCCGCCCGGTCGGTGCGGCCGCCGGGGCCGGACCGAACATCAGGTCGGCGATCCTGGCCGCTGCGTCGCCCCGGTCGTGCTCGCCGTACGCCGCGGCGAACTCCCGCCGCCGGTCGGCGTACTCCTTGCCGGTGGCCTCCAGGTCGTCCAGGGCCGCGTACAGCTCGCCCTGGTCGCGCAGCACCGGGCCGGGCGCCTCGCGCAGCAGGTCGAAGTAGGTGCCGCGGACGTCCTCGGCGTACTCCTCCCAGTCGTACGCGAAGAACAGCATCGGCCGGTCGAGCAGCGCGTAGTCGAACATCACGGAGGAGTAGTCGGTGACCAGCGCGTCCGCCAGCAGGTACAGCGGGGTGACGTCCTGGACCTCGGAGACGTCGACCACCCGGCCGCGGACGGACGGCGGCAGCACCACCCGGTTCAGGTAGTGGCAGCGCACCAGCAGGGTCATCCGGTCGCCGAACCGCTCGGCGAACTCCTCGACGTCGAAGGGCAGCTCGAAGGCGCGCACCCGGCCGCGGGCGTCCGCCCGGAAGGTCGGCGCGTACAGCACCACCGGCTTGGACAGGTCGATGCCGAGCTCGCCGGCGAGCTGGAGGTCCTTGCGCGCGTCCTCGCGCAGCAGCACGTCGTTGCGCGGGTAGCCGACCCGCAGCAGCCGGTCCTCGCCGATCCGGTACGCCGGCGCGAGGGTGCGCACGTCGTGCTCGGAGCGGACGACGAAGTGGTCGAAGCGGTTCAGCCCGGCCAGGTACTCGGCCTGCTGGGCGGGCGTCTGCCGCTTCAGCGAGGCCAGGTCGAAGCCCATCTTCTTGAGCGCCGAGCCGTGCCAGGTCTGGATGTAGGTGGTCTCCGGGCGCTTGCGCAACCGGTACGGGTAGCCCTGGTTGTCGACCCAGAACTCGGCCTGTGCCAGGGCCCGCAGGTAGTTCCAGGACCAGCGGCGCACCAGGGCGGCACCGGACGGGAAGCCCTCGGTCGACTTCGCGTACGACCACACCGGCTTCATCGGCGCGCCGCGGCGCACCAGCTCCTCGTAGACCGCGCGCGGGCTGTCGCTGAACTGCCGGCCCTGCTGGCTCTCGAAGACCACCTGGCCCTTGACGACGGGCAGCCGCTGCAGCAGCCGGTGGTAGACCTTCAGCTTGGTGTCGCCGCTGTTGAGGGTCCGCTTGAGCTGCAGCGCGCCGCGGGCGGTGCGCCGGGCCCGGTCGGCGGCGGTGTTGGCGAGCGCCGAGGCCTCGCCGCGCAGGGCCCGCTCGACGAGGTCGGTGCCCCGGCGGGCGGCGGCGCCCTCCGCGGCGATCTCGAAGGCGAGGTGGCCGCGGGCGGTGGCGTGCGGGGCGAGCCGGTCGCCGGCGAGGCGGGTCAGCCGGGGCCGGACCGCGGGGGCGGCGGCCGCGGCGAGGTCGAGGTCGCCGACGGTGAGCCGGGTGGTGGTGCGCTCGCCGTTGGCGGTCAGCACGCAGCGGACGTCCCAGACGGCGTCCAGGACGCCGATCGGGCGGAGCCGACGGGCGAGGTCGGCGGTGGCGCGCCAGGCGATGCCGTCGCCGTCGTGCCGGACCTCGGCGACGGGGAAGGTGAACGACTTGAGGCCCTTGCGGCGCGGCGAGAACTCCAGCCGGGCGACGAGCTTGGCGTCGGCCGGGATCCGGCCGAGCGGGTTGACGATCCGGCCGGCCAGCTCGACGCCCTGCGGCCCGGCCGCGTAGTGGGTGAGCCGGTTGCGCAGGAAGAGCTTGCGCAGCGGGGACGCGTGGTAGCCGTGCGCCGTGACGTCGAGCACCTTGCGGCCCTCGGGGTCGTCGAGGTGGTCGGCGCAGAAGAACACCCGGCCGTCCCGCTCGGCGAGCGGGGCGGCGAGCTTGTCCCGGTTGATCAGGGTGTCGACGGCGGGCAGCAGGTTGTCCCAGTCGTCCTGCCCGAGCAGGTAGGCGCAGATCCGCTGCGGGCTGCCGACCTCCTCGTAGGCCTCCGGGGCGAGCCCGGCGAGGTAGCCGCGGGCGTGCTCGGCGAACTCCTTGCGGAAGTCCTCCGGCAGGAAGGGCAGGTCGCGCAGGTGCAGCACCAGGTCGTGCTTGAGGAACTTCACGTCCTTGCGGTACTTCAGCTCGACCATGCCGCGGTCGGCGAGCATCGCGTCGATCCGGCGGTGGATCTCCAGCCGGTCGGTGAAGTTGCGGATCTCGTGGCGGCGGTTGGAGAGCGAGCGCTCGCCCTTGCTCGGCGGGGCGACGTCCCACCAGTAGACCCGGTTGGGGATCAGGGTGATCCGCTCGGCCGCGAGGTACGCCTGCGAGGAGAAGAGCAGGTCCTCGTAGAGGATGCCGACCGGGAAGGTCAGCGCGTGCTCGGCGAGGAAGGTCCGACGGTAGGCCTTGTTGGTCGAGAGGGTGTCCCAGACCAGCAGGTCGGGCAGCTCGGCGATCGACTCCAGGGTGCGGGTGCGCGAGTAGATCCACGGGTACCAGGCGTCGGTCTTGCCGTGCCGGTTGCCGAGGAAGCGCCGCACGCTCAGGCCGGAGACCAGGTCGGCGCCGGTGCGGGTGCCCGCCTCGTAGAGGTTGCGGGCGGCGTGCTCGGCGAGCTCGTCGTCGCTGTCCAGGAACATCACGTACTCGCCGCGGGCCTCGGCGACGCCGTGGTTGCGCGGGGCGCCGCAGCCGCCGCTGTTCTCGGGCAGTTGGAGGGCCCGCACCCGGCCCGGGTTCTCCTGCTCCAGGCGCCGGGCCACGGCGAAGCTGTCGTCGGTCGAGCAGTCGTCGACGATCAGCACCTCCAGGCCGCGCAGCGACTGCCCCAGGGCGGAGGCCACCGCCCGGGGCAGCCGGGCGGCGTCGTTGTAGACGATCACGATGACGCTGACCAGCGGCTGCGCCTGACTGGAGGGCATGGAGCGGGGGTCCTTGTCGTCGGGTGGTGCTTGGGGGTGCCTGCTGAGGGTCTCCGACGCTGCCGCGGCGGCTCTGCCGATTGAGCCACGACATCATGGGAATGGGATGAATTCTCCCACCGCGCGGGGAGTGCCCCGTCCCGCGGGCGCCCCGACGGCCGTCGCACGCCCGGCCCGGGCGGGCCGTTCGCCCTCAGCCGAGACGGGCCAGCACCCGGCGGAGCCGGGCCCGGACGACCTCCCAGCCGCCGCGCACCCCGTCGGCGACCCGCATCCCGAGCTCGCCGTTGGTCGTCCCGTACGCCTGGACGAGGGCGAAGCGCAGCAGCGGCCGGTACGCGACGGTCTGCCGCTTGCCGAGGCCCGGGGCGCGGACGGCGGTGGCGGCGCGGTCGCCGTTCTCGAAGCCCAGCACGACCCGCAGCGACCAGGCGGTCATCTCGCCGACGTCGCGCAGCTCGAAGGCGTCCACGGTGGTCTCGGCCGTCCAGCCGCCGTCGGGGTGCGGGGCCAGCCGCAGGGCGCGGCGGACGGTGAGCGGCGGGCCGAGCCGGGTGCGCAGTTCCAGCCGGGCGTCGACCGGGCGGGCGGCGGAGACGAGCCCGTACGGGTCGTGCAGCCGCAGCCGGACGCTGCAGACCGGGCCGAGCCGGACGGTGCCGTCGACGGCCAGCGGCAGCCCGGCCGGGGGCAGCTCGTCGAGGCCGGTGAGCGGCACCCCCTCGACCAGGACGGGCCCGCCGTCGTCGTCCGTGAGGTAGGGCGGGGCGAGCCGCGGCGGGGCGGCGGCGAGCTCGCAGGCCCGGGCCAGTTCGACGCCCTCGACCGGCTCGGTGCGGGCGAGCAGCAGGTCGCTCAGCCAGCGGCCGGCCGGGGTGGCGCCGAGCAGCGGGGCGGGACCGAATCCGGCCAGGTGGGTGCGGGCGATCCGCCACCAGGCGGCCCGGTAGGCGGCCGGCTTCTGCCGCAGCTCGCGGACGTACATCCGCAGGTCGTGGTCGATGAACTTGGTGCGGGCGGCGTCCGCGAGGCCCGGCTCGCCGGCCTCGGCGAGGATCCGCACCGCGTCGGCGTGCGCGTCCACCCGGTCCTGCCAGTTGCGGACCTCGTCGCGGCGGAGCGAGATCGACTGGCGGCCGGCCTCCCGGCGGACGTGCCAGAGGTACACGGTGTCGCCGACCGCGACCAGCCGCGGCCGGGCCGCGTACAGCCGGGCGGTGAAGACGAAGTCCTCGTAGTGCACCGGGCCCTCGGCGAAGCGCACCTGGTGCTTGTCCAGGAAGTCCCGCTGGTAGAGCTTGTTCACGCAGAGGGTGTCGCGCAGGAACTCGGGGCGCTCGCCGATGCCCTCGTAGCGGTGCGGCGGGGCGCCGACGGCGGGGAAGAGGTCGCGCTGCCAGGGGGTGTCGGTGCCGGCCGGGAGCTCGCGCCGGACGCAAACCCCGGCGACCACCTCGGCCTGCTCGGCGACGGCCGTCTCCAGCAGCGCCCGGGCGGCGTCGGGGGCGAGCACGTCGTCGCTGTCCAGCAGCATCACGTACGGCGAGCGGGCCGCGGCGAGACCCTGGTTGCGGGGGGTGCCGCAGCCGCCGCTGTTCTCGGTGCGCGTGATCACTCTCACGCGCGGGTCGGCGGCCGCGAGCCTGCTCAGGCGTTCGGGCGTGGCGTCGGTGGAGGCGTCGTCGACCACGATCACCTCGGCGACGGAGTCCCCCTGGGCGAGCGCCGAGCGCACCGCGTCGGCGATGTGCGCGGCGTCGTCGAAGACGATCACCACGACGCTGACCTGGGGTGACGTGCTGGGCGCCGTGCCGGGAGTGCTGGCGGTCATCCCGCGACCTGCTCCTCCCGCTGACGATAACCGCCTGCGATCGTACCGGACCGTACTTATCGGGGTGTCGGACAACTCGACTCGAACACGCCCGGCCCGCACCGGCCGCCGGTCACCGCGGTTTCGAACGGGTGCCGCATAGGATCTCGGGCATGACTTGGTTGATCACGGGCGGCGCCGGCTACATCGGGGGACACGTCGTGCGGCAGCTGGCCGGGGCCGGTGAGCGGGTGGTCGTCCTGGACGACCTCAGCTCCGGCTCGGCCGGCCGGCTGCCCGCCGGGGTGCCCCTGGTGGTCGGCTCGACGCTCGACCGGGCGCTGCTGGACACGACCCTGCGCGAGCACGGCGTCACCGGGGTGCTGCACGTCGCGGCCAAGAAGCAGGTCGGCGAGTCGGTCGCGGAGCCTCTGCTCTACTACCGGGAGAACGTCGAGGGCCTGCGGACCGTCCTGGCGGCGGCCGTCGCCGGCGGCGTCCGCAAGGTGCTGTTCTCCTCCTCGGCCGCGGTCTACGGCATGCCGGACGCCGACCTGGTGACGGAGTCGACCCCGTGCGCGCCGATCAACCCGTACGGCGAGACCAAGCTGGTCGGCGAGTGGCTGCTGGCGGCCGCGGCGCAGGCGTACGGGCTGTCGACCGTCTCGCTGCGGTACTTCAACGTGGCCGGCGCGGCCTCGCCCGAGCTGGCCGACGACGGGGTCACCAACCTGGTGCCGATGGTCTTCCAGCGGCTCACCGACGGCCTGCCGCCGCTGGTCTTCGGCGACGACTACCCGACCCCGGACGGCACCTGCATCCGCGACTACATCCACGTCGAGGACGTGGCGGCCGCGCACCTGGCCGCCGTCCGCCGACTGGACGCGGCCGGCGAGCCGGTGAGCCTGACCCTGAACATCGGCCGCGGCGAGGGCGTCTCCGTCCGCGGCATGCTGGACGCGATCGCCCGGATCACGGGCCTCGCGGTGGAGCCCGAGGTCACCCCGCGCCGGGCGGGCGACCCGGCCCGGGTGGTCGCCGCGGCCGACCTGATCCACAAGGAGCTGGACTGGTCGGCGCAGTACGGCGTCGACGACATGATCGAGTCCGCCTGGGCGGGCTGGCGGGCCCGCCACCCCGGGCTGTGACGGGCTGACCCCGCGGCCCCGCCGGCCCACCGGGCGCGGGGCCTCCTCCCGGCTCCTACTACGGCACCGCGGTGCCGTAGTAGGAGTCCAGCGCGTACACGCAGCGGTCCTTGCTGCCCGCGAACACCCGGCCGGCGACGGCCACCGGCGAGCCGGTGAGCTCGCCCTTGGTGCCGAGCTCCCAGCGCAGCCGGCCGGTGGCGAGGTCCACGGTGTGCAGCGAGTGGTCCCGGCTGCCCAGGTGCACCAGGCCGTCGGCGACGGCCGGGGAGCCGACGATCTCGCCGCGGGCGGCGTACCGCCAGCGCTCCCGCCCGGTGGCGGTGTCGAAGGCGTGCAGGGTCTCCCCCGAGCCGAGCAGCACCGTGCCGTCGGCCACCACGGCCGGTTCGGCGCCCTGCCGGCTGCCCGTCCGCCCGCGCCAGTGCTCCCGCCCGGTGGCGAGGTCGACGGCGTAGAGCGTGCCGAGGTAGTCGGCGACGTACGCGGCGCCGGCGTCCAGCGCGGGCGGGGTGAACAGCACCACGGGCGCGTCGAAGCGCCAGCGCTCGGCGCCGGAGGCGGCGTCCAGGGCGTACACCCGGGGGCCCGCCGTGACGTACAGCACACCGCCGCGCTCGACCGGGCGGGAGGGCACGTCCTCGCCGACCGGGAAGGCCCAGCGCAGCCCGCCGCCGCGCGGGTCCACGCAGCGCAGCCGCCCACCGCCGTAGTAGTAGGCGGAGCCGCCGACCAGGGCCGGCCCGGACTGCGGGTTCTCGTAGTCCTGCTGGGCGTCGTCGGCGCGCCACAGCTCCGCGCCGTTGGCGGCCGAACGCAGCTGCACGCCGCCGCCCCTGATGCCGCAGCAGAGCACCCCGTCGGCGGCGTCCAGCGAGTAGACCCAGCCGTCGAGGGAGCTGCGCCAGCGCTCGGTGCCGTCGGCGACGTCCACGGTGTACAGGTGCGGCCCGTCGGCGGCGTGCACCCGGCCGTCGGCCACCGCGAGCGCCCAGGCGACGTCGCGGGTCTTCCAGCGGCGCTCGCCGGACGCGATGTCCAGCGCGTGCACCTCGAAACTGGAGACGAAGAGCGTGCCGTCGGCGACCACCGGGGTGCCCCAGACGTCGTTGGACATCCGGAACCGCCAGGGCCGCCAGCGCGGTGCGGGCGCGGGCGCCGGGACGGGCGCGCGGCGGACCCAGTCGGTGGCCGCGGGCGCGACCGGCCCGGCGGCGGACTGCCCGGCCACGGACTGGTCGGCCCGCGGGCCGGGCCCTATCCGGACGGGCCCGCCGGAGAGCCGGACCTCCTCCTGGCCGGCCCGGCGGCGGCCCGGCGCCATCCGCTCGGTGGCGGCCTCGCCGCCGAGCGAGCCGTTGCCCCGGCTGTCGGCCGGGGGCGCGGACGGCTGCGGCGGCACCGGCGGCACGGGCGGCTGCACGGGCGTGGGCGCGACCGGCGGAGCGATCGCGCGGCGTCCGCGCTTCTGCTCGATCAGCTGCAGGGCGCTGTCGGGCAGCCAGTCCCCGGCGTCGCCGAGCGCGTCGTCCCGGGAGAACAGGTGCGGGGCGAGCTCGGCCTGGATCTGCGCGGGCGTCGGCCGGTGCTCCGACGCGGGCCGCATGCAGGCCCGCACGAGGTCGACCAGTTCGAGCGGCAGCCCGGAGAGGTCCGGCTGCTCGCGCAGCAGCTGGAAGACCGTCTCGACCGGGTTGGCGCCGCGGTACGGCGGGTGCCCGGTGGCGCAGAACACCAGCAGCGAGCCGAGCGAGAAGACGTCGCTGGCGCCGGTGACGCTGCGGCTGTCGCGGGCCTGCTCGGGCGACATGTACGCCGGGGTGCCGACCGCGACGTTGGTCATGGTGAGCCGGGTGTGCGAGACGCCGGCCGCGATGCCGAAGTCGATCACCCGCGGGCCGTCCTCGACCACCAGGACGTTGGACGGCTTGAGGTCGCGGTGGACGAGGCCGGCCGCGTGGATCGACTGGAGCGCCTCCGCGATGCCGGCGACCAGCCAGCGCACCGCGTCCACCGGCAGCGGACCGCAGTGGTTGACCAGGTCCTCCAGCGAGGGCGCCGGGACGTAGGCGGTGGCGAGCCAGGGCACCCGGGCGTCCGCGTCCGCGTCGACCACGGCGGCGGTGTAGAAGCCGCCGACCGTCTTGGCGGCGGCGATCTCGCGGGCGAAGCGGACCCGGAACAGGTCGTCCTCGGCCAGCTCGGTGCGCACGGTCTTGATGGCGACCCTCCGGCCCGATGCGGAGCGTGCCAGGTAGACCAGCCCCATCCCGCCCGCGCCGAGCCGTCCCAGCACCTCGAAGGGCCCGATCCGCCTTGGATCGTGCGCCGTCAGCTGGTCCACTGAGCTGCCACCTCCCCGTTGTGCCGTCCCCCGTCCGGGGTGCGCACCCGATTCTCCAATGCCCACCCCCCGGGAGCCAATCTCCCCCGCCCGCGCCGCGCGGGCAGGCCGTTCCGGACGGGCCGCGTCCGCTCCGGACGTGCGCCCCGGCGGCGCCCCGGGCCGCCCCGGAACGACCCGGCGCGACCGCGCGGGGCCCGGACGCGCCCTCCGAGGGGTCCGTCCGACCGCCCCGGCGATCACTGCCTGTCATCCGACCACCCCTCAGCAGACCGGCCGTCACGCTGTGGGGTCATCAGTGCACGGGGGGGCTACAACGGGAGCGCTGAATATCCGTCCGGGCGCTCCATTACCACCACGAGCGGCCTAATTGTCGCATCACCGAATCGCGCCAAGATCGTGCCACGGTAAGCTGACGGCATGACAGGACAAGTTCGCACCGTCGACGGTCGCGTCGCCGGGCGACGCGGACAGGAGACGCGGCAGAAGCTGCTCGACTGCCTCCGCGAGATGCTCAGCACGTCGCCTTACCGGGACGTCAAGGTCATCGACGTCGCCCGTATGGCGGGTACCTCCCCCGCGACCTTCTACCAGTACTTCCCGGATGTCGAGGGCGCCGTCCTCGAGATCGCAGAGGAAATGGCCGAGGACAGCGGCGGGCTCAAAGAGCTCGTCGAAGGAAAGTCCTGGGCGGGAAAGACCGGTGCCGCCACTTCGGAAGAACTGGTGGACGGTTTCCTCGCCTTCTGGCGCAAGAACGATGCCATTCTTCGAGTGGTCACTCTCGGTGCTGCCGAGGGGGACAAACGGTTCTTCAAGATCCGGATGAAGGTGCTCAACTCGGTGGTCTCCCCGCTCACCGAGGCCGTCCGGACGAACCAGGGGAAGACCGACAAGACGATCGACCCGGCCGCCGTGGCGGGCTCGCTCGTCTCCCTGCTCGCCTCCGCGGCGGAGCACCAGAAGGCCTTCACCTCCTGGGGCGTGAAGGTGAAGGACCTCAAGCCCAACCTGGCCCTGCAGGTCTACATGGGCGTCGCCGGCAAGAAGCCGCCCAAGTAGCGCCGTACCACCACCGTCCACTTCGCACGTGCGCCCCGGCCTCCTGTCCGGGGCGTGGCGGGCGGCGGCCGTGTCCTCGGGGGAGGTTCGCCGACGCACCGTGACGTGCCCGAGCAGCAGTGGGGCGCCGGAATCCGAGGATTCCGGCGCCCCACTGCTGTGTCCACGTACCGGTGCGCGCCCGGCGCACTACGGGCAGCGCACCACCTGGCCGGCGTAGGCCAGGCCGCCGCCGAAGCCGAACAGCAGCACCGGGTCGCCCGAGCGCAGTTCGCCGCGCTCCACGAGCTTGCTGAGGGCGAGCGGGATCGAGGCGGCGGAGGTGTTGCCGGAGTCCACCACGTCGCGGGCGATCACCGCGTCCGGGGCCGCGCCGAGCTTGCCGGCGATGGCGTCGATGATCCGCAGGTTGGCCTGGTGCGCGACGAAGCCGCGGAGCTCCGACGGGTCCAGCCCGGCCTTGAGGCAGGTCTCCCGGGCGAGCGGGGCGATCCGGGTGGTGGCCCAGCGGAACACCGCCTGGCCCTGCTGGCTGATGGTCGGGTCCCAGCCGGTGATGACCACCGCGTCGCCCTTCGCGGGCTCCGAGCCCCACACCACCGGGCCGATGCCGGCCTGCTCGTCGGGGACGGCCTCCACCACTGCGGCACCGGCGCCGTCGCCGAAGATCACGCAGGTGGACCGGTCCGTCCAGTCGATGGTGTCGGACATCCGCTCCGCGCCGATCACCAGGGCGCGGGTGGCGGCACCGGCCCGCAGCGCGTGGTCCGCGGTGGCCAGCGCGTAGGAGAAGCCGGAGCAGACGGTGTTGATGTCGTACGCCGCCGGGGCGGTGATGCCGAGCCGGGCGGCGACCGCGGCGGCGGTGTTGGGGCTGCGCTCGACCGCGGTGCAGGTGGCGACCACCACGAGGTCGACCTCGTGGGCCTGGCGCCCGCTCGCGGCGAGCGCCTTCTGCGCGGCCTCGGCGGCGAGGTCGACGAGGGTCTCGTCGACCGCGATGTGCCTGGTGCGGATGCCCACCCTGGAGCGGATCCACTCGTCGTCGGTGTCGACCAGCTTCGCCAGGTCGTCGTTGGTGAGGACCTTGGGCGGCTGGTAGTGGCCGAGCGCCACGATGCGGGAGGCGGTCATACATCAACTCAACCGGGTTACCGGCCAGTCTCCCGGTGACGCACCGGAACAGTATCCGGGGAGTTTGGCTGTAGAAGGGTGACAAATCCCCGCAAACGACAGGGGTCAGGTAGCCAGTGCCGCGGCGTCGCCCATCGCGATGACGGGGTGGGCGGCCGGGTCGAGGGCCCGGATCAGCTCGATCATGTTCGCCTCGGGCAGCGAGACGCAGGCGTGGGTGGGGCCGCCGTGGTCGACGTGCAGCCAGACGCCGCCGCCCTTCGCCTTGCCCTCGGGCGACGCGGTGTCCAGCGGGGAGCGGCCGGCCACCCGGTTGTAGTTGATCGCCACCACGTAGTCGAAGGAGCCGGCCAGCGGCTCGCCGTTGAAGCCCTTGCCGCCGACCACGAAGTTCGCGTCCTTGTCGTACGGCAGCTTGCTGCCCGGGTCGGCCTTGCGGCCGCCGGCGTCGGTGAGGTCGAAGACGCCGATCGGGCTGTGCAGGTCGCCGGCCCGCTTCTCCGCGGACCAGCCCTTGTAGCCGTTGTGCGCGGCCCACGCCTGGCCGGGCCGCCAGCGGTTGTCGGGGGTGCGCGTCCAGAGCGTGACGACGGTGTCCGCGGAGTCCTTGTCCTTGCCGGAGGCGACCACGACCTGCTTCGTCTCGGCCGGGATCTTGGCGAGGAAGGACGCGCCGAGGCCGGGGATGACCGCGACGGTGCCGTCGGTGCGGTCGGAGCGGTTCGCGGCCGCCGGGTCCTGGGTGTGGCCGCCGGCCGACAGCGGCGCGATGTCGGCGTGCGTCGTGTCGGCCTCGGGACGCTCGGGCGCCCCGGCACTCGTGAACGACGGGATCGCCCGGCCCTGCCCGACGGTGAACCAGCCCGCGGCCGCGGCCAGCAGCACGGCCGTGCCGCCCATCAGGGTCTTGCCGCCGCGGCGCTTCGGCTTGGCCTTCCGCCGGTGTCCGCGCGGCCGTGGCGCCTGACCGTCCGCACTGCCGCGGGGACCCGGCACGTCGGCCGGGAGGTGGTGGCTGGTGCTGCGATGGGAACCGGACATGGGGACGATCCTCCCAAAGTCCCGGGCCAGGACGAAACCCGGGGCGTGTGGTGAGCCTGTGAGCATACGCGGTCCGCGGGACGGCGTTGGCGAAGCTGCGCCGATCGGACAAACCCCGCAGGGGTGTTGCCGGGGCCGGGGCGTACGGGCCCGGACACGCGCCGGGGCCCGTCGGCCTGGTGCCGACGGGCCCCGGTGCGGCGGCGCGGAACCGGCCGCGGCAGCTGGCGGGACGTCAGAGGCGCATGGCCTGCGGGGTCTCCCGGCGGGTCAGGTCCGGGCCCTCGTACTCGCGGATGATCTCGTACCGGGTGTTCCGCTCGACGGGGCGGAAGCCCGCGTCACGGATCAGTTCGAGCAGGTCGTCACGGCCCAGCTTGTTCGGCGTGCCGAAGTTGTCCGCGTCGTGGGTGATCTTGTACTCGACGACCGAGCCGTCCATGTCGTCGGCGCCGTGGCTGAGCGCCAGCTGCGCGGTGGTGACGCCGTGCATCACCCAGAACACCTTGACGTGCTGGACGTTGTCGAAGAGCAGCCGGGAGACCGCGAAGGTCTTCAGCGCCTCGGCGCCGGTGGCCATCTCGGTGCGGTCCATCAGCCGGTTGCGGACGACGCCGTCCTTGGAGTCGTGGAAGTCGTGCTGGTAGCGCAGCGGGATGAAGACCTGGAAGCCGCCGGTCTCGTCCTGCAGCTCGCGCAGCCGCAGCACGTGGTCGACCCGGTGCCGGGGCTCCTCGATGTGGCCGTACAGCATGGTGCACGGGGTCTTGAGGCCCTTCTCGTGCGCCAGGCGGTGGATCCGCGACCAGTCCTCCCAATGGGTGGCGTGGTCCACGATGTGCTGACGGACCTCCCAGTCGAAGATCTCCGCGCCGCCGCCGGTGAGCGACTCCAGGCCGGCGTCGATCAGTTCGTCGAGGATCTCGCTCGCCGTCAGGCCGCTGATCTTCTCGAACCAGTGGATCTCGGTGGCGGTGAAGGCCTTCAGCGAGACGTTCGGCAGGGCGGCCTTCAGCTCGCGCAGCGAGCGCGGGTAGTAGCGCCAGGGCAGCGTGGGGTGCAGGCCGTTGACGATGTGCAGCTCGGTGAGGGACTCGACCTCCATGGCCTTGGCCAGGCGGACGGCCTCCTCGATGCGCATGGTGTACGCGTCCTTCTCGCCCGGCTTGCGCTGGAAGGAGCAGTAGGCGCAGGAGGCGCTGCACACGTTGGTCATGTTGAGGTGGCGGTTGACGTTGAAGTGGACGACGTCGCCGTTCTTCCGCGTCCGCACGTGGTGGGCGAGGCCGCCCAGCCAGGCCAGGTCGTCGCTCTCGTAGAGCGCGATGCCGTCCTCGCGGGTCAGCCGCTCTCCCGCGTAGACCTTCGCCTCCAGCTCGCGCTTCAGCCCTGCGTCCATGCGGTGACCCCGCCTCTCGTACCTGCCGAAACAATGCCGGAACCGAGCCTACGCCTCGGTATGCGGGGCCCGGCCACAGGGGCGCGGGAAGCCCGCGGCGCGGCGGCGAGCACTTCAGGGGCGCACGTACGTGGTTGCGGAGAGTCCCCTAGCGGGCGAGCAGCTCGCCGAGGAGGGCGGGGTCGAGGTTGCCGCCGCTGACCACGGCTGCGGCGACCCGGCCGCCGACCTCGGAGGCGCGGTGGAACCAGGCGGCGGGGGCGACCGCGCCGGACGGCTCGGCGACCAGCCGGCCGCGGCGCGCCAGCAGGGCGACCGTGTCGCGGATCTCGTCCTCGGTGACGGTGACGATGTCGTCCACGTACGCCTGCAGGTGCTGGAACGGCAGCTTGCCGACCGAGGGGGTGCGCAGCCCGTCGGCGACGGTGCGGTAGGTGTCGGCGACCGGCCACGCGAGGTGTTCGCCGGCCCGCAGGCTGGCCTGCGCGTCGGCGGCGAGTTCGGGCTCGACGCCGACGATCCGCACGCCGGGGCAGGCTAGCTTGAGCGCGGCGGCGGTGCCGGAGATCAGGCCGCCGCCGCTGACCGGCACCAGGACGGTGTCCAGCTCGTCGGGGGCGTCCTCGGCGATCTCCAGGCCGACGGTGCCCTGGCCGGCGATGATGTGGCGGTCGTCGTACGGGGGCACCCAGACGTAGCCGTGCTGCTCGACCAGTTCGGCGGGCAGGGTGTCGCGCTCGTGCGGCGGGACGAGCACGACCTCGGCGCCGAAGCCGCGGGTGTTCTCGACCTTGACCGCCGGGGAGGTGTCCGGCATCACGATGACGGCCTTGATGCCGAGCAGGCCGGCGGCGTAGGCGACCGCCTGGGCGTGGTTGCCGCTGGACTGCGCGACGACGCCGCGGGCGCGCTCCTCGTCGGTGAGCGCGGCGAGCCGGTTGTAGGCGCCGCGGATCTTGAACGCACCGGTCGGCTGGAGGCTCTCCGGCTTGAGCCAGAGCCGGCGTTCGCCGTCCGCCGCCCACGGGCAGGGCAGCAGGGGGGTGCGTACGGCCACCCCGGCGATCCGCTGCTGCGCGGCGCGCAGCTCCTCCAGTCCGACCAGCGTCATCGTGTCACTCCTCCGTCGTCCGCGGGGTCACTCGCCGGAGCCCAGCGGCAGGTCGCTGACCCGGCTCTCCCACTTGGTGGACAGTACGACGGTTGTACGGGTGCGGGCCACGCCCTTGGTGCCGGAGATCCGCTTGACGGCCGATTCCAGCCCCTCCACGTCCGGGACGCGCACCTTGAGCATGTACGAGTCGTCGCCGGCGATGAACCAGCAGTCCTCGACCTCGGAGAGGTCCTTGAGGCGGTGGGCGACGTCCTCGTGGTCGGCGGCGTCGGTGAGCTGAAGGCCGATCAGGGCGGTCACCCCGAAGCCCAGCGACGCCGGGTTGACGGTGGCGCGGTAGCCGGTGATCACCCCGGCCTGCTCCAGCCGGTTGATGCGGTCGGTGACGCTCGGACCCGACAGGCCGACCAGTCGGCCGAGCTCCGCGTACGAGGCGCGGCCGTTCTCCCGCAGTGCCTGGATGAGCTGTCTGTCCACTGTGTCCATATACCTGCCAGCGCCCTTCCGAACCTCACCGGACCCGAGATCGTTATCCGGATTCGAAGGCGGCGTGCGCCGATCAACCCGGATATCGCAATGAACATACTCTCCCGATCCGCACGGTCTCACTCTGCCTTGGCCGCAGCGCCCAGTTCGCCCTCCCAGCGACGGTAGAGCGTGTGCGGCACGCCGACCGCGTCGAGCACCCGGCCGGCCACGAAGTCGACCAGCTCGCGGGCGGTGGAGCCGCCCGCGTAGAAGCCCGGGGAGGCGGGCAGCACCACCGCGCCCTGCGCGTCCAGCTCGACCAGGTGCTTCAACGTCACCCCATTGAGCGGTGTCTCGCGCAGGCAGACCACCAGCGGGCGGCGCTCCTTCAGGGTGACGGCGGCGGCCCGCTGGAGCAGGTCCTTGCTGAGGCCGAGCGCGATGCCGGCGACCGCGCCGGTGGTCGCCGGGACGACCAGCATGCCCTTGGCCGGGTAGGAGCCGGAGGACGGTCCGGCCGCGAAGTCCCCGGCCGACCAGTGGCGGACGCCGTCGAGGACGTCGGTGCCGATCCAGCGGGCGAGGTCCTCGCGCCAGTGGGCGTCCCGGTAGGCGATGCCGGTCTCGTCCAGGATGGTCAGCCGGGCGGCGCGGGAGACCACCAGGTCGACCGCCTCGCCGGCGGCGAGGAGCGCCCGGATCACCGACGCCGCGTACGGCGTCCCGGACGCGCCGGACACCCCGACCACCCACGGCCTGCGCACCTGCGAATCGTTCATGGTCCGACCCTAGGCCGTGGGTCCGCGGGGACGGGGCAGTGGCCCGGGAGCGCTGCGCCGGGCGGGCCGGGCGGGGCAGGATGGACGGCATGGCGCCGACGCTGATCGACCTCACCCATCCGCTCACCACGGGCATGCCGGTCTATCCGGGCGACCCGGAGGTGGAGCTGCGGCCCGCGCTCACCACCGACACCGCCGGGGTCAACGTGCTGGCGCTGCACCTGGGTTCGCAGGCGGGCACGCACGTCGACGCCCCGTACCACGTGGACGTCACCTGGCCGACGCTGGACGGGCTGCCGCTGGAGCTGTTCACCGGCCCGGCGGTGGTCGCGGACCTGCGCGGGCTGGCCCCGCGGAGCGCGGTGACGGCGGATCGGCTCGCCCCCGCGCTGGCGGAGTGCGTGCCGGGCTCGGTGCTGCTGCTGGCCACCGGCTGGCCGCGGCACTGGGGCAGCGAGCTGTACCTGGCGCACCCGTACCTGTCCCGGGAGGCCGCGGAGGCGATCGTGGCGGCGGGGGTGCGCACCGTCGGGGTGGACGCGCTGTCGGTGGACCCGACGCCGGAGCAGGGCCCGGCCGATCCGGCGGTGGCGGCGCTGCTCGCGGAGCTGGCGGACGAGCACGACCCGGCCGGCCAGGGGCCGTCGCTGGCGGCGCACCGGGTGCTGCTGGGCCGGGCCGGCGGCGGGGTGATCGCCGAGAACCTGACCGACCTGACCCCGCTGCTGGCGGCCCGGGAGGCGGGTGCCCCGGTGGAGGTGTCGCTGTTCCCGCTGCGGCTGGCGGCGGCGGACGGGGCGCCCGTCCGGGCGGTGGCGCGGGTGGGCTGACGGTCCGCCAATAGGTCTAGACCACGATCGGGAGGGCCGGATAGGCTCCCGCCATGGCAGAGATCTCCGGTGTCGTGGAGCGCATCTGGCGCTACCCGGTGAAGTCCACCGGCGGCGAACTCCTCGACGCCGTCGAGGTGGACGGGCGCGGCCTGGCCGGCGACCGGCTCTACGCGGTGCGGGACGGCTCCGGCAGGTTCGGCTCCGGCAAGAACACCCGCCGCTTCCGGCGGATGGACGGTCTGCTGCGGCTCGCCTCCCGGCTCGGCCACCGGATCGACGGCCCGGAACTGCTCGACCCGCTCGGCAGCCCGGTCGAGGACCCGGACGCCTTCCTCCGCGCCTACCTGGAGCGCGAGGACGTCTCGCTGGCCCGCGAGGACGCCGTCTCGCACTTCGACCAGCTGCCCGTCTCCGTGCTCACCACCGCCACCCTGGACTGGGTGCGCGCCGAGGTCCCGGACGCCGTGGTCGACGAGCGGCGCTTCCGCCCCAACGTGCTGCTGCGCACCCCGCCCGGCAGCCCGCCGTTCACCGAGGACGGCTGGTTCGGCCGCGAGGGCCGGTTCGGCGACGGCGTCCGGCTGGCCTTCGTCCGCGCGAGCGAGCGGTGCGCGATGGTCGGCGCGCCGCAGCCCGGGCTGCCGCACGCACCGGAGATCCTCCGCGCGGTCGCCCGGGGCCACGACAACCGGCTGGACGCCCTGGCCACGGTGACCGCCCCCGGCCGGCTGCGGGTCGGCGACCCGCTGGTCCTCACCGCCGGGTAGCCCGGCCGTACGCCGTGGGCGGCACGCCTCAGCCGACGACCGCGACCGGGGCGTCCCAGGCGTTGCGGTCGACGGTCAGGGTGACGCCGCCGTAGGTCTCCCGCCGGTCGACCCGGTACTGGTGGCCGCGGCGGTGGCCGGTGAAGAGGCCGGCCGCGAACGGGAAGCTCGCCGTGGTGTCCTCGGCGCCGTCGTACTTCGCGTACCAGAGCGCCGTCGGCAGGTCCGGGGTCCCGTCCGCCCCCGCCTGGGCGATGACCGCGGCGCCGGAGGCGGCGAAGCCGTAGAAGCCCGGCCGGTAGCCGCGGGACGTCACCGCGCGGTCGAAGGACCGGGTGTACGCCAGGACGGCCGCCGCGCACGCGGTGTCGGCGGCGTCGTAGGCCTCCACGTCCAGGTAGAGGGTGCTGCCGGGCTCCATCCCGAGCGCCCCGGCCGCGGCCACGGCGTCGGCCCCGTCCTCGGCCCCGAGGCCCACCGCCGTCCCCGCGGTGAGTCTCTCCGCCCTGCCGCCCGCCCGGCACGGCGGCTGCGCGCCGACGTACAGCGGGATCAGCCGCCAGCCGGAGGCCGACACCGCGGCCACCCAGGAGGGGGTCAGCTGCGGCTGGGCGCAGCCGCGGTTCCTGCCGCCGATGTAGACGGCCGCCGCGCCGTACGGCGAGGTGCCGCGCCAGGCCCTCATCGCCGACAGCGCGGGTGCGGTGCAGGTGTCGAAGGCGAGGCCGGTGAAGACCGATCGATCGCCCGTGCCACCGCTGGCGGCAGCGGTCGGTGGCGGGGCGGAAGCGGTGCCGGCCGCCGGGCTCTCGGCCGCCGGCGGGGCCGCGGCTGCCGGGACCGTCCGGTCGTCCGGTCCGAAGACCTCGGCCCGGGTGGTCACCACCGCGACGGACAGCACGGCCGCGGCCACGACGACCAGCACGGCGGTACGGCGGCGCGGGGATCGGTCCTTCGGCACGCGGGCCCCTCCGGGACGGACGGCAGGTGGCACGAACTCCTATCACCCGCAGCCGCCGGGCCCGGCACCGGCCCGGGTCAGGCCGCGGCGCCGCCGCCCGGGCCGACCAGGCAGAACGGGTGGCCCGCCGGGTCCACGTACACCCGCCAGCCGGACTCGGCGGCCTTGCGCACCGCGCCGAGCGCCACCACCTTCTCCTCCGCCGCGTCGAGGTCCTCGACGTCGATGTCCAGGTGCAGCTGCTGCGGGTGGGCCGGGTCCGGCCACATCGGCGGGCGGTAGTCGTCGACCCGCTGGAAGCCCAGCACCATGCCGTCCGGGGTGTGCACGGTCGACCACTCGGCGTCGAGCGACCAGCGGGGGTCGGGACGGTCGATCTCGCCGCCGAGCACCGCCGCGTAGAAGTGGGCCAGTCCCGCCGGGTAGTGGCAGTCCAGGACGACGCACTGCAGCTTGCCGATCATCGGTGACCACTCCTCGGGGTAGCGGCGGCTCTGCCGTCCTTCCATGATCCCCCGGCCCCGCCCGCGGCGCCCGGAGCACGCGGCGCGCGGCGGCGCTCCCGCCCTGCGGCGGTGCCGCACCCGCGGGTCGCGGGCAGCGGCCGACGGTCCGTCAGGCGGCGGGATCGGCGTGTCCCGGCCCACCGCCCGGGACGCCCCTGCCCGTCCGGCGGAGCGGCAGGGGCCCGGGTGCGACTGTCAGACGGTCAGGCCCCGGAGGACGAGGTCGACCAGGGCGAAGGCGAAGAGCGAGATGCCGACGAAGCCGTTGGTGGTGAAGAAGGCCCGGTTGAGCCGGGAGAGGTCGCCGGGCTTGACGATGCTGTGCTCGTAGAGGAAGGCGCCGACGACCACCGCGAGGCCGACCCAGAAGGCGGGGCCGGCGTCGGTGAGGACGGCGTACCAGGCGAGCAGGCCGACGGTGACGGCGTGGCAGGCGCGGGCGCCGTACAGCGCGGCCGGGATCCCGAAGCGGGCCGGCACCGAGCGGACGCCCTCCGCCCGGTCCGCGGCGACGTCCTGGCATCCGAAGATCAGGTCGAAGCCGCCGATCCAGACGCCCACGGCGAGGCCGAGCACCACGGCGTCCCAGGACCAGGTGCCGGTGACGGCCAGCCAGGCGCCGATCGGGCCGGCGGCCTGGGCGAGGCCGAGGATGGCGTGCGGGAAGTCGGTGAACCGCTTGCCGTACGGGTAGACGACCATCGGCACCACGGCGACCGGGGCGAGCGCCAGGCAGAGCGGGTTGAGGAGGGCGGCGGCGCCGAGGAAGACGATCAGGGCGACGGCGGAGCCGATGTACGCGGTGCGCAGCGACACCGCGCCGGTGACGAGTTCGCGGCCGGCCGTCCGCGGGTTCCGGGCGTCGATCTCGCGGTCGATGATCCGGTTGGCGGCCATCGCGAAGGTCCGCAGGCCGACCATGCAGACGGTGACGACGAACAGCTCGCCCCAGTGCACCCGGCCGTCGGCGAGGAACATCGCGGAGAGCGCGGCGATGTACGCGAAGGGCAGCGCGAACACCGAGTGCTCGATCATGACCAGCCGCAGGAAGGCCTTGACCTTGCCGGGCGGGACCTCGAAGGCGGCCGTGGTCACAGTCCGTACTCCTTCCAGCGCTTGGTGACGAGGGCGGCGGTCTCCGGGTCGGAGGCCACCATCTCGGGCCAGCCGCCGTCGCGGGTGTACCCCTCCTCGGGCAGCTTGCGGGTGGCGTCGATGCCGGCCTTGCCGCCCCAGAACTGCTGGTAGGAGGCGTGGTCGAGGTGGTCGACCGGGCCCTCCACGACGGTCAGGTCGCGGCTGTAGTCGACGTTGCCGAGCGCCCGCCAGGCGACCTCCTGGTAGTCGTGCACGTCGCAGTCGGCGTCCACCACGACGATCAGCTTGGTGAGCGACATCATGTGGGCGCCCCAGATGGCGTGCATGACCTTCTGGGCGTGCTTGGGGTACTTCTTGTCGATCGAGACGATCACGCAGTTGTGGAAGCCGCCGGCCTCGGGCAGGTCGTAGTCGACGATGTCCGGGATGATGATCTTCAACAGCGGCAGGAAGAAGCGCTCGGTGAACTTGCCGAGCGGCCCGTCCTCGGTCGGCGGCCGGCCGACCACGATGGACTGCAGCAGCGGGCGGCGGCGCATGGTGACGCAGTCGATGGTGAGCGCCGGGAAGGGCTCCTGCGGCGTGTAGAAGCCGGTGTGGTCGCCGAACGGGCCCTCGGGCAGCATCTCGCCGGGCTCCAGCCAGCCCTCCAGCACCACCTCGGCGTCGGCGGGCACCTGCAGCGGGACGGTCTTGCAGTCGACCATCTTCACCCGCTCGCCCTGCACGAAGCCGGCGAAGAGGTACTCGTCGATGTCGCCGGGCAGCGGTGCGGTCGCCGCGTAGGTGACGGCGGGCGGGCAGCCGAAGGCGATCGCGACCGGCAGCCGCTCGCCGCGCTTGGCGGCCACGGCGGCGTGGTTGCGGCTGTCCTTGTGGATCTGCCAGTGCATGCCGATGGTGCGCCGGTCGTGCCGCTGCAGGCGGTAGAGGCCGAGGTTGCGGACGCCGGTGTCGGGGTCCTTGGTGTGTGTCAGGCCGAGGTTGAAGAAGGAGCCGCCGTCCAGCGGCCAGGTGAAGAGGGCGGGCAGCTGCTCCAGGTCGACGTCGTCGCCGGTGACGACGACCTCGTGCACGGGCGCGTCGCCGGTCTTCACGTTCTTCGGCGGCACGTGGGCCATCGAGGCGAGCTTGCCGAAGGCGTCCCGGAAGCCGGTGAAGCCCTGCGGAAGCTCGGGCCGGAGCAGGCCGGCGATCTTCTCCGAGATGTCGTCGGGGGACTTCAGGCCGAGCGCCTTGGCGAGCCGCCGCTCGGTGCCGAAGACGTTCATCGCCAGCGGCATGGCGGCGCCCTTGACGTTCTCGAAGAGCAGGGCCGGGCCCTTGGCCTTCTGCACCCGGTCGACGATCTCCCCGATCTCCAGGTACGGGTCCACTTCGGTCTTGATCCGCTTGAGGTCGCCCTCGCGCTCCAGGGCGCGGAGGAAGGAGCGGAGATCGTCGTATGCCATGCCTGTCAGTATCCGACACCGGCTAACCTGGCCCCGCCAAGAGGGGCCCTGTTCGCCGTTCCGGGGGAGACCGACGCCGTGTTGAGAGTTCTGCCGCCGCTGCTCGTGCTCGCGCTGTGGGTGTGGGCGTTCATCGACTGCCTGACCACGCCGGAGGAGGACGTGCGGTACCTCCCCAAGGTCGCCTGGGTGATCATCGTGCTGCTCTTCCCGCTGGTCGGGTCGATCGCCTGGCTGGTGGCGGGGCGCAACCGCGCGCGCTCCCGCGGCCGTGCCGCGGCCTGGCCCGCCGGTCCCACCGCGGGCTTCCCCGAGTACGAGCGGCCCGCCGCGCGCTTCGTCGCCCCGGACGACAACCCGGAGTTCCTGGCCTCGTTGAAGAAGGACAACGAGCGCCACGAGGACATGCTCAAGCAGTGGGAGTCCGACCTTCGCCGGCGCGAGGAGGAACTGCGCCGAAAGGACGAGCCGGGCGACGGTCCGCGCGGCTGATCCCGATTTGGCGCTTCCCTACCATCCGGAAGCCCGCCGGCGGCCGCGCGCCGCAGGAACAGCACACCCCGGCCCGCCGTGCGGGCCGGGGGTGTGCTGTCCGTGTGCCTGCCCCGCCACCCGTCCTGACCTGGACGATCGAAGGTCCGACCACCCCCTGTGACGGCCGTCGCGGGTGCCCCTGCCGCACCCCCGCGAACGGCCGCCGGAGTGCGGCCCACTGTGCGCCCTGCACAGCTTCTGGGGCCCGACCTTGTACGGAATCGACGCCGAGCGGCGGCGGCCCTCCCTCGTAGTGTCGTAGGTGAAGAAGTGTTCGCCGGAGCAGCAGCCGCGTACGCAGGCCGCCTGCCGGGACAGTTCCCTCACACTTGGAGTGGTTCGAGATGACGGTTCTGCACGATGCGCCGGTCGGCGAAGAGATCCCCGCGATCCCGGCCGACGCGCGCGGGCGGGTGGCCGAGCTGCACGAGCTCCGGGAGCAGGTCCGGCGTGGTCCGAGCGAGAAGGCCACCGAGGCCCAGCACGCGAAGGGCAAGCTGACCGCCCGCGAGCGGATCGACCTGCTGCTG
>NZ_JOAI01000054.1 GCF_000717715.1 Streptomyces sp. NRRL B-24484 | reverse complement strand
GTCCCACCCCGTCCCACTGCCGCGCCACCGCCCCGCCCCCATCCCTGTCCCACCGCTCGGGGAGCCCGCCATGTCCCTCACCCGCCATCTCCACCGCGGACGCGACCTCGCACGCACCGCAGGCGACCACACCGCCGACATGTTCGCGCCGCTCACGCTCATCGGCCGCGGGCTGCGCCACCACGTCGAGTGGACGAAGAGCCGCTGGGCCGCGACCCCCAAGGAGCGGCGCGGTCCCACGCTGTTCCTGACCGCCGCCCTGGTGCTCGGCGTCTTCCTGCTGCCGCACGGCCTGCTGTTCACCCTGGCCGGCCTGATGGCGAGCGCCGCCTGGGCCGGCCGCCGGCCCAAGGCCGCGGCCGCCCCGGAGCCCGACGCCGCCGACCTGAAGCTCGCCGCGCTCTACGCCGCCCTCACCCCGTACCTGGCCGGGCCGGACGACATGAGCCCGCTCTACACCCTCGACGGCCACTACAAGAACGCGTTCGGCGGCTGGGAGTTCGACGGTGACGGCCGGCTCTCCGCACTCGAGATCGCCTACCCCGCGTACTTCACCGACACCGAGCCGGCCGCCCGGGCCCGGATCGAACAGGTCGTCCAGGGCAAGGCCGGCCGGGCCCGGGAGTACCGCTTCGACTGGGACGAGGAGTCCAACCGGCTGCGGGTCACGGCCCTCGCGCCGCTGGCCACCGACATCGTCGCGCAGCGCTTCGTCACCGCCCCGGGCGAGATCGTCCTCGGCTTCACCGACGGCCTCGGCAGCAGCCGGACCATCCCGGTCACCCAGGGCGGCACCGTCGCCCAGCAGCCGCCGGCGGTCTGGCGGGTCGGCCCGCGCAGCGCCGAGCCGCACCTGCTGGCGCTCGGCTCCGCCGGCTCCGGCACCTCCACCCTGCTGCGCTCGATCGCGCTGCAGGCGCTGCCGCACGGCGACCTGGTGGTGATCGACGGCGCCGGCACCGGCGAGCACGCCTGCCTGGTCAACCGGCCCGGCGTGCACACCGTCGAGACCAGCCTGCACGGCGCGGTCGCCGCCCTGGAGTGGGCCGCCAAGGAGACCGAGCGGCGGCTCGGCCTGCTGAACGCGGCCCGGCACCACGGGGTCGCCGCCCCCGAGGAGGCCACCCGGCCGCTCTGGCTGCTGCTCGACCACCCCACCGAGCTCAGCGAGCTGGCACAGGCCGAGGACCGCCCCGACCCGCAGGACCTGCTGGAGGTCCCGCTGCGGCACGGCCGGGCCGCCCGGGTCACCGTGGTGATCGCCGAGGACGTGGAGGCGATGGCCCGGCTGCGCCCGACCGTCCGCGCCGCCACCCGCACCAGGGTGGTGCTCGGCCCGGTCACCCCGGACCTCGGCCGCGCCGCGCTCGGCGCCGCGCTGGACATCACCCCGGCCGCGCACACCCCGGCCGGCCGCGGCTACGCCCGGGTCGGCGCCACCGCCCCCGTCCGGCTGCAGGTGCCGGCCACGGTCGACCCGCTGGACGAGGACGCGCCGGCCCAGCTGCGGGACGCGGTGATCGCCCTGCTGCCGCACCGGGACACCCGCACCGAGGCGGCCGCCCCCTCCGCGCCGGCCGCCGCACCGACTGCGCCGACCGACCGGGCCGAGGACCTGGTCGCCGAGCTCGGCGTGGAACTCGGCAAGGACGCCGGGGCGGTCCGCCCGCGGCCGGTCTGGTGAGCGCCGTTCGGAGGATCGGCCGATCGGGGAGCCGTGTGCGGCGTCCGGGTGATCGCTCTGTGCGCCAGTCGTGGCACGCAGGGTGACATCCCCGTCCAGATGTGACAAATCGGGCGCCGATGGGTACAAACGTGGGCGGCACGACAGGCGACGCATGTCCCCGGACGGGAATCTTCGTCGACGGCCGAGCGTTGACCGAACGACGAAGACAGCGACCACTAGTCCTGTGGGCCATAAGCCCGGGAGGCACGATTCATGAGCGAGCGAGCTCTCCGCGGCACGCGACTCGGGGCCACTAGCTACGAGACCGACCGTGGTATCGATCTGGCTCCCCGCCAGACCGTCGAGTACGCATGTCAGAACGGACACCGTTTCGAGGTCCCCTTCTCCGTGGAGGCGGAGATCCCCTCGGTGTGGGAATGCCGTTTCTGCGGCCAGGAGGCCGTACTCCTCGACGGCGAGGAGCCGGAGGAGAAGAAGACCAAGCCGACGCGCACCCATTGGGACATGCTGATGGAGCGTCGGACGCGCGAGGAGCTGGAGGAGGTGCTGGCCGAGCGGCTGGCCGTTCTCCGCTCCGGTGGCATGAACCTCGCGGTGCACCCGCGCGACAGCCGCAAGAGCGCGTGAGGTCCTCCCCCGGCGATGCCGGGGGCGGCACCGACAACCGTGAAGGGCCCGGACGAAGGTGTCCGGGCCCTTCGGCATGCCCGGAGCCGGGCAGGCCGGGAGGCGGCACCCCGACGCCCCCGGGCGGCCGGCCCGGGGGCGTCGGGAACGGTCGGCTCAGCCCGCGATCGGCGGACGGTACTCGGTGTCCGGACCGGCGCCGGTGCCGGGCTCCACCACCTCGCCCTGGATCACCGTGCCGCCGGGGCGGTGGATACGCAGCTGCTCCTGCAGCCGCATCGCGTCGGCGAGGCGGTCCTCACCGACCGGGGTCGTCGACCGCAGCACGTCCCGGGCGGCCCGGCGGGCACCGGCCCGCCACAGCGCCCGCGTCGGCGGGAAGAGCAGCGTCAGCGCCAGCACGTCCGAGAGGAAGCCCGGCACGATCAGCAGCACGCCCGCGAGGACCGTCATGGTGGTCGGCGTCTGCGCCTGCTTCGGCTGTGGATCGCGGCTCTGCTCCACGGCCGCCGAGAAGGCCCGTAGCCCCGCGCGCTTGATCAGCCAGCCGCCGGTGAACACACCGGCCAGCAGCAGCACCAGGACGCCGAACCAGCCGGTCGCCGAGACCACCACCGTCAGCAGCCAGATCTCCAGCACCAGCCAGGCGGCGACGAGCAGGGGAAGCACCCGGCGCAGCGTGCTGCGGCGCGCCGGCCGGGCCGTGGTTGCTTGCTGGGACACGGACGGATCCACTCCGGAGGTGCTCTCCCACCGGCCGGACGCTCCGGCCGCGACTACGGCACCACCTGGTCCAACGGTTCCGCCGCCTCGGGTGTTCCGCCGGAACGGCGCCGGCGGACGGCACCGGCGGCCACGAGTCCGCAGGCCAGCAGGCCCGCGGCGGCCAGCGCCCACTCCGGGGCGGCGCCGACCCGGTCGGCCACCGTGCGGGAGTCGCGCAGCGGCACGGTGGCGTTGAGCACCGCGGGGGCGAGCTCCTTCGTCCGGGAGACCACCGAGCCGTCCGGGGCGATCACCGCGCTGATGCCGCTGGTCGCCGCGATCAGGACGGCGCGGCCGTGCTCGACGGCGCGCAGCCGGCTCATGGCGAGCTGCTGCTCGGTCTGGCCGGTGCGGTTGTAGGTGGCGTTGTTGGTCTGCACGACGAGGACCCGGCCACCGTCGTTGACGGTGTCGCGGACGATCTCGTCGTAGGCCACCTCGAAGCAGATGACGTCGCCGATCCGGGCCGGGCCGAGCTGCATCACGCCGTTGTGGTCGCCGGGGTAGAAGTCGCGGGCGACCCGCTGCAGGCGCGAGATCACCTTGGAGAGCTCGGCGCGGAACGGCACGTACTCGCCGAACGGCACCGGGTGCTGCTTGGTGTACGAGGCGCCGGGACCGGTGGACGGGTTCCAGACGATGCCCTCGTTCTGCACGTGCTGCGCGTCCGGGCCGTCGACCAGGGCGCCGACCAGGGTCGGCACGCCGACCGCGCGGACGGCCTGGTCGATCCGCTGATAGGCGGCCGGCTCGGAGAACGGGTCCAGGTCGGAGGCGTTCTCCGGCCAGATGACGACGTCCGGCTTGGGGACGCGGCCGGCGGCGATGTCCGCGGCGAGCTTCTCGGTCTCGCTGGCGTGGTTGTCGAGGACCTGCATCGGGCGGCCCAGGAAGTCCATGCCGGGGTGCGGCACGTTGCCCTGCACCAGGGCCACCTTCACCGTGTCGTCGCCCTTGGTCGGGACGGGCACGACCAGGCCGGCGAGCAGCGCGGCCACCGCGCCGAGACCCGCCAGCGCGGCGGCCTTCGGCGAGCGGCGCGGGCCACGGCGCAGCCGCAGGGCGGCCCAGGCCAGCAGGGTGCCGCAGAGCGCCACGGCGAAGGTCACCAGCGGGGCGCCGCCGAGCGAGGCCAGCGGGGTGAACGGGCTCGCGGTGTTCGCGAAGGCCAGCCGGCCCCACGGGAAGCCGCCGAGCGGCAGCCGGTCCCGGGCCCACTCCTGTGTCACCCACAGGCAGGCCGCCCAGAGCGGCCAGGCGCGCAGCCGGGAGGTCGCGGCGAGGCCCGCGCCCATGGCGGCGACGAACAGCGCCTCGATCACCGACAGGCCGACGGTCGCGTCCCAGCCGACCACCCGCAGCCATGCCAGCAGGCCGAGGAAGAACGGGAAGCCGAAGGCGAAGCCCGTCCAGGCGCCCTGGCGCAGGGTGCGGCCGCGGGTCAGCAGCGACAGCGCGGCGACGCCGACGATCGACAGCGGCCACAGGTCGTACGGCGGGAAGGCGGCGACCGTCAGCAGACCGGCGAGCACGGCCAGGCCCGTCCTGGGCAGGCCCGCGCGGATGCGGGCGAGCCGTCCCGGACGTTCGGGCCGCTCGGGCCGCGGGCGCGCGGCGCTGTCCGCCTCGTCCGCCACCGGCCGCTCCTGTTCCACCGGCAGTGCCACCTGTACACCGTCCCTCTGGCTGTACCGCCTGGTCCTTCGGTCCGCCCCGGTGGGCGGCCGTCCGAAGACGGTACCCCGGATCAGTGTGCATCCGGGTGGTCGGGGGTGCGGCGGGGACGCTCCCGGCGGGGCCCCGGCAGGGGTCCCGGCCGCGGGCCCGTCGGGGTCACCGGCCGAGGTCAGGGCGTGGTGGTGGCGGTGGTGGCCGGGCGGACGGGGGCGGTCGGCCGGCGCTGGCCGGGCAGTCGCAGCGGCGGCGGGGCCCCGGGGGAGGTCGGCGGGCGGAGCAGCAGCAGGGCGGCGCCGGTGAGCGCGATCGCCACGATGCCGTCCAGCCAGTAGTGGTTGGCGGTGCCGACGACGACCAGGTACGTCACCACCGGGTGCAGCAGCCAGAGCCAGCGCCAGCGGGAGCGGGTGGCCGCGATCAGTCCGACCGCGACCGTCAGCGCCCAGCCGACGTGCAGCGAGGGCATCGCCGCGAACTGGTTGGACAGGCTGTCGGTCGCCGGGTCCCCGTACACCGCCGGCCCGTACACCCGGGCCGTGTCGACCAGGCCGGTCACCTCCAGCATCCGCGGCGGCGCCAGCGGCAGCAGCAGGTGCAGTGCCAGGCCGGCGCCGGTGAGGACGGTCAGCACCCGGCGTATCCACACGTAGTGCCCCGGGCGGCGCCAGTACGTCCAGAGCAGGAAGAGCACGGTGGCCGGGAAGTGCACCGTTGCGTAGAAGGCGTTCGCGGCGTGCACCAGCAGGTCGCTGTGGAGCAGCAGGTCCTGGACGCCGGCCTCGCCCGGGAGGTGCAGGGTGCGCTCCAGGTCCCACACGTCGGCGGCGTTGCGGAAGGCCCGCGGGACGTGGCCCTCGGCGGCGACCCGGCCCAGCCGGTAGACGGTGTAGAGGACGGCGATCAGGAGCAGCTCGCGGACGGGGTGCGGGCGGGCCGGCTGCGCCGGGCGGTCGGGCTCGTGCCGTGGGGCGGGCCGGTCGGTCGTGGAGGGCGGCGGGTCGGCGGGTGGCATGTCCGTCCTGGGGAGGGGTGGGTGGTCAGAGGCCGAGGGCGGGGAGCACCACCGCGTCGACGTAGCGGGCGAGGTACTCCGGGTCGGCCTCGACGCCCTCCAGCAGCGGTCGGGCGGCGAGGGCGCCCAGCACCATGTGCGGGACGAAGGGCGCGGCCGGGCAGTCCGGGGCGAGCTCGCCCCGGCGGACCCCGCGGTCGAGCATCGCGGCGAGGGCCGCCGTCTCGGGTTCGACGACGAGCGTGCGGAAGGCGCGGAGCAGGTCCGGGTCCTTGTGCATCGCCTGGCCGAGGGCGCGCATCAGTGCCGCGTCCCGGAGGGAGGTGGCGCAGCGGAGGCGGAGGAGCTCGCGGAGGTCTCCGCGGAGGGTGCCGGTGTCGACGTCGGCGGCGGTGATGGGGCGGCAACTGCGGAGGGCCGCCGCGACCAGCTCCGGCTTGCCGTTCCACTGGCGGTAGAGGGTGGCCTTGCTGGAACGGGTGCGGGCGGCGATCGCGTCCATGGTCAGCGCGTCGTACCCCGCCTCGCGGAGCAGCTCGATCACGGCCTCGTACAGCTCGCGCTCGCGCTCCTCGGTCAGGCGGCTGCGGCGCGCCCTCGGCTCGGCATCCGACGCCATGGCGACCTCCCGGCGAACAGCACGGAACGAAACGGTTTCGTACTCACCCTACGCCCACGGACTCACGGGAAGCACACACAGGGGCGCCGGGGGCTGCGCGAAACGGAAGGGCACACCGGTCAGCGGCTCGTGAACGGCGGACGCACCGCCGTTCCGGACCTACTGGTCGGGTTCCTTCCGGAGTCGCGCAGTTCCGCCCCCGGCCTTCGGCCGGGAGGTGCCCCCGGCGCCCCTGGGGGCGCCACCCCTGGTGGTGGCTCTCAGGCCTGGTGGACGGTGCGGCCGCGGACGACGGTGCGGAGGCAGGTGGGGAGGGGGTGACCGGGGGTGAGGTCGGGGAGGCCGGGGGTGCCGGAGCGGGGGTCGGTGGACCAGCCGGCGACGCGGGAGTCGGGGGCCTGGACGACCAGCTCGTCGACCTCCCAGACGGCGTAGCTGGCGACCGCGCCGGGCACCAGCACCCCGTCCGCGTCCCGCCCCAGTGCCCGCCAGCCGCCGCGGGTGTGGGCGGTGAACGCGGCCCGGACGGAGATCCGGTGCTCCGGGGTCCGGTGGAAGGCGGCGGCGCGGACGGTCCCCCACGGGTCGAGCGGGGTGACCGGGGCGTCCGAGCCGAAGGCCAGCGGCACGCCGGCCCGCAGCATCGCGGCGAAGGGGTTGAGGGCGGCCGCCCGCTCCGCACCGAGCCGCTGGACGTACATGCCGTCGGGTCCGCCCCAGGCGGCGTCGAAGGCGGGCTGGACGGAGGCGGTGAGGCCGAGTTCGGCGAAGGCGGCGATGGACTTGTCGTCGAGGTGCTCGGCGTGTTCGACGCGGTGCCGCACGGCGCGGACCCGGTCGAGTCCGACCCGGTCGGCGGCGGCGCGGACGCCCGCCACGACGGCGTCGACCGCGGCGTCGCCGATGGCGTGGAAGCCGGCCTGCAGTCCGGCCTCGGTGCAGGCGGCGACGTGGCCGGCGATCTGCTCGGCCGTCAGGTAGGCGGTGCCGTGGACGGGGGCGTCGGCGCTGCCGGCGTCGCGGTAGGGGGCGTGCAGGCAGGCGGTGCGGGAGCCGAGCGCACCGTCGACGAAGAGGTCGCCGCCGGCGCCGACCGCGCCGAGGCGGCGGGCGGTGTCGATGCCGCCGAGTTCGCCCCAGTAGCCGAAGACCTCGGGCCCGTCGCCCTCGGCGGCGAGCGCGAGGAGTTCGGCGAGGTCGTCCTCGGAGGAGATGTCGGGCCCGGCGCACTCGTGCAGGGCGCCGATGCCGAGTGCGGCGGCGCGGGCGAGGGCGGCCCGCTGGGCGGTGCGCCGCTGAGCGGGGGTCAGGTGGGCGAGGGCGGTGCGGCGGACGGCGTGGTGGGCGTCGCGGCTGAGCGGGCCCTCGGGGTCGTGGCCGGGGAGGTCGGCGAGGTCGGCGGCGAGGGCGCGCAGGGCGGTGGTGGCGAGCGCCGAGTGCACGTCGGTGCGCGACAGGTAGGCGGGGGCGCCGCCGGTGGCGGCGTCGAGTTCGGCGAGCGTCGGCGGGCGGCCCTCGGGCCAGCCGCTCTCGTCCCAGCCGTGCCCGATGAGGACGCCGTCGGTGGCGCGCGCGGCGGCGGCGATCCGCTCCAGGGCCTCGGCGAGGGTGGGGCAGCCGGTGAGGTCGAGGCCGGTCAGGGCGAGGCCGGTGGAGGTGGCGTGCACGTGGGCGTCGACGAAGGCCGGGGTGACCAGGGCACCGTGGAGCTCCACCACCTCGTCGGCGGTGTCGGCGTACGCCTCGGCGGCTCCGTCGCTGCCGACCCAGGCGATGTGTTCGCCCTCGACCAGCATGGCGGTCGCGAAGGGGTCGGCGGGGCTGTAGACGTTGCCGCCGCGCAGCAGCACGGTGCGGTTGGTGCGTTCGGTCATGGGGCCAGTCTGCACCCCGGGGGCGCCGGGCCGGTGCTCCGGGGCGCCGGGCCGCGCTCCCGGTCGGAGCTGCGGGTCAGAGCTTCGGGGGGCGCGCCTCGTACGGGGTGGAGAGGACGACGGTGGTGCGGGTGGAGACGCCCGCGGCGGAGCGGATCCGGGCGAGCAGGTCCTCCAGGTCGCCGGGGGCGCCGACGCGGACCTTGAGGATGTAGTTCTCGTCGCCGGCGACGCTGTGGCAGGCCTCGATCTCGGGGAGGCCGACGAGCCGCTCCGGGGTGTCGTCGGGGGCGCTCGGGTCGAAGGGCTTGACCGAGATGAAGGCGGTCAGCGCCAGGTCGACGGACTCCGGATCGATGATCGCGGTGTAGCCGCGGATCACCCCGCGCTGTTCGAGACGGCGCACCCGCTGGTGCACCGCCGAGGTGGACAGGCCGGTGGCCTTGCCCAGGTCCGTGTAGCTCATCCTGCCGTCCTGCAGGAGCAGCTGGACGATGCGCTGGTCGAGATCCTCCACAACGCGCAAACCTACTCGATGGTGCGGGGCCGCGTCGCCACCGCGTCGGCGCACCGGTCCGGACCGGTGCGCCGACGGCGGCCGGGGGGGCGCACGGGGAGCGGGTGCGGCGGCACATGCCGCGGGAATGTGGCGAAGGCCACAGCCCGTGCATCACCGTGCGCCGCTCCGCAGGGTTATGACCCCCCGTCGGCGGGAAGTGCTGCTGGTGGCCGGGGACGACGTGGGCCCGGCCCGATCCGAGGGGGATCACATGCCTGCCATTGACCACCGTCCGCGCAGCGAGGACGAGGAACGGACCGAGTTCGAGTTCACCCTGGGGGTGGACCCGGGCGAGGCCGACACCTGGGAGATCGTCCGGGTGCACTGCCCGTCCTGCGACCGTCCGATCGCCCTGATCGGCGACGAGGAGCGGCTCCCGCAGCACGCCGTGCTGCCGACCGCCTGGCACCCCTTCTCCGCGGCGCTCTGCCCGGGCACCGGCTCGCCGACCGACGAGCTCGCCGAGTGCGAGGAGCCGGTCGAGGACGGCGGCGCCGGTCTGGCCGCCCTGCTCTCGCTCCCCGCCGAACTGGACTGGCGCACCCAGCCGTTCTCGCACGCCGGTGCGCCGGCCGACGGCCCGGCGCGGATCCCCGCGCAGCGTTCCCGCTCCGGCCGGCGCTGACCGCCCGGCGGACGACGCCCGTGCCGGTCCGCCCGGCACGGCCCGCCTCCCCGGCGGAAGCCGCCCTTCGGGCGGGGTGCCGCGCGACCGCCGGCCGCCCCCGCGGCCGTCGGTGTCCCCGCCGGTGCGGGTGGCTCCGCGGCACCGCTCTCCGTTCCCTCCGCCCGGCGGGGTGGTCCCGGGTCCTCCCGCGCCCGCCGATCCCTCCCCCGACACGCCCGATCGCCGGCAGCCCGGTCCTCACCGGATCGGACGAGGCCGGTGCGCGGCCGTGCCCGCGCGCCCGGGTGATCCGCGGCGCGGCCCGGTTGACGGCACGGACGGGGCCCGCGCGACGCGGGCGGCCGTGCTGGTCGGGCGGCACGGCGCCGATCCGGCCCGGCCCGACGGGCCGCGTCCGGCCGGCGGCACGCGTGCCCGCTCCGGATGCTCCGGTCCCGGCGGTGCGCCGCCGTACGCTGGCCGCATGACGGAACTCGGTGATCTCGCGATCCGGCTGGCGGCGCTGCCGCCGTCCCTGGGCCCGGTCCGGCTGGTCGCGGTCGACGGGCACGCGGGCTCGGGCAAGACCGGCTTCGCCGACAAGCTCGCCGCCGAACTGGGCGGTGCCCCGGTGGTGCACCTGGACGACCTGGCCACGCACGAGGAGCCCTTCGGCTGGACGGGGCGGCTGCACGACCAGGTGCTGGCGCCGTTCTCGCGCGGCGAGGACGCCCGCTATCCGGTGTACGACTGGGAGCGGCACCGCTTCGGCGAGCCCTGTACGGTGCCGGCCGCCCCCGTGGTGCTGGTGGAGGGCGTCGGCGCGGGCCGGCGCGCGGTGCGCCCGGTCCTCGCCCACCTGGTGTGGATGGAGCTTGACGCCGCGTCCGCGAACGCCCGCGGGCTGCTGCGGGACGGTCCCGAACTGGCGTCGTTCTGGCAGAGCTGGATCCGCGCCGAGCGCTCGCACTTCGCCGCCGACCCGAGCCGTCCGCACGCCGACGTGACGGTCGACGGGATCACCGGGAGGATCGTCGGGTGTACCCACGGTGAGCCCGCATCACCCTCTTGACCTGGGCTGTCGCCAGGATTTAAGTTCATGGCGTCGCGAGATTGGTTGATCTCGCAACCTCTCGACACGGCATCTCCGGCTTGTTCCCCCGTGAGCCGGAGATGCCGTTCTGCGTTCGCGACCTCGTCGCGCACCCCTCAACGGCCGCACTGCCACGGATATTTGACCCGGCGCGGCACCCTTCCGGATCAGCTCCGCCCCGGTACGATTCCAGGCAGGCGCGCATGCGCCCCGGGGGCTGCGCGAACTGACGGATGGTCCGTCCGGCGATCCGTCGGCCGACCGGGCCTCGATGCACACTGCGGGGGGCGTGGGGTGACGGTGGACAGCGGCAACGGTTCGGGTGGCACAGGACCGCACAGGCAGGCCGACCGGGCCTGGCTCAGGGCGATGGACGCGTACGCGGCGGGCTCCTACGCCCGCGCCGAGGAGGAGTTCCGTACGGCCGTCCGGCTCGACCCGGGCATGGCCGACGCCTGGCTCGGACTGCACGCACTGCGCTGCGACACCTCCGGCGCACTGCTCGCGATGCACCGCCACCGGGCCCGCTTCGGCGAGCAGCGGCTGCGCCACCGGCGCCCGCTCAGCTCCTGGTACTGGCTCGGCTGGTGGGTGCAGCCGGTGCTGGAGGACGCCCGCGACCTGGCGCTCGCGCACGCCTCGCACTGGCTGGACGGCCGGCACCTGGCCGAACTCGACCGTGCCCTGGCGGACTGCCCGCCGCCCGACGAGGACCCGTCGGTGCGCTTCCTGCAGGCCTGCCGCTCCTACCTGGTGAAGGACTGGGAGCAGCTGATCCGGGACACCGACCGGCTGCTGGACGACCCGCTGCTGGGCATCGAGGCCGGCCTGTTCGGCGGCATGGCGAGAGTCAGGCTCGACATGTGCGCGCAGGCGCAGGCCCCGCTGGCCGCCTCACTGGCCCGCTGCCGCTCGGAGCAGCCGCAACGCAAGGAACTGCGCTACTGGCTGGCCCGCGCCTACGAGGGGGCCGGTCGCAGCGCCGCCGCACTGCCGCTGTACCGGGCGGTGCACCGGGCCGACCCGGCGTTCATGGACACCGCCGCCCGGCTGGCCGCGATCACCGCCGAGGACGCCGCGCTGGACGGCCTGCTCGACCCGCTGGACCTGCCGGAACCCTTCGACGGGCCGGACGTGCTGGACGCCGTGGAGACGGTGCCGGAGACGGCCGCCCCGATGGTCCTGCCGCCCGGTTTCGGGGAGCCGGCCGATCTGGCGGACACCTCGGGCTTCTCGGGCCTGTCCGGGGCGTTCGGGCGCACCGAGCCGGGCGGGGCGGCCGCGCCGGCGGCGGCGGAGCCGGTGGCGGAGCGCTCGGGCGCCGCCGAGGCGGCGCCGGCGGCGCCCCCGCGCACGCCCGGCGAGGCCGAGGCGGCCGGCGGGCCGTCCGCAGCGGGCACCGCCGCGGGGAGCCTGCAGCAGGAGCTGGACGCGGCCCTCGCCGAGTTGGAGCGGATGGTCGGCCTGGACCCGGTGAAGCGGCAGGTGCGGGCGCTCTCGGCGCAGCTGCGGATGGCCCGGCTGCGGGCCGAGCGGGGGCTGCCGGTGCAGCCGCCGAAGCGGCACTTCGTTTTCTCGGGGCCGTCCGGCACCGGCAAGACGACGGTGGCGCGGATCCTCGGCCAGGTCTTCCACGCGCTCGGCCTGCTCTCCGGCGACCACCTGGTGGAGGCCCAGCGGGCGGACCTGGTGGGCGAGTTCCTCGGGCAGACGGCGGTGAAGGCGAACGAACTGATCGACTCGGCGCTGGACGGCGTGCTGTTCATCGACGAGGCGTACAGCCTGTCCAACTCCGGCTACAGCAAGGGTGACGCCTACGGCGACGAGGCGCTGCAGGTGCTGCTGAAGCGGGCCGAGGACAACCGGGACCGGCTCGTGGTGATCCTGGCCGGCTACCCGGAGGGGATGAACCGGCTGCTGGCGGCCAACCCCGGCCTCAACTCGCGGTTCACCACCCGGGTGGACTTCCCGAGCTACCGCCCCGGCGAGCTGACCGAGATCGGCCGCAGCCTGGCGCTGACGGGCGGCGACGGCTGGGACGAGGACGCCGCCGAGGAGCTCTCCTCCATCTGCGCGCACGTCGTCACCGAGGGCTGGATAGACGAGCTCGGCAACGGCCGGTTCATCCGCACCCTGTACGAGAAGTCCTGCGCGTACCGCGACCTGCGGCTCAGCGCCCACGGCGACCTCCCCAGCCGGGAGGACCTCGCCACCCTCCGCCTGCCGGACCTGCTCCAGGCGTACGGCGAACTGATCGACGGCCGCACCGGCTGAGCCCCGCCGTCCCTGGGCCTTCCCGGTGAGCGGCCGCTCCCCCGCGGCCGGTCTCCGCCGCCCGGCCCGGCGCGGCTGGTATCAACAAGGGTGCTCGCGACGACCCGGCGCCCCGCCCCGCAGACCGTGGCGCTGCTGCTGCTGACCGCCGTCACCGGCATCGTCGAGGCGGCGGGCTTCCTCGGTCTCGGCCACGTGTACACCGCCGTGATGACCGGCAACATCCTCTTCCTGGGCTTCGGACTCGGCGGCGCGCACGTGTCGGTGGCCGGGGCCGGACTGGGCCTCGCCGCGTTCTCGCTGGGCGCGCTGCTCGGCCACCGGGTGAACGAGGCGCTGGTGCGGCGGCACGGGGAGCGCTGGCCGCCGCCCGCGGTGGCCGGGGTCGGGCTGCTGCTGGCGGTCGGCGCGGTGGCCGCGGCCGGCCTGCCGGAACAGCGGGGCCTGCCCTCGGGCCGGGCGCTGGTGGTGCTCGCCGTCCTCGCGCTGGCGATGGGCTGGCGGAACGCCGTCGCGCTGCGGATCGCCGCGCCGGACCTTCCGACCACCGTGCTCACCCGCGGGCTGACCGGCCTGCTGCGGGTGCACGCGGAGATGGACTCGCGCGAGCGGGCCGCCTCCGCGGTGGTCGTGATGTGCGGCGGCGCCGCGCTCGGCGCCCTGCTGCTGCGGGCCGGACCGGCGGTCCCGCTGGCGGCCGCCGCGGCCGTGGAGCTCGCCTCCGCCGCGCTGTTCGCCGTGTACGGCGGGCGGGAGGACGCCGCCGGCCCCGTGCGGTGAGCACGGGGCCGGCGGATCGGGCTGCGGCGTTACAGCGCGGCGCTGCGGTGGTCCGGGTCGTGGACCTCGCCGACCAGCTCCTCCAGGACGTCCTCCAGGGCGACCAGGCCGAGCTGACAGCCGTCGGCGTCGACGACGGCGGCCAGGTGGGCGGCGGCCCGGCGCATGGCGCCGAGGGCGTCGTCCAGCGGCAGTCCGGCGCGCAGCTCGGGGATCGGGCGGCGCAGCCGCTCGGGCATCGCCGCGTCCGGGTCGTCCAGGTCGAGGATGTCCTTGACGTGCAGGTAGCCGAGCACGGTGCCGGCGGCGTCGGCCACCGGGAAGCGGGAGAAGCCGGTGCGGACGGCGAGCCGTTCGACCTCCCGGGCGCTCACCCCGACCGGCACGGTGACCAGCTGGTCGGGCTTCAGCAGCACCTCGGTGACCGGCCGCTCGCCGAGCTCCAGGGCGTCCTCCAGCCGCTCCTGGCGCTGCTCGTCGAGCAGTCCGGCGTCGGCGGAGTCGGCCAGCAGGTGCAGCAGCTGCTCGCTGTTGAAGACCGACTCGACCTCGTCCTTGGCGTCGACCCCGAACAGCCGCAGGACCGCGTTGGCGAAGGCGTTCAGGAAGGCGATGAACGGGCGGAGGATCCGGGCGAGGCGGTCGAGCGGCGGGCCGAGCCAGAGCGCGGCCTTCTCCGGGCCGGCGAGGGCGATGTTCTTGGGCACCATCTCGCCGACCACCATGTGCAGGAAGACCACGACGGCGAGCGAGACCGCGTAGCTGAGCAGGTGCATCAGCGACTCGGGCACGCCGACCGCGTGGAAGGGGTCGTGCAGCAGGTGGGCGATGGTCGGCTCGGCGAGGGCACCGAGGCCCAGCGAGCAGACGGTGATGCCGAGCTGGGCGGCGGCGAGCATCGCGGAGACGTTGGACAGGGCGTGCAGCACGGTGCGGGCGCGCCGGTTGCCGGACTCGGCGAGCGGCTCGATCTGGCTGCGGCGCACCGAGATGACGGCGAACTCGGCGCCGACGAAGAACGCGTTGCCGAGCAGCAGCAGGACCGCTGCGGCGAGTTGGAGCGCGGTCATCGGTCCTTCCCCCCGTCCGTGCCGTCCTCGCCCGCGAGGTCGGGGTCGGTGCGCTGGATCCGGACGCGGCCGGTACGGTGCCGGTCGACGGCGAGCACGGTGAAGCGCCAGCCGGGCAGTTCGGCGGTGTCGGCGACGGCGGGCAGCTTGCCGAGCAGGTCGGCGAGCAGGCCGCCGAGGGTCTCGTAGGGGCCCTCCGGGGCCTGCAGGCCGATGATCTCCAGCTGGCCGGTGCGGGTGAGGCCGTCGGCCTCCCAGACGGGCAGGCCGTTCTCCGGCGGCATCGGCCGCAGGTCGGGCTCGTCGGCGGGGTCGTGCTCGTCCTGCACCTCGCCGACGATCTCCTCGACGATGTCCTCGACGGTGACGACGCCGGCGGTGCCGCCGTACTCGTCGACCACGACGGCCATCGGCTGCTGGCGGCGCAGCCGGTCGAGCAGTTGCTCGGCGGGCAGGGTCTCGGGGACGAGCAGCGGCGGGGAGGCGAGGTGGGCGACGCGGGTGTGGCCGCGGCGGTCCTCGGGGACGGCGAGCGCGTCCTTGAGCGTGACGGTGCCGGTGATCTCGTCCAGGTTGTGCACGTACACCGGGAAGCGGGACAGGCCGGTGGCGCGGACGAGGTTGACGACGTCGGCGGCGGTGGCGTCGTGGTGCAGGGCGACCACGTCGATCCGCGGTGTCATCACGGACTCGGCGGTGAGCCGGCCGAGTCCGAAGGTGCGCACGAACAGCGTCGCGGACTGCTGGTCTATCGCGCCCGCGCGGGCGGAGTGCCGGGCCAGGGCGACGAGTTCGGCGGGGGTGCGGGCGTGGCCCAGCTCCTCCTGCGGTTCGATGCCGAGCGCGCGGACCATCTTGTCCGCGGAGCCGTTCAGGAAGCTGATCAGCGGGCGGCAGGCGGCCGAGAAGGCGCGCTGCGGGCCGACGACCGCGTACGCGACCTGGAGCGGCCGGGAGATCGCCCAGTTCTTCGGGACGAGCTCGCCGATGACCATCTGCAGCACGGTGGCGCCGATCATGCCGATCACGACGGCGGCGCCGCGGGCGGCACCCTCGGACAGGCCGATCGCGGTGAACACGGGCGAGAGGATCACGGAGAGGGCGGGCTCGGCGAGCATACCGACCACCAGGGAGGTGATGGTGATGCCGAGCTGGGCTCCGGAGAGCTGGAACGACAGGTGCCGCAGGGCCTTGGAGAGGCTGCGCGCCCGGATGTCGCCGGCCTTGGCGGCGCGTTCGACGGTGCCGCGCTCCACGGTCACGAAGGCGAACTCGGCGGCCACGAAGAGGCCGTTCGCGAGGATGAGCAGGAAGGCCGCGAGCAACAGCAGCCAGGCGGTGGTCATCGTGCCGCCTGCTTTCCGAGCGTAGGACGCAGGGCGGCGCAGGTACTACCGGACGGATCGTCCATGGACGGGGAGTGTCACTCCTCAGGTCGGTTCGGGGACGGCGGGCACTTTTGCCCTGGCTTTACCAGCCGTCACCAGCCTAGACGATACCGAACGAGTGTAGGGATCCCGCCCGAGCGGGCCGTCAGCGACGCGCCGTCCCGCGCTCGTCCACGAGGTCGCGCAGCGTCCGGGCGGCGGTGATCGCCTGTTCCCGGCCGGCGGCGGGCTGGATGCCGACCGCGGCGAGCGAGGTGCCGTCGGCGAGGTCGAGGATCACCCAGGGGTCGCCGGCCCGCAGGTTGACCCGGACGATCTCGGCCCAGGCGAGGCGGCGGCTGCGGACGAAGTTGACCACCGTGACGCCGTCCTCGTCGGCGCTCACCCGGGGCCGGGCGAGCATCAGGCCGACGCCGGCGAAGAGCAGCCCGCTGAGCACCATCATGGCGCGGTCGTTGGTGTGCCAGTTCGCCGGGAGGATCACGGCGAGCACGGTGAAGACGATCACCAGCACGGCGCAGAGCGGCAGCAGCACGTAACGGTTGCGGCGCGGCGACCAGGTCATCGGCAGGGCGGCGGCGGGGGTCGACAACGGGGTGGCTCCAGGAAAGCGCGGGGCGGGGGCCGGCCGGCCCCCGCCCCGGGAAGGATCGGTCAGAGGCGGCAGGCGTGGATGTTGGTGACCAGGATGGCGCGGGCGCCGATCGCCCACAGGTCGTCCATGATCCGCTGGGCCTCCTTGCGGAGCACCATGGACCGGACGGCCACCCAGCCCTCGGTGTGCAGCGGCGAGACGGTCGGCGACTCCAGGCCCGGGGTCAGGGCGACGGCCTCGCCCACCTTCTCGGCGCGGATGTCGTAGTCCATCAGCACGTACCGGCGGGCCACCAGGACGCCCTGGAGGCGGCGCAGGAACTGCTCGACGCCCGGGTCGTCGCCGGCGCCCTTGGGGCGGATCACCACGGAGTCGGAGACCAGGATCGGGTCGCCGAACACCTCCAGGCCGGCGTTGCGCAGGCTGGTGCCGGTCTCGACGACGTCGGCGATGACGTCGGCGACGCCCAGCTGGACGGCGGTCTCGACCGCGCCGTCCAGCTTGGTGACGGTGGCCTTCACCCCGCGCTCGGCGAGGTGCTGCTCCACCAGGCCGGTGTAGGAGGTGGCGATCCGCATGCCCTCCAGGCCCTGCACGTCCTCGACCTGCACGCCGACCGGGCGGGCGAAGCGGAAGGTGGAGCCGCCGAAGCCGAGGGCCAGCACCTCCTCGGCGTCCGCGCCGGAGTCCAGCAGCAGGTCGCGGCCGGTGATGCCGACGTCGAGCCGGCCGGAGCCGACGTAGACGGCGATGTCCCGCGGCCGCAGGAAGAAGAACTCGACCTGGTTCTCCGGGTCGACCAGCACCAGTTCCTTCGGGTCCTTGCGCTGGCGGTAGCCGGCCTCATGCAGCATCTCCGCCGCGGGACCCGAGAGAGAACCCTTGTTGGGAACGGCGATGCGGAGCATGGGAGACGGTTCCTTCGCTGTGGGAGGGGTGGCTGACACGGATGCGGTCAGAGGTGGGCGTACACGTCGTCGAGCGTCAGCCCGCGGGCGATCATCATCACCTGGAGGTGGTAGAGGAGCTGCGAGATCTCCTCGGCCGTCTGCTCGTCCGACTGGAACTCGGCGGCCATCCAGACCTCGGCGGCCTCCTCGACGACCTTCTTGCCGATCGCATGGACGCCCTGCTGGACGAGCTGCGCGGTGCGGGAGGACGAGGGGTCGCCGGCGGCGGCCTTCTGCTGGAGCTCGGCGAAGAGCTCCTCGAATGTCTTCGAAGCCATGATGGGCTCACCATACGGGGTGCGGGCTGACCGACGGTAAACGGTTCCGGACCGTGGACAGTCCGGTGGGACAATCCCCGCCCCTCGGGGGCGCGGACACCGCCCGGGGGCGCGGGACGACCGTCGGGGGCGCCGGGAGACGGTCCCCGGCGCCCCCGCGTGTGCACTGCCCTAGGCGATGCCGCGCAGCGCGACCGCGGTGGCGACGGCGGCGGTGACCGCCTCGTGGCCCTTGTCCTCGGCCGAGTCGGGCAGGCCGGCGCGGTCCAGCGCCTGCTGCTCGTTGTCGCAGGTCAGCACGCCGAACCCGACCGGGACGCCGGTGTCCACCGCGACCTGGGTCAGGCCCAGGGTGGCGGCCTCGCAGACGTAGTCGAAGTGCGGGGTGCCGCCGCGGATGACGACGCCGAGGGCGACCACGGCGTCGTAGCCGCGGTCGGCGAGGCGCTTCGCGGCGACCGGCAGCTCGAAGGTGCCGGGCACCCGCAGCACGGTCGGCTCCTCGATGCCGAGCTCCTTGAGGGCGCGGTGGGCGCCGTCCAGCAGGCCGTTCATCACCTGGTCGTGCCACTGCGCGGCGATCACCGCGACCCGCAGGTCGCCGCAGTTCTCGATGGTCAGCTCGGGGGCTCCGTGGCCGCTCACGTCGTACTTCCTCTGTCTCGAAGGCTGTGCTGGTGGTCGTGCGGAAGGCGGTGGCTCAGGAGTCGGCGTCGAGCCACGGCAGGTCGTGGCCCATCCGGTCCCGCTTGGTGCGCAGGTAGCGCTCGTTGTGCTCGCCGACCCGGACCTCGACGGGCAGCCGGCCCTTCACCTTGAGGCCGTGCTCGGTGAGCGCGTTCTGCTTGTGCGGGTTGTTGGTGAGCAGGGTGAGCGAGCGGACGCCGAGGTCGGCGAGCATCTGCGCGCCGATCGAGTAGTCCCGGGCGTCGGCGGGCAGGCCGAGGTCCAGGTTGGCGTCGACGGTGTCGCGGCCGCGCTCCTGCAGCTCGTAGGCGCGCAGCTTGTGGCTGAGGCCGATGCCGCGGCCCTCGTGCCCGCGCAGGTAGAGGACGACGCCGCGGCCGGCCTCGGCGACCTGGCGCAGCGAGGCCTGCAGCTGCGGGCCGCAGTCGCAGCGCAGCGAGCCGAGGACGTCGCCGGTGAGGCACTCGGAGTGCAGCCGGACGAGGACGTCCTCGCCCTCGGGCAGCCGGCCGTCCGCGTCGAGGCCGCCGGCGACCAGCGCGAGGTGCTCGACGCCGTCGATGGTGCCCTTGTAGCCGACGGCGGTGAAGTCGCCGTACTCGGTGGGCAGGGCGGTGACGGCGGCCCGGCCGACGTGCAGCTCGGTGCGGCGGCGGTAGGCGATCAGGTCCTCGATGGAGATGATCGCGAGGCCGTGCTCGCGGGCGAAGGCGACGAGTTCGGGCAGCCGGGCCATGGTGCCGTCGTCGTTGACGACCTCGGCGATGGCGCCGGCCGGGGTGAGGCCGGCCAGCCGGGCGAGGTCGACGGCGGCCTCGGTGTGGCCGGGGCGGACGAGGACGCCGCCGTCCACCGCGCGCAGCGGGAAGACGTGGCCGGGGCGGGTGAGGTCGGCGGCCTCGGTGCCGGACGAGGAGAGCAGCCGGATCGTGCGGGCGCGGTCGGCGGCCGAGATGCCGGTGTCCACGCCGTCCCGGGCGTCGACGGAGATGCTGTAGGCGGTGCCCTTGCGGTCCTCGTTGACGGCCGTCATCGGCGGCAGCTTGAGCCGGTCGAGCTCCTCGCCGGTCATCGGAGCGCAGATCACGCCGGAGCTGTAGCGGATGGTGAAGGCGAGGAGCTCGGGAGTCGCGGCGGAGGCGGCGAAGACGATGTCGCCCTCGTTCTCGCGGTCCTCGTCGTCGACCACGATCACTGCGCGGCCGAGGGCGATGTCGGCGACGGCGCGCTCGACCGGGTCGAGCACCAGGTCGTCGCCGGAGTGCTGGATGGTCATGCCGTGACTCCCTGGGGGTTCTCGGTGAACGAAGGACGGGCCGTGCGGGTGCTCAGCCACCAGGTGCGCAGGCCGAGCAGCACCAGCACGAAGTAGATGGCGAAGGTGAGGGCGGAGAAGACGTAGCCGTGGGTGTAGGAGTACGGGACGCCGATCAGGTCGACGGCGATCCAGGCGAACCAGAACTCCACCCAGCCGCGGGCCTGGGCGACCATCGCCGTCAGGGTGCCGACGAAGATGTAGGCGTCCAGCCAGGGCGCCCAGGAGAGCTTCGGGAAGGCCATGAACACACCGGCCACGGCGGCGGTGCCGAGCGCTGCGCCGGCCACCAGCAGGGCGCGCTCGCGCCAGGTGGCGAACCGGACGGCGACCGTGCCGCCGTCGCGGCTGCCGCGCTGCCACCGGGCCCAGCCCCAGGCCGCGGTGACGATGACGATCAGCTGCTTGCCGACCATGCCGGGCGCCTGCCCGCCGAGGAAGGCGACGACCAGTACGGCGCCGGCGAGCAGCTGGACCGGCCAGCTGAGCACCGAGCGGCGCCAGCCGAGGGCGAGCGCGGCCAGGCCGAGCAGGTTGCCGATCATGTCGGCCCACTTCACCTGCTCGCCGAAGGCGGTGAAGGCGACTCCGGTCAGCGCGCTCACGAGGCGTCCCCGGTGAGGTGGTCGGGCAGGGTGCGGGTGTCGAGCAGCCGCTCGACGTACTTGGCGAGGACGTCCACCTCGAGGTTGACCGGGTCGCCGACGGCCTTGGTGCCGAGGGTGGTCAGTTCGAGGGTGGCCGGGATCAGCGAGACGCTGAAGGAGTCGAGGGCGGCGTCGACCACGGTCAGGCTGACGCCGTCCACGGTGATCGAGCCCTTCTCGACCAGGTACCGGGTGATGGACTGCGGCAGCGAGAAGCGCAGCACCTCCCAGCGGGGGTTGCCGTCGGCGTCGAGGTCGCCCGGGGCGCGGGAGAGCAGTTCGCCGGCGGCGTCGACGTGGCCCTGGACGAGGTGCCCGCCGAGCCGGGCGCCGAGCGCCATGGCCCGCTCCAGGTTGACCCGCGAACCGGGCTCCAAAGCGCCGAGGCTGGAGCGCTTCAGCGTCTCGGCCATCACGTCGGCGCTGAACTCGCCGCTCTCGGCGGCCAGTTCCTCGGGACTGTCGACGACGGTCAGGCAGACGCCGTTGACCGCGATGGAGTCGCCGTGCTTCGCGCCGGAACAGACCACCGGGCCGCGCAGGCGGATGCGCGAGGAGTCGCCGATCTCCTCGATGGAGACGACCTCGCCGAGCTCTTCGATGATGCCGGTGAACACCCGGGTACTCCTCGCGCTTAGGGGCGCGGACTCCGGGGCGGCACGGGAGATGACGCGGACAGCACGACCGGGAGGGAACCCACCCCGGCGCCGTCGCCGAAGAGAGCTCTCCTGTCCGCTCACCACGACCCGTCGCCGGGCCGTGGACCTGCTCGTCCGCCGCGCACGCCTCCCATCCGGACTTTAACCGTCGGTCCAGGAATTTCACCTGGTCAACCGGCCGCTGGCTGCGGACGGGTCGCGGACTGTAACCGCCGGTTCGGATTTTCACCGACCCCGGAGTGCGCTGAACGTCACTACTACTGCCGTCATTCTGCCATGATCGGCCGCGGAGCAGCAGGGGGTGGGGCTGTGGTCTGTTTCACTCGGCGACCGACCGGTCACGGGAATAGCCCGCCCGGCCGCGACCGCGGCGCCGCACCCGCCCTCCCCCGGGGCCTGACGGCGCGTCAATGAGGTGGCCCCGGGGGCGAGCGGGCGCTCCTCCTCCGTGGCCCTCCGACCCGGTTCTCCGGACAGTGGGCCCGCGCGGCGACGACGGACTCCGGGGCGGCGGCGGATCCCGGGGGTTGCGGCGGATCCGGCCTCCGGCCGCAGATTCTCCGGCACGGCGGACGCAGGCGGAGAAATTCACCGGTTCCGACCCCTGGTCAGCGGGTTCGGCGGTAAGGAATGATCCCGCAGCAACCCTCGCCCCGCCCTGGAGGACCCGTGTCCCGTCCTGCCCGCGTGCCCCGTCTCGCCGTCGCCACCGCCGCCGTACTCGCCTCTGCGGCCGGTCTCGCCGCCACTCCCGCCGTCGCCAAGCCCGCCCCGGCCACGAGCGGCGCGGTCGGCCGGGTCTTCATGGTCAATCCGGTGCAGTCCTCGGGCGACGAGACGCTGACCGACGCGAAGGACGCCGCCTCGGCCGTCCCCGCGTCCGCCTACGCCCAGGTGGCGCTGCGGAACCTGGACGGCAGCGGCTACCTGTCGGGCCGGTGGGCGGTGGTCCGCTCGGAGACCGGGGCGCCCGCGTACTCGGCCACCGGCGACTTCCGCTACGCCCGGGACAACGACCGCTTCGAGCAGGTGATGGCGTACTTCTGGGTCAACGAGGCGCAGGAGTACCTGCAGGGCCTGGGCTTCGGCAGTGAGCTGCCGGGTGCGAACGACCGGGCGCAGCCGGTGCGGATCAACCAGTGGGGCGCGGACAACTCCTTCTTCAGCGACAAGAAGGACGAGATCCGGTTCGGCAAGGGCGGGGTGGACGACGCGGAGGACGCCGAGGTGATCGTCCACGAGTACGGGCACGCGGTGCACGAGGCGCAGGTGCCGGGCTTCGGGGCGTCGGCGGAGGCCGGGGCGATCGGCGAGGCGTTCGGCGACTACCTGGCGGTGGCGGTCGGTGCGGCGGCCGACGCCAAGTACGGCTGGACGGCCCGCACTCCGGAGGCCTGCGTGGCCGACTGGGACTCCACCGACTACACCCCCGGCCCGGTGCACTGCCTGCGCCGTCTGGACACCGGCAAGGTGTACGGCGACAAGGTCGGCGAGGTGCACGCCGACGGCGAGATCTGGTCGCAGGCGCTGTACGACGTCCGCAAGTCGCTGGGGGCCCGCACGGCCGACCGGATCATCGTGAACGCGCAGTTCTCCTTCGCGCCCGACACCTCGTTCTCGGCGGCCGCGCTGGCGACCGTGGACACCGCCCGCCGGATGTACGGCGCGGCTGCCGCGGACACCGTCCGCAAGGCCTTCGCCGCACGGCAGATCCCCGGTCTCTGAGCCGCTCGCGCCGCCTCCGGCCCCGCCGTCGTCCGACGCGGGCCGCAGGCGGCGCTCGCCGTCGCGCGTAGGCTCGGCGGCATGACGACCCGTGACGTCCTCGTGGTGACCACGACCCACGATGCGGAGGAGGCGGCCCGCGCGCTGGCCGCGCTGGTGGTGCGCGAGCGGCTGGCGGCCTGCGCGCAGGTGTACCCGATCGCCTCGGTGTACCGGTGGAAGGGCGAGGTGCGGTCCGTCGGGGAGTGGCGGATCGACTTCAAGACCACGGCCGGCCTCGTGGACCGGCTCACCGCCTTCCTCCAGGAGCACCACGGCTACGAGACGCCCGAGGTGGTGGCCGTGCCGGTGGTGGCCGGCTCGGAGGCGTACCTGGCGTGGGTGGCGGCGGAGACCGCCGAGCCGTGACCCCTTGCCGACCCTTCCCGCCGCCGGGCTGACACGCCGTCACCGCGGGTGCCGGGCGGGCCCGGGCGGTCGTGCCAGCATGGAGCGGCCGGTCGTCGGAGCCGAGGGGTGTGCGATGCGGAAGATCGTGGTGCTGTTCTCGGTGTCCCTGGACGGGTACATCGAGCGGCCGGACCGGCGGATCGACTGGCACCTGGTCGACGAGGAGCTGCACCAGCACCTGAACGACGTGCTGCGGCCGATGGGAGGCTTCATCAGCGGCCGGGTCACCTGGGAGCTGATGGCCGAGTTCTGGCCGACCGCGGACGCCGATCCGGACGCACCCGGACCGATCGTCGAGTTCGCGGAGATCTGGCGCTCCATGCCGAAGACCGTCTACTCCCGCACCCTGACGCACGCCGACTGGAACACCGAGATCCGGCGGGAGGTCGTCCCGGCCGAGATCGAGCGGCTCAAGGCGGAGCCCGGCGGGGACCTCGTGCTCGGCGGCGCGGACCTCGCCGCGGCCTTCCTGGAGCACGACCTGGTCGACGAGTTCCGGATCTACGTCCACCCGGTGCTGATCGGCGCGGGCAAGCCGCTCTTCCCGCCCGCGGCGGCGGACCGGCCGCTGCACCTGCTGGAGAGCCGTACCTTCGGCAACGGCGTGGTGCTGCTGCACTACGGGCGGCCCGCGGCCTCCTGAGCGGCCCGTCCGGGCCGCGGGTCGGGCAGCCGGCCGGCCAGCGCGGCGCGCAGGTCGGCCGGGGTGCGGTGGTGCAGGCCCGCCATGCCGAGGGCGACGGCCGCGGCGACGTTCTCGGCGCGGTCGTCGACGAACAGGCACCGCTCGGGGGCGACCCCGGCGCGTTCGGCGGCGATCTCGTAGATCCGGCGGTCCGGTTTGGCCGAGCCCACCTCGGCGCTGTTGACCACGCCGTCCACGAGGCCGGTGAGGCCGAGGGCGGCGAGGTCCTCGTCCAGCCAGACGGTGGCGTTGGTGACGAGCAGCACGGGGCAGCTCCGGCGGGTGCGGCGGAGCAGCTCGACGACCTCGGCGTCGGCCGACTGGGGTGTGGTGGTGAACGCCTCGGCGAGGGCGAGGGCCGCGGCCTCGGGCACACTCGCGGCCAGCGCGGCGGCGATCGCCCCGCGCCACTGCGCCCGGGTGAGCCCGCCGAGGACGAGCGGCTCCGCGATGCCCGGCCCGAACGCGGCCTCCGCGGTGCTGCCCGGCCGCAGCCCGGCGGCCCGCTCCAGCCGGGTCACCCCGGCGTGGTCGAAGAACCTGATCACACCGTCGAGGTCGCACAGGACGGCGCCGAACACCGTCATCCGAGTTCGCCGGATCTGACCGCGTCGACGAAGGCCTGCCAGGCGGCGGCCCCGAAGACCAGCGCCGGCCCGGCCGGGTCCTTGCTGTCGCGCACCGGCACCACCCCGTCGAAGCCGTCCGCGACCTCGACGCATTCGCCGCCCGAGCCTCCGCTGAAGCTCGACTTCCGCCAGACCGCTGCCGACAGATCGAGTCCGTTCATTCGGTGAAGACCTCCTCCATCGCCGTCTCGACGGCGGTCAACGAAGCGTCCGGCGACAGGGCGTCAGCGCGCAGGTGATGGTACGCCAGTGTGTAGCGCGCCACATCCTCCGGACGGTCGATGAGTTGGCCCGAATAGGGCCCCTCCAGGTGGGCCACGTCCGGGCCCTCCGTGAACGACAGGAGGGTCATCGAACCGTCCAGGGCGGTGTGCGCACCGGCCGCGAACGGCAGCACCTGCATCACGACCCGCGGGCTGCGGGCGACGTCCAACAGCCGTTCCAGTTGGTGGCGCATCACGGCCGGGCCGCCCACCGGGCGCCGCAGCACGGCCTCGTCCAGCACGACCCACAGCAGCGGCGGGGTGGGCCCGTCCAGGATGGTCTGGCGGCTCATCCGGGCGGCGACCAACTCGGCGACGACCTCGTCCGGTTCGCCGGTCCGGCCCTTGCGGATCACCGCCCAGGCGTACTCCTCGGTCTGCAGCAGCCCCGGCACGACCTGGGCCTGGTACGTGGCGATGGACGTCGCGGTGGACTCCAGCTCGACGAAGCCGCGGAACCACGACGGGAAGGCCGGACGGCCGAGCAGCGGCCAGATGCGGGCGAGGGCGCCGTCGGTGCCGAGCGCCGCGTCGCAGCGTTCGGTGAACTCGCGGGAGGGCTTGCGCCTGGCCGTCTCCACCAGCCCGACGAGCGAGCCGGTGTAGTTGATGACCTCGCCGAGGCGGTCCTGGGTGAGCCCGGAGGCCTCCCGGAAGCGGCGGAGCTCCGATCCGAAGAAGCCGAGAACGGAGGACGAGGGGTCCAGGTCTCGCGTCGGTGCCATCGGCGTCCTCCCCCGGCCTACAGCGCCCGTTGTTGAGCGCCGAGCACTACCGAGCGTATCGCCGCGGACCGAATCTTGTGACGGACCGGCGCAGATCGCACCGGCCCGTGACCGTGGGAGCCCCGATGTACGACGTCCCCGCCCGTCCCGCCGCCGAGCGGCCGCCCTTCGCGTCGACGGGCGGGGCGGACGGCTCCGGCGGGCGGCTGGAGTTCTGGCTGCCGAGACGGCGGGACTCGGTGCGGGAGGCGCGGCGCCGGCTGCGCGACCTGATGGCGGTCTGCGAGCCGTGGGACGCCCGTACCGTGCGGCACTACACCGGGGACGGCTGCCTGGTGCTCTCCGAACTCGCCACCAACGCGGTGGTGCACGCCCGCGGGCGCGGCGGCCGGGTGCACGTCCGCCTCCGCTACGGCGCGCCGGGCCTGTTACTGGAGGTGTCCGACCCGGACGGCGGCTGCGGACCGGGCGGGGCACCGCTGATCGCGGGGGAGTTCCCGGAGGGCGGGCGCGGGTTGGAGATCGTCGGCGCGCTCGCGGCGGCCTGGGGCTGGCTCCCGCAGGCGGCCGGTGCGGGCAAGACGGTGTGGGCGCTGATCGCGCCGCCGGGTGCCGCGGGCCCGGCGCAGGGCTGAGGGGGGCGCAGGGCCGGGCGGACGGCGCGCAGGGCCGGGGAACGGCCGGGCGAGTGGCGAAATGCCGTTCCCCGGCGGGCGGTGCTCGGCTAGATTTCCGGTATGTGATCACAGAACCCGAGGCGCCCGGCCGCCTCTTCGACGCCCTGCAGTCCTCCGCCGTCCGGGAGGTGGCGCAGCTGCGGGAGGTGTACGAGCAGCCCGGCGACCACGCCCGCCGCAAGCAGGTCGACCGGCTCCACGACGTGGCCCGGCAGTTGATCGGCTGCTCCTCGCTGGTGATGGTGGCGAGCGCGGACGAGGAGGGGCGCTGCGACGTCTCGCCGCGCGGCGGCCCGGCCGGTTTCGTGGCCGTACTGGACGACCGGACGCTGGCGATCCCCGACGCCACCGGCAACAAGCGCCTGGACAGCCTGCAGAACATCGTGAGCACCGGCCGGGTCGGCCTGCTCTTCGTGGTGCCCGGTCGGGACACCACGCTGCGGGTCAACGGCCGGGCCTGCGTCACCACCGACGAACGGCTGCTCGCGCAGCTGACCTCGGTCGGCAAGCCGCCGCGCAGCGCGGTCGTGGTCGAGGTCGAGGAGGTCTACGGGCACTGCCCGAAGGCCTTCCTGCGCGGCTCCGCGTGGAAGCCGGAGCAGTGGCTGGGCAAGGACGCCCAGCCGACCTCGGCCCAGGTCACCCTCTCCCACCTGCGGGACCCGGAGCTGACGCTGGAGCAGATCGAGCAGGCGGAGCGGGAGTCCCTGCAGTACCGCTACGAGTGACCGCACCCCTCGCGAACGGGGCGCTCAGAGCGGCAGCTCCTCCCCCGCGCGGTACGAGCGGACGGCGGCGGCCCCGCCGCCGTCCGGCCGGACGAGGTGCACCCGGCCCGCACCGCGCACCCGGGCGGTCGCACCCCGCACGGTGAGGGCGGTGTTCTCGTCGATCGCGAGGCCGTACGGCACGGCGCCGCGGGCGACCGCCTCGACCAGCCGGCCGAGGGTGCCCCACTGCGCGGCGTGCACGTCCACGGCCGGGGCGACCAGGCCGAGGCCGTCGCGGACCTCGATCTCCGCCAGGTCCTCGGCGGTCTCCTCGGGGCAGACCGGCACCCCGTCGGAGAGCCAGCCGCCGACCACCGCGCGTCCGGCCGCGATCGCCGCGCCGGCCGAGAACCCGGCGTAGGGCAGCGGCCGTTCGGCGAGCCGGCGGCCGAGCGGTCCGGCCAGTGCGGCGGCGTACTCGGGGGTGAGTCCGCCGCCGACGAAGATGGCGTCCGCGCCGTCGAGCACGGCCGGGTCGAACACCGCGCCCGGCACCACCGGCACCGCGCGCGGCCGGCAGGGCCCGGCCGCGGTGAGCGCGCCGGACCAGCGCTCGAACTGCTCGGGCACGTCGCCCTCGTCGAGCAGCAGGCAGGCCACCTCGGGCTCCGCCCCCGCCCCGGCCAGGAACGGCCCGTACAGCTCCCGGTACCACGCCTCGTCGCGGCCGCCGCCGACCAGATGGATCGTCATCGCTCCCCCTTCACGGTGTGCATCCGGCGCACGCTAGGCGGTCGGGCGCGGTACGGGCGAGCGGTTTTCCGACCGGACCCGCCGGAGCGGGGCGGGCGGCCTCAGTCCACGTCGACGTCGTCGAAGAGCGCCAGCATCCGGGCGAGCACCCGGACGCAGGTCGCGACGTCCGCCCCGGTCAGGTCCGCGCCGGCCTGCCGCAGCAGCGCGTGCTCGCGCCCGGTCACGGCGGTGATGGCGGCGAGGCCGCCGTCCGTCAGCCGGATCAGCGAGGAACGCTGGTGGGCGGGGTTGGGGGCGGTCTCGACGAGGTTCCGCGCGACCGCGTCGTTGACCATGCGCTGGACGAACTGCCGGCTCAGCGACTGGGCGCGGCCCATCTGCGGGACGGTCATCGGACCGTGCTCGCGCAGCAGGTCGAGGACGGCGCGCACGCCGACCGACAGGCCCTGCTGCGGGGCGTCCTGCTCGATCTTGCGCTGCACCCGCCGGTAGAGCGGGCCCACCAGGGCGAACACCTCCATGAGCTGCGGGGCGATGTCGTCGGCGTCGGCGGTCGGCGGCTGCGGGTGCTCGGTCTCGGTCACCCGGCCATCATGACACCTCGGGTGCCACATCGACCGGGAAAGATGACAACCGGGTTGTCATCGTGGGCCGAATATGGCACCTTGGTTGTCATGAATGACGCTTCGGACATCGCCGCCTTCCCCTCCCACGACGGCCTCCTCGCCTACCGCGACACCGGCAGCGGCCTGCCCGTCGTGCTGCTGCACGCGGGATTCCTGGACCACACCATGTTCGACGAGCTGGTGCCCGCGCTCGCCCGCCGCCACCGGGTGATCGCACCGGACGCCCGTGGCCACGGCCGGTCCGCCAACGCCGCCGTGCCCTTCCGCCAGACCGACGACCTGGCCGCCCTGCTGCGCGGACTCGGCACCGGGCCCGCCGTCCTGGTCGGCACCTCGATGGGCGCGATGATCGCCGTCGACACCGCCCTGGAGCACCCGGACCTGGTCCGGGCCCTGGTGATCAGCGGCGGCGGCGCCGGCCTGCCCGAGTGCCGCGACCCGTGGACGCTGGAGCTGGAGGCCGAGAAGGCGGCCGCCATGGCGGCCGGCGACATCGCCGGCTGGGTGGACGCCTTCGCCCGGATCGCCGCCGGCCCGCACCGCGGCCTCGACGAGGTCGACCCGGAGGTCGTCCGCCGGGTCAAGGAGATGGTCCGGCGCACGCTGGCCAAGCACACCGCCGACGAGCAGGACCACAGCGTGCCCGTCGTCGGCGCCGCGGGCCGTGCGAAGGAGATCGCCGTCCCCGTCCTGGCGCTCAACGGCGCGCTCGACTCCCCCGACCTGATCGCGTCGGCCGCGGACCTCGCCGCCGCCGTCCCGGACGGCCGCACCGTGACCCTCGACGGCGCCGCCCACCTGCCGAGCATGGACCGGCCGGAGGCCTTCCTCCACGCGGTCGAGGACTTCCTGGCGGAGATCTCGCAGGCCGCGGAGGTCACCGGGGCCGCGGAGACCGCCGGCTGAAGGCGTTACGGCCGGTCCGCGGCGCCCCGGCCGTCCCCGCCGCGTTCCCGCAGGTCCGCGCCGCAGCGCCAGCACCGCACGCTGCCGGCGCCCTCCGGCACGGCGTCGCAGGACGGGCAGAGCAGTGCCAGCAGGCAGGCGGGTTCGCCGCCCTCGTCCTGCGCGTCGGGCCGGTGCGTCTGCTGCCGGGCGTGCGGCCCGAGCGGCTCCTCGTCCATGCCCGCCAGGCTACGCCGCGGCGGGTGCGGCGGTCACAGGGCGTGGCGGCTCGCGCAAACCCGGAGGTGGTGGTGGACTGAAGGGGACGGGAAGGGCCCCAGGAAGACGCGGGGTAGCGGCCAGAACCGTGCACCGCGCAATCAGGATCCGCGAGAAGCGGGTAGCCCCTTCCCGTCGCCGCATGTCGGACGCCGTGCAGCACGGCCGGCCGCCGCCGTTCCTGCTCCGGACACCGCTGGAGGAGCCATGACGTCAGCCGTGGGAAGCCGCCCGGTCGTGGTCGGCGTCGACGCCGGGGACCCGGCCTCCGCGGCCCTCGCCTGGGCCGCCGACGAGGCCGTCCGCCGGGGCCTGCCGCTACGGCTCGTGCACGCCGTGCCCCCGAGCAGCCGTGACTACCGGGGCTTCGACGAGGGCCACCACCGCACCGCGATGCACGAGGCCGGCGAGGCGGCGCTCGGCGAGGCCCGGCTCGCCGTCGAGGAGCGGTACTCGGGGCTCGACCTCAGCGTCGTCCTCGCCGACGGGCAGCCCGGGCAGGTGATCTGCCGGCGGGCCGCCAGCGCCGAGATGGTCGTCCTCGGCACCCGCGGGCTCTCCCGGATCGAGGCGGTGCTCAGCACCTACTCGGTCATCCTCCCGGTCACCGCCCAGGCACCGTGCCCGGTGGTGATCGTCCGGGATGAGGAGCAGGCCGCCGAGGAGCCGCCGTACGTCGTCGTCGGCGTGGACGGCAGCGAGGGCTCCGACGCGGCCATCGACTTCGCCTTCGACGCGGCGGCCCGGCGGGGGGCGGAACTGCGCGCCGTCTGGGTGTGGCAGGCGCCGACCATCCTGCCGATCGACAAGGCGACCGCGACCCAGGAGATCCGGCGGCAGCTCCACGAGGCCACCGCCGGCCGCACCGCCCTGCACCCCGACGTCCGGCTCACCCAGGAGGTGCTCACCGGCCATCCGGTGGAGCAGCTCGCCGCGGCCTCCGAGAACGCGCTGGCCCTGGTCGTCGGGCGCCGCGGCCGCGGCGGCTTCACCGGCCTGCGCCTCGGCTCCGTCCCGCACGGGCTGCTGCACCGCTCCCGGTGCCCGCTCGTGACGGTCCCGGCCGACCTCGGCTGAGCTGCCGCGCCGCAGCCCCTCGGTCAGCGCAGGACGCCGGTGACGCCCGTCTCCTCCAGGAATCGCACCACGTGCTCGACGTAGGGGAGTTCGCCCGCCGGGTCGACACTGACGCCGTCCAGGGCCCGACGGGCCGTGTCCGCGTCGTGCCGGATCAGGGTGAACGGCCCCCGGATCTCCTCGCCGCCGCAGGAACGGCCCAGGAGCATCCCCAGCACTGGTGGGGGTGCCGGCCCGGACCGGCGACCGCTTCGCCCAGCGCGCAGCGGAAGCCGGGGACGTCGGTGACGAACCTGCCGTCCCACGCGTCCGGGTGGCCGTCCGGGAATCCCACCGGGACGAACAGGTGGCCCAGCTCGACCGGTTCTCGCCGCGCGCGGTCGGCCGCCTTCAGCAGCCGGCCGGCCGGACGGCACCCGACCAGCGTGAGGGTCTCGCGCCGGGGAACCCGGTCCACGGACAGCCCGTCCATGTCGGCGCACCCGGCCCAGAGCGTCTGCTCCCCGTCCCACTCCCCGCCGACCAGCGCGTACCTGAGCGGGACGTCCCGCTGCCGCGCCCGCACGGCCTCGTCGAACCGCACGTCGTCCTTCCGTCGGCCCGCATCGTTGCAGGGCGGCGTCGGCCCGCACCACCGGGTTTTCGCACCGCCGGGGCCGCCGCCGGTCAGTCGGGGAGGAGGAGGTTGACGTCGCCGAACTCGTGCCAGAGGTAGTGGTGTTCGAGGGCCTCGGCGTAGCAGCGGGTGAGCAGGGGGCGGCCGGCGACGGCTTCGAGCATGAGGAGGTGGGAGGCGAGCGGCTCGTGGAGGCCGGTGAGCAGGCCGTCGACGGCGCGGACGCCGCGCGCGGGGGTGATGACGAGGTCGGTCCAGCTGTCGGCGGCGCGGACGTGCCCGTCGTGGTCGGCGGCGGATTCGAGGGCGCGGACGGCGGTCGTGCCGACGGCGATCACCCGGCCGCCCTCGGCGCGGACGTGGCCGACCAGCCGGGCGGTGGGCTCGGGGACGGAGTACCGCTCGGCGTAGGGGGCTTCGTGCGCTTCCGGGGAGGCCACCCCGGTGTGCAGGGTGATCGGGGCGACGAGGATGCCGCGGGAGACCAGCCGGGCCACCGTGTCGGTGGTGAACGGCCGAGCGGCGCTGGGCATTTCGCTGCTGCCGGGAACGGCGGCGAACACCGTCTGGTAGGCCTCGATCGGCCAGTCGCGGTCCACGTATCCGTAGCGGACGGCGCGGCCGTGCCGGGCGAGGTATCCGGTGAGTTCGCCGGGCAGGGTGAGGCGGGCGTGCCAGAGCCGCGGGGTGAACGGCGCGGTGAGCTCGGCGTCGGCCCCGCCGGGCAGGGCGATCCGCAGGGCCGGCCGGGCGGGCGACGTGCCGGGCTCCCAGGGGGCGGTGGCGTGCGCGGTGGGCCGGCGCAGCTCGACGAGGTGGTGGCCCCGCGGGTCGGGCTGGGCCGAGGAGAGGTGCACGGCGACCCCGGTGCCGTCCGGGAGGGTGCCGGTGAGTGCGGCGGGCAGGGTGGCCGAGTTGTTCACCACCAGCAGGTCACCGGGGCGCAGCAGGTCGGGCAGGTCGGTGAAACGGTGGTGGGAGGTGGCGGTGCCCTGCCTGCGGCCGACCAGGAGGCGGACGCCGTCCCGGGTCAGGCCGCGGGCCTCGGCGGGCGCCCGGGCGGAGAGTTCGGACGGGACGGTGAAGTCGTAGCCGGGGTCCACGGCGGTCGCCATCTCACTCACCGGCCGGGGTCGGGGCGCCGGCGGGCAGGTCGGCCGCGCGGTAGCGCCCGGCGGCGGGGCGGTCGCGGACCAGGCCGAGCAGGGCGGGGACGACCGTGGCGGGCAGCGGCCGGTCGGAGATGTCCTCGCCGGGGAAGGCCTCCTGGTGCATCCGGGTGCGCATGTCGCCGGGGTCCACGGACCAGACGGCGACGGCCGGTTCCTCGGTGGCGAGGACGGCGGAGGCGTGGTCGAGCGCGGCCTTGGACGCGCCGTACCCGCCCCAGCCGGGGTAGGCCTCGACGGCCGCGTCGGAACTGATGTTGAGGACGGCGCCGCGGTGGGCGCGCAGCTGGGGCAGCAGCAGCTGGGTGAGGGCGATCGGGCCGAGCACGTTGACCTCGAAGGTCTCCAGCAGGCCGGGCAACGGGAAGTCCGCCAGGGCGGGCAGCGCTGCGCCGTCGAGGTCGTAACCGGTCAGGGTGGAGGCGTTGTTGACGAGCAGGGCGGCGCCGCCGAGGGCCGCCGCGGCCTCGGCCAGACGTTCGCGGTGGTCGTCGTCGACGACCGAGCCGGCGGGGGCGGCGACCTTGGTGACGGCCGCGAGTTCGGCCTCGGCGGCGGCGAGTTCGGCGGTGTTCCGGGCGGTGATCACCAGCTGCCAGCCGCCCCGGGCGAGGGCGCGGGCGAGTTCCAGACCGAGCCCGCGGGAGGCTCCGGTGACGACGGCGACGGGCGGGGTCTGCGGGGTGTCGGTGGCTGCCGGTGCAGCGGCGGTGTCCATGCCCTCACTCTCGTCCCGCACCCGCCCCGGCCGGATCGGCCGCCGGCCCGGTGGCCCCGGGGCCCTTGGCCCTACGACCGCGGCCGTAGGGCCGGGGCCGGTGTGCAGTTCGGGGGTGGGTGACAGGACGCCGTGGGTCGCGTCCCGAGGTGGACGGTGGCCCGCATCACCGCACCCCTGTGCGGTGCACCCGTTCCCTTCGGCCTCACGCAGGCGGCAGGCGCCAGACGTTCAGGGTGTGCGGCGGGTCGGCGAGGGTCGTCCAGGTGCCGTTGCCGAGCGGCGTCGGGGCGCCGGAGGGCGGGACGGGGTATCCGATCTCGTCGAGGACGGCGAGCGGGTCGGCGGAGAGCAGCCAGTGCCGCGGCCGGCCGTACGGTTCGTCGCTCTCGGCGGTGCCGGCGAGGACGTGCGCCTCGTCGAGGAAGCCGCCCCGGTGGTCCCAGCGGGGGGCGTCCCGGTCCGGGGCGGCGGGGTGCCGGGGCACGGCTCCGTCGGCGTCCAGGCACGCGGTGTCGGAGCCGTCCGCCGTACGGTGCATGCGCAGGCTCTCCTGGTAGTGGCTCACGGTCAGCAGCCGCTCCCCCGAGGGGCTGACCGCCTGCGGGATGCACTCGCCGTCGCCGACCGGGACGGCCGTCATGGCGGTGCCGTCCCAGCGGCCCCGGTACAGCGGTACGCCGTCCTGGCCCTCGCCGATGCCGAGGCCCATCCGGGCCGGGTCGGGGTGCGGGACGTGCGAGGAGGCCTCGGCCGCGGTCGGGAGGCCGGTCCGGGCGAGGACGCGGCCGTCGGCGGGGTCGACGAGCAGCCACTCCTCCCAGGCGTGGTCGTCCCAGTCCTCCTCGCCGGCCTCCGTGCGGACGTGCGCCCAGAGCAGTGAGCCGGCGGAGGAGAAGGCGGCGGAGCCGCTGTTCGGCCGGCGGTGGTCGTCCGTGCCGCCGTACTCCTCGAAGGACGTGTGCAGTCCGAAGCAGCCGTCCTCCCAGCAGCCGTGGCGGATCTCCCAGCGCACCGCACCCGTCCGGTCGACGGCGCGCAGGGCGTGCGTGCCCGCGAACACGGCGAGGCCGAGGTCGGGGGCGACGGTGGCGGTGCCGTACCGCCGCGGCCAGGGCGCGGGGAAGCTCACGCGCTCGCCGGGGACGGCCGCCTCGTCCAGCCGGACGGCGACCAGTTCTGCGTCGTCGCGTTGCAGCAGTACGCGCCGGCCGGGCGGGCCGACCACTTCGGGAGCTCCCGCGCCGGCGGTGCGCAGGGGTGCCGGGAGGGCGGCGACGAGGCGGGCTTCGATCACGGGAGGTCCTTGCGGTGCGGACGGCGGCGCGGGCCACCCTAGACCGCCGCTCCGACGGCCACCCCGCCAGCCAGTGGGGCCGAGGGCCGCTACCCGGCCCAGCGGGTCTCGACGATGCCGCAGGCGTGGGCGGTCGAGTCGGTGGCGCGGTAGCGGCGTCCGGCGAGCCAGGGGCCGAAGATGCGGGCGCCGGTGCCGGCGAAGCCGGGGTTGGTGAACAGCCGGAGCTCGTCGGCCAGGTCCTCGCGGAGCAGCGACGAGACGAGTCCCGCGCCGCCGAAGCAGACCAGGTCGCCGCCGGCCTCCTTCTTCGCGCGGGCGACGGTGTCGGCGAGCGGGCCGTTGAGCACGGTGGTCCGCGGCCAGTCCTGCAGCGGCCGGCCGGTGCGGCTCACGACGAACTTGGGCAGGGCGCCGGTGGCCCGGCTGAACTCCCAGTCGGGGTCGGCGGGGTGCTGCTCGGCCGTCCGGGCCCAGTGCGCCAGGTACCCCTCGTCGGCCATCGGCCGGCTGAGCAGGATGCCCGAGGCGCCCGCGAGCAGTCCGTTGAAGGAGGCGCGGAGGTCGGCGCTCCACGGCCAGTCGGGGCCCCAGTTCCACAGCTGCCAGTCGCCCTCCGGCAGGCTGCTGTCGACGCAGCCGTCGATGGAGATCTGCATCGCCACGGTCAGGCGGGTCATGGTCTCGTCCGTCCCCTCGTCACGGTCCGGGTCTGCGGGCGGTCCGGGGTGCGCCCCGTCCTCCCCGACATCTACCAGCCGGACGCCGTTCCCGCCGGGCTTCCGGCCGGACGTCCCGCCACGGGGCGCGCGGGCCTCACCGTGGGGCGTGCGGGACCGGGCACGGGCGCGCAGGACTCGCCGAGCGCGGCTTCTGGGCATGCGTCGCACACTGACCTACCATCAGACGATCTGCCCGGATGATCTGCCCGGCCCCGATGCGGAAGGCTGCGGACACCATGACGATCAGCGAGGCCCTGACGGTCGACCAGGTGATCGACCGGATGGAGCGGTTGCAGGCGACCATCCCGGCCGGTGACGGCGTCGGGGTGTTCAACCACGTGTACCTGCGGGTGACCCGGCTGGTGGCCGAGCGGCTCGCGGACGGCTACTTCGCCGACCCGGCCGGCATGTCCGAGCTGGACGCGGTGTTCGCGGCCCGCTACCTGGAGGCGGTGGAGGCCGCGGCGAGCGGCCGGCGCCCGGCGCACTGCTGGCGGCCGCTGTTCGAACTGCGCGGCCGGCCGGGCCTCCACCCGCTGCAGTTCGCGCTGGCCGGGATGAACGCGCACATCGAGAACGACCTCCCGCTGTCCGTCCTGGACACCTGCCGGCTGCTCGGCCAGGAGCCGGAGGACGTCCGCGCGGACTACCACCGGATCAACGACGTGCTGGCGCAGGTGGAGGCCGAGGTGCGGGAGGAACTGCTGCCCTGCCCGGACGACCTGCACGCGGCCGACCGGCTGCTGCACGTGGTCGGGGTGTGGAGCATCGACCGGGCCCGGGAGGCGGCCTGGGCGAGCGTGCTCGCGCTGTGGGAGCTGCGGCACTCCCCGCTGGTGGAGGACGCGGTGGCCGCGGCGCTGTCCCGTTCGGTCGGCATGGTCAGCCGGGCGCTGCTCACCCCCGTCGAGTGACGCACCACGGGTGCACCCCCCGGGGAGGTGCACCCGTGCGCAGCAGCGGTCAGGCCCAGCTGGAGTGCAGCGGCTTGCCCTCGGCGTAGCCGGCCGCGCTCTGGATGCCGACGATCGCCTTCTCGCGGAACTCCTCCAGGGTGGAGGCGCCGGCGTAGGTGCAGGAGCTGCGGACGCCCGCGACGATCGAGTCGATGAGGTCCTCGACGCCCGGGCGGGCCGGGTCGAGGAACATCCGCGAGGTGGAGATCCCCTCTTCGAACAGCGCCTTGCGGGCGCGGTCGTAGGCGGACTCCTCGGCCGTCCGGTTGCGCACGGCACGGGCCGAGGCCATGCCGAAGCTCTCCTTGTACTGGCGGCCGTCGGCGGTGGTCTGCAGGTCGCCGGGCGACTCGTAGGTGCCGGCGAACCAGGAGCCGATCATCACGTTGGACGCGCCGGCGGCGAGCGCCATGGCGACGTCGCGCGGGTGCCGGACGCCGCCGTCCGCCCAGACGTGCTTGCCGAGGCGGCGCGCCTCGTCGGCGCACTCGAGGACGGCGGAGAACTGCGGCCGGCCGACCCCGGTCATCATCCGGGTGGTGCACATGGCGCCGGGGCCGACGCCGACCTTGAGGATGTCGGCGCCCGCCTCGACGAGGTCCCGGACCCCGGCGGCGGAGACCACGTTGCCGGCCACGATCGGCACCTGCGGGTCCAGGCCGCGGACGGCCCGCAGGGCGCTGACCATCGACTCCTGGTGGCCGTGCGCGGTGTCGACGACCAGCACGTCCGCGCCGGCCTCCAGCAGTGCCTTGGCGCGGCCGGCGACGTCGCCGTTGATGCCGACGGTGGCGGCGATCCGCAGCTTGCCGTCGGCGTCCACGGCCGGGGTGTAGAGGGTGGCGCGCAGCGCGTTGCGGCGGGTCAGGAGGCCGACCAGGCTGCCGTCGGCGGCGACCACGGGGGCGAGCTTGCGGTGGCCCTCGTTGAGCCGGTCGAAGGCGGCGCGCGGCTCGATGCCCTCGTCCAGCAGCAGCAGGTCGCGGGACATCACCTCGGCGAGGCTGGTGAAGCGGTCCACGCCGTGGCAGTCGCCCTCGGTGACGACGCCGACCGGCTTGCCGTCCTCGACCACGACGAGGGCGCCGTGGGCGCGCTTGGGCAGCAGCGAGAGCGCGTCGGCGACGGTGTCGCCGGGGCTGAGGGTGATCGCGGTGTCGTGCACCAGGTGGCGGCGCTTGACCCAGCCGATCACCTCGGAGACGACCTCGATCGGGATGTCCTGCGGGATCGCGACGAGGCCGCCGCGGCGGGCCACGGTCTCGGCCATCCGGCGACCGGCGACGGCGGTCATGTTCGCCACGACGAGCGGGATGGTGGTGCCGGTGCCGTCGTGGGCGGAGAGGTCGACGCCCTGCCGGGAGCCCACGGCGGAGCGGCTGGGGACCATGAAGACATCGTCGTACGTCAGGTCGTACGCGGGCTTGAGGTCGTTCAGGAAACGCATGAAAGGGCTCTCTGGCTTGGCGGTAGGTACACCACGGGTGCGGTTGCGGCTGGGCCGTCGGGCGCACTCGGGCGCCCCGCACCCAACCGTCAATGTTCATCGATACCCCGGGGTGAAGGCCAGTCCACGCGCAAACCTTGAAGATCCACACAAGGCGTTCCGGCAGGCCGCGCCGGCACCTTGGAGGAAGCTACGAACCGATCGTCCGCCAGGGCAGTTGAACGCGTTCAAAATCTGCGGCATGATCCTCGCAACGAGGTCCGGGACCGGCCCGGACCGGCGCCGCCGTGCCCTGCGCACGGACGGCGGGGGGAGGAGAGGGGGGATCGTGGCCGACATCGGAAGAACCCGTCTCCCGGCCGCCGCGGTCGCACTGATGTGGTGGTACGAGGGCTTCTGGTGCAAGGTCTTCCCCGGCCGGGCGGACCAGCGCGCCATCGTCGAGGGGCTGCCGCTGCTGCCCGCCGGCGCGGTCACACCGCTGCTCGTCGCCATCGGCCTCGCCGAGGTCGCGCTCGGCGCCTGGGTACTGCTCGGACACCGCCCGTACGCCGCCGCGGTCGTGCAGACCGTCCTGGTGGCCGGTTTCAACACCGGCGGACTGCTGGTGGGCGCGGAGCACATCCCCGAGCCGGGCCGGCTCGTCGTCCAGGACATCGCCTTCCTCGCACTGATCTGGCTGGTCGCCGCCCGGCGCCCCGCGGAGGCCGGACCGCGGTGGGCGGTGGCCCGGTGAACCCCTCCCCCGCCGCACGCCCCGGGCCGTCCCGCAGCGCGGGCACGCCGTGGCGGGCCGGCCGCCTGCTCGCCGGACCGGCCCGGCGCCCCCGGGTGCTCTTCGGCCGGATGTACGAGGACCCGGCCGTCGAACTCTCGCTCTTCCCGCCGCCCGGCGCCCGGGTGCTCTGCATCGCCTCCGCCGGGGACACCGCCGCCGCCCTCGCCGCGGCCGGGTACGAGGTCACCGCGCTCGACCTGAACCCCGTCCAGCTCGCCTACGCCCGGGCCCGCCTGGAGGACGGCGCACCCGCGCTCACCGGCACCGCGGAACGGCTGACCGGACTCGGCCGCGCCACGGCCGCCGCCCTGCTGCCCGCCTGGCGGACCGCCGCGGTCACCGGCTTCCTGCACCTCGACGACCCCGCCGAGCAGCGCCGCCGCTGGGCGGCCGAGTTCGACGGCCCGGGGCTGCGGCTGCTCGCCGCCGGCGCCCTGCGCCCCGCGGGCGCACTCGCCGCCGCACTGCGACCGGGCTTCCGCTGCGCCCTGCCGCGCGGCTTCGACCGCGTCCTGCTCCGGCGGATCGCCCGGACGGTCGCCCGGCACCCCAACGCGGCCAACGACTGGGCCTGGCGGCTGCTGCTCGGCCGCGAACGCCCCGGCGCCACCGACCTCACGGCCGGCGGCGCGCAGGTGCGGCTGCTGCTCGGCGAGGTCGTCGAACACCTGGAGCGCTCCGCCGCCGGCAGCTACGACGCGGTGACCCTCTCCAACGTGGTGGACGGGCCGGGGCCGGAGTTCGCCCGGCGGCTGCGCGCCGCCGTCGAGCACGCGGTGCGGCCGGGCGGCGTCGCGGTCGTCCGCAGCCTCCGCGAGCCGGGCCCCGCCGGGCCGGGGCTCGCCGCCGCGGACCGCTCGGCGATCTGGGGCGTGGTGCGGGCCGTCCGCACCGGGACGGACGGAGCCGACGCACGATGAAACACCTGCTGCAGCGCCATCCCGTCCCGATGCGGACCCGCTTCGCGCACTCGCTCGTCCTCACCTACGCCCTGCCGCCGCGGGTCCTGGAGCCGCTGCTGCCGCCCGGGCTCGCCCTCGACACCTACACCGACCCCGGCGGCACCGAGCACGGCTTCGTGGCCGCCGCCCTGGTGGACGCGCGGGACCTGCGGCCCGCCTTCCTTCCGGCCGGATCCGGCACCGACCGGATCCTCACCGGGTACCGGATCTTCACCCGCTTCCCCACCCCGCACGGGCGGACCATGCGCGGCCTGAAGATCCTCCGCAGCGACACCGACAGCCGGGTGATGGTCCTCGGCGGCAACCTGCTCTCGCGCTACCACTACCGGCTGGCCCGGATCGGCAGCCGGGTCGTCGGCGACACCCTGGAGTTCCGGATCGTCAGCCGGGACGGCCGGGCCGACCTGCACGTGCGGGCCGACCTCGGCGGGGCTCCCGCGGGCCTGCCGGCCGGCAGCCCGTTCGCCTCCGCGAAGGACGCCCGCCGGTTCGCCGGCCCGCTGCCGTACACCTTCGAGCACGAGCCGGAGACCGGGTCGATGATCGTGGTCAAGGCCACCCGGACCCACTGGGAGCCGACCCCGGTCGCCGTCGACCTGCCGACCCCGCCGACCTTCTTCGACCACGGCCCCTTCGCGGGGACGGCACCCGTGCTCGCCAACGCCTTCCACGTCGCCGACCTCGACTACGGCTGGGAGGCCGGCCGGTGCCGCGCCGAGAACGGGGCCGGACGGTGAGGCCGGGCGCAGCGGCGGAACGGCCCGCGGCGTCCGGGCGCGGCACGGGAACGGCGCGGGACGCAGCAGCGGCGCAGGACACAGGGACGGGGCGGAGCACGGGAGTGGCGAGGAGTGCGGCGATGGGGCGGGAACCGGTGGGGCAGGGGGAAGTGGCCGGGCTGTCCGGCGTGCGGGAGGTCATCTCCTACAACTGGCCGATGTACCTGACGGGATGCCTCGCCGTGGGGGCCGGCCTCGCGGTCTCGTACCGCCTGCCCGGGCCGGCCGCCCGGCTCGCCCGGGCGGGTGCGGCGGCGGCTGCGGGTCTGCTGGCGAGCAGTACCGCCGCCACCTGGTGGGTCTACGACCGTTCGGAACTGCGCACCTTCGACTGGCTGGAGGACCTGCTGCCGGCCGGACCGGGCGACCACCTGGTGGTCTCCTCCGGCCTCGACGAGGCCAGCCGGCCGCTGGCGGCGCGCTGGCCGGGGCACCCGCAGCGGGTGGTGGACCTGTTCGACCGGGCGACGATGACCGAGGGTTCGATCCGGCGGGCCCGCCGCCGGGTGCCGCCCGTCCCGGGCACCGTCACCGGACGGCCGGACCGGCTGCCCGTGGCGACGGGTTCGGCGGACACCGTCCTCGTCGTCTTCGCCGCCCACGAACTGCGCAGGCCAAAGGACCGTCGGGCGCTGTTCGCGGAGTTCGCCCGGGTGCTGCGCCCCGGCGGCCGCCTCGTCCTGGTCGAGCACCTGCGGGACGCCGCCAACACCGCGGTCTACGGCCCCGGCGCCCAGCACTTCTTCCCGCGGCGGACGTGGCTCCGGGCGGCGGCGGGCGCGGGTCTGCGACCGGTCGTGGAACGGCGGATCGGCGGTCTGGTCACCGCCTTCGCGTTCGCGCCGGCCGAGGCCCCGAACGACGTCCGGACCGACGCCCCGACGCATGCCGCGGCCCACGCCCCGGCCGACCCCGCGACCGGTACCGCGGTCGGGAAGGGCGGCAGGCCGTGACGCACCTGCTGACCCTGGAGGTCCAACTGCGGCTGGTGGGCGCGGCCCTGATCGCGATGGGTGCGCTGCACATCGTCCTGCCGCGCCTCATCGGCTGGCCGTCCGACCTGGCCGGGACGACCCTGCTGACCCGTCAGGTCTCCTACGTGCACCTGTTCTTCATCGCGATGACCTGTGTCCTGCTCGGGCTGCTGCCGCTGCTGCTCGCGCCGGACCTGCTCGCCGGCGGCCGGCTCGGCACCGCGCTGCTCGTCGCGCAGACGCTCTTCTGGGGCACCCGCTGGCTCTTCGAGTTCGCGGTGTTCTCCCCGGAGCTCTGGCGCGGTGACCGGCTGCGCACCGCCGCGCACGTGGGGCTGTCGGTGCTGTGGACGTGGGTGACGGCGGTGTTCGCCTGCGCGCTGGTGGCGGTGGTCCGCGGCTGAGCCCCGGTGCGGGTGCGGGTGCCGGCGGCCGGTGCGGGTGCGGGTGCCGGCGGCCGGTGCGGGTGCGGGTGCCGGCGGCCGGTGCGGGTGCGGGTGCGGGTGCGGGCGGCAGCGCGTCAGGTGGCGGGCCACGCCGCGAACGCGTGCACGGAGTCCGGCCCGAACTCCGCGCCGGTGCCCGTGCGGTCGGTGACCGAGACGACCCCGTCCACCGAGCGGCAGAGCCGGGCCACCAGCGGCGCCAGCCCGGGGGTCTCGATGGTGCCGCTGAGCACGACGCGGCCCTGCACCACCTCCACGAAGACCAGGGCCGGGCTGACCCCGTCGACCTTGCCCAGCACCTCCTCGACGATCTCGCGGTGGATCAGCCGGTCCTCGCGGAGGAACACCCGCAGCAGGTCGCCCCGGCTCACCAGGCCGGCCAGCCGGCCGTCCGCGTCGACCACGGGCAGCCGCTTCACGCCGTGGGCGGTCATCAGCCGGGCGGCGGCCACAACGCTCGCGCCGGGCGTGGTGCACAGCACCGATCCGGTCATCAGCTCCGCCGCGGTCACCGCGGCCCGAACGGCGTCGGGGCCGCCCCGGCCGTTCTCGGCGCCGTCCTCGGGCTCGGTCGGGGGGTCGTCCTCCTGGGCGGCCAGCGTGCGCAGCAGGTCCGCCTCCGAGACGATGCCGACCGGCCGGTCCTCGGCGTCCACCACCGGCACCGCCGTGATGTCGAACTCCGCCAGGAGCGCCACGATCTCCCGGAACCCCGTCTCCGGTGCCACCCGGACGACGTCCCGGGTCATCACCGACTCAACCGTGCGGTGCCCCATGACCAGCCTCCCTGCTGCCGTGCCCCGATCCTTGCCCACCCCCTGTCCCCAACGGTAGGGCCCTAGGACCCGTTCACGAACTGTCGCTGCGGAGGCCCGGGATTCGGGAGGTCCGATGCGTCGGGTCAGTCCGGCAGGAGCACGGCGACGCCGGTGACGCGGTCGGCGGCGAGGTCGGCGAGGGCCTCGGGGGCGCGGCTCATCGGGTAGCGGCGGACGTGCACGGTCGGCGGGTGGGCCGCGGTCTCGGCGAGGTAGGCGCGGCCGTCGGCGCGGGTGTTGGCGGTGACGCTGCGCAGCGTGCGCTCCTGGAACAGGTACTGGCGGTAGTCGAGGCGCGGGATGTCGGTGAGGTGGATCCCGGCCACCGCGAGGGTGCCGCCGCGGTCCAACGCGGCGAGGGCGACCGGGACGAGGTCACCGACCGGCGCGAAGAGGATGGCCGAGTCGAGCGGTTCGGGCGGGCTGTCGTCGGCGCCGCGGGCCGAGCTGGCGCCGAGGTCCTGGGCGAGCCTGCGGGCCTCGGCGGAGCGGGTGAGTACGTGGACGCGGGCGCCCCGGGCGAGGGCGAGCTGCGCGGTCAGGTGGGCGGAGGCTCCGAAGCCGTACAGGCCGAGGCGGCCGCCGGGCGGCAGTTCGGCGCGTTCGAGGGCGCGGTGGCCGATGATGCCGGCGCAGAGCAGCGGGGCGAGTTCCTCGTCGGCGGGGCCCTCCGGCAGCCGGTAGACGTAGTCGGCGTCGACCACGACGTGACCGGCGTAGCCGCCGGGGACGTCCCAGCCGGTGTAGCGGGAGTCCGGGCAGAGGTTCTCCCGGCCGGCGAGGCAGTGGCGGCAAGTGCCGCAGGTGCCGGCCAGCCAGGCGGCGCCGACCCGGTCCCCCTCGGCGAAGTCCGCGGCCCGCGGCCCGGCCCGCACCACCCGGCCGACGATCTCGTGGCCGGGCGGGCAGCCGGGCAGGTGCGGTGCGAGGTCCCCCTCGGCGAGGTGCAGGTCCGTCCGGCAGACGCCGCAGGCCCGGACCTCCAGCAGCAGGCTCCGCGGGCCGAGCGGCTCCAGCGGCCGTTCGACCCGGCGCAGCGGGCGTTCGGCGGCAGGTGCGGGGTGGTCGACGACCCAGGCGGTGGTGGTTCCCGTGGTCGTCCCGGTCTCGGCAGCCATCGGCTGTGGCCTCCCGTCGGCGCGGCCCCCGGCAGGACGGCCGGGCGGCGGACACGGTGCGGCTTCCGCCTCCAGCATGCACCGCGCCCGCACCCCGGGCAGCCGCGCCCGGACGGGACGGGAGGGGACCGTGCCGGGGGCGGAGGTCGCGCGGGTGCGGGTGGACCTCACGGTGCGGCGACGCTCGGTGACGGTCCGCTCGACCTGGTCCACAGCCCCCGGACGGGCCGCGGGCCGGCGGGTGCCTCGCCCACCGCCGGTGGCCTGCGGGGACCGACGGTCGGGGGCCGTCCACGGCCGGTGCCCGCGCGGGGCGGCCCTGCGGGGGCGGCGACCCTCGGTGACGGACGGCTCGGATCGGGAATCACCGCAGGTGGGGGTGGGCCGGGCGGGCGGCGGTGGGTGGGTCGTGCGCGTGGCGGGGTGCCGGTGGGGCCGGTTGGAGAGACGCTGGAGTCCGTAGCCGGCGGTAGGAGGCGTACTATGCGCACCCACTTCCCCGGCCGCTGCGGGGATTCCCGGTGGCGGCGCCTGGTGGTGCATCTGCGGCTGGCGGTCGGCGCGGACGCCGGGCCGCTGCGGCGGCCGGTGGACCGGTCGCGGAGCCGGGCCCTGCTGGCCGCGTGGCTGGCCGTGGTCGTGGCGGCGGTCGGTGCGGGGGCGGCGGCGCTCTTCATGTACTGGTCGGCGCAGGCGGACGCGGCGCGGGCCGCGGCCCGGCTGCACCGGGTGCCGGCGGTGGTCCGCAGCGAGCCCCAACAGGCGGACCTGAGTGCCGCCGGTGCGCCGGCGGGCGGCTACCGGGCGATGGCGACCTGGACGTACCCGGCCGGGCACACGGTGACGGCGGAGGCCCCGGTGCCGAGTTCGGCCGGGCCGGGTTCGCAGGTCAGGGTGTGGGTGAACGATGCGGGCGGGGCCGCGGAGGGTCCGCGGTCGACCTCGGACATCGTGGCGACCACCGGCTTCGTCGTGCTGGGCGGCTGGGCCGGCGTGGCGCTCGCCTGTGCGGTCGGCTACAGCGTGCGGCGCAGCCGGCTGCAGCGCCGGGCCGAGGAGGAGTGGCAGGCCGACTGGGCGGTGGTCGAGCCGACCTGGACGGGTCGTGCGGGAGGCCGCAACGGCTCCGACGCCTGAGCGCACCGCCGTGCGGAGGGCCGCCGCGCGGAGGGCCGACGGAGCGGCCCCGGCGGCGTGAGGCGCCCGTGTGGACGGGGCGGGGCCGGCCGGCCCCGCCCCGTCCGCCGTGCGCCGACCGCGGTCAGTTGATGTGGACGGCGGGGCTGCCGGGCCGGCTGGTGTCGGTGACGGGGCCGTAGGTGGCGGAGAAGTAGCCGTCCGCGGGGCAGAGGCCCGATCCGCCGCTCTTGGCGAAGTGCTCGTTGCGGAAGGCGAGGCCGTGGGCCGTGTTGTCGGCGCTGCCGGTGAAGGCGCCGCTGAGCTGGTAGGCGCAGGTGATGGTGCCGAACCAGGTGGACAGCACCGCGGTGGCCTGGATCGGTCCGGCCGTCCCGGCGGTGAGGGTGACGGGGTACCCGGCGGAGTCGTCGACCGCGACGGTGTAGGGCAGGTTCCCGACGGTCAGGCTCTTCACGGCGGTGACGCCGGTGACGTTGCTGGTGCACGAGCCGAAGGCCATGCCGGTGAGGGACTCGGTGGCGGTGCCGGGTGCCGCGGGGTTGGTGAGCACGGTGGCGGTGAACTGCGAGGTGCCGCAGGTGACCCCGGTGGTGCTGGTCGCCGTCGAGTAGAAGGTGGCCCGGGTCGTCGCGGCGAGCGGGGCGGCGAGCAGGTCACCGGCGGCGAGGGCGTCGCCGGTGGCGTCCCCGGCGGTGAGGACGGCCGCGGCGGCCGGGCGGGGCGCGGCGGGGGCGGCCGCGGCGGGGAGTGCGGGGACGCCGGCGACGGCGGTCGCGAGCAGGGCGGCGGCGAGCAGGGCGGGGCGGCTGGATGAGCGCATGGGTGGGCCTCTTCCTCGGTGAGGGGTTCGAGAAGACGCACGTTCACCGCTCCGGACGGAAGGGGGCACCGGAGCTCCCTTCTCTTGTAGATCCATGTCGGTACACCGTCAATACAAGCGGCGGAACTTGCTGACGAATAGTCAGCAGCGGCTGCGCCGACCGGTCTGCTACCGTCGTGCGGCGGTCGGCCGCGGGACTCCGGTGCGACTTCCGGAAGGCGCCTCTACAGCGATGATTCGCAGTTCGTGCCCCCATTCCCCGGCCGGCCCGCCACACCGACGGGGGCTGAACGATGGAGACGCCGGGCGATCTGGTCGCCGCCGAGGACGTGCTGCTGTTCGTGAACGCGGCCGTCACGGCCACCGGCCAGCGCGAGTTCCACACCGACGCGGCCGAACAGCGGCTCTCGCTGGACTTCCTGCACGCCTACATGCTCGGCAACTACCGCGACCTGTACGCGGCGGTGCTCGCCCTCGACGTCAACGACCACAACGCGGCGATGATCGTCCGTCGGCTGCTGGAGACCTCGCGGGAGGCCGCCGACGCGCAGCGCCACACCGAGGGGCGGCTGATCGCGCGGCGCCTCGCGCTGATGGCACCGCAGCGGGTGTACCGGCTCTTCGGCGAGCTGCGCCGGGCCGGGGTCAACAACCGGCGCACCCGCGCGGTCGTCCGGGACTGGATCGCGGCGCGGCCCGACCCGGCGCTGGACGCGGTGAAGTACCGCGGCGGCTTCCGCGCGGCACTGCGCCACACCCACCTGGCGCCGCCCGGACCGGAGTTGGGCGACTTCGCGTTCGGCGGGGAGAAGTCCCGGCAGGGCCGCTCCTTCGACTCGCCGCTGCTGGACGCCTGGCGGCGGGCGCACTACCAGAAGTCGGCGGTGTACGAGCTGCCGTACACCGTGGCCGAGGGCTTCGCGGCGAAGCACGGGATCCCGCGGGCGGTCTTCCTGGAGCGGATCGCGCCCCGGATGACCCGGCTGGAGCGGCTGCGGCTGCAGGAGTCGGCGCGCGCGGCGGGGGCCGGCGCCGTCGCGGTGGACCTCGCGCGGATGCCGCTGACCCGGCTGGCCGGGTACGTCCTCGCCCTGCCGGTCGAGCAGCGGCGCGCCCGGCGGGCCGAGCTGACGGCGGCCCTGGAGGCCGCGGCCCGGCGCACGGCGGGTGCCCGGCAGGGCACCTGGGGCCGGGTGGCCGCGGTGCTGGACGACAGCTTCTCGTCCTACGGCTCGGGGCAGAAGCGGCGGCGTCCGCTGGCGGTGGCGCTGGCCTGCCACCACCTGCTGGCGGTGCTGGCCGCGGAGTACGTCCCGCTCTGGACCTCCGGCCGCCGTGACGCGCTGCTGGCCCGGCCCTCCGGGGCGACACCGCTCGGCCGGCGCGTCCTGGACGCCCTGGAGACCGCCCCGGAGCAGCTGGTGATCGTCTCGGACGGCTGGGACAACGCACCGCCGGGCCTCGCCGCCGAGGTGCTGCGGGTGTGGCGCACCCGGCTGGATCCGGCCGGGGCGACCCGGATCGTGCACCTCAACCCGGCCTGGGACGCGGACGGCTTCGACGTGCGCCGCCTCGCCCCGGGCGTGCCGACCGCCGGCATCCGGGACGCCGAGGACCTGGTGCCGCTGGTCGGCATCGCCCGGTTCGCCGAGGGCCGGACGGGCCTGCCCGAGCTGAACGCGCACCTGGCCGAGCGGATCGCCGCCTTCCTGGCCGCCGGGCCGCGAACCGGCGGCGCGGCGGGCACCGAAGGGGAACAGGACGGCGGGCAGGACGGGGAGGCGGGCGCGTGAGCGGGCTGGACCTGACGGGCCTGGCCACCGGGCCGGCCCAGGTGTGGGGCGGGGTGCGCCTGGTGCCCCTGCTGCGCGCCGAGCCGGTCACCGACCTGCGGCTGCACCGGCGGGTGTACGGGGACGCGTACGCCCCGGTCGAGGTCGACCGCCGCACCCGCTACCTGTCCTACGTGCCGCACGGCTTCGTCGCGGAGTGGACGGACGACGGCTCCGCGGCCGCCTACGGCACCTCGCTCGGCGAGCGGGTGCCGGAGCGCGTGCCGGTGCGCCCGCACCACCGCCTGGCCCGCCGGGAGGGCTCGAACCGGTTGCGGTTCCTGCCGCTGCACCTGGCACTGGAGGGGTACCTCGCGCTGCACTTCGGCGGGCCGTCGGTGCTCTGGGCGGAGTGGTCGCAGCGGGCCGTGCGCGCCGGGCTGTCGCCGCGCGCCGAGGAGGCGTACCGCGGTGCGGAGGTCCGCGGGCTGGCGGACGCGCTGCGGGTGTTCGAGATCCACCGCGGGCAGTGCGGGGTGCTGGTGTACGTCGCGGACGCGCTGGCGGCGGCGTTCGCGGTGCCGCACCCGGAGGACTACCGGGCGCTGCACGCGACGCTGGTGCACGACCTGTTCGGCGAGCTGGTCCACCACTACGGCCTGCTGTCGGCGCCGGTGCCGGAGTTCCGGGCGGGCATCCCCGGCCCGGGGATCCGGTCCCTGGCCGATCTGCGGGCGGCGGTGGACGGGCAGGAGCGGGCCTGGGCGGAGTTCCACGACGGCACGATGGCGGCGGGCCTGCTGACGGCCCCCGTCCGGAGCAGCACGGTGTACCGGGCGGGCCGGTTCACCCTCGGCCGGTTCCTGCCGGAGTTCCGGCCGGGCGCGGAGAACCACATCGGCGAGACGATCACCGACGGGGACGGCCGGATCGCCTACCTGAAGACCTTCCGGCTGTCGGAGGCGCAGGTCCGCCGGGGGTTCCTGCTGGACACCCTGGCCGCACACGACTGGCACCTGGGCTCGGCGGCCGCCGCGCTGAACGCCACCGAGGCGCAGCTGGGTCTGCGGCTGGAGGCGGCGGGCTTCGGGGCGCTGCTGCGGCAGGACGTCCTGGACGGGTACCGCAAGCGGGCACGTGCGGGCGGGGACGGCGGCGCGGTTCAGCCGGCGGCGAGCCGGCGGCCCTCGTCGAAGTAGCGGGTGAGGGCGTCGGCGCCGCCGAGTTCGCGGACGGTGCGGGCGGCCCCGAAGGGGGCGTTCCAGAACTCGCCGGTGCGCGGGGTGTGCGGGCCGATGTAGGCGTACGGCTCGGGCTGGTAGGAGTCCCCGGCGGAGACCCCGTAGTTGACCGCGTCGACGGTGATGCCGATGTCGAAGTGCTCGGGCCAGAGCACCGGTTCCGCGTCCGGGGCGAGGCGGCGCAGGGCGGTGTCGGCGGCACCGAAGCAGTGGGCGATCCACTGGGCGGCCTGCGCGTCGGCGTCGACCGGGTCGTCGGGGGCCGTGCCGGAGCCGTCGTGGTAGAGGCCCTGCGGCGGGCCGGGTTCGAGGCCGACGGCGGCGGCGAGGGCGGCGCAGCTGGTCCGCCGGAGGGTGAGGCGGTGTCCGGGTGCCATCAGCTGGTCCCCGATGACCTGGAGGAAGGGTTCGGCACTGGTGGCGAAGCCGCCCGGGTAGGCCCGCAGCCGGATGGTGCCGCTCGCCCGGTACTGCGGCCCGGCGAGGACCGTCTCGGCGACGGCGTGCAGGGCCCGGCGGGTGCGGACGACCGTGTCGATGTCCATGTCTTCATGGTGGCCTGCACCGGCGGGGACGGCACAACCCGTCGTCCGTGGCCAGGTGTCGACAGGTCGACGAGGCGACTTGTCGCCTCTGCCGGGCCGCCGGGCGCCGGTGACCTGCGGAAGCGGACGGCCGCCCCGGCCGGGGCGGGCCGTGCGCGGCTCAGTGCCCGGCGCGGCGGCGGCGGAGCAGCAGGGCCCCGCCGGCCGCCGTGACGGCCAGCACGGCGACGACCACCGCCATCCAGGTCCAGGCGCTGTCGGCCTCGGCGGCGGCCGAGGTGCTGCGGATCGGCCCGGCGGAGGCGCTCGGTGCGGGGGCGCTCGGTGCGGGGGCGGTGCCGACCGGGGCCACCGGTCCGCTGCTGGGTGCGGTGCCGGGGACGGCGGTGACGTCGATCTCCGCCTCGCCGCGGCCGAGCGCGGGGAAGCCCGACTCGACGACCACCTTCCAGTGGCCGGGCGGCAGTTGGCGGGCGGTGGTGTAGGTGCCGGGCTTGCCGGCGACCGCGACCAGCTGCCAGGGGCCGACCGCGCGGCCGTCCCGGTCGGTGGCGCTCAGCGTTCCGGCGATCTTCTCGTCGACCGGGTCGTGGTCGTTCTCCCAGGTGGCGACGGCGGTGAGATGTCCGTCGACCAGGCTGGAGACGGTGAAGGCGATGGTGTCGCCGTGGGCACCGGCGGGCTGGGCCGTGCCGAGCACGGTCAGGCCGGTGAGGGCGGCGGCGGTGGCGAGGGTGCGCAGGCGCATGGGGGTGGCTCCTGGTCTGGCCGGCGGGCGGGAGCGCCCGGGGGACGGGACGGCCCGGTGGGGCGGGAGGGCCGACTCCCGCCCCACCGGGCTCAGGGGCGCCTCGTCAGGAGGCGGCCTGGATGGTCCAGTTCTGGTAGGACTGGCCGCTGGGCTGCTGCAGTTCCAGCAGCCAGCCGCCGTAGTACCAGCGCTTGCTGGTGCCGAGGACGAGCGAGGAGCCCTTGGCGGTCAGCGCGTAGCCGCTGCCGGCCGAGGCGATCTTCCACTGCTGGCTGTCGGCGGACGAGCAGGGCTGCTGCATCACGTACTGGCCGGCGACGGCCTGGCCGCCGATCTGCAGGCACTTGTCGGAGCGCGCGGAGCGGATCTTCAGGTAGCCGTCGCCGGCGTCCTCGAACAGCCACTGCTGGTTGGAGTAGCCGTGCCGCTGGTAGCCGATGAGCACGGCGCCGTCGCGGGTGGAGCCGCCCCACATGTCGGCGGCCTGGCCGGTGAGGCTGTTGATCATCAGGTAGCGGGTGCCGGGCTTGGTCGGCGTCGGGCCGGCCGCCTTGGTGGTGCGGAAGGCGGTGGTGCGGCCGGGCTTGGCGGTCTTGCCGGACTTGTCCTTGACCGCGACGGCGACCTTGTACTCGGTGTCGGGCTTGAGGTTGACCAGGCGGACGACGCTGGAGGTGACGGTCGCGATGGAACGGCCGTTGACCTGGAGGTCGTAACCGGAGGCGTCGGCCACCGCCGTCCAGCTGAGCACCGCCGAGTTGGTGGTGATCTGGCCGACCGTCACCTTGGGACCGGTGGTCGAGGTCGGGCTGGGGCTCGGGGTGGGCGTCGAGTCGGTCGGGCTCGGGCTCGGCGTCGGCGACTTGGTCGGGGTCGGCGTGGTCGGGCTCGGCGTCGGCGACTTGGTCGGGGTCGGCGTCGGGTTGGGGTTCGGGTTGCTGCCGCCGTTCGCGAACAGGAACTGGTTGTTCGCGATGTTCCAGTGCGTGGTCAGGTAGCTGCCCGGCTGCGGGTCGGTGTTGAAGTAGTCGTCGTGGTTGCAGTCGAGGCGGTCGTCCTCGGCCCGGTTCGGGCAGAGGGTCTGCATCTTCGGGTAGTACGGCGAGTCGGAGTAGCACATGATGTCCCACTCGTCGACGCAGTGCGCGCCCTTGCTGGTGTGCGGGGCGCTGTTGTTGACGGCGCCGAGGTTGTGGCCGAGCTCGTGGGCGGCGGTGGAACCGCCCCAGCAGCCGTTGTCGGTGCGGCCGTAGGACGGGCCGAAGTTGGACAGGTTGTCCTGGCCGGGGCGCTCGTCACCGTTGAAGGTGCCGATGCCGCAGTACACGTTGGCGTCCGCGAAGACCATGTACTTGCGGTCCTTGCGGTTGAAGCCCTGGGCGGCGAGCGCCTTGTTGCTGGCGCCGAACTCCTGCAGGGAGGCCGCGGACAGCTCGACGTTCAGCACCGAGACGCTGCAGTCGGCCTCGGTGACGAAGCGGATGTGCCGGACGCCGCCGGTCTCCTCGGCGCTCGCGTTGTAGATGGTGTCGGTGTCCGACGCCCACTTCTTGAACGAGGCGAGGTACTGGGCGAAGCGGTCGTTGCCCGGCGCGTGGACGTACATCACCTGCACGCGGTTACCGGTCGAACCGTCGCCCTCGCAGACCACCTTGGAGCCTTCGGCCGCGGCCCCCGCTCCGGCCGAGGGGGTGCCGGCGGGTGCGGCGGAGCCGCCGAGGGCCTTGCCGGACTGCAGGTCCAGCACGGGCGGCGCGTCGCTCAGCAGGTCGGCGGCGGACGGCGCGGCGGCCGCGGTCGGGGTGAGGTCCGCGGGCTTCTCGGTGGTCGCGACCACCGGGGCGGTGCTCTTGTGCACGTCGACGCCGCGCGGCGGGGCGTCCGGGCCGTGGGTGCACAGGCCCTGGTCGTTGACCTTGTAGACGCCGACGCACTTGTCGCCGCTGGCGGCGGGCACCAGGCCGCCGTAGACCATGCCGCGGGTCGGGTCGTCCTTGGGTATGGAGGTGACCGGGGAGGGCGCCTCGTTGTGGAGCGGACCGGACGCCGGCGAGGGCTCCACCTCCTGCGCGATCACCGCGTCGGCGGAGGTGCGGAGCGGCTTGTCGCCCTCCAGCGCGGAGCCGATGGTGACGGCTCCCGCGATGAGTCCCGCGGTGATGGCGGTTGCGGTGAACATCAGTCCACGGCGATTGCGGCGCCGGTGCGACGACGCTTTCCTGTGTGACATGTGTCTCTCCTCGTCGGCCCTCGGTGGGGTGTGGTGCTTGCCGACACCTGGGAGATCCGTGGGACGGGAGGGGATAACAGGAATCCCAAACATTTTTTCGCGGTTGTTTTCCGACGGGACGTCAGGACCACGACGATCGGCCCGGTTGACGGGCCGTCCGAGTACGGAGGAAGAGGGGGACCGGTGGACGCACGACAGGTGGCCGCCTACCTGGACCGGATCGGCCTGCCGCGGCCGAAGCGCGCGGACGCGGCGGCGCTGCGCGCCCTGCAGCTGGCGCACCTGCACGCCGTGCCGTTCGAGACGCTGAGCGTGGCCCGCGGCGAGCCGATCGTACTGACCGAACGGGCACTCTGGGAGAAGCTCGTGGAGCGCCGCCGCGGCGGCTTCTGCTACGAGCTCAACGGCGCCTTCGCGGCTCTGCTCACCGCGCTCGGCCACCGGGTGGAGCTGCTCTCGGCACGGGTGTTCGGCCGCGACGGCCGGCCCGGGCCGCCCTTCGACCACATGGCGCTGCGGGTCGAGCTGGACGAGCCCTGGCTGGTGGACGTCGGCTTCGGCCGGTTCAGCCACCACCCGCTGCGGCTGGACGAGCGCGGCGGGCAGCCCGACCCGGCCGGCCTGTTCACCGTCGCCGGGCACGGCACCGAGCTGGACGTGCTGATGGACGGCGAGCCGCAGTACCGGCTGGACCCGCGGCCGTACGCACTGGCGGACTTCGCCCCGACCTGCTGGTGGCAGGCGACCTCGCCGGAGTCGCACTTCACCCGGTCGACCACCTGCTCACGGCTGACCGGCGGGGGCAGGATCACCCTCGCCGGCACCCGGCTGATCCGCACCGGGACGGACGGCTCGCGCAGCGAGCAGCAGCTGACCGAGGAGCAGGCGCTCGCCGCCCACCGCGAGCACTTCGGGATCGAGCTGGACGCGCTGCCGGTCAGCGCACCGCTGCGACCAGGGCGTCACTGACCGAGCGCCAGGCCACCCCGGCCTCGCGGAAGCCGGCCCCGGTCAGCCGGGCGGTGTGCCACTCGGCGGGGTGGCTGTCGCCGTCGGCGTGGTCGCCGTGGATCGCAAAGCGGGCGGCGACGGCGTCGGCGAGCGCCGGGTCGGCGGCGGCCTCCCGCCACCAGCCGGCCCAGTCGAGGACGCCCTCGGCCCGCTCGCGTTCCCGCCGGGCACGCTGCCGGGCCTCGTCGGCGGCGTTCAGCAGCGGGGTGTCCGACTGCGGCATGTGGTCGGCGTTGGCGAACAGGCCGCCGGGCCGGACCAGCCGGGCGAGGTCGCCGTACAGGCGCACCAGGACGTCGGTGCCGAGCCAGTGCAGTGCGGTCGAGGTCAGGACCGCGTCGAAGGGGCCGCCCTGCGGCAGCCGCCCCGTCCAGCCGGGGTCGTTCAGGTCGGCGGTGACGAGGGTGAGTCGCGGCTCACCGGCGAAGTGGCCGCGGGCGATCGCCAGCAGCGCGGGGTCGACGTCCACGCCGACCGAGGTCGCCCCCGGCAGGCGGGCGAGCAGCCGCTCGCTGATCGAGCCGGTGCCGCAGGCCAGGTCGAGGACGCGCGGCGCGGGCCCGGCCACCGCCTCGACCAGGTCGAGCATCACCCGGAACCGCTCCTCTCGGTCGGGCAGGTACCACGCCTGCTGGCGGTCCCAGCTGCGCTGCCAGTCGTGCCAGGTCGTCATGCCCCGCTCCCGTCCGTAACGGCCGTGTACCGCGTCCGGCTCTTACGCTAGCTAGCTCTGGTAACCATCACAAGCCACTTTCAGATATTACTTTTCGCTCCGGCTCGGCAGGCTCCCGTAGCATTCGCCGGTACAGGCGGCACACCGAGGGAAGCAGCAGCAGGCATGACGGCGGGCCCGGACACCCAGACCCAGATCCAGCAGGACGACGAGCAGGACATCGACTTCGGTCGGGGCATCGACCCCGAGCGTCTGGCCCTGTGCCTGGACGTGCTCGCCGAACTCGACGACCTGCACGTGGACCACCCGGACGCGATCACCGTCCGCAGGGCGGTCGGCGGCATCTTCCGCACGCTCAAGCAGCGCCGCCGCCAGGAGACCCGCGCCCGCAAGACCGCCAACGACCGGCTGGTCACCTCGCGGACGGCGACCGGCGCACCCGGCCGGATCGACGACGAGACGGCCGGCGCCTTCGGCCTCACCACCGAGACCACCACCGAGATCGCCGGGATACTCGAGCGCCCCCGCTCCTGCTACACCTGCAAGCAGCGGTACGTCGAGGTCGACGCGTTCTACCACCAGCTGTGCCGCAACTGCGCGGCCCTCAACCACGCCCGCCGCGGCGCCCGCGCCGACCTCACCGGGCGGCGCGCCCTGCTCACCGGCGGCCGCGCCAAGATCGGCATGTACATCGCGCTCTGCCTGCTGCGGGACGGCGCGCACACCACCGTCACCACGCGCTTCCCCAACGACGCGATCCGCCGCTTCAAGGCGATGCCGGACAGCGACCGGTGGATCCACCGGCTGAAGATCGTCGGCATCGACCTGCGCGACCCGGCGCAGGTCATGGCGCTGGCCGACGAGGTCATCGCGGACGGGCCGCTGGACATCCTGATCAACAACGCGGCGCAGACCGTCCGCCGCCCGCCGGAGTCGTACCGCGAGCTGGTGGCCGCCGAGACGGCCCCGCTGCCGGCCGGCGAGCTTCCCCCGTCGACCGTGATCGGGCGCTTCGGCAGCGGCAGCGTGGACCTCCCTGCGCTGCCCGGTCAGGCCTCCGGCGAGATCGAGCGGATCAGCGCCGAGGACGTCACCGCGCTCGCCCTGGTCACCGGCTCCGCCTCGCCGGCCCGGATCCAGGCCGGCACCGCCATCGACGCCGGCGGCCTCGTCCCGGACCTCGCCTCCACCAACAGCTGGGTGCAGACCGTCGAGGAGGTCGGCCCGATGGAGCTGCTGGAGGTGCAGCTCTGCAACTCCACCGCGCCGTTCATCCTGATCAGTCGGCTGCGGTCGGCGATGGCCGCCTCCCCCGCCCGGCGCAAGTACATCGTCAACGTCTCCGCCATGGAGGGCGTGTTCAGCCGCGGCTACAAGGGCGCCGGCCACCCGCACACCAACATGGCCAAGGCCGCGCTGAACATGCTCACCCGCACCAGCGCGGAGGAGATGTTCCAGACCGACGGCATCCTGATGACCAGCGTCGACACCGGCTGGATCACCGACGAGCGGCCGCACCCCGACAAGATGCGGCTGCACGAGGAGGGCTTCCACGCCCCGCTCGACCTGGTCGACGGCGCGGCGCGGGTCTACGACCCGATCGTCCGCGGCGAGCTCGGCGAGGACCTGTACGGCTGCTTCCTCAAGGACTACTCCAAGGCCGCCTGGTGACCGGCGCGCCCGGCGGCGGTCGGCCCGGCGGCGGGCCGATCATCGGTGCGGGGGTCATCGTGCCCACCACCGACGGCCGGGTGCTGATCGGGCGGCGCACCACGGCGGGCGAGCCGCCTACCTGGAGCCTGCCCGGCGGCAAGGTCGACGGCACCGGCGAGTCCTTCGAGGAGGCCGCCGCCCGTGAACTCGCCGAGGAGACCGGGATCGTGCTGCCGGCGGCCGAGATGCGGGTGCTGGCCGTCCTGCTCGACCACGAGCTCGGCCGGCCCCGGCTGACCGCGGCCGTCCTCGCCCCGCCCAGCGACGCCGCGGCCGTCGTCACCGAGCCGCACGCCTGTGCCGGCTGGGAGCGGCTGCCGGTGGACGCGCTGCCCGAGCCGATGTTCCACCCGTCCGGGCTGGTGCTGGCCCTCTGGCTGCCCGGCTACCCGGGCCCGGCCGGCGCGCACGTCTACCCGCTCGTCTGAGCCCCGCTCCCCCGGGCGGCTCCTGCCGGCCGGCCGGCCCGGGGCCGCCCCGGCCGCCGCGGATGCGCCGAACGCGTCCGTGCGGCCGCCGGGGCGGGCCCGCTGGTCAGGGCCCGTTGGTCAGGGCCGGTAGGTCAGGGCCGGTAGGTCACGTCGCCGGGCGTGTAGCGGCAGTTGGTGCCGTCCGGGCCGCTGCCCGCCTCCTTGGGTTCGCCCGAGGTGACGCCGGTGTAGCGCTGGCAGACGGTGATCTTCCGGCTGCTGTCGCCGACCACGGTGAGCCGGGTGATCGTCGCGGTGTCGCCCAGGTTGGCGTTGATGCCGACGATCTTCTTGCCGGGCGCGGTGGCGATCACGTTGTCGATCACCACGTGGCGGGGGTACTGCGTCTTGCAGTTGCCGCAGGAGCGGTAGAGCTTGCCGAAGTCCTCCACCCGGAAGTTCTTGACGACGAAGGTGCCGGGGCCGTTGTGCTGGAAGACCTTGTCCGCGGCACCGCGCGCACCGCCGCCGTCCACGGTCATCACCTGGGAGGCGGAGGTGCCCTTGAAGGTGGCGGCGTCCTCGCCGACGTTCTCCCACCAGACGTTGCGCAGGGTGCAGCTGCCGCTGCAGTGCACGCCGTCGGCGGCCGGGTCGCCGAGGATCACGTTCTGCAGCACCGCGCCGTCGGCGAGTTCGAACATGGCGGGCTGGTTCTCGGACTGGCTGCCACTGCCCAGCGCGCCCTTGCCGACGTAGCGGCGGCCACCGCCGTCGAAGAGCACAGCGACCTTCTTGGTGGCGGTCAGCGGCACGTCGGCGCCCTGCGGGGTCGGCCAGGCCGGGATCGCCGTGCCGGTGCCGCCGGTCGCGGTGGCGGTCGGGGCGGGCGTGGCCGTCGCGGTGGGCTTGGCGGTGGCGGTCGGCTTCGGGGAGGCCGTGGCGGTCGGGGTGCCGGCGGTCGGGGTCGGGGTGCCAGCGGCGGCCTTGAAGGTCCAGCGCTTGGCGGGGGCCGAGTCGCAGGAGTTCTGCTGCACCGGCGTGCCCGCGGCGGTCGAACCGTCCTTCACGGCCAGGCACTTGCCGCTGGCGGCGTTGACGACCCGGTGGCCGCCCTCGACCGCCGTCAGGGTCCAGCGCTGGGAGGTGGCCGCCGGGTCGCAGGCCTCGGTCTGCACCGCGGCGCCCGCGCCCGTCCTGGCGTCCCGGACGCCCGCGCAGCGGCCGGTGGCGGCGTCGACCAGCCGGTACCCGCTGCCGTCGGCGGTCAGCCGCCAGGTCTCGCCGCCCGCACCGCAGTTCTGCTGGGTGAGCTGGGCGCCGGTGGCGGCCGCGGGTGCCTGCAGGCAGAGTCCGCCCGCCGCGCTCACCAGGGTGTAGGCGGACCCGGCCGCGGGGGCGGGGGCGGCGGCGTCCGCCCCCGCCCACAGACCGCCCGCGATGCCGGCGGTCAGCAGTGCGGCCGCACCGCCGAGGGCCGCGATCCTGCCGCGCTTGGGGCGTATCGCTCGCTTGCTCACGTGTCATGACTCCTTGGCGACTACCGGTACGGGGAGGGGACGGCCCCGCGTCACGGGGGCCGTCCCGACAGCGGGCCGACGGTCCGTCGCCCTGCTGTCCGACTCCCTGTTGCCGCCGCCCGCCGGGAGGTTGCCGCGGGCGGCGGACTTTCTTCCGGACGATGTCCGGGCCTGAACCGCGGGTCAGCCGACCGGGTTCCAGCCGTCGGTGCCGGCCAGGTAGGCGCGGGCCGTGCGGGTGGCGGCCTGCGCGGCGGTCAGCTGCGGACGGTCGGCGGCGACCCCGGCCCCGGGGCCGGAGTTGGCGTACTCGGCGAAGCGGGCGGACCGCCAGGAGTACCCGTGCATGTCCGTCCACGGCGCGCTCTTCACCGCCGCGGGCAGCACGGTGTTGCGGACGACGAACTGCCCGACCGCGGTCGGCCCGGTGCGCCAGGGCCTGCCGAGGTGGAAGGTGCCGGGCGCGGCGGTGCTGCTGATCGTGCTGTCGGTGACGAGGATCCCGTACGGCTTCGCGGCGTCGGTGTTGGGCGCGGCGAGGTAGCCGTTGCTGCCGCCGGCGGCCGCGCCGCGGTCCCGCAGGGTGATGTTCACGTGGTCGTAGACGGCGGTCGCGTTGCCGAACAGGAAGTCCACGTCGCCGGCGACGAAGCAGTGACGGAAGTACTGCCGGTACTGGCCGGTGGCGGTGGGCGCCCAGTTGAGCACGGTGTCCTGGTGGCCGATGAAGCGGGAGTTCAGGTACTGCTGGCGGTCGCCGCGGGCGGCGAGGGCGACGGCCTGGGTGGCCGTGGTGCCGGGGTGGGCGGACCGCTCGAAGGTGTTCTGCACGGTGAGGCCGGTGACGGTGGTGCCGTCGGCGGAGACGGTGAGGGTGGCGCTGCCCTCGGTGCCGTAGGTGCCGCCGCCGGGCTTCGGGCTGCCGGCCGCGTTGTCGTACGCGAGGACGACGTCCTCGGCGTTGCCGGTGGCGCCCTTCAGCGTCAGGCCCTTCTTGGCGGCCGGGACGTTCACCGTCCCGCGGTAGGTGCCGCGGGCGATCAGCACGGTGTCCCCGGGGCCGGCGGCGTCGACCGCGGACTGCACCGTGCGGTGCGCGGCGGAACCGTCCGCGGCGACCGTCACGACGCGGCCGGTGGCCGGGGCGGCGGAGCCGTTCTCGGTGAGCACGCCGGCACCGGCCTGCTGCGGCAGCCGGTCCGGCAGCGCGGCGGCGGGCTCCAGCCCGGCGGAGAGGACGGGCCGCCAGGAGACGGTCGGCCTGATCTTCTTGGTGTTGACGGCGTTGTACGCGGCGACCAGGTCGACCGCCGTGCCGTCGACCAGGTTGCCGCTGCCCGCGAACGCTCCGGTGCCGTCGCCGCTGAGCAGCTGGGAGGCCTTCCGGTCGGCCGACAGCCGCCAGTGGTTGTTCTGCGCCACGATCTGCGCACCGGCCCGGGAGTTGACGCTGTAGCTGTGCGCGTAGCCGTCGCGCGGCGCGGTGTCGTAGTAGTTGTCGTAGAGGTGGATCTGCCCGACCCGGGCGAGCGGGGCGCGCTGCACGACGCCCTGGAAGACGTTGTGGTGCAGGGTGACCCGCAGTCCGGTGTCCTTGTCGCTGCTGCCGATCAGCATCGTCTTGTCGTGGTCGCCGAAGCGGTTGTAGGAGGCGGTGACCAGGTCCGAGCCGTTGGTGATGTCCAGCGCGCCGTCGTGGACCTGGTACTCGCGGCCGAACCGGGTCGGATCGGCCGCGTCGAGGTGCGGCGCGTCGGAGAAGGTGTCGTGGTCGATCCAGACGTGCGTGGCACCGCGCAGCGAGACGGCGTCGTAGGCCGAGTTCCAGTTGCCGGTCGGGCCGTCTGTCGGGTCCCACTGCGGGAAGCAGTCGCGGACGTCGGTGAGGGCGAGGTTGCGGACGATCACGTCCTGGGCGTTCTTCACCGTCAGGTTGCCGCCGGTGATCCCGGCGCCGGTGCCCGGCACGCCGACGATCGTGGTGTGCGAGGGGACGGTGAGGACGACCCGGGCGGCCTGCCTGGCCTGCGCGGCCCGGCGGGCGTCCTCCTGACCGCCGGAGGGCAGCCTCGTCCGGCCCCAGACCGCGGGATCGTAGGCCTTGGCGTACGCGGCCTCCGAATAGCCCGTGCCGGCCGCGTAGTCGGCGCAGCCGAGCGCCCTGCCGGCGTCGTCGGCGTTGGCGTCGATCACGCCCTTCACCCGGACGATCCGGGGCGCGCCCGCGGGTCCGGCGGCCAGCGCCTTCGCCAGCTCGGCGCGGGTGGCGACGGTGAAGGTGTGCGCGGCGTCGGCCGCCCGGCCGCCGGTGGTGCCGGCGCCCTCGGCCGCCCAGCCGTCCTGTGCGGGCAGCACGGCGTGGCCGAGGTCGGCGGCCGCCGCGGCGGGCGTGCTGCCGGTGGACGCCCCGGCGCTCAGGGCGAACGGCACGGCCCCCAGCGCGAGGACGGCCGCCACGCCGGCCCCGGCGAGGGCGAGCCTGCGGCGGCCGGCGGGACGGCGGTGCGGGGAGTCGGACATGGCTGTCTCCGAAGGTGAGGAGGTGTGTCTGCCTCCCGGTTGCCGCCGCCCGGCGGAAGGTTGCCGCCGTTCTTCCGCCGCCGCGGGCTCGACCGGCGGCTGACCCGTGCCGGACGACGGCGGCCGGCCGCCGTCATCCGGGACCTTCGGCCCTCCCCCGGCGGGCACGGATCTGATGGAGTGTCAGCCGCCCTGCTGCCGGAAGGGTTTGCGAGGACCCCCGACGGCGGCAGGGCACCGTACGCTCCGCACCGCACTGGAGGCCTCCTTGCCCGCTCCCGCTCCGCACACCGAGGCCGCGATCGCCTCGGTCCGCCGCCAGTCCCCCGGCCGCCGCACCGTGGTGGCCCTGCGCGGCGAGCTCGACCTGCACTCGGCCGGCCGCCTGGAACCCAGGCTGCTGCCGCTGTTGGAGCGGGGCGGCGGCGAGCTGGTGCTCGACCTGGCGGCGGTGACCTTCTGCGACAGCTCCGGCGTCGAACTCTTCCTGCGGCTGAACGGCCGCTGCGCCGCGGACGCCTCGGTGGTACTGCAGGGCATCCCCCGCCAGCCGTCCCGGGTGATCCGGCTGCTGGGCGCCGACCGGGCGCTGCGCTGCGAGTTCGGCCTCACCCCGTAGACGGGCGCGGGGTCAGCCCAGGACGAGCGGCGCCGACCACACCAGACGCGTGCCGCCGTCCTGCGGGGCGGACAGGTCGAAGGCGCCGCCCACGCCCCGGGCCCGCTCCGCGAGGTTCCGCAGTCCGCTGCGCCGGCCCTGCTCGGGAATGCCCACGCCGTCGTCCTGCACGGTGAGCACGACCTGCTTGCCGGTCGCCTGCAGCACCACCTCGACCCGGCCCGCCCCGGCGTGCCGGGCCGCGTTGCTGAGCGCCTCGCCGAGCACGGCCACCACCTCGTCCGCGAGCCGCAGCGGCACGTCGGTGTCGAGCAGGCCCTCCATGCTGAGCCGCGGGGCGAAGCCGAGGGCCGACTGGGCCTCCCCCACCGCGGCGACCACCCGCGACCGCAGCCCCTGTCGGGAGTCCTCGCGGGCACGCAGCCCGAAGATGGTCGACCTGATGATCTTGATGGTCTCGTCGAGGTCGGCGACCGCCCGCAGCACCCGGTCGGAGGCGCCGGTGTGCTCGATCACCCGGGCAGCGCTCTGCAGCGTCATACCGGTCGCGAACAGCCGCTGGATGGCCAGGTCGTGCAGGTCGCGGGCGATCCGGTCGCGGTCCTCCAGCATCGCCAACTGCTCGGCGTCGCGGCGGCGTTCGGCCAGCTCCAGGGCGAGTGCCGCCTGGTCGGCGAAGCCGGAGAGCGGGCCCGTCTCACGGTCGGTGAAGGCGGCCTCGCCCGTCCGCCGGGCGAGCAGCAGCACGCCCTGGATGTCGCCCTCCTGACGGCCGATCGGCACGGCCACGGCCGGCCCGAGGCCGCGGTACCCGGTCGGGCCGCCCGCCGGTCCGCCCGCCTGCCCGCCGTCGGTCCGCTGCTCACCCGCCAGAGCCGTCGTGCTCACCGGGTGGCCGACGGTGACCGCCCGGCCGGGCAGCGAACCGTCCAGCGGCAGCAGCCGGCCCAGCCGGGCCGCGGTGTCACCGCCGAGGGCGAGTTCGACGCGCAGCGCCTGGCCGTCCCCGGTCGGGGCGGACATGTCGGCGAGTTCGGCGCCGGTGATGGCCATCGCCCGCTGGGCGATCAGCTCGACGACGTGCGCGCGGGAGGTACCGGAGAGCAGACTGCGGGTGATCTCGGCGCTCACCGCCAGCCAGCGCTGCTGGCGCTGCGCCTCCTCGTAGAGCCGGGCGTTGTCGATCGCGACCCCGGCGGCCACGGCCAGGGTGGAGATGACGGACTCGTCGTCGGCGTCGAAGCCCTCGCCGTTGCGCTTGTCGGTGAGGTAGAGGTTGCCGAAGACCTCGTCGCGGACCCGGACGGGCACGCCGAGGAAGGTCCGCATCACGGGGTGGTGCGCGGGGCAGCCGTGCGAGGCGGGGTGGGCGGCGAGGTCCTGCAGCCGGAGCGCCTCGGGCCGGCGGATCAGCTCGCCGAGGATGCCCTTGCCGGTCGGGTACGGGCCGATGTGGGCGATGTCCTCCGCGCCGAGCCCGACGGTGAGGAACTGCGAGAGCGTCTCGCCGTCCGGGCCGATCACCCCCAGGGCCGCGTACTTGGCGTCGACGAGGACGGCGGCCGCCTCGACGATCCGCCGCAGCACGTGGGTGAGGTCGAGTTCGCGGCCGACGGAGAGCACCGCCTCCAGCAGGCTGTGCACGCGGTCCCGGGTGCCGCGGGCGGCGTCGATCCGGGCCTGCAGTTCCTCCAGCAGCTCGTCCAGCCTCAACTGCGGGATCCGCGCCCTCATCGCGTCCTCGCCCACCGGGTCTCCTCACCCTTCGCCACCGGAGGATCGATTCTTGCAGACACAGCGGGTACTGACGGGCCGTCCGCGCGAGACCGCGGGACGGCGCGTCGGGGTCACGGCGGCAGGCTGCCGCTCCCGGTCGGCGGACGCCGTGCCGGAGCGGCCCACGTGGGAGGAGTCCGGTCGGACGGCCCGGGCCACGGGGCGGCGGCCAGGTGGAGCGTGTCGGGTCGTGCCGGAGCTGCGGACGGGGCACGGTGAGGACGGGACGGACCGAACGGCACACGCAGGGGGCGTGACGAGCGGGCCGCCGGGGTCCGCACCTCCGAATACATGCCCATCGATCCGCCGTCCCCGCACCGGTCCGCGCGGGCGCACTCCGACGCCCTGCTCCCGGCTGGCCGCGCCGGGCGTCGAGATCCCGTCAGGGATCGGGCCGCGGCCGTCAGGATCGCGTCAACCGCGGGCGTCGCGGCCCGCCGGGGGCGTCCCATTGGAGGTGCGGGGGCTGTCGAAGGAGGCGCATCGGTCATGGCCGGAGCAGTACGGGTGGTGGTGGGCCTGGACGGATCGCCGGAGAGCCTCGCCGCGCTGGAGCGGGCCGTCCGGGAGGCGGGCCGGCGGGAGGCCGTCCTGGTGGCGGTCTCCACCTGGGTCGGGCCGGCGCGGCGTCCCCGGTCGGGCGCGGAGCGGTCGGCGCGGCGGCGCGTGGACGAGTCCTTCGCCCGGGTCACCGGCGGGTACCCGGCCGGTCTGGTGATCCGTCCTGCCGTGGTCCGGGGCGGGCTCGGTGCGGCGCTGGTCGCGGCCGCCGCGCCGGGTGACCTGATCGTGGTCGGCGAGGGCGGGAGCCGCCTCGCCCGGCTGCTGCACGCCTCGCCGGCCGCGCTCTGCCGGGCCCGGGCGCGCTGCCCGGTCCTCGCCGTACGCCTGCCGCGCCGGATGTCCGGTCCCGTGCCGGCCCGGGCCGCCGCGGCCTGACCCGCGGCCGGCGAGCAGGCGGGGCGACCTCGCCCTGGCCGAACAGGAAGAACCGCAGGAACTGGGCGAACGGGTTGCCCTCGGTCCACTCGAAGTAGATGTGCGGCTGCTGCCCGGTCGAGTCGCGGACGTGCAGCAGCAGCGCGGCCAGCGCGTTGGGGACGCTGGAGTGCTCCAGGGTGAGCACCCGGAAGCGGTCGTGCAGCACCGCGCCGTGCACCCGCAGTTCGGCCTCGAAGTCGGACGGGTCCCGGACGGTCACCTCGACGAAGACCAGGCCGTCCTCGGTGGGGATGGCGTTGTCCGTGCGGATCTGGTGCAGCTTGTCGCGGTACTCGGCGAGGTCGCGGCGGTGCGGCTCGTTGGCGATCAGCCGGATCTCCCGGTGCGTGGCATCGCGGACGAACCGGTCGGCCAGGGTGTCGAACACGACGTCGGTGACCCGCAGTTCGAAGGCGCGGGCGAGCCGGGAGGCGAGCGAGATCAGCACGATCGCCGCGATGAAGCAGGCACCGATCTTCACGCCGTCGGGCCGTTCGGCGATGTTCGCGCCCGTGGTGTAGAGGAAGACCGCGGCGATCACCGCGAAGCCGATCGTCCAGCGGTGCTGGCCGGCCCGGCGGGCTGCGATGGTGACGGCCACGGCGGCCGAGCTGATCAGCACGAGGACGCCGGTCGCGTACGCGCCGCCCTGCTTGTCGACGCTCGCGTCGAAGATCCAGGTGACCAGGAAGGCGACCGCGGTCAGCACCAGGACGGTCGGGCGGACGGCCCGCGCCCAGTGCGGGGCCATGCCGTAGCGCGGCAGGTAGCGCGGCATCAGGTTGAGCATGCCGGCCATCGCCGAGGCGCCGGCGAACCAGAGGATGGCGATGGTGGAGATGTCGTAGACGGTGCCGAAGGCGGTGCCGAGGTACTCGTGGGCGAGGTAGGCGAGGGCCCGGCCGTTGGCTGCCCCGCCCGGCTGGAAGGCGGGGGCGGGGATCAGCAGGGTGGTGATGAAGCTACTGGTGATCAGGAAGACGCTCATGATCACGGCGGCGGTGGTGAGCAGCTTTCTCGAAGCCGGAGAGGCCGAGCGCGAGCTTCGGGAAGACGATCAGCGAGACGCCGATCATCGCGACCACGTTGCCGTGCTCGGCGGTCAGCGCGTGCGTCCAGTCGGTGATCAGGTCGGGGTCGGCGAGCACCTTCACCAGGCCGGTCGCCACCACCACCACGTTCAGCGCCAGGTAGACGGCGACCAGGACCACCGCGACGCCGATGGCCTCGCCGAACCCCTTGAGGAAGACGGCGCCGAGCAGGGCGATCAGCAGCAGCGTGATCAGCACCTCGCGGCCCTGCAGACTGCTGGTCAGGTGCGGGTTCTCGACCATGTGGGCGGTCGCGTCGGCGGCGGAGAGCGTGATCGTGATGAGGAAGTCGGTGGCGGCGAAGCCCAGCAGCGCCAGCACGAACAGCTTGCCCTGCCAGAAGCTCAGCAGCCGTTCCAGCATGGCGATCGAGCCCTCGCCGTGCGGGCTCTCCTTCGCCACCCGGCGGTACACCGGCAGTGCACCGCACAGGGTGACGAGGACGAGCACGATGGTCGCCAGCGGGGAGACCACGCCGGCCGCGAGGGCCGCGATGCCGGGCTGGTAGCCGAGGGTCGAGAAGTAGTCCAGGCCCGTCAGGCACATGACGCGCCACCAGCGCTGGCCGTGTCCCTCGGGGAGTTCCGCGTGCGGGCCGGGGTGCTGCTTGGCGGTGTCCGCCATGCCCTCGAGCATCCAGGCGCGGAACCGCACCCGTCTGGACGGTGCCGCGCCCTGGCCCGACGGAACAGAGACCACCGTTGCACTCCCGTCAGCACAAGGGCACCGGACCGGACCGGCGGAGGACCAGGCCAGCGTAAGTGACCCCCTCCCCCATACCCGGGAAGCCGCCCCGCACCGTCGCCCCCGGCCCGCCCGCCGCACCCCGATCGGCGCCTCGTCGCGGGGGACGGTCACCGACGGCGACGGGCGGCGTCGAGCGGACGGTCACCCTCCCGGGGCCGGGAGTCGGCCAGCCGCCTCAAGCCAGTTATTTACATATTTACACTCTTTCAGGGGTGGAGCGGATCCGGCGCGGCCCGCCCACTGCCGAACACCGTCCTGATGAGCCTGTCCAGCGCCGCCGGGAACGCCTGTGCCGGGTCGACGGCGGCGTCGCCGGTGGTCAGTCCGGCGGTGAGGGTCCTGCTGCCGTCGGGGCTGGCGATCATCAGCGCGCCGTATCCCCCGGGGGCCCCGCCGTTGTGGTGGACGACGGTACCGCCGTCCGGGCCGAGGTCCTGCACGAACAGCCCGAGGCCGTAGCCGAGCACGCCGTGCGGTGTGCGCATCTCCGCCAGCAGCGGGGCGGGCAGAAGCTCGCCGCGCAGCAGCGCGGAGACGAACGCGTGGAGGTCCCGCGTACTGGAGATCATGTCGCCGGCGCCGGTCAGCAGGCTGAGGTTCTGGCGGGTGACGTCGACGACCTTCCACTGGTCGCCGTCCTGGTAGCGGTAGTAGCCGTGGGCGTGCGGCACGGGCAGGTCCGGCGAGTCGCCGGGCACCGCGGTGTCGGTCAGCCCGAGCGGCCCGAGGATCCGCAGCCGCATCTGCTCGGCGTACGGGCGCCCGGCGACCTCCTCGATCAGCAGCACGGCCAGGGTGTAGTTGGTGTTGGAGTAGCTCTGGTCCGTCCCGGGCTCGAACCGCGCCGGCTTCGCCAGGGCGAACCGGACGAGTTCCTCCGGCCGGTAGGTGCGGAACCGGTTGTCCACCCACGGCTTGCCCACCGCGGGGAGGCCCGGCACGAAGGTCCCGTCGGGGCCGAGGTCGCCGGTGTACCCGGCCAGCCCGCTGGTGTGCCGGAGCAGCATCCGCACGGTGATCCGGCCGTCCAGTCCGAGGTCGGGCAGGTGGTCGGCCACCGGGTCGTCCAGCCCGAGCGACCGGTCCGCGACCAGCTGGAGCACCAGGGTCGCGACGAAGGTCTTGGTGGTGCTGCCGACCCAGAACCGCCCGTCCACCGGTGGCGGTTCCGCCTCCCCGAGCTTGCGCACCCCGGCGGTGCCGGACCACGCGCCCCGCTCGTCGTGCACCCGCATCTGCACCCCGGCGAACCCGGCGTCGACGAAGTCCTGGACGGCCTGCTGCAGATCCGGACGGTCCTGCCCGGCCGGGTTCTCGGCGGTGCGCAGGGATTCACTCATGGTCGTCTCCTCGTCTCGTGACGGAACGTCTGGGGTACGGCTTCGTACGGATTCGCCCGCCGCGCCGCGGGAGGTGCCGTGCACCTCCCGCGGTCCGGCCGGCCGGTCGGCGGTGTTCAGAGGCTGCGGGCGGTGATGTCGCCGTGCGTGGTGGTGGCGCGGACGGTGACGGCGGCGCCGGCGCCGTCGGTGTTCTTCAGGGCGTTGGTGATCCGGCCGAAGGCGGTGCCGGCGTCCAGCGAGGCGGAGACCCCGCGGGCGACGCCGACCTCGATCCGGCCGGACCCGGTGCGCAGCGCGAGGGCTCCGCGGACGGCCTCGGCGATGCGGAGGTCGCCCTGCTGGGTGCTGATCTCGGCGGGGCCGGTGAGGCGGCCGACCGTGACGTCGCCGGACTGGAGGGTGAGGCGGGCCGCCGACGCCTCGTCGAGTTCGACCGGGCCCTGGGCGATCTCGACGGTGACCTCGCCGAGCCGCCCGGTGCTGCGGAAGTCGGCGGCGGCGCCCTTCGCGTCGACCCGGGAGCCGGCGGGCAGGTGGACGGTCACCTCGACGGAGCCGGAGGTGCCCAGGATCCGGTTCTTCGCCGCGGGCGCCTCGATCCGCAGCACTCCGTCGCGGTGGGAGACCTCGATCAGCTCGGCCGCCTTCACGTCGCGGCCCTTCGAGGCGTCCGCGGGCAGCACCTCGACGACGGTGTCCGTGCGGTCGGCGGCGGCGACCCGGACGCGGCCCGCGGGGACGTCCAGGACGACGGCGACCGGGGCGGGGGTGTTGAACGTGTGCATCGTGCTCTCCTCGACTGGCCCTGATGGTTTCTGACATCGGAAACGCTACGTTGCATTCCAAGTCACGGCAACCAAGTCGTTGCATCAAATACCTATATCAGCAGGTCAACACCGATAAATCGTTGCAAAAGTCGAAGATCTAACGCAACGTCACGCCCGACAAGCGTTGCAATGAAGGAGCGTGAACGCTACTCCCCGTCCGGGCCGCCCGGCGCCGCCGCCGGGCTGTCGTCACCCGAGGCCGCTCAGGGCCCTGTTGAGCAGGACGACGTTGACGCCGGCCTGGCCGAGGAAGCCGAGCGAGCGGCCCTCGGTGTACCTGCCGATCAGCCGGTCGAGCTGCTCGGTTGGCGTGACCTCTCAGCTCAGGCCGGGGACGAACCGGACGACCAGGTCGATCGCCTTGATTCCGATGAACGGGACGACCAGGCCGCCCACGCCGTAGAGCCCGAGGTTCCGGGCCAGCAACGAGCTCGCGTTCGACGGCCGGTACTTGACGCCGCGCAGGGCGAGCGGGATCAGGCCGACGATGACCAGGGCGTTGAAGACGATCGCGGAGGTGATCGCGGACTCGGGGCTGTGCAGG